>CAVXZV010000006.1:0-169705 GCA_963766355.1 uncultured Alphaproteobacteria bacterium
ATATTGAGCGAAGCTTTTGCCACCAGGCGGCACGGCTCTTCGGCGCGCGCCGCAACCGCAAGCGCAAACAAACCCGCCAAACACAGAGACAATCGATAGCGCATGTTACTTCCCCCCGAGCGGCTGCCCCTCTGGCTTTTGAGTTTGCCGTTTGAGTTCGACTTGGGCCGCGCAATACTCGATAAACGTTTTCGGACATTCGCCTATAGCGGCCTGCAACAGCGCTTTGGCGGCGAGCGGATTGTTGCTGGCGAGCTGCCACTCGGCGATGTAGAAATCGGCTTCGCATTTTTGGCCGGAAGCTGCCCGTTCGTCACCCCGAGCGGCGGCGCAATTCACCTGGTCCGCCGTCAATTTGCCGCGATAGAAATCCAGCAGCGCCGCCGGCCAATCGTCGGAATCGAGGACGGACATATCGGCGGCGAGCGCCGCTTGGTCGAGCATGCCAGCGCGGGAGGCGGACATCGCGTACCACAGAACAAGGTAAGGCCTGTGAGGGTTGCCTGGCCCAGTCACTTTGAAGGCTTGTGCGAAATTCGCGGTTGCTTGCGAAAAAATCCATAATTCCATTGCAGACGCGCAAAGCTCTCGTAAACGCTGGTGACCGGCCGCGACCGAATTGCCGCGTCGGCATCGGCCCAGGCCGCATCCGGCTGATGCAGACAGAGCTTCGCAGAGGCGCGCAACTCATAGGCATCGATATCGTCGGCTTTGCGCTTGATGACTTCATTCAGGTCGGACAGCGCCTCGGCGCATTTGCCCGTTCGAAGATAAGCCTTCGCTCGACCGAAATAGGCATTCGGGATGTAGCCCGGCGCGAGATCGCCTGCTGCCAGCGCCGCCGTGAAGGACGAAATCGCCAAGGCGTTATCGCCGACACTGTTGGCATACAAGCCGCGGCTGAGATCGTCATAGCCCGCAGCCGGCGCAGAAGTTGCGCCCACAACGAAAAACAAGGCAATCGCCCCGCACCGCTTCACGGCAATCTCCCCCGGTTGAAATCATAGGGAGCACAACGGGAGGTGACAATGGCCAGAGTAGCGACATGAAGCAGCGTCGTCCGGGACAACCGCGCGCGGTTCATGCTGTGGGTTCAGGATTTACTACATTTTTTTGATGCAGATGGTCCCTTTTGTCCTTTGAAATACCTCCGCTCGACAGAGCATCGCCGACGGCATCGACCGCGGCTATTCACCAACGGCTACTGCTGACTTGGCTTCGCATGCCGAGCTGCGACGTCTTGGATTGCGTAGTCAACGATTGTGTTGTCCTTGACGAACAGCACGACAACCAAGTTCTTAGCCGTCACCGTGTCATGCGCCTTGTAAATGTGCACCGTTGTACCGCCCGGGCCGATTGAAGGAATTCCATTGCCGCCGAGCAATGGCTTCACGGCACGGAAAGAATGCTTATCTTTGATCGCGGCCTCTAAGGCGGCGGCGTCGACGCCAATACTGGGAACCTCATCACCGTGAATGATCCGCACGCCTGGGGCGGGGCTTTCCACGCCAGGTGTTGGCTCATCCTGCGCGAAGGACGGTGCGCAGGTAACGAGCCCGGCGATCAGTGCCATACTGGCGAATGTCTTCAGCATCAAACCCCTTCCTCTCTAAGACGGTGCGTGAGTATCGTTCGCAAACATTGCGGACCCTCACTTATTGGCAATTCTGGGATGACCACCGCCGCCGGATGGATCATAGCAATTATAAGAGGCCGGCTGATGCTTCAGACTGTCGCTTGTCGTGTTTTTGATACGGCGGATGCAACCAAGGCCGGACAGGACCGCAGCAAATTGCGATATCCCGGCGATCTAAAATCAAAAGGACACAATATTTAATTCACGATTTAACTCGACAAATTAGATGGGGAATTAAGTATTATGTCCCTTTAATTCTGAGTGTTGAGGTCATCGTCAACGCGCCTCGCGACGCGCTTCATGACGCTGTTGCGAACAACAATGAAGCACAGCATTCGGATTGACACAACTCTGCCTTGTTCTCTGCGCAATATTTCATACCGATGCGACGCACATCAAGGGTTGCCAATGAAACAAATGCTTCTGTTATGCTGATGCACTAATCTCCACCATCCCCTCGGCCTTGAACGTCGTCCCAAAATCGAGGCGGTGGCGAAGGGCAAAATTTGGTGCCGTAGCGAACTAGAACGAATTTCCGCTCTTGGGGTGTACGACCATGACGAGTTTTTCCATGCTTGGCGGAGCATTTGCCGTCGCCATCAGCGTACACAATCTGGAGGAAGCCATCCTACTTCCGAAATGGTCGCGGAGCGCCGGGCGTTGGTATCCTGTTGTTGGCGCCAAAGAATTCCGCTTCGCTGCGATTGTGCTGACGCTCGCCGCCTATGCCTGCGTTGCGCTTTCGGCTGCGGCAGTCCCGCTCGGCGACTATCTTCTTTGCGGTTACGCTCTGGCCATGGCGATCAACGTCTTTGTTCCACACACTTTTGCAACTCTGTTCTTTCGTCGTTACGTACCGGGAACGCTCTCCGCATTGTTGCTGGTGCTTCCTGCGAGCGTTCTGTTGCTGCGGGCAGCTTTCGCAGAACATCGCATCGAGCCTGAGAGATTCATGTGGGTGGGACCGCTGGTCGCTGTCGCGCTGCTTCTGTCGATCCGGCCGTTGTTTTTCCTCGGCCGAGCGCTTAGCGCCACCAGCGAACGCCCATAATCGGCGCGCTTGGCACGGGAATGCCGCCAGCCCGATCAGTCATCCGCCCGGCGCAGCGCGATCCGTCATGGGTCACCGAAAGCCAACGATACCGCCTTGCGCCGGAAGCGGCCCTTGCTCAAAACATCGTATCAGTGAAGCCTGGCTGGCCATTGCGGACCATGGAAAGCAACCACTCCTGGCCCTAAACTCCAATCGGATAAAGGCACAGGCTGATGAGCAAAGTTACGATTTCTGCACTCCAAATCGGTTCCGAACCGCAAGATACGGAGCGGACGCTGGAGAAGATCCTCGGCTACGAAAAGCGGATCAAGGTTTCGGCGTCGCGTCTCGTCGTCATGCCGGAAGCGCTTCTCGGCGGCTATCCCAAAGGCGAAGACTTCGGTGCCCGTGTGGGGTTTCGCACGCCGGAGGGACGCGAGACCTATGCGCGCTATTGGGAAGAGGCCATCGACGTGCCCGGACCGCAGACGGAGCTTCTATCGCAGCTGGCCCGCGCAACGGGCGCGTCGATCGGCATTGGTGTCGTCGAGCGGGCAGGAACGACGCTCTATTGCACTGTGCTCTTCTTCTCAAGCGAGGGCGAACTGGTCGCCAAACATCGCAAGCTCATGCCCACCGGCAGCGAGAGACTTATCTGGGCGCAGGGCGACGGTTCCACCATGCCGATCGTCGAAACGTCCGCCGGCAGGGTAGGCGCCGCCATCTGCTGGGAGAATTACATGCCGCTGTTCCGCACGGCGATGTACGCCAAAGGAATCGAAATCTGGTGTGCGCCGACGGTCGACGAGCGCGACATCTGGCAGGCGACGATGCGGCACATCGCCTATGAAGGACGCTGCTTCGTCGTGAGCGCGTGTCAATATCTGCCGGCTCCCGACACAACAAGCGCTCTGCATCGGGATTGGCCTTCAGGCCGGCCGCTGATCCGAGGCGGCAGCGTGATCGTCTCGCCGCTTGGCGATGTGATGGCCGGACCTCTCTATGACGGCGAAGGCCTGGTGACGGCGGAAGTCGACCTGCGCGATGTCGTGAAAGGACGCTATGACCTCGATGTCACCGGACACTATGCGAGGCCCGATATTTTCCGCTTGACCGTCGATAAATCCGCGCGCGAGGGACCGCGACCCCCATTGGCAAATTCCGGAAACAAGACAGAACCCGGAATTGATTAGTTCGGTCGTGCCCAACGGGATTGGTCCGAACAACGGCGACATGATGCAGCGGACTGCGCCTCCTCCAGCGCCGCCATTTCCCTTTTTAAATCTGCCGGTTACGGCCAAAAGAAAAGGAGACTTGTCAAACTAAATTCAGATGAGGTAGATTCTATGACAAGTGTCATAGATCGGGGTGGCCATGAAATTGCCAAAGCTCAGCAAACTTGAGTTGCAAGTGATGGAAGCCCTCTGGACCGGCGGAACGTTATCCATCCGCGAGATTCAGGAGACCTTCCCGCAAGCGAGCCGTCCGGGATACAGCACGGTTCAAACGATGGTTTATCGGCTGGAAGCCAAGAAAGCTGTTCGCCGTGCCAAGAAGATCAGCAACGCACATATCTTTGAGGCGGTGATCTCGCGCGATGTGGCGCAGCGGCGTTTGGTTGATGACTTTTTGGCCCTCTTTGGCGGGCAGATGCAGCCCATCATGACCCACCTGATCGAGGGCAAGAAACTCACGCTTGAAGATGTCCAGAAGGCGGAAAAGCTTTTGCGCAAGCTCGCGAAGGAGGAACGCCAGCCATGATGACATTTGAGTTTGATCACCTTTGGCAATCGACCCTCTTTGCAGTGCTGGCGGCGCTCCTGACGCTGGCGTTTCGTGAAAATCGGGCAAATACCCGGTTTTGCATTTGGCTCGCCGCGTCGCTGAAATTCCTGGTCCCGATTGCGCCGCTGGTGGCGATATTTCACGCCATGACATGGCGGACTGCTTCAAGCAGTGTCGTGCCGATCCCGCCGATGATCGCGGAGCCTGCGGCTCCTATCGCAGCAATGCCTGTGGCGCACCTGTCCCTAGCTGCTGGGGTTCCAGCCGAACCGGCAAGCCTGAGCACCGTCACGATTTTTTTTGTGCTGTGGGCGTGCGGCGCCGCGGCGACATACGTCTGGTGGCTGGTTCGCTGGCTGCGTATGCGCGCCATTCTACGCAATGCGTTGCCTCTGCAGCTCGATGCCCCAATCCCGATCAAGGCATCGCCGGCTCTCCTGGAGCCTGGCCTGTTCGGCGTCTTTCGGCCTGTTCTCGTGCTGCCCGAAGGCATCGTCGCGAATCTTACTCGTCAGCAATTGGATGCGATCTTCGCACACGAAATTTCGCATTGGCGTCGCCACGATAATCTCTCGGCAACGCTTCATATGATCGTCGAGGGGCTGTTCTGGTTTCATCCGTTTGTGTGGTGGATTGGGCGACGGCTCGTCGTGGAGCGCGAACGGGCTTGCGACGAAGCCGTGATTCAATCGCGCTGTGAGCGCAAGGCCTATGCCGAAGCGATCCTGAAGGTTTGCCGGAGCTATTTGCGCCAGCCGTTACCCTGTGTTTCGGGCGTTACGGGCGGAGACCTACAGGCGCGCGTCTCGACCATCATGGCTGGCCGCATTGGAATGAGGCTGCGGCTCACCAAAAAGCTGCTGTTGATCGGCGTGATTTGTGGCGTGATCGGCGTGCCGGTTGTTGTAGGGATTGCGGGTGCATGGCGAGCCGCCGCCGCAGAGTTGGAAGATGGTTTGGGAGCGTTTGATCGCGGCGACTACGCGACAGCGCTCAAACAATTGCGGCCTCTTGCCGAACAAGGCAACGCGGCGGCACAGGAACGCATCGGACGGATGTACGATAATGGTTCTGGCGTGGCGCGGGATTATGCACAAGCCGCCGTGTGGTATCGCAAAGCGGCGGATCAGGCGAACCTCGACGCGCAAGGTGGCCTATCACAGCTGTACCGGCTCGGCCATGGCGTACCAAAAGACCGTATCGAGGAATCGCGTTGGTATAGGCCGGGCGGCTTGCGCATGTTCGAAGGCGAAGGCGTATGCGGTCCCACCTATCAATTTGAGCTTCACGGTGACACAAACTCTGCAGCAAATCGGGCCGCCGCCGAACGGGGCGACGCCGGGGCGGAAAGCGACCTGGGTTCGTTTCTGGAACTCGGCTTTCCCAACGGCGAGCATGTCGATCATCGCGGGGCGTTGAAGTGGATCGGCAAAGCGGCAGGGCAGGGATACGGCAAGGCAGAGGCAGCACTTGCCTCTATGTACCTAAGGGGTTCGGCCGTGCCACTGACCAAGGACGCTGCCGTGACATGGATGCGCAAGGCGGCCGAGCAGGGCCTCACTCGTGCGCAGTGCAGTCTTGCCGTGATGTACGAGAAAGGCATAGGTGTTGTGCCGGATCATGCGCAAGCGGCTGCGTGGTATCGCAAGGTTGCCGACAACAAGGAATATAACGACGCGATTTCTCCGGGATGTTGCGCGCACCAAACTCGGCCTCATGTATGAAGCCGGGGATGGCGTCTCGCGCAACGACGCGCAAGCACTCACATGGCTTCGCCGCGCCGTCGACGACGGAATGCCTCTCGCTGAGGCGCGGCTGGGCATCAAATACGCCAACGGTGACGGGGTGAAGCAGAGCCCCTCTGACGCGGAGAGGCTGCTGGACAGCGCCGCTGGCAAAGGCGTGAGTTCCGCTGAGATCGCACTCGGCAGGATATACGCCAAAGGCTTGGCTGTGCCACCGGATGTGATCCGCCGGATTTGGCCTTGGCCTATAAGTGGTTCAACCTCGCCGCTCGCTACCCGGCCTCTATCGAGGACCGCGATGTGGCGATGAAGGAGAGCGCCGCTGTCACAGCCCGGATGAGCAAACAAGAGATCACTGAAGGCGAGCGCCTCATCCAAGCCTGGACGCCCACCCCTGAGATTGCTGCTCATATGATCTCGATATGATGCCTGACGGTGAGGACTTTGAAGTGAGGCGCTAGCCAGGCCGCTGCAGCGGTACGCCTTCAATGCGCACTGGCCGCGGTGACGTAGAGATTCTTCTCGTGATAGGCGATGTAAAGGTGGAGTTGCCGCAGGATCGACGTTCCGATGATGAGATCGGGTGCGTTGCGGCCCAACTGCGCCTCCCTATCGGGTACGAGCGTTATGTTCGGGTTGGTGACGGCCACACCTTCGAACGACAATTGTTTGAAGGGATAGTGACGCGCATTTTTTGTGCCGTTCGGGCCCCGCACATGCGTCAACTGCGGTGAATCGTCTTTCAGGCCGAACATGTCTTCAGCGGTTTCCAGGCTCATCACCGATTGGGGCGCGCCGGTGTCGAGAAGTGCCTTCACATCCCGCCCGTCGAGCTGGAGGTGAATGATGATGTGATTATTGTCGTCCAAGGTGAGCGGAATGGTGGCAACGGGATCGTGCGTCCAATACACTACCTTGCCCTCGCAATGATCCTTCGAGAAGAGGTTGAGCTTTGCGTTCGCGAAGTCGAAGTCGAGATCAAAATTGGCGAGGAAATCCGGCGCCAATAGACCGTCCACGCCCGGTGGTAAGAAACCGGCCGGCACAAGTGGATAATCCAGCTTGCGGGCCTTCATTCTTCCCAGCGAGAAGTCGCTGACCGACACATAATGCCTGATCCGGATGCCTCCATAGATGGTCAACCATGCTGAGCGAGGATCGATCAACTCCTGTTGGAGGCCCAGCTCTGCCGCTTTGGTTTCGGTGAGCATCGTCATGTAGGCCCCCGTATCAACAATCATGGTAAGCGGATGATCTCCGATTGCCGCCGGCACCGTGACGTGGGAAAAATCCGTACTCATATCAAGAGCAGCGACGCGCAAGAGCTGGCATTTCTCCTCCGCCGCAGCGGGACTGAAGAGCAAGCTCAATGCCAACGCGATAATGGCGGCCTTGCGCATCACATTCCTCCTCAAGGCACGCGTTTGAGTTCCTCGTGTGCCGCCGAATACTCCACAAAGTTATGCGGACATTCTTGTTCCGCTTGCTGAAGCAGCGATTTCGCGGATGGGTCCTTGGCGATAAGCCGCCATTCTCCGATGTAGAAATCGGCCTCGCATTTCTGGTGGGTCGGGACATCGCCCTCGCCGCGCGCGGCCTTGCGGTAGACCTCGTCGGCCGTCGCCTTGCCGCGAAAATAATCCAGCAGCGGGGCCGGCCAGTCGTCCAGATCGAGATCGGACACTTTCTTCCCGAAATCAGCGAGATCCAGCGTTCCCGCACGCCCCGCGGAGATGGCGAACCAAACGAGAGCGTAGCCGTTCTTCGGCGGCAGAGTGACAGCCCGCGCATAATCGTCGGCGGCCTGCGCGAATTGAGCGTGATACCAATAAAAACTTCCGCGCGACCTGTAAGCGCCTGCCGTCGGCGCGATCTCGATGACCTTGTTCAGGTCGGCCAGGACCGCGTCGTTCTTGTTCAAACACGCATTCGCAGTTGCGTGCGCGTAATATGCCTGCAGGAAATTTGGCCGCGCCTTCAGCACTGCATCGAGATCAGCGAGTGCCGACGCACATTGTTGTTTTTGCAGATAGGCCGACGCGCGACCAAAATAAGCGTCCGGGACATAGGCCGCCGCGAGGTCGCCCGCATTGAGCGCGCTGGTGAACTCGGAGATTGCAAGGTCGCTATTGTTGGCGCGGCTTGCTTCCATGCCGCGCATGAAATCGTCATAGGCGGCGGCCTGCGCAGAACCCGCACATACGGCAAGACCAAAAGCAGCCGTCAAAACCCGGTTCACGTTTTCCCCCCACGGTTGAAATCATAAGAGGCTGCCGCACCCGTGGCAATGCTGGCTCGCGGGGTTTCAAACGGCTTTAAGCTGTGACAACAGCGCGCGGATTGTATCTAAGAATCGGCGCCAGCCAGCGCTCCACTTCCACCAGCGTCCATTCTCCGTCCGAGACCCATCATAATGCCGCAACCCAAGTTGGGTGTGGCCTTTTTGAATGGCCAGTTTTGGCGGCGCAGCCATTCTGACGTTGGGGCTTTGCGTCCGTTATCGCACCATGTCCTGCCGTTGCGGCCGAGCATTGATGATCCCAAGCGTCAATCTTGGACGTGACCGTTCCCCAGCCTCGCTACGAGGCAATTGGTTGGTGTGGTCAAAAACGTAAGTCTGTCCGCGTTAGCAACATCCCCTTACCGGGAGACGGTGGGGCGTGAACTCAGGTGATGCTCGAAGCGCCCAAAACGAAAAAGGGAGCCGGTGCCAAAAGCGTCACCTGAGCTCCCTTTTCCAATGTCCCCCGGAAACTTTCCGGGCCGTTTCACGTTCTATAACCGAAAAAGTTACGCAGCCTTCTTTAGCAGCATGCCTTCGACACGCTTGACCGCGGTCGGCTCGTCGGTCTTTTCCACCGCGGCGACTTCGCGCGCCATGCGGGCGAGGGCCGCTTCATATAGCTGCCGCTCGGAATAGGATTGTTCCGGCTGGCCGCTGGCGCGGTGCAGGTCGCGCACCACCTCGGCGATCGACACCAGATCGCCCGAATTGATCTTCGCTTCGTATTCCTGCGCCCGGCGCGACCACATGGTCCGCTTGATGCGCGCACGGCCTTTCAGCGTGTTGAGCGCCGTCGCCACCGTATCGGGCGAGGAGAGCTTGCGCATGCCCACAGCCTTGGCCTTCAAGGTGGGGACGCGCAGGGTCATCTTGTCCTTATCGAAGGTGATGACGAACAATTCCAGCTTGGTGCCCGCCACTTCTTGTTCTTCGATGCGCATGATTCTGCCCACGCCATGGGTGGGGTACACGACATGGTCGTTGGCCTTGAATTCGAGTTTCTTATTGGAGTTCGCCGGGACTTTCTTAATCGCCACCGGTGGTAGAGGAGTCTTTGCCGTTGTCATTCCGATCCATTTCCGCTTCGCGCACTCGAACCAGCACCTCCCGGTTGGGGGCACCGCCTTATTTCGCACTGCAACAGAATGCGACGCCTCCGGATTTCTCATTAACCCGGGTGGGGGAGCGCCTTTCGAGTAATTTCAGAACAAATCCAAGGTATCACAGAAATGACGAAAATGGAAGGCCGGAATCGTCAAACCTTTGAATTTCCGAAACTTATTGCGAAACCTAAGGGAATTAATGGATTGTTGCCAAAGCGGTAGGCACGCCGAACCAGGCGGCAAGCCGCCATGCCGATGCCAAAAACGCTCATTCTACTCGCCGGAACCGGGTTTATCGGAGAAGTACTTCTCGTACTTGCCATTTTCCCCTTGGTACTTTTCGGCATCGGCCGGAGCGGTGCCCTTTTGCGTGATGTTCGGCCATTTCTTGGCAAAATCGGCATTCAGGGTCAGCCACTGCTCCAGGCCCGATTCCGTGTCGGCCTTGATGGCTTCCGGCGGGCATTCCGGCTCGCAAACGCCGCAATCGATGCACTCGTCCGGGTGGATGACGAGCATGTTTTCGCCTTCGTAGAAGCAGTCCACCGGGCAGACTTCCACGCAATCCATGAATTTGCATTTGATACAGGCGTCGGTAACGACGTAGGTCATTCTCTACTCCGGACGTAGTCTTATGAGTGTCCATTAAGGCGCTGGCGCCGCAGGATCAAGCGAAGCCTTACGCGGGAGGGGCGTCTGCGACGATTTCATAAAGCGATTGTGCTTGCTGCGCCGTTCCGCGGCGCTTGGCTGCGGCGACGACACGCACCGCAACGATTTCCCTTAAGCGGGGTAAGGTTATCACATCGCCGAGCTTGACCTCGCGGCCCGGCTTTTCGGCCCGGTGTCCGTTGACGCGGAGCAGCCCGGATTCGCAAGCCTGCCTGGCCAGCTCGCGCGAGCGGTAGAAACGGGCACACCACAACCACTTGTCGAGACGGATACGCTCTTCGGTCATTTCCCTCCGATCAGGCCAGCAAGTCCGGCAAACGGCGAATCCTTCACCACGGCCGGCTGAGGTTCTCGCTGTTGAGGTTTGCGCCACTGATGTTCGCGTTTGTCGTGCGCGCGTCGCCACACCGAATGTGCGGTCTCGCCGGCAACCTCGGTTCTATGCCAACCAAGGGCCGTCAGCACTTCGGTCAATTCGTCATTGCTTGAGCCAAGCAGCGAAACCAATTTGGGCGTCAGCGCTTCGGCCGTTAGGCCTTCGATGATCCCTTTCTCCAGGACATCTTCGAGCCGCTCCAGCATGTCGAGGCGGATAGCGCGCCCGGCGATCGCGCGGAATCCCGCGGCCGCTAGAAATCCGTCCGGCGCATTCGCATCGTTGACGAACGAGGTCAGCCCGGCGCGCGGCAAAGCCGGCACTTGCTCCAATTTTGTCCATACGCCCCACAACAAGGCGAGCAGCGATGCCGCATCGGGCCGCAACAATTTTGTCAGATAGATGGAGCGCCGGCCGAACCACACGCCATAAGGCCTCAAGGCGCGGATCAGCATTCGCCGGTCGCTGGGCAGGGCGAGGCGCGATGTCTCTAGAGAGCCGAAATTCTCGAGAAGTTGATGAGCAATACCGCGTGCCATTGCCGGTAACGCGTCGGCCGTTCCGGCTTTTGCTTCGACGCCAGCCTGCAGCGCAAGCAACGGTTCGAGTTTCGCCGCGATACGCGCCGTAACCCATTCCTCCAAGCGGCGCTGCACCCCGGCACGCGGTTCGCCTTTTAGATTCTCGTCAGCCAACAGCGCGACAGTGGGTGCGAGAGGCGATGAGCCGGCTATCAGCTTTGCCACGATGGCGCCGTCCCACCAGATCCGCCCATGCTCGGTCAGCGTGATCTCATTTTCCGGCGCATTCGTCAGCCGTCCGGCCCGCGCGAAGAATTCGCCTTCCAGGCCTTTTATGGCTGCTGCCCGCAAGGCGCGTTCGTGAATGCCCGCTGCGCTTTCCGCTTGGGTGAAGCGAAAGCCGTCCAACTTGCCGATGATCTCGCCGCCGATCGCCACGCCGCCGGAATCGTCGAGCACGATCGCGGCATCGTCATCGCGCAGATGGCGCATCAGCACCGAAGTGCGCCGGTCGATAAAGCGCTGCGTCAACCGCTCATGCAGCGCATCAGACAGCCGGTCTTCGACGGCACGCGTTTGTTCCTGCCAATGCGCGCTGTCTTTGACCCAGCCCGGCCGATGCGCTGCGTATGTCCAGGTGCGCACCTGCGCCAGGCGGCCGGAGAGTGTGGCGACATCGCCTTCCACAATATCGAGCCGGGCGATTTGCCTTGCCAGCCAATCCTCCGGCAAAACGCCGTCCTCATCGGTCAGATGGAAGAAGATCGTCCGCACCAGGCGTACATGTTCGTCGCTGCTGAGCTTGTGGAAGTCCGGCAATTGGCACGCTTCCCATAAGAGTTTCACTCGGCCGGACGAGGTAATGCGGTCGCGAACTTCTTCCTGCTCGGCGAGGAGGCGCAGCGCGATCACATCGCTGGCGGGGCGCGCTTTCACCAAGCCGCGCGCCGGCGGCGGTTCGTCCAGACTGGCGATCAGCATATCGACGGAATGAAACGCCAGCGCCGAATTGCGCCATTGCAGCACGCGCACGGAATCGTAGCGATGACCTTCCACGCGCGCGACGGTTTCCTCGTCGAGCCCTTCGGCATCGCAGGTCACGCCGAATGTTCCGTCGTTCATATGTCGGCCGGCGCGCCCGGCAATCTGTCCGATCTCTTCGGGCTTCAAGGGGCGCGTGCCGAAGCCGTCGAATTTCTCCAGCGCGGAGAACGCGACGTGATCGACGCTCATATTGATGCCCATGCCGATGGCGTCCGTCGCCACCAGGAAGTCCACATCGCCGGACTGATAGAGTGCGACCTGCGCGTTGCGGGTGCGCGGGGAGAGCGCGCCCAGCACCACCGCTGCGCCGCCGCGCTGCGTGCGGATCAGATCCGCGATGCCATAGACGTCCTCCGTCGAGAACCCGACCACGGCGGAGCGCCGCGGCAGACGCGTCAGCTTCTTCGATCCCGTATAAGCGAGGTCGGAAAACCGGGCCCGCGACATGAAATAGGTGTGCGGGGTAAAGCGCTGCAGGGCGCCGCGCATCGTGTCGGCACCGAGGAATACGGTTTCCTCTTCGCCGCGCGCATGCAGCAAGCGGTCGGTGAAGACATGGCCGCGTTCGGGATCGGCGCAAAGTTGGATTTCGTCGACCGCCAGGAACGCCGTGCCGAGATCCACGGGCATCGCTTCCACCGTGCAGACGAAATACTTCGCCCCGGGCGGAACAATCTTTTCTTCGCCGGTGATGAGAGCGGCGAGGGGCGCGCCTTTCAGACGTACGACCTTGTCGTAAACCTCACGCGCCAGAAGCCGCAGCGGCAGGCCGATCATGCCGGATTTGTGGGCCAGCATCCGGTCGATGGCGAAATGGGTCTTGCCGGTGTTGGTGGGCCCCAAAACGGCCGTAACGCGGCCCCCCAAAGGTGCCTTATCGTGCTGGTAGCGTTTCGGGATCATCGCCCTGCAACATCGGTATTTTTACGCCGAAGTACAAGCAAAAGGCCTACGGGCGAGCGCGTCGCATTCCGAAAAATCCACAATAAGAACGATGTGCGAACGAACGCCGTCCGAATCGCTAACCGACTCAATATCAGCCTTTGTTCTCATACTATAGGGGGTTTGTCAAGACTCGGACGGCACAAGTACTTGTGGATAGGCCGAACCATGGAGTCTCGCCGACTTATCCACGGAAACCTCCGTATGCTGAGCAACGTGACGTTTTCCCGACGGAATTTTGACAGCGGTAAAACGCCCTTTGACCCTCTTTGAGCCGTGCGATACTCCCCCCGCTCCGGAGAAAACAATGGCTGACAAGATACCCAAGGCCTGGGCGGCCCTCGCCGCGAAGGAACTCAAAGACCGCCCGGTGGAAAGTCTTGTTTGGCCCGCGCCGGAAGGCTTCGCCATCAAGCCGCTCTACACCGCCGCCGATCTGGAAGGTATCGAGGCGGCGGATTCGCTGCCCGGGCTGTCCCCGTTTATGCGCGGCGTGCGCGCCACCATGTACACCGGGCGGCCTTGGACCATTCGTCAATATGCGGGTTTCTCCACGGCTGAAGAGTCGAACGCCTTTTACCGCAAGAACCTCGCCGCCGGGCAGATGGGGCTCTCCGTCGCCTTCGATTTGCCCACCCATCGCGGCTATGACAGCGATCATCCGCGCGTCGGAGGCGATGTCGGCAAGGCAGGCGTCGCCATCGATTCCGTCGAAGACATGAAGATCCTGTTCGCCGGCATCCCGCTCGACAAAATGAGCGTGTCGATGACCATGAACGGCGCGGTCATTCCGATCATGGCGAATTTCATCGTGGCGGCGGAGGAGCAGGGCGTTGCGCTGAACAAACTCTCCGGCACTATTCAGAACGACATTCTCAAAGAATTTATGGTGCGCAATACCTACATTTATCCGCCCGCACCCAGTATGCGCATCGTCGCCGATATCATCGAATATTCGGCGCAAAATATGCCGAAATTCAATTCGATCTCGATCAGCGGCTATCATATGCACGAAGCCGGTGCGACGGCCGTGCAAGAGCTCGCGTTCACGCTGGCCGACGGCATCGAATATGTCCGCACGGCGCTGAACAAGGGCCTGGAAGTCGACGCCTTCGCGCCGCGGCTGTCATTCTTCTTCGGCATCGGCATGAACTTCTTCATGGAGATCGCCAAGTTGCGTGCGGCGCGGTTATTATGGGCGCAGATTATGACGGGTTTCGGCGCCAAGAAGCCCGAGAGCTTGATGCTGCGCACCCATTGTCAGACCTCCGGCGTGTCGCTGACCGAGCAGGATCCCTACAACAACATCGTGCGCACGGCCTATGAGGCGCTGGCGGCAGTGCTCGGCGGCACGCAATCGCTGCACACCAATTCTTTCGACGAAGCCATCGCGCTGCCGACCGAATTCTCCGCCCGCATCGCCCGCAACACCCAGCTCATTCTGCAAAACGAAACACTGGTGACCAAAACCGTCGATCCGCTTGGCGGTTCTTATTATGTCGAGGCATTGACTCATTCGCTCGCCGTTCACGCCAAGAAGATCATCGACGAAGTAGAAGCAATGGGCGGCATGACGAAAGCGGTAGAAGCGGGCACGCCCAAGCTCGCCATCGAAGAATCGGCGGCCCGCCGCCAAGCCCGCATCGACAAAGGCGAAGACGTGATCGTCGGCGTCAACCGCTATGAACTGGACAATGCCGATGCGGTCGAGACTCGCGATATCGACAATGCGGCGGTGCGCGATTCCCAGATTGCCCGTCTGAAGGACGTCAAAGCCAAACGCGATCCTGCCAAAGTCGAAGCCGCTCTAACGGCCTTGCGCAAAGGGGCGGCCGGCAACGCCAACCTGCTCACACTGGCGGTCGAGGCCGCTCGGGTCCGCGCCACCGTCGGCGAAATCTCCGACGCCATCGAGAAAGTGCATCTGCGCCATCGCGCCGTCACTCGCACGATCTCCGGCGTTTACGGCGGAGCCTTCGAAGGGGACAACGAGTTTGCCGCGTTGAAGGGCGAGGTCGAAGCCTTCACCAAATCGTCCGGCAAACCACCGCGCATTCTCGTCGCCAAAATGGGCCAAGACGGCCACGACCGCGGCTCCAAAGTCATTGCCAGCGCCTTTGCCGATATCGGTTTCAAAGTGGACATCGGCGAATTGTTTTTGACGCCCGAAGAAGTCGCCAAAGAAGCAGTGGCCGCTTGCGTGCATGTGGTGGGCATTTCCAGCCTCGCGGCAGGCCACAAGACTCTGGTGCCCGAATTGATCGCGGCGCTAAAAAAGGAAAAAGCGGATACGCTTGTGGTTGTCGGCGGAGTCATCCCGCCGCAAGATTACGCCTTCTTGAAGAAGGCGGGTGTCGCGGCCATCTTCGGTCCCGGCACCAATATTCCGGATGCCGCACGGAACGTGCTGAACTTGGTGCCGGACCAAGGATTGAGGCTTACTTGAGTCCCTTCATGAACGCGTTCATTTCGCGGATAACATCCGCTTCGTTCGAGAGCCACACGATATGGTTCGCGTAGGGCAGGCGTACGACGCGCGCCGTGGGGACGCCGGCTTGGAAAGCGTTCGACTGCTGGGTCATAAAGGCGAGGTCTTGCTCGGCATTGGCTTTCGCCTCGGGCTTGGGATCGCGCGGACGAATCGTGCGGCACTGCGAAGATGGCGAGTACCGGCGCGTTGATTGTGGTGTATTTCCGCACGCCGAAAACAATGGCGCTGGCGATAGCCGTCTCGGGCGTTGCCGGTGGTTGTTGCGCGCCGGGTGGCATGGGGGGAGCAGCCTGAATCTCCGCAAGCTCCTTTTCGAGATCACTCCGAATAAGTTCCAGATCGCCCGATTGCAGAAGATCTTCGATTGGCGCTGAGCATCGGCGGGACTTTCCATGTAATTCCAATGATCGAGTCGGCGGCGCAAATCATTGAGGTCGACGATCATGTTACCATGAGCACGATCGTAGAATGCGTAACCGCCGGCCGCTTCCAAATAGATTAGCCCGTCACCTTCTCGGGATGTCGGCTTCCGATGGAACTCAGTTCCTTGCCCGCAAAAGAGTGGCCTGCCACGACCGGCCGGTCTAGTTTCAGCGCGGCGATCACGGCGAGAACATCATCGCCCAGCCGGTCCGCGGCATAGTTCTCCTCGGTAGGTAGCGGCTTGCTCGATCTTGCCATAGCCGCGCCGGGTTATGCCGTAGACGTGATGATCTGGCCGTGAATTTCGGTGCGAGGCTGTCGAAGTCGTGCGCCGTATGGCCAAAGCCCGCCAGAAACACCAGCGCACGGCCGTTGCCGCCCCAGTCGAGCACTTCTAGCTCTACGTCTGTCGACCGCTATGAATTGCACTTTGTGCGGCGAGGTGTCGGGCGCGATCGGTGTCCGTGCCTGGCAGAGTTGAGCAGCAAACAACAAACAGCAAAAGAACATCAGAACGCGCTTCATGGCGTTGCCCCATCTGACTGCCGACTGGTTCCATGCGCGCGCAAATCCGAGCAAAAATAAGGCGAGACGGCTTCAAATCGGCGACGCGCAAGCTGAGCTGACAAAAACTTCTTGAAACAAATCTGCACAAAGGCCAAACACCGGGCGCAATTTCTCGGCGGAGTATGGCATGACGCGCGTTTTGGTTATCGGTCCCGGTGCCATCGGCTGCACCGTCGGCGCGGCGCTGATCGAAGCCGGTCACGATGTGATCTTTTGTGCTCGGCAATCCTTCGCGCGCGTTTCGGTGCAGAAGGCGGGCGAGGCTGCAAAGATATTTCCGGCTCGCGTAACCACGTCGGAGAAAGATCTTGCCTCCGCCGATTGGGTTCTGCTTTGCGTTAAGGCGCATCAGGTGCCGTCTGCCGCGGGATGGCTCGGCGCCGCTATCGGCCCGCATACCAAGCTTGCCGTGCTGCAGAACGGCGTCGAACATCGCGAGCGCGTCGAGCCTTATCTGCCGCCAGGCACTCCTATCGTGCCGGTTGTCGTGGAGCTTCCGGTTTCGCGCCAAGCGGCGGGCGAAGTCGTCTGGCGCAGGATCGCGTTGCTCACGGTTTCGGACGATGCGGCCGGAAAAGAATTCTGCAGCTTGTTCGCGGGCTCATTCATCCGTGCCGAGACATCGGACGATCTTATCACGGTCGCTTGGAAAAAACTTTGTCTCAACGCACCGGGCGGGGCGATCCTTTCGCTGACGGGTCAGCCGATGCGCGTGTTCCACAAGCCAGGCATTGCCGATGTCGCACGCTCCATCTTGGCGGAGTGTGTCGCGGTCGGCCGCGCCGAAGGAGCGAAGTTGGACGAGGGCCTGATCGAGCCGCAGATCGCATTCTTCCTGAGGGCGGGACCGGACGAAGGCAATTCGATGTATGTCGATCGCATGGCGGGTCGCGAAATGGAATGGGACGCGCGCAATGCGGTGATCGTCCGCAAAGGCGCGCGCCATGGCATCCCCACGCCGGTCAGCGCGGCGCTGGTGCCGCTGTTGGCGGCGCTGACGTCTTAGTTTCCGATATTCGCGCCAGACCGGGGTTCGGTCCAGGAAGGCGACACCCCACGCCGGTCAGCGCGACGCAGATGTCGTTCAAATGCGTACTTGGTGAAGCCGTATCGATCGTGCCGTAGGATCTCAGCTCACCCGCCCGATTTCGGCGTCACGCCGTCGATCTTGAGCCCGGTGGCAAGCACGGCAATCTCGCCATATTGCGATTCCGCCCAGACGCGCAGCGGCACGACAAATTTGCGCCCCGCAATCGCGCTGGGGAAAATTGCCACTCTGGCGAAGATATCGGGGAAATTTGCGTCTTTCAGAACGCGCGGCTTGTAGCCGGAGAGTTGCGTATATTTGATCGCGCACAAAAGTCCGGGGCCTTGGTAAAGGCCGTTGTCCATCTTGATGGTAATGTCTTTGACCTTCGTCAGCTGGATATTGTAGCGGCGGCGGCCGTCATAGACGGGTGCCAATACGTTGCACGGACTGTTTGCGTCGGCGCCGACGCCAGACGCGATATAGATCACCGCACTCAGCGGATCGAAGGTCGATTTCTTCTCTTCCGGTTTTACCTCGTATCCGGTCAGCGGATAGGTCGGATTGGCGTAGAGCCGCACCGGCGTGCCGTTTTCAAAAGTCAGCGACACTTCTTGCTTTTTGTCGGCGTGCCCGGTGTAAAAGGAATCGTACAGCGTCGGTTGCAGCACGTGATCCGACCAAGTGCCGTTGGATGTCGCCTGAATTTCGGATTGCCAGAAAACGTTGACCACGCCGCTGGTCACCAAATTCGAAACCACGTGATATTTACCGTCGATGAACTTCGCATCCATATCGACTTTGCCCAGCGTGATGCCGCCGGCATAAATCGTCATCGCCAAGTTGAGCGACGAGGAGGGGCCACCGGCTTGTTCGGCGCCCGCGCCGCCGGCGGCGAGTGCGGCATTGTTAACAGGCGCGGCGAACAGGCAGAAGCCAAGGACGAGGGAACGGAATTTCATCGTGAGATCTCGTTTGGTTGAAGCACGCTAGAGCTAGCATGCTGCGCTGCGTGGTCCAATTATGCTGTCGAACGCCGCGAGCGGCGACGTTATGCCGGTGGGAAAGTTAATTCGCGCGAGAAAGGCAGTGTCAAGTTGGCGTTTGACAGGGGGCGTGGCCGATTTTCATTGCGCTTCAAGAATGATTACAAGCCGGAAACATTCTTAAATCTACGAAGGGCTAGCGCGACAGCCTCGCAAACAGGAGACAGCATGGCGCACGCTCTCAGCCGGGCATGGCGGACCCGATGGGAAAGAAGGTCACGCCGGGGGCGTCACGCTATTGACGCACTCTATGCTTGACCCGCCGGGCCGCCCCCCTTATGTAGCCGCCTCTGCCCAAAGTATCTCAAGAGAACGCCCATGGCTCGCCGCTGCGAATTGACCGGAAAAGGCCTGTTGGTTGGTAATAATGTCAGCCACGCCAACAACAAAACCAAGCGGATCTACCGCCCCAACCTGCAGGTGATTTCGCTCGCCAGCGAAGCCCTTGGCCACTCTTACAAGCTGAAAATCAGCATGAACGCCTTGCGGACGGTAGACCGCACCGGCGGGTTGGACGCCTTCCTGCTCAAGGCCAAGGACGGTGTCTTGTCGCCGAAGGCCCTGCGGCTGAAGCGCCAGATCGCGAAAAAGGTTGCGGTTGCAGCCTAGCGGATAGCGTTACCGCGCTATTTACCAAGTCTCGTCAGCCTTTCAGGCATGGCGCCTGCATCTATATTCCCGTAATGTATCAAAACGCGCCAGGTCGTCGTCGTGCGACGGGCGCATATGGGGTGGTGTGGTGCGGGCGTTCCAAAATGGCGGAGTAGCCGGTGGCCGGCGTGATCGCGTAGGCCTTCGGATGTCGGCGGGGTCGGTTGAAGACGGTCCCTATCGGTTGCGCAGTGCGAGCGACGCGGCATGGAGCGGGGGAACCGCTTATGGCCATCGCGAGACTTTCGGCCAAAAGCTAGGAGCGGCCGTGACGGCGGTCCTGCGCATGATTCTACCGGTATTGTCGCTTTTGGCGGCTTTCGTGGGCCTTTACCTCTACCGCGACACGCCCGTGCCTCTGTTCCTCGATGGCACAGGCGCGCCCTGGTTGACGGGTGGTCACCTTCTGGTCGGCGTCGGCTTTTTCTGCATCCATCTCACCAACCGGCGCTACGGACCGGCTTATGCTTTTGCGCAGGTCGTGATCGCTTCGGCGTCAGTGGTTGGCTTTGTCATCTTCGCCTCGCGCGACCTGCAGGGCTTTGTACCGCAGGACACAGTGCCCGCGCTGCGCGAAGCGCTGAGTTTCGGAGCCGCGTTCTTCCTCGCAAGCTTGGTTTCCATCGTCATCTTCGATGGTACGCGCGGAGCGAGCTGGTGGACGGCGCCGTTCTTCGGCTTTCTTAGCGGCGCGATCTTCTTCGCCGGGATTTTCTACCCTGCGGCTCACGCCGGTATTGAATCGTCCTGGCTCAATCACGCCTTGGTTTATGCCGGCGTGCTGGCGGGCGAGGGCATCTTGCTTTTGATCCCTTATTGGATGCTGCGCCGCGCGGTGCAGCCGCTGTCGGGCTTCGGCGGGTACTGATTCATTAGCGACGACCCGCGCGTCGGCGGCCGCGGCGTGTCCCACGTCCGCGGTCTTCGCGCTTCTCCGCGAACAGGCCGATCAATTGATCGGTCATCGCGCCGCCCAGCTGTTCGGCATCCACAATAGTGACCGCTTTGCTGTAATGGCGCGTCACGTCGTGCCCGATGCCGATCGCGCTCAGCTCGACATTCGATTTTTGCTCGATATCTTCGATCACCTTGCGGAAATGGCGTTCGAGATAATTCCCGGTGTTTACCGACAGGGTCGAATCGTCGACCGGTGCGCCATCGGAGATCACCATCAATATCTTGCGCTGTTCGGGGCGGCCGGCGAGGCGGTTATGCGCCCACATCAGCGCTTCGCCGTCGATGTTTTCCTTGAGCAGTCCTTCGCGCATCATCAGGCCGAGATTTTTGCGCGCGCGCCGCCACGGTTCGTCGGCGTTCTTGTAAACCACATGGCGCAAATCGTTGAGCCGTCCGGGATGAGGCGGCTTGCCGTCGGCGATCCATTTCTCGCGGCTCTGACCGCCTTTCCAGGCGCGCGTGGTGAAACCGAGGATTTCCACCTTGACGCCGCAACGCTCAAGCGTGCGCGCCAGAATGTCGGCACACATGGCCGCCACCATGATCGGCCTGCCGCGCATCGATCCGGAATTGTCGAGCAGCAGCGTCACCACCGTGTCGCGGAAGATCATATCCTTCTCTTGCTTGAACGACAGGGGATACATCGGATCGATGACGATGCGCGTCAGCCGCGCGGAGTCGAGCAATCCCTCTTCCAGATCGAAATCCCAAGAGCGGTTCTGTTGCGCTTGCAGCAAGCGCTGCAACTTGTTCGCCAGGCGCGCCACGACGCTCTGCATCGCCTGCAATTGTTGGTCGAGGAAATTGCGCAAGCGCGAGAGCTCTTCGGGATCGCATAGCTCGCCGGCCTCGATAATCTCGTCGAATTGCGCGGTGTAGATTTTGTAGCCCCATTCGTCCTGGTTGGAGAACGGCAGGTCCGGCCGCCAGGGTTTGACGCCGTCGTCGCTGTCCTGGCTGTCCGACATTTCGTCGTTGTCGTCCGCGCCCATCTGGGCCGCGTCTTGTTCGCCTTCTTCGCCCTCGGCTTGTTGCAGATCGGCGTCTTCGGACGAAGCTTCGCCGCGGGCGTCTTGTTCTTCGCCGCCTTCCTGGCCCTCCGGCTTTTCGTCGCTTTGCTCGCCATTGTCATCGGATTCGAGAATCGCTATCGCTTTCTTCGCCAAAATCGAGGTCTTTCAGCACCGTGCGCGTCAGCTTGGCGAAGGCCTTTTGGTCGCGCAGCACAGAAGACAGCTTGTCGAGATCTTTTCCGGCGCGCTTTTCGACAAAGCTGCGCCATAGATCGACCGCCGCGCGCACACAATCCGGCGGACGTTCGCCCGTCAGCTTTTCGCGCACCATAAGACCGAGCGCATCGGCGAGCGGCACATCCGCTTTGTCGCGCGCCTTGGCCATGCCGCGCGCGGCATATCTGGATTCCAGGCTGGCGGCGAGATTCTGGGACATGCCCTTCATCGCCAAAGCTCCGATGGCCTCCACGCGTGCTTGTTCGGCGGCTTCGAACAACGTGGCGGCTTCGGGCGAAGCAGGGCGAAGTTGGCGATGAACCTTATCGTCGTGATACGCCAGCTTTAGTGCCTGTGCGTCTCCGGATCCTCGAATGACGGCCAATTCGTTGGCAGAAACGGAACGAGAGGGAGCCGGCAATTGCGCTCTTCTTGGGCCGCTAACAAAGAACTGGGTAACCGCCGCCCACCAACTGCGCGGTTCGGTGACAAACGTGACCTCGAGTTCGGGCTCGCCCGCAATGGCGCGCAGCGCTCCGCTCACCGCGCGCTTCATGTTTTCGTTGGAGGAGTTGTCGGGGTTCATTTTGTTTTACCTCCCCTTTGTGGGGAGGTCGACACACGCAGCGAAGCGCAGTGTGTCGGGTGGGGGGCGTTCCCATCCGAAAATTTGCCCCCCACCCGGAGCGCTGTGCGCTCCGGCCTCCCCACAAGGGGGAGGCAATGGAAGGGCAATCGACATCACGCCACCAGCACCTTCGCTGCGCTTTCCGGCAATTCTTCGCCAAAAGCGCGCTGATAGAACTCCGCCACCGTGGCGCGTTCCAGCTCGTCGCATTTGTTGAGGAAGGTAAGCCGGAAGGCGAAACCGACATCGCCGAAAATATCGGCGTTCTCCGCCCAGGTGATCACGGTGCGCGGGCTCATCACCGTGGACAGATCGCCGTTGATGAAAGCATTGCGCGTCATATCCGCGACGCGAACCATGGCCGAAACTTCTTTCTTTTTCTCGGGCGAAGCATAGGTCGGTACTTTCGCCACCACGATCTCCACTTCGCTGTCGTGCGAGAGATAGTTCAGCGTCGCCACGATGCTCCAGCGGTCCATCTGGCCCTGGTTGATTTGCTGGGTGCCGTGATAGAGGCCCGTCGTGTCGCCGAGCCCGATCGTGTTGGTCGTGGAAAACAGACGAAAGGCGGGATGGGGACGTATCACGCGGTTCTGGTCGAGCAGGGTCAGCTTGCCTTGCACTTCGAGCACGCGCTAAATCACGAACATCACATCCGGCCGGCCCGCGTCGTATTCGTCGAACACCAGCGCCACGGGATGTTGCAACGCCCACGGCAATAGTCCTTCGCGGAACTCCGTAATCTGCTGGCCGTCTTTCAGCACGATGGCGTCTTTGCCGACCAGGTCGATGCGGCTGATATGGCTGTCCAGATTGATACGCACGCAAGGCCAGTTCAGACGCGCGGCCACCTGTTCGATATGCGTCGATTTTCCGGTGCCGTGATAGCCCTGGATCATGACGCGGCGGTTGTGCGAGAAGCCCGCCAAAATCGCCAACGTCGTGTCGCGGTCGAAACGGTAGGCCTTGTCGAGATCCGGTACATATTCATTCGACTTGGAGAAGGCCGCGGCCTTCATCTTGGAGTCGATTCCGAATGTGGACTTCACGTCGATTTGCGTATCGGGCTTCAACGATGCATCGAGGCCCTGTGGATCAGTGGTCATTGAATTATGGTCCGGCTAAAATTTGCGGCCGCCGCGACAGAGGAGGGCGCTTGGAGCCCTCTTAGGTCATCCCTGAGGCGCGTAACACGCCGTAGGCTTTGATAACCTGCTTAAGACGCTCTTCTGCGCCCCGATCGCCGCCGTTCGCGTCGGGGTGAAACCGCTTCACGAGTTCCTTATACCGCGCCTTGATTTCGATCAAGCTGGCCGAGCTTTCGAGATTTAATATATCGAAAGCTTGACGCTGGAGCGGCGTCAGAAAACGCACCGGACGGTGCGGTGCCGGTGTGTCTTCCGGCTCTGCAAATACCGCATAGCCGTCCTCGACATGATAGTTACCGGCCGTGCGCGGACCGCCCGCGGCGCGCTTTCCCAGCGGCCAAGTCGGGCGGTGACCGATGATTGCCTCGTTGCGGAAGCGCTCGATCTCGCGCTCGCTCATGCCGGCGAAATAGTCCCATTTTTCGTTGTGTTCGCGGGCATGGGCCAAGCAAAGCCACATATGCGTCGAGAGGTTGTCGCGGCTTTTGGGAACTTTGAAGGCGCCTTCGCCCTGGCAACCGGCAATGGCGCACTCGCGCGGCTTGGCTACGGGCTTGGTTCGAGCCGTGTCTGGTTTGATCCGAATGTCGTGCCCGAAGCGCGGGCTGTATTTCGCCATGAGTGGATTATGGGAATGATCTATGAAAAAACAAGAAAACGAAAAGCTTGACAGACGGGCACTCGGGCGCGACGGCTTTGTCATGACAATGACCGACACTATTCGTGACAAACTGAGCGCCGCGTTTTCGCCCACCCTGCTGGAGGTACAAGACGATAGTGCGCGCCATGAAGGCCATTCCGGCAACCGCCATGGCGGCGAAACCCACTTTAGCGTGCGGATCGTCTCGCCGCTCTTCGTAGGACTTTCGCGGGTCGAGCGCCAGCGCCGCGTTTATGCCGCATTGGCGGACGAATTGAAGGTCCAAATCCACGCATTGGCACTAACGACCTTGGCCCCGGGGGAGTGTCGCTTGCGATCATATGTCCGGCCTTTTTTTGTGCGGTGTTGACCTTGTTCCCGGGCAGCGGCTGCTTGCGCCAACAGCGCGGACCAAGCGTGGCAAGCGGCCTCTGGCGTTGAGTTGCTGGAGGCAACGTAAGCGCCCACACCGATCCGCTTCGCCGAGTCTTCGCCGGCACGGGTGATCGCTCGACCCGCCAGAGCTTTAGCGGCGGCGAGTGCGTTCGCGTCCATACGCTGTCGCTAGGGACCTCACGCCATCGACCTCCCCGGGTTGGCGAGGTGAAAAACGCAATCGTGAATTATCCCTCCTCGCGCCGGGACGAAAGAGGTTATCGAGAGACATTTCCGCGTCGCGGACAGAATACATTCCCGGTCTTCACCTGGACTCCCCTTTCCTCGTGCTCGCTGCGCTCGCACTCGGCCGGGGATGACAATCCGAATTAACTGGATTGCATCTTCACTTTCTCCGCAACGCTCTGCGGCGGCACAACGCGCAACACGGTGATCTGATTGCGCTGGCGGCGCAGTATTTCGAATTTGTAACCATAGAACGCAAAACGCTGTCCGGCATCGGGAATGGCGCGCGCTTCATGGATGACCAGCCCGGCAAGCGTTGTCGCTTCATCGTCCGGCAAATTCCAATCGAGTTCTCGGTTGAGATCGCGGATCGGCGTCGCGCCTTCGATGATCAACGATCCGTCGGGCTGCGGACGGATTCCGCTCTTCGCCTTGGGCGCGTGCTCGTCGGGAATGCGGCCGAAAATCTCGTCGACGATATCTTCTCGCGTCACCAATCCCAGGATGACGCCGTATTCGTCGACGACAAAGGCAAAGTGCGAGTGCCGTTCGCGGAACGCCGCGAGCAATTCCTCCAATGCCATGGTTTCGGGAACGAACCAGGGCGGGGTGACCAACGCTGGGATGTCGATTTCTTCGACAGCACCACGACTTTTCAGAACGGCGCGCACGATGTGGCGCGTATACAGCACACCGACGATATTCTCGGGCTCGTCGCGCCATACCGGAACGCGGGCGTGATGCGTGGCCATTACCGCTTCGATGATGTGTTCGGGAGGCTGATCGATGGCGACCGTCATCATGTTCTTGCGATGGATCATGACCTGGCCGACGGTCAATTCGGTGAGGTCGAGCACGCCGCTGATCATGTCGCGGTGTTCGCGTTCCACGGAGCCTTCTTCATGGTGCAGATCGACGGTGCCGCGGATTTCGTCATGCGCCTCGTCGGGTGGCGGGGCGTCCTCCTCGCGGACGCCGAACAGCCATAAAATGCGCCAGACGAAAAACTGCACCGAGCCTACAATGGGCCCCAAAATAGCCTCGACGCTCCTCACGGCTCCCGCTACCGCCAGGGCGAAACGATCCGTGCGCGCAATGGCAAGCGTCTTGGGGAGCACTTCGGCGAAAACCAGGATCAGCAGCGTCATCAATATCGTCACAACGGCGACCGCGCGGTGTCCCAGCCGGTCCGCCAAGACGGAGGTGGCGAGCGAAGACGCCAGGATGTTGACGAAGGTGTTGCCGAGCAGCAGGGCACCGATCAATCGCTGACGATTGGCCATCAGCCGGTTGACGTTCGCGGCGGCGCGCGAACCGTCTTTTTCCAGCTGATGCATCTTGCCGCGCGAAACCGCGGTTAGCGCCGTTTCGGAACCGGCGAAAAACGCTCCCGCGATCATCAAAATGACGATCCCGCCGAGCGTAAAGAGCAATGTCGTATCCATGGCAGTCCTCGAAGCAGTGGCGGAGTATAGCGCAACGGCCGGCTCAAACGGCGATTTTGCCGCGCCGCGATATCCCGGGAGCCGGTTATAATCGGGCTAGGTGGTATTTGGGGGGCGTCATGAAATATCTCTTCGCTTTGCTATTGCTGCTATCGGCTCCGGCATTCGCGCAATCGCCACCCGCCACAACCTTCGGATCGGATTGCCCCTATCCGGACGCCGCGGCGAAAGTTGGTCAAGGTGGCTACACACTTCTGAAGTTCGACGTGGCCCCAGACGGCAGCCTACGCAACGTGGTCGTGACGCACAGCAGCGGATATCCCGAACTGGATCAAGCTGCGCTTCGCTGCGTCGGCGCCTGGCGCGTCGCTGATTCACCTCTATGGAAAACTGATTCACCCCTATGGAACAGGTGGATGGAATCGCACATGGTAACAATCCGCTGGAGGACATCAGCTTCCGCAACCAGTCCTTCGGTCGGGCAGGCTTTCAGTGTCTCTATCGGCAGGCCCCACGTTTGCAGTTCGGAGTACTACCCGGAAATATCGCGCCGTCTTGGGGAAGAGGGCACAACCACCGTGACCTTCCGGATCACGACGGAGGGAACAGTGAAGGACCCGCGAATACTGACCTCGAGCGGAAGTGATCGCCTCGATCAAGCAGCGCTCGCATGCGTCGCGACTTGGCGCTACGAGCCCGCCCTCAAAGAAGGAATCCCGATCGAAGTACCGTGGAAAGCTGAAGTGGTATGGAAGGCTCCTGCACCAACTACGCCGCCAGAAACAAATCCCTAACCGCCTCCATCGGCACATCGTTCGTGACGAATGCCTGGCCGATGCCGCGCAGCAGGATGAAGTTCAGCTTGCCAGCCTTGAACTTCTTGTCGTGCGCCATGTGATCCAGGAGCACGGCGACATTTGGCCTTGACCCGGAAATATCAGAGATTTCAGTGGGAAGGCCGACGGTCTTCAGATGTCGCGTGAAGCGCTCCGCATCTTGGCCGTTGCACAGTCCCAGCCGAACGGAAAGCCGGAACGCCAATACCATCCCCACGGCCACGCCTTCGCCGTGCAGCAGCCGCGCCGAGAACCCGGTTGCCGCTTCCAGTGCGTGGCCGAAAGTGTGCCCAAGATTGAGCAGCGCGCGTTCGCCCGCCTCGCGCTCGTCGCGCGCCACGATGCCGGCTTTCATGCGGCAGGCATGCGCCACGGCATGCACCGTCGCCGCCGCGTCGCCCGCCAGCGCCTTGGCGCCGTTCGCTTCCAGCCATTCGAAGAAAGTCCTATCGCCGAGCGCACCGTATTTCACCGTCTCGGCATAGCCCGCCAGCAGCTCGCGCCG
The DNA here is from genome assembly GCA_963766355.1 of uncultured Alphaproteobacteria bacterium. Lineage (GTDB taxonomy): Bacteria > Pseudomonadota > Alphaproteobacteria > Micropepsales > Micropepsaceae > Rhizomicrobium. Next base: position 27,356 of record CAVXZV010000006.1, read on the forward strand.
GGGCAGGGTGGACAGCACGGCCGTGTCCGCCAGCACGATTTTCGGTTGATGGAACACGCCGACCAGGTTTTTGCCCTCCACGGTGTTGATCGCCGTTTTTCCGCCTACGGACGAATTGACTTGCGCCAATAGCGTGGTGGGCACTTGTGCGAAATCGATGCCTCGCTTGAGCACGCCCGCGGCGAACCCCGTCAGATCGCCGATCACGCCGCCGCCGAAGGCGACGACAAGTCCGCCACGATCGATGCCTTGCGCCAGCAATTCGGAGCACAGCCTTTCCAGGCCGCGAAAGCTTTTCGTGCCTTCACCGGCATCCATGACGATGGGGCGCGCATCGATACCGGCGGCGATCAGAGAGGTGACGAAAACCGGAAGGTGCAGCTTGGCGACGTTTGTGTCGGTAACCACGGGAACTGGACCCCGAGCCAGTGGCAACAGCAACTTACCCGCATCTGCAACTAAGCCCGGCCCGACATGAATGTCGTAGCTGCGATTGCCAAGCGAAACGGTGATGCATTCGTTCATTCGTTCCCCCAAATGCCCCGTTTCGTCAGCAAATCGACAATACTTTCGACTGCTTCGGCGTGCGGGCCGTGTTCGCTGTCGATGGAAATGTCGGCTTCGGCGTAAATAGGCGAGCGTTCCGCGAGCAGCCGCTCCAGAATCTCGCGCGGATCGCCGGCATTGAGAAGCGGCCGGTCGTCTTTGCGTTGCACGCGCGACAACAGGACCTCCAAGGGCGCCCGGATCCACACCGAAACCGCTTTTTCTTTCATATGGGCGCGGGTCTGCGGATCGATAAAGGCCCCACCGCCCGTCGCCAACACATGCGGTGGTTCCTGCAAAAGACGGCCGATCACCTTGCGTTCGCCGTCGCGGAACGCGGCCTCGCCGTAATGTTCGAATATTTCCGAGATCGAGCAGCCCGCCGCGGCCTCGATTTCGGCATCGGCGTCCCGGAACGGCACGTCCAGACGCACGGCCAATCGGCGGCCGACCGAACTTTTGCCCGCCCCCATCATGCCGACCAATGCTATTGTGCGCGTCAAACGGGTCATCGCCCATCGCTTACAACGCCTAGCCAATTGTCGCCAGCGGGACTTGTATCGGGGTCGCAAAATCCGTGAAAAAGACACACAGAGGTCTTAAATGCGTAACTTGGCAAGGTCCGAGGGTGTTGGCTGGGGCGGTAGAATCGCGATCGGCGCCGGCGCGCTTCTGATTCTGGCTGCCATCGGATTGGCAATTTATGGCGGCACGGTCCATCCGGTGCAGCATGCGGTAGAGCAGGTAATTCCCAATGACCGTTTTTCGCGTTAGTGCGATTTCGCTTTTTATAGGACTGCTGGCGCCGCTTGCGTGGGCGCAAACGCCGGCACCAAGCGGCGATACTCCGCCCGTCTTGACGGACAGGGACATGCCACCGGTCGCCGACGCGCCGGACGATCCGGCGCCAGCTCAGCCGCAAGCGGCGCCCATAGCAGCGACTCCGCCGCCCATCGACAAGGCAGTGGTGGTGGATTCACTCGGTGCGAGCGAAGGCCCGGCCCTTGGTCTGCTCGATTTCGACCAATGGAGGCTTGGGCGAAGGAATTTGGAGCGGAACCAGCCGCTCCGATGCCGAAGAATTGCTGACGCATATTCCGCTGGCCTCCGCCGATCCGGTGCTGCGTTCGTTGGCAAAGCGTTTGGTGCTCACCAAAGCGGATGCGCCGATTGGACCGTCCAAACGCGCCTTCACGACGCTGCGCATCGAAAAACTTCTCGATGCCGGGCTGGTCGACGAGGCGGGCACGCTGGCGGCGCAAGCCTCGATTCCAAACGATGCGGATTTCGCCCGTGTGCAAGCGGACGCACTGCTCATCCGCCAATCGTGCAAGCGATGTTTGCACCGACCGGACAGCCACGCGCCTGACCGCGCCAGAACCGTTCTGGCTGCAATTGCGGGCCTATTGCGCGGCCGCCGCGGGAGACACGGCGACCGCCGATCTCACGCGCGCCGTGCTGGAGGCGCAAGGCAATGGCGACAAAGCCTATGACGCACTCATCGACGATGTGTTGAACCACAAGGCGATATTGCCCGGGCACATCGCTCATCCCGACCGCGATGCATATCTTCCTGTTGCGCCAGGCCGGTCTGCCGGTTTCCGGCGATGTGGCGGCGGCGATGGGGACGCCCGCAAATCTTCTGGCGATGCGCGATCTGCGCAATTCCCCGCAGATCCGGATCGAAGCGGCAGACCGCATCATCCGGACCGGTGCGGCGAGTGTTGCCGAACTAAAGGCGCTGGCAGAGGCGGGGGATATTCCCGCGGATCGCCTTGCCACGGCGCTGAGCGATGCGCCGAATTTGCCGTTCTTCGTCGGCCAAGTTCTGCTCAGGCGTGCCGCGCAGCTCGAAACCCGTCCCGACGCCAAAGCGCAACTCGTATTCACTGCGCTCCTTCTTGGCGAAAAGGCGAAACTGCTGCCGCTCGCCGCCGGATTGCAGAGCGATATCGCCGCATCGATCAAGCCGCTACTGGCGAAACACGACATGGCGCCTCTGTTCGCCCGCGCGCTGCTATTGGCCGGCGTGCCGGATACTGCGGAGCGCTGGTTGTCCGATAGGGATGCGATGCAGGGCGCAATCGATCTTATCGCTCCCAATCCGGCACACGACGTCAGGGCGCAAGCGATAGTTGCCGCCTATGTGGCCGGGCTCACGGCCAATCCGCCCGCGCCCGATGCGGACGGAGCCTATAAGGCGCTGCTGCTGGGCCTCGCGGACGTGCTCGGAAAACCTTTGCCGCCGGACGCGAAAGCGCAGGTACCAGCCATCGAAGCGCAGCGTTGGAGCGGCAAGCGTCCCCAGACGATGCAACGCATCGAAGCGGCGTCGGCCAAGCCGGAGCGCAGGGGCGAAGCGCTGTTGTTGATCCTCCGTGCCGTACAGTCTTCCGGCCTTCGGGACATGGCGCCGGATGTGACGATCGAGCTGGTGCGTCAACTGCGTGAGATGGATTTGCCCAATGCGGCGCATGGTTTGTCGGATGAAGCGTTGGCGCTTTATGTCCCGCCGCCGCTGCCCCCTCCGCCGGCACCAGCGCCCGCGCCAGCGCCATGAAGCGTGCGAAGCCGTCCGGCGATGCGCCGCTGATCGAAGCCTTCCTCGATATGATGAGTGCCGAGCGCGGCGCCAGCCTAAACACCCTGTCGGCTTATCGCCGCGATTTGCTCGATTTTCATGGACATTTGGTAGCAAAAGGCGCGGACGCCAAACACGCCACGCGCGACGCATGTGAAATCCTATCTCGCCCGCTTGTCGTCGGCGGGTATCGCAGGCTCGTCTCAGGCGCGCCGGCTTTCGGCTCTGCGCCAATTCTTCGGCTTTCTCTATTCCGACGATATCCGCAGCGACAATCCAACCACGGCCGTGGATGCGCCCAAGCGCGGAAGGCCCCTACCCAAAACGCTGTCGCGTGAAGATTTGGATCTGTTGATCGAGGCGGCCACCAAAGGAGCCGCGAAAAGCGAAGAGGGCGTGCGCCTGCTCTGCATCTTGGAGATGCTCTATGCATCGGGTTTGCGCATTTCCGAACTGGCGACGCTACCGCTCGCGGCCGTGCGCAACCTGGACGGCGTACTTCTGGTGAAAGGCAAGGGCAACAAGGAACGCATGGCGCCGCTCAATCCGCGTGCGCGCGAGGCCATTGCGAATTACTTGGCGGTACGCGAAGTCTTCCTGCCGCGCGGCGAACGCCGCCGTCATGCCGAGAAATTCCTATTTCCCTCACGCTCCGCGGAATGCCATCTGACGCGCCGGCGTTGCCATCAATTGCTCAAGGAACTGGCGCAGGAAGCCGGGACTCGATCCCGACAAGTTGTCGCCGCACATCTTGCGCCATGCCTTTGCCACGCATCTGGTGGAAGGCGGCGCGGATTTGCGCAGCGTGCAGACCATGCTCGGCCATGCGGACATCGCCACAACGCAGATCTACACGCATGTCGCCAAAGACCGCCTGGCGGCCACTGTCGCCGCCGCGCATCCGCTGTCGCGGACAAGGAAATCCTAATTATTCCTTTCTGACCAGGTTCTCCGGTTGTCCTTCCAGGAATGCCGCGATGTTGGCCGCCGTCGTCTCGGCGATGCGGTGAACCGCTTCGCGCGTGTTGAAGGCACTGTGCGGCGTGATGATCACATTGCGCATCCGCAGCAGCACATGGTTGGCGACCAGATTGCGCAGATCGTGTTCCTTGTTGAAGATCGAATGGATCAGCCCGGCTTCCTCGCGGATCATCGGTTCGTCGGGCAGCACATCGAGGCCTGCCGCCGCGACTTTGCCGCTGTTGAGCGCCTCGATCAGCCCGCCGGTTTCGATCAATTCGCCGCGCGCCGTGTTGATGATGATCACACCGTCCTTCATCTTGGCGAAGGTTTTGCTATTCAGCAGATGGCGGGTTTCCGGCGTGGAGGGGACATGCAGCGAGATGATGTCGGATCGCGCCAGCAATTCGTCGAAGGTCGCGTAGTGAAAACCCATGCCGTGCGCGGTGCGTTCGTCGGGATAGGCGTCGAACGATACCACCTTCATGCCGAACCCTTTGGCGATTTTGATGACGTGGCGTCCGATATGGCCGGTGCCGACGACGCCCAGGGTCTTTCCCGCGATATCGAACCCTTGCAGACCGAAGGGCGAAAAATCGCCTCGCTGGGCGCGTTCGATCGCTTCCGGCATGCGATGGCTGATCGACAAGAGCAGAGCAAAAATATGCTCGGCCACGGTGTTCGAGCCATAGGTCGGGACGTTGGCGACAGCGATGCCGCGGGCTTTGCAGGCGGCAAAGCTGACATGCTCATAGCCGGTCGATCGCGTGGCGATCAGCTTTAGGCGCGGAAGTTGTTCGATGACTGCAGCGCCGAGATCGGAATAGATGAACGTCGAAACAATCTCCGCATCGCCATATTCCTTGGCATTTCCCGGGCGGAGCGGTTCCGCCACGAAGACGATCTCATTGGCGGGCAATAGCGGATCGAATACGCCGCGCTCTCGTTCTTCGGCCTCAAACACAACGATTTTCATCTTTTTCACCTCTATACAGCTGTACTTACCTTGACCCGACGGTAGCCGCAACGGACGACTGGTCTGCGGTAAGAAGTATATTGCATACCACTTTACTGCGGAACGTGACCAAGCGTCAGCGACGGGTTGACGCATGAACGCCACCGCGCCACCGTCTAGTGGAGTGGATTTGACATTCGCTACCCTGCTAGTGTCGCTTTTGGAGAACCGCCGGTGAGCTTCACGACCGTTGCGCGCAACGCGCCATTGCGGGCTTATCGCTCCAAACTGTTCGCGCCGGGCTCGCGTCCCGAATTGTTCGCCAAGGCCGCCGCCGGCGCCGCGGACGTGGTGTGCCTCGATCTCGAAGATGCCGTCGCGCCTACCGACAAGGACAAAGCGCGCGAGAATATCGTGGCCGCCCTCAACGACATCGATTTCGGCAATCAAACCGTCACCGTGCGCATCAATGGACTAGACACGTCTTGGTGTTATCGCGATGTCATTGCGCTGGTGGAGCGGGGCGGCGAGCGGCTCGATGCCATCCTGATACCCAAGGTCGGTTGCGCCGCGGATGTCTATGCCATCGACATGTTGGTGACTCAGGCCTCGCAGGCCGTCGGCCGCAAGAAGCGCATCGGGCTGGAAGCACTGATCGAGACTTCGCTCGGTTTGCAAAATGTCGACGAGATTGCGGGCTCCTCGCCGCGGCTTGAAAGCCTGCATTTCGGCTCCGCCGATTTTGCCGCTTCGCAGCGCATACGCACCACCAATATCGGCGGCGGAAATTCCGGTTACGTCATGCTCACCGACGCTCCGCGCGAGAAGCACTGGAACGATTTGTGGCACTATCCGCTTTTCCGCATGATCACGGCGGCGCGCGCGCACGGGCTGATACCGATCGACGGACCGTTCGGGGATTTCTCGGATGCGGAGGGCTTTCGCGCCCAAGCCACGCGCACCGCCATTCTCGGCTGCGAAGGCAAATGGGCAATCCATCCCAATCAGGTGGCGCTGGCCAACGACGTTTTCACGCCGCCGCAAAAGGAAGTGGAACGTGCCGCAGCGATTCTTGCGGCCATGAAAGAGGCGCAGAGCAAAGGCATGGGCGCGGTTTCGCTGAACGGTGTCTTGATCGACGCGGCCTCCGTCCGCCAAGCCGAAGCTATTATGGGTCAGATAAAACGGATTGCAGAAAAAGGCCCCAGCGCTCGCTAATGGAGTGATTTGACATTCGCTACGCTGCTTGGCGCGAACACCGAAAGCGAATGTTGGAAGCGGATAGCCGCGGGAATTTTCACGGCCCACGCCGGTACACCGCCTTCCCATTCGGGACAAGCTCGGCTATAACTCAGACAAAATTAGAATGAATTGCGTTTGGGCGTTCGCGCAGCCTTTGCGGCCCCGGACCGGCTCGTTACGGGGAGTGTTATGGCCGAACTGACGAAACGCGATATCCTTACCGCGCCGCTGTTGGCGGCGTTCGCGGCGCCACTGATTGGTGAACCTGCACGGGCCAATCCCAAATCTGCAAAAGGCCCGGCAATCGCACGCGGGCGATTTGCACCGACGCCGGCCTCGCTCAAGACCTATCAAACTCCGGAATGGTTTCGCGATGCCAAGTTCGGCATATGGGCGCATTGGGGGCCGCAGGCGGTGCCACGGGCCGGCGATTGGTATGCCCGCAACATGTATATCTGGGGCCATCCCCAATACGAGCATCACGTGAAAAACTACGGTCACCCGTCCAAGACCGGCTACAAAGATATCATCCCGCTCTGGAAAGCCGAGAAGTTCGATCCGGACGCGCTGATGGCGCGCTATGTCAAAGCCGGGGCGAAATACTTCGTCAGCATGGGCGTTCACCACGACAATTTCGATCTGTGGAATTCGAAACATCATCGCTGGAATGCCGTGGCCATGGGTCCCAAGCGCGACATCGTCGGCAGCTTCCGGCGCGCGGCACGAAACCAAGGATTGCGCTTTGGCGTTTCCGAACATCTGGGGCCGAGCTATGCGTGGTTCTGCACCAGTCATCTCTACGACCAAGTCTGGCCGATGGGTGGCATCGCCTTTGACGGCGCCGATCCCGAATTCGCCGATCTCTATCACCCCGCGCATAACGAGCCATTCCGTTGGGGCGCATCTTGGTATGCGAAAAACCCAAATTGGCACAAAAAGTGGTTCTATCGGATCAAGGATCTGGTCGATCAACATCAACCGGATTTGCTTTACACCGACGGGGGCATTCCCTTTGGTATTGTCGGCCGCAGTCTGCTGGCGCATTTCTACAACAGCAACATAGCCGTGCATGGCGGCAAACTCGAAGCCGTATACACCTCCAAGAATCTGGGTACCGGCGAGTTCTACAAAGAAGCCGGCGTGGCCGATGTCGAACGCGGCGTGATGGAGGGCATCGAGCCTTTACCGTGGCAGACCGACACCTCGATCGGCGATTGGTTTTACAGCGAAGGGTACAAATACAAAACCGCGACGGAAACCGTGCATCTGTTGTGCGACATCGTCAGCAAGAACGGCAACATGCTGCTCAATGTCGTGCTCTACCCGGAAGGCGATCTGCCGCCGGAATCGCAGCAATTCTTAGACCAGATGGCAGCGTGGATGGCGGTGAACGGCGAAGCCATTCATGGCACGCGGCCCTGGCACAGCTATGGCGAGGGACCGACAGTGGCTGCGGCAGGCGCCTTTAAGGAAACGGCCAATTACACCGCTCAGGATATTCGCTTCACGACCAAGCCGGGCGTGCTGTATGCGATTACGCTCGGCACGCCAACAGGGCAGGTGCGTATCGCCTCGCTCGGCACGAAGCAGCCGGGCCCGGTGATCGCTGCGGTACAGGTTCTGGGGCAGGACGCGTCGCCGCAATGGCGCCAACAGGCCGACGAGCTATTGATCGATGTGCCGGATCGTTTGCCGACTGCGCACGCCACCGCATTCAAGATTACATTCAATCGAGGATAACATGGCCGAACTGACAAAACGCGAAATTCTCGGTGCGCCAATACTCGCCGCGCTTGCGGCCCCTTTGCTCGCCGAATCGGCACAAGCCGCTTCCAAGACGACCGCCGTTCCACCTATCGCCAGAGGGCCGTTCGCGCCGACCCCGGCCTCGCTTAAGACCTACCAAACGCCGGAATGGTTTCGCGATGCCAAATTCGGCATTTGGGCCTGTTGGGGGCCGCAGGCTGTGCCGCGCGCCGGCGATTGGTACGCACGCAACATGTATATTTGGGGTCATCCGCAATACGAGCATCATGTGAAGCACTACGGTCATCCATCCAAGACGGGCTACAAGGACATTATCCCGCTGTGGAAGGCCGAGCGCTTCGATCCGGAAGCATTGATGGCGCTCTATGCCAAAGCCGGGGCGAAGTACTTCGTTAGCATGGGCGTTCATCATGACAATTTCGATTTGTGGAATTCCAAGCACCATCGCTGGAATGCCGTGGAGATGGGCCCCAAGCGCGACATCGTCGGTAGCTTCGGGCGCGCCGCAAGAAATCAGGGACTGCGCTTCGGCGTTTCCGAACATCTGGGGCCCAGCTATTCCTGGTTCTGTACCAGCCACGAATACGATCGGGTCTGGCCGATGGGCGGCGTGGCTTACGACGGCGCCGATCCGAAATATGCCGACCTCTATCATCCGGCACATAACGAGCCGTTCCGCTGGCACCGTTCTTGGTATGCAAAAAATCCGCAATGGCATAAGCAGTGGTTCGCGCGGATCAAAGACTTGGTCGATCAGCATCGGCCGGATTTGCTCTATACGGATGGCGGCCTCCCATTTGAGGCCGTGGGCCGCAGTTTGCTGGCGCATTTCTACAACAGCAACATGGCCGCGCATGGCGGCAAGCTCGAAGCCGTCTACAACATGAAGGACCTGGGCACTGGTGAGTTCTATAAGGAAGGCTGTGTGGAAGACGTCGAACGTGGCGTGATGCCCGGTATTCAGTCCTTGCCCTGGCAGACCGACACCTCGGTCGGCGATTGGTATTACAGCGACGGCTTCCAATACAAGACCACGTCGGAAGTCGTCTATATGCTGAGCGACATTGTCAGCAAGAACGGCAATTTGCTGCTCAATGTCGTGCTCTACCCGGAAGGCGATCTGCCGCCGGAATCGCAGCAATTCTTGGACGAGATGGCAGCGTGGATGGCGGTGAACGGCGAAGCCATTCATGGCACGCGGCCCTGGCACAGCTATGGCGAGGGACCGACCGTGGCTGCGGCAGGCGCCTTTAAGGAAACGGCCAATTACACCGCTCAGGATATTCGCTTCACGACCAAGCCGGGCGTGCTGTATGCGATTACGCTCGGCACGCCAACAGGGCAGGTGCGTATCGCTTCTCTCGGGACATCGTCGCCGCAGGCGAACCCGGCAATCAAGTCGGTGCAAATCCTCGGGCAAGACGCTCCCTTGCGGTGGCGCCAACAATCCGATGCGTTAGTGGTCGATGTGCCGGCGCAGTTGCCGACGGCCCATGCCAGCGCGTTCAAGATCGCGTTGACCATTTAGTTCGCTGTTATCGAGGACGTTCGGATTCATTTGCCATCTGGAGGCTTCGCATACTTCTGCGGCATGGCGACGAGCTTCCACGCCCTATCGTCCAGCAAATAGGTTTGCGCCGCGCGTTGCACATCCGCGGCGGTGACTTTCTGCAAATCGGACAGATTGGTACGTATCCCGTCCAGTCGCCGCGGATCGATTTGGGCCTCCTGGAGATAGACAAGCCAATAGAGGTTGTTTTGCTGTGCGTTCTGAAGATCGTGAACCAGCGGACCGCGCGCTCTTTCCAGTTCCTCGGCGGACACTTCTTTGCTCTTCAAATCGGAAACCGTCTTTTCCACGGCGGCATAGAAATCGGCGATTTGGGGCGTCGGAACGTTGGCAAACACGCGAAGTATGCCCCAGCCCGAGGTCGCGATGGAATTGGCTGTTTGCGTTTGGGGCGTGTAGGTCATGCCTTGATTGGTGCGCAATTCGTCGAACAGCCGCTGGGCCAAGATTTTTTCCAGCACAAGCTGCGTGCGGACCGCCGGCAGATCGGGAAACGTGCTGGTCGTGTGCCATGCGATCGACGCGACGGATTGATCGCCGGGACCTTGATAGTAAAGAACGATTGGGTCTTTCTGCGCGCTTTGCAGCCGCTCGTCTCCCACGCTGGGGGTCGTCTGGACGTGCCGCTTGGGAAGCGCGGCGAGCGTCGTTTGCAGCCCCTTGACGGCATCCTCGACGGAAATGTCGCCGACCACGATGACTTCAATGTGGCCGTCCTTCAGCGCGTCTTGCAGCAGCGCTTTCACATCGTCGAGGTGCGTCGCGCCAACATCCTCGGCCGCCGGAGGATCCCAGCGATGGTCCCTGTTATGCGCGATCCACCAGAAATCGAGTCCAAACACACCGTCGGCCGTGGCGTGTATTTGCGGAAGAGCAGTCTTTAGGTCGGATTGTATCTTTTCGAACGCTTCGGGCCGCCATGCCGGATCGGTGAGAAACGCCGTCGCGAACTGGAGCTCCGTTTGATAATCCGCAGGCCGCGTCGCGCCTCTAATCTCGTAGGCTGTGTCTGTCACATTGAAACTGACATTCGATTCTTTTCCGGCCAGGGCCCGCCGCACATCCGTCGGAGAAATCCGGCCTAGGCCGCCGACCATGAACGAATTGCCCAAGGCCCAACTCGGCGACGGGCGGTTCTTCGTCCAAACCATCCGACCGGCGCCAAAGCGGATGGAAATGAACACCTGGCCGGCCAAGAATTTGGTCGGCTTGATCGTTGCACGCACACCGTTGGCAAATGTCACGAAGGTCACACCCAGATCGTCGATCGTCTTCTGGGAGGCCACTTTGCCGTCCGGACCGAAAGAGGTGTACGGCCAAACGGGAACCGGGGACGCTTGCGCAACCGGCGCACTCTGCTGCGTCTGCGCAAAAATTGCCGCCACATCCTTTTCGGCACCCTCGATCGGTGTCGGGCTGGAAATAAACACAAATGGATCGCCGGCCAGCAGCGTGTGCAAAACGGCCGTGATCTGTTCCGCAGTGAGATTCTTCACAGAGGATTCGAACAACGCCAAACCATCTTCGGGGGAATCGATGACGTCATTTCTGTCCACGGCCCCCAGATAGGCCGAGGCCAAGCCGGGGCTGCGAAGTGTGTGGGAAGCGACGACGAAGGACTGATAGCTCGTTCGCCAATTGCTGACGGCCCGGTCCACTTCTTCTTGTGCGACGCCGCTGTGCAGAATATCGGCGTAAGTGTCATGCGCGGCGCGCAAGGCCTCCAGCGCCTGTCCCGGCCTGTACGCCACCGTCAATGCGGCAACATCCGCGAGGGTGTTGTACTGAACGTATGAGGCACCGGCGTGATCGAAAGGAGGCTTCGCGGACAAGACCAGTTTTTCCAGCCGTTGATTGAGAACCGCAAAGGCGATCGATCGGATAATACTGCGCTGCGTCTTTGCAACGGAGTCGGACGCGTTATCGTCGGGCATCACCCAACTCATGGTCGCCGTAGTGCTTGTGGCAGGCTCGGTGAAGACGGTTGTGTGCAAGCCCGTGCCGAAGGCGACGGTGTAGGCCGGTGGCTTGACGGCCGGGGCGGCGGCTTTCCAGTCGGAGAAATGTGCCTTGATCTTGGCTTCGACGGCTTGCGGATCGATGTCGCCGACGATTGCCAGCACGGCCAGCTCCGGCCGGTAGTAAGCGCTGTAGAAATTGCGTATCAGGGGAGCCTGCACCTCCTTGACGGTGGCGACTTTGCCGATCGGCAACATCGCATCCGCGATCCGAGCCCCGAAAATCTCGGCCATATAGACTTTATAAGCGTGGCGGCCGGCGACGTCGCCCTGACGCTCCTCCGCAAGCACGACGGAGCGTTCCGAATCCAGCGCTTTTTGATCGAGCGACAGATTGCCGGCGATTTCGCGCGTCAACATCAGGCCTTTGTCGAGTGCCGCGTCGTCATTGACGGGGATGTCGAACATGAAAACCGTGTTGTCTGGAAGGGTGAAGGCGTTGGTATCGGATCCCGGCGAAGCACCCAGGCTTTGCAGCGTCTTGGAGACATCGCCGTCCGCCACATTCTTCGAACCGCGAAATGCCATGTGCTCCAAGAAATGGGCGATACCTTCTTCGTCATCCGTTTCGTCGAGCGAACCGGCAGCGATGCGCAAGCGCAGCGCAACTTGATGAGCCGGCATGGTGTTTTTCTTGATCAGATAGCGCATGCCGTTTGGCAACACGCCGAAGATGATCGTGGGGTCGGCCGGGATATCGCTATGCGCTTGCGGCCAGCTTGGAAGTGGGGGAGCGGGGGGCGCCTTTTTGCTGAGAGCACTGGTGGATGACCCAACAACGAGCACGCAGGCGAGCAACGCCGCCCAACCGAACCGGCCTCTCATTTTATTCCCCTACCTTTTAACCCGTGCCGCCATCATAGCCGCTGACACGTCAGAAACACAACTTTTTGGAGAGTGGCGAATTCATACCGCGACTTGGAATTGATTTGATGCTCTAATCCGCCGTTTCCTGACGCGCGCTCGCGCGATACGCGGCGGCATGGCGTTGGGCGATCACGGCGCAGACCATCAATTGCATCTGATGGAACAGCATCAACGGTACGATCATCGGCCCCAGCAATGCTGGGGGAAACAACACCCCGGCCATCGGCACGCCGGAGGCCAAACTCTTTTTCGAACCGCAAAACACGATGGCGATTTCATCTTCGCGCGACATGCCGAGGCGCCGCGATATCCAAGTCGTGGTCACTAGCGCCAGCGCCAGGATCAGTGCGTCCAGACCCAGCGTCCAGCCCAGATCGAGCGCGGAATAGCGGTGCCACAATCCTTCGATCACCGCCGCGCTGAACGCGGTGTAAACCACCAGCAGAATGGCGCTACGGTCGACCCGTCCCACAATCGTTTTGTGGCGCTCCAAAAAACCGCGCGTAATGGGCCGTGACAGATGGCCGAGAATGAACGGCAAGAGCAATTGCAGCGCAATGGCCTCGACGGAATTCAGCGAAATCCCGCCATGCATCCCGCGCAGCAGAAACAATCCGGTCAGCAGCGGCGTGACGAAAATTCCCAGCAGGTTCGACGCCGAAGCGCTGCACACTGCGGCGGGCACATTGCCATGCGCAATCGAAGTGAAGGCGATGGAAGATTGCACGGTCGATGGCAACAAGCAGAGGAACAGAATGCCGTCGGCGATCACCGGATTGAGCCAGCCGTGACTGACCGCGCGCAGCACCAATCCCATGGCGGGAAACAGAATAAAGGTCGCGGCCAGCACCAGCGCATGAATGCGCCAGGCGCCCAGTCCCGCCAGGATCGCTTCGCCCGACAGCTTGGCGCCGTGCAGGAAGAAGAGCAGGGCGATGGCCGCATCGGTGATCCAAGCCATGATCTGCGCGAACTCGCCCGAGCAGGGCAGCACGCTCGCCAGCGCCACCGTCGCCACCAGGGCGAGGATGAAGGGATCGATCTTCAGCAGCTTCAGCATCTAAATTGGTGTCGGAGTAGAATTCATTGGCGCTTATTGCGCTTGGCATTGGGCCGCCGGCCTTTTGGCAGCGGCGCCACACGGCGCTTGGCGGCTTTGGCGATTTGCCGCTGGAAATCCTTATCGCCCAGCGCCCAGCCGCCATTGGTGGCGGCGCGCAGATCGTCGACGAACGTCTCGTCGAGTTTGCGGCGGCACAATGCGCGATATGCCTTCTGCCGTTCGGCAATGCTGCGGCCCAGCCGGCGGAATAGCGGATGATCGCTGACTAGCGCGTCGGGCTTGCCCAAGGCATGGGCCGGATAGCTCGACCAGCGATAATCGCGCGGATGATCCACCAACCCGGCGCGCACGGGATTGAGTTCGATATAACGGCAACAGCCAAGAAAATATTCATCGCTGTCGATAGGGCGCGGCCCGGTAGCGCCCCTCCCACAAGGTTCCCGTCCACCCCTTTTCAAAGTTGACATAGCGCACATAGCGCCGGCCCAGCGATTGCATTAGGCGGGGCAGGCTGTCCTTCTTTTCCGGCGTCGCCAGAATATGAACATGGTCGGGCATCAGCACGTAAGAGTGAACGGCACAGCCATAGTCCTCCGCGGCCTCGGCGAGCCAGGCTCGATAGCGCAGGTAATTCTCATCCTCGAAGAAAATGTCCTGCCGATCGCTGCCGCGCTGGATCACATGCAGCAGCCGATCGGCGACGAAGTAGCGTCCCAAACGCGCCATATGCCTTCTCATCGCAGGATTGCGGACATAGAATAGGCCATGGCGCAAATAAAATCTACTCTGACCCTGATTGTTCCGTTTATCGCAACTCTCGGCTATCTGCTACTATTTGCGCATTTGGCAATTTCCTTTTCCTATTGGGATTATTTGACTTCAATTGGTCTTGGAGATGTTACTTCAAAGATATTGGGGGCATATGCGATCGGCAGTTTACTGATGATGTTTGGGGCGGGTCTGCGCTTTTTCCGCCGCGACGCGGATGTACAATTTTCCACATTGTGCCTGATTCTGAGCATACCCTTTCTTTGGTACCGCTTGGCGCCCGAGCTCTTCCAATCCTTGACAGGCGGTTATTGGGCCGCGCCTGGAAAATACATGACGCCCGAACCGTTGGCGGGTGCCGACCTTGCTGTGATCTTCAGTTATGTGGTCACCAGTACCCTGCGCGGGCGCCAACGGTGCTCAGCCAAGGAATGAGGTATACCGTGACTGTCGCGACCTAAAATCTCATCCGCGCGGAATTCGGCTGAAGGAACGTGGTCGGAGTGGATTTAACTCCAGGAGGCGTACGATGTATTTGAGAATTGCGCGCGCGTTACTCCTATTTCTTGCGATGTCGGGTAGCAGCGCCGCCGGTGTCGGCCTCCACGACCTGCCGGATAAGACGCTTTCGGATTTGATGGGAAGGGCGGGGCTGCGAAGCGCTTGGCGTGTAGAGCAGTATTGGTTTCGAAACGAATGGCGCGTGTATGCATACGCCGCTCCTCGCCAATCGACTTCGGACTTCTGTAGCACCGAGAGAACAAGTCTTTTCATAAGACAACGGGAAAACCAGAAGTTGGATATATACCGCGTAGAAAAGAACCTTGTCGTGCTGCGTGGATTTTGTGCCGATAACTATACCGAGCAGGAGTTTGATGCCGGTACCGTGCCAGGACATTTAACCGAGGTCGAGCTTATAAAATTTATCCACATGATTACGTCGCTAATCAATACGGGCGCAATCGGCAAGTCGGGAATATCGGTTGCGTTCAATTGCCCTGGCACATCCGTTCCATCGGATTGCGCGGACGCAAGACAAGCTACGCGTAAACTGAAACTTGAAGAGCTATTTTCTATCGATGCAAGCCATCCGGATTCGGTCGCGTTTAATTTTGCTGTGAAGATGCCAGGCAGGATGCCACGCGCTGAGGCATTGGTTTTTGACTTTCCCCGGCTGCAGGAAAAAAACGCTACGGTGAAAATCTCTCTCGAAGATGTTATAGATGTCGCACGATAAACGGTGCGACACAGATTGTTGCCGCGCTGGATCTCGGCCGATCGGCGACGAAGGTGCGTCCCAGACGCGCCTTCTCATCGCAGGGTTGCGGAGGTAGAAGCGGGGTTATTGGCGGGGTTATTGGGGTTAGAGTGGATTTAGTCCATCCATAAAGACGATAATAGGCGTGCGATGGCAGGTGACGAAGGAGGAGCGGGCCACAAAACCCAACCGTCAAAATCCCACCATCTCAAACTCTGGCGGGATATTCTAAGGCACCCTGGTTTGCAGTGGGCGCTTCTACTTTTGATCCTGTTCTTGATCGCTCTGTTTGCCGCTTACGAATCTCGTCACCCGGGTATCTGCTCGGGTCCGTCGCGTCCTCGTTGGTGCGATCACAGAGCGGGGCGAGGCGGCTTCCGTTAGATCGAGTAACTGTGGGGGCTTTTTGACGGCGCGCGATCGGCCGGCAATCCGTTGGTCTATCGCCGCAGGCCGCCCTAAAGTTCCTGTATCGACGGTCAGATGATCGAACGGAACCTTCCTTATGCGGATTTAAGGACCATGAGGGTGCGGTAAAGCGCCTTGGCAAGCTCAGGTGAAATCTGCGGAATATTAAGTAACTGCTTGAATATCCAAGGATAATATCTATATCGGTGCCGCTTCTGCCCGGCCCCGCTCGCGCCCTTTACCTCAGATTGACACGGCTGAGCGACATTGCCACTTTCCCGGCCCTTTTCGGGCAGAGTGTAATCGCCGCCGCCCCAACCGAGACGCCATGCACGCCTATCTCGATTTCGAACGTCCCATCGCCGAACTCGAAGGCAAAATCGTCGAGCTGCGCCAGCTTGCGGCGCAGGACCCGGCGATGCAGATCGATTCCGATGTCGCGCGCTTGCAAGCCAAAGCGGATCAGCTGGTCAAGGACACCTATGCCAAGCTGACGCCTTGGCAAAAAGTGCAAGTGGCGCGCCATCCCGGCCGGCCGCATTTCGCCGACTACGCCTCCTCGCTGTTCGACGAATTCACGCCGCTGGCAGGCGACCGCCTCTATGGCGAAGACGAAGCGGTGATCGCAGCGCTGGCACGCTTCCGCGGCCGCGCCGTGGCCGTGATCGGTCACGAGAAGGGCAACGACACCAAATCGCGCCTTCAGCACAATTTCGGCATGGCCCATCCCGAAGGCTATCGCAAAGCGCAGCAAATCTTCGCGCTGGCGGAGCGTTTTGGCCTGCCTGTGATTTCGCTGGTCGATACCTCCGGGGCGTTCAGCGGCGTCGCCGCCGAAGAGCGCGGGCAGGCGGAAGCCATCGCGCGGTCGACCCAAGCCGGTCTCGATCTGCGCGTGCCGTTTGTCGCCACCATTATCGGCGAAGGCGGTTCCGGCGGCGCGCTGGCGCTATCCACTGCCAACCGCATCTACATGCTGGAGAACTCGGTCTATTCGGTGATTTCGCCGGAGGGTTGCGCCTCCATCCTCTGGCGCAAGCCCGAGAAGACACAGGACGCCGCCGCGGCGCTGCGCATGACGGCGCAAGATCTTCTCGGCTTGGGCGTCATCGATGCCATTATTCCCGAGCCGGTGGGCGGCGCCCATCGCAGCCCCGAGGAGACCATCACGGCCGTAGGCGAAACCATCGCCCGCGCCTTGGCCGAGCTTTCGGGCCTGTCTCCCGACGACTTGCGTTCCCAGCGCCGCCAAAAATTCCTCGCCATGGGCCGCGATCTCACGAAATAACGCCGCAACGTTGCCATACCCGGCGAGCAGCTGACCGCTTTCTGCCCCCGCTTCGCGGGGGAAGTGCCCACCGAAGCCTTGGCTGAGGTGGGCGAAGGGGGTATGCACCGTCCTTGCCCCCTCCGCTTCGCTCGCAAGTGCTCGCTCAGCACCTCCCCCGCTGCGCGCAGGGGTGTCCGGGGAACAATTCACTGTGACGCGGGAGCATGCCCGGCCAAATCTGCACGAAGCAGCTACTTTCTGGTTGTCAAAACTCAGCAAGTAGGAAGGCCGAGCATGCGCTACAGCGATAACATTTTTGGTCGTCTTCTCAAACCGGTCTCGCGCCGGCAGTTCGACGCAAGCGTGGTGCGGCACGAAGCCGATGCCTATGACAAGGAGTTTCGGAGCTGGAACCACATGGTCTTGTTGATCTTTGCCCAGCTTAGCGGGGTAAGTGGTCTGCGTGACCTTGAAGCGGTGTGGAATGCCAATTCCAATCACCACTATCACCTCGGTGCCGGCAAGATTGCGCGCTCGACCGTCTCCGACGCCAATGCGCGGCGTCCTGTGGCGGTGTTCGGCGAGACGTTTTCCCGGCTTTCGAGCCTTGCCGACCGCGTGGTACGGCGCGAAGGCGAGGCGATGCTTCGGCTGATTGATTCCACGCCTGTCCCGCTGAGTGCGGCTATCGATTGGGTGAAGTCGAACGGACGCATTAAAGGGCTGAAGCTTCATGTCGTCTACGATCCGGTGTCCGACACCCCGACCCATATCGAGATCACCGACGCCAACATCAACGACGTAACCATCGGCGAACGGTTTCCAATCCAGCCCGGTTTTATGCACGTCTTCGACAAAGCCTATTGCAAATACCCTTGGTGGACAGCAATTCATGAGGCTTCCGCGACGTTCGTGACCCGCCAGAAGATATCTTCGAAGTTCCGCGCGATTTCCAAGCGCAAGCCCAGAAGATGCAATGGCGACGGCTTCAAGATCATCGACGAAGCCGAGGTCAAGTTCGTCTCCAAGGGCAATTCCAAGCTCGCGATCCCGCTGCGGCGCATCCGCCTGCGCCGTGATGATGGCCCAAAGATCACACTCATAACCAACGACATGGAGCGTTCCGCCGTCGAGATCGCGAGCTTCTACAAAAAGCGCTGGCAGATCGAGCTTCTGTTCCGCTGGATCAAGCAACACCTCGACATCACGACCTTCCTCGGCCGCAACCAGAATGCCATCCGATTGCAGATCGTTGCCGCAATGATCGCTTATCTGCTTCTGCGCCTCGCTGCCCGCGAAAATCTCGTCAAAATCCCCATCATCCGTTTGGCCGGCCTCATCGCGGATCGTCTCTTCCTGCGCATGCCAATCGCAAAAATCGATAAACCGCCAGACGTACACCCCTCCAAACCCAAGCCGGCATACTCCCTTGACCAGCTGGAGTTCGACTATGCTTGAATTTTCCCCGGACAGCCCTGCCGTAAACGGGGGAGGAAAAGCTCGCTTCCGCCTTCGCTCGAGCTACGGCGGACAATGCATTTCGACTGACCCGCCGAAGCCTTGGCGTAGGCGGGCGACCGGGAATGACAGTGCGTGTTTTCGGCAAAGGCGGTTAAAAATTTCACGCTCTATGCGTCTCTCTTCCGCCTCTATCCCTACGCATCGAAGCCCTTTGCGGACAATCAGCTTTGCGAGGGGCGGCGCAGCGCAAAGCTCACGATGACGATCGCAAGCAAAGGCGCGATGACAAGTACGCTGCCTTCAGGACCAACGGTGCCTCCCGTCAGCCAATCGGGGCCCTGACTCGTTGGATGAAAGATGGCTCCGGGCAGAGCCGGCGTTCCGCTGTCGGATACGCCGAAGACAAAGCTTTCCGCGTAGTCCCATCCGGCGTGGATTCCGATTGCCAGCCACAACGAGCCGGTTTTCAAAAAGGAATACGCAAACACGATACCAAACAGTCCTGTTGCCGCTGCGCCCATATAACTCTCGCTGGGGCCGTTGCCGAGATGAGCGGCGCCAAACATGAGGCCCAAGAGAATAGCTGCCGGCCAGAAAGATAACGCCCGCGACAGGGACACCTGCGCATAACCGCGAAACATAGTCTCCTCACCGACGGCGACCGCCAGAAAAAGTGCCGCGTATGATGCCGCGTAAGAGCCGGTCGATGTCAGGTCGATGGTCGGATTGCCGAACGTGAAAACGCCTAGCAATTTCAATCCCACAAGCAGGACGGCCAGAAATGCAAGTCCGCAGACAATACCGATCAAAAAATTGCGAATGCGATTCCGGCCGCCAAAGCCAAATTCGACAAAAGGTCTGCCCGTGGCTATCGCCATGATGAGCGTGGCCGCGAGTGCACTGATCACCAACATCGCTTCGCCGATCTGCGCAGTGACCTCAGGCGATTTGTATCCGGGGAAGAAATAGGGAATCGCAAACACACAGCCGGCGCAAATTCCGGCAACCAGCAGCGCAAACGCCGCGAACAGCAAAAGCGCGAAGCCGCGCTTTTTCCAGCTATCGGCCTGTTTGAAGGTATCCCAGTCGCTGGCGTCCACGACGTCTTCCATCGCGAGAGCTTAGCGGTTATCGCACGTTCCGCAACGTGAGGTGCGCTTCCTGGGACCTCGAGCAATCACAAAGCTGTGTTTGTATCGAGCCGTGCCAAATGTAACGCGTTCCAAATGCTGTCCGCGACTCAAGAGGGGATTTCGAAGACGGGTATTCGCGGTGTGGCGGCGCCAGCCGCTGTCCTTATCGCCGTGGACGGCGATCCGCTGACGGACATCACAATGCTCGAACGTTCGTGATGACGGGGACGTCGTTTACAAGACCGGCGGACAAATCGTCGGACGGTGATTTGCGGGCGCGCCCACGGGCGGAACTTCACCTATTGCCGCCTTTGGCGAAGAACCGCGCAAACCCGAACCCAAAAACGAGGAGAAAATCAAAACCGATAAACCGTCAAACAAATTGCAGCCTGAACCGGCGCAAAGAGCAGCAGCCTTCAGCCGATTACGCTCTCTGGATGTACTGTTTAAGGTTTTTTCGGATCCGGTCTTCGATCGAAAGCCCATTTGGCACGGCTTCAACTGTTTCGCCGGTGAGGCGCTGAAAAAGGATCCCGTACCGCGCACTGATTTCATCCATCAGTTCTTGCGGTGGGCTTGGAAGTTCGGCAGCTGCGTAGGGGTCGCAATGTTCGACGTACCAAAGTCGAAGCGATTCTTTGTCGAACGCGTCAGGCTCCATATTCTTTTCCAGTCGTTCTTCATATGACGAAGCCTCCCAATATCGGGAAGAATCCGATGTATGAATCTCGTCAATCAAACGCAGTTTTCCGTCGGCATCGATTCCAAATTCGTACTTCGTGTCGGCCAGAATTATCCCTTTGGCGATGCATTCTTCCTGACCGCGCGCAAACAACTTTCGTGAAATGGATTCGATGTCGTCCATCAAATCCGCATTCACAAGCCCTAAGCCGATCGCTTCGGTCGTGCTGATCGTTTTGTCGTGCGCGCTATCTTTTGTCGATGGCGTGAAAATTGGTCTACTGAATTTTTCATTCTTTCGCATTCCATCGGGAAGTTGAAAGGTGCCAAAATCGCGACGCCCGTCTTTGTAATGTCGCCAAATGGAAGTCGCCGTCGAGCCGGTCAGATAACCGCGCATAACGGCTTCAATTGCAATCGGGGTGCATGCCCGTGCAACCGTGACGTTGGGGTCTGGCACCGCCAATACATGATTGGCAACGATATCGTTCGTCGCTGCGAACCAATATGCGCTTAATCTGTTCAAAACCTGTCCCTTGCCCGGGACGTGGGCAACCACGCGATCGAAAACCGAATGACGATCGGTCGCAACCAAGATGACACGATCATCGGTCCTGTAGACGTCTCTGACTTTTCCTTGCGACCTCGTCCCAATATTGAGGTTGGTGGCTTCGAGAACAGGCTTCATCGGTCGCTCCAGAATCTGCAATTCCAGGGTACAAACTCAGACGTTGTTACGCCTCGCGCATATCAGCCACGCCATTGATCGTCGCTGTCGCAGGAGAGCGATGATCGACATCACGATGTGACCCACCCGGGCCAGTGTCAATCCGGCCTTTTGCCCATTCGCGACGGAGTGGTGCTTGGTGGAACTCGACGGACTCGAGCCGCGCAGAAAGAGAACGAGGCGGCGGACTTACACTAGCGCTCCGTGGCAGTGTTTGAACTTTCGTCCCGAACCGCAGGGGCAGGGCGCGTTGCGTTGTACTTTGCCCCAGGTCGCCGGATTGTTGGGGTCGACCGGTAAATCGCGCGGCCGCGACAAGATGGGCTGACCGGGGCGATTGTTCGAACCGGGCTGCATCTCGTCCTCGCCGGTAAGCGGATCGATTTTGGTCTCTTGCATTTGCAGCCGGGGCGGCACCGGCAGAGGTTCCGGCTCTTCCTCCTTGATGTGTATATGCATCAATTGTCGAACGACATCGAAGCGCATCTTGCTGAGCAGGTTTTCGAACAACTCGAACGATTCACTCTTGTATTCGTTGAGCGGATCGCGCTGGCCATAGCCGCGCAGACCGACATATTGCCGAAGATGGTCGAGATGGACGATGTGCTCGCGCCAGTCGTGATCGAGCGTTTGGAGCAGGATCGCCTTTTCCGCGTATCGCATAATCTCGGGACCGAAATTTGCGGCGCGTTCGGCGGCGCGGCTTTCGACCAGCTTGCCGATACGTTCGCGCACTTCTTCGTCCGCGATGCCTTCTTCATGCGTCCAATCGACGATCGGAAGGTCGAGGTCGAAGATCTTGTAAATCTCGTCCTTCAATCCCTTAGCGTCCCACTGTTCCGCATAGGCTTTGGGCGGAATGTGTTGGGCGACGAGTT
Source organism: uncultured Alphaproteobacteria bacterium (assembly GCA_963766355.1). Lineage (GTDB taxonomy): Bacteria > Pseudomonadota > Alphaproteobacteria > Micropepsales > Micropepsaceae > Rhizomicrobium. The sequence goes on from CAVXZV010000006.1 coordinate 49,509, forward strand.
CGTCGACCACGTCGGCGCGGTAATCGGCGATATGGTCGCTGACATCGTCGGCCGACATGATTTCCTTGCGCCGCTCGAAAATCACTTTGCGCTGGTCGTTTAGCACGTTGTCGTATTTCAGGATGTTCTTGCGGATTTCGAAGTTGCGGGCTTCGACTTTCTGCTGCGCTTTCTCCAGCGCTTTGTTGACCCAGGGATGGGTAATCGCTTCGCCTTTTTCCAGGCCCAGTCTCGTCAGAACGGAATCCATGCGCTCCGAGCCGAAGATGCGCATCAGATCGTCCTGCAACGACAGGAAGAATTTCGAGGCGCCCGGATCGCCTTGGCGGCCCGAACGGCCGCGCAGCTGGTTGTCGATGCGCCGGCTTTCGTGACGCTCCGTGCCCACAATGTAGAGCCCGCCGGCCGCGATGACTTTCTGCTTGTCGGCGGCGACTTCGGCACGAATTTGTGCTGCGCGCCGCGCCAGCTCGTCTTGATCGACGATACCGCCCAGCTCGTTGCGGATGCGCATATCCGCGTTGCCGCCGAGCTGGATGTCCGTACCGCGACCCGCCATGTTGGTGGCGATGGTGATGGTCCCGGAGACGCCCGCCTGCGCCACAATGGGCGCTTCCTGCTCGTGGAACCGCGCATTCAGCACGTTGTGCTTGATCTTGCGCTTTTTCAGCAGATCCGAAAGCTGCTCGGACTTTTCGATCGATGTCGTACCGACCAGCACCGGCTGTCCGCGCTCCTGGCACTCCTCCACCAGCGCGATGATCGCTTCGTTCTTCTCGTCGTAAGTGCGATAGACCTCGTCGTCGGCGTCGAGGCGCTTGACCGGCAGATTGGTCGGAATCTCGATGACATCGAGTTCATAGATATCCATGAATTCCGCCGCTTCGGTCATCGCCGTTCCGGTCATGCCCGCCAGCTTGTCGTAAAGCCGGAAATAGTTTTGGAAGGTGATCGAAGCCAGTGTGACGTTCTCCGGCTGGACCGTGACGTTCTCCTTCGCTTCCAGGGCCTGATGCAGGCCTTCGGAATAGCGGCGACCTTCCATCATGCGGCCGGTAAATTCGTCGATGATGACGACCTGGTCGTTCTTGACGATGTAGTCCTTATCTTTGGCGAACAATTTGTGCGCCTTCAGCGCCTGGGTGACGTGATGGACGACAGAGATGTTTTCGATATCGTACAGATCGCCGGTTTCCAGCAGACCGGCGGTGCGCAAATGTTCCACCATATGCTCGTTGCCGGAATCGGTTAGGCTCACCTGGCGCTGTTTTTCGTCGAGTTCGAAATCGTCCTTGCCGAGCAGCGGTATCAGCTTGTCGACCTTGCGATACATTTCCGTCAGGTCTTCGGTCGGGCCCGAAATGATAAGCGGCGTACGCGCTTCGTCGACCAGAATGGAGTCCACTTCGTCGACGATGGCGTAGGAGTGTTGGCGCTGGGTCATCGTCGCGATCGAATACTTCATATTGTCGCGCAGATAATCGAAGCCGAATTCGTTGTTGGTGCCGTAGGTAACGTCCGACGCATAAGCTTGGCGACGTTCTTCATCGCTGAGGCCATGCACGATGCAACCGACGCTGAGGCCCAGAAAGCGATAGATCTGGCCCATCCATTCGGCGTCGCGCTTGGCCAGATAGTCGTTTACGGTGACGACATGCACGCCTTCGCCGGCCAGCGCATTGAGATAAACCGCCAGAGTGGCGACCAGCGTTTTGCCTTCGCCGGTTTTCATCTCGGCGATGTTGCCGTAATGCAGAACCATTCCGCCGACCAATTGAACGTCGAAATGCCGTTGGCCCAGCGTCCGCGTTGCGGCCTCGCGAACGGTGGCAAAAGCTTCCGGCAAGATGTCTTCTAAAGTCGCGCCCTCGGCCAGGCGTTGCTTGAAGGCGGGCGTCATGGCCGCCAATTCCTCGTCGGTCTTGGCTTTGTACGCCGGCTCGAGTGCATTGATCTCGGCCACGGTGGACCAAAACCGCCTCACTTTCCGCTCATTGGCGGAGCCGAAGAAACGTTGCGCAATCGCGCCAAAACCCTGCATAAAATCCTCTGTCCGGCCTAAATCCGCATGGCCGGGACGGGCTCCCGGCTTTGCGCCGCGCCGGAGAGATAAGAATGGTCCACCCCCTTGTCAAATCAGACGATTCCGGCCAAACCCCGCGGCCAGCCGGGAGACACAATTATGACGCAGGCTCGCAAGATGGCGAATGTAAAGCTGGAGGCCATCTGTCACGACGCCCCAAGCAACGCAGCGCCTTTGGTGTCGCCGTTGGCGCCCAAAAATATCGCAAAACTTCCGCCATTGGCCGGCGTGCAGTTGGCCGCGGGTGAGGCCGGAATTCGCTATAAGAATCGCACGGATGTGATGTTGGCGGTGTTTGCGCCGGGTACCCAGGCGGCGGGTGTCTTTACCAAGTCCAAGACGGCGTCTGCGCCCGTTTACTGGTGCAAGACCAGCCTGAAAGGCGGACAAGCCCGCGCTTTGGTGGTCAACAGCGGCAACGCCAACGCCTTTACGGGAAAAGCGGGGTTCGATGGAGCGCGCACGGTCGCACAATCCGCCGCGGCCTATGTCGGCTGCAAGGCGGTTGAGGTTTTTCTGGCTTCTACCGGGGTCATCGGCGAACCGCTTCCCACCGAAAAAATCACACGCGTGCTCGCAAGTCTGGTGCAACAGACATCCGCTGCAGGCTGGCGCGCTGCGGCCGAAGCGATCATGACGACCGATACGTACCCTAAGCTTGCAACGGCGTCCGCGACCATCGACGGCAAGAAAGTAACGATCAACGGCATCGCCAAAGGCTCCGGCATGATTGCGCCGGACATGGCGACAATGCTGTCTTTCGTTGTCACCGACGCAAACCTGCCGGCTGCGGTTCTTCAAGAACTGTTATCCGCCGGCGTAAAACCGTCATTCAATTCCATCACGGTCGATAGCGATACGTCCACAAGCGATACGCTGCTGCTGTTTGCGACAGGCAAAGGCGCAAAGCATCCGGCGATCGCCAAAGCCAACGACAAACGCCTTGGCGATTTCCGCGCCAAGCTCGATGCCGTGTTGCTCGATCTTGCGCTGCAGGTCGTGCGCGACGGCGAGGGCGCTCAAAAACTGATCCGCATCGATGTGACCGGCGCCGATTCCGACATCGCCGCCAAACGCATGGCGCTTAGCATCGCCAATTCGCCTCTGGTGAAAACCGCTATCGCGGGCAACGACGCCAATTGGGGGCGCGTTGTGATGGCCATCGGCAAAGCGGGCGAAAAGGCCGACCGCGACACGTTGTCGATCCGCTTCGGCAAAGAGCTGGTTGCGGAAAAAGGCGACCGCGCCGCGAAGTATAACGAGGCCGCAGCCACCAAAGCGGTCTCGGGCCTCGAAGTGGAAATCGCCGTCGATCTGGCACTTGGCAAAGGCCGCGCGCGCGTCTGGACCTGCGATTTGACGCACGGCTATATCGACATCAACGGGAGCTATAGAAGCTAACGCTTTCGCCCGATCCATTTCGCTTCGCTCAATGGATCGCTCGTACGCGGTCGCTACTCGCCCCCGCGTAGGGGGAGGTTAAGGATAAACCCGCAATCTTTCCATGCCCACGTTGGGCGACGAGAAATTTGCGATGGTTTGTTTCACCTCCCCCAACGCGGGGAGGTCGATCCGGCGAAGCGCAGCGACGCCGCATCGGGTGGGGGGAAACACCAAAGGCCACCGCAGAAGATCCCGCTCTAGGCAAAATAAGACATAGCCAGCAACACGGCGCCCAAGGCGCCAAAGCTTGTCGCGCCAAGCCACAGCCATTTGCGGCGCGTGATGATGGCGACCGTGGACATCGCGATTCCGATTTCGAACAGCGTGGCGGCGCCGGTCAGCCAATGATGGCGCTTCTCGTGCGCTGCGCTTTCGGCAAGAAGATTGTCGCGCTTCTTTTCTTCGCCGATCGCGATCGCTCTGATCTGCGCCTGTTTGCCGACTTCGCCGCGCGCGATCTTTCGATATTCCGCGCTCTTGGGTCCGGGATTGTCGGCGGCAATTCCGTAGAGATGCTTCTTCAAACTCTCGGCTTGGTATTCGCTCCAGGCATCCGTCGCCTTGTCCTGCGCGAGGACCGCCTCGCTCGAGGCGCCCAGCGCGCGTCCGCCTTCGACCGTTTCGAGGCTTCCGGCACCGGCTGCCAGCACGGCAAGAACGGCAACCGTGATGGCGATGCGGGCAATGAAGGGATCGTGCGCGGCGTGTTCCGCGTGCTCGGTATGCTCATGCGCGTCGAGTGCGGGGTCGTGGACCATGGTTTTCCGGCTCCCAATTTGCCCGTTAACGATGCTTCCCGTAACTTCTGCACATCTGATGGCGCCGCTGCAACCGCGACGGCCCAATTCGATTCATGGTTTTCAAGAGGATAATTCGGGGGGCCTCGCGCTTGCCAATCTCTTAACAGGGCCGTAAGCGACGGGATGCATGATGGAGCGGATCGTATGGCGAAGCTAATCCTCGTAATCGCTTGTGCCTTGATCGATCCCGACGGGCGCGTGTTGATGGCGCAAAGGCCCGCCGGCAAGAATTTGGCGGGCCTATGGGAATTTCCGGGCGGCAAGATGGAAGCGGGGGAACGCCCCGAGGATACGCTGATCCGCGAGCTGGGCGAGGAGCTGGGGATCGAGGTGAAAGAGCCATGCCTAGCACCGTTCAGTTTTGCATCGCACAGTTACGCGGACTTTCATTTGCTCATGCCGCTTTACATTTGCCGCCGATGGGAAGGCACGCCCCAAGCGTTGGAACACACAGCGATCAAATGGCTGATGCCCAAGGACATGGCGCAGCTGCCTCTGACGCCAGCGGATATTCCGCTGGTTCCGGTGTTGCGGGACCTCTTGTGAAGACATTTATCGGCAACGAGCACGGCGCGACGGCGATCGAATATGCCCTGATTGCCGGGATCATATCGATTGTGGCCGTTGCCTCGCTGCAAATCATCGGCACATCGATAGCCACAATGCTCGCGGGCGTGCATTTTTAAAGCACGATGTTCCGGGTTAGAAACGTCTGCGTTTTGCGCTTTTTCCGATGCATCCCCCCACCCTGACATGCTCGCTCTCGCTCGCATGTCGCTCGCACGCTGGCGCTACTCGCCCCCGCGTTGGCAGGGGTGTCCGGGGAACGATTCACTGTGACGCGGGAGCATGCCCGGCCAAATCTGCACGAAGCAGCTACTTTTTGGTTGTCAAGACTTAGCAAGTAGGAAGGCCGAGCATGCGCTACAGCGATAACATTTTTGGTCGTCTTCTCAAACCGGTCTCGCGCCGGCAGTTCGACGCAAGCGTGGTGCGGCACGAAGCCGATGCCTATGACAAGGAGTTTCGGAGCTGGAACCACATGGTCTTGTTGATCTTTGCCCAGCTTAGCGGGGTAAGTGGTCTGCGTGACCTTGAAGCGGTGTGGAATGCCAATTCCAATCACCACTATCACCTCGGTGCCGGCAAGATTGCGCGCTCGACCGTCTCCGACGCCAATGCGCGGCGTCCTGTGGCGGTGTTCGGCGAGACGTTTTCCCGGCTTTCGAGCCTTGCCGACCGCGTGGTACGGCGCGAAGGCGAGGCGATGCTTCGGCTGATTGATTCCACGCCTGTCCCGCTGAGTGCGGCTATCGATTGGGTGAAGTCGAACGGACGCATTAAAGGGCTGAAGCTTCATGTCGTCTACGATCCGGTGTCCGACACCCCGACCCATATCGAGATTACCGACGCCAACATCAACGACGTAACCATCGGCGAACGGTTTCCAATCCAGCCCGGTTTTATGCACGTCTTCGACAAAGCCTATTGCAAATACCCTTGGTGGACAGCAATTCATGAGGCTTCCGCGACGTTCGTGACCCGCCAGAAGATATCTTCGAAGTTCCGCGCGATTTCCAAGCGCAAGCCCAGAAGATGCAATGGCGACGGCTTCAAGATCATCGACGAAGCCGAGGTCAAGTTCGTCTCCAAGGGCAATTCCAAGCTCGCGATCCCGCTGCGGCGCATCCGCCTGCGCCGTGATGATGGCCCAAAGATCACACTCATAACCAACGACATGGAGCGTTCCGCCGTCGAGATCGCGAGCTTCTACAAAAAGCGCTGGCAGATCGAGCTTCTGTTCCGCTGGATCAAGCAACACCTCGACATCACGACCTTCCTCGGCCGCAACCAGAATGCCATCCGATTGCAGATCGTTGCCGCAATGATCGCTTATCTGCTTCTGCGCCTCGCTGCCCGCGAAAATCTCGTCAAAATCCCCATCATCCGTTTGGCCGGCCTCATCGCGGATCGTCTCTTCCTGCGCATGCCAATCGCAAAAATCGATAAACCGCCAGACGTACACCCCTCCAAACCCAAGCCGGCATACTCCCTTGACCAGCTGGAGTTCGACTATGCTTGAATTTTCCCCGGACAGCCCTGCCGCGTTGGGGGAGGGGAAAGATTCTCAATTGTCCCTTTCACCTCCCCCTACGCGGGGAGGTCGACCTCCGAAGCTGCGCAGCAGCGTAGGAGGGCGGGTGGGGGGCTAGATGTCAGGAAACGGCGCCGACGATTCTACTCCAGAAGTTCTTGCTGTAGCCTTGGCACCGCGGGCGCTTGCCTTATATTGCAGCGTATGACCGCCAGTAGAATCCACGCCGTTTATCACGTCCGCAGCGATGCAAAATCCATTGCCGCGCGCGCCGAAGGCATTGCCGTCGAACAAAGCGTCGAGATGCCCGTCAGCGCCATCGACGAACCGTTCGTGCTGAACGAGACGCTGGGAAAAGTCGAAAACATCGCCGATCTGGGCGGCGGACGGTTTGAAGTGCGCATTGGCCTCGCTGCGATTACGACAGGATTTGAGCCCGGCCAGCTGCTCAACATGCTGTTCGGAAACAGCTCGATTCAAGATGATGTGACGCTCGTCGACGCACATTTTCCCGAGGAATTCGCCGCCATCTTCGGCGGGCCCAATCATGGCCTTGCTGGATTGCGGGCGCGGGTCGGCGCCAAAGCGGCACTCACCTGTTCGGCGCTGAAGCCGCAAGGTTCGACATCTGCCGCCTTGGCCAAGATCGCGGGACAAATCGCGGCCGGCGGGATCGATTACCTCAAGGACGATCACGGGCTTGCCAATCAAAGCTACAGCCCTTTCGCGGAGCGGGTGCCGGCGATCGCCGAGGCCGTGGCAAAGGCCGCCGCGCGCAGCGGCACGCCGACCCGTTATCTGCCCAGCCTCAACGGCAATCTGGATTCCCTGCGCGAGCAAGTGAGGCTGTGCCGTTCCTGCGGACTCGATACCGTGTTGATCGCGCCGATGATCGCGGGGCTGGCGCAATTCCACACCCTGGTGAAGGAAAACCCCGACATCGCCTTTGTCGCGCATCCTACCATGGCGGGTGCGGCGCGGATCATGCCTGCCTTTCTCATGGGCAAGTTGTTCCGCTTGCTCGGTTCGGACGGAACGATCTTCCCCAATTACGGCGGCCGTTTCGGCTATACGCAAGAAGAATGCCGGCGCCTCGCACGCTTTGCGCTGCAGGATTGGCACGGCGTCAAATCCTGCGTGCCGGTTCCCGCCGGCGGCATGAGTCTGGAGCGCATCGGCGAAATCCTGGATTTTTATGGCGTCGATGTCATGCTGCTGATCGGCGGCAGCCTTTTGGCGACGCGCGAGCGAATGACGCAAGAAACCGCCCGCTATGTCGAAGCGGTTCGAGGGTATAAAACCCGATGAGTGCCATGGACAAACCCGAGACAAAAGACACGAACCCGGTGCGCCGGTTCCGCGATTATCGCTGGGACGACACCGAGCTGCTGGCCTACAAGGAAGAGGGCAGTGCGCCCTTTAAGGCGATCACCCGTCAAACTCTATTCCGCGATCCGGCCTTGCGGGCCGAGCTGCGCTATTTCGAAGTCTCGCCGGGCGGTTATTCTACGCTCGAACGTCACGAGCACATGCATGCCGTTCTGATCCTGCGCGGCCGCGGCGAATGCCTGATCGGCGCGGAAGTGCGCAAGATCGACACCAACGATCTGGTGACGGTTGCGCCATGGACCTGGCATCAGTTCCGCGCCAATGCCGACGCGCCGCTGGGCTTTCTCTGTATGGTCAATGTCGAGCGCGACAAACCGGTGCAGCCCAGCGAGGAAGAACGCAAAGCACTGGAGTCCGACCCAAAGATAGCGGCGTTTTTATGCGGCGACTGAATTGTCGAAGTTCCCTCGCCCCCGCAAGGGGGAGAGGGTTGGGGTGAGGGGGTGCCGATATCAAGCGCGTGCTTGACGCTCGCGAGCACCATCCCATCCGCAGCATAGTCGTTCGAAAAGCGCGTCACGCGAAATCCTTGCGCCCGCAGAAACTCTTTACGAGCCGCGTCTTACGCTTCTCGCTCCACATGAAGCGGAACAGCCAATTCGGCGGGCCCCCTCACCCCGGCCCTCTCCCCCTTGCGGGGGCGAGGGTGGCCACTACTCTACTTCCCTAACCTCCGCAGGGCCGCGAGCGCAGCTCGCGGGTGAGGGGGTAATGTCCGACTTGCGCCGATTGTCGCCGTTTCGACTAACATTCCGGCGCGCTAGGTTGAATGGGTGTAGATTTAGAGGAGGGGGCAGAAGATGAGATTACCTGTCGGAGCGCTAATCGTCATCGTGTCCATTGCGATGACTCCAGTCACCGCGGATGCAACCAATGTCAATACGCTCTCTCCTGTTGATCAGGCACAACTGGTAAGCACCGCCGTCAAGCTGAGAGAGGCAATCCTTCATGTTGACCCCAAATCCGTGGTCAGCCTAATTAGTTCATCTGACGGTCTCATATGCACCGACACCCAGTACAATAAGGCTCAAGTCCGTAAGTAGTCGCCTGTGAAGAACGCGGAACGTGTTGGTACGACGGCATTTTGAGGGCTTGAGCAAGTAATCGGTTTTGCAGGGTTTGGCAGGATGGGAACACGAAAGCTTGCAATTTCGAGGAGCATTTTGCGGATTCCGTCGGGCCTCGATCTATGATTCTTTGAGCGCATCGGGAGGACATCGATGCGGCCAGGCAAACAGGAATGGACGGGCGCTCAGGACATGTTCCGGGCGCGGCTCGATCAGATCATCAATCTCAAGCACGAGCTTGTCCGTTTGGCGGGCACGATTGATTGGTCGTGGATCGACGCGGAGTTGTCAGGCTGCTTCAGCGACGAAGGCCGCCCCGGTCTGACCACCCGCTTCATGGTCGGGCTTCTGCTCTTGAAGCACATTTACGGGCTGTCGGACGAAGAGGTCTGCGCACGCTGGGTCTACGATCCATACTTTCAATACTTCACCGGCGAGGAGTTCTTCGCCCACGAGTTCCCTCATGAGCGCTCCGGGATGAGCCATTGGCGCAAGCGCATCGGCGGCAAGCTGGATGTGCTCTTGGCCGAAAGCCTGCGGGTGGCGCATGCGAGCGGCGCCTTGAAGACGAACGATCTGGCGCGGATCACGGTCGATACCACGGTGCAGCCCAAGAACGTGACGCATCCCACCGACGCCAAGCTGATGCTGACGGCGATCGAAAAGCTCGGCGCCCTGGCCAAGTCGCAGGGGCTGAAGCTCAGGCAATCCTATGCGCGGCTGGCCAAGCGGGCGGCGCTGATGGCGGGCCGGTACATCCATGCCAAGCAGTTCAAACGCGCCAACCGGGAATTGAGGTTCCTGCGCACCCGGCTGGGCCGGTTGATCCGCGATGTCCGGCGTAAGATCGAAGGCAACGATAGGCTGCAGGAGTTCTTTGCCGAGCCGCTCGACAAGGCCCTCAAAATCCGCTGGCAAAATCACAACCAGCGCGGCCGTAAGATTTACTCCTGGCATGCGCCGGAGACCGAGTGCATCGGCAAGGGCAAAGCTCACAAGCCTTATGAGTTCGGCGTCAAGGTCTCCGTTACCACCACCAACCGCCGCTGCAAGGGCGGCCAGTTCGTCCTCCACGCCAAGGCGCTGCCCGGTAACCCATACGACGGGCACACGCTGGGCGAAGTGATCGAGGAAACGCAGCAACTCACCGGACGCGAGATCGAGCGGGCCTATGTCGACAAAGGCTATCGCGGACACAATGCCCCAAAGCCACTTCGGGTCTTCACCTCCGGACAGAAGCGCGGCGTCTTCGGCGCCATCAAACGCGAACTTCGGCGCCGCTCGGCCATCGAGCCGGTGATCGGACACATGAAGAGCGATGGCCACCTTGGCCGCAATTATCTCAAGGGCCGCCACGGCGATCACACCAACGCCGTGCTCAGCGCCGTCGGCCACAATCTCCGCCTCATACTCAGGTGGCTGAGGCTTCTTTTGTATCTGATCCTTGCAGCAATCCGTGATGCCGTCACACCGCTATCACCCCTCAAACAGGCTTCTTAACGGACGACTAAGTATCTCTCGAATGTGAATAGCATCCTGTATCAGGGCCTTTTCAACGCAGCGCGCTTCTCCCGTCGGTGTGGCGCTGGGTATCCGCGAGAAACACCAGCAACGTCTGAAAAAGCATTCTTTGAAACAACTCCCAACGGCAGCATTGAGATCAAGCTCGTTAGTGGCGCCTATGCCACCGTTAAGTTTGTATCGCCGAAAGCCGCGTACTACCCCCGAGAGTACACCTTCAAAAAAGAAGGAACGAACTGGACGCTCGTTGAAGGCTTCATCATCGGAAGTTGCACTTGTGGGTAAGTCTCGACGGCCTACGCTGCACGAGCGTGATCAACCTACTGACGAACGACCGCTCGTGGTGCAAGTCAGGCATTACCCCCACCCGAAGCGCTCCGCGCTTCGCTCGTACGCTGGCGCTGCTCGCCCCCGCAAGGGGAAGGTGAAGGTATGAGTTGGGCACGGTCATTCTGCTTCACATGTTCTATCGCGGCTTCGCTTTGTCGCCGGCATTCATTTCCACGGTTCCCAGCGCTTCCGCTAGCCTTGTCTTCGCACTTCCCGGCATGAGCGGTTTTTGCTGACTTTCATGTGGCGACCAGCCCGTCAAGTAGACGATATCGAAGGTCGCGCGCAGCCGCCCATCGCCATCCGCGTATTTCGCCGCGTAATGCGCTAATGCGGCTTGAAGCGTCGCGCGCGATAGTGTTCCGGCACGCCCGACGAGGGCATTGGTTTCGCCTAATAGGCGCAAATCACGGACGAGTGTTTGGAACTGACGATAATGCACCGTGGTGCGTTCCACATCGGCCACCGGCAGGGCGAAGCCGGCGCGCTGCAGCAAACTGCCCAACTCGCGCACATCGGCAAACGGCGCCACGCGCGGCGTGATCCCGCCGAGGGTCTCGACCTCGCCGGTCGCGAAGGCGTCGCGCAACTCCGTCAGAGTTGCGCCGCCGAACAAGGCCGCCACGAACAATCCGTCCGGTTTGAGCGCGCGCCTGATTTGCAGAAGCGCTCCGGGAAGATCGTTGAGCCCGTGCAACGACAATAGGCTGACCGCCAAATCGAAAGTACCATCTGCAACGCCGAGCTTTTCGCCGCCGTCGAACGTCGCGATATTCCACTCCGCCGCAGAACCCTGCAGCATCGCGGCCGAGCGTCCATCGACCGCCAGCGCGGAGTGGAACGGCCGGTTCACGGGCGCAAGGCGGGCTTTTATTCCCTCGACCGCTTCGCGCAGCAGAAAGCGGTCGCCTTCCATGCGCAGAGCGCGGGCGCGACGCATTGCCTGGGTGCGGGGATCGAATAGCAGAGGAGGGCCGTTCGCCATTCGACTATATTAGCCGACATGAGCATGAGGATGGAAAGCCGTTGGAAAAAAGCGGGGCGCAAGGCCCTGAACTTGATCTTTCCGCCGCTCTGCATCGCTTGCCGTGAGCAAGTATCGGAACCGGGAAGCCTTTGTCCCAATTGCTGGCAGACGCTGCATTTTCTCGACGGGCCCGTCTGTTCCCAATGCGGATTGCCGTTCGAGTTCGATCCGGGCGGCGAAACGCTGTGCGTTGCCTGCATTGCCCACCCGCCGGCCTTCGATAAGGCGCGGGCGATCATGCGCTACGATGACGCCAGCAAAAAGCCGATCCTAGCCCTCAAACATGCCGACCGGCTGGACCTGGTTCCCTCATTCGGGCGGTGGCTGGAACGGTCGGGGCGGGAGCTTCTCGCCGGTTCCGATCTCATTGTTCCCGTGCCGCTGCATCGCTTGCGGCTCTGGATGCGGCGCTACAACCAGTCGGCCGAGCTGGCGCGCGCGCTGTCGCATATCGGCGCAATTCCGGTGGATTCCTTCGTCCTCAACCGAACCCGTCGGACACCGAGCCAGGGCGAGATGCCGTCGGCGAGTGCTCGCCGCCGCAACGTCCGCGGCGCCTTTACCGTGCCGGAGCGCTGCAAATCCGTCGTGGAGGGACGCAAAATCCTCTTGATCGACGATGTTATGACCACGGGGGCGACCGTCAATGCCTGTGCCAAGGCACTCAAACGGGCGGGAGCGGCAAATGTTTACGTTCTGGCCTTGGCACGCGTTGTCCGACCGCTATCGGACACGATATAAAAATCGTCACATCTGTTGCGTCCATGCCGATGTCCAGAGTTCGCATCTACACGACACCCATCTGCCCATACTGCATGCGGGCAAAGGCTCTATTCGCCAAGAAGGGTGTGCCCTTCGACGAGATCGACGTCTACATGGACGGCGATGCGCGCCAGGACATGGAAGCGCAAACCTGCGGCGCCCGCACCGTGCCGCAAATCTTTATTGGCGAGCGCCATGTCGGCGGTTGCGATGAACTCTATGAGCTGGACCGCGCGGGCGAACTCGACGTCCTGTTGGCGCAATGACGACATTCAAAGCGGCCTGCGTTCAGTTGCGCTCTTCGGACGATGTTGCGGAGAACATCCGCATTGCGTCCGCCTTGATCCGCGAAGCCGCGGCCAAAGGCGCGCGCTTCATCGCCACACCGGAGAACACCACGCTGATGGCGCCGGATGGGGGCGCCAAGCTGGCGCATAGCCGTAACGAGGACGCCGATCCCGCTTTGCCGGCGTTTTGCGCGCTGGCAGAAGAATTGGGTGTGTGGCTGTTGATCGGATCGCTGGCGATCAAGGTCAGTGAAAGCAAAACCGCCAATCGATCCTTTCTGATCGATCCGAAGGGAGCGATCGGCGCACGCTACAGCAAAATCCATTTGTTCGATGTCGATCTGCCTTCCGGCGAGAAATATCGCGAATCCAATACGGTCGAAGGCGGAAGTCTCGCGGTGACCGCCGATCTGCCTTGGGGCAAGATCGGTCTCAGCATCTGTTACGATATGCGCTTTCCGCAACTTTATCGCGCGCTGGCGCAGTCGGGCGCCTTCCTTTTCACGGCGCCGTCCGCGTTCACCGAAACCACCGGCAAAGCGCATTGGCATGTGCTGTTGCGCGCCCGCGCCATCGAGAACGGCGCCTTCGTCATCGCGCCGGCGCAGGGCGGAGCGCACGCGAACGGGCGCAAGACCTATGGCCACTCGCTGATTGTCGCGCCATGGGGCGAGATATTGGCCGAGGCCGCAAGCGATCCTTGCGTCATTATGGCGGATATCGATCCGGCGCTATCGGCAGAAGCTAGAGCCCGCATACCGAATCTCCAACACGATCGGCCTTTCGAACTATCATGAGAATTTGCATCGAAAGCCCCGCTTCGCCCGCGGCGCAACTGCTCATGGCCGCGCTCGATGAAGATATCGTGTCCCGCTATCCCGGCGAGCCGACCAACGGCATCGACGCGGCGCAATTCGAAGCGTCGGGCGGCGTGTTCGTCGTGTGCTACGTCGATGACATCCCCGCCGCTTGCGGTGCGTTTCGTCCATTCGAAGGGGCTGTCGAGATCAAAAGAATGTTTGTCGCACCTGCGCTGCGCGGCCGCGGGCTGGCGCGCGCCATGCTCGACTTTTTGGAAGCGGAAGCCATCAAAAAGGGCTATGCGCGTGCGGTTTTGGAGACAGGACGCCAAATGACGGAAGCACTTGGCTTGTATCGCTCGCGCGGCTGGAAGGAGATACCCGCCTTCGGTCAGTTTGTGGGCGATCCCAAGAGCATCTGTTTCGAGAAATCTCTCGCTCCAGTGGCGAAGGGTTAACGGCTTGCGAAGCATAGTCATTCGGCCCATCATTTGCTGTTGATCCAAAAGGCTGGCGTATCCGCGTGATCGTCTACAACCTCAGATGCAAAAACGGCCACGAATTCGAGGGCTGGTTCCAAAGCGGCGAGGCGTTCGACGTCCAATGCGCGCAGAGAAAACTCCTCTGCCCGATGTGCGATACGCACCAAGTCGAAAAGGCCATCATGGCGCCTGCCGTGGCCGGGACGAAAAAGAAATCCGCCAAAGACGAATTGACGAAAATGCGCCAATTCGTAACCGGCATGCGCAAATACGTCGAAGAGAATGCCGAGTATGTCGGTCCGAGCTTTCCCGAAGAGGCGCGCAAAATCCATTATGGCGAAAGCGAAGAGCGTCACATCTATGGCGAGGCGACGCTGAAGGAAGCCAAGGAATTGATCGAGGAGGGCGTCGACGTCGCGCCCCTTCCGCCCAATTTGGATGAGACGGCGAACTAATTGCCTTCCCTCGCCCCCAAAGGGGAGAGGGAGATTCTGATCTATTTCCCCGCATCAGCTATCTTATCTCAGCCCGCACCAAACAAGTTACATGGGGATCCAGGTTTTCGTATCACACGATACGAGACGAAGCGTCGCTGCAAGGTCAGCCATCGGACGACCGCGGACCTAACCCATTGGGCAGAAACGTGCCACTTGAGGACATTTGTCTGGCAGGCAAACCCTAGCTGTTCCTTAATATTTCTATCCGAGCGGTAATTAGGCCGTCAGGTCACATCCCATAGACTGGCGACAGGCTGCCGATTGTATTGTTCCGTTCTCATTAAGACGTGAAGGCTATCGTTAGAGAATACGTCCGGCCGCCGACGGGGAGGAAATTGCACGAGCATGATATCGGCAGTGAAATCTGTTTCCAGAACGCTCACGAGGCAGAGAATCGCCTTTGCCGTCATTGCTGGCTTGTTCGTCATTTGGGGGCTTGCCCTTTGGCTGTACAACGCGTTGTTTTTCATGTTCGCCAATTCCTTTGCCTTCGAACCCGTACAGGTAGCGTGGGCGCTTTCGCTTTACAGCATTGCCTACTGCCTTCTTGCGATTCCGGCCGCCCTGATTCACCGTCGCTTCGGCTACAAACTGGGCTTGCTGTTCGGCTTCAATGTTTTCGTATTTGGCGCGTTTCTGCTCTATCTCGCCATTATCCAAAACAGTATCGCTTGCTTCCTGGGCGCCATCGTGATGATGGGTTCTTGCGGGACATTGTTTGACACGTCTTTAAATCCGCTGGCGGTTGAAGCTGGAAGCCCGCAAACGTCCGTGGCGAGGTTGAATCTTGCCCATGTCTTTAACGGATTCGGCCTACTCGTCGCTTACTTCGCCGTTATTTGGTTGACCGAAAGAAACTACCACCTGTCCCCAGGGGCGGAGGCGCACTCATCTTTACGTCCATACGTTCTTATCGGTTTGGCAGCCATCCTGCTGGCGTACCTTTTCGAGCAGGTATCGCTTCCTGGCTTTGCCGCCAATCCCACGGAGAGAGCTTCAGACATCCGCGGGGAACTCCGCTCTTTGTTTCGCGACAGAAACTTTCTCATCGCCGCCACGTCGTTGTGCGCCTACACAATTGTGCTGACGATTCTCTGGACCTCGAACTACAATTACCGTGTGCATGAATTGCCGGGACACAGCGTCGGGCTCATTGAAAGAGGGCCCATCTGGTTCGTGATCGGACGGTGCGTTGGGACCGCATTCATGCGTTGGATTGATCCAACCCGTCTGCTGCAGTGGACCACCGGCCTGTGCCTGATCGCGATCGCGATAACGGCAGCGGCAGGCGGCATGGTAGGCTGGGTGTGCCTGCTTTCCGCCAGTCTATTCCTGTCTATCATGTTCCCGACCGTTTTTGGTTCGGCAATCTGCCGACACCGGACTCGCATGAAACTTGCCGCAGGTGTTTTGGTGGCAGCGGCCGGCTTTGGCAACGCGCTGTCGGCGCTGTTTGTCGCACTGGCATTGCACGCACTGCACATAGACGCTCGAATAGTCATTCTCCTGGCTTTGCCGTTTCTGGCAATCATCCTGATTTATTCATTGGTGCAGCACTCGGGTCACAAGCGGGCACGCAACACCGAGCAACATGCAGTGACGCAGGCCAATGAGATTCTCATTTGAGTTTGCGGCGCGCCGAGAGCAGGCACTACCGAGTGATCGATTTTGGCCCGAGGCTGCCGTAGCACCCCAACGGGGGCGAGGGAGAATCTGATTTATTTCCCCGCCACCACCATGTAATTCACATCCGTATCGCCGGACTGTTTCCGCTGCCATGCCAAGGGATCGAAGCTCACGCCTTGCGCCTTCAGCACATGTAGGCCGGCGTCTTCGAGCAATTCCCGAAGCCGGCGAGGTTCGACAAAGCGGCTCCAGTCATGGGTGCCGCGCGGCAGCCAGCGCAGCAAATATTCCGCACCGATCTTTGCCAGCGCCAGCGACTTGAGAGTCTTGTTCAACGTTGCGACGAACATCAAGCCGCCGGGCTTGCCCAGCCGCCAGTGTGAACGGGGCGGGCTAAATGCACTCAAATTGATCCAAAACGCCATCCGGTCGACGGTGCAAGGAACACAAACGCTCGCCGTTCTCAAATTCGACCGTGTAAATGCTGGACGGATTGTCACTGTAGACGGGGCTTCCGCCATCAGGCGACCAGCCTATGATCGGAAAATACTGGTTGACATAGACCACCGATACGATTTTTCCCAACGGACGTAGATCGTCTGGTGTCAAAAACGCAAATAGCTGCTTTTCTACATCAACTGGCAGAGGCACTACCGCTGGACTCGACAAAACATAGTGCGGCTTGGTGTAGGCCTCGGTAACATGCCCATCAGCCATTTCCTCCAACAGACGCCTCAGAAACGCGGATTGCCCGCCAGTGTCCGCAATGTTGTCGGATAACACCGGTTTCGTGATCGTCATGGGCGCCCAGTTTTCGTGCAGCCGCCCGTCGCAGACCACGCCGAGATGTCCGAAAATCTCGGTCTTGGATTGCAGGTGACCGCGGAACGTCCAACGGCAACCCGAAGTGTTCCCCCAAACCACTTTCCAGGAAAGCACGACCAGCCCGCCCGCGTCGAGCGCTGCCCGCGATTCCCGCTCCGTGGTCTCAAAGCAGTTGAAACTGAATCCGGGCTCCGCAAGTCCTAGGCGGCAGTACATTTCCGGACCCATCATTTTGAAGAAGGCCCCATTCGACCACAAAAGCGCCCGGCGCTCGTGCGGAGGAAATCGCCAAATGCCCGGAAGGACATTATTGGCCTCAACCATTACACGTTCAAGATCACCAGATGTAGCGCTTTCAGCCATGGCTGCCTCGCAGACAGCCATAGCTGAACAGACTACCGACAGCACGGCGGCTGCCGCTGTGTGGAATGCGCGTTTCATGGAACCCTCAGTCACATTTAATGCGTTCAGACGACACATAGCAAGGCGCCGGTATTTGGATGGCCAATGTTGGTGCATTTGTGACGCAACAGGCACTAGTAATTCGGCGCCACATCCGAACGCAAAAACGATGTCCGGCTCGAGCTGCGCAAGGAAATCTGCCGGACGCCCTGCGATATGCGCACTTGCGGCCGGGCAGGTGTCAAACCTAGGCTGGCCCGCCATCGTCTTGTGCCATCTTGGGCGCCAAAGGGGGAAGTCGTGAAGAACCAATGCATGCGGATCGTATTTGTTGCGGCGTTGTCGGGTTGTCTTTTGCCGCCGAACCTTGCAGTCGCTGCCGACCCCGCCTCAACCCAGCGACCTATGCTTGACAATGCGCAGGACCTTTTGCCCTTTTACCTCCCCAATCCTGCGTATTTGCGCGCGGAGGAGCAGCGGAAAGCAGGGGGGCATGACAACATCGAGGCGGCCGCGGCTTTGCTGTTGAGCAAAGCGTATGACGATCTGAAATCCAAGAGCTGGACAGACGCGATATCGAAATGCAAGGAGGCTGGATCGCTTGCCGGTCTCTCGGATTTCGACAAGTTCTTGGTCAACTACTTCCTTGGAATCGCCTATTACCGTCTGGGCGACACCGAGAATGCAGCAGCCTCGTACTACGCGGCAGCGCAGTTTTCTGGTGTGCGGGCGGACATGCGCACCACGGCCATCCTGAGCGCCGCCCAGCTCGAGAACGACACCAAGCATCCGGACAAAGTCGCCATTCTTGTCAAGATGGCGGACACCGCCGGCATCGCCGACGAGAAAATCTACGACCTCGGTGCTATCGCCTATTACGACAGCGGCAACGACGCGGAAGCGAGAACGATGGCCGACAAAGCGATAAGCCAAGCGACGAAATCCGGCCATGGAGCGTCGCGCATCGGCTGCCAGATCGCGCTCATGGCGGAAGTTCGCCAAATGGATCTCGCCGCATTAAATCGCACGCTCAAAACAAGGTGCTCACAATTCGGCGACAGCAAGGATTGGGGTCATCTGATCGACGTAGGTCTGGGTTCTCTGCGCCAAGGGGCATCTGATGAAGAGTCCGTCGATGTTGCGGCGTTCTATATGTACCGGTTGCGCCTCCTCACCGATGCCGAATCCGGCAGCAACGACTATCTGATGGCGGCTGAGGCCGGCATCGACTTCGACACACCTGGCGATACGTATCTCGCCATCCGAACGGCGCACAAGCGCGGTCTGTTGAACGGCAATGTGCAGGCAAGCGCGATGCTTGCCATAGCGGACGAACAGGCGGCCAAAGATGGGCGCGCGGTGGCGGAGGCCAGGGCGAAAGACGGCGGTGCGCTGGTAGCGATTGGAGAACGTCAATTCGGTTACGGGCGCTATACGGACGCAATCCGCCTTGCGCGCGCCGCCTTGTCGAAAGGCGGCGGCAATACCGCTCATGCCCTCATGCTGTTGGGCGCGGCTCAAGTCATGAACGGCGAAAGCACGGCGGGAGCCGCAACGCTCGCGGGCATCTCCGGCGATCCAGCGATGGCGAAAGCGGCTCACTTGTGGTTGATCTACGCGACACAAACATACGGCCAGTCCGGTCCTTCCGCGGCAGCGACACCCCATTTGTGAAGCTGTCGATCGTCCGTCGTTCCGAGACTTTGTCTTTGACAAGCCCCAAAAGGTCCGCTTCGGCGATCACAGAGGCGTGCTTTTGAAACATCGGCATGGTCGCCCCCGACAGCGCAACGAGCCCTAAACGGAAGCGGCGCGAATGGCGAGTTCTCGTCCTCTTGCGAAGGAGAACGGATTACCGCTTTCGGGCTGACTTTTGCCGCTCGATCGAGGCCCGCCTCGCGCCAAGAGTTGCCGTTCGCGGCGCCGACTTGCTCGTGTATACTTCGTGGTGTCTGAATAGGTGAATCTCAATGAGTGATTTCCTCTATTGGGCTTCGCTCATCGGTGTGCCGGTCGCCGTTGTGGTGTATGCCAAGTATCGACGCAGGCGGTTTGTCGCAAAACGAAACGACAGCGTAACAATCCCTGTTGCGAGTTCCGTCTGTGCGTTTACTGGCGACATCGTCGCGCCCGGCTCAGATTCATGTTGTTGGCCCGCCTGCGACGGCGCTCATGGGTGCGATGGCACTATGGCGCACGGTTGCGACGCCGGACACGGCGGACACTAACCAGCGGACGCACATCCCGAAAGACGGTTCTGGCGCATCCCATCCGTTGAAACGCTGGGTGGCACCTCCGCTTTTGGACTATATCCTGCCATCGCGGCTGAGTATCGCGGGCCCCAATTGATCAGCCCGCTTAGAAACTAATTTTCCCGCTCCCTCCGCAGCGATCCCCTCTCCCCCGCAGGGGGAGAGGGTTAGGGTGAGGGGGTGCTGATATCGAGTGCGTTCTTTACGGTCACGAGCACGATGCCGATATCATCCGCGGCATAGTCATTTGGAAAGCGCAATACGCGAAAACCTCGAGCCTTAAGAAATGCATCACGGGCCGAGTCGTACTCAGCCCGTGCGGCATGAAACGGTCCATCCAATTCCACGATTAGCTTCCCTCGCCCCCGCAGGGGGAGAGGGTTAGGGTGAGGGGGTGCTGGTATCGAGTGCGTTCTGTACGGTCACGAGCACGATGCCGATATCGTCCGCGGCATAGTCATTTGCAAAGCGCAATACGCGAAACCCGCGAGCCTCTAGAAATGCATCGCGGGCCGCGTCGTACGCCGACCGGGCAGCATGAAACGGCCCATCCAATTCGACAATCAGCTTGTGTTCGACACACACGAAATCGACGATGTAGGGGCCGATGAGGAACTGACGTTTGAACTTATATCCGCCGAGTTTGCGATTGCGCACTTCGGACCAGAATAATTTTTCCATCGTAACCGGTTTGTGGCGCATCTTTCGCGCCCGCGTGCGGTTTTCGGTGAGCGATCTTCGCCCCTTTGCGGTTGTATCGCTGACCATCCTCCTCACCCCGGCCCTCTCCCCCCATGGGGGAGAGGGAGATTATTATTCTACTTCCCTCGCCCCCGCAGGGGGAGAGGGTTAGGGTTAGGGTGAGGGGGTGCTGGTATCGAGTGCGTTCTTTACGGTCACGAGCACGATGCCGATATCGTCCGCGGCGTAGTCTTTTGCAATACGCCACACACGACAGCGGAGAGGGAGACTTCGATCTATTTCCCCGCCACCACCATGTAATTCACGTCGGTATCGCCGGACAGTTTCCACTGCCACGCCAAGGGATCGAAGCTCACGCCTTGGGTCTTCAGCACATGTAGGCCGGCGTCTTCGAGGAGCTCGTGAAGTCGGCGTGGTTCGACGAAACGGCTCCAGTCATGGGTGCCGCGCGGCAGCCAGCGCAGCACATATTCGGCGCCGATCTTTGCCAGCGCCAGTGATTTGAGCGTCTTGTTCAAAGTCGCCACGAACATGAGTCCGCCCGGCTTGGTAAGCCGCCCGCAAGCGCCAAGATAGAAGCGCAGATCGGCGACATGCTCGACGACTTCCATATTCAGAACCACGTCGAAAGCGCGGCCCTCTTCGGCAAGTGATTCGGCCGAGGTTGCGCGATAATCGACGGCGAGCCCGAGGCGGCCGCATGGGTAGCCGCTGTTTTGATGTTTTTTTCCGAAGCGTCGGCCCCCAAAACATCGAATCCCAAACGGGCCATCGGCTCGCACAGCAGCCCGCCGCCGCAGCCGATATCCAAGAGGGAGAGACCTTGGAATGGTTTTAGTCCCTGGCGCCCGAAATGCTTGGCCGCGGTCTCGCGGATAAATCCGAGCCGGATGGGGTTGAACTTGTGCAGGGGGGCGAATTTGCCGGTCGGGTCCCACCATTCGGCGGCTATAGCCGTGAACTTCGCGACTTCGGCGGGATCGATGGAAGGAGCTTCGGTCATGCGTGGTTTTCGCCGTTGAGCAAGGGGCTGGTGCCGTCTATGTATGACCAGGAACGGCAGGCGCGCAAACGGGCGGACCCATGGCGAAGATAGCGATGAAATTCGGCGGGACTTCGGTGGCCGACCTAGATCGTATCCGCCATGTCGCCGGTCTGGTGGCCAAGGAGGTCGAGCGCGGGCACCAGGTCGCGGTCGTGGTTTCGGCCATGGCAGGCGAGACCAACAAGCTGGTCGGCTGGATCAACGCGATTTCCCCCTTGCACGACGCGCGCGAATACGACGCGGTGGTCGCCTCGGGCGAACAAGTGACGGCGGGTCTGCTCGCGGTTGCCTTGGGTGCGATCGGCGTTTCGGCGCGTTCCTGGACCGGCTGGCAAATCCCGATTTGCACCTCGGCCATGCACGGCTCGGCGCGGATCGAAGGCATTGATCCGGCGTTTTTGAACGAGCGCTTGGCGCAAGGGCAGGTGGCCGTGGTTGCGGGCTTTCAGGGCATCGCGCCCGACAATCGCATCTCCACGCTCGGCCGGGGCGGCTCGGACACCAGCGCGGTGGCCGTCGCCGCGGCGATCAAGGCCGACCGTTGCGACATCTATACGGACGTCGACGGTGTCTACACCACCGATCCGCGCATCGTGCCCAAAGCGCGGCGGCTGGAAAAAATCGCTTTCGAAGAAATGCTCGAAATGGCGTCGTTGGGGGCCAAAGTGCTCCAGACGCGCTCGGTCGAGATTGCTATGCTCTATCGCGTGCCGGTCCGGGTCCTGTCGACATTCGATCCCGATGCGGGCGGCACGCTTCTGTGCGACGAGGAAGACATCGTGGAAAAGAAACCCGTGACCGGCATCGCTTATTCGCGCGACGAAGCCAAGATTTCGTTGATGAAGATTCCGGATCGTCCCGGCATTGCGGCTGCGATTTTCGGGCCGCTCGCGGATGCCGGCGTCAATGTCGATATGATCGTGCAAAACGTATCGGAAGACGGGCGCAAAACCGATTTGACCTTCACCTGCAGCCGCAGCGAATTGGCTCGTGCGCTGGATTCCTTGGAAAAAGCGGGGCCGGCGATCGGCTATCGCGAAATTACTTCCGATGCCAATGTTGCCAAAGTGTCGATCATCGGCATCGGCATGCGCGCGCATCCCGGTGTGGCACAGACGATGTTCCGCACGCTGTCCGAAAAAGGCATCAATATTCAGGTCATTTCGACGTCGGAGATCAAGGTGAGCGTGTTGATCTCCGAAGAATATGTGGAGCTGGCGGTGCGCGCGCTCCACTCGGCCTACGAACTGGACGTGGCATAGTATGGGCTGCACGCGTCGTATCTTAGGAGAATACTAATGCCTCCGGTCGCCGGTGGCGGCCCACGGACTCTCTTGCGCCGGTTGCGCGAGATCATGGCCGAGCAGGGGAGTGCGCAAAGCCGGCTCGACAAGCTCGTCACCGTCATCGCCGCCAACATGGTGGCGGAAGTCTGCTCCATCTACCTTCGCCGCGCCGGCAAGGTGCTGGAACTGTTCGCGACCGAAGGTTTAAATCCCGGTGCCGTTCACAGAACCCGGATGAAGGCGGGCGAAGGTCTCGTGGGACTGGTTGCCGACACCGCCGAGGCGGTGAACCTCAGCGACGCGCCGAACGATCCGCATTTTTCGTATCGTCCGGAAACCGGCGAAGATCCTTTTCATTCTTTCTTGGGCGTGCCGATTGTGCGCGGCGGACAAGTGTTTGGCGTTCTCACCGTGCAAAACCGCGTCGCGCGCCAATACAGCGAAGAGGAAGTCGAAGCCCTGCAGACCGTCGCCATGGTGCTGGCCGAAGTCGTGGCGCAGGGCGGTCTGTTCAATGTCGCCGAACTGGACGAGCCGGAACTGAGCAGCGACAGGCCGCGCAAATTCCGCGGCGAGGGCTTGTCCGACGGCGTTGCGGTCGGTCGCGTCGTGCTGCACGAGCCGCGCGTCAAGGTCGAGCGCATGATCGCCGACAATGTGCAGGACGAGCTGCTGCGTCTCGAACAAGCCATCGGCAGCCTGCGCGATTCCGTCGATGGCATGCTGGATTCCAGCGAATTGGATCTGACAGGCGAAGGGCGCGAGGTGATCGAGACCTATCGCTTGTTTGCGCACGATCAGGGCTGGCGCCAGCGAATGCGCGATGCCGTGCGCACCGGCCTCACGGCCGAAGCGGCGGTGGAACGCGTGCAAGACGAGATGCGCATTCGCGTTATCCGCACCGGCGATGCGGTCATGCGCGAGCGCGCCCATGATCTCGACGATCTTGCGCGGCGGCTGCTGCGCCACCTTACCGGCGATGCCTCGCATCAGGATATTCCGCGCGATGCCGTGCTGGTGGCGCGCCAAATGGGGCCGGCAGAGTTGCTCGATTACGGCCGCGACAGGTTGCTCGGACTGGTGTTGGAAGAAGGCGCATCGACCTCGCATGTCGCGATCGTGGCCCGTTCCATGGGGCTTCCTCTGGTGGGCTCTATCGAAGGCATCACCGATGTCGCGCGCGCCGGCGATTCCATTGCCGTCGACGGGGATACCGGCGAAACGCATCTGCGCCCGTCGGCGGAGATCATTTCCGCCTTTGAAGAGAAGCGCACGTTACGTGCCAATCGTGTCGCGCATTTTGCCACCATCCGCGATCTTCCCGCCGTCACACGCGACGGCGTGCATATCAAGTTGATGATGAACGCCGGATTGCTGCTCGATATGCCGCATCTGGAGGAATCGGGCGCGGATGGCATCGGACTGTTCCGGACCGAGCTGCAGTTCATGATCGGCGAGACGATGCCGCGTCTGGCCGATCAAATCGCTTTTTACAAGGAAGTCATCGATGCGGCCGGCGACCGGCCCGTCGTATTCCGCACGCTCGATCTCGGCGGCGACAAAGTGTTGCCTTATGCGCGGTGGGAGCGCGAGGAAAACCCGGCGCTCGGCTGGCGCGCGATCCGCATCGCGCTCGATCGTCCGGCGCTGCTTCGCTATCAAGTCCGGGCATTGTTGGCGGCCTCGGCGGGTAAGGTGCTGCGCATCCTGCTTCCCATGGTCAGCAATGTCGCGGAGTTCAACGCGGCGCGCGCGCTGGTGGATCGCGAGATGGAACGCGCCCGGCTGATGTCGCATTTTTCACCCCGGCAGGTTCTGGTTGGAGCGATGCTGGAGGTTCCGGCGCTGGCCTTCATGCTGCCGCAGCTCATGCGGAGCGCCGATTTTGTGTCCATCGGCTCGAATGATCTTTTGGCCTTGGTTTTTGCGGTGGACCGCACCAATCCGCGCGTGGCGCGCCGCTATGATTCTTTGAATCCTGCCGCCCTGACTCTGATCCGGCAGATCGTGAATAGCGCCGCCGAAGCGGGCGGCGAAGTCTCGCTCTGCGGCGAAATGGCGGGCCATCCACTCGATGCGATGGCACTCATCGGTTTGGGCCTTAGGACCCTTTCCATGGCGCCCGGAAATGTCGGGCCGGTGAAGATGATGATTCGCAGCCTCCATTGCGGGGAAATAGCCCTATTTGTGGATAGGTTGCGCGGACGTACCGACCACTCGCTCCGCACCC
The DNA here is from genome assembly GCA_963766355.1 of uncultured Alphaproteobacteria bacterium. Lineage (GTDB taxonomy): Bacteria > Pseudomonadota > Alphaproteobacteria > Micropepsales > Micropepsaceae > Rhizomicrobium. The sequence continues at coordinate 74,460 of CAVXZV010000006.1, forward strand.
GGCTGGCGGCCTTTGCTGCCGAGCGCGGCGTGGTCATCAAATAGCTTCACAGGTTCGTCACGCAGGCCCGTGTCGCGGGCGACAAGAACGAAGATCAAAACCATCTTTGGCCGCGGTCTAACGGATGTTTGTTACGCTAATCAATTGATTTATTTGTGTTTTTCTTCTACACACGGTCCGTTGTGGCGGCGCGAGCCGGCGCAGATCGAGCGGCAGCTCTTCCCGCAAGCAAGGAAGTTATTTGCAAGAGGCTCGAGCCGGCTCGTCGCGTCGGCAAGACGGCCGAACCTGGTGGCAGGAGCAGCCAAGAACACAAAAGACGATGCCGAGCCTGCTGCAGTGGCAGACAGATCGGGCCACAAAGGGTTCGACGCCGGGTCTTTGAATTCGCGGTTTTTTTTGAGGTGCGTAACTGCAGTTTCGCTGTGGTTTATGCGTATTTTTTCGTTTAGGATTAAATCTATATAAGATGTTAAATCCGCTGCCGCTTGGCCGCAGCGAAGCAGTACTTTGGACATTTATGACAAAAGTCACGCGGCTCACATTGGACGAAGATGGCGGGTTAAATCGTCGGCGCATTCACTTGCGCGAAATTTCGGGGGATCTCGATACGCCATTGGAGACTGTTGGACAGGATTTGCGCGCCGCGCGGCTTCGGCGCGGCGACGACCTGGCGACGGTCTCTAAGGTCCTCAAAATCCGCAAAGACCATCTTGAAGCGCTTGAAGAAGACCGCATCGATGCCCTGCCTGGGCGTACCTATGCGGTGGGATTTGTGCGTTCCTATTCAGACTATCTTGGTCTGGATTCCGTGCAATGCGTCGAGCGGTTCAAGGCGGAAATCGCCGGTCGCTCCGACGAGGCGCAGCCGCCGGTCACTGTCATTGACGAAGACGAGCATCGCAAGCTGCCGCAAGGCTGGATGATCATCGCCGTCGTCGTGCTGTTGCTTGTGCTGTATGGGGCCTTTGAGCTCGCCGCATCGGTCAATCGTACGCTGAATGAACCGGTGACCGCGCCGCCGCCGCAATATATGCCGCGCCCGGCTGCCGTCGCGCCGAAACCGGCGCTTGCACCGATACCGCAGCCCACGCTCTCGCTGCCCGCGACATTGCCGCAATCGACGCAGACCAATCTTGGCGAGAACACCGTTGTCGCGCCCCTGTCACCGGCCACGACGGCTACCACCACGCCGCCGCCCACAAACGCCAATGGCCTATTGCCGTCCGGCTCACCGGAGACAACACAGCAGCAGGCCGACGCACCACTCCCGCAGGGCCAGGTTTATGGCGAGCAGAACAAGAACGCTCGCGTTGTGTTGCATTTGCGCCAAACCGCCCGGATTCTCGTTCAGGGGCCGGATGGCACGTTGTTCATAAACCGCACATTAAAAGCTGGAGATTCCTACAAGGTTCCCAATTTCGTCGGCATGACATTAACCACATCGAACGCAGGGGCAGTGGAACTCGATCTGGACGGAACAGCTCTAGGTCTAGTAGGCAAAAACCAAGAAACGGCGGAAGCCTTGTCGCTTGATCCCCAGGCGGTTATGGATCGGTATAATAGCGGCCGGTCCGGCAGGTAATGTCCGTCGGCGAAAGGTTGTCATGAGCATTCGTGCCTATCGCGATATTCATCGGCGCAAGTCGCGCCAGATTCACGTCGGCAACGTTGCTGTCGGCGGCGATGCGCCGATCAGCGTCCAGACTATGACGAATACGCTCACCTCGGACGCGCGGGCCACTATCGAGCAAATTCGCGGGATTGAGGAAGCCGGCGCCGATATCGTGCGCGTTTCCTGTCCGGACGAAGAATCCACGGCTTCTATGAAGGCGATCTGCAAGGCCGCCAAGATTCCCGTCGTGGCCGACATTCATTTCCACTACAAGCGCGCCATCGAGGCGGCCATCGCGGGCGCGGCGTGCCTGCGGATCAATCCCGGCAATATCGGCAACGCGCAGCGCGTGAAGGACGTCGTTAAGGCGGCCAAGGACCATGGCTGTTCGATGCGCATCGGTGTCAATGCCGGTTCGCTGGAGAAGGAATTGCTGGAGCGTTACGGCGAGCCTTGCCCCGAAGCGATGGTCGAAAGCGCGCTCAGTCACGCCAAAATTCTTCAGGACAACGATTTCCACGAATTCAAGATATCGGTCAAAGCATCGGATCTTCCTTGCGGTCGCCGCTTATCAGGCGCTGTCCGAAGCGATCGATTATCCGCTGCATCTGGGCATCACCGAGGCCGGCGGCATGATCTCCGGCACGGTCAAATCTTCCATCGGTATGGGAATGCTGCTGTGGAGCGGCATCGGCGATACGATCCGCGTTTCGCTCTCGGCGGATCCGGTCGAGGAAATGCGCGTCGGCTATGACATCTTGAAGTCTCTCGGTCTGCGCCATCGCGGCGTCAACATCATTTCTTGTCCGTCCTGCGCGCGTCAGGGCTTCAACGTGATCGACACGGTAAAGAGCTGGAAGACCGGCTGAAGCACATCACCACCCCCATGACGTTGTCGATTATCGGCTGCGTCGTGAACGGACCGGGCGAAGCGCGCGAGACCGATATGGGTTTCACCGGCGGCGGCGCGGGCAAGGGCCATGGCCAAATCTATCTCAACGGCAAGCCGGCCTATCGCATCGAAAATCCCGATCTCATCGAACACGTCGTCGCGCTTTGCGAGAAAAAAGCTGCCGAGATCGAAGCCTCGCGCGGCAAGCTCGAAGCCGCACAGTAGCGACGCAAATTGTATCTCTTCACCTTCCCCGCGCGGGGAGGTAGGGCTCATCATGATTCCCACCAACAAACTCGAACGCCTTCTGGACCGCTTTCATGCGGTGGAGGCGGAGCTTTCTTCCGGGATATCCGGCTCGACTTTTGTGAGGCTATCCAAGGAGCACGCCGAACTCGCGCCGGTGATCGGCGCCGTCGAGGCCTATCGCTCGGCGGAAAAGCAATATGCCGAGGCCGATGCTCTGGTGACCGATCCGGCCACCGACTCCGACATGCGATCGCTGGCCGAACAAGAACGCGCGGACTTAAAAGCCCAACTCGAAAGCCTCGAGCGCGAATTGAAACTGCAACTTTTGCCGAAGGATGCCGCAGACAATTCCTCGGCGATCGTCGAAATCCGCGCCGGTACGGGCGGCGACGAAGCGGCGCTGTTCGCGGCCGATTTGCTCGGGATGTATCAGCGTTATTGCCAGCTTCAAGGCTGGCGCACCGAATTGATGTCGATGAGCGAAAGCGATCTCGGCGGTATCAAGGACGCAACGCTCGACGTGGTCGGTACCGGCGTCTATGCCAAACTGAAATTCGAAAGCGGCGTGCACCGCGTGCAGCGCGTGCCGGTCACCGAGGCGAACGGGCGCGTTCACACATCGGCCGCCACCGTCGCCGTGCTTCCGGAACCGGAAGATGTCGACGTCGTCATCAACGACAAGGATTTGCGGATCGACGTCTATCGCGCGCAAGGGGCGGGCGGCCAGCACGTCAACAAGACCGAAAGCGCCGTGCGCATCACCCACCTTCCCACCGGTATCGCGATCGCGCAGCAAACCGAAAAATCTCAGCACAAGAACAAAGCCCAGGCGATGAAAATGCTGAAGGCGAAGCTGTACGAGATGGAGCGTCACCGCGTCGACAGCGCCCGCGCCGCCGAACGCAAAAGCATGGTGGGCTCCGGCGACCGCTCGGAGCGCATTCGCACCTACAATTTCCCGCAAGGACGCGTCACCGACCACCGAATCAATCTGACGCTCTACAAGCTGGACCGCATCATCTCGGGCGACGATTTGGGCGAGATCATCGATGCCTTGATCACCGAAGATCAAGCCGGGCGGCTGGCGGAACTCGAAGCGGAAGAGACGTGAGCGGCGACGCTGTGAAGCGCCTGACCGCCGCCGGCGTCGACAATCCCCGTCTGGATGCCCGACTGCTGCTGGCCCACGCAAAAAACGATCCGGTGCTCTTCGAATTGTTTGTCGCCCGGCGCGTCGCGCGCGAGCCGCTGGCCTATATTACCAGCCATAAGGAATTCTGGAGCATGGACTTCGAAGTCGGCCCGGGTGTCCTCATCCCGCGGCCGGAGACGGAGACCGTTATCGAGTGCGTGCTGGCCACGTTTCCCGATCGCACCGCGCCATTACAGGTCCTCGATCTGGGCACGGGTTCGGGCTGTTTGCTGATTGCACTCTTAAACGAATATCCGAACTCATACGGATTAGGCCTTGAAAAATCGGAAGAAACCCGCCGCTTCGCGCTGCGCAATGTGGCTCGCCATGGAATGGCGACGCGCTGCGAAATTCGCGAGGGAGGCTGGCCGGAAATACCGGAGGGGACCTATGACGTGGTCCTCTCCAATCCTCCCTATATTCGGTCGCAGGACATTAACAGCCTGGCACCGGAAGTCTGCCGTTATGAGCCCGTAATGGCCTTGGATGGCGGGGAGGATGGGCTTACCGCCTATCGCGCCTTGGCGCCCGAAATCACCCGCCTTTTGCGCCCAGGAGGGTATGCGTTTCTCGAAATTGGGGTCGGCCAAGATAAGACCGTGCCCGCGCTGTTTGCTGCAGCAGGCATGGAACCGGTGGCATTAACCCCCGATTTGGCTGGAAATCCGCGGGTCCTGACGGCGAAACCCAAGGAATGAGCCTTCCTTGCGGCGAAAAAAATGTTGGAAAAGCAGGACTAAACCGCTAGCGTCCGGGCCTGGGGACAGGGACCTGCCGGACGGCCAAAAATATTATGGCCGAGGCGGTGGCAGACGCGGGTATGCGTCGAGCCTTGGACAAAGCGAAAGACGAACACTGCATGTTCCAAATGCGACGCTGTCTGCGTGCATTATGGCGCGCAGGACAACGGCAATGATGACAAACCGTACGACGGATTCTATCCGTCAGAACTCAAAGGGGCACCAGTGAAGCGCTCGAGACGAGGCGGCCGCAGGCCGCAGAACGGCCATAGCGGACACAACGGGCATATCAGCGGCGGGGGCGGCGGCGGCGGCAATCCGAACCGCACCTTCGATTCCAATGGTCCGGAGATCAAAATTCGCGGTTCGGCTTCGCACGTCTACGAGAAGTATCTGCAGCTTGCCCGTGACGCGAATGCGGCAGGCGACCGGATCATGGCGGAGAACTATCTTCAACATGCCGAGCACTATTTCCGCATCTTGGCAGCCGCCCAGGCACAACAGCTGCAATATCAGCAGCAGAATCCGCAGGCGAACGGCAACACGCAGCAGCGTCCGCCGAACGGCGCGGGCGATCAGCCATACGTCCAGCAACCCGGCCAGTCGACCAGCGCGCCCTCATTCTCGTTAGCCGAAGGCCAAGACCAAGACCAAGATAATGAGGATGACGACGAGGGCGACGAGGCCGACACCCAGGAATAAGCCGGGATTTCGCTTGCGAGTTTGATGTCCGGGGATTGAAGCGCTTGCATTTCGCGCTGGCGAGGCGATGAGCCATCCCCCCACCCTGACATGCTCGCTTTCGCTCGCATGTCTTCCCTCCCCGCGTTGGGGGAGGGAAATCTCGCTCCGGCCACCTCACCTCCCCCTACGCGCTACGGGATTCACACATTTCGGAGGCTCCATCCATGTTTGATGGCGTGGAATTGGGTGAGGCCTCGAAGCATGACAATGGGCCCTGGTTTTCCGTAGTAGCCAGTCCAGCCGCCGAGCCTTGCGAAGACCCAGCCAGCATAGGCAAGCGAGCCTTTTGGGTGAGGGTTTTTCTGTTTCTGTGTTTTGCCTTCGAGGCTTTGACAGACGCACTCCAGCGCGGGCTGGTCGTCGGGGTCGCAGACGTCGGTGAGGGGACGACAGGCTTTGCCTTCGCGCTCGGCCACCAGCTGCATCACCTTGATGGCGGCAATCAGGATGGCGGTGACGAGTTTTTCGAGAGGACCATCCGGCTCCTGGCGCAGGGCTTCGACATCGAAGCCCTTTGTCTTCATGGTTCGGAAGAGTTGCTCGATGGTCCAGCGCAGACGATAGAAGCCGATGATGCGGCGTGCATCCGCGATGTCGTTGACCTGGTGGGTTGTGAGCAGGAACCAGAGCGCCGGCTCTTCGCCCTCGGCAGGATTGATCTCTCGCCCGATGACGAGCGTTACAGAAACGGTTTCAGGCAGATCGCAAGCGGCCTTGCGGTTGCTGGGCCGCATGATCTCGACCTTGCCAAAGCTTACGCAAAGCTCGGCTTTGCGCGCTTTTCGGCCCGGTGCGGCGGGGATTTCCACCACCATCCGTCCCACCTCGTCCCAGCCGTCCGCTTTGGCAAAAAGAGAGGAGCCATCGGCCAGACGACGATCCTGAGCTGCCCGTACCAACTTTTCGACATTGGCCGGCTTAAAGGCAAAGCATTCGTAGATATCGCCTTCGCGGTCTTCAATGACGGTGACGCAGGCCGCTCCGGCTTCAGCCAAGGCACCAGCGCTCTCTGCGCCGCTCAGCCAGCGCCGGCTGTCCTTGTCCTCAAAAGTCCGCTGCTTGCGCGTGGCGCTCTCACCGCCCTTGCGGGTCAGGAAGAAGTTGTCGATCAGGCCAAGCACCGCCTGCGTGTTGGCGTCTACCGCTATGACAGGATGAAAGGACAATCCCAGTCCTTTCTCGTCCACGCGCAACGCAGAAGTGTCCTGGATTGCCAGGACATGGCAGCCAGCAACTTGGCTGCGGGTGCGCGCCAGGGCGGCGGACAGCATCTCACTGACCCTTACTTTGGGGTTATGCAGAAACCGCGCGATCCGCATCTCTCCGGCACGGTTGGCGCCGAGTTGCCTGACGCTGACCCCCTTGCCGCCATAAGCGACAAGTCGCTCACATAAAAAGAGCCCCCTTTTTCCAGACGTTCGTCGCCGAACAGTCCAAGCGTCAGTTCCATCGCCGCCTCCCGAAAGAGAATCATCCCTATAGGGAGTCAGCTTCCTCACCTCGCAGCAAGCTCTTCGAGATGTGTGAATGTCGTAGCCCTACGCGGGGAGGTCGGCGAGCTTTCCTGCGACAGCAGGAAAGCGAGACGGGTGGGGGGCTGGATGTCGAAGGAAACTGGCGCAGACGATTCTGCCCAAAAAGATCATGCTCTAACTTCTCGCGTTCAATGCCGGGGGACTTGTCCTTTTGCCCCACGGTTCCCAAATATGGCTGCGGGATACGGCGCCGGGCTGGGCCGTAGCCTGGATTTATGAGACTTCGTCCTAGGCTGCAGCACAGAGCCTGGACTTGGGCTTGAGAGGCAGACATGGACATCGAAAAATTCACCGAGCGGTCGCGCGGTTTCATTCAGTCGGCGCAGGGCTTGGCGCTGCGCTCCAACCATCAATATTTTACGCCGGAACATCTGCTCAAGGTCCTGATCGACGATGACGAAGGCCTGGCTGCGCGATTGATCGCTGCCGCCGGCGGCAACCCCGAGCAGGTGCGCGATGGCGTTGCGCGCGCCCTCGACAAATTGCCCAAGGTGGAAGGCTCGGGATCGGGCCAAGTTTATCTTTCGCCCGAAACGGCGCGCTTGCTGGACGGAGCCGAGCAAACCGCTAAGAAGGCCGGCGATAGTTTCGTGACGGCAGAATACCTGCTTCTGGCGCTAACCATGGCCTCCGGAACGCCATCCGCGAAGATTCTCAAGGATGCCGGCGTTACCCCGCAGAATTTGAACAAGGCGATTTCCGATTTGCGCAAGGGCCGCACCGCCGACAGCGCCACGGCGGAAAACCAATACGACGCCTTGAAGAAATATGCCCGCGATCTCACCGAACTCGCCCGCACCGGCAAACTCGATCCGGTCATCGGCCGCGATGAAGAAATCCGCCGCACCATCCAGGTTCTGTCGCGCCGTACCAAAAACAATCCGGTCCTGATCGGCGAGCCCGGCGTCGGCAAAACGGCGATCGCCGAAGGTCTTGCGCTGCGCATCGTCAATGGCGACGTGCCCGAGAGCCTGCGCGACAAGCGGCTGATGGCGCTCGATATGGGCGCCTTGATCGCGGGCGCCAAATTTCGCGGCGAATTCGAAGAGCGGCTGAAGTCCGTTCTCAACGAGATCATTGCGGCGTCGGGGCAGGTGATCCTGTTCATCGACGAGATGCATACCCTGGTCGGCGCGGGCGCGGGCGAAGGCGCCATGGACGCCTCCAATCTTCTTAAGCCGTCTTTGGCGCGCGGCGAGCTTCATTGTGTCGGCGCCACGACGCTGAACGAATACCGCAAATACATCGAAAAAGACGCGGCGCTGGCACGGCGCTTTCAGCCCGTCTTCGTTAGCGAACCGACGGTCGAAGACACGATCTCAATTCTGCGCGGATTGAAGGAAAAATACGAAGTCCATCACGGCGTTCGGATTACCGATTCCGCCATCGTGGCGGCGGCGCAGCTTTCCAATCGCTATATTACCGACCGCTTCTTGCCCGACAAAGCCATCGATCTGATGGACGAGGCAGCCAGCCGGTTGCGCATGCAGGTCAATTCCAAGCCGGAAGAGCTGGATGAACTCGACCGCCGAGTTGTCCAATTGAAGATCGAGCGCGAAGCGCTGAAGAAGGAAAGCGATAAGGGGTCCAAGGACCGCCTTAAGGCGCTGGAGACCGAGCTCACCGAACTGGAAGAAAAAGCCACGACGCTCTCCGCCAAATGGCAGGAAGAGAAGAAGTCCGTCCAGGACGTGCAGGGTCTCAAGGAGAGGCTCGACAAGGCGCGTCAGGACGCCGAAATCGCGCAGCGCAAAGGCGATTTTGCGCGGGCCGGCGAGCTGACCTATGGCATCATCCCCGATCTCGAGCGCAAGCTGAAGACCATCGAGGAAAAACAAAGCACCGCGATGGTGAAGGAAGCGGTGACGCCGGAACATATTGCGGCCATCGTCTCGCGTTGGACCGGAATTCCCGTCGACAAGATGCTGGAAGGGGAGCGTGAAAAGCTTCTCAACATGGAGCAGGCGCTGGAAGCGCGCGTGGTTGGTCAGAACGAAGCGGTTCGGGCGATCTCCAACGCCGTCCGCAGGGCCCGCGCCGGTTTGCAGGATCCCAACCGCCCCATCGGCTCGTTTCTGTTTCTGGGCCCGACGGGCGTCGGCAAGACGGAACTCACCAAAGCGCTCGCTTCCTATCTGTTCGACGACGACAACGCGATGGTCCGCATCGACATGAGCGAATTTATGGAGAAGCACGCAGTCGCGCGCTTGATCGGCGCGCCGCCGGGCTATGTCGGTTACGAAGAGGGCGGGGTGCTCACCGAAGCGGTGCGCCGGCGTCCCTATCAGGTGATCCTGTTCGACGAAGTCGAAAAAGCCCATGCCGATGTTTTCAATGTGCTGCTGCAAGTGCTGGACGACGGCCGTTTGACGGACGGGCAGGGCCGCACGGTGGATTTCAAGAATACGGTCATTATCCTAACCTCGAACCTCGGCACCGAATTTCTCGGCAGCGACGACGAACGTGCCGGCCGCGCGCAGGCGATGGCGGCGGTGCGCGCGCATTTCCGGCCGGAGTTTCTCAACCGGTTGGACGAGATCATTGTGTTCCATCGGCTCAGCCGCGCCGATATGGATCACATTGTCGATATCCAGATCGGGCGCCTCCACAAATTACTGGCGGACCGCAAGATCGAAATCACGCTCGATGCCAAAGCGCGCGATTGGCTGGCCAATGCGGGCTACGATCCGATTTATGGCGCGAGGCCTCTGAAGCGCGTGATCCAGCGCAGGCTGCAAGATCCGCTGGCGCATTTGCTGCTCGAAGGAAAAATCTCCGACGGCTCGAAGGTGAAGGTTGGGGCGTGGAAATCCGGTCTCACCATCAACGGCCAAGAATTCGCCGCTTCAAGCGATGAACTCGACATCGATCAAGCGCCAAGTAAGGCGCTGCATTAAAGCGCGATCGCTTCACAGTCATCGCCATGTCCGGAGCGCCCTCGAGACCGGACGCACCTGGCGGTCGTTCTGCTTCCGGATCCGCCATGAGTTGCCGTTCGACGTGGCATCGAGGAGAAGTGCAGCCAGCGATCACGTAGACTGAACGAGAAAGCCCTTTCTGATCCATCGAACGATTGCCAAAACAATCCATCCCAACGCAATTGGTCCGATACCTAGGATCAAAGCATACATCCAATATTCGTCGTGAAAATTCTTGGAGTACACAATCATGTCATCAAAGAACTTTGGGGCGCAACTCTCATACCATTTTTGAGAGAAACCTTTTCCCTCAACACAAATATGAAACCAGAATTTCGGACTATCAAAGGCTCCGCGGAAAAAAAGCTCCGCCCCTAATGCTGACCCGACGAATAGCCAGACAGAAGACAATACTAAACCAATCCGATTGACCTTCCCGACATTTGCGTAAGCACATAGCCAACCCAAGGTGATTGGTCCGATCGTAAAAAACGATGCGTATATCCATAAGACAGAATGCTGCAGTTCAAAAGTTGTTAGCATACTCTTGTGAGAACCCGTGTAACATCCTTCAGTGTGTTCCGGATTTATTCTGTAGCAGAGGTCCATTGCCTCATACCACCAACCGGATGTGTGATGGGAAGCGAGCATGCCGCTCAATACCAAGCCGATGACGAGCCACAAAAGCGTCCCAACAACACCGATGCGCTGCCACCCGTTCAATCTCAGTTGCATTCTTTGACCTCAGATCAAATCCACCAACTTCCCGTGAACTAACCTTCGAGAATAAAGGGACAGCAGCACCGTTCCCCGTCGTTCCGAACAGCGGTGAATGTTACTCGTGTCACCGAACAGCCGCAACGCAGGTCACGGCTGGCAACGACCAGGTGCGACTCACGTCGAAGATGAAGATCGAGAGCTCGACTTGGCAAGCGGGTCGGGACCGTAGCCGTTGTCCCCGATGGTTCCGCGCAGACAGAACAACTCAACAAATCCCCAACTGTAGATGGCTATGGCGCAGACCACAAAGCCGATAACGAACGGCAATCTGGTGGCGCTCAGGTGAGGATAGTAATTCAGGAAAACCTGGATCGATGAAAATCCGCCCACCGGGAAATCGCCTGCCACTTCTGCGCCAAACCAAAACACGTACGGCAGTCCGATGAAAAACAAAATCCATGCACCGCTTTTGTCGCGGTCCTGCAGCCGTTTGGTGCACAACGCTAGAGTGGACCAGAACAGAAATATGGCCACGGCGACGTAAGGTAGTGATTTGCCCATTATGGCAATGGGCAGGCCTGGATCGATAAATCGGGCAGCGTATTGCTGGATGATCCCCGCAAATAGCACAAATAGCCAGAACTTCGCCCGATTGACGCGCCCGTTGAAACTGAAGAAAAAGCGAAACACCCCCATGTGCTCCCCCAAAACGAGCCCGGTTCGAGTAGATCATGCAGTCACGTGGGCCGGAAGGTGGTGGAGTGGCACAACTATCAGCGTCCGGTTCGGGCATCCCTAAGTTCTGTTGGATACAGGGTCAGGAGCACTATTCACACCATTGGGGTATATTGCTTCTGCAAGTGCGTTCCCGCCGGTTTTCTCGGGACAGGAAATCTAGGATAGAAGGTTTCGTTCCCCCATCGCTTTCCAACCAACGACCGCCCAGACCTTTCGGTCTCGGGATAGCCGCGACATGCAACGCGATATTTGGGAAAACACGGACAGGAGCACTTTTCACCGTAGACGGCACCCCATAGGCGAGACACGGAAATTAAGGGACAGATTGTCGACCGCGGGATTGCGGCAGTTTTGTAATGCCTTGTAAGACCGCGTTGTCGAGCGCGCCGCGGCGTTTCGTCCAACTGCATTAAAACTCGACTGGAATTCGGCTATATTACCGCAAAACAAGCTTGAGGTCGCAAAGTCACCGATCTCGGGGGAGGGGTGAATGCGGAGAATTGGTCTCGCGCTGTTGTTGGCTCTGAGCGCAACTGGTTGCGCAACCGGATATCAGCCGCAAGGTCTTACCGGCGGCTATACGGATCGAGAAGTCGCGCCGAACATCTGGTGGGTGCGTTACGCAGGCAATGCGTACACCACCGCCGAAACCGTGCAGACATTCTGGCTCTACCACGCGGCCGAGTTGACGATCGCCAAGGGCTTCGACGGATTTCAAATTCTACCAGGGGCGCGCCCGCCCACGGCCGGCACGGCGACGGAGCTTCCGGTGGATCTGGGGGTGGTGGGCAAGCCTGTCCTCACCGAGAAGGTGCTGCTCTTGAAAAATCCGGTTGTCCCGCGGCCCCCAATCGTCTTCGACGCCCATGCGCTGCGAGATACGCTCGCGCCGCATGTCAAGGAACCGCTTTGTGGCGGAAATGTCTGCCCTCACGTCCACACTTATCTCATGCCCAACACGCAACCGTAGCACCGTCGCAATCATGCGGGTCTGCAATTTCCGGGGTATCGTCATGTTCAGGACATTGTCTTTTGTGCGCGCCTTGGTTTCGGTCGCGCTCCTGTCGCTGCTGGCCGAACCAGCTTGCGCAGAGGCAGAGAAAGTGGATTTGTCAGCGCAATATCTCGGCTGCGACGGCTTCTATGCCGCGTCGGATGCTTCGGACAACATGACGACGTTTGCCGGCATTCTTTCGCTCTACAATCTTCCCGCTTTCGCCGGCACGCATACTGTGCCGACAAATTTCGGCGCCTCCGCCGTGGCGGATTGCGACAGGGTCCTTGCGGCCATTCCCGCCAAGCACTGGATGCGCAAGGTCAACCTCCTGCGCGCGCGCGCCCTCCATCACCTTGAAGCGCGAAGCCCCCAGGATGCTCTGGCCGATATCGATGCGGCCGAGGCGGCGGCGGCAGGAAAGGGCGATGCGTACTACCTTCACAGCCTCGGCTGGAGTCTCGATATCGTGCGCGCATACGCTTTGCGCCGAGCCGGAGACCAGCCGAAGGCTTCGGCGTTGGCGCTGGCCGCGCTGCAGCGCAATCCGTTCAATCGCTTGAACGTGGTGGCGGCTCTTGAGGCCATCGGGCCCGATGCGTCGGCTTCGGACATCCGCACCGTGCAGCTGGCAATCACGCGACTCGCGCCGGTCGTGATTGGCGCACTATTCTCCGATGCTTTGAAAACCGGACGCTATGATGAGGTACTCAAGCTCCATTCGCAGCTTACGCCGCCGGAGGAGATAGGTCAGGTCAGAATTTCGGGCTACGACCAAGCCGGGCGCAACTGGCGGAATTTTCGCACCGGCGTCATTTTTTGGGCGTCGTGCGACGGCGCCTATGCTTATGCGCTCGCCGCGAGCGGACGAAACGACGAGGCGATAGCGGCAATTTCGGCGGCGCGAGCGCGGCTGGAGAAGGACACCCAACCTCCGCCGCCTCTTTCGGAGAAGCAAGCGAAAGACAACGAAGCGGTCGCGCTGCATACCGGCGATGTCGATATCCGTGTGCAATCGGCTCAGGAGGGCAAAGGTTACATCGACAAATGGGAGAGGTGGGTGCAGATGCGGATCGCCGCGTCGCAGGGAAAAGGCGATCTTGTTTTCGCGGCGCTGAATGACAAATCCTTACCGGGCGATTGGACGACCGTCGATCTCGTCGAAACGCTACGCAATACCCTTGCGCCCGCGGAGCGCACAAAATTGCCGTCGACCCTGGCGTTGCAGCAAAAGCTCCTGTTGTCGGCCCATAAGGATGTCCCCGACGTGGCGCCGATCGACCTGCTTCGGGTTCTGCCGGAGGCCGAAACCTCCCGCCGCGTGCCGAGCTATAGCGAGGGCGCCTCGCCATGGTTCGGGCATAGCGAAACGGCGATCATCGGCGAGGGCTACCGCGTGAGCGAAGCTGCGTCCATCGGCGTGGACACCATAGGCTTTCGGGGCGACGGCACGGAGCCGCAGGCGGTCATCGAGGAAATGGCGCTTCTGTGTGCGGCGGATCAGGCGCGACGCAAGGGCAAAACCGGACTGATCATCGTCGGGCGCCAAGACATCGAGTCCACGCTCACCAGGACGGTGTATGGCAGGGCTGTGAGTACCCAGCCGCACGGATTTGAGACCGTGCTCAAGGTCGTCTTCGTCGATCCAACCTCTCTGCCGGACCGATTCAAAGACGGCGCGTGGCGCGTACTCGATGTCAACGCCATCTATTCCGCGCTGGCCCCGTTGTACATCAAGCCCGCAGCATCGCGTTAGGCCGCACTGCGTAAACGAGCGGGACTATGGCGACAGGCTCCAGTCTCTGAGTTCTCGAGTCAGGCGACGAGTTTTGCCAAGGGCTCCCAATAGTGACGCTGCCATCCGCTGGCGAGGCTCATGGCGGCCTCGTTCGGAAAGCCCGTGTGATCGAACGAAAGCTTGACGCCTTCGGGGTGGGCGGCGAGTTCGAACCGCGCGATGGAGTAGATGTGCGGCGCCCAGCTGGCGGCACGCCATGCCTGAACGATCCGTTCATAGGGCGTGAGCTCGATGTTTCGTCCCGTGATGTAACCGCCGAAGAGTGCAAATGCGCCGCCGGGTTCGGGATCGATTTGCGCCGGTGCAGGCTTCAATGACATCGATTTCATGACGCCGCTCAAGAGTACAATTTTGTCGAACTGCCGGGCATTGGTGAGCGCGTTGTAAACACGCTTGGCGGACGCTTTGAAGACGACTTCCTGGTGGATGGCCGCGTTCGCATTGGAAATGCCCAATCGGTCGGCCGATTGCGGCAGTGAACCGTTTTGCGCGTCCGCCTGCGCGCCAACGCCCAGTCCGGCCGCAAACGCACCGGCGGCAACGGAAAATATTCTGCGGCTAACGAGATGTGCGGTCATTGGCTGTCCTGCTTTCTCTTTGCGGTCCGATCCGGGCGAAGCCAAACAGACGAGAAAAAGATGTTCAACAACATTTTTTGCTTTTAGGCTCACTTGCGCTTGGCAAGGAGACCCCATGCCTTACCCCAAAGGTCATCGCGACGAAATCCGCACAAAAATCATTCGAGCTGCTCAGCGCCTGTTCAATATGAAAGGTTTCGAAGCCGTATCGATCGATCAAATCATGGCGGCTGCCGAGCTTACGGGAGGCGGTTTCTATCGCTACTTCGAAAGCAAGAGCGATCTTTATGCGGAGGCCATGGATTGCTTCTTCACCAATCCGGCCTGTGGAAATCGCTGGGAGGGTGTCGAAGTGGATCCCGCCAAGGGCGCCATCGGCCCGCAAATCGTGCGCGCTTATCTTTCGCGCCAGCACTTCCAAGATATCGAGGATTCTTGCCCGATGGTCGCGTTGCCGGGAGACGTCGCCCGTAGCGGCGGCAACGCCAAGCGCGCTTACGAGAATGCGCTGAAGGCGATGATCGAGCATCTGCAAAGCGGCGCGAAAGATGGGCCCGATCGCAAGTCCGCTCTGGCGATTGCGGCGCTATGCATCGGCGGCATGGTGATCGCGCGCGCCAGCGAGGATCTGGCTGTTGCCGACGAAGTAAGAGACGCCGCGATGACGACCGCGCTGTCGCTCGGCGGCTGGGTCTAAGGGCCGACGGAAGGGAAGGCTTTTCCTCCAAGTTTGAGGCCGAGAAAACCCAGTGGCTGGAGCACAATACTCCAGAAGTTGCCGAACAAATCCGCGCCAGCCGAGACGGAGGCGATGGAGCCAAAAGCTGGGACCGCGGAGAACGCGGATCAGCACAGCACGCACCGGACCTTGAGCCGGGACCGAGTGAACCAAAAGTTGGAGCGCGTTCGACAAAGCTCTGTCGTCAATCATCTAAGGTGTGAGCCGTATGCGAGAAACCCGCACGTACGGTTCTATGCGGCGCGCGCGTAGCAATACGCGTCCCTACCGCAATGCGCACTGTTATCACGTGCTTCGGTAATACCAACCGGAAGATACGCCTTCGTCATCGGTAGCGCTCCACGACCTTGGTTAAAGGTTGTGTTGCGACGATCGGTTGCACTTACAGACCAATACCGGAAGCTCGATCTACGCGTAAATCGGGCCATTGCCTGCTATTCCGCACGGTTTGATAACGTCCGATTAACCGGCCTTCTTAGCAGGGAGTTCTCTACTTCCAGGTAGCATTTTCCCGCGCATCTTGCTGTTGGAAGCAGACCCACCGTGAGTGCAATTTTCGGATCTCGTCTGCGGAGAGAGTTTGATGAACAAACATGTCGCGTATGCATGCGTTGCGTTCTCGATCGCTGCGCTTCTTGGTGGTTGCGCTGCTCCTCAGAACGTGGCGGCTCGCCCGGGACAGAGCGTAACCGTCAATTATGGCGATCTTAACTTGTCTGGTCATACCGACGCGGCGATCCTGTTGGCGCGCGTGAAGACGGCATCCAGGGTGGTTTGCGGCGGAGACCCGACCATCCGCGACTTGGCGAGATGGAGCGCCTACAAGCAGTGTTTCAATGAGGCCGCAGGCAATGCCGTGGCTTCTGTCGACCGCCCGCTCGTCAGCGAACTCTATGGCAAGCCGGCCAACGCCGCCGTGGTGCGCAACGTTATCAATTCGAATCTAGCAGTTTGCTGAAAAAGTCTGGATTTGACGCTCCTGCGCCTTTGGCTGGCGGAACGGTGTGCTGCGGATTTGGTTTTTGACGGTGCTATTGGGGATTGGCGGGCAGGCTCGTCCTCAAGCGGCGATCAATTTTGGGATACGGACGAGATTGTAAGCGATGAGATTGAGCAGGAAGTCGGCGGCGACGCGGCGGATGCCGCGATGCTTGGTTTTGCGCATGGTGCCGTGCTGCTTGCCCCAGCCGAAGATGCACTCGATCATCGCCCGGCGTGATTGCGACATGGCGTAGCCGATATGGCGGACGGTTCGCCCGTCGATGGCGCTTTTGCGCCGCTTGCCGGTTTTGGTCACGGCGTCGTTCTGCGTCACATGCGGCGTGACGGCGATGGCGCGAAGGTTGGCCACATGATCGGCGGTGTCATAGGCCTTGTCCTCGCCCGCCGTGATACGGCGGGCCATCTCTTTGCTCTTAGCTGCAAACATTTTTTCCGACGCTCGCCGCTCGGCCGTGCCATTGGCTTGCGTCACCATCCCGGCCACTGCCAGGCCATGGCGGTTCTCCATGATGGCATGGCCCATATAGCTGAGCTTCGCCTCTCGCCCCAACGCCTTGCGGTAGAGCCGGCTGTTTGGGTCGGTGACGCTGGCATGAGTGTCGTTCTTGCGCTTCTGACCGTGGAAGTTCGAGCCGTCGCCGTCATCGCTGCCGTCCTTGGGGCGAAAGCTCTTCTGCGAAGCCCAAGCCTCGATCAGCGTCCCGTCCGCCGAAAAATGCTCGTCCGACAATAGCGGCTTCACTTCGGGATGGTTCAATAGCTTGATCATGAACTTCTCGAAGGCTTCCCCGCCCAGCAGCCTGTCGCGGTTCTTGGTGAAGCTCGTCGGGTCCCACACCGGATCGTCCGGCGAGAGCCCCACGAACCAGCGGTACAGAAGGTTGTAGTCCAGTTGCTCCATCAATTGCCGTTCCGAACGGATGCCATAGAGTGCCTGGAGCAGCAGGGCGCTCAGCAATTGTTCCGGCGGGATCGACGGGCGGCCTTCCTTCGCATAGAGCCGCGAAAAGCTTCGGTTCAGTTCCTTCAGAACGTCCCGCACAAGCTCGCGTATCTTCCGCAGAGGGTGAGCCGCCGGAACCCGCGTCTCCGGCGAGACATATGAAAACAACCCGCCTTGATCCTGAAACCGCCCGCGCATTTTTGCCGATCCAACAGCCTCGCGACCAGTGAATCACGTCAAATCGCCAACAGCGAGGGGTTTTTCAGCAAACTGCTAGAGAACATCGCAGCGGTGCAATAACCCGGGGACAGAAGCCGCGGCAGTCAGGCCGCGGCATTGGTCCGATAATGGCCAACAATTGGCGCGCGCTATCGAGCGCGCGCCGATTCCTTTGGTCGGGTTCCAGCGACACCATACGGATTTGCCTCCGATGCCGTCAGCGCTTTTGGAACCACAGATTTCTACATCTTTGTAGGTGTGTCGAGCGACGAGCGGCTTTGCCCTATCGTTTCACGCGCCCATAATTGGCAATGTCTCCTCTGCCGCGAATGGTCGTTGCCCACACTGCGCACCACGTCACGCAACGCGGCAATCGCCGCGAGCCCATCTTCTTTGAGGACTGTGAAAGAGGTTTTTGCTCTGACCGCGTGACCCAAGCGCCGGAGCGCGTTCGACAAAGCTCTGTCGTCAATCATCTAAGGCGGGAGCCCTATGCGGGAAAGCCGCACGTACGGCTCTGTGCGGGGGGCCGTAGCAATGCGCATTGTTATCACCTGCTGCGGTAATACCAACCGGATGATTCTGTCTTCGTCATCGATATCGCTCGACGTCCTTGGCTAAAGGTATGTGTTGCGACGATCGGTTGCACTTACAGACTAATTCCGGAAGTTCGGGCTACGCGTAAATCGCGTAGAGTTGGGATGTGGCGCGGCAGATGCTGTCGCGGCGTAGAACAACGCGCGCATAGACCGTCCAATAACAGTGAGCAAACTTGGAGGAGGGAGCAATGCCAGGGATCGCTGAAGAATTACGGACGGATGCCGAAAAAAGATATGGCAACCTGATGATCGTGTTTGGTGTGTTGATTTGGTTGGTAGCTATCGTGATATCGATGGGGATGGTGATCCTATATGGACTGCTTTTTGCTCTATTCCATCTCATATCCATTGCGATCTATCGTGCAACCGCTTTCGGCAACATGATCTTGCTGGGACCCCGGCAATTTCCCGAACTACATTCCATCGTGGAGGCCGCTGCGAGGGATTTAGGGATGAGCGAGACGCCCAAGGCTTTTCTGTATAATTCCAATGGTCTGTTCAACGCCTTCGCGCGCCGCATGTTCGGCGGACAATACCTGTTCTTAACGTCGGCGCTTGTCGACGCCGAAAACGACGAGCAGGTTCGTTTCGTCATCGGCCATGAACTTGGGCATCACGCCGCGGGACACCTCGATCCATGGATGAATCTCATTAGACTGCCGGGCAATCTCGTTCCGTTTCGTGGTCTCGCCTATTCACGCGCACGGGAATATACCTGTGACAGGATTGGCGCCCATATTTCAAAGGATTTGGCGGCATCACTCAGTTCCCTTCAGATGCTGGGCTGTGGCTGCCGAAGGCTGAATCAGACGATGGATAGCGACGCATTTGTTGCGCAGGAGGCCATGGTGCCCCCGTTCTTTGGCGTTATCAGCGAGATCTGTCGGACACATCCCAGACTAACACGCCGTTTGGCTGCGATTGCGAACAGGGGATGAGATTAGCGGGAAGGCTATGACTCTAGGCGCAGGGGCGGCAGCCGAAATAAAGGGACATAATGCTTAATTCCCGTTCTATTGGTAATTTCGGTGAGGAATCAAGTATTATGTCCCTTTAATTCAGGAAATCCGACATGGAAGGTTTCGTTCCGGCATCGCTTTCCCACCAACGAACGGCCAGACCTTTCGGTCTCTGGATCGCTGCGACATGCAACGTGATTTTTGCGCTTTGGTTGGCAAGGTGGCCGCTCTTTGTGTTGTCAGTTTTGTACAATCCTGAGCCTGCTGATATCGTCTTGCACCCTTGGGCCGAACCAATGGCATGGATCGTCCCAGGGATTGCACTCGGAATTTGCGCTGCAAGCGTGCAATTCGTCGCGGGAAGTCGCGCAGCACGAAATATTGCGCTCGTTCTCCTGACTATTATCGCGGTGACGGGAATTCACGACAGCGTATTCTTCGCGATCTGGTACCGGTCTGCGGGTTATCACCTTTCAGATTTGAATTGGGCCGCTTTTTGGAATGGAGGCATAGGCCTTTGGACGACGGCTTGGCTTGCGATCAACGGCTGGCTTCTATGGTCGGCTCGACAATTCTTTGCCGATTAACTTCCCTATGCCGGCATCACCTCCGGCTGCGGTCAGATCGCCCACAGTCGCAGTCCGATCAGGTGCCACGACGCCATGAACGGCGTCAGCGCGCAGCAGGCCGCCGAGACGAGCAGCGCGTGCAAGCGCGCCACGCCATTCATTTCGCCTCGCGGAATGCGCAGTGCAAGCCATAGGCCTGCGAACGACAACAACGCGAACAGGATGGTGCACACAAAGACCAGCTCCGATATCAAGCTCATTTGCGTCAACTGATCTTGGCCGTTGGCGAGGAGGGCGAACACTGCTCCGAGCGTGGCGATCGCCAGTAGCGGCACGGCGCGCACCCAAATATGGCGCACCCCTTTCATGAATCCGAAAACCCAACGCAAAAGCCAGATCGGTGCGAACAAAACGCTGCTTGCCATCAAGACCAGCGACAGCGCCAGCAAGCCGAGTTTGGTGATGGGCCAGACGGGGCTCGTCCGCTCGAAATAGCTGCCGTCGACCAACGACATGGTTCCATCTTGATTGGGGAAGAACGCAACCGTCGCCTCGGGGTCCCAGCTATGACGGAACAGGTTCTTGCCGACGGGCAGAAGCGTCTCGCTGCCGCCGAACAGGTCGTGGATGACGAGCTTGCCCCCTTCGACGCGCACGCTTTGCGGATTCAGCAGTTTGTCCAAAAACGCGACGTTCTGGTGGCGCGGCGACTTCAAGATCATAGAAGCCCGCGAATTTCTGCAGATCGCTATCCGACATCTTCACGACGGGAAGTTTGGAGTGTGCAAAATCCTTGGAAAGGAATTGCGTGATTACGTAACTCATTTCGTAGATGGCGCCGCCCGTGCCGTCGCTGTTCTCGAGCACGACGAAGCCCCAATTTTCCTCCGGGCTCTAGCGAAAGTTGGAGACGAATCCGTCGAGCCCACCATTATGGCCGTGGGTGAGCACATCGCCGCCGGTATCGGTGTAGTTCCCGAAGCCGTATCCCAGTCTCAACCCATTGCACACCGACAGCGGCGTCTGCGGCCATTCCATGCGGGCGATGGTTTCGGGTTTCAACAGTCGCTTTCCGCCGGCGACGCCGCGATCCAGGAAGAACTGCACCAGCTTCGCCATCTCGCGCGGCGAGGCCTTCATCTCTCCCGCCGGCGCCATATAAAGATACTTGTACGGCAATGCGGGTTTGGCGTTCTCGTTGTAGCCCTGGGCGAGCAGCGCGCGGTTCGCCGGCGTCAGTGCGTAATCGCCGGTCGCGATGCCGAGCGGAATGAGAATTTCCTGGCGGATATAATCCTGCCACGGACGATGGGAGAGTTTTTCGATCAAATAGCCCGCGGCTGTATAGCCCGAGTTCGAATAGGACGTCCGCGTGCCCGGCGGCCAGCGCACTTCGAACGGTTTGGGGAATTTCCGCAGAACATCGAGCACCGGAGTCTCGACCGCAGAGCTCTTGCTGTAGGGTTCGGAAAACATCGCGTCGTCGAAGCCCGCCGTATGCTCCAAGACGTCTTCGACGCGGACGGGATTGGTCGCTTCCCAGGGATTCTTCAGAGGGATCTCCGGAGCGATGTCGTGCAGCTTGGCGTGAAGATCGAGCTTGTCTTCCTCCTTCAGCTTCATCAGCGCGAGCGCAACGAAGGTCTTGCTCTGCGAACCCGCGCGGAATTGCGTATCGCAGCTCACCTCGCGCTTGGCGGCGATGTCGGCCTTGCCGATGCCGCCGCACCACAACAGCCGGCCGTTCGCGACCAGCGCAATGCCGGCGCCGGGCATATGATCCTTGGCGGCGATCTGGTGCAGCGAGCGCTGCAGTTCGGCGAGGGTTTTGGGATGCGAGGAGTCCGCGGCGGCATGCGCCATCGCCCCCAGCGCCAGAACGACCGCGAGCACGCGCCAACCAGGCATTTTGCCGAAAACCATTGGTATTCCCCCACAGGCGGACAAAACAGGTCATTTATTATCGATAAACAATATAACTTTATTGAAATTCGGGAAGAGACAAGTTGTCGCTCGGTAAGGCTCCCCGGCGTGTGTCCTCCCTGCAGGCGGCGAGCCTCACGGGCGAGAGCGATATGCTCCGATGCGCAACAATTTTGCGGTCGATTTGCCGGCACCGCAGATATTCCGGCACCAGGGCTAACCACGCTTGTCTACCGACTCAAATGTTCGAACCCGCCATTAATCGCAAAAAGCAGCAGCCATGGTTCGATGGCCATGTCGATGGCGCCATGCGCGACAACCACCGGCATCAAACTTCTGCGGCCGACGGCATAGACGATCGCGAGCATCAGACCCAGGATTGCGGTGGAAACCGCTGCGCCGATCATTGACCCCAATTCGAAATGGCCGCTAATTCCGCCCCAGCCGCTATGGGCTGCTCCGAACAGAACCGCCGATAGCAGAACCTGGACGATAACCGGCGCTCCGCCCTGTCTCGCTTGAGTCATTATGAAGCCGCGAAACAAGGCTTCCTCACCGATGCCTGCCGAGATTCCGATACCAAGGCCCATCGCGATCCGAAAGAAAGACCAATCCGTGAGGAGAGGTGCTCCTTTCAGCATCGGACCGGTCAGAGCAAAGCCGACGTAAATCGCGACCACTATGAGCGCGGCCAACCAACCCCACCAGGACGACCGTTTGAGCCAGCCGAGGTCGGACAGCGTCTGCCCGCGCAACCTCAGGATTCCGATCATCGCTAGGACTTCAATCCATATCAGCAAAACGCTGAACGTTCCGCGAAACGCGGCCATGTCGCGCGCGCTTTCGAGTTTGACGAATGGCATCGACGCCGATTGCAAGTACTTGATCGCGCCATAGATGAGCGCCAACACAACGACGAACAGCGCCATCGCCTGCCAAGCGCCCAGTATTGATCTTCTCATGGCCCCTCCCTCGATTACGGTTTCAACTCTCCCCGGCGATGGAGCTCTCCCATGGCCTTTGAAATGAAGATCCAATGCGTCTTAGCCATCGGCAGTTGTTCGGCTATGCGCGGATTGGAGACAACCTCTTGCCAAAAGCGCGCCGCGCTGTTCCACAGTTCCTTGTCGCCGCGGGTGGTTTCCCGGAACATCGCAGCCAAGCGCCGCGCAACGGCAAGCCCCTCGTTCGACAGCGGGTCGCCGTTGGGCAACATCGCATCGATGTCAGCGTTGATCTGAGCCCAGAAGGCGCTAAGGCGCGAAACTTCTTCCGCACGACGCTCGCGGCCGTACATCTTAGCCATCTGCTCGGGCGTGTAGATGCGCCGCGCCAGTTCTTCGAGTTCGGGCGTAGACCGGATAATCGTCTTGGAAATGCTATGGACTAGTGCCGAAAGCTCGTCGACTGAGAGGTTTCCAGAGTCGCAAATGCGCACCTTCGCAATCTGGATCAATGTGAGTGCATGATCCGTTTCGCGCCGGGTTTCTAACAGCATCTGCTCCTGAACCGTCAGTAGCGCGTTCAAGTCGGTGACGCCTGCCTGTAGCATTTCGGCAATGCGCGCCAACGGCAAACCCAGTTGCTTTAGCGAGAGAATCGCGTGCAGACGCTCTATCTCCTGCCGTCCGTAAACGCGCCAGCCCAATTTTGTCCGCGGGGGTGTGAGCATTCCCAGCTGCTCATAAAGACGTAACGCCTTCACGGAGACGCCGAATTTCTGGGCGACGGACGCTGTATTGTCTTCGGATTTCGCCGACTTTCCTGTCATCACGCCTTGGTCTCGCGCTACCGTTCTCGCATTCAACGGTATGCCCATGGGGCAAACTCAAGCAAAAAATATCCGCGGTCGGTGGAAAGGGCGCGGTGTCATCGGGAGTCGAAAGCAAGCGAAGTCTATCGTTCTGGATGGCGCGTCGACTTCTGTAAACGGGCACATCTCCTGAAGGAATAGGCGAGCCCAGAGTCATAGAAGTCCAATTGTTGTGCGAGACGATTGCAGAATACGAAGTTTCCAAAAAAGCTGCGATGCACAAACCTAACATTACAGCTGAATCTATACTTAATGCGGAGCTAACGCGATTGTGTTCGCACAAGAACGGTTGTGCTAAGATCATTCCAATGGGGGAGGGCGTTCCGGTCGGTGACTGGAACCAATCGTAGATAATGCCAAAAAATACTTCAGGTTCTAGGCGACGGTTGGTACGCGGCTTCGGTTTGATTGGGCTGGCTGGTCAGGGCTGTTCACAGGGCTGTTCAGTTCTCTGATGGGTGAGTCTGGAAAGCCACAGTTGGCAAGGAATTGAAGCGGTGATGGGAACGGTGGATTCCCAGGGAGCGGTGAATTTGAATCTGTGCGGAGCGGTCACGATTGGTGGAGGCTGTTCCGATGAAGGCGTTCGACCGGTTCCTAGCGTTTCTCGCCGCCATTCCCGATCCGCGACGGGCCGAAGGCAAGCGCTACGAGCAGAGCTATGTGCTGTTGTTTGCGATTTTGGCGGTGGTTTCGGGAGCCAACTCGTACCGCGGCATCCGCACTTTCATCAAGGTTCACCGGCGGCGGCTGAACAAGGCGTTCGGGATCGGTTGGAAGAGGCCACCGGCGCACACCTCGATCCGCACGATCTTGAGCGAACTCGATCCCGCCAGTGTGGAAAAAGCCTTTCGCCAACACGCGGCGAACTTGAACGGCACTGGCGGCGGCAGGCGGGCGCTGGCGCTGGACGGCAAGGCGTTGCGGGGCAGCTTCGACGCCTTTAGCGACAGCCGGGCCAAGCAGGTGCTCAGCGCCTTCGCCACCGATACGGCCTTGGTTCTGGCGCATGTCGAGATCGACGAGAAATCCAACGAAATCCCGGCGGCGCAGAAGCTCTTGGAAGACCTCGACGTTTCCGGCCACATCGTCACGCTCGACGCCATGCATTGTCAAAAAAAACCTTCGAGGCCGCCGCGGCAGCCAAGGCGCACCTCGTCGTCCAGTTGAAGGACAACCAGCTTGCCCTTTGCCGCAGGGTCGAGGCGGTTTGCGCCAAGGCGCCGCTGCTTTCCGGCGTTCGCACCGTCGATGCCAAACGGCGCAACCGTCACGAAATCCGTCTCGTCGGCGTCTTCGACGCCACCCCGGCGGTGGCCGGCACCGAATGGCAGCCATACGTCGCGGCGATCATCAAGGTCGAGCGCATCGTGCTGAGCTTCCAGCCCGCCACCGGACTTTGGAAAAGATCGCAGGAGGTCGCTCTCTATCTCTCCAGCCACCCTATCAAGGCCGCCGACGCCGCTCGCGTCATCCGCGGACACTGGGACATCGAAAACAGGTTGCATTACGTTCGCGACGTGACCTTGCGCGAAGACGCTTCCCGAATCCGCAAGAACCCCGCCATCTTCGCCACCATCCGATCCTTCGCCTACAACATCCTGCGCTTCAATCTCGCAGGCTCCTTCGCCCAAACCCGCTACGCCGCAGCCCTCGGCGGCCTCAAATCGCTGGCCGCTCTCCGCCTATGTCAAGAGAACTGAACAGCCCTGGCTGGCTGGTACGATTGTGTTCCTTTCAGCCTTTGGACCGAAGCTGCAGGTGCTTGCCCAAAACGACGGTATCGCCCGTTATTTCTTCGGTGCTATTTTTGCCGCGACATTTCTCTGGCTTCTCTATCAGAATATCTACAGCGTCGCGGAAGAGTGGAGACAGTTTCAGGAGTGGAACATCGGCGGCGACAAGCCGCTCGATTCAGCAACTCGGTTCTACGAGATATTCCGCCTCTACATGACGACAAAGCGCATATTCATGTACGGAAGCCTCGTGGGGGCGATGGCAATTCTGTTTGGTGTCGTGGGTATAGCGAGTGCGATAGGGCCAGGTCGCATTGATGGAAGTCCATTCTCAACATCAGTGTCGGATATTCATCTGTGGCTTTACCCGGGAGAAGTTCTTGTCGGTGTGCTGAGTGCGCTGTTGTCATACCGCATTGGGCGTCAAATTCTTCCTGCGAAGTTGCTGATGGAGAAAGTGCTGTGGCTTCTCTTGAATGGAAACAAAGGCAACGACAAGACGGAAGACATCCAGCGGACACGCGACAATTTACTTTCGGAAATCGAAAAGACGCACCCGTTGTGGTTCCAATAACCGCTCCGTCGTCATGCTGTTCACGCATGGACCGACCATGATCGGAACGTCGTAGCTATGCAGCCTTCCGATTTGTGAGAGCGCACACGGGCCTCGAGTTATGTTGTGCATCGCAGGGCGAAGCGTAGACAGGGACGGCACTATTCACTCCATCGGCGCATCGTGCTGTCACTGGCTTCCCAGGCATTCGTTTTGCTCGAAGCGGCAAGATGCAAGTTCGAAGCATTTCAAATTGCAATATCGCGCTTGGCGAGCGTCGTTGGCGTGAACGCTCAGGCGGTCGCGGGATGCGATTTCGGATATACTGCGCACGGACAACGACGGGGAGGATATTCTCCATGAACAAGATGATCGTCGCGTTTTCGGTGTTCCTCTGTGCTACAACGATGGCCTGGGCCGCCGACGCTCCGCTCAATCCGCAACCGCTGCCGCCGGGCGCTCGCGCCCACAACAACACAGCGACTCCCCAGGTACAGTCGCCTCGCGATCCGTGCGTGCAATCGCACAGTGCGACGAACAATAAGAACGATGCACAGCTGCCGCCCGGTCACCACAAAACAACGGCAAGTGCTTGCACGCCAAATGGCCAAAGCAGCGGTTCGCACAGGCTGAATCCGCAACCACTGCCACCGGGTTAAGATTGCGAGAGGCGCAGCGTGTTTTGATCCCCGAGACACGCTGCGACCGATCGATCAGTGTCGTGTCAGTATGCTACGTGCCGTTCATCGAGGAGGCGCCCGTGAACATGTTTCGCACATTTGCGTTGCTCGCCGTTGCTCTCACGGCGGTTCTGATCCCATCCTACGGTGCCGACACGGCGACGCTTTCGCTCGTCGGATCGAGCAATAAGATCTGCCAGCTCACCGGCGACACGGATTGGGCCAGCAATAAGCCCACGGCCGCGCAGACCTGGTCCAATTTCGGATTGCAAGCTGTCGACCTCGGGTTTCCCGTCGATAGCGGCGTCGACCGATTGTATTTCCTTTTCGGCGACGCTTGGCCGATCGATCACCCGCGGGGCAGTGCACCGGCCGTACCGCCCGACGATGCGCTCGGCTGGACGACACGGACGTCCGCGCCCGATAAGGCAAGCTGCCTCGATCTTCGCTTGGCAACATCTATGCCGAAGAAATTTGCCCATCCAACGGTCCGCCCGGCGATCAAACAGGGGCTGTTCAATGTGCCGTCGGGCGGCGTGTTCCTCGACAAGACGCTTTACGCATTCTTCTGGGTCGATCATTGCGTGAAGCCCGGCATGTTGCAGCCCGATGCGAGCGCACCGCTCAGCCTGCCGGCGTCTTCGGCCGATTGCGTCGAGACGCCGACCAACAACAGTATTGGAAACAGCGTGCTGGCGCGCGCGACGCCCGACGATCCGGTGGCGTTTCAACAGACGATCCCGGCCAAGCCCATACCATTCCTGGGCCCCGTGCCCGTTCATATGCCGAGCGGCTTCGTCTATGTCAGCGCGGCGACGCCGGCCCCCAGCCCGATGCAAATCTACGACCCGAAGCGCCCCGAAATTCCGGTTATGGGCGTGGCACGCTATCGCGCCAGCGTTCCTTATCTGGCTTTGGCGCCGCGCTCCACCTTCGGCGATCCGACGACGTGGTCGTATTTCGCCGGCCGCTCCCGCGGAAATCCCGTTTGGCTGACATATAAAGAGTGGGAAAGCGGACGCAATGCGAATGGCGCGTGGGTGCCGCCCCCAGATGCCCAAATCTATCAGCCGGTCGCGCAAGACGAATACTGTATCGGCGAGCATTCCTTGACCTGGAACGCAGCATTGCATTCGTGGCTTCTTCTCTATGGTTGCGGCGTTCGCGGGATCGAGGCGCGCGTCGCGCCGGCACCGTGGGGACCGTGGTCCGCTCCGACGACGCTGCTGAGCGTCGCTCACGATCCGGGCGTGTTCTGCACGCTGCTCATGGGTCCGCTCGGCTGCCCCGGCCAACTGCGCCACAATGACTGGCCGCTCAAGAACGGCAAAGTCGTCGTCGGCGGCTTCTACGCCCCATTTGTGCTCAATCGCTTCACGCAAGAGGAGCTGACGAGCGGCGCGAAACTGGCGACCATCTATTGGCTCGTTTCGACCTGGAATCCGTACCAGGTGGTGGTGATGCAATCGACGTTGAAATTGACCGATTAGAGCGCAAGCAGAACTGGGGATAGGGTCAATAGTGCTGTCTGTGCGCTACCGTGCGATCCAGCCCGTGCAAGTCCGGCCCAATTGGGGAGTTGCGTCCGCTGCGGTGAAGGAGGAGCGATCCACACTCACCCCAAGTCATGCGTAGTGCAGTCAACCTTCTAGTTGAACCAGAGTTCCGGCGTGAATCATGGTCCTTGATCTAAAGGTAAAAAGCCCCGGAGCGGCCCCCGGGGCTTTTCGCCATCTCTCAATAGAACTGATCGTAGACGATCTCCACAATCTCGCCCGTGTCCTCATCGATCAGGACGGCGTCGGGCCCATAGCGCACCCAGACATAGCCATAGGGCGGCTCGCGCAGACCGTAATCCTCAAAGTCTAGGATCCAGAAATCGCGTCCGAAATAGCCATCCGGCAGCCGATCGCCATAGCCATAGTGGCGATAGGAATAACCCTGTGGCGCGCGATAATTGCCACGGTGATATCTATGCTGCGCGGTGATGTTCCTGCGAATGGAGGAAACGTCGCCCTTCGAGCGGGTTCCCGCCGTCGCGCGTTCATTGTTGCGGGTCGTGGCGCGTTCGTTGTTGCCGGTTGCTCCTCCGCTCGTCGTGTGGCGATACCGCGTCGTGCCGGTTGATTGCGTGCGCGAGGGACCCGACATATCGCGGCCCTGGCTTTGAGTCGTGGTGTGCTCGCGCGTCCGGCTTTCTATGCCGCCTGTCCGGCTCGGCGTGTTGTGCTGGGCGGACATGGTGCGCTCGCCGCCTCGCGTGCCCCCGCCGGTCGGCGCCGCATTGTGGGTGGGCGCCGCATTATGCTGAGGAGCGCTATGGGCGCCGCCCTTATCATGATGATCATCCGCCGCCCATAGAGCCGTCGGTGCAACCGTAGCGAGGCAGGTTGCAAATGCCGCAATCAGCAAGTTTTTCATTTTCGTTCTCCCTTTCCCGAGACGAGACAATCGAACCGGCATTTCGGGTTTCGACAGTCGGTGTGCTGGATCAAATTCCCCCGGGAGCAGCACGACAAACACGACAACCGAGACGATGCCGAATATCCCGACGCCGCCTCGACCAGATATGTAGAAGGGTGCCAATAACCTATTGCGACGGATAGGATCGGAATCTACGCATCCGCTTCACAGTGGTCCGCCAGCGAGCGCCAAGGTCACGGACAAGTCACGAAAATGATAGTCGCTTCAACGTTTTGTGTAGGATCGTGCTGAGCCGTTCTTTCGCGCGGCGTTCCAATCGTTGCCGATATTCGCGCCGCGCCGCGCGTTCGATCGTTTCTCCTCCATCCAGATGGTGGGCTCACCGCGACGCCAGGCAGGGTTGGTGCGTGCGATGCCCAAGCTTGAGCGACACGCGGTTTCCAGATCCGGCCCCATCTTCCTGACCGATAGCTCCCACGAACCGGCGGTTCACGGAATGAAGGGACATAATATTTAATTCCTCACTCCATTGCCATTCCCGCACTACCGACGCAGCGACTAGTACCCGCTTTTCATAGAATGTGATTCGTGATTTAAAGTTGGGATGATTGCCGAAGCAAGAGAAGTCCGCGTTTCGCGGAAGGAGCGGCAAGAGCTGGAGAGGCGTTGCCGCTCGCCCCGGACGTTGCAGCGTGATTTGAAGCGCGCGCGGATCGTGTTGTTGGCGGCGGCGGGACGCAGCACCCGCTCGATAGCCAAAGAGGTTGGCGTAGAGCCGCGGATTGCCAGCCGGTGGCGCAATCGCTTTGCCGATGAGGGGCTTGCGGGTTTGGATGACAAGCCGCGCCCCGGCAAGAAGCCGCTCTACACGAAGGCGACAGACAAGCGGATACTGGCACTGCTGGACAAGCCGCCGCCTGCAGGATTTGCACGGTGGACGGGCCCCTTGCTGGCCAAGGCGCTGGACGGCGTCGATGTTCAATACGTCTGGCGCTTCCTGCGCGAGCACAAGATCGATCTGGCGGCTCGCAAATCCTGGTGCGAGAGCAACGATCCCGCCTTTGCCGCTAAAGCCGCCGACGTCGTGGGCCTCTACGTCGATCCTCCCGCCAAGGCCATCGTGCTGTGCGTCGACGAGAAGCCGTCGATTCAGGCGTTGGAACGGGCCCAAGGCTATCTGAAGCTGCCGAACGGACGCGCTTTGACCGGCCAGAGTCACGACTACAAGCGGCATGGCACGACGACGCTGTTTGCCGCTCTGGAGGTCGCCACCGGCAAGGTCATCGGCGAACACTCAAAACAGCGCCGCCGCGTCGAGTTTCTCGGCTTCATGAACCGCGTCGTCGCGGCATATCCAAATCGTGAGCTTCACGTCATCCTCGACAATCTCAACACCCACAAGAAGAATGAGACTTGGCTCAAGAAGCACCCTTTGGTGCGGTTCCATTTCACGCCGACGCGGGCATCCTGGCTCAATCAGGTCGAGAGGTGGTTCTCTATCCTGCAAGGCCAGTCGCTAACCGGCGCCTCGTTCACCGCAGTCAGCCAGCTACAGGAGCACATCGATGCCTTCATCCGTGCCTACAACGAGGCCGCGCAACCGTTCGCTTGGACCAAGAAAAAAGTCCGCCAACGGCGCTTCAAAGGCCGCCGTATCACTCAACTCTGATTCCGGGTACTAGGCAACGCGAAATGCATAAACGCGGCGATCGTAAGCCGGCGCGTCCGCGGCAGGAGGCTGCATCCTGACAATTTCCGTCAAGAGCAGGTGCGCGCGCGCCAGGCGTACCGAGTTTGCCTGATTGTTACTCACCCAGCATTCGTTAAGGCGGCCGTCGTCGGTAACCTTGCACCTCACATCGGTGAAGCCGGCCTCTCCCAGCCGGATCGATATCGACGGATAGTAATAAAGAATGTCGTCGGCACGCAGTGCCGTCAGGCGAACGGGGCGATAGGGCGCGGATACGGGTTCTTGACCTCCGGCAATCTGCGGTTTTCCCAATTCCGAACGGAGAAGAGCGATATCGATGCGCTGTCCGGCCGGGGCACCGGCAAGGAGGAGCGGTTGAGCGGATAGTGCATTCAGCACAGCTTGCGCGGCGCCCGGGTAGTCCGGATCGCGATCCGTCTTACAGTCGCTCGTCTTGGAGTTCCGGCGTCATAAGGCAGTTCACGAACACCTGTTCGGCGGGACCGGGATACCGCCATGACAGTTCGAACCTCTGTTTGCGGTCCGCGGGGAGCGGCGAGGCGAGCGTCATCAGGTTGATCACGCTCAACGTGGCTTCGCCAAAGCCCGCACCGACGGGCGTTTCGTCCGTGATCCAGCAAATATCGAGCTGCCCGTTCTCCCGCACGGTGCAATCGGCCGAGGCTTTGCCCTCCAGCTTTGCGGCCAGGGCGGCGCGCGGGTAATACTTGCGTTGCAGATCGTGCAAGTGAATCTCCGTAATCGCAGCATCAGCCCTATCGGGCGGCAGCCCCTGCACGGGCTCTCTCAACTTGATCATCACCGTAACGCGCCGGCCCACGGGCAGGCCGGGAACCGCTTGATGGTTCAAAAGCAATTCAACATACTCTGGGGGCGCACGATCGCCGTTCGGCCCGGGTTCAACGTCACAGTCGGCGGTGATGTGTTTTTCGGTGATGAAGCAAGTGCCAACGGCGCCGGCCTGCCACGACGAAAACACATATGCCGGTTGATCGGCGACGGAGGGCGTTTGCGCTGCCGCGCTCGCACCGAAGGCGCACAGCAAACCGCCCATCCACAAAACCAATCTCATGCTTGGTTTCCCCGTCCGTCTCGTGTTCATGGCGTCCCCCTGGCGGCGATCTTATTGCACCCTTGCCCCAATCGATCGCGATCGCAGTTTAGCGCTTCGGCGTGCCGGTCGGGAGGTCGTATGTTAGCGCAGGTTGGAATAAAGCGGACTCGATACTTAATTCACGTTCGATGGGGCAGTTTGACTGAGGCGTTATGTATTGTGTCCCCTTTATTCCCGCGTTTGCAGAAGTTTGTCGAAGCGAAAAAGTTTATCTGACACATGCGTCATATATTCATCGTCTGGAAACCCGAAAATGCGCGAAAGGCGGTACTTTGGGACGCCTTTTCGCAAATCTTCGTCGCCATGAATTTACAATTCACAAATTGACCCAAGGTAACTCCGCAAAAGTTTTTCCTGACTTTTGCACCACTCAAATAATCGCTATTGTCTTTGCGCGTAGCGGGCGTCCGGGAATGGCCAATTGTCGGCGTATGACATCAAAACACGAATTCAAAAGTGGGGGGATATTATGTCCAAAATACCAAACCTGCATTCGTTCCTTGGCGTGCTTGCGTGCGCATTTATGCTTAGCGCCTGTAGCGCAACTCCGGGGGTTGTCAGCACGGTTACGCTCGAACCCTATCCCAGCCCGTGCAATGCAACGACGGGTTTTCTTCAGAACGACAATGCACCCGGCTACGCGCAGCATGAGACTGCCTTAGCACCAAATCCGGTGTGCGCCATTGCCGACGTGACCCTTGTGCCGGGCAGCGCACACGCGACTGCCGGCCCAAATATTTTCCTGCTGACCACATTTGATGAGGTCCGTCCCGGGTCACCGACTGTTTCTTACATTGCCGATTATCGGTTGCCGGCGCCTTTACCGGCCGCGCCCAGCCAACAAGTCGTGTTTCATGTGATCGCCGCCATGGCTGCTCCCCCCAATGGACAAGGCGCAACCGGACTGAAACTGGGCCTCGGAAACAATGTCGACGTTGCGAATGTTGTTTGCACCGTGTCGATTGCCGCCGAGCAGGTTAATTGTTGATGGGAGCGGCCGCGCTTTAGATGTGGGATGACGGAGCCGACTTGTTGAAGCCGTTACGCGTAGCGTGTTCGCGGCGGGATTGGGGTTACCTCACCCTGAGCCCAAGTCGCATACAACGCTAATCCTCCCTATTCATAATAGACGATCCACTGCACATTCCCACGCCAGGTGACGGGGAGCGGTTTGCCATGCGAGCGGGCGGATCTGTAGAGCATCTCCTGCGTACAGCTGGCGATGGCCTGATCGAGACGCTGGTAGCCGCTCGATTTGAGAACGCTCATATTCTCCACGGTTGCGTGGTCTGTGAGTGTGAAACCGACAATGGTCATTCCCGGCACGCTGCCGGCAGCCGCTCGAATGCAACCATAAAACGTGCCGATCGGCGGCATCGCCGCGTTCGGCGGTGGAACGACGCTCTGCGTCGCGATGCTTTTGTCTGGCTTTCCCGGCGTGGCGATCACGTCCGGCATCCGACCAGGAGCGACCGGCTCCGGCTGCGTCCAGCCCACATTGTTTTTCCAGTCCACTTCAAAGGGCGTGCCCCTGAATGTGGCGGGCTTGTATTTCCAGGTGTTGGCGCAGGCGAGGGCCGCTTTATCCAAAAGTTCAACTCCGCTCGATTGTGTCACCGTTATGTTCTTTAGGGTGCCATCGAGCGTGATTGTGAAGGCGAGCAAGGGCCCGGCTTGGGGGTGCAGGGTGCCGGCTCCGCTCGGAATGAACGCGCCGCAGACATGCGTCAGTCCCATCGGTTCCGGAATGGTCGCCATGCGCATCACGTCGGCTTCCAAGAAAAACGGCGGCATGTATTCGCCTTGGGGCAACGCATCGGCGTGTGCTGCCTGGACTGCGAATATCAAGGTCAATAGTCCAAAGTATTCCCACATTGCTCCCCCCACATGATGGCATTAACGCGCGACCGAATAGAACGCGAATTAAGTATTGTGTCCCCTTTATTCCAGGCTACCCATCCACAAAACCAATCTCATGCTTGGTTTCCCCGTCCGTCTCGTGTTCATGGCTTCCCCCTGGCGGCGATCTTATTGCACCCTTGCCCCAATCGATCGCGATCGCAGTTTAGCGCTTCGGTGTGCATGCCGGAAGATCGTATGATGGCGCAGGTTGGACGTATTCCAGGCGGAGAGTTTCGGTTCAACACCGCCCGTCTCGAGGAAAGGCGGCAGAACTCTTCGTTCAGAATTAGCGCGAATTCCGTCTGGACTTTTGCCCAAGAAGCTGCAACGTCGCCGCCCACGATTGAGCGAAATCTGCTGGAGGACTTTCACAATCCGCAAAGAAGGAGTTTTCGTTGGACGTTGGTCCGCAGATACGACGAGGACAAAGGAGCCGATGTGAGAATTCCCATTCACCGCGTGGGTTGGACGTTCATCGGCTTTTTCTTCGCAGCGAACATATTGCTTTTTTCTATTTCACTTTGGATAGGCTGGGCCTTCGTTCCGCTGACTCTTTGGTGCATTGCGTTCTTCCGCGATCCAGAGCGCACTGCACCTGCGGGCGAGGGACTGATTATCAGTCCTGCGGACGGGCGACTACTCCCGGTCGTTCATGCTCCTCCGCCCAGCGAACTCGGTATGGGTTCGGAGCCTCGCCTGCGTCTGAGCATCTTTATGGATGTGTTCAATGTCCACGTGAACCGAATTCCTTCGAGCGGGACGGTCGTCGCACTCAGTTACCGAAAGGGCCGTTTCTTCAATGCCGCATTCGACAAGGCCAGCGAGTACAACGAACGGATGTCGATCCGGATTCGCGTCGAGCGCCCTGGGGGGCCGGAGGACCTCGCTGTCGTTCAAATCGCGGGTTTGATCGCGCGGCGTATCAAGTGCGACCTTATCCAAGGCCAACAGGTGCTTCGGGGCGAGCGTTTTGGCATTATCCGCTTCGGGAGTAGACTTGATGTGTATCTGCCGCCCGGCGCGCAAGTGCTAGCGGTGCCAAATCAGCATACAAGAGCCGGCGAGACGATTCTAGCAAGGCTTCGATGATGAGGTTCTGACGGACATGGCTCACGAAAAACAGACCCCAAAACAATGGGCCTCCGAGCAACGAGACCGCCTGGAAGATACGCCGATCAGCAAAATCATTCCGAGCGCATTGACGCTGCTCGGCCTTTGCTCCGGGGCCACGGCCATCAGGTTTGCGTTGGTGCAAGATTGGAAATGGGCGGTCGCCGCGATCTTCTGCGCAATGCTTTTCGATATGTTGGACGGGCGCGCGGCGCGCTGGCTTGGGTCGGATAGCAGTTTCGGCACGCAGCTTGATTCGCTTGCCGATCTCGTAAGCTTCGGTGTCGGGCCAGCCATCGTCGTATACACATGGACCTTATCGCAAATAGATGGCGCGGGATGGATTGCAGCGCTTATCTTCTGCGCCTGTAGTGCAATCCGTCTTGCGCGATTTAACGTCGAAAGCGCGCGCGATGAAGGGGCGACCGTTTCTCATCCCTATTTTATAGGGCTTCCGATGCCGGCGGCCGCCGGCGTCATGCTGCTGCCGTTGCTGCTGAGCTTCGAATTCGGGAATGGGTTTGTCCGCCAGCCCATTCTTTGCGTATTGTTAATCGCGATTACGTCTGTGCTTATGGTGAGCCGCGTACCGACACCATCGCTGAAATACATCCGGTTCGGTCGCGATGGCTGGATTGCGGTCGCAATAGTCGTGACGGCACTGGCTACACTTGCGATCTATGCACCGTGGGCCACATTGGCCATTGGAATCCTGATCTATCTCGCCACAATCCCCATCGTCGTTCTTCGATCTCTTGCTAAGCACGACGCAGTGGAACAATCGGACTCCGTGCCGGTTTTTTCAAAAGATAGCCACGATTGATACTGTCGTGATCGCTGTGAGAGGTGAGCGAACGTACCGCTTGCTGTCGTCCTGCAGCTCCCAAAGCGCGTAACTCTCAGATGAAACGCAGATGGCTGCGTCGCCGGATATGAGTAGATTCCGACTTTGCTTTTCGTAAACCAAAATCGGCTATAATAGGAACGGATGTCCGAGCGTTGTGTCGCCGAGTCGAGGGAGTCGAACGATGGATAACCGCAGTTGCGCGGCGTGACATTGAGGAGCCTGCCTATGTCCTGCAGAGCGATGCGAATGGCCTTGTTGATGTCCGCTTTTGCGCTCATGCCGGCGGCATTACAGGCGCAGCCCGCGGCGGACGTCGCGGCGTCAGAGCAAGTTGCGGCGCTGGTTTCGTCAAATTCTGCTCTGGATGTTCCTATAGAAGAAATTGCGGCTTCTTTGAGTGGATGCGCCATTCTGGACAAAGATTTTCCCGGGCTGCGCACGCACGCGATGTATGTATTCTTCAAGGTCATGACTCTCAATCAGATTGCAGCGCTGTCCGATGGAAGGATCACCCCGAACATGCTTGCGCAGGCGCGGACCGATTTGTCTGCGCTCCCCTTCAAATTTCTTGCCCAGAATGTCCATCAAACGGATATCGACGATCTGGACCTCGTGCCACCCCTCAGGCAAGCCTCGCTCAGCGACAGCCACCCAAAATAGGCGAATGAACGGCGCCCGCCTCTGAGTAGATTCCGAATCTACCGCCGCGGTTTCGCCGCTTGGTACCCTAACACGGCATATTTGGACGCCAGTTCCGACGTTTGGACTGAGGCAGGCGGCCATAACCGTGATTGGTGGCAATGCGATCCGGAACTACGGGCATACGACTTACAGCAATTCTCATTGTCAGTGCGACGGTTAACCTGTTGCTCGCCGGTTGCGGCGCCGTCACTTTGCTGCCGCGCGAAACCGAGACAGCAAGTTCACTCTTCCAAAGCTACGATCAGGTTCGAGCGGCCTATACCAATATTGTCCCCGGTTCCACAGCATTGATTGATCTTCCAAAACTCGGTTTCGATAGGGTAACGATGCCGAATGTCGAAATCCTCTCGAGCGGCGATGCGATCGCACGCGTCATGCCAGACGACACCCAGGCGTTCGACAACCTGCCTAAGCCGGTGCAGGCATGCATCGAGGCGCACGAGCGTTGTTCCGCGTTGTTGTTTCATTTCAAGCTCACGCAGTCGCACCGCGAGGGCAATATTCTCCTAGATGCCGCAGGCTTGAGACGTGAGACACTCAGCACCGGCTGGTCGGCCGAGGTCGTGCTGCTGATGCAGGACGATCATGTCGTCTACAAATTGATGTCGGGTCGTCCGCTCATCACGAATACGGACGATTCTATGCAGCCGCTCGGAGCGTTACAGGACCTCGGCGATACGACGGCCCTCGGCTTGCGCCAAGGACATCCATCGTCTGAGTGAACGATACAGGGCCGGAATGCGGTCAGAGTAAAAACCTCTTTCCTCAGCTCAGCAAGATGCGCCCCCTCGGGATCGTTCTCCACGCGGCAGCGATTGTCGAACACCATGGTCTGGCGTTTTTCCGGATCGCTCGGCGTCCGGGCGAGGGCGGCCAATAGAAAAATCCCGTGACAGGAGCTCTATACCCCAATGACGTGAATAGTGCAGTCCGGTAATCCGTACCAGGAGCACTTGTCCCTCACAAGTGCTCTTGCATCCGTGCTACTTCATCTTCCAGTTCTTTCGAACACGTTTCCCCGCCTGCCAACCGGCTATCTCATCGCCGAGAATGTCTCCTTCGTCCTTTTGCCGAAATAGATAATACGCGCGCAGCCATCGGTGCGGTCGGAAAGGCCAAAAGGTGACGACCTCCAACTCCTCATCATCACGATTGCCGGGTTCGGCTTTTGTGTGTTCTGCACGAGTTTTGAGCTTCTTTGTGAATTTGGGGCGCCATCGCTTGAGTGGCTTATCGATACGTACCAGCGCCGGCGCGAGGCGCCTAAGGGAATTGAGTGAGACCGGGAGAACCTCGCGACGCGACATGAGTGCGCGATAGTTATTCACAATCAGTATCTCGCCGGGCTTTAACCGTATCATGATGGCGTCGCGTTTGGCTCGCCGTATGGCTTCGCGCAATTCAAAGATTGCGCGTTCCTCCGCGGCTTGCCGACCATACGCTTTGACCCGCTCATGATCGAAGGACATCATCCAGTCGCGACCGCCCATGTCCCGCAGGATCGGTGACGAACCAATATCGCTGAATTCGGAATCGCTGGGAGAACGCGGACCGAAGCGCTCAAAATTTCCTTCTTGCAACGTCTTAAGAATATCCTGCCGTCGAACCGAATCGTCGATGAATTCGCACAAATGTTGATCGATCAGCTCCTGCACCGGTATCAAGTAGATCGGGATAAGCAGGTCGTTCTTCACACAGACGTAAATCCGAAACAAGCAGCCGATCTCGCCGTAATTGATTGACTCGTTCGGCTTTGGCAGTTTCTTTTCCACGGTGCTCTGGTGGAAACGAAGTGCCATGTCGACATTGTCGCGGTCGCTCGACTGCTGTTCGCTTGGATCAGTGAGCACATTGAGAGCTAAGCGGTGCTCCTTATATCGCGGCTCCACAGAACAATTGAGGTATCGTGCGAGTCCACAGATGATGTAATCGGTGAGCTCATAGCGCTCCTTAAGAGCCTCGACTTTAGCCGTCAAGCGTTCCTCGGAGCCCTTCTGATAAATGGCTCGGTCTCCTTCAACGCCGTATTTCTTGCCAATCAGATATTCGGTGTCCCTGTGCTTTTCTGGGAACTCTTCGTCGAGTGGAAATCTGTTGAACACCGGTAGCGTGGTTAGTCCTCGAATAATCAGATAAGATGTGTTCTTTCCGTCGCGCAGCCTTTGGAGTTTCTCCAGATCGGCGACGGAGAACAATTGTTTGTTGAGCAGCCTCTTGCCGATGGCGTCACCGAGGAGCGAGGATTCCTTTTCCGTGAAAGCGTATTTCGTGATAAAGCTCGGCCAATCGCGGTAGCGTTCAACAATAGCACGCGCGTTGTGAAACGGCCGACGTACGGAAATGCCGAGAGCGCGCAGCCACGGTATCGAATTTGATCTGACGGTGATGACGTTGTCGGCGGCGAAAGGTTCACGTAAAGACAAACCTGTGGTAGGATCCATCCGCCGCTTATTTCGACGCGGTGCTGAAGACCGTTCCGAATGGTTGGTCGCTTTGTCCACGTTACCCCCCCCCAGAACACCTCTTACCTGACGTGTTCCCCTAGGTGATAGTAATACAAACCTTGACCGAATATTGGCGTATTTAAGGCCAGTGCGCCTATAATCCGGATATGCTCGAACTACGAGATACTTAGCCCAACATACCATGGTCGCGTTTCACGCAGCACAAGCTGACGGCTAGGCATGGATTCTCGTCATCATGCAGACAGATAATTCAGTGTGCAGCTTATTACTCATCTCTTGGCAGTACCTCCAATCCGCTGAATTTGAGAACGCATGAACATTTCTGAATGACCTCTTTGATCGGCAGGCGTTGCTTCCCTTATGGCGCGATGCGGGGTTCCGGCGTGCAGGGTTTCGGCGACGCGATGCGGATTTACCTCCGATGTCGCCAGCACTTTGGGTCTGCACTTTGGGTGAAACAGAGTCTTACGTCTTTGTGGGCGTGTCAGGCGACGAGCGCCTTTTGCCCGATTGTTTCACGCGCCTATAACTCGCAATATCTCGTCTGCCGCGCATCGTCATTGCCTGCGCTCCGCGCCACGTTACGCAACGCGGCAATCGCCGCGAGCCCATCTTCCTTGAGGACGGCGGAGAATCCAAAGAGAATCCCGCGACAGGAGCTCTATTTACCAAAGCGGTGACTGGTGCTGTCCCTGCATTCGCAGACACGATCACGGCGGCTGGGACGACAATCGAGGCCTCAGCTCAGCAAGATGCGCCCCCTCGCAATTGTTCTCCATGCGGCAGCGATTGTCGAAACCATGGTCCGGCATTTGTCCGGGTCTAGGCGAGGGCTGGCTGGCTGGGATCGCCGCTGCGCGCGAAATTCACCTGCTAACGCATTTGGCCTCGCCTTCGCCGATTTTCTCAACTTCTTCTAAGACGCAGCCTTATCGCATTCAATGCGACCACCAAATGCGGGCGGGAGGGAATTCCCGCCCCTATCGCGCGCTGCGACGCTCCCGGGTCTTTGAGGCTGTTATGCTTGCGCGCATACTCAACCCGTGGGGATGGGGGATCGCTCATGAAGTCCATTGTGGCGCTTGTGGCGGCGGCAGGGTTCTCGATCGTAGCTGCGTCGGCGCAGCCTGTGGAAACGGGCCAATCGAACGAAAAGACACAGGAAGAGTCGCGCATCGATGATGGGCTGACTCTTTTGATAATGGGGCACACCCAGGATGCGCTCGATGCGCTCAAACTGGCGATTGCGGACACGACATTCGACCAGCTTCCAGCGGTGCGCCGTCACTTTGTCTATACGCTGCTTGCCGAGGCGGCGTTTGATGCGGGAGACAATGACACGGCCGCGTTCGCGGTCCGTCGCGCCTGCACATTTTCCATGGCCAGCGATTCCGACTGGGGATTGTATTTCCACATAGCTTTGCGCAGAAGGGACATCGACGGTGCTGCCACAAGCCTCACGGTCATAGCCGAGAAATATCCCGCGAGGCTGTCTAAAATCTGGGATGTCACTGTGCTCGGCATCGCGAACGAAATCCACGGCTTGCCTGATGGCAAGGCTCGCGAGTTTCGCTTGCTAAAGGCGCTGTTCACGGCGCAATGGCGACCGACACGTGTTAGCCCCGATGCGGCGGATCATTATTGGGTCAAACTCGTCTTGGCCGATTTGGACGCGAAAAATTTCGCCGAGGCAAAAGCGGTCGGCGACACCATCACCGACCCCAATGTGCTTGTCATGATGGTCGTCGATAAGCGCTTCAATTCCGTGGTGGCGACAAGTCCCAACCACTACGATATCGCTGCGGCCGCTGAGGCGTCGCTCACGCAAGCGAAGAACCGCATGGCGGACCGCCCGGATCTCCTTGAGCCTGCCGATGCGGTCGCTACCGCCTTAATGCGCCTGGATCGCAACGAAGAGGCCCTCACCGTGCTTGATACGGCGCTGGCCAAGGTCAAGCCGTCGCAAGGCGATACGCCTTACATCGATGTCGCTTTCGCCTTGCCATCAGTGACGGAACGCCGGGGCAAGGTGCTCGCGAGGTTGGGTCGCGACGATGAATCCCTTCGCGAGCGCGAGAAAGCAGCCGCTATACCGGAATTCGGAACCGCCAATGTGAACCAAGCGCTCAATCTTGCAGATAAAATGAACGGCCTCGGCCGTCCGCAAGACGCGCTTGCGCTGCTCCAAAAGGTTCCGGCTGCGCAGATGAGCCCCTATGGGCAAATGATCTACCAGCGTAACCGGGCCTGCGCTTATGCGCTGCTCAAAGACAAGGAGAATGCCGCCGACGCCCTGGCGTATCTCAAGTCCCATTCCGCGGATGGTCCAACGGTGCCGTTGGACGCTCTGATGTGCATGCATGACCTCGATGGGGCAGCAGCGGAGATCATCGCGCGGCTTGGCGATCCCGACAGCAGGCTTGACATGCTGTTTGATCTGCAAAATTTCTGCGGGTCGAAGCCGGCGCAAGGCACGCCGGACACCAAGCCGGAGTCGAAATCGGAGTCAACGCCGGACACAAAGGAGGACGACTGGACGAAGGTGAGCGAACGGCCCGATGTTCAGGCGGCGATCGCCAAAGTCGGGCGCGTCAAAACCTTCCCGATACTTCTGGTGCGGTAAGCATCGACCGCCGCCGGCACGAACGGTCATAGTGTCTGCCACGCGGGAAGGGTTGGAGAATAGGCATCGCGGCGCAGAAACCAGCCGACATAAGACATCTAACCTCAAATTAACCAACGATAGGCGATCATTGGTGTCGAACGCCCCCAGGGAGGCTTCGTCGATGTCAACGACTTCGAGCGTTGATGCCATCGTGAGCGGTTTGCCGCCGTCGGACGAGTGTCCAATCGCGTTCCCGCTCCTTGAGGAGCTTGATCACCCAATCTTGCTGCGCGGAATTGCTTATTGGCGCGGTCTTTGTGCGGGCCGGAAATATCCGGTGCGCAGCGATGTCACGCTTCGCGGTCTTGTAAGCCTCTTGCACAACACTCTGCTGTTGCGCGTTATCGACGGCGGCCGGGATTACGAATATCGCTTTGAGGGCGACGCCCATGTGCAAGCTCACGGCATCGGCATTCAAGGCAAACTATGGTCGGAAATCAGCGCGAATGCTTCCAGCCTGCGGCAGTTGAACAAGGTTGTGTATGATCGTGTCGTCGCGGACGCGGCTCCTGTCGCTGTGCTCGGCTGGCTGGAGAGCGACTCCCAGCACTGGGAATCTTTTTACCGGCAATCGGTCTATTTGCCGTTGGGTCCGCCAGACGGCACGGTCGAACACATTCTCGGCTTTTCCGTATATCTACCGCGCCCGATTCAGGGCCAACTTCAAGAGTCCGCTTCTCGACATTTGTGACATTCTCCAAATGGATGGTTTGGAGTTGGATGCGCTCGCCTGCGCCACGGAAATTATGCGCCAACCAAGGCCATTCGATTTGACGGCCTCGGGCGGATTGGGGTTAGAGCAAAAACCTCGTTCCTCGCTTCAGCTCAGCAAGATCCGCCGCACCTCTCCCTCGGGATCGTTCTCCATGCGGCAACGATTGTCGAACACCATGGTCTGGCATTTGTCCGCATCGCTCGGCGTCCAGGCGAGGCCCGGCTGACTGGGATCGCCGCTGCGGGCGAAATTGGCCCAGGCGCGCGCCATGGCGCTCGCAAGCGCACGCGCCTCAGGCGTATCGCCGGTGCCGCGCTCGCAGCGCCTTGTGTTGTCGAAGCAGAAGGCGAGGTCGGCCGTGTGCCAAGCGCCCGCCACGCTGTCCAATTGCGGCGACTGCCACTGGAACAGGTACTGGAAAACCGGTGCTCCGCGCTGTTCGTATTTCAGCTTCACCATGCGTTGAACATTGTTTCGCATGGTCAGGCCGGCGAGGCCGTAGGAAAGCGTGCGGATCGCCTTTTCGGGATGAGCGGATTTCATCGCGTCCGCCAGCGCATTGCCTTTGGCTTCGCCGAGCGCCCTGCTCAGCCGCGCGCGCCATTCGCTTTCGCTCGGGTTGTCGGAGAAGTGCATGCCTTCCTCGCTGACGCTGCCGATAATCACCGGCACATGTTTGGAAACCTCCGGCGCGACGTCATAGTAGGAGCGCACATCGATCAAACGTCCATCCACCGTCGGTCCCCA
The DNA here is from genome assembly GCA_963766355.1 of uncultured Alphaproteobacteria bacterium. Lineage (GTDB taxonomy): Bacteria > Pseudomonadota > Alphaproteobacteria > Micropepsales > Micropepsaceae > Rhizomicrobium. The sequence goes on from CAVXZV010000006.1 coordinate 117,310, forward strand.
ACCGACGCGCGGTGTATCGCGCATGTGCATGAAGGCCGACATGTCGAAGCGGTACGCGGCATTGATGCTTTCCGCGGCCTTGTTGCCGGCATCGAACAGGGTCCGCCACTCCATCTTTTGCAGCGCGCGCAGATCCGCTCCGCCCAGCTCCTTGATGATCTGGCGCGAGAAATCGCGCGATTGTTCGGCGGAAGGCGGATTGCCTCCGCCGCCCGATTGAACGATGGCGCGATGGAATAGGCCTTTGGCCGACCCCATGCCCATCAGTGTCGTCACTTTCGAGCCGCCGCCGGACTGGCCGTAGATCAAGACCTTGTCGGGATCGCCGCCGAACGCGGCGATATTGTCGCGCACCCATTTCAGCGCGAAGACCAGATCACTCATGCCGACATTGACCGAGCCCTCATAGGCCGAACCGCCCAGTTCGGCGAGGTCGAGGAACCCCAGCACGTTCAAGCGATGATTCACGGACACTTGAACGACATCGTGGTTGCGCGCCATTTGCGCGCCGTCATGCGCGGCCAATTCGTAGGACGAGCCGAAGCTGAATCCCCCGCCGTGGAAATACACCATCACCGGGCGGCTGCCGGAAAGCGACGGCGTCCAGATATTCAGCTTCAGCATGTCTTCGCCAAAAAAACCATCAGTCCATTGCTGCAGGAAGGAATGCTCGACGGCGCGAAAATCGTGCAGCGTCTGCGGGCAATTGGCGCCGTAGGCCAGCGCCGGATACTCGTCGTCCCAACGCGCCGGCGCCTTGGCCGGCAGCCAGCGGTTCTCGCTGCCCGTGTCGGCGCCATAGGGCACGCCCTTGAATTGGAAGACCTCGCCGGCGAGGTAGCCGCGGACTTTGCCGTATTGGGTTTTCACCACAGCCGAGCGCGGCGTGGTGCAACCGCGCGGGCCCTCGCGCGAATTGTCCGCAAGGGGATAGGCTTGCGCTTGCCCCGGCAGCGCAGGCAACGCGCCCGCCAAGGCCGCCCCGATCAATGCGTTGCGACGATTAACGCCCCTATTGCGCGACGCGATATCCACCATTTTTCTGTCCTCCCGGTCCTGCTGCGCGACAATGTTCCTCCGAAACCTGGCGCGAGCGCCATCACGGTTCCTTCGGCATCTTACAGGTAATAGTCAGACAAATCATCTCTGCGGCGGGTGGCGGATCGGGAGAAATATCCAGTGATGGGAGCACTACACCTTAATGGGCGAATAGCGCTGTCGCCGGAACTCCATCCCGGAACAACAAGTTCTGGCGCCATTCCTCGATACGGGTGGCGAACCGAACTCTGCGTTTGGAACACCTGTGCCAAGATACGACATTTCGGTAAACACGCCGGAGCGTTAAACTGTGAACGCGATCCATCGGGGGCAGGGGTGCCATAAGATCGCCGCAGGGGGGACATAATGAGCGACAGCCAGGACGGGCGGAAAACGCTGCGCGACTTCAAGCCAGCGACTACCCAGCACAAGCGACGTGGTGCGCCACTGATCGTGTTGGGCATATTCGCGATCTGTGCGGGAGCCGGGGCGTTCGCCTTCAAGGATTTGCTTTTGGAAATGTGGCCGTTGAAGCCGCAGAACCAAACAAACAATACTTGGGTACTGCCGGAGGGCACGCCAAGCATGGGCGATGCGGAACTCTGTCTGCAGGGCGCGAACTTGCCTTGCGCCGAGGCGGACATGCTTGCCTACCTCAAGCAGTATCCGAAAGATTTACATGCCACAGCGTTGCTCGCGATCACTCTGACGCGAGACGGCCGCCACAAAGAGGCTCTGTACTATTACAAGAGGGCCGAAGCCATGGGCGTTGGAACCTATGACTTCTACGCCGGCTACGCCAAAACGCTCGACACTCTTGGCGACACGGATGGCGCAATGTCGAAGAACCAAGCTGCGATCAGGCTCGTGCCAAGTCTGGTGGACGTTCGCGGCGATTTGGCCGACGAGATGGTGCGGAAGGGACGTGCGAAGGAGGCGCTGGAGCTGCTAACGAGCTTCGATGACCAGCTGGCAGCCAAAGGATATAAGCCCTATTTCACGGAACAGATTCGCCGCATTAAGCTGAATATGGGCGGAGAATTTGCCAAGGAGACTGCAAGCCAGGACGCACCACATTTGCCGGCCAATCCACACCAGACCTTGGTAATCGGCGAGCCGGATGGAGGATCCTTGGCGGTACCGAGTTCGATTGACGGCGCCGAGGTGCAATTGTTTACGGTCGATAGCGGCGCTTCCCTGGTGGCTATGCCGTTCGCTGACGCCGAGCGCCTGCGCAAGCGCGGTCTGATCCGGCAAGGCGACGATCGCGGGTTTCGCCAGATCCAGCTGGCCAACGGAACGGTCACGATGGCGCACGTCTACAATTTACAGTCCGTGAAGGTTGGCGACTGTGAAGTTGACGATGTGGAAGCGGCTGTCTATTCCGGCGACGGCCCACGTCTCTTAGGCCAAAGCTTCCTCAAGCGCTTCAAGTCATGGTCGATCGACAATCGCAAGCGCACGCTCACCCTGAACAACTGAAGGCCCGAACCGCGTTCCAAAGCAAAAAGGGTGCGAACGCGAGTCCGCACCCTTTTCATTCCCCCTCAAAACTATTTCGCTTTAGCTGGGTGCAGACCGGTGGAATTGTCCGCAATTCTCGTTTCCAGATTCATCGACGCCAGAACGGAATCGATGTGCAAACGTTCGACGAGATAATCGCGCAGACTTCTGCCCGAAAGTTTGCGCCCGTCGGCGACTTTTACTTTCAGCGGATTAACCTGCTCATTATTGATCCGAATCTCGTAATGCAGATGCGGGCCCGTGGCCATACCTGTCATGCCGCTATAAGCGACGACTTGGCCTTGACGAACATGTGAACCTTTGTGCAGGCCCGGCGCAAAACGCGACAAGTGGCCATAAGCCGTCGAGTAGTTATTTCCGTGCTGGATCATAACGAAATTGCCGTAACCGTTTTCCCAGCCCATGAAGCCGATCGTGCCGCCGCCTGCGGCCATCACCGGTGTACCGATCGGCACGCCGAAATCGATACCTTTGTGCATCCGCGTGTAACCGAGCACCGGATGGAAGCGCATCCCGAAGCCGGACGTGATGCGTGCGCCGTCGACCGGCGTCTTCATCAGCATGCCCTTGGAGCTTTGGCCGTGCGCGTCGAAGTAATCGGCGGGCTCGTTGGGATCGGGCTGATAGCGATAGAGGGCGATCTCGCGCCCGCCCAACCGCATCATCGCATAGGATATGTTGCCCGCTTTCGCCGGCTGGCCTTCCGGCGTGTAATAATAGTCGTAATAAACTTGGAAAGAATCGCCGGGGCGGATGTCGCGCTGAAAGTCCACTTTGTACGAAAACAATTTGAACATTTGAACAACTACATCGGCGGGAATGCCTGCCTGCATCGCAGAAAGATAGGGACTCGTCTCGATGGTGGCTCCGGCGCGATGCACATGTACTTCAAGCTGCTTCACCGCATCGTTCGCGGCAAACGTACCATCCGCACCGCGCGTAACGGTGATGTCGTGCTCGATAGATGGCGAGTATTTGATCGACATCAATCGTCCGATCGTGTCCGGAACCGCCGCTTGCGCATTCGCAAGGCTGCTGGCGGCGTCGCCACCGGAAGAGAGATTGTTGTCGTCGGACGCCGCGCCGGATGGGTTGGAGAATTTTCCGGTGGCAAAGGTCACGTCAAACGACTGACCGGCGCGCAAACTGCGCGGATTGATAATTTTTGCCAGAGCGGCGATGGCCGCATTGGCGTCGTCTGCAGAAATGCCGGAGTCTTCGAGAGCGCCCGCCAGCGTGTCGCCGGAATCGAGCGTGACCGTGTGTGTTTCTATGCCGGGATTTGGATTGGAATTTTCGCCTGCTTGTTCGGCCGCCAAAGCACTGTTGAGTTGTCCATTCGTCGGCGTCGACGCATTGCTATGGGCGGTTGGCGGTGTTCCCAACGCGGCGTAAAGCGCGTTGCTGGTCGACTGCGTCAATTGCTGGAACAAACGATAGGGCTCGAATTGATTGGTGGTTTCGAAGCCGCGTGAATTCGCGGGCGCCATCGTGCCGATCGCGAGCCAAGCGATGGAACCGGCAATCAAAGCGGTTAAGGATGTCGAAACCAGCGCCCAGCGGGCATCGGTCGAGGCTAGGGCAGAGCGTCCCCTTTGCTCGGCATCGCGCCAATCGAATTCGGTCGTAAGGATCGTCGGATCGTTTCTGCGGTCCACGTTAACTCCCGAGCTTGCTGTAACGCAGTTTCAAGCAAAGCCCCCGCTTCGAAATGCGCCAGCGAACCGGCGCGCGGGGCATATAGCCCGACTTGATACTGCCGCGTCAACCATTACCGCCTTGTTAACATTGTACTGCTTCAAACCAGGACAGCGGCCTGTGTCAATATGCGCAGTTCACGAATCACTGAGCAAAAATCGGGCCGGAAATGAACGCGGCCCACCAGCTTTTTTTGCCGGTGAGCCGCGCGGATTTCGTCCGTGGGGGTTAGAAACGGACGAGGGATTACAAACGGACGAGAAGACCTTCCGCGATGCGGCCGTGCAACCAGCCGATGCCGCGCGCAATATGCAGCACGACGAAAAACAACAGCATGCCGATGACGGCAACGATCATCAGGCCCGGCGCTGTGTGAAGGACGTGATCGAGCCACGGCACATCGGTGACTTGGATATGACTGTGATTGGTGATGAGCGAATAGATCGCGCCACCGGCCACGCCGAGTGAAACGGACAAGCCGACAATTGCGGTCACAAAATAGATGACGCCGAGCGGCAGCATCAGCAACAGATAGAACATCGATGTCCAAGTGCGCATGTCGCTCAATGCTTCTTTGATGCGCGTCCAAATGGATTCGTCGGACGGCGCGGTAGAAGGCAGGCGGCGCGGCATGCGAACGCCCAGCAGGGCTTCGACGATACGTCCTTCCACATGGCTCAGCATACGGACCGAGCCGACGAACAGCAGCGCGAAAGGAATGCCGAGAATGAGGATGGCGAAGCCGGCCGTCATCGAAATTCCCACCACCGTCCAGCTAAAGTAGAAAATCCCGGTGATCAGCGACAACAGCATATACAGCAATGCGCCATAGGTGCGTGGATCGGAAATGACGTTGAAAAAGCCTTTGCGCTGCGGCGCGGATTGTTCCTGCTTGGGAAACGGGGTGGAAATCGTTGCTTCCATGTCGCGGTACTCCTCTGCGATTTCTTGCGGCGAGCCGTAGGTTTCCACCACGCTGGCCAAAACAATTGCTTCCGGGAGATCGGGGTTGTGGGCGATCTCGGTATCGAGGTGATCTTCACAATCGGCGAGTGCGTCCGCGATCAGGCCGGGCGGGGCGCCTTTCAGCGCACGGCGCAGGGCATCGAGATAAGCGCGGACTGTTTCAGGCGGTCGGTCTGAATTCATTGACCACTCCTCCGGTGCCGGCCTTGAGCGCATCGTCGACGAATTCGCGCATGTCGCGCCAGGCGAACTGCCATTCGGCCAGTGCGCGCTTTCCGTCGTCGGTGATGTTGTAGTAGCGCCGCGGTGGACCGAAGGCGGAAGCCTCCACCCGGCTGTCCAGCAGCCCCGTGGCGTTGAGCGACCGCAAGACGGGGTAAATCGCCCCCTGCTTGAAGATCAACCCGCCTTCGCCCTCGGCCTTCACGGCTTTGGCGATTTCGTATCCGTACATCTCCCGGCCCGCGCGAGCGAGCACAGCCAGGAGGACGAGCGATGAGAGCCCGGCCATCAGTTCCTTACGGAATTTGCGCGTGTATTGGGATTCTTCAGTCACTTACACAACACGCCTTTCTTCCGCCCTCCAAACTATTACGAACTCCTATCTAGCATGAACTTCGTAATATGCAAGAGGGCCCTATAGCGAAGTTGAAAATAATTCGAGTCGGGTTGGAAAACGGTTAATTGCGCAATTCCGCCGCACCCCTGGCCAGCGCCTTAGTTCCGCCAGGACCTAGGTAAGGAATGGTTACGCACAATCTAAGGGGGAAATCATGGGGAAATTTGTGTGTATGGCAGCGCTGTTTGTGCTGACGGCCGCCGCAACGCTCGCGGCTCCGATGGATCCGAAGACTATCACGGTGAACGGCTCTGCCGAAATGCAAGTCAAACCGGACAAAGCGACGATCGACATCGGAGTGATCACGTCCGACAAATTATCGGTCAAAGCACTTCAAGCCAACAATGTCGAAATGCGGAGCGTCGTGGCTGCGATACGAGGCTTGGGTGTCGCGGACGAAGCCATGCAGACGGCCGAGTTCTCGATCAGCGCTCTTCATCCCGACGTGAAAGGCGAATCCCCGCGAGAGGACTTGAATATCACGGTGGGTTATCAAGTGGCCAATAAAGTCACCGTCACGGTGTCGGATTTTTCAAAAATTCCTGCGATCATCGACGCGGCGGTTAAGGCCGGAGCAAATACCTCAAACTCCGTATTGTTCGATATCAAAGACCGCAAAACCTATGATGACAAGGTGCTCGCGGCGGCCATGGCCAACGCTCGACATAGAGCAACCGTGATGGCAGCGGCGGAAGATGCTAAGATCGGTCGGGTGATCGCGATCAGCGACATCTTTTCGTTTAATTATACGAAGGGCCGCGTGGCTGCCTATATCATGCCGGAATATGCATCGGACGATACGCCCATACTCCCCGGAGAAATTTCAATCGATACCCAAGTTACGGTGACATACGCGATCGAATAGCGGCGCAACAGCTTCTATCCCATGGTGGCACAGAGCGTGCTACCATGGGACCCTTATGCAGATCGACGAATACCTCGAACGCATCCGCTATTGCGGCCCGCTGCGTCCCGATCTTGCGACGCTGACGGCACTGCATCGCGCTCATTTGCGCGCGATTCCCTATGAGAATCTGGATGTGCAGCTCGGCCGTCCGCTCACCATCGAGCGCCCGCAGATTTTCGAGAAGATTGTTCGCAACAGGCGGGGCGGCTGGTGTTACGAGATGAACGGCTTGTTCGGCTGGGCGCTCGCCGAACTGGGCTTTCGCGTGACGCGCAGCGCCGGGGCAGTGATGCGCGAAGCCGCCGGTGACGAAGCCATCGGCAATCATCTGGTGTTGAAAGTCGAATTGGAGGAGGGGCTCTATCTCGCCGATGTCGGCTTCGGCGAGGGACCGCAAGACCCCATTCGCGTCACGCCCGGCAGTTTCACCTCGAACGGTTTCGAATATGCGTTATCCCTCCAGGATGAGGGCTGGTGGCGGATGCACAATCACAAAGCCGGCGGTACGCCGTCGTTCGATTTCAATTTGGCCCCTGCCGATAAATTTTTGCTCGCGGCCAAATGCGATTGGCTGCAAACCTCGGAACAATCCATCTTCGTGCAGAATGCCACCTGCCAGCGTCATACCGAAAACGGGCTCTATATCCTGCGCGGGCGTGTGCTGCGCCTTCTGACGCCGCGAGAGCATACCGACCGCTTGGTGGCGGACGCCGGCGAATATGTTGCGCTGCTAGATGAGATATTCGATCTGCAGTTACCCGATGCCGCTTCTTTGTGGCCGAAGATCTGCGCGCGTCACGATGCGGTGTTTGCACAGAAATAAAATTGGTTCGCTGAATATGAGACCAATATCTTACCCTCCCCCAACGCTTGGGCGAGCAGCGCCAGCGTGCGAGCGCCGAGCCCCGTTAGGGGCGAGGCGGGTGGGGGGCTTTAGCCGTCGCATGAATTGCGTCCAGAACACGTGGACGTTCGCGAAGGACTTCCCAATTGGCAAAGCGCAGGACGCGATAGCCACGAGCGTTCAAAAACGCCGTGCGTCGAGCATCGTATATGACGTTACGGTCCTGGCCGTGTTGTTCGCCGTCGAGCTCAACGATCAGCTTGGCCCGATGGCAGGCGAAGTCGGCGATGTAGGAACCGATGGGCACCTGGCGGCGGAAATGCAGCCCAGCCTGTTTGAATCCGCGCAACATCAGCCACAAAGCGCGCTCGGCGTCGGTTTGGTGTTTGCGCAAATGTCTTGCGAAGGTGTTTGACACCTTAAACATCCCCCCACCCGACGCGAGCTTCGCTCGCGTCGACCTCCCCGCGCAGGGGGAGGTGAAATGCATTGCGAGCAAACCGGCGCCAACGCAAAAAATCGCGCCTTACGCCTTGCGCCCCGTCACCACGGGCGAGGAACCGGCCTTGCCTTCTATCCGCGTCTCGCGAAAGCCCGCTTCGCTTAAGAGCTGGAAGGCGCCGACCAATTCCTGACCGGATCGGCTTATGGAATTGGGAAGCCATTTCGGTCCGGCCCGCTTGCGCGCGCGCAAAACGAGCATCAAGAGACCGCCGGGTTTCATCACACGATGGATTTCCGCGATATCGCGCTTTGGATCGTTCCAGAATTGGAAGGAGTGAAGCGCTGCGACTTTATCGAATTGCGCATCGGCCCAGGGCAGACAAGAGGCATCGGCCAGTTTCAATTCGATGCGGCCCTTCTTGCGGAATTTCTTGGTGCGCTTTTCGGCCGTCTCGAGCATCAGTTGCGAGGGATCGACACCGCAGACAAAGCCCTCGCTTGTTTGTTTCGCCATCTTGCGCGCCAGGCGGCCCGTTCCAAACCCGATCTCAAGCACAGTGTCTGTTTTCTGCAAAGCAAGGCGGTGCAGCGCTTGGGCATGCACCTGCGCATTGGCACGATCCATCAACCATCCTGTGACGCGTCCGGCAAATCCATGCGGATGCATCACTTGGGGTAATTTCCGATCCGCCATACTCACTCCGCCGCAGCGGCACTCCCGATGCTCTGGACGTATTTCTCGACTTTTACATAATCCGTTTTTCCGGTTCCGAGCACGGGAACTTCGTTGATATGGATAATGCGGCGCGGCACGGCGATTTCGGCCACGCCGTGGTTCTGCGCCCAGCCCACCAACTCGACGCGCTGCGCGTCCTTGTTTGTAGTTACCAGCACGATCTGCTCGCCCTTGCGACCGTCGGGCAGCGCAATGGCCGCATGGCTGAAATCGGGCCACAGCGAAGTGGCGCAATTTTCCACCACCGCCAGCGAAACCGTTTCGCCGCCGACTTTGGCGAAACGCTTCATGCGCCCCTTGATGGATATGAACCCTTCGCTGTCGATCGAAACGACGTCGCCGGTGTCGTACCAGCCGCCCTCCACCGGCACGATCACGCCCGGATTGTTCGGCTTGATATAGCCGAGCATGACGTTCGGTCCTTTGAGGAGCAATCGTCCCGCATGCGGGATACCTTCCACCGGCTCGAGGCGCGCTTCCATGCCCGGCAGCAGATGGCCGACGGTACCGGGGCGGTTGTCGCCGGGTTGGTTGGCCGCAGCCACCGGCGAGGTTTCCGTCACCCCGTAACCTTCCAGAAGTTCGATGGCGCATTTCTTACGCAGCAGCATACGCGTCTCGTCGCGCACGCGCTCGGCGCCGCAAACCGCCAGACGCAGCGAGTTGAGATCGCCTTGTTCACTGGCGCGTCCGTATTGCGACATGAATGTATCGGTCGCCAAAAGGATCGTGGCGCCGGTGAGCCTGACGCGGCGGACAATTTCTTTGGGCTGCAGCGGTGTGGGATGCAGGACCGTCTTCATACCGAGAAAGAGCGGCATCAACGCGCCCACGGTCAGTCCATAGCAATGGAACGTCGGCAGCGGGTTGAACATAATGTCGTTGGGGAACAGGGCGACATGCGCGCGCACCTGCTCGACATTGATCAGAAGATTCTCGTGCGAAAGGGCGACGCCTTTCGGTTCGCCTTCCGTACCCGAGGTGAATAGGATGACTGCCAATTCATCGTGCGACGAGCCCCAGGTTACGATTTGGGGCACGAATTGGCCTACGCCCGCAACGGCTTTGTCGACGACAGACAGCTTCTCCCGCACGTCCTCGAGATAGACGATTTCCGCGACCATCGAGAGTTCGGCAATCAGCGCGTCGAGCTTGGCAAGCTCGACGAAGCGGCGGGCGGTTACGATGCGTTTGACCTTGGCGGTGCGCAGAGCGCTCATCACACCGGCGGCGCCGTTGGTGAAGTTCAACATGGCCGGAACCCGGTTGAACGCCGAGACCGCAAAGAAGGCGATGACGGCGCCCGCACCGGTCGGCAACATGATGCCGACGGCTTCCCTTCGCTTGGTGCCTTTTTTTAGCGCGTGGCCGAGTGCGAGAGAGGCCCGCACAATCTCGTCATACGTCAAGACGCGTTCGTCGCCATCGACGATGGCCGGCTGCGTACCGCCATAGCGGGCGCGGGCATCCACCAGCGCTTGGAATACCGGTTTTCGTGTGCGAACCAAGTCAAGCAGGACGATGTCCTCGCCTGATGCGGCGGCGACGGTTGCGACGGCCATGTGCCCTCCCCAGGGCGGCGGAGCTGTTTCGCCCGCGCCTTAACTATTGGACCAAACCCTAACGGAATCCGGCGTTCTTCGGTAGAGGCATGTTAACGCCGGAAACTCCTTGGGCTTGATCTTCTTCCGTTGAAACGTCTGAGTTTTGCGCAGGCGCGCCGATCCGCGTGCGGACCTCTTTCCTCCCCCGCTTGCGGGGGAGGGGGGACCGCGAAGCGGTGGAGGGGGGAGAACCGCATTCGCCCCCTCCGCCTCACTCGCAACTGCTCGCTCGGCACCTCCCCCGTAAACGGGGGAGGAAAGAGAGGGGCGCAGACGTTCCAATCCGAAATGATCATGCTCTCGTTTCAACTCCGCCTGACTATGCCGGCCATTGCTGCCAAACACGTTGCCATGCTTCAACCAACTGCCATCCGTGAGAGGACGGTTTTCTCGATTTTTGCGTAGTCCGGCTTGCCGGTAACGAACACGGGTATGTCGTCGGTGTGAAAAATACGTCGTGGCAGGGCGATCTCCGCCACACCGTGGCTTTGCGCCCAGCTGACCAAGTCGGCGCGCTGAGCCAGCGGGTTTGTCGTCAGCAGCACGATTTGCTCGCCCTTGCGCTCGTCCGGTACGGCGACGGCTGCATGACTGTGATCCGGCCACATCGAGGAGGCGCAATTCTCCGCCAATGCCAGGGATATCGTTTCGCCGGCGACATTGGCAAAGCGCTTCATGCGCCCCTTGATCGAGACATAGCCGTCCTCGTCGATGGAGACGATATCGCCCGTGTCGTGCCAGCCGTCTTCCACGGGAACGATGACGCCGGGATTTTCCGGCCTGATATAGCCGAGCATAATGTTCGGCCCCTTCAGGAACAGCCGGCCCGCGTTGGCGATTCCTTCCACCGGTTCCAGCCGCGCATGCACCCCCGGCAAGAGATGTCCGACGGTCCCCGGACGGCTGTCGCCGGGCTGGTTGGCCGCCGCGAACGGAGAGGTCTCCGTCAAGCCGTATCCTTCGAGCGGCTCAAGACCGTGTTTCTTTTGCAGCAATCGGCGCGTTTCGTCGCGCACCCTTTCGGCGCCGCTCACCAAAATGCGCAAGGATTTCAGCTCGCCTTTTTCGGCGACGCGCGCGTATTGCGACAGGAACGTATCCGTCGAGAGTATGACCGTGGAGGCGGTTTGTTTGACGCGCTGCACGATCTCATGCGGCCGCAATGGCGTGGGATGAAGCACGGCCTTCAGGCCCAGCAACAACGGGCACAGCACGCCCCCCACCAGCCCGAAGCAGTGGAAGGTCGGCAAGGGACTGAACAGAACATCGCTCGGATAAAACGCGACGTGCTTGCTGACTTGTTTGACGTTGATCAACAGGTTGGCATGCGACAGCGCCACGCCTTTGGGCTCACCTTCCGTTCCGGAGGTGAAAAGGATCACCGCCGGGGATTCCTGCGGCGGGCGCGAGGTCATAAGCCGCGGCACAAACTGTCCGATGCCGGCGACCGCCTTGTCGAAGATCGACAGTTTCTTGCGGACATCCTCAAGATAGACCGTTTCCGCCGCTTTCGAGATTTCCGTCGCCAACGCTTCCAGCTTAGCGAGTTCTATGAATCGGTGCGCCGTAACGATCCGCCTGACCACAGCCGTACGCACGGCGCTCATCATCCCGGCGGCACCGCTGGTGAAATTCAACATCGTCGGTACGCGGCCGAAAGCGGAAACCGCGAAGAACGCAATGACCGAAGCAGAACTCGTCGGCAGCATGATACCCACGCAGTCGCCGCGCGATGTTCCTTTCTTCAGGGAATGGCCGAGCGCCAGCACCGCGCGCAGCAGCTCGTCATAGGTGAGGACTTTGTCGTCGCTGTCGAGCATGGCCGGACGAGAGCCGCCGAAGCGCGCGCGGGCCTCGACCAGCGCTTCGAACAGCGTCATCTTGCCAGGCAACAGGTCCAGCGGGCTGAGTTCCAAGCCCGACGCGGCGGTAACGCCTGTGAAAGCCAATGGATATCTCCCGGGCGCGGCACGCTCTTTGGTTATTCGCGCACCCTAATCCCGTGATTTTTCATAGAGCAAGCTATATGTAAGGGCCATGACCACCGTTTTCGACCAGACCGAGAAAGACCGCCGCGCGGCCCTGCGACACCCCGAAAAGGCGCACCGGCCGGATAGCACTGTTCTGCGCAAGCCGGAATGGATCCGGGTCAAAGCGCCCATGGGGCGCGAATATGCCCAAACCGAATCCGTCGTCCGCGAACACGGCCTGCACACGGTCTGCGAAGAGGCCGGTTGCCCCAATATCGGCGAATGCTGGACCCGGCGCCACGCCACCATCATGATCATGGGCGATACCTGCACGCGCGCTTGTGCCTTCTGCAACGTGAAAACCGGCTTGCCGGGAGCCCTCGATACCGAGGAGCCGGAGCACGTCGCCCAAGCGGTGGCGAAGCTGGGCCTCAAACATGTCGTGGTGACCTCGGTAGATCGCGACGATCTGTCCGACGGCGGAGCAAAACATTTTGCCCTCACCATTCAGGCCATCCGTGGGGCCAGTCCCGGTACGACCGTGGAAGTGCTGACCCCGGATTTTCTGCGCAAGCCGGGTTCCATCGAGATCGTGATGGCGGCGCGCCCCGATGTTTTCAACCACAATCTGGAAACCGTTCCCAGGCTGTATCTCAATGTGCGCCCCGGCGCGCGCTATTACGCCTCCCTGCGATTGCTGGATCGCGCCAAGGAATTGGTGCCCGACGGCTTTACGAAATCGGGCTTGATGGTCGGCCTCGGCGAAAGCCGCGAGGAGATCATGCAAGTCATGGACGATTTGCGCACGGCCGGTGTCGATTTTCTGACCATCGGCCAATACCTGCAGCCGACGCGCAAACATGTGCCGCTCGACCGTTTCTGGTCGCCGGACGAATTCAAGGCGCTCGAAGCCACGGCGCGCGCCAAAGGTTTCCTGATGGTATCCGCCGGCCCGCTGACGCGCTCGTCCTATCATGCCGATTTAGACTTCGCACAGCTGCAGGCGGCACGCGGCGCAAAATCCTGATACGGATCGCGCCGGCGCACGAGCAAAATCTATGGTATCGCACTCGGAAAGCAGAATCCTTCCGTACTCAGCCGATCACATGTATGCGATTGTTGCGGACGTCGAAAAATACCCCGAATTTCTTCCCTGGTGCGTCGGCGTGCGGGTCACTTCGCGCCAGCGCGTCAAGGATTGCGATGCGTTGCGTGCGGAAATGTTGGTAGGCTTCGGTGCTTTTCGCGAACGCTACACCAGTCGCGTCGTGCTGGACGCGGCAGCGCGCACGATCGATGTGACTTAAACCGAAGGTCCGTTCCGTCAGTTGGAAAGCCATTGGCGCTTCACGCCCGAGGGCGAGGCGTGCCGGGTAGATTTCTCCATCGCCTTCGAATTCAAGAACCGCCTTCTGGGCGCGGTCGCCGGCAACGCCTTTGCGCATGTCCTGATCAAGATGACGGATGCCTTCGAGGCGCGAGCACGGGCCTTGTCAAAGAATCTGGAATGATGTGCCGGTTCGAATGTCCGCTGTCCCGTCGACATACTCAGCGGGTCGGTAACTTCCGAAATGCGCCATCTCCGGTCGTTCGCGCCGCCTGCCACGCCCGTCAATCTGTTCGAAGTATGCAAGTCGTAGCGCCGAGCGGTCGGGGCGTTACAAACACGAAGATGGATACTGCGACGGCCTTGCCATTTGACCGGGCAGGCTTGAAACGAAGCGAATTTACAAAATCGATGGCTGCTTGATCGAGAGCGGGCTCGCCCCACAATCCATGTGCTTCAGCCTTGTGGACAACGCCATCCACCGCAATTGTCAAGGTGAATACGTGCGTGAAGGTGTCCGGCTTGCATATCTCGTCGCGACGGGCACCAAGATCCACTTTGGACATGGTGCGGCCGGTGATCTTCGGCGCATTCATGCCCCGAGGCATGCGCGCCGGGTTCACCAAAGGGGCTTCTTCCATTTCCTTTGCCCGCGCGTCTACGTCTGCCTTCGAGCATCGGTCGTCTTTCCGCGCAGTGTCTTGTGGAGCCGAAAACTCAACTCTGGCCTCATGGGGAAAGGTGCTGTTGTCGTTTGAATTCACGCGGTATCGCCAGCCCAATGCCGCCTGTCTTGCGGCAACATCCAGATCGGCATAGCCGCTCGATTGTACGACGCGGGCTTCAGACACTTGCCCATCACTCTCCACTTTGATTCCGAGGACGGTGACACCGCTTTCGCCGCATTGCTGCGCAGCGTATGGAGCCGAAGCATAATGATCGTATGTGAAGTCGTGAAAGACGACCGTTGTTGCGTTGGCTGGTTCAGCCTGCAGAACCGCCGTCAACGCGAGAACAACGATCAATCTGGGAGGTAATAAGTTATGCATGATGCTGCGCACCCAATAAGAGGGTTCAGTTTACTCGGTTTTGATTAGTTTATGAATGTCCCTTGTTGGCGCTCTTTTGCGACCTACTCTGAACTGTGAGTTTTGGCCTGGAAGCGTCATCGGCGCGAGCGGGAAAGATGCGCCAATTTCTGCCGTCGTTGAGGCGCGCAAGGGGCGCGGTGTACGATCTGAACAAGTGCATTCGGAGGGAGTAAAATGCGCTGGATCGCATATACCGCTACAGCGCTCACGGTGGCAGCTTGGGGCTTCGTGACATACTTCGCCGCGATAGGGCCGGCGTATATTGCTCTTGGATTCTATCAGCCTTGCTGCACGGTCCGGCAACCACAGCTACTTGTCGCCGCGCTCATTGTTGCGGTCCCAATTGGCGGATTTATTGCAACAGTGCTCAGCGCGTTGTGGGCGGTGAAGCGTGGTCGGCCGGGCGCTGCAATAGTTATCTGCACCATTTCCCTTGCACTCGGCATCGCCGTCTGCGGCGCTCTTTTCCTTATGCTACCATTCTGACCACGCCGCCCGGAACACTGTCGCTGGCTTATGGCCGTCCGCACTCAACGGTACTGGCTGGAGTGAACGACCGGTAATGGCGCAAAGCGGACCCAAATCGAACGGCTGCCCAGAAACGGTGTCTCGCTCTAGTTCGCAAACGCCCCAAATGTGGTCATTCCTTTGACGATTTTTGTGTCGCCTTATTCAGTTGGGGGGGTAGGATACATCCACCGTCCGAAGGGAGATGCAAGTGTCCGAACAAAATCGCCACATCTGGTATCGATCCAGGGACCAGTCCCAATGGTTTCCGTACTTTTTCATAGTAATTGCGTTGGCGATATCT
Source organism: uncultured Alphaproteobacteria bacterium (assembly GCA_963766355.1). Taxonomy (GTDB): domain Bacteria; phylum Pseudomonadota; class Alphaproteobacteria; order Micropepsales; family Micropepsaceae; genus Rhizomicrobium. Next base: position 132,889 of record CAVXZV010000006.1, read on the forward strand.
GTTGCTGGCGTTCTGTATCTCTTGAACATAAACGACAGTGCAATCGTCGCCGCGATTGCGATCTTAGTTGGGATCGTGGTTGCCGCGCGTACAAAATTCATTAGGTAGCGGCCAGCCCGGAAGCGATGCGCGATCACGCCATTTTTTGCGGAAACGATATTCTCGATCCTATTCAGCCGAAAACAGCTCCAGTAGCAGCCGCAGCGCCGCTTCGATTGTTTTCAGACGCACTTCCGTGCGGCCGATGTCGCCGAAATCATAAGCTTCGTGGGTTGCGCCATTGCCTTTGCGATAGGCGGCGATATGAACCAAGCCTACCGGTTTGTCTCCCGCCCCACCGCCCGGTCCGGCGACGCCGGTGACCGCAACCGAAATGTCGGCCCGCGAATGCTCGATCGCGCCGGTCGCCATCACCACGGCCACTTCTTCGGAGACCGCGCCGAATTCGTCGAGCAGGCGAAGAGGCACGCCGAGCATTTCCTGTTTGGCTTGATTGGAATAGACCACGAAGCCGCGTTCGAAGACGTCCGACGAGCCGGGGATTTCCGTCAGCAATCCAGCAATCAATCCGCCGGTGCAGCTCTCCGCCGTCGCGATGCGCAATTGTTTTTCGCGCGCGCAATCCAGCACGTCTTTGGCCAGCAACAAGAGGGCAGGGGTGAACATCACAAATATCCGGCGTTGACGAACAATAGCACAATCAATCCGGCGATCGCGCCCGCAGCCACATCATCCGCCACGATGCCCAGCCCGCCATTCAGCTTTTCCAGCCGCGAAATGGGCCAAGGTTTCCTGATGTCGAAGTAGCGGAACAAGGCGAAGGCCAGCGCAAAACCCCAGAACGATAACGGCGAAAAAGCGCAAGCGATCCATTGCCCCGCCACTTCGTCGATCACGCATTCGGACGGGTCGCCGCGAGAGCATTCGCGCGCATAGCCATTCGAAATCGGAATGGCGAGGAGACCCAGACCGAGCCCGAGCGGCAGCAATGCCCAATGCCCATAAATCAGCGCAAGTGGCCATGCCATGAGCGCCGCAACCAAACTGGCGAGCGTTCCCGGCGCAAACGGCACCAAACCGACGCCGAACCATGTCGAAAGCAATTTGTTGAAGCTCATGGCAACCGTATCGTCGCCAGCGCTTGCGCGGCCAATCCTTCGCGCCGCCCGGTGAAGCCGAGGCCTTCCGTGGTCGTGGCTTTGACGCTGACCCGGCCGACATCGCAATGCAGAATCTCGGCGATCCTCGCGCGCATCGCTTCGCGGTGCGGCCCGACCTTTGGGCGTTCGCAGATGATCGTCACGTCGCAATGAACGATCACGCCGCCCTTGGCCCGCACCAGACCCGCCGCATGATCGAGGAATTTCCAGGATGGCGCCCCGCGCCAGCGTTCGTCTGTCGGCGGAAAATGCTGGCCGATGTCGCCTTCGCCGATGGCGCCGAGGATCGCGTCGGTGAGCGCGTGCAGTCCGACATCGGCATCGGAATGACCTTCGAGCGCGTGATCGTGGGGAATTTTCACACCGCACAGCCAGAGATGATCGCCCGCCACGAAACGATGGACGTCATAGCCCGATCCCGTGCGCGTTTCGCCCATGCGGGCAGACAACAATCCTTCGGCCACCGCGAAATCCTCTGCGCTTGTCACTTTCATATTGATCTCCTCGCCGCTCACCGCGGCGATGCTCAGGCCGGCGAGTTCCGCCAGCGCCATATCGTCCGTTACATCCTGTGCGGCGTGATCGCGATGGGCTTTCAAGATCTTTGCAAAGTTGAATCCCTGGGGTGTTTGAGCCCGCAGCAGCCCCGCGCGCGGCACGGTGATCCAGCGACCGTTTTCCAGCTTTCTGAGCGTGTCGGCGACCGGCAAAAGCGGAACGGCCGCATCGGCGCCTGCTTGCAAGGCGCCAATCACCCCATCGATGACCTTTCGCGAAACCAGCGGACGAGCGGCGTCATGGATCAGCACGAAGTCCGGCGCAGCAGCGGCGAGGACCTCGAGACCGCGCAGCACGGTTTGTTGCCGCGTCGAACCGCCGATGGCGGGAGGCGGCAAATGAAGTCCTGCGGTTGCCGCTGCGTACAAATCCTCCTGGCCCGGGCCAATCATCACCTGAAGGACGGCGTTCGAAACTCCGCCGAAGGCCTCGATCGCGCGGCGCAGAATTGGCTGACCGAGAAGCGCGGCGTATTGCTTGGGGTGGATGCCGCCCGCGCGTTCGCCTTTTCCGGCGGCCACAATCAGAATAGCAATGCGCGACATTGAGGCTCCCAACTCGCCGGTGGCTCTGGATCATATTCCTAACGAACGCCGACAGGATGTGCGAATGACGAATTGGCAGGCCTGCGTCAAGATCGTCTAGCCCAGCCCCGAATAGTGGTTGCACATATAATCAGCATCATAATATACTGCCTAACTAATAGGCAAGGAATTGGCGTGACCTCGACTCCGAACAGCATACTCGAAATTCAAGCGACCAGCGCAATCGCGTCGGCGCTGCCGATGCCCGTGCTCGTCGTCGGACCGCAGCAAGAGATCGTCTTCGTCAACCCCGCAGCCGAACAGTTTTTCGGCGCCGGCGCGGGCCATCTGCGCAAGCAAAAGCTCAACGAATTGATCCCGTTTGGGAGCCCTTTGTTTCAATTGATCGGACAAGCGCTGGAGCGCAGCGCCTCGGTGGGCGAGCGCGATGTCGATCTGAGCACGCCCCGTCATGGCGAACACGTCGCGGATTTGACGGTGACGCCGCTGCCCGATCCCGCCGGATCGGTGATCATCACGCTGCAAGAACGCGGCCTTGCTCAGCGCATCGACCGCCAATTGCTTCACCGCGGCGCGGTGCGCTCACTACACGGCATGGCGGCCGTGCTGGCGCATGAAATCAAGAATCCGCTGGCGGGCATACGCGGCGCGGCGCAATTGATCGAAGAACATTTGCCGGAGAACGAACGCGATCTCACGCAACTGATCTGTGCGGAGACCGATCGCATCCGTGCGCTCATCGACCGGATGGAATTGTTCGGCGATACGCGCGCCTTCCCGCGCGCGCCTGTGAACATCCACGAAGTGCTCGATCGGGTGCACCGCGTGGCCGAGACGAGCTTCGCCAAAAACGTCACCTTCGTGAAGACGTTCGATCCTTCGCTGCCGCGCGTGCTGGGTGACCGCGATCAATTGATTCAGGTGTTCATGAATCTGGTGCGCAATGCGGCGGATGCCGTGCCGGAAAGCGGCGGCGAAATCACTTTGACCACCGGATATCGCCCCGGCGTGCGCTTCGGCGCAAAGGTGGCGGGCGAGCGGCTGAGCCTGCCGTTGGAAGTCACCGTACGCGACAACGGCACGGGCGTGCCCTCCGATTTGATGCCGTATATTTTCGATCCATTCGTCACCACAAAGCGCGGCGGTTCGGGCCTCGGCCTGGCGTTGGTCGCCAAAATCATCGGCGATCACGGCGGCGTCATAGAATGCGATTCCATTCCACGCCGCACCATCTTTCGCGTTCTGTTGCCCAAAGCCGCAAGCGACACAGAAGGAACTACGAATGCCTGAAGGCACAATCCTCGTCGCCGACGACGATTTCGCCATCCGTACGGTGTTGAACCAGGCGCTCGGCCGCGCCGGCTATGACGTTCGAACCACGGGCACGGCGGCCGGCCTGTGGCGCATGGTTTCGGCCGGCGACGGCAATCTCGTTATCACCGATGTCGTCTTGCCCGATGAAAACGGTTTCGATCTCATTCCGCGCATCAAACGTGTGCGCCCCGATCTTCCCATCGTGGTGATGAGCGCGCAAAACACGATTCTGACGGCGATCACGGCGGCAGAGCGCGGCGCCTTCGATTATCTGCCCAAGCCGTTCGATCTGAAGGAATTGACCTCGGTCGTTCAGCGCGCGCTTGCCAGCCCGCAAGCCAAACGAGACCCGGCCGATAGCGCCGGGGCGGGCGAGGACCGTTTGCCGCTGATCGGGCGCTCGGCGGCCATGCAGGAAATCTACCGCGTTATCGCGCGGCTCACCCAGACCGATCTCACCGTGATGATCATGGGCGAGAGCGGTACGGGCAAGGAACTCGTCGCGCGCGCCTTGCACGATTACGGCAAGCGCCGGCACGGCACCTTCGTCGCCGTGAATATGGCGGCCATTCCAAAAGAGCTCGTCGAAAGCGAATTGTTCGGCCATGAGCGCGGCGCCTTCACGGGAGCGACCAATCGCGGCATCGGCCGTTTCGAGCAGGCCGAGGGCGGCACGCTGTTTCTCGATGAAATCGGCGACATGCCGCTGGAAGCGCAGACGCGTCTGCTGCGCGTGTTGCAGCAAGGCGAGTACACGACGGTCGGTGGGCGCACCGCCATCCGCACGGACGTGCGTATCATCGCAGCGACCAACCGCGATTTGCGCCAGCTCATCCAGCAGGGACTGTTCCGCGAGGATTTGTACTACCGGCTCAATGTCGTGCCTTTGCGCCTGCCGCCGTTGCGCGAACGCGGCGAAGACATTGCCGATCTGGCGCGCCATTTTTTGCGCAAGGCCGAGGAAGAGGGGCTACCGGCCAAGAATTTGGACGGCGAGGCGATCGACATGTTACGCCGCTACCGCTGGCCTGGAAATGTGCGCGAGCTTGAGAATTTGATCCGGCGCTTGGCGGTGCTGCATTCCGGCGACACCATTCCGGCCGAAGCCATTGCCGCGGAGTTGAGGGAACCGGCCAAGACCAGCAGCCTGAGCGAGGGTGACGAACCCGTTTCGCTAAGCGCTGCGGTCGAACGCCATTTGGCCGTCTATTTTGCATCGCATGGCGATCGCTTGCCGCCTCCAGGCCTGCATGACCGCATCCTGCAGGAAATCGAGCGGCCGCTGCTTTCGATTTGCCTGGCGGCGACTCGCGGCAACCAAATTCGCGCCGCCCACCTTTTGGGACTCAATCGCAACACCCTGCGCAAGAAGATCCGCGACCTGGGATTGGAGGTCATCCGGGGGCTGAAAGCGGATTAAGTTTTGTGCCGCTACTTACTTCACCTCCCACTACGCGAGGGCGAGCAGCGCCAGCGTGCGAGCGACGCGAGCAAAGCTCGCGTCGGGTTGCGGGATGTTCCAGAAGCTCTAGTATTTTCGCAAGACATCCGTGCAAGTCCTAATTGGTGCTTGCAGAATTCCTCGCGCGCTGGATGGACAACTGAGGCGGCAATACCCCCCCACCCGGAGCAGCCCTTCGCTGTTGCTCAGGGCCGCTCCGACCTCCCCGCGTAGGGGGAGATGAAATAAGAATCCATAGACCCTCACCCTCCCCCAGCGCGGGGGCGAGCAGCGCCAGCGTACGAGCGACTTGCGAGCGAAAGCGAGCAAGGCGGGGTGGGGGGATGGTCATAATGGGAAACCGCTCCTCCCCGTATTTAACCCTGTTGTCGAATTGCATCGCAGCATTCTTGCAACAGGTGGCCAACACGCTACACTGCCGGATTACGGAGCAATAGTCGCGAGTTAACGCGCCTCACCCGTTCACAACGGTAGGGAATGGCCACGTCGAACGTAGTCGATCAGCCCAACAGAGGCCGCGGGAAGGGCGTACTGCGCGCCGGATCGCGGACCACCCTGCTTGCCGTAGGGGTGGCCGCGTTGGCCATGGTGTGCAGCGTCGTTACGTACACGGTGCTGACTGGACCGAACCCCGACAATACGAGCCAGACAGTCCTGGTCGCGCTTATTCTCGTGAATCTGACCCTGGTGCTTTCGCTGGGTGCGCTTGTCGCCTGGCGGCTGGTGCGGCTATGGAGCGAAAGACGCTCCGGCAGGGCGGGCGCGCGGCTTCATGTCCGCCTTGTCGCGATGTTCAGTGCCATTGCGGTTGTTCCGGCAATCTTGGTCGCAATCTTCGCGGCTGTGACGCTCAACCTCGGTGTCGAATCCTGGTTCTCGTCCCGCGTTCAGACGGCGCTCGACAATGCGGTCATCGTTGCGCGCCAATATGTCATCGATCAGGGACGCGCCGTCTTGGTGGACGCCAGTCAAATGGCGGACGAGATTCAGCAAGACCGCAGCCTGTTCGACAGCGACAATCACGTTCGTTTGAAATTTATGTTCGACAAGCTCGACGTCATGGCGCGCGACCGCGGGCTTGTGGGTTATTTCCTTGTCGATTCCCGCGGCACGGAGCTCGTCAGAAGCAAAAAGCTAAAATATTCTCCTGCGCTTAAACCAAGTGAATCGGACATCGCCGATGCACTGGCCGGAAAGATCGTGCTCGACGGGGATGCGGACACCGGACTTGTCCACGCACTGATCCATCTACAGGCCTTGAACGATGCCTATCTGTTGGTCGTTAGGGTCGCCGATCCGAAAGTCATTGGCTATTTCAAACGCACGAAGGACGTCGTCAGTGAATATCATGGCCTGAAAAAAAGACTGGGCCGCGTGCAGCTTATCTTTGCGCTTCTTTACGGCGTCGTGGCGCTCGTCATCTTATTGGCTGCGATCTGGATGGGCCTCTGGGCCGCCACGCGTCTGGTCAAGCCGATTTCGAGTTTGATCGGCGCCGCCGAACGCGTCTCGGAGGGCGATCTGAAAGCGCAGGTGGAAGTCGCGCACGATGACGACGAGATCGCCACCTTAGGGTTGGCTTTCAACCGGATGACCCAGCAGCTCGATACGCAGCGCAGCGCGCTGGTGACCGCAAACCGTCAGATCGACGAACGGCGCCGGTTCACGGAAACGGTTTTGGCGGGCGTCAGCGCCGGCGTCATCGGCTTGGATGGCGATGGCCAGATTACCATCGTCAATCGCGCCGCCGCCCGACTGATGAACTCTACGCCGGAAGAACTCGAAGGGCGCCATTATGCCGAAGCGGTGCCCGAACTTGGGGCCTTGATCCGCCGCGCCATCCAAGAGCCGGCGGGCCGCGCCGGCGGCGAGGTCTCGCTCAAGCGCGGCGGTACCAACCGTTCGCTGAGCGTGCAGGTCACCAGCGAGCATGGCGTTCACGCCAGCGGCTATGTCGCAACCTTCGACGATATTACCGATCTCGTTTCGGCGCAGCGCACCGCGGCCTGGGCCGATGTCGCGCGCCGCATCGCCCATGAGATCAAGAATCCGCTGACGCCGATTTAATTGTCGGCCGAACGGCTCAAGCGCAAATACGGCCACACCATGGGCGACGACCGCGAGGTCTTCGAGCAATGCACCGATACGATCATCCGCCAGGTCGGCGATATCGGGCGCATGGTCGACGAATTCTCGTCCTTTGCGCGGATGCCCCATCCCGTGATGAAGCGCGAATGTGCGCAAGAGCTTTTGCAACAAGGCGTCTTTCTGCAGCGCGTGGCGCATCCGCAAATCGCCTTCGAGCTGCAGGTGCCGCGCGATTTCATTTGGTTCGAATGCGACGGTCGCCTCGTCTCCCAGGCGCTGACCAATGTTCTGAAGAATGCCACCGAAGGCATCGCGGCACGCAACGCAGCCGGCGACGATGCGCCCGGCCGCATCGGCGTCGCCATGCAAAAGACGGAGGCGCAGATTTTCTTCAAGATTTCCGACAACGGCATCGGCTTGCCGCCGGAACATCGCCATCGCTTGACCGAGCCCTATGTCACGACCCGTGCCAAAGGTACGGGGCTGGGTTTGGCCATCGTGCGCAAGATCATGGAAGACCATGGCGGCGAAATTATTTTGGAAGATGCGGAAGAGGAGGGGCGCGGGGCGCAAGTCACGCTGGCGTTTCCTTTGAAGCAAAAGGGTGTGCGAGAGAAAGGCGTAACGGATGAACAAGCACGGATTGCTCATGGCGTCTGAGATTCTGGTCGTCGACGACGAAGAGGACATACGCGATCTGATTGCCGGCATTCTCAAGGACGAGGGTTTCGAGACCCGTGTGGCGGGCGACAGCGAGAGCGCACTTAGCGCGGTGCGTCAGCGCCGCCCGCAATTGGTGGTTCTCGATATTTGGCTGCAGGGCAGCCGGCTCGACGGAATTCAGGTTCTCGATACGCTAAAACGCGAACAGCCCGACCTTCCGGTCGTTATGATTTCCGGGCATGGCAGTATCGAAACGGCCGTCGCATCGATCAAAAAAGGCGCCTACGATTTTATCGAGAAACCGTTCAAAGCCGATCGCTTGATCCACGTCGTCGGCCGCGCGCTGGAAGCGGCGCGTTTGAAGCGCGAAGTGCAGGAGCTCAAACTCAAAGCCGGCGACGAGACCGAACTGGTCGGTGTTTCTTCCGCCGTGTCGCAAATCCGCCAGGCGGTCGAGAAAATCGCGCCGACCAACAGCCGTGTGTTCATCACCGGGCCTTCCGGCTCCGGCAAGGAATTGCTGGCGCGCTTGATCCATGCGCGCTCGCGCCGGGCCGCCAATGCTTTCGTCGCGGTCAATTGCGCGACGATGGAACCGGACCGCATCGAAGCGGAACTGTTCGGCATCGAAAGCCTCGACGGCACGCGCAAGACCGGCCTTTTGGAATTGGCGCATAACGGCACGCTTTATCTCGACGAAGTCGACGACATGCCGCTGGAAACCCAAGGCAAGGTGCTACGCGTTCTGGTCGATCAGACTTTTACCCGGGTGGGCGGCGCGACGCGCGTGCAAGTCGACGCGCGCGTGATCAGTTCGACCTCGATGGATCTGCGCACCGAGATCGAGGCCGGCGCATTTCGCGAAGACCTTTATCATCGCCTCAACGTCGTGCCGGTTCGCGTCCCCTCGCTGGCGGAACGGCGCGACGATATTCCGATGCTGGTTGCCCATTTCATGAAGCGTTTGTCGGCCGCGTCCGGATTGGCAATACGGGAAATCGGCGACGACGCCATGGCCGTGCTGCAGGCGCACAATTGGCCGGGCAACGTCCGCCAGCTGCGCAACATCGTCGAGCGCTTGCTGATTCTGGCAAGCGACGACACGACGCGCGCGATATCGGCGGACCTTTTGCCGTCCGATCTTGGGTCCAGCACGCCCTGGGGCGGAACGGGCCGCAGCGATCTGGTCATATCGCTGCCGCTCCGCGAGGCTCGCGAAATCTTCGAACGCGACTATCTGGTGGCGCAAATCAATCGCTTCGGCGGCAACATCTCGCGGACCGCGGCCTTTATCGGCATGGAACGCTCCGCCCTCCATCGCAAGCTCAAATCGCTCGGCGTAGGCTCCGGCGGCAACGGACGGGAAGGTTTCAACGCTTGAGCAAGGGCTGGAATGGGCGGCGGCCTGCGGGGCGCATTGCCTATGTCGACGGACACTATCTGCGCCACAGCGCGGCGGCGGTGCATATCGAGGATCGCGGGCTGCAGCTTGGCGATTCGGTTTATGAGGTCTGTCGCATCGCCAATGGCCGCTTGATCGACGAAGGCGAGCATCTCGAACGTTTGGAACGTTCCTTGGGCGAAATCGAAATCGCGATGCCGATGAGCCGGGCGGCGCTGCGCCATGTGATGGGGGAAACCGTGCGGCGCAACGGCGTATGCAATGGTATGCTGTATTTGCAGATCACCCGCGGGGCCTTGCGGCGCGATCACGCGATTCCGCTCAGCGCGCCGAAGCCGACTTTGATCCTGACCGTCCGCGCGCTCGATCAAGCGTCGTTCGCGCGGCGCGGCGCCGAAGGAGTTTCCGTCATCGCGCGCCCCGACGAGCGCTGGGGGCGATGCGATATCAAGACGACACAACTTCTGCCCAATCTGCTGGCCAAAACCTGTGCCAAACGGGCTGGGGCCTTCGAGGCCTGGCTGATCGACTCTGAAGGATTTGTGACGGAGGGCGCTTCGACCAATGTCTGGATCGTCGACGGGCAGGGCAGTGTCGTCACCCGCGATTTGAGCCACGCGATCCTGCCGGGGGTCACACGGCGGGTCATTTTGGAGGCCGCGGCAGAGGCTCAAATTTCCGTCGTTCAACGCCGTTTCACGTTGCAAGAGGCGCTCTCGGCGCGCGAAGCCTTTCTGTCGTCCGCCACGGGCGGTGCGGTTCCCGTAATTTCCATCGACGGCCGTCAGATCGGCGATGGCAAGCCAGGTTCCCTGACGCGTCGTATCGCCGCGTTATACGCTCGGCATTCTCTGGAATAAGTCGCAAAAAAATCCGCCTCCGGGAACCAATTTCCAGGCCAGGGCTTACCAAAACGTGGAAATACCCATTATGCTGACGTCGGGCTGCTTCGCGGGGCCGCGGGGCCAAGAACAGACGGGTATAAAACCAATGAGTGAAAAACAACAAAACCTGCAGGACACGTTTCTCAACGCAGTCAGAAAGAGCAAATCGTCGGTGACGATTTTTCTGGTCAACGGCGTAAAGCTTCAAGGGAACATCACTTGGTTCGACAATTTTTGTGTGCTTCTGCGTCGCGACGGGCAAGCACAGCTCGTGTACAAGCACGCGATCTCGACCGTCATGCCGATGGGGCCGATCCAGCTCCAAGAGCAAGAAGTGGTCGCCGAAGCGGTGGTGTAGGTTCCAAGACCGTTCAGGCTACAGATGCGCTTGAGCGCACGGCTTTTGTCGTGCACGTCGAGCCCAAATGGCGCCGGTCGGCGCTGGAAAACCTCGACCGCGATGCCGAGGCGCGTCTGGCCGAAGCGGTCGGGCTGACCAAAGCCATCGGGCTTTCGGTGATCGCCGAGCATATCGTGCCGCTCGGCCGGCCGGTTCCCGCGACGCTGATCGGCAGCGGCAAAGTGGACGCGATTGCGGCCGAGGCGCTGGCGCATGAGCCGGAAGTCATCATGGTCAATGCGCAGCTTTCGCCGGTCCAGCAGCGCAATTTGGAACAGGCCTGGAAAACCAAGGTCGTCGACCGTACCGCACTGATTCTCGAAATCTTCGGCGAACGGGCCCGCACCAAGGAAGGCCGATTGCAGGTCGAATTGGCGCATCTCAACTGGCAGCGCAGCCGGCTGGTACGGTCATGGACCCATTTGGAGCGCCAACGCGGCGGCTTCGGCTTCCTCGGCGGTCCGGGCGAAACCCAGATCGAAACCGACCGGCGGCTGATCCTCGAACGCGTCGCCAAAATCAAGCGCGAACTGGAAGGCGTGAAGCGCACGCGCGGCCTGCAGCGAAGGGCGCGCAAGCGCGTGCCGTACCCCGTCATCGCGCTGGTGGGCTACACCAACGCCGGCAAGTCGACGCTGTTCAATACGCTCACCAAGGCCGATGTCTTCGCCAAGGATGTGCTGTTCGCCACCCTCGATCCAACCATGCGCGGCATCCGCTTGCCGGGCGGGACCAAAGCCGTCCTATCCGACACGGTGGGCTTCATTGCCGATCTGCCGCATGAGCTGGTCGCCGCCTTCCGCGCCACGCTGGAAGAGGTGCTGGAGGCCGACATCATCGCCCATGTGCGCGACGCAGCCCATCTCGAAACCGAAGCGCAGAAGTCCGACGTCCTGAAAGTTTTGGCCGAATTGGGCGTCGAACCGGGCCGCGACCGGCCGTTTGTGGAAATTCTCAACAAGATCGATCTGTTGGAGCCGGGCATTCGTGCCGGACTTCAGGAGAGGGCCGCTGCCCGTCCCGACGCACCGGCCGCCGTCTCGGCGATAACCGGCGAGGGACTGGACGTCTTGCTCAGGCGTTTCGAGTCCGTGTTGACGGGCGGCAACATCGTGCTCCGGCTTGAGCTTTCGCCGTCCGATGGCGAGGGACTGGCCTGGGTCTATCGCCATGGCCGTGTGTTGGAGCGGCACGAAAACGGCGAAGACGCCATGGTCCTGATGCTCAGCGCCAATCCACAGGAGGCGGCAAAAATTGAGAACCGCTTTTTGGGAAAAATATCGATAGAACAGAATATTGAAGCATGACGTTGATGTGAATAATTAGGCTGTGGATCTTTTGCCTCCCCCTCGTGGGGAGGCCGGCGAACGACTTGTCCGCCGAAGCGCGCAGCGCGAAGGCGGAAGTGAGCCGGGTGGGGGGCCAATGTCGACAGTAGCCCCCCACCCGATCCGTCTTCGCTTCGCTTCGCCGGATCGACCTCCCCACAAGGGGGAGGTTGTTCGCGGGGCAGGTTATTTCTCACCCTTCTTCGCCGCGACCCAAAGCGCTTCCATTTCCTCCAAGCTCGCCTCGCCCGGCTTGGTTCCGCGTGCGGCCAATCCCGCTTCGATAAAGCGAAAGCGCCGGACGAATTTCGCATTGGCCGAGCGCAGAGCCTTCTCCGGATCGACCTTGAGGTGCCGCGCCAGATTGGCCACCGCAAACAACAGATCGCCCACTTCCTCCTCGATCCGCTCGCGCGGCGCACCGGCGTTTTGCGCCTCCACGATCTCACCCGCTTCTTCGGCGATTTTCTCCACCACTTTGGGTGCACTTTCCCAATCGAATCCGACGCTTCCGGCGCGCTTCTGAAGTTTTTCCGCACGCAGCAAGGCGGGCAGGGCGCTCGGCACGTCGTCGAGGATCCCGCCGGGCTTGGCTGCGCGTTCGCCGCGCTTGTGTTCTTCCCACGCAATGGTCTGCGCCGCGGCCGATTTTGGTGTCATCTTGTCAGCGAAAACATGCGGGTGCCGCACGATCATTTTGGCGGTAATCGCCTCCACCACCCCCCCAAAATCGAACAGAGCGCGTTCCTCGGCCATGCGGGCGTGGAAGACCACTTGGAGCAGCAGATCGCCCAGCTCGTCCCTCAGATGGTCCCAGTTCTCTTCTTCGATCGCGCCGGCCACTTCATAGGCTTCCTCGATCGTGTAGGGCGAGATGGTCGCGAAAGTCTGCTCTTTGTCCCATGGACAGCCGCTCGGGCCGCGCAGCTGCCGCATGATCTCAAGAAGCGCTTCGATGTCTCTGGACGGACTCGGTTTTTCCATGCCTGGGATGAAACAACAGCGAATGGCGAATGGCGAGTGGCGAATAGGGGGTTCTGTCCCCGCTATTCGCTGCTCTTCAACTTCGCCAAAGCCATTCCGATGAAGCCCATCATCTCGAGGCTCAGGGGCAGATTTGGCGCGGCGTGGGCGTCCGTCACGGCATCGACCCAAACGGCAGAGGCTTTCTTGGCGACCGCGGGATCGCCGCCGGTGAATTTGTCCACCTGGACCATCCAGCGGCGGGCGAGATCCATGGCTTCGGGCGAGCCCGGATCACCTTTGGCGGCCAGTATTCTGCACTCCTCGATTAATGCGTCCCAGGCCATGGTTGTCGCCACCTGATCGTAAGGTCGTTGCGCAAGCGCCGAACGCTCCTCGGGCGTGTAATGCTTCTCGATCAGCGGATCGAAAATCTCTTTCATTTCTTCCGGCGTGGCCTTGGTCGTCATCGTCGTCTCCGTTGCGAGGGTTGTGAGATCGTCGATGGAAAGCGTCGCGCCTTGCGCCAACTTGGCGCGCGCGGCGCGCACCAGAATCAATGCCCGGTCAACACGACCGCTTTCGCGCGCCAAAGCCTGCTCCTGAAGCGCCAGCAGCGCGTCCAGCGACGCCAGCCGTCCGGATAGCAACTCGGCGATCGGCGCCAAGGACAGCCCCAGACTTTTGAGCGCCAATATCTGATGGAGGCGGGCGATCTGTTCTGGGCCATAGGCGCGCCAGCCCGAAGCCGACCGCAGCGGTGTGATCAGGCCGTGCCGCTCGTACAGGCGCAGCGCCTTGGCGCTGACGCCCAAGCGGCGGGCGGCTTCCACGGGGCTGAGATAGGCATCGGTCATGGAGGTCTTCTTATCATCGACCGCGCCATCTGTGAGGCTGGACCTTGGGGCAGGGTCAAGGGAACTCTCCTTGCTGACGCGAATTTTTCCCTCCCCCAACGCGGGGGCGAGTAGCGCCCGCGTACGAGCGACATGCGAGCGAGAGCGAGCATGTCAGGGTGGGGGGATCATCGGAAAAAAAGCGCCTCATGGTCATCAGTCGGCGTTTTTCTGACACCCAGCCCCCCACCCGTCTCGCTTTCCCGCTGTCGCAGGAAAGCTCGCCGACCTCCCCGCGTTGGGGGAGGTGAAGGGGGACAATCGCGATTTTTCCCTACGCCAACGCTGGGCGGTGAAAGGGCATTCGAGGCTCATTTCGTCTCCCAATGCGGGTGGTCATAAGGCGGTCACGCCGCGCATGCGACAAACTGTACAATTGTGATTATATACAAGTGTGTATGAGGCGTTTCTGGAGAATAACATGAGATTTGTCGGCGTGGTGTTCCTGATGGCTTCATTTGCCGCTGCGCACAGCGAAACACCGTCCGCGTCCAACTTCGCGACGCGGATTCTGGCGGCTCACAACGCCGAACGTTCGGCGCTGAGAATCCCAAGCCTCACTTGGAGCGATACGCTCGCGGCGCAGGCGGCGTTATGGGCGAACGAGCTCGCGAAGACGGGCAAATTCCAGCACAGCGCCAAAACAGAGCGATCGGGCGAGGGTGAAAATCTATTCGTTGGAACCGCTGGCGGTTATTCGCCTGAAGAAATGGTCGGCGCTTGGGCGGCCGAAAAGCAGTTCTTTCAAAACGGCAACTTCCCAGACGTGCTCAGAGCGGGCCAAACGCAGATCCCTGGTCACTACACACAGATCATCTGGAGAACGACGACAGCGGTCGGCTGCGCCGTGGCGACTGGGAACGGCCGGGACGTTCTGGTCTGCCGCTATAGCCCGGCGGGAAACGTCATAGGCGAGAGGGTTTACTAGGCGGGGGGCGAATTTGGACCCAATCCGGCCTATCTAACAGATTTCGTATAAGATATATTATGGGAAATGGAAGGGCGATGTTTCACTTCCCGTACCAAGGTACAAGGGGTATGATTAAATGATCACCACACCCCGGGCGGTCGCCTCACGGTTCTATCTGGCCTTCGATCCGGAATATAAGCCGGAGAATTGCCAGATGAAGTTTCGTTTGACTTACGAAGGCCGCTTAGAGGCCAATGGCAGCGCCCAGCACAAACATGAAATCCGGCAAGCCCTGCACCCTCAATTGCGCCATCTCTGGGCGACCGATCCAAACTTGCAGAAATGGATATTTATAGTTCCGCCAGAATCAAAACTGCCGCGCGCCGAACTGCCTAATACCGCCAAAAAGATCGATATCTTGGCGCAGGACTTTGAGCGGTGCGGATATCATTTTGTTCCCCTGGCGACATCACAAAGCTCACTGATAGCCGCCATAGATATTCTGTTTTTGCGGCCGGACCAGCCGGGAGGCATTATTCAGTCTGGGGATATCGATAATCGACTTAAGACCCTTTTTGATGGGCTTAAAATGCCAGCGTCAAAAGAGGAATTGGGTCCATATACTACGCCAAGAGATGACGAAGAGCCGTTTTACGTGTTGCTGGAAGATGATCGTCTGTTGAGCCATGTTTCAATCGAAACAGACGTTCTTCTGCAACCGACACCCAGTGCCAACGGCATCTTTTTGGTCAATGACTGTCGATTGATTATCACGGTGACGCTTAGGCCTTACCACGTGAATATGCAGAACCTGCATTTTGCTTAGCCGACACGACTTTCTTCATCGCTTTTTCAAAGGCTCCATCGCTCTCATCCACGCCTAGCTCGCGGGCCATTTCGATAAACCGTTTGGCCTGCTTTGGATCGTCTGGTTTGGGTGCTGGTTTGCGTGACATGGCGCGCCTTCTAGCACAAATCCTGCGGATTCGCACGCGGGAACCGAAGTGCTATATTCCCCAGCAGAGCGGCCCATAGGCTGCTTCGGGGCTTAAGAACCTCTCCATCAGCGGCGTAAGTGCCGCCGCAAAAGCACTCCTCACCCATAGGGTCGAGGAGGCATACGGGTATGTTCAGGGCGAAAGCCTAAAGCCGTATGCGGTCTTCTGATGGAGGCTTCTTAACTCCCCGATCACCAGGATGGGGAGTTTGGATATGGTCGACAAAAGGGCCGAACAGATTGGGAAAGGTTGCGGCGCCATATTTGGTCTAATCATCATTCTGTTTTTGGGATACGCACTCGTCACCGGCCTATTGTCTTCCGGGAAGGATAATACGACGCCATCAACTAGTGACATGACGACGTTCGCAAAAGGTGAGGCAGACTTGGCAACCGCCATGAAAGACCCGAAAAAGGTCAAGCTCATGGAATGTGCCGGGGTGAAAGTCTATCAAGACCCGCAACCCGTTGGCCATCCACCAAGTCCAGACGAGTGTGCGCAGATTGAAAAACAGGCCGGGATTCCTGTTGCACCCATTTCATCTAAGGCAGAAAGCAATTTGACGGCATTAATCCCCACCTGCGATTCTCAGTCGGGGACCGATTGCACGCAGGATATTTATCAAAAGGTGTGGATTCGGCTTGAGGCAGATAACGGCGAAGTCACCAAAGCCGACATGAAATCTGTCCAGCACTACAACAACGGCGCGGTTGATGTTGCCGTTTATACCTATGTGCCTAACACGCCGTTCAATCCAGGAAAAATGAAGCGTCTACACTTTGACTGCCAAGGTCAATTTACTGACGATAGCGATGGGATTTCAGCGGTGATGGACGCGCCGCCGCGATCAATTGCCGGGCAAATTGCGGCAGTCGTCTGCAAGAATTAGATTGCGGTAAAGCGGGTTTTGCTGGATTCTAAGGGGACGATCCGCGCGGAGGTGCGAACTCCGCGCTTTAGGATCAATGCCATGTGCCACGACGCACCATCGGCCAACGCAATTTAGCCGATAGGTGATGTTATGGCAACTCGTGCTTGGTCGCTGTCTCCCGAGTTTTCAAAGTGGCTGAGCGGGGAAATTGTAAAAAACCGCGCTATCCAATTTCCCCTGCTGGAACGGGCTCTTCTTCAGGCCCGAAACCGCTCTCAATCAGAATATTGCACAGAGCCGCCGCCGTCGTCCCATTTAGAGGAAACGGACCATATGTCTCTACACCAGTCGTCATCACCAATAAAAAATCACCTATCCCAATTTCTTTCCCGTTTGCGCTCACTATCGGTCCGTTTTTTGTGAAAAACTCCATCGTCTGTATTGCGGTGACCTCGGTTAGCTTGGGCTGAAATTTTTGGAATAACTCTTCTTCATCCATCATCAACTCTCCTAGGCGTTTGGCAATTCCTAGGATAATGACGAAGCCCACCGGAGTCATTCGGTGGGCTTCTGCTTTCGGTGCCAAGCTTTCTTTCCCCAGAATAAGCGCTTGTATTTGGCAACGGGTTTCCCGTTGCGCTTACGCCATCGGATGAATGCGACGGCTTTCTGTTTAAGCGTGAGAGGCGTTACAAGTCGTTCGATAGGTAAGACGCTTACCCTTTGTGCCTTTGAGGGCGATAGCGGAACGGCTCACATCATCGATGCCAAGCTTTGCGCGGGTGTTCTGGCGAAAGTCAAACTCGGCCAAATAGCGGTCTAGGTGCTGTTCGCCGACATGCTGATAGACGCCGACGAGACCGCGTTTGAAAACTGAAAAATAGCCTTCCAGCGAATTGGTGTGGACCTTGTTGCCGGTCCGCTTGCTCTTGCGGACGTAGGTTTTGCTGTGATCGACGAACTCATGATCCGCGACCGCGCCGGTGAATTTGTAATGCTGGGCGCCGTCCGTATGTAGGATGCTGGCAGGGTCTATCTTGGCCTGAAGGTGGCTGACGATTTCAGATTTGGTGACGCTTTCGATCTTCCCGGAACGGATTGAACCGCCGCGCTCGGTAAGGCTCAACACCGCGATCTTGTGCTGATAGCCGCCGGCGCTCGGATGCTTGCGCTTGCCATCCTTGGTTTGCAGGAAGGTCTCATCGGCCTCCACAATCTTGCCTTCGCCGCCGAGCGGGCCAGCATCGCTAGCCGGTGCCATCGCCAGCCTGATCCGGTGCCCCATAAACCAGGCGGTTTTCATGCCCACGCCCAAAGTCCGCTGAAGCTGGCGGGTGCTGATGCCTTTCTTCGACGAACACATCAGGTAAATCGCCTGGAGCCATAGCCGGAGCGGGGCATGGCTGGCCTCAAAGATGGTCCCAATCTTGACCGTAAAGGGCTTCTGGCAGGCGTAGCACTTGCACAAGCCCGCACGGGTGGTCTTGCCCTTGAGACGGCCCACCTTGTCACCAGAAGTGCCACAGAAGGGGCATACCGGGCCCGTAGGCCAGAGCCAGCTTTCGACAAACGCTAGAGCGGCGTCTTCGTTGGTAAATTGGGGGGCAGAAAGCTTGCTAGCCATGGCCTTAACTCCTTATGAGTCAAAGCTATACCTAGCGGCCAAGTATGTCAAGTGAAACATCGCCAATGGAAGCCCGAAGTTACGCTTCGCATACCCAAGCACAAGTGGTAGGTTTCCCATGACCCTCCCGTGTTGGCCATGTGAACACAGCCCATTTGACCGATTTGAGGAGGTTCTTCTTCCTCATGGCGGGATGGTGGCCGTGCTTGTTGAAGCGTATTTCGACGAAAGCGCTGGTCTAGCATCTGCCGTGCAGCCAGACGGCACGCAGGCCAAATGCGCTATTCTGTGCGTGGCCGGATACTTGATCGAAAGCGGCCGACGCAAACTCTTTGACCAAGACTGGAATGAGGTTCTTCGTTGGAAAGACCTACCCTATTTCCACATGGTCGATTGCGCGCATGGAAATGGCCCCTTCGCCAACCTGACCAAGCCTGACCGGATTCAGGTCGCCGCGAGAATGATTGCGGCCATCAAGCGCCACACGATTAAGGGCTTTGCCATAACGGTAAACGTTGCGCAGTATAATCTCTTTATGCCCAAGAGACACGAACTCGCAGGCGCGCCGTACTCATTCTGTGCACATGGCGTGATTGGAGGTATCTGCAACTGGGCGGATGAACAGAATTATTGGGGAAAGATCGCTTATTTTTACGAGGCTGGCCACATAAGCCAGGGCGAAGCTGGCCGCCTGATGGAAAAACTCTTCAAAGTCCCAGGATTGAAAGAAAAGACACGATACGCAGGTCATGCTTTTGTTGAGAAGACGCAGGCTCCCTGCGTGCAAGCTGCCGATCTGCTTGCGTGGCAATTCTATACCGATATCCGTCGCCAAATGGAGAGGCGGGGTCCTGCACTACATAGAAAGGACTTCGAGAGTCTTCTCACGCACCCGCACGAGGCAACATACGTTAGCCCTTGGATTATGACCAAGATCGCCAAAGGATTGGGCTACGATACCTCTGAGGCGGAGGAACTCCTGCGCTCTCATTTCGGTAGTGAATATCCCGACACCGGGGTCATCGACGTGGCGGCGATGAATGCCTTTTGGCAACCGTCTTGAACGCCCTGTCAAAAGCCTTTGGGTCTTCGTCAGCCCCTACTGCCCGCGCTGTTTCTAAAAAGCGCGCGGATTGGTTTGGGTCGGGCTTTTTCTTTGGTTTTGGTTTGGCTGATTTGCGTGGCATGGAGGTATTCGCATCATGAATGACATGTTTATGGAGCGCGCACTTGAGTTTGCAGTCAAGACTACGCATCCGGCGTTGATGACGGATGAACTGGTCGCGCGGGTTAAGGCGTTTGCGGCCTTACTCAAGGAAGATTCAAGTTGCGATCAATCTTCGTCGGTTCCCGATGGCCGCCAGCTTCAAGCAGCATCTGCTGAATTTCCGCGTAACGATTAACGACAATGCGTGCCGAATGCCCCGTATTGTCGAGAGAGCCTATAGTCAAAATGGCGGCTACCAGACTGTGCACATCAATTACTTCCATGGGGAAAACTCCTAGGTCTGTCGCAATTCCTAGGATAGCTGGGCGGGAGGGCCGAGAGTCATTCGGCCTTCCCGTCTAGCAACAGCAAAATGGCCCGGAGAACGTCGCGCCCCCGCCGAAACTCACGCTTGCCGACGAGTTGTTTGATAGGTGAGCCGCTTACCCTTGAAACCCTTAAGAGCAATCGCGGCACGGCTCACGTCGTTTACGCCAAGCTTTTCGCGGGTGTTCTGCCGGAAGTCGAACTCGGCCAGATAGCGGTGCAAGTGCTGGTTTTCGACATGCTGGTAAGTGCCGATCATCCCGCGTTTGAAGACCGAGAAGAAGCCCTCGAGAGTGTTCACGTTGACCGATACGCCGTTTTCGCTGCGGGCATATTCGCCCTTGGCGTGGTTGACGCTGCGGTGTCCGGCAACGTTCTACATGCCCTTGTAGTACTGGGCGCCGTCAGTGTGCAGGACGGAAGCGGGGTCAACGTGCTTGGTGATCGCGTCACGGATTTCGGGGCGGTTCGGCGGGGATTGAAGCTGGACCGAGCGGGTATGCCCTCCCCGCTCAACAAGGCTCAAAATGGCTACCTTGTGCTGATAGCCGCCAGCGCTCGGATGCTTCTTGGTTTTGGGCGAATTGGTCAGGAAAGTCTCGTCGGCTTCCACGATCTTGCCGAAGCCGCCAATCGGGCCAGCGTCCTTAGCCGGGGCCATAGCTTCTCTAATCCTGTGAGTAAGATGCCAAGCGGTCTTCATGCTGCACTTGAAGCATTCTTTGGATTTGCCGGGTCGAAATACCCTTCTTGCTGGCGCACATCAGGTGAATGACTTGCAGCCACAGGTGCAGCGCAAGGTGGCTGGACTCGAAAATCGAGCCGATCCGCACGGTAAAGGGTTTGCGGCAGGCATAGCACTTGCGCAGGCCGGGACGGGTGGTCGCGCCCTTCAAGGCACCGATCTTGTCGCCGGTCGCGCCGCAGAACGGGCACACGGGACCATTCGCCCACAGATGCGCCTCAACATAGGCAAAGGCGGCGGTTTCATCGTGAAAGTGCGGGGCGTCCAAAACAGACTTGGCCATGGGCGTAACTCATCTAATGCCCCCAAATCTACCCATTGTGCATGGGTATGTCAAGTGTAACATCGCCAATGGAAGGGCGATTATATACTTGACAAAGGTAGACCCGAGCCCTAGATTTGCTGCGTTAGATGGAACCGCAGCCATGAAATTGAACGACCCCATTTTCAGCGACGAAGCCAAGGCCCGCGAGTATTTCGAGTTCGATCCGCTGGCCCGATGGAAAGCCAGTCTGCCCGCATTGCGGCGGTTTCGAGCGCGTTTATCGTCTTGAAGGCAAATCTCATCGCCCCGGCCTAATCCATTGTAACGATTGCTCAGGCTCGTTCACGGTCACGACCGGCGGCGTCATGGAAAGCAGCCATATTCCGCTGACCAAGTGGGCACTCGCCTTCGGGCTCTATGCGTCCTCCAAGAAGGGTTTCAGCGCCAACCAGCTTCACCGGATGTTGGGGATAACCTACAAGTCAGCTTGGTTTATGGCCCACCGCGTGCGCGAAGCTATGGGGCCAGTTGCTGGCCAGGAACCGCCTATGGGCGGTGACGGGTTTGTGGTTGAAGCCGATGAAACCGAGATTGCCCCGTCCCGCAAGACCCGCCCGCGCGCTCGCGCAAAGAACCGCAAATTCGTGGCGCTTGTTGAGCGTGACGGTCGCGTCCGCTCCACGAAGCTCACCGGCAAAGGTCCCGGCGCTATCGCCTCGCAGGTCCGCAAGGTACTTCGCGAGAACATGGACGAAGCTTCTACCCTGCATACAGACGGTGCGCAGCACTACGAAGGGTCCTGGCCGCTAGCGCAGCGTGAAGCCGTGAACCACAATAAGGAATTCGTGCGCGACGGCCGCGACGGCGAAAAAGTCCATTGCAACACGGCAGAGGGCTATTTCTCGATTTTTAAGCGCGGCCTTGTCGGCACGTATCAGATTATGAGCGAGCAGCATTTACAGCGTTATTTGGCGGAATTCGATTTTCGTATGAGCAATCGCATTGCCTTGGGTGTGAACGATGACGTTCGCACCGAACGCGCCATTAAAGGCGCTGAGGGCAAGCGGTTGCGGTATCAAGGAACTAGTGAAGCGCGGGACGCTTAAGCAGATCGCAAAGGAATTAGCTCGTTGGTTCCGCGCGAACGGGGTTCCCGTGCCTCACAAAAGGCGTCCGCCATGGCGCAAGTGGCACGGCAACCGGAAGGGCCGGGAATGACTCCCGACCCCTCCGCGCCTATCCTAGGAATTGCCAAAGACCTAGGAGAACCAAATGAGTAGCGCAGGATTCAAGCGTCCAGGACTTAAGTGCGAGAAATGCGGGCTACCTTTCGCCCTTTCGATGACCGGCATAGTGACAACTCGGGAGATTGAGAAGCTTCCGGACCCTTTTCGGGCGTAGTGTCCAATGTGCCAGCATGAGGCCACTTACCCAAAATCCGCCATTCAAGTCCTGGTGGGGGTAGGACGCCAATAACCGGATTTCCCGGCATACCGAGTTTGGGTTTCGTGGACATAGCAAAGCCTCGCGCGTATAAGTTTCGCGCGCGGTGCTTTCCGGCATTGCCAACAATTTCGACGGCGCGGGCTGGCACCTGCGCCGTTTTGCTTTCTAGCACAACTGATCGAATCTGTGAATTAGGCTGGTTTCTTGGCCTTGCGCGTAGTGCTCTTAGCCCGAACTCGGCTTCTTCTTGATCTTCATTTCTGAGTGCGGCTTGTGCGGCGTTGTAAGGGCGCGGCGTAGCGCGTTTTCCATGCGCTTCGTGGTTTCTTTCTCGCTGTACTGATTATCGGGATGGGAGGGTTTCGGCATGGGTGCGCCTAAAAAGCGAGTTCGAGATTCCAAACGATACACCAGAAAAGAGTTCGTTCCAGTAGCCGCTGCAATAGGTCAATTGGCGTTGGCGTGGAATGACCTACAGGAGATGCTTGCCGTCCTGTTTTGGCAGGTTATGACCAAGGGTAAAGGGCAAGAAGCGCTGGCCGCCTGGTACTCGCTAAAATCGGACAGGGCGCAAAGAGAAATGCTGAAAAGCGCCATAATTGTTATGCCGGCATCATCCATGCCTAGCGGGTTTGTAACGGATGCGGTGTGGCTTATTAATGAGGCAAATTCTCTGGAGGATGCACGAAATAACGCGGTTCATTCGCCGCTTTTCTTCTACAATTCCGAAATAGCAGCAGCCATTGGCCTAATTGGTATCAGGCCAGCCTATAACTTAGGAAACCCTAGGGCCAAAAATCTATCCGAAAGGCTGGACCTATTGGCCGAATTTCGGTGGTGTCGCAATTGGGCTATGGCGTTGGGCGATTATGCTCAGGGACTGGGGCAGGCGCTGTACGACAAATCTCGGCCATGGCCAAAAAGACCTTCTCGGCTAATTCGCGCGGGGAAAAAAAGCCTCCGAGATCACATCCACCAAGTTCGCAAGAAATAACATTCTCTTCAACATCAAGCATCGCTGGCGTTACTTTGATTTCGATTGACGGCCTGTCGCCGTTATGACTACTCATAGCCTGCGCCTATGGCAAGTATATAATCGCCAATAGAAGGGCGATATTATACATGACAAATGCTATGCTCCGGCTGACAGGCCGAAACACTCGCGGAAGTCATGATTGCGGACGCTCCGCTATATGATCGTCGCCAATTCTCCACGAGCCTCCGCAGACCTAGGAATGCGCCGTGGGTGCGCCAGTATCGCCGGACGCTAAAGCTCTGCCTCTATAAAGGCCTATCGCAAATGGGAAGCCGATCACTGCCAAGGACCGAAGGCGTGCAGCAATTAATTCTCGCCATCATCGATGCGTATCTTCACGCCTCGGGAGGTGAAAAACTCTCCGACTTTTAGGGCGCGCTCTAAGATTTCGTCCGCCTCTGTGTGGCGTTCCGTGGATGTCCAGTCTCTCTCATTATGCTCAATTCCAAGGATGAAAACTCGCCCGTTAAACAAATCTCTGTATAATGCACCCTAATGCTCTGAAGTGATTATCGGTCGTGTGTTGCTGTTCGAGTGAATGTGTCATGCCAAAGGCCAAGCCCTCTACGAGGCTGCCTGCCAAATCATGACGCTCAAAGACGCCATGATTTGGGTGCAGATTGCAGCGCTTCTCGGAATCGCGATCTCTTGGCTAGCGGGCGGATATTTTCTTCTGAGACTGGGCCTGCTGCGTGTCGAAGAGGACGTGCCGGGAGAAAACTTTCGAGCCTTTCGAAGTTGTTGTTTGGTTTTTCTGCTGTCTGGTATCGCGCTTATTGCTGCAGGAAACATTCTCACAAAGCTCGGGAATTAGCCCATTTGGGATTTCTTTTTGCGATACCATTGCCTCCACGGAGGGCGCTTCTCGAGGGTGACGGCCCTGCCCCGAGTTTTGCGCCAGAACGGTTCGCGTTGAAGCCCGGACCGCACGGTTACGCTACGTTACATTTCAATTTTTGATGGCAAAAAACGTAACGCAACCGCCAATTTTAATGGTAAAAGCAAACATTTGTTGCACTGCACGTCGGCGGCCGGTAGCATCTTTCTGGGGCTCTAACCTCGCGCCCTTGTATTTAAAGTACTCGCGAAAGGCCCCGTGGCGAAAGCTGCGGGGTCAATTTCGTATCTAAAAGTGCTCAGAGATCCGCAACAGTCCGCACGAACCGGCTGGGCGCATTACTGTTTCCATTATCTTCCGCTCGCTATAATGAGCCCGCGCCTCAGCTAATAGGCTGAAGCCGCTGTATTAATGTGCCGATCGGAGGTATTCTGACGGCCCAACATAAAGGACCGCTTCGATGAGCGATTCCAAGAAAAAACGCCCGATTTCGCCGCAAGAAGCCGCGCGGCGCAAGGAAGCTGCGCAAAAGCATGCGGAAAGCCTCAAGGCGCCGCTAACGCAGACCTATGGGAGCACGGCGGGCAAAACCGGCAAAATCGCGCCCAAAAAGACCCAGAACTTCAGGCACCAGGGGCGGTAGAGCGTGATCCTCTAGGATCGAAACGCTTGCATTGGCATCTTTCCTCCCCCGCTTGCGGGGGAGGTGCCGAGCGAGCAATTGCGAGCGAGGCGGAGGGGGCGGGCGCTGCTTCGTCCCCCCTCCACCGCTTCGCGGTTCCCCTCCCCCGTAAACGGGGGAGGAAAGAAAACAGCGCAGACAACTCCAACCAGAAAATCACGCTCCAAACTCCACCGTCACCGTCATTCCGTCATAGGCGGGTTCGACGCCAGGCGGTAATTCGCGTTTGAGCTTTTCGTAATCCAGGTCGACATGAAGATTCGTCAGGATGGCGCGCGCGGGTTTCACCCGTGCGATCCATTCGAGCGTTTGGGCCACATGCGAATGGCTGGGATGCGGCGTATAGCGCAGCGCATCCACAATCCAGCATTCGACGCCCTTAAGCGCCTCGAAGGCCGCGTCGTCCAGCGCGTTCACATCGGCGGAATAGGCAATCGAGCCGAAGCGGAAGCCGAGCGACTGGATCTCGCCATGTTGCTGAGTGAACGGCAGAATCGGAAGTGGGCCCCCTGCTCCGCCGATTTCGAACGGCGCCGAGACGACATGCAGATTGGCAATCGGCGGATAACCGCTGCCCTCCACCTGCACAAAACAATAGGAGAAACGCGACAGAATACCGTCGGCGCTGCGCGCATCGGTATAGACGTCGATGCGGCGCCGGTTGTGAATAACGATTTGCCTCAGATCGTCGATGCCGTGCAGCTGATCGGCGTGATCATGGGTGATCAGCACGCCGTCCAAGGCGCAAATATGCGCGCGCAAGAGCTGTTCGCGCATATCGGGCGCGGTGTCCACCAGCACATTGGTGATGCCGTTTGACGATCTTCGTTGAACCAGAAGCGAGCAACGCGTGCGCCGGTTTTTGGGATTTGCCGGATCGCAAGCGCCCCAATTCCCTGCGCCGTCCGGACCGCCCAGGCGCGGCACGCCGCCGGAGGAACCGCAGCCGAGGATGGTGACTTCAAGATTGCTGTGCATGGGGGCGCGTGCACTTGGCGAAAAGCCGGAAGAAATTTTGCGTCGTGGCCTGCGCCAACTCCTCCAACGGCACGCCTTTCAATGCCGCCAGCGCGGCCGCGGTGTGCGCAACAAAGGCCGGCTCGTTGCGTTTGCCGCGATGAGGCAACGGCGCGAGATACGGAGAATCGGTTTCCACCAGCAAGCGATCCAGCGGAATATCTTTGAAGACGGCGCGCAGCTCGTCCGATTTCTTGAATGTCACAATGCCGGACGCCGAGATGAAGAAGCCCAATTCAAGGGCCACCTCCGCCAGCCGCTTGCTGCCGGTAAAGCAATGGAGCTCGCCCGTGAAAGCGCCCGCCGCCATTTCTTCGCGCAAGATCGCGATGGTGTCGTCTTCCGCGTCCCGCGTGTGCACGATCAGCGGCAGCCCCGTCTGGCGCGCCGCGTCTATATGGGCACGGAAATTTCTGATCTGCGCCTCACGCGGCGAATGCTGGTAAAAATAATCGAGACCCGTTTCGCCGATGCCGGCAACCTTGGGATCATGCGTCAGCGCGATCAAAGGAGCGCCGCTATCGATCGGTTCTTTTTCGGCCTCATGGGGATGAATGCCGACCGAACACCACACATTGTCGAAGCGCCCTGCAATCTCGCGCACACGCGCAAAACTTTCGAGTTTCGTCCCGATGCTGAGACACACCTCGACACCGGCGGCGCGGGCGCGCGCGACGACCGCGTCGATTTCGGGCGCGAAATCCGGGAATTCCAAATGGCAATGGCTGTCGACCAGCATTCTACACCGCACCCGCGCGCCGTGACGCGGCGGCCAATTCGCGGCTCGCACTGAGCAAGGTCTGGCGCGGATCGAGATGCAACGCGTCGCTGCGCGAAAAACTTCGTCCCAATTTCTCCAGCGTACCGACCCAGCGATCCAGGTTTGCCTGCCCGCCAAGCGCCTTGGCGCGGATACGTTCCGCCAAAGCTTGGGTCAGAAATCCGCCGAAACTGTCCAAACCGTCGGCCATGCGGGCGATTTTTTCCGAGAACGCGAACAAGGCCACAATATCGGGCTGCGCCGCTTGATCGATCAGACGGTCGGCTTCGCGGGCGAGGGTGAGCCCCTCCCCGCCTACCAGTCTCAGTGCCGTGCCAAGCGAGCCGCAGGCCAGCCGCGCCAAAGAGGCGCGTTCCTCGGCGTTCACTTCGGGAAGCAAGCGCGCCAGTTCGCTCGTCATGTCCCCATCGCCGAGCGGGCGCAGATTGAGCCGCTGGCAGCGCGAGCGGATGGTCGGCAGCAAGCGGCCCGGCGTATTCGACAGCACCAGCAACATGGCGCGCGACGGCGGCTCTTCCAGAAGTTTCAGCAAAGCGTTCGCCGCGGCATCGTTCATATCGTCGGCCGTGTCCACAATGGCGACCCGCCAGCCACCCGCGCCCGAGGTCATGCCGAAGAATCCGGCGAGCTTGCGCACTTCGCCGACCGAAAGAACGCTCATCATCTTGCCGGTATCGGCGTCCGCGCCGCGTTTCAGAACCAAAAGTCCGGGATGCGATCCGGCAGCCACTTGCAGCGCCGCGGGATTGTTGGCGGGTACGCTCAAATCGGCGGGACCATCGCTAATCGTGCCATAGGCCAGCAAATAACGCGCGATGCGGTATGCCAAAGTCGCCTTGCCGACGCCCGGCGGGCCGCAAATCAGCCACGCCGCCGGCGGTCTTTGGTTGCGCAAGGCGCGCGAAACAATCGCCAGCGCGGCGTCTTGTCCGGCGAGACGCGTTGTCTGGCGCGGATGATCGACGCCTTCGATGCGATCGAGTTCGACGATTTCAGCGGTGCGGGGTTTTTTCGCCATGGGGTTAGTCTAGTGCATGATGTCCGGAGACAGAAATGGCTGCGACATTTTCGATTTTCCTTACCCTCCCCCAACGCGGGGAGGGTGCCGAGCCCCTCAAGGGGCGAGGCGGGTGGGGGGATTTTGCCGCCGCATAAATCGCGTCCAGAACGCGCGGGCGTTCTCGAAAAACCTCCCAATTAGCAAAGCGCAGGACACGATAGCCGCGCGCGTTCAAAAATTCCGTGCGGTGCGCGTCATATATGACATTACGATCCTGACCATGCTGTTCGCCATCGAGTTCGACAATCAGCTTGGCACGATGGCAGGCGAAGTCCGCGACATAAGAACCGATAGGAGTCTGTCGGCGAAAATGCAGCCCGCCGTGTTTAAATTCGCGCAACATTAGCCACAAGACGCGCTCGGCGTCTGTCTGATGTTTGCGTAGATGTCTTGCGATGATTATCGACATCTTGAACATCCCCCCACCCGACGCGAGCTTCGCTCGCGTCGACCTCCCCGCGTTGGGGGAGGTGAAATGAATGGCCGGCACAGCCAATTCTATCCCCGACCATCCTCCAACCCAAACCGCGCCGTGACCGCGCTCAGAATTGCGCCGGCAACATCGTCTTCGCTGCCGCTCGCATCGATCAGGCGGCAGCGGTCCCCGGCGCGTTTGGCGATCTCCAGATAAACCCGGCGCATGCGTTCGTGAAAACCGAGGTCAAATTGTTCGAAGCGCATCTCGTTGCCGTGCCGCGCGCGGGCCCGTTCCAATCCAATCTCCACGGGCAGATCGAAAATCAGCGTCAGTTCGGGCTTGAAATCGCCAATGGATACGGCCTCGATCCGGCGGATCGTTTCGCGATCGAGCCCGCCGCCGCCGCCCTGATAGGCATAGGTCGAATCCGAAAAACGGTCGCAGAGCACCCATTGCCCGCGCGTCAAGGCCGGTTTGATCGTCTTGGCAACATGATCCGCCCGCGCTGCGTACAGCAGAAGTGTTTCCGTCAGCGCGTCCCAGCGTCCCGGTTCGCCCTGCACCAGCAATTTGCGGATGTCTTCCGCGCCGGGAGAACCGCCGGGCTCCCGCGTCAGGACGCAAGAGATGCCGAGTTTTTCCAGCGACGCGGCAAGACGCCGGATCTGCGTGGACTTACCGGTGCCCTCGCCGCCCTCCAGCGTGATAAAGCGGCCGGGCGTTCTTGCCATGGTCAGTGCTTGCCCCAGATCAAGGCTTTTACGCCCGCGATGATTTGTCCGAAGATTCCCGCGCGCGAAACATTTTCGGCGGCATAGAGCGGAACAGTCAATCCGGGATAATCGGGGGCCGTCACCGTCAACGTGCCCACCTGTTGGCCTTGGGCGATCGGCGCTTGCAAAGGCGAATTGTAATGCATCGCCACTTTCATATTGGCGCGCGAGTCGACTTGCAGCGTCACCGCCAGGGCTTTGCCAACCGTCACCGCAACCGTCTTTCTCGAACCGCCCCAAACCGGGGCCGCCCCGGCAATCTCGTTGGCTTTGAACAGCGGATAGGAACGGAATTCGCGGAATGCCATATCCAGCACGCGCGCCGCTTCTTCGGCGCGGCGGATTTCGGCAAACCAATCTTGCTTTGCCGGGCTGTCCTTCGCCAGATCGGGATAACGCAGTCCGTTCAAGACGAGGATCAGGCGTTGACCATCGCGCAAAGCCGACGCGGTAACGCCATAGCCGGCCGCATCGGTGTGACCCGTCTTCAATCCATCGGCGCCGGGAAGTTTCGTCAGGACCAGATTGCGATTGGGCTGCGTGATTGATTTTCCCTGGTCTGTTGTCGTGTAACTCTTTTCGCTGAAGTAGTGGTAATATTGCGGGTATTTGTCGATCAGATCGCGCGAAAGCTTTGCAAGATCGAGCGCAGACATCATCTGACCCGGGGGGTCCGGCAATCCATTCGGATTCACGAAATGCGATTGCGTAAGGCCGAGCTGCTTTGCACGCGTATTCATCATATCGACAAACCCGTCAAACGTGCCGCCCAGCGATTCCGCCACAACGACGCAAGCGTCGTTACCCAACTCGATAATGATGCGGCGGATGAGGTCTTCAACCGTCAGACGGTCGCCGACGCGAACGTAACCTTTAGAGCCGCCCGTCCGCCAAGCGCGTTCGGACACCGGAAACGTATCGGTTAGCTTGACCCTTCCGTCTTTCAGCCGCTGGAACAAGAGCTCGATCGTCATGAGCTTGCTCATCGAGGCGGGCGGCATCGGCGTGAAGCCGTCCTTGGCCCACAACACCTGCCCGGTCGCGGCGTCCATCAAGAGCGCGTGTTCCGCGCTGGTGTTCATTTCGGCGATAGCCGGGACGGCGCCAAGCGCACCGAGGAGGGAGAGGATGGCAACAAGTCCACGCAATCGCGGCATAGAACTACTCCAGAAAGAGGGGCGGCAAACCTATTGATCGACCACGATATGGGCGTCGTTGCTGCCGAGGCTACTCACTTTAGACAGCGCGGCGTCCGCATCGCCAGTCTTATCGAACGGGCCAAGGCGTACTCTATATAGCGTTTGTCCGTTTCGTTGAATGGTAGAAATTTTTAAATCTCCACCCAACCGCGCGGCCAGCCGGGCGGCATTCTGCCGGTTGCTGAAGGCACCGACCTGAACATAGAGGTGGGTGACGACAGGCACAGGAACCTTGATCACCTGCCCGCTCGGCAACGCGCCGGGATCCGGGGCCGCGACGGGCGGCGGAGTCGGCGGTGGCGCAACAGGCACAGGCGGCGGCGTGGCCGCGGCGCCCGGAATAGCCTCCAAGGGACTTGTTTCAATTTTTTGTGTCGGCGCGGCGGAAACGGACTGGACGACGGACGGAGGCATGCCGGCGCCGAAGGGTTGCGGTGTCCCGTTCGGAAGATCGGCGCGCGCGACATAGGTGACACGCACTTTGGCCGTCCCGGAATCGTAAAACCCCAGGAGTTTTGCGGCGCGTTCCGAAACGTCGATGATACGGCCCTTGGCGAACGGTCCGCGGTCGTTCACCCGCACGATCAGCGATTTGCCGTTGTCGAGATTGGTCACGCGCACATTGACCGGCAGCGGCAGCGTGCGATGCGCCGCGGTCAAGGCTTGGGCGTCGTAAATCTCGCCGTCCGCCGTCGGGTGACCATAGAATGTCGGCCCATACCACGAGGCAACGCCGGTTTCGTCATAATCGGGCTGTTCGCGCGGATAGTACCAAGTGTCGCCGATTTGATAAGGATTGCCGACCTTATAGATACCGGCATTGGGAGGAACGCTGACGCCCTGCTCCTGGTCGGTGGAAGCACATCCAGCGGCCAACACGCCGAGCGCGACCACGACGCAGGTTTGCGATCAATTCATGGAGCCGAATCAAGTTCTAAGTCGGCGCAAACGCTAGAGCATGATCTTCTGGGATGAAAGCGTCTGCGTTTCGCGCTGGCGTGGCGATCAGCGATGAGCATGACGCCGCGATGGCAATTCATACAAATATCCAAACCAAGACGGCCATGCCTCAGGCGGCCGAGCAAAAAACAATAGACGGCAAAACAATCGCGCATCTCTTTCCTCCCCCGTTTACGGGGGAGGTGCCGAGCGAGCATTTGCGAGAGAGGCGGAGGGGGCAGGCGCCCCACCTTCCCCCCTCCACCGCTTCGCGGTCCGTCGGCGGCCGCGCGCCATCGGTCCGAGCGCGGCCAAGCCGCCCCCCCGTAAACGGGGGAGGAAAGAAACGGCGCAGCCAATTCCATCCCAGAAGATCATGCTCTGGACGATGGAGATAACCGTGAGCGATTTGCCGGCACCCTTTGACGGCGATGTTGACTTTGGCAGGAAGATTGATCTGCGTTGATTCACGCGGCGCGTTGTTGCGGGCGGAGGTTTTCGGCCCAGGTCCATGGCAGAAGCTCGTCAAGACGGGCGTTGGGCCACAGATTGACGAGCCGGGCGAGAACATCGGCAAGGTAGGCTTGAGGATCGATGCCGCCCAACTTGCAGCACTCAATCAGCGAAGCCAGGATCGCCCAACTACGGCCCCCGTCGTCGTTGCCCGCGAAGAGCGCATTCTTTTTCGTCAAAGATTGGGGCCGCATGCTCCGCTCGACGATGTTGGTGTCCATCTCGATGCGCCCGTCGTCGAGGAAGCGGATGAGCCCGTCCCAATGATGGAAGGCATAGCGGATAATCTTTGCCGTGTCCGATTGGCCCGGCAGACGTGTGTGCTGTTGCTCAAGCCAGGTCCTGAACTCTGCGACACGCGGGGCGGTTTCCGCTTGCCGGACGACGCGGCGTTCATCGGCACAGCGGCCTCTGATCCTTGCCTCGATCCCATAAAGCTGGGCAATCCACGCAACGGCTTCGGTGGCAACCGGCGCATCGCCGCGCTCGGCGATTTCGAAGAAGTCCCTCCTAAGGTGGCTCCAGCAAAAGGCGATCATGATCCGGTCGGCCGGCAAGTTCTTGTACGGCGCATAACCGTCGCATTGCACGATGCCGCGGTAGTTTTCGAGCAGATCTTTGAGGTATTGGCCGCCGCGGCCGGGTGCGTAGCTATAGAAGACAGCGGGTGGATCGGGTCCGTTCCATGGTCTGTCGTCGCGGGCCATGACCCAGAACCAGCCTTGTTTGGTTTTGCCGCGGCCGGGATCGAGCACCGGTACCGGCGTTTCGTCGACCGCCAGCTTGGCCGATGTCAGAAGGTTCTGTTTCAGCCGCTCGTAAAGCGGCTCAAGCTCCGTCGCTGCGTACCCCACCCAGAACGCCAGCGTCGAGCGATCCAGCTCGATACCCTGGGACAGCAGCATCTTGGCCTGGCGGTAGAGCGGCAAGTGCCAGCCGTATTTCGACACCAGCACGGACGCGACCAGGTTCTCGGTCGGAATGCCGGATTTGATCAAGTGCTCGGGCGCCGGAGCCTCAACAATAGTTTCGCAGGCACGGCAGGCCAGTTTCGGCCGGTGCGTGACGATCACCCGGTACAGTGCCGGGACAACGTCGAGCCGCTCCGAGGTCTCTTCACCGATGACATGCATCGGCTTGCCGCAGCACGGACAGTTCGTGTTGTCGGGCAGGGCCGTCTCATGGATGTGCGGCAGATGGGCCGGCAGCGCCCCGCGATTGATCTTCCGGCGATGGTCACTGGTGGGAGCCTTCTTCTCTTCGATGGCCTCATTCCTGGCAATCGCCTGCTCGATGTCCTCCAGCGCCAACTGCAGCTGATCGGGCGGCAATTTCGCCAGCCGCTCGCTCTTGGCCTCGAACCCCTGCGCCTTGCGCAACAGGCGGCGCAGACGGTCGTTGATTTCCACCAGCTTGTCGCGCTCGGCGACCACGGCATCGCGTTCCGCAACCGCCGCCAGCGCAAACGCACGCAGCGCGTCAATATCGTCAGGAAGTAAATCGGCAAGCGATGCCATGCCCGAAGGGAAGCACAAAATACGCCGATTGTAGCGCGCTTTCTTGCATCCGATTCACTTCACCGCAGGTCACTGCACAGCTTCCGGCGCCGGAACGCGGCGAACATGTACGCGCATCCAATCGAGACCTTCAATCAGCGCAGAAAGCTGCGCCGCCGACAGACGCATCACGCCGTCTTCGATGCGGGGCCACACGAACTTGCCCTCCAACCGCTTGGCAAAAAGGCAGAGACCTGTGCCGTCCCAAAAAATCAGTTTCACTCTGTCAGCACGGCGAGAACGGAAGCAGACGATCACACCCGAGAAGGGATCAATCCGCAGCTGTTCCTTCGCCAGCGCCGCAAGGCCGAGTATCCCTTTGCGGAAGTCCACAGGCTTCGTCGCCATCACCACCCGGACCGGCCCCGGCGGAATCAACATTCCGCCGCTCATGCCGACACCCGCTTGACCGCCCGCAGCACTGCCTCGATGGCGCGCGCGTCAACACCGCCCGGCACCTTCACCCTCACAGAGCCGATCGTGATCTCGATGGATGCAGTCCGTTCCCGCCCTGCCGGTCTGCGCCTGCGCTCCGGCTCGACCGACACCACCGGCACAAATGCCGGCACATCGTCTGCCTGCAACGCAAAATGCCCATCCTTGGCTGCTCTGATCCAGTTCGACAGATGCTGCGGCATCAGATCGTGCTGCCGCGCCACCTCCGCAATCACCGCCCCCGGCGCCACCGCCTCCGCAACGATCCGCCCCTTCTCTTCGTCCGTCCAGCGGCGCCGGCGGACAACGCCAGTTACCTCGACATGCCGCCGAACCGGCTTCGTGTCGTCACTAATGTCGACCATATATGATACACGACCCCAAACAACTCACCACGCATCCTGCGCGTCACGTCCGGCGATCAGCAACGTGGGATTAAAAGAACGCTCACAGATAACCGGCTCAACCGCTCGGCCCAAGGAATTCGGAACCATCCACGGCGGATCATTTAAACAGCCTGAGCACCAATTGCGGCAGCGTGTTGGCGATCGACAGAGCCTGAACGGCCATTTGCTGCTTGACCTGAATGGCCTGAAGGCTTGCGGCGTCCTGCGCCATGTTCGCATCCACCAGACTGCCGATGCCCGCCTTTAAATCGTCGTTGTATTTTAAATCGAAGTTCTGCAGCGTGGAAATTTCCTGCGACTTACCCGAATAATAGTCGAGGTTGTTCGTCACACTCGTTTGGGCGAAATCCACATTGTCCAATGCGCTCAGTGCCGAGGTAACATTGCTGAGCGATGCGTTGACCAGCGTCAGGCCTTGAAGCCCAGCGGTCGTCGTGTCCTGATCGCGCAAGATCGCCGTCGAACCGTCGACCCCGCTCAGCGTATCCACTTTGGTGCTGGTCTCGATGGTACGCACGTCGCTATAGAGCGTGGTCGCGGCAGGCGCCTGCGCGAAGGCCTGGGTAACGGAGTTATTGCTGAGGGCCGTCCCGTTCCAATTGAGCACGGTCAGCTGATTGTTCTCGACGATCGGCGTGGCGGCCGGATTTTGGGCGTCGGGAAGGTTCGACGTCACCTGCGCATCGAGCGTAATCTGAGCTTGATCGACGGTCCCGCCGACATTCGGAATGGCGAATTGGCCGCCGATATTTATCGGCGAATGGTTGCTCGCCACCGTCACAGGTGCGCCAATAGGGGTTTGGTTCCACGACGCGCCGTCGAACCAGCGAAATGTCGCCTGCGTGGTCACGGAAACCGGTTGGGTCGGAGTCGCGGTATTGACGGTGGCCTGATACTGAAAACTCGTTCCGGACGCGACGGCATTGGCCATCGAGACGCCGGGCTGGCCCGTAAGGCTGGCGCTCGTAACATTGACGGATGAATTGGGCTGCGCCGACGAGGCGGTTTGGCCCGCCGGCGGCGTGTCGTGATGCACCGTGATGTGGGCGACGAGCCGCGAGGCCGTATACCCCTCGTCGGAGCCGCTCGCCGGCGGGATGGTCAGCGAATATGGCAAAGCGGTGGGGCTTGCGATGTCGCCCGCGGCTATGGACTGCGGCGAGCTGGTCGCCAATGTGTCCCAAGCGCCGGAACTCGGATTCTGAACCTGATAGGCGACGGAATAATCGAAACCCGCTATGCTCAAGCTGGCGTCGGACTGCGCGAGCTGCATCGAGCCGCTGACCGTTTGACCTGCCTCGGTGGATTGTCCGACGGGCGCGCCTGCTGCGAGGTTTACCTGAAAGCCCGTACCGTAAGTGCCATTGACGGCCGGCGTTGCCGACCAGTTTTGCTGGTTCCAGCTCGCCAGCAGATGCGGCTTCCCGGCTGTCACATCCGATCCGCTCGGATCGCCATTGGCAATGACATCGGAGATGGCCCGGCCGCCCGTGGCCGGGAATGTGCCGGTATATTCGGCGTAGATTTGAACGTTCGATGCGCCGGGCGGAAGCGTGGGCATCGCGGCATTGGCGCTTGCATCGTAAATCGGATCGTTGGGACCGACCTCGGTCGTCGGTATGTTACTTGTCGCGAGCGGGATTGTGTTCCAGCTGCTGCCGTCCCAGTAACGCAAGCTGTAGGCGACGCTGCCATCGATGCTCTCGGTTTTCTGCCCGATGCCCTGGAATCCGAAATGCAGCGAAAGCGGATCGCCCGGTTGCGGTTCCCCGCTCGTGGTCGGGGGATTGCCCCACTCCACCGGGCTGGTTCCGGAGGGCATGACGCCCCCGCCGTAATTCAGAAAATTCGAGGTGCTGCTGTCGATCAGATTGTTTCCCATATAGCCCGACGACTTGGAAATGTTGTCGATCTGGCTTTTCAGCGCTTGAAATTGTTCGTCGATGGCGGCGCGCGACTGCGTCGTCAGCGAGGTATCGGTCGCCGAGAGCGCCAATTTCTTCATCTGAATCAAAATATCCGAGATGCTCTGCAGGCTGGATTGCGTGACGTCGAGCAAACCTTGCGCGCGGTCCTGCACTTGGCTGAGCGCGTCGTAGGATGCGGACAAGGCCCTGGTGTTTTGCGCGATCGCGTAAGCAGCGCCGTCGTCCTTGGCGCCGGCCACACGAAGTCCGGTCGCGATCTGCTGCTCGACTTGCTGCGCGGACGCGTTCGTTGCGTCCAAGATGCGCAGCGCAGCCATCTGTCCAGTATTGGTGTTGATGGAGAGCAAACGCAAAGCCCCGGAATACACGCCGAGTTAACGATATTATGGTTTAAATTGTGTATTAGCGGCCACAAAGTGCGCGCGTCCCCTGCCCGCGACAATGAGGCAATCGGGCCCCGTCAAGGCCATTTCCCGGTGGTTTTCTAGAATAAGAACAAACCAGGATTTGAGCCGGCACGCTGTTCCCGCGGCCAGATTCAGTTAAATCACGCCCTTTTCGTCATCGCCGGGCTTGGTCCGGACAGATAACCGAAGGAGGTTCAGCGGCTACTCTGAATGTTTTAGGTCAAAGGACCTCTCCAAACCTCTGATTACACATGAAGGACAGGTGGCGGAGCGCTTGGAGGCAGCGGTTTTGAAATGTGTGCTGCTGTCGCCCCGGCAGCGATCGACAAATGGATGGCGTTGACAATTCGGTCGCGATTGGAGAACCCCAATCCTGCGATAATTACTGCCCAGCCCCGTGACTCCAGTCATTCGGATACGTCCCAACGGCTACCCACGGCATTTCATCCGAGTCTTTTTCGAATGTTACCGTGATTGTGTCCGTGTACGTTCTATCCAATTTTGCATTTGGTGCGTAGCTTTTGCCCCAATTCTCAAATATCGTAATAGTTACATTGCATCTGGAGAAATGGATTTCGAGTTTGCCCATTGCTTGAGATGAACCCTTGCATGAGTTCTTTTTAACAGACGTGACCTCTTCAGGGCGCCTGTAGTCTGTACTCAATATCTGTCTTTGTAACGCCTGTTGAATGTCCGATTCCGAGGGATCGGGTGCAAAGAGCCCGCAACTGCTCAAGACGAATGGAAAACCCAAAACAAGTATCAAGCCACT
>CAVXZV010000007.1:0-126866 GCA_963766355.1 uncultured Alphaproteobacteria bacterium
TAGTGGCTTGAAGCATGTTCTGATCTTGACGGCCGCCGCCTCCGCGAAGACCTCGGCTTCAAACCCGAATATCCCCGGCTCCAGGGTGCGATCGCCGCCGGTGCGCGAGTTGGCCCGTCGCGGGAATCCCCTGACGGAATCCACTGCCCGAAGCGCGATACTTCAATGGGGCGAATGATGCTGTCGCGGTGTTCCTCTGTGTTCTGCAGCAATGGGCTGCACACACGACCCAATCGATGGCCCGCGACCAAGAATGACTCACACGTCGAAACCTGAAGACTCTGCTCTATCATTGCGACGCGCGGTGGGGGCTAAGACCAACAACACCAACCCAAACTCCGATCCCCCCATGTTTTGCCTGTGGCCTGCGCGGCCGCGACACTGCGGGCGGCTTCGGCAACTTCAAAAAAAGCCGGAAAAACATTATCGTCCGATCCACGATGGGTTGATCGGGGGATTCTCGGTTGTGTCCCGCTGGCGTAACACGACCGAGTAAAACGCTTTTTGATCCGAAGTGTTGAACCGATTTGAAACTCCGCAATACGGCGGCATTCACAACTGATCCTCACCTGGTTTGAAGTTTAGGGTGCCGAGGGTGAGTTCTGAATGTCGTTTCCCATTCCTCAGGAGACTTGGCATGAAACGGGTTTTGAAGATATTCGCGCTGGTTCCGATTCTGGCCGGATGCGCCGGCGGCGAGATTGTGCAGAACGTGGTGCCGTATACGGGTACGAACAGCAAGCCGTACGAGATCTGTGTGATCACAAACGCAAAGGTCAAACCGACCGTGCTCGATGCGTACAAGGATTCTCTTATAGCAAGGGGACTGACGGTGCGGATTCTTCCTGCCGGTTCGGCAGTGGGTTCGTGCCCTGTGACCAGCACTTATCTCCTCCGCTGGGCGTGGGACATAGGCGAATACATGGTTTACGCCGATTTCAAGGTGTATAGCGGCAACCAATTGGCGGGCGAAGCCGTATACGACGCAACGAACGCGCCCGGTAGCTTCGACAAATTCGTTCATGTGAACCAAAAAATCGACGAACTGACGGGAAAGCTCTTTCCGAACTAAACAGACGGCATGAAGGGGAGCAGACAACAATGACATCAAATATGCGAAAGCAAGGGATTGGCACTGCGGTCCGGCGGGCGTTGCTTGTGGTGTTGCCGTTATTGACCGCGGCATGTGCCGGGTCGAGCACCAGCCAACTCGTCAAATCGCCGGACTACACGGACCATAGCGTCAAATCGCTGGTTGTGGTGCAAGCCGACGATTCGCTTGCCGGAGAGAACAGACAATTGGCGGACGATTTGGCTGCGGCGATGGTCAAGAGAGGTTATTCGGCGCGAAACGCAAGCGAAGCGTCGATTCTCTTGACGAAGTACGATTTGGCCAGAGCAAACCTGTTTGCGCCATCCGCATTGTCGGCCTTGGAAAAGGAAGGCGTCGACGCGGTTGTGTCGGTGGATTCCCGGTCGGCAAGCATGGGGGGGCCGAGTATGCGTCATATTGTGGTGTCGGCCACGAGCACGCATACCCAAAAGCAAATCGGCACATTTCATTGGAATAACGCCTGGGGCGGCATGCCGGGATCGCCTGCAGACTTTATGATGCGCGATAGCCGGACCGAAGCGGTGGAGAAAATCGCGGAGTCTCTGGCGCAACTGCTCGGCTAGTGTCGTTTTGGTTTCGAAGTTCGCGATAGGTGCCGATATCGGTGATATGGCGAACTTCGAAACCGCGACACTAGGAGCTTGTCACTCCGATACGTGGAACGTGCTTACATCCACGGACCGCACCGGTGTTTGGCTGTGCGGCGTGCCGTCCGGCACCCAATTGTATGGCACGGGTTGGGCGCGGAAGACCCAATTGGTCTTGAGGGCCGGCCCCGGACCCACCAATTGTCGCGCGAAGTATGGGTTGACATATTCCCATACGATTTCGCCCTTGGGCGTGACCTGGAACAAACGGCCATTCATTCCTTCATCGATCAGCGTATTGCCGTTGGGTAGCCGCCGCGCGCTGGAGATGAATGAGCTGAAGAAACTCCACGCCGGCGATCCGGAATCGATCCCGGAATACTGCCAGACGATCTGTTTGGTGATCGGGTTGATTTCCAGCACGCGAGAGCCGGTAAGCGTCGATAGGCGCATCGGCGGATAGCCGGACGGTCCTTCATTGTCGAACACCAGAAGATCGCCTGCGCCAGGCAGCCCCTTCGAGATTATATGCGCATCGTGCTGACCGCTGGTCTGGTCAACGGGGCGCGGAACATTAAGACTTAGAACAGGCCTGAGCACCGGGCTTTGGTTGGTGGGATAATCGGGACCGAGCCGCCAGACGATTTTGCCGCTTTTCTTGTCGATGATGGCAATGAAACTGGCCTCGCGGGAATCGATGACGATGTTGTCGGGCGCAAAACGCTTGTCGCCGGCGTCAAACCATTTGTTCGGCCCGATCGGCTGCATATCGTTGATGGTAATGAAACCGTGCCCCTTGCTGCCCGGGGCCAGAAAAGCCTTGAGCTGGGCGAGGCCATCGGGCGAAAGGCCGAACTCGTTGATATGATCGGCGACATACCACTTCCAGACAATTTGTCCCTTGGGCGTGATCTCGTAGAACACCTGATCGGCCACCTTGGCGGAGCTCAAGGAAGGAACGATACGATCCACGGTCCCAACGATCAGCGTATCGCCATTGGGCAGATGATCCCAGTCGTGATTTTGGCGCGCCGCGCCACCCGGCGCCTTGTCGCCCCATTGCCAGAGCACTTTGCCATTCCAGTCCACCTGAGCGATGGTCTTGTTGGCGAAGATGTAGCCGAATAGCGCCGCTTGCGGCCCATCCGTATAACTCAGCTGCACGACCAGCTCGCCCTTCTTGCCGTCGTTTATCGCCGGATTGATCAACTCGCTGGGAAAGCCCCAGTAATTCCAAACGTGCACGACATGACCGTCGAGGTCGATTAGTCGCGTCTTGCCGTCGGGCGCCGCAAAGGCAACGAAGCTGTTATAAGCCTTCCCAGGATCGTAGATCGTCGTGCCGGTCGGATAAACCGACGGCGAAGCCGAGGCGGCCGTCGTCATGAACAATCCGGCGGCAAGCGCTAGCGAAGCGAATTTTGCAAAAGCCATGGCGGAGTCCTCTAGTTCTGTGAAGCGTGCGGAACGCGGAACTTGGTGATGTCGACGGGCGCGACCGGCGTCTCGTCGTGCGGCGTGCCGTCCGGCACCCAGTCGTAAGGAACAGGCTGGGCGCGATAGACCCAGTTCGACGTAATCGTGCCGCCGCTGGAACCGACCGGCGTCTTGGCGAAATACGGACTGACATATTCCCACACGATCTCGCCTTTCGGCGTGATCTGGAACAAGCGACCGTTCATGCCTTCGTCGATCAGCGTGTTGCCGTTGGGCAACCGCCGCGCACTGGAGATGAAACTGCTGTAGAAGCCCCAACCCGGCTGGTCGCTGAGATCGGCCGTGTATTGCCAGACGATCTCTTTGGTCGAAGGATCGATCTCCAGCACGCGCGAACCGGAATTGACTCCCAGTTCCGCCGGCGGATAGCCAGCTTCGCCCTGATTGTCGAACACCAATAGATCGCCGGCGCCGGGAAGTCCCTCGGCAATCAAGTGGACGTCGTGTTGGCCGGAGATCTGGTCGATCGGGCGCGGCAAGACCGCTTTGGTACGACTGGGGATGGAGGGATAATTCGGCCCTATTTCCCAGACGATATGGCCCGTCATCTTGTCTATGACGGCGATGAAGTTTGCGTTGCGCGCGTCGAAGATGATGTTGTCCGGCGCAAAGCGCTTATCGTCCGCTTTGGCCCAT
Organism: uncultured Alphaproteobacteria bacterium; assembly: GCA_963766355.1. Classification (GTDB taxonomy): domain Bacteria; phylum Pseudomonadota; class Alphaproteobacteria; order Micropepsales; family Micropepsaceae; genus Rhizomicrobium. The sequence goes on from CAVXZV010000007.1 coordinate 3,835, forward strand.
TTGTTCGGCCCAACCGGGGTCATGTTGTTGATATGGAAATAGTCCGGCGACAGCGAGGCGTGGATCAGCTTGATCTGATCGTCGGAGAAACCCAATTCGTTGATGTGGTCGGACGCAACCCATTGCCAAACGATCTTGCCCTTCGGGCTCACCTCATAGATGACGTCGTCGAGCAATTTGGGTTGTTGAAAACCCGCGACGGAATGCAGCCAATGGGCGAGCACCAATGTGTTGCCATTTGGCAAGCGGTGCCAATCGTGATGCTGCTTTGCCGCGCCGCCGGGAGCCTCGGCCCCCCATTTCCAGACGATGTTGCCGTTCCAATCTATTTCGCCGATCGTCTTGTTGCGGAATTCCGGCGGCTCGCCCGGCACCACGCCCGCCCCATCCTGCTCGATGGTCTCGAGCTGAACTAGAACGTGGCCGCGGGCGCCCTTCACGAGCTTGGGATCGATGTAATAGCTGGGAAAGCCGGACTTCTCCCAGCGGTGGACTTCGTTGCCGTTCATGTCGATGAGATGGCTCTTGCCGTCCGGCGCGCCGAAGATCACATAACTATTGTAAGCGCGCGAGGGATCGTAAATCGTCGTACCGGTCGGATAGACGGATGGAAGAGCCGTGGCGGCCGTCGCCGCCAAGGCCGCAGTGGCGAGCCCTGCAAAATATTGACGCATGCTCATAATCCAAATCTCCCTCACCAATTTGCTTTGAGCGTGACGCCAAATGTGCGCGGCTCGGCGGGCCAGCCGAAATAGCCGCCCGAACCGGTGGCCGCGGGGTACAGCAAATTGACGTAATGCACGTCCGCGGCATTTCGGATCCACGCCGAAAGATCGTAATGGCCGTCGGCGAAGACGGTACCGACACGCCCATTCACGACCGCAAAGCCTTTGATCAGGCTGTAGGGGGAATCGTCGATGTAACCGAAATAACTGCTCTTGTAGCCGACATCGGCGCCAAGATAGCCGTCGATGCTATCGGTCAGATGGGTCGTGTAAGTGGCCCCGGCACTGAGCGTCCAACGCGGCGCCTGCAACACTGGGCGGCCGGTCAGGTTTTGCGTGGTCGCGGTAGAGCCTTGCACCGCCGGCGCGTTGGTGAAGGAATGATAGAAGGCGTCGGTGAAACCGACAGAGGCGTTCAGCTCCAATCCTTCAAGCGGCCGCGCCGTAAGCTCCGCCTCCGCGCCGCGGCTGCGCACCGAACCGACGTTGGTGATGACGGATTGCAATCCGCCGCTTCCGAGATTGTGAACCGTATTGGCCTGATAGCCGTAGATGTCCGTCCAATAGAGATCGACATTTGCCGTGAGGCGGTCATCGAACCAGGACGTCTTCGTGCCGATTTCGAAGTTCACCGCCTTTTCCGGCTTCACAACGAGGGTCGACATCGGCAAGAACGCGCCAGTGTTCGCTTGTGGCACCGTGGGCGAATTGAAACCGCCCGCCTTGGCGCCGTAGGAGGCCGTCGCATAGAGGAGATAATTCTCCACCGGCTTATAGGACAGCGTCAGCAAGCCCGACGGCGTTGCCTTGCCGACCTTGATCGCGCCGCTAAAGGGCGCGACCGACACGGGCGGCTTTCCCGTGCCACCGGCGAAGGCGGTTCGCTCGACACTGCCTTGTGTCAGCTCGTAGGTCTCGCGCCCGCCGACCGTCAGATCCCAGAGCGGGTCGATGTGCCACGTGCCTTGGGCGTAGGCCGCATAATTGAACGTCGAGATTCTGCCGTAGGTATTGGTCTGCCCGTCGTCGAGCGCCGGGTTGCCCAGCGCTCCGAGGCCTTGCGCATATTGCGACCCGTAATCGGTGTAGGAGTGGTTGTCGAGGTAGCGCGCAAGGTAATAAAGCCCCGCGACGTAATCGAAGTCCCCGCCGCTCGGCGAGGCCAGACGCAGCTCTTGGCTCACCTGTTGCTCGAAATCGGCGGCGCCGTTGTTGCGGATGACGTCGGCATAGGTCCAGTCGAAATCATTTTGCGGCCGGAACGACCAGTGGCGATAACCGGTGATTGATGTCAGCGTGTAACCGTCGACAGTCCAGTCGAGGATCGAAGTGCCGGCATATTGGCGCTCGATCAGGCGCTGCTGCTCGTTTTGGTCGTTCTCCAATCCGTTCGGATCGAAGACCGGCGTGATTCCGAGATTGGCAGCCCATTGGTCGTAGGAGACGAATTTCGGATTGGCGCTGGCGGACGGCCCCTTGCTGTAAAGCACCGCGCCGCCTGCCGTATCGTCCTCGTGCCCCGCTTCGAAAATCAGCCGCCATGAAAGAGCTCCGGTCGGCTGATAGAGAAGCTGGGCGCGAAGGCCTTGCCGATCGAGGCCTTCGTCGGCGCCGCCGGTATAAGCATCTTTGACATAACCGCCGCGGAACGTGTCGTATCCCGACACGCGGAAGGCCAGATCGTCCGCGATGGGACCCGAGACCGTCGCCTGGTATTGTTGCAGTTCGTAATCGCCGGCCGAAGCCTCCGCCTTTGCCGTGAAGTCGAAAGTCGGAATCGCAGTCGTGACGCTGAGCGCGCCACCGGTCGTATTGCGGCCGAACAGCGTGCCCTGCGGTCCGCGCAGCACTTCGATCTGCGATACGTCGAGCAGATCGAAGGCGGCCATGCCGGGCCTGTCGAGATAAACGCCGTCGATATAAAGCCCAACGCTCTGCGACAAGCCGTCGGCGGCGGGATTGTTACCGATACCTCTGATCGAGAAAGAGGTCTGGCGCGGATTGGGTACGTTGATTTCGAGGTTCGGCGCCAGGAATTGTAATTGTTGTATCTGCGTCGTGCCGAGCTGATCGAGCTGGGCGCCGCCGAGCGCCGTCAAGGCGATAGGAACATCTTGCTGGTTTTCCTTGCGAAACCGTGCCGTGACGGTGACCTGCTCGATTCCGCCAGCTTGCCCGTTGTACGCCACGTCGTACGAGCCATCCGCGGCGCTGGATGTACCGTTCGTACCGGATGTGCCGTCCGCATCGGCGGCTCGCGCCGCTCCCATCCAACCGAGCAACGCCGCGGCGCCGACTGACAGCAACAGAGCGGCTTTACCGCTGCGAACCCGATTGGCCGATATTTCAAATGATTTGTACACAGACTGCCCCTTGTGAAACCGCATCTTCGCTCAGGTAAATGTATTATGTCTATCGAGTCAATATAGTATTGATATCTCCATGGCAATTTTGGGAAATAGGCGCGATGTTTGCGGCGCATTGCCAAATGCCGCCGGAAAGCGAGCGCGCGCGTCGTCTTGGGGCCGGCTGCCGTTGAATCAGACTATATGTCGGCGGCGGCCTGGATCGGTGGCTGACCGGGATTTGCGAAGCCGGACACCGACGCTGGCCGAACACTGAGAAGTGCATCGATGGCTTCGGCGATGCGGCGGATTGCAACATTTGCCGCAGGGATGACTTTTCCCATCGTGATGAAGCCATGCATCATGCCGGGAAAGAAAATCGGCTCGACCGGCACGCCCGCATCGTTCAGCCGCGCCGAATAGACGATGGCCTCATCGCGCAACGGATCGAATCCGGCATAGAGAATAACGGCCGGCGCGAGGTTGTTCAGTTCTTCCGCGAACAGCGGCGAAAGATGCCAATCTGCCGGATCCGGGAACGAAGCGATGTAGTTGGCTCGATACCAGGAATAAAGCTCGCGGGTCAGCAGATAGCCCTCTGCCAAATCGCTATGCGACGGCTGGCTGGCCGTCAGATCCAGACACGGATAAATCAGCAACTGCAGCTGCGGTTTGAAAGCAATCAATCCGTCGCGCGCAGCAAGCGCCGTCACCGCGGCGAGGTTGCCGCCCGAACTGTCGCCGCCGATGGCAATCTGCGTTTTGTCGATGCCGATCCAATCGGCATTCGCCTCGATCCATTCCAGCGCGTTCCAGGTGTCTTCCAAGGCAGCCGGAAAGGGATGTTCCGGCGCCAAGCGATATTCCACCCAGATCACCACGCGTCCGGTCGCGTTGGCGAGCTGGCGGCAGAGCGGCTCATAGGTTTCTAGGCAACCCAGTGTCCATCCGCCGCCGTGCAGAAAGACCAGCGCCGGTAAGCGTTCACCGGACGGTGCACCGACGGGCCGCCAGAACTTCATGGACGGCACATCCCGCTCCGACGGGCTGACGTGAAAAACGCTATCCACGGCCTCCTTCTCGACCAGCAACGGCTTGCGGGCGGCAACATAGCGCCGACGCGTTTGTGCGATGTGATAATTGAAGGACGGGCCGTTGTGCGAAAGAAGCTCGATGGCTTTGGCGGCGGCCGGATCGATACCCCGCGCGGTGCATGCGATCACCGACAACACCGGGTCGCTGTCAACTCTCGCCAAGCCGCTGCGTCCGTTCATCGCTTTCTCCACATCTGGCCGTAACGCGATTTACTCTATCTATGTGCTAGTCTTTTACAATAGGAAAAGCAAAGGCCCGGTAAATCCTTAATTACCAAGCCGTAGGCCTTGGCTTGTCATATTGCGCATCCGGCGTGTAGAACGGCCATGCAACCGGGCGGGTTCCATGCTTTCTCAAAAAGCCAAATATGCGTTGAAGGCCCTGATGGCGTTGGCGGCCGTTGGCGAGGATGAATTGCTGCAGGCCGCCGAAATTGCCGATCAGCACAACATTCCCAAGAAATTCCTCGACCTGATTCTTTTGGAGTTGCGCCGGCACAAATTGGTCGACAGCCGTCGCGGCAAAAAGGGCGGCTATCTGTTGGGAAAGCCCGCCGAGACCATCATGCTTGGCGATATTGTCCGCATCATCGATGGCCCATTGGCGCCGCTTCCTTGCGCCAGTGTCACGGCCTATCGCCGTTGCGCCGACTGCCGGGATGAGCGCGCCTGCGAAGTCAGGCGCGTGATGCGCGAAGTGCGCGATGCCGCAGCGCTGATTCTCGATCACAGATCGCTGGCGGATATCGTTTCAAAAAAGCCGGCCAAGAAATCAAAATCAACGCGGGCGCTACGAAGAGTCGCATAACCCATAGCTACGCCGCCGCATTCATCAATCTCTGATTGGGACAGAAAAATTAGAACTGCCCTCGTATTACGGCAAAATACATTTGCGCTCTGTATTATTACATAACCTCTATAGACTAACTATACAATAAACCTGCAATGGCCTATCCTAACCCGCAGAAATTTGGCTGTGCTTTGGAGAAATAAAGTGAGCGAACACAAACCCGGCCGCGGCCGCATCTACAACTCGATCACCGAAACCATCGGCGATACGCCCCTGGTGCGCTTGGCGCGCCTGCCGAAAGAGGCCGGTGTTAAAGCCAACATCCTCTTGAAGCTCGAATTCTTCAATCCGATCGCCAGCGTCAAGGATCGTATCGGCGTGGCGATGATCGAGACGCTTGAGCGCGAGCACAAGATCTCGCCCGATAAGACGACGCTTGTTGAGCCCACCAGCGGCAACACCGGCATCGCACTGGCCTTCGTGGCCGCCGCCAAAGGTTACAAGCTGATCCTGACGATGCCCGAATCCTTTTCCATCGAGCGCCGCAAAATGCTGGCGCTGCTCGGCGCGCAGCTGGTGTTGACCGAAGCCGCGAAAGGCATGAAAGGCGCCATCGAGAAAGCACAGGAAATCATTGCGGCAACGCCCGGCGCCGTCGGCCCGCGGCAATTCGACAACCCCGCCAATCCGGCAATCCATCGCCGCACCACGGCCGAAGAAATCTGGAACGATACGGACGGCAAAGTCGATGTGATCGTGTCCGGCTCGGGCACGGGCGGCACGATTACCGGCGTCGGACAAGTTCTCAAGAAGTACAATAAGTCGGTGAAGATCATCGCCGTGGAACCGGAAGATTCGCCGGTCCTGTCGGGAGGAAAGCAGGTCCTCACAAAATTCAAGGCATCGGACCCGGTTTTATACCGTCGATCCTGGATCGCAGCGTGATCGACGAGATCATCACAATCTCCAATGAAACGGCACTCGAAACCGCACGCAGATTGGCGCGGCTGGAAGGCATACCCGCCGGCATCTCGTCCGGTGCTGCTGTCGCGGCGGCGTTCGAGGTTGGTGCGCGTCCCGAATTTGCCGGAAAGACGATCGTGATGATCATCCCGGACTTCGCGGAGCGCTACCTTTCGACGGCCCTGTTCGAAGGACTAAACGTGCCAGGCTAGATTTTCACGCCGGTCTCCGGACTGTACAGAATGAGAGAGGCGGACAGGGAGGGATTGCGAAAATGCGCTGAGGCGCATTTTCGTCCTCGCTGCGCTCGGATCATCGCGCCCGCCCTTCGGGGCTCGCTTCGCTCGCACCTCAGGGTGACGGGCGCGATGCCCAAAATGGCCTGTTGGCCATTTTGTCGAACAAGGGTTCGTTCACCGCTCCCCGACGCGCCAATTCAAAGGGGCCCGCAAGGAGCCCCTTTGAATTGGCGGGCCGCGACCGACGATGATGAGCACTATGTCTACGCTATAGCCCTATGAATTTCACCGTTTGCGTGCCAAGAATCCGCCATTGTAAAGGCTGTCCGCGAGCCTTCGGCGAACGCAAGGCCGGTCGACAGCGACGCCGTCGTTCCAGACCTTAATCTACGACATGCCCACCCAACTATATTCGGCCAAACCATCGGCAATGCACTTGCGGGCGGAATACAGCAGGCGCAGGACGACTCTGAAGGCGCGACGAGCACAACGGGCGGCGTAGCGGGTACCCCAGGGAGTGGGACTCCAGCATCAGGAGTCCCGACTTGGACGCCTGCGCCAGGTCATGCTGGCATTCCCGATCTGACTACGCTTGAGGAGGAATACAACGCTCGGAACATCGCGTACGAGGTCCAGGACGGCCAGCTGTATGTGTACGAGACGCCGGGTTCGGGTGGCGTGATGCAAGCCGTGCAAATCACGGATGATAGCCAAACTCTCCCGGATTTGAGTCATCCGGTTCTTCTCGACACGAGCAAACTTGCCGAATCTGTTGGTTACGCAGCACAGGACCCGCGGGCTGCGGCTGTGATCCAAACGTTCTTCGACGACCGCATACCGATCATCCCGACAAGCGACAATAATGATCGGTTTGACATCGGAGTCGTCGTGGACCCGACGACGAATCAAGTAGTCCACCAGGGCCTGGATGCCGTCTACTGGAATCCGGACACCGCGATAACAACCATCAACTCGCAGGGGTCCGTTACGGGTGTTTTGTCGCCGGCGCTCGCTTTGGTCCATGAAATGGACCATGCCGTGGGCTACACGATCTCGCCAATTGGCAATTGGACTTTGGCTCATACGCCGGCCGGAGCCTATACCACCCTTGAGGAAAAACGCGTCATCACAGGCCTATCTGCGAGTGATGTCGCAGGGCTTTCACACCTCGATGCCGTCAATCAAGTGCTTGCCTTCTCTGCCGGGAACGGGATGGAGAATGTTGCTGCGACTGCACTTGGTGAGCCCATCCGCACGAACCACGAAGGCCTCGATAAGGCACATGAATTTGTGATAGTGAACGATCCCACGATGCACAGAGTCGGTGCGTATGGGCCTCTGATTCCGTACACGCCAGCGCCTAAACCAGGGCCTTGAGACGGATTTTGGAGATGAGGATGTACAAAAGTTCGCTGCTAAAGGTTACGATGCTTTGTCTGATGGCGGGTCAAATGAGTGACTATGCGCGAGCAGAGAGCGGCTTCTGGCCACCTGCTCAACCGCTACTATCCCGCCATCAGTTCTCCCATGCGTTGCGCGCAATTGACGATCTAAAGGGCCTGAGCCTCGACCTTTATCTAGACGACGCGGAGTATGTTGTCGCGCGCCGTCCTGAGGAGGTTTACGGACAACATTGTTTGGTCACCGACGCAAAAACAGTCGCTCGGCTTGCTGCCATTGTCTCGAATTTGAGAATGGCAAAAATTGAAAGCGGCCTCAGCAACTACCGCCTAAGGATCAGGTTTAGTCGCAGCGGAGAAGCTGTGTTCGACGCAGTATTTACCTATCCCGGCGAACACGATTCCGCAGTGGCGGGCGTCGTCAACGGACGTGGCGCAGACTTTACGGCGGAGCCGGTTCAACAGCTCATTAAGTTCACGGAACAAGCTTTGGTGGCTCCTAAAGAAGCTACGCCATGTAGCAAAATCTCCGGGTGAAGTGCTTTGTCAGAGGTGATGTGCTGATCGTGCGCGGAGTTTTTAGAACGCGTTTCCGTGCATCATCATCCGATCTGACCGAAGCGAAGGTGATGACGGAGCACGACTATTACGGGCCATTCCAGTGGCTGCCCAGGTGGTTATTTGAAAATAAAATCCGACTTCGCTTTGTCATGCTGCTGACTGCCGACAGCGAGTTCACGGTAGACATGAAGCGCGATACCGGCGCTTCCAGCGTGCTTGGTTGGCTCAAAGACAACGGCTGGGACATCGATTCCGCTGTTGGAGAAGCCATGAAAACGCCTCTGGTTCGCGCCCGCGTGCAGAGAGTGCGATCATACTGACGGCGTGAACGCGCTCCAAAAACAATGGTCGGGCCGCGTGATTTTTGCGCGCCGCCGGCGTGAATCCGAACGCGGGATTGCATCGAGATCGGCGCGGAGTCGGCGTGTTCGCCGCGCGATTTTGCACGCCGGGCGACATGAATCCGGCTGTGACTCGCATCGAAATCCGCTCCTAAATCGATATGGAATCCGCGCGTGATCGACGCCCCGGCGACGTGTTTTTGCGTGGAATTTTTGCGCGCCGGCGGCGGCGATCGCGGCGGGCAGGAGAAGGAGATCGAAGGAGGTGGGACGTGGGGATAGCACTAAGGTTGGTCGGCAAGATAAAAGGACCGCCCCCAAGGTTGCGGTAAGTCTTTGTCTGCACATCGAAAAACATGGCACCACCGGTGGGCGCGATGGTGCCATCGTGGGCCGTTCTTCCTGCAAGGCGTTGAATGTGCTGGGCGTTTGTTGGTGTCGGCGTGGCGGCACGGCTTGGCAAGCGGTCGATCGCGGTTCGAGCATCGCCCGATCATCATCGCGATTGCGCTGCGGCTGCTGCTTTTGCGCGCGGGCTTTGCTGGTTCGTGGCGGCATGAAGGACAGTCGGGCACCGGCGCGAAGGCATGAGCACGAGCAGGCCGCAGAAACGTCGGTAGAGTCCATTTAGGAGGGCGAGATAAAAGCGCCGCCATCGGTCGGGCGCATGTGGTTGGTTAGGCTGTGTTTTTGAAGCATTTTTGCGCCGCCCCTTGCTGGCGCCGCAGTCAGATCGTTCAATCCAATCAATGCAAATGGCGACGGCGCCTTGACGATGATCGTCTCGGCCGCGTGAAAGTCATCGAGTTTGTTTGGATTCAAAATAGCCTTGGCTGCTCCGCGAAGCGGCCGGACCGAGCCGCGCCGTAAAGGGCGGCTTTGCCGTCGCGCTGCGATGCGCCGCTTGCGGCGCACCCTTGACTGCGCGTCTTGCCGGTCCGGCGGAGGGCCGGGAGCAGCCAAGGCTCGAACTGAGCGAGCCGCTCCTGCCGCGATAGCGGGGAGCGGGAAGTACCTTGGCGTATGAATTGGTTATTCTACTTCGGCCAAGACGGCACGACGATTGGTGCATGACCGAGCGCCGCCGCCCAGCAAACGATCCACTGTTACGAAGCGCAGGGAAGCCCTCGCTCGCTAGAATCCTTCCTGATAATCTGCACGACTATGCCGTCCCACCAACGCGGCGCACCGGTCGACCGTCAAAACATGACCTTGCGGCCTGGACGGTCAGCGACGACTGGCCCGAGCGTGTGCCGGTGACGGATGCAGAGGTGGATGTGTTCGAGGCTTGGTTCGGCGACCTGTTCGACGAACTGTTCGGGCCGTGCCGATGATGTGAGGAGATCGCCGTGACCGTGCCAACCAAAGCTGTCGCGACCCGGGCTGCTCTTTACTTGCGGGTCTCGACCGCCCGTCAGGCCGAGCACGATGTCTCCATCCCCGACCAGAAGAGGCAGGGCGAGGCCTATTGTGCCGCGCGCGGGTATCAGTTGATCGAGACCTATGTGGAACTGGGAGCATCCGCCACCAACGACCGGCGGCCCGAGTTTCAGAAAATGATCGAGGCGGGCATCAGCAAACCCGCGCCGTTTGACGTGGTGGTGGTGCATAGCTTCTCGCGCTTTTTCCGCGATCACTTCGAGCTTGAGTTCTATGTCAGGAAGCTCGCGAAGAACGGCGTCAAGCTGGTCTCCATCACACAGGAGATTGGCGACGACCCGATGCACGTCATGATGCGCCAGATTATGTCGCTCTTTGACGAGTACCAGTCCAAGGAGAATGCCAAGCATGTCCTGCGGGCCATGAAGGAAAATGCCCGGCAGGGCTTCTGGAATGGTTCCCTGCCGCCCATCGGTTATCGCGTCGTCGCAGCCGAGCAGCGCGGTGCGAAGGTCAAGAAGAAACTGGAGATCGATCCGCTGCACGCCGACACGGTGCGGCTGATCTATCGCCTGTTCCTTCACGGGGATGGCAATAGCGGACCCTTGGGCATCAAAAAGGTCGTCCGCTATCTCAACAGCCGTCGTCTCTTCACCCGCGACGGCGGGCGTTGGGGTGTGGGGCAAGTGCACCGCATACTAACCCGCCCCACCTATATCGGCCGCCACGAGTTCAACAAGCGATCCAAGATCAAAGAGCTCAAGCCGGTAAGCGAGGTGATCTCGGTTGCCGTCCCGCCCATCATCGACCCGGAAACATTCGGCGCCGTTCAGGTCCATCTGAAATCTCGTCATCCCACCATTACCCCAGCGCGCGTCACCAGTGGCCCGACTCTGTTGACCGGCATTTGCTTTTGCGCCGCCTGCGGCGGCGCGATGACGCTGAGGACCGGGAAGGGAAACCGCTATCGTTACTATACATGCTCGACTAAGGCCCGGCAGGGAGAGACCGGCTGCAAGGGGCGGTCGATCCCCATGGCGAAGCTGGACGACATTGTCGCCAACCACATCAAAGACCGTCTGCTACAGCCCGACCGGCTCGAAGAGGTGCTGGCCTCGGTCCTGGACCGTCGCCAAGAACGCTCCGAGCGCCGCCGCCATCATATCGGCGAACTCAACAAGCGGGCCACCGAGGCTGACGCGCGGCTCAAGCGGCTGTACGATGCCATCGAGAACGGCGTGGCCGATCTGGACGACCCCGATCTGAAGGAGCGTATCGCCAACCTCAAGGCGACGCGGGATCAGGCCCAAGTCGATGCCGAGCGTGCCCAGGCCACACTGCAAAGCGCTGGGCAGACGATCACTCCGGCGATGCTTGCGAGGTTCGCTAAGACGGCTCGCGAGCGGATGCGGATCGAAGGAGGCGGCTACCGCCGCGACCACCTGCGGGCTCTGGCCCAGCGCGTCGAGGTCGCCGACACCGAGGTCCGGATCATCGGGTCAAAGAGCAATCTGCTTCGGACATTAGTCGCCGCTGCAGGCGGGAAAACGGCTACGCCCGGCGTTCGCAGTTCAGTACTGAAGTGGCGGACAGGGAGTCCGCCGAACCCCCTGTACCATACGATTTCATACGCGTCCAAGAGATTTCATATAGCTCAGTAAACATCGGCATTTTTGCGATTCAATGTTTCACGACGCCTCTGGACAATTCACTCGTTCCCGCGCACAAAGTGGGGCCGAAAGTGGGACCGGAAGTGGGGCCCAAAGGGTTCGGCGGAGACTTGGACATGGGCAAGCGGACACTCAATAGGCTCAGCGCGAAAGAGGCGGAGAAGCTCAAAACACCGGGACGCCATTCCGATGGTGGAGGTCTCTACCTCGCAATCGACAATGGGGGCCGGCGCCGCTGGGTGTTTATGTACGTGCGCCGTGGCCGTCGCGTAGAGCTTGGATTGGGTGGGGGGCGAGACCTGTCCCTGGCCACCGCGCGGACCGAGGCGACGACGCTGCGGGCCATGTTGGCAAATGGCGAAGACCCCAAGGCGGCTCGTACCAAGGACGATTATGTCCCCACCTTCGGGGAGGCCGCTGACGCATATGTGGAGGCTATGAAATCCTCCTGGAAGAACGACAAACACAAGGCGCAATGGGTGATGACGCTCAAGACCTACGCCGAACCCATTCGGGGGTTACCCGTGGACAAGGTCACGACCCAGGACGTGCTGGATTTACTACAGCCCCTATGGAAGCGAGTCCCTGAGACCGCCAAGCGGCTCCGGGGGCGCATCGAGAACGTTCTGGACGCTGCAAAGGCCAAAGGCCAACGCAATGGCGAGAACCCCGCCCGGTGGAGAGGACATCTCGACCAGCTCCTACCCAAGCGACAGCGTTTAACCAGGGGGCACCATGCGGCGCTGGCTTACGAAGCAGTGCCAGTCTTTATGGAGGAGCTGCGGGAGCGCCCCGCCGTGGCAGCACGGGCATTGGAGTTCACGATCCTCCACGCCTGTCGCACTAGCGAGGTGCTAGGGGCGAGGTGGAACGAGATCGACCTTGAAAAGAAGGTCTGGACGATTCCAGCGGTCCGCATGAAGGCAGCGCGAGAACATCGTGTGCCGTTATCTGAGCGAAGCCTGGAGATTATCGAGGTCATGCGGGAAAAAGGCACGGAGGGATATCTGTTCCCCGGTCCCAGGCCAAAGGAGCCGCTCTCTACGATGGCGATGGCCATGCTGTTGCGTCGGATGAAAGCAGAGATCACCGTGCATGGTTTCCGGTCTTCTTTCCGGGACTGGGCCTCAGAGACCACAGGCTTTCCGCATGAGGTATGTGAGATGGCCTTGGCCCATACCATCGCCAACAAGGCCGAGGCTGCCTATCGGCGCGGCGATCTGTTCGAGAAGCGCCGCAAACTCGTGGAGGCGTGGGCCGGATACTGCGCCACACCAAAGGAGGCAAAGGTAGTGCCGCTACGCAAGAAGGCGCTGCCTTGAGGGCGCTCCGCCGCCAGTCGCGGCCAAGATGACATCGTCCTTCGTGTAGGATACCGGATCGGCAACCCAACCATTGATGGCGGACTCACGCCAACCACAGCAATGTTCGCTGATCCGCAGCTGGTGTGGAAAAGTACCCTCGTGCATCTTGCGATATAGGGTAGAGCGGCTGAGACCGGTCCGTTGCAGGACGGTCCGCATGCGCAGGATTCTGTCGGGCTCGGGCATGTCGATGTTCAGGGCTGTTCAGTTCTCTGATGGGTGAGTCTGGAAAGCCACAGTTGGCAAGGAATTGAAGCGGTGATGGGAACGGTGGATTCCCAGGGAGCGGTGAATCTGAATTTGTGCGGAGCGGTCACGATTGGTGGAGGCTGTTCCGATGAAGGCGTTCGACCGGTTCCTAGCGTTTCTCGCCGCCATTCCCGATCCGCGACGGGCCGAAGGCAAGCGCTACGAGCAGAGCTATGTGCTGTTGTTTGCGATTCTTGGCGGTGGTTTCGGGAGCCAACTCGTACCGCGGCATCCGCACTTTCATCAAGGTTCACCGGCGGCGGCTGAACAAGGCGTTCGGGATCGGTTGGAAGAGGCCACCGGCGCACACCTCGATCCGCACGATCTTGAGCGAACTCGATCCCGCCAGTGTGGAAAAAGCCTTTCGCCAACACGCGGCGAACTTGAACGGCACTGGCGGCGGCAGGCGGGCGCTGGCGCTGGACGGCAAGGCGTTGCGGGGCAGCTTCGACGCCTTTAGCGACAGCCGGGCCAAGCAGGTGCTCAGCGCCTTCGCCACCGATACGGCCTTGGTTCTGGCGCATGTCGAGATCGACGAGAAATCCAACGAAATCCCGGCGGCGCAGAAGCTCTTGGAAGACCTCGACGTTTCCGGCCACATCGTCACGCTCGACGCCATGCATTGTCAAAAAAAACCTTCGAGGCCGCCGCGGCAGCCAAGGCGCACCTCGTCGTCCAGTTGAAGGACAACCAGCTTGCCCTTTGCCGCAGGGTCGAGGCGGTTTGCGCCAAGGCGCCGCTGCTTTCCGGCGTTCGCACCGTCGATGCCAAACGGCGCAACCGTCACGAAATCCGTCTCGTCGGCGTCTTCGACGCCACCCCGGCGGTGGCCGGCACCGAATGGCAGCCATACGTCGCGGCGATCATCAAGGTCGAGCGCATCGTGCTGAGCTTCCAGCCCGCCACCGGACTTTGGAAAAGATCGCAGGAGGTCGCTCTCTATCTCTCCAGCCACCCTATCAAGGCCGCCGACGCCGCTCGCGTCATCCGCGGACACTGGGACATCGAAAACAGGTTGCATTACGTTCGCGACGTGACCTTGCGCGAAGACGCTTCCCGAATCCGCAAGAACCCCGCCATCTTCGCCACCATCCGATCCTTCGCCTACAACATCCTGCGCTTCAATCTCGCAGGCTCCTTCGCCCAAACCCGCTACGCCGCAGCCCTCGGCGGCCTCAAATCGCTGGCCGCTCTCCGCCTATGTCAAGAGAACTGAACAGCCCTGTGTCGATGTTCCTTCATCTGTTGTGGATAGTTTTGCTCGCGGGCAGATGAAGTCAATGATGGCGAACGCTCCAGCTCGGACGTTGAGCGTATTACTGCGCACTAGAGCGTACGTGGTCATACGAACGGGTATGATTTGGCGGTCGAATAATCTTTTTTTTGGACACGCTCATCGATCGACAAGATCGGTGTTGTCCTAATGCGGGAGAATTTCGACCAGCACATTGATATGGTCAAGCTGTTCAAGCAGGGCGAGCTTGGTTGGCCAATACTCGACGCCCTTAGGCGGGCAAAGAAGCCCTGGGGACTCATGAAATCACGACCGCGCTGTTGGCCACAAGCGGCTAAGCCGTTTGGAATGACCGGAAGTGGCGCTTCTGAGACGTAAACCGAATGGCCGGTTTAGAGCCCCAAACTCACCGTTGAGAGAAGGTCTCAAAAGCGCCGATTTTGTTGAAAAACTCCTGCTCAGATCGATGTGACGCAATTATTGAATCGGCGGCGCGTGCCGTTTGAATCTTTACTGCTCGCCGAACCATGTGGCGGAACCAAAGTTGCGCAAATTCAGGCCTCAAAACGTTTTTCAACAATATCCGCCAGAAAGGGACATTCGCTCGCGTTCTTAAACCTGGCGACCTTCTCATAACTGCCGATGTGAACGAGATTTCACTTCGTATACCTCGAAGTTCAAAGTATATGAACCATGCGGCGGAACCACGGACGATATTGTGCCGGGCCAACCCAATCCCAACTTCATGGCCGGTGTGCCGGAGCTCGTCGTCCTGCGGCTGCTGAAGGACCGCGAGATGTACGGCTATGAGATCGTGCAGGCGATCCGCGAACAGAGCGGACAGGTTCTCAACGCCGGCGAAGGGGTGATCTATCCGGTGTTGCATGCGCTGGAGAAGGACGGCGCGCTCAAATCGCGCCGCAAGACGGTGAGCGGGCGCAGCCGGGTCTATTACAGGGTGACACCGAAAGGCCTGCAGCGCTTCGAGCGCCTGGCCAACAGCTGGGGCACGCTCGTGGCAGCCATTCAGAGCGTGCTGAAGGGGGAGCCTCATGCCGCGCCCGTTTGAAGCGCTGTGCGAAAGGCTGCTGCGTGCGGGCATCGCGCCACGCCATGTGCGGCGCTATGAGCGTGAACTCGGCGAACATCTCGACGACCTGACTGCGATGCAGAAGTGCCGCGGCTATGACGACGAGGACGCGGCGATCCGGGCGCGCGCCCTGCTGGGGACAGATGACGAACTGGCCGATGCGATGACTGCCTGCAAGCAGTTCCGCTCGCTGGCGGCGCGCCTGCCCTGGCTGGTGTTTGCCCTCGCGCCTCCCGTGCTCGCCGCTGCCCTGCTGCTGAGCTGCGGGCTTACCATGGCGGGCGCGTTGTATCCGTTTTTCCACGGCCGCCCCCTTCCCTCGAACCTGATCGCCGCCGTGGACGTGCTATGCCGAATCTTCAATATTTTGGCCGGGCCGATGGCCGCAGTGTTTTTTGTCATCCTCGCCGTCCGCCAGCACTTGCCTTGGCGATGGCCGGTGATCGCGGTGGGCGTTGTTGCGCTGTTCAGCGCCTTTACCGTCTTCATCGTGCACTTACCCTCTGCACTTGACACACACTTGGAAGTCGGTGTCGGCCTGGCCGCTTACGATACAACCTTGTGGCAGAACGCCGCCCGCTTCTGTCTCACGGCGGTGATTGCGCTGGTCGCCACTCACATCCTGCGAAGCCGCCGCACTACGGTCTAGCGATGGTGGCGAGCCGCGAGAGATTCGCCGCGCGACAGCAAGGAATAAGGGCGTTCAACCGGTAGCCTCTCTACAGAACAGGAGACTCGCAAAATGAGGAAAGTGGCAGTTCTATTCTTTTCCTTGGCCGGGACGATGGCAGGCGTGGCTTGCTATGCTCAAGAGCCACCTGTGGAATTGAAGCCGGCTTCATCCACGACCAGTGAAGCCGAAAAGAAGGCAGATACTCAGGACGCTACCAGTGTTCCAGCTCCCGTGGAGACAGTGATTGTCTCTGCGACCGGACTATATGGCGACTGGAAAATGGTGCTGCCGGAATTTCCCGGGTTTGACAAACCCGTCATCGGTGATTTCTGCAATTTTAGGAAGCTGGGTGAAGATGTTTCGGTTATTTGTGCCGACGGCTTTCTACAAGACGTCCCAGAAGTCACTTTCAATGCCAACAAAATGAGGCTGCGCTGGGGCGGGGCGTTCAACCACACCATTTATGACGCCGTTTGGGAGGGGCATGAAACCTTCGACGGCGAGATCATTCAGGCGCAGATGGGATTGGTCAGCCACCGCTTCAAGGCGAAGATGGAGCGCGTATCGGCCCAGCCGGCCGAGAATGCTCCGCAACAGAGCCTGACAGTCTTGAACAATTATTTTGACGACCTGGCATCCAAGTCCATTCGCGAAAAGTATTACGAAGATGGCGTTTACAGGTCGATGAAGAAGGCTGTAGCGAAACGTGCCTATCCCCACGTTGGGTTCACTGTGAGATATTTCGGCAAGATCCTGGAGGACAAGGGGCATGGGGCTACCTACCCAGATGTTTTCAAGGTCTCGGACGGCGAGAAGACAGAGCAATGGTGTCTGGTTCGTGTTGATGCGGAAGGTCTGGCGGATGTTCGATGCGGCGATATTCGGTAGCTAACCAAACGAGGCACACCAATTCGGCGTCAAGCTGGAAACACTGGATAATCCCGGATGGAGGCTCGAAATCGACCTGAGCTGTCCCTGGTTCGGAGTGAAGCTCCGGCGCGCATCCTTATCGCAGGTGCAGTGCTGCTCATACACACTGTTCTATTGCTCGCGCTGTTGTCGGCGAATCTCGGCCAACAACCTCGTCCCCAATTGCGCGAACGCCTTATCTGGCTGAACTTGCAGACAGAGACGAACCCGCGAGCAGCTAAACGTAGTCGGAAGGAAGTGCTGCAGCAGCCACTTGCCAAACAACGAACGCCGTCTCAATCCGCTCAATCTCCTGGTATCCCTGTGTTTTCCCTCCCGATCGAACCCAATCAGAAGAGTCTCTCGGGATTGTACGACGAGCTCTTCAGTTGCGCGCCGGAGAACCTTGCAAACCTCGATGAAACGCAGCGGTCGCGGTGCCGGAAGATCGGCGCACTACCTGGCTATGATCCCGGCGCCGTAGATTATGCCGATCACAGCGGCGAAGTGCCGGGCGCAAAGCAATGGGAACGTGAGCTTGCACGCAAGAAGGCGCCGCTTTTGTTACCTTGCGGAAGCTCCTCGGGAATCAATCCCGTCTATACAGGCGCATGCCTCCTTGAGGGCGTCGCGAAGGGGTTCGCTTTCAAGAAGCAATACGAGAACCAACCAGCATATTTTGATAAGCCCGAGAAAACCCATGTGGATAATAATGGTGATCCGCCGCCAATATATAGGGAAAGGACTCACTGAATCCACCAGACGATAGTGAATGAAAGAATGTGGGGACAAGCAATATTCCCCGACGGAATGTGAAGGCGCGTCCGGGTCGTGTCCCGCTGAGTGGTGTAGGAGCTGTAGGTAAGTAGACCGACGTGTTCGTCAACGCCTTTCGCGATGACCGGAACTGGCGCATTCCGGCCGATGGCTTGCCGTTCGGAAGGACCGCATGACTCCTGTTAGCGGCCATTGAGATATCCAGGCCGACTTTCGCCGTCGATTGCGAATTCCTGACCAAGTTTCGCGAGCTGTTATCCCACTGTTCGCTTTCGCGTTGCTGCCTTGCATCTGCAAGCGCGTTTGACGCGGTTTGAATTCACCTAATATCCCGGGCGGGACTGTTCGCGTCCTTCTCACTTTTGAACGCCCGGCTGCCTCGTCTGCGCCAGAGTGCCATCGTCTGTTCGCGCGCCTCGCCTTGTAGAACGTCGGCGAGTTCGAGGAACGCGCCGTAAAGTAGCGCACGATCATCGTCGGCGAGTTCGACCAGGCCGGATTTCTGGACAAGACCGCCGAGTTCGATCAGGTGGCGCGCGCGCTCGCGGCGTTTCACGACCCATTCTCGCGTATCGTGCCGCGCGCGTTGCGCTTCAAGCCGATGTCCGGCTGCCATCGCCCGCCGGAGCGCGTTGCGAATCGACACGAGTTCTGTCCGAAGATTGACGTGTTTTCCCACGAAAGAACGCGACGCCGTGTTTGCGCCAGCTCTCTTTTTGGGCCACGTCCTTGCTCTCGACCATTGCCAACAATCCGCCGGCCAACATCTCCATATCGAGCGCGTCGGCACCGGTCGCCACGATTAGTTCGCCGAGTTGACGGCGCTTGTTTTCTTTGAGCGCCTTCGTCTTGTCGGTGAGAGTACGCAGTGCGGAATCAAAGTCGCGGGGTTTGCGCATCAAGGTCTCCTTGTTGTTGGTGGTGCGATCATAAGGCGTGCATTGGCCGATTGCTCTAGGGAGTGTGAGACGGAATGAGACGCAGCGATCCCTCACGGGAATCTTTTTCGTGAGGGCGCGCTTATACGTCGTGCCGACGTGCGCTTGAGGGCGTAAGTCAATCGTCATGGCGATCTACCATTTTTCCGCGAAGGTCATCAGCCGCGCCAGTGGATCGAGCGCGCTCGCCTCTGCCGCCTATCGCTCGGCCTCCCGGCTCTATGACCAGCGCCTGGATCGCAGCCATGACTTCACCAACAAGAGCGGCGTCATTCATTCCGAGGTAATGACGCCGCAGTGCGTTCCCGATGAGCTTCGCGACCGCGAGATTCTCTGGAACACGGTCGAAGCCACCGAGAAGCGTAAGGATGCCCAGCTCGCGCGCGAGATCGAGTTCGCGATTCCCCGCGAGATGAGCCAGGCGCAAGGAATCGAACTGGCGCGGGATTTTGTGCAACGCGAGTTTGTTGCCAAGGGCATGATCGCCGATCTCAACGTCCATTGGGACATCGGCGAAGACGGCCACGCCAAGCCCCATGCCCATGTCATGCTGGCAATGCGCGCCGTGGACGAGAACGGGTTCGGCGCCAAGGTCCGGGACTGGAACCGCACGGAGCTGTTGGAGCATTGGCGCGAGGCATGGGGAACTCATGTCAATGAGCGCCTGGCCGAGCTCGGCATCGAGGCGCGGATCGATCACCGCTCTTTGGACGCTCAGGGGATCGCGCTGGAGCCCCAGCACAAGATCGGCCCTGCCGCCGCGCGCATGGCAGGCGAAGGACTGGAGGCGGAACGGCTCGAAGAGCATCGCCAGATCGCCCGCGAAAATGGCGAACGGATCGTCCAGAATCCCAGCATCGCACTCGACGCAATCACGCGGAGCCAAGCGACATTTACGCACCGAGATTTGGCGATGTTCGCGCACCGTCATTCGGACGGGCTGGAACAGTTCAACGCCGTGATGGGCGCCGTGCAAGGATCGTCGGAACTTGTTCGGCTGGGCCAGGATGGGAGGGGCGAAGAGCGCTTCACCAGTCGCGAGATGATCGCGGTTGAAGAACGCCTTCACCGCGCGACCGAGATCATGGCCGGGCTCGAACGGCACCGTGTCCATTTGCCGGGCAGAGAACGCGCGTTGGCGCACGCCGAGGAACGCGGACTTGTCCTATCGCGAGAGCAGCGCGCCGCATTCGCGCATGTGACGGACAGGAACGATCTTGGGATCGTCGTCGGCTATGCCGGCGCCGGCAAGTCGGCCATGTTGGGTGTTGCGCGCGAGGCGTGGGAGGACGCGGGTTATCAGGTGCGTGGCCTGGCGCTGTCGGGCATCGCAGCGGAGAACCTGGAGAGCAGCTCAGGGATCGCCTCGCGCACTGTTGCGAGCATCGAGCATCAATGGTCGCAGGGACGCGAGCTTCTCGGCGACCGCGATGTGCTGGTGATCGACGAAGCCGGCATGATCGGTTCGCGCCAGATGGAACGGGTGCTGGGCGAGGCCCGGCAACGTGGCGCCAAAGTGATCCTGGTTGGCGATCCCGAACAGCTTCAAGCGATTGAAGCCGGGGCGGCGTTCCGGTCCATCGCCGAGCGCCACACCCATGTCGAGATCAAGGAAATCCGCCGCCAGCGCGAGGGCTGGCAGCAGGATGCAACCCGACATCTCGCCACCGGCCGAACCGCCGAGGCGCTCGATACCTATAGCGCCCAGGGCATGGTTCATGCTGCGCAAACCCGCGATCAGGCGCGTGGCGAACTAATCGAAGGCTGGGATAGGGACAGGTGTGCGGCACCGAACAAAACCCGCATCATCCTGACCCACACCAATGAAGAGGTTCGCGCCCTTAACAACATTGCCCGCGCAAAGCTGCGCGAGGCGGGCGGACTGGGCGAAGACATCGGCATTGCGGTCGAGCGCGGCGACCGTATCTTCGCGTCCGGCGACCGCGTCATGTTCCTGAAAAACGATCGCGGTCTGGGCATCAAGAACGGTTCGCTTGGCGTCATCGAGACAGTGAACGCCAAACATATGACCGTGCGGCTCGACGCGGGCAGGTCCGTGGCGTTTGACCTCAAGGACTATGCCGACCTCGATCACGGTTATGCCGCCACCATACACAAGGCACAGGGCGTGACGGTTGATCGGGTCCATGTGCTGGCAACGCCGGGCTTGGACCGCCATGCGGCCTATGTCGCCTTGTCGCGTCACCGCGACGACGTGCAGCTCCATTATGGCCGTGACGACTTTGCCGACAGCGCCAAACTCGCCCGCGTCCTGTCGCGGGAGCGTGCCAAAGATATGGCGAGCGACTACGAGCGTGACGGAGCGACGCTCGACGGTGGCAATGAGGATCATCAGTCCAAGAAAGCGCCGGATAAGGCGCCGCAGCCCCAGCGCAGCAACGAGCCCGGAATCTTTGCCTCTTTCCGGCCAAAGTCGGCCAGCCTGGAACCAAATATGCCGGCGACGGACAGCGAGCGCACATCCGACCAGCAAGTCGCAATCCAGCGTTACGCGCGCAGCGCCCTGGACATTGCCCGGATGCAGGAACGAGAGCTTCCGATCCTGCCGCACCAACGCCAAGCGCAGGATTGTGCGCGCGCAGCTCTCGACGCCATTCGGCCCCATGCGGCGCGCGACCTGGACAGCGCATTCGACCGCGATGCCACGCTCCTACGCGACGCGGCGAACGGGCGCACGCCGCGCGTAATCCGTGCGATGCAGACCGAAGCCGAGCTTCGCAACGACCCCAAGCTACGCGCTGACCGGTTTGTCGAACGCTGGCAAGACCTCGATCGCCAGCGCGCCAGATTTGAACGCGGCAGCGATTGGCATGGCGAACACAAGGCTCGCAACTCCATGGGTGCGATGGCGAAGAACTTGGAACGCGATCCGCAAATGGAATCGCTGCTGAAAACTCGCAGCCGCGAACTCGGCCTGCCAATGCCGACGGGCCGCGGCATCGGCCACGGACTTGTCGAATATTTAGGCCTCAACCGTGGGCGCGGTCTGGGCCTCTAAGGAGAGAAAGATGGATAACGACGCAGACGCGACACAGCCTCAAGCATCCGCCGATCCTGCCGCGCTAGCGTTCGAGGCCTTACGCGAAGAGGTCGCGCTCCTGCGGCGTGGCGTGGCCGGGCTTGCCGCCGAGCGCGCTACAATCGAGATTCCGGATTATAGCGAGACACTGGGCCAGATAATGCGCACGTCAGCTGCAACGGCAGCCGGCTTGAAGGCGCTTGGCGCAATGCCGGCACTTCGTCTCACGGCCCAGGACTGGGGCCACGAGATCGCTGCGGCCAGCGAACACGCGCGACGTGCCGATCAGGAGGCGCTCGCAGGCGCTCGCGACGCGTGCCAGCAGGCGACGCACGATATGGCCGCAAGCCTGTCGTCTGCCCGCTTGGCTGAGAACCAGCGCCGATGGCTCCTTTGGACGGGCGCTGTCAGCATTCTTGTCGGAATGCTTCTGTGGGCAATCGGTGCTGGTGCCGTCGCCCACGCGATGCCCGATAGTTGGTATTGGCCCGAGCGCATGGCGGCCCGCACCCTCAGGCTGGACCGGGAGGCGGCCGGCGCACGCCTTATCGAGACCGCTGCGCCGGATCGCTGGCGCGACATCGTATTAGGATATCGGATAGTCAGCGACAACCGGGATGCGATTGCGCACTGCCAGGAGGCCGCAGCGCATGAAACAAAGCCGACGCACTGCTTGATTGAGGTTGGCAAAATAAATCCAAAATGAGAAATACCTGTCAATCCGTCTAAGCAATTTGCATCTAACTGCCCAACTCACTGAAAGCGCCTTCCCTCCCAAAAAGAGAGTGCTTGTGCTGCTATTCGTTTAAGTACCTATGATTTACGCAATTGCTCATTGGGGCAGATCGATCCGCAGCTTCTCCCACAAGGCGCGCTCCCTCTGATAAGGATCGTTGGCCAACGCCAGTTCGTCGGGCGTGAGAGTGGCGAGAAAACCGAAGCCGTTGATGCAATCGGCGATAATCCTTTCGCGATTGACGACCTGTGTTCGCCGGACAAGCTGTCCAAGATCATCCCAGTCAAATGCCTGGCCGTCCGCGAACTTTGCCATCAGCCGCACGGGATCGAAGCTGTCCTGCGCTTGCCAGAGTTTCAAGATAACAAGGCGGCGGACAAGCGGCTGGTTGAGAGGGCGCATGGCGAACATGCCAAGATCGTAGATGTCTCGCGCCTTGTTTCGCTGATAACAGGCGCGAATTTTTTCCGCGATGATTTCGGGAAAAGCAAGGCACGTGATGCCCACCGGGGCAAAGGGCAGGCGCCGAAAATAGCTCTGCTCGCATTGCTGCCGCCGTTCGGGTTCCAGCGTGGGCGTTTCGCGACGGCTGATCTGGAGTTTTACTTCGCTCTGTCCGCCGGGGTTCCATTCATGCACATAAGTCGGATTAACGCCCCAGGACAGGCCATCCTGCGTTTCATAGTAGCTGTTGTCCGGAATGACGAACTGTATGCCGTGAAACTGTTCGGTGAATGCCTGCATCATCTCCAGAATCACGTCTTCATGGTCGTGTTCCTGCAAGGACGTGAAATCGAGATCGGTTGAAAAACGCCCCTGGCTCCCGATGATCATTTTTCTCAGGCAGGTACCGCCCTTGAAGGCGAGCCGGTCGAGGGTTCCGCGTTCGGACAAGAGCTGGAGCAGGAAGGTGAGAATGACTTCTTTTTCCGCGATCATAATGTCGCGGAGCCCGGACTCGGCGGCGTAACGCTGGACCTCGGGGCGCGTCAGCATCCTATGTGTCCTTTCTGACGCTCTGTTTGCGGCCGAGACCGGCGCTGCCATGCAGCTCCGCTGCCGTCACGTTGACGACAAGGTGCCATGTCTCGTCATAGCCGATCGCGCCCGACGGAGCTTTCTTGGGGCCGAGGAAAGCTTTGCGGCTCTTGCTTGCGAGCTGGAGTATTTGCGCGCGCGCGTCAGCCGGGATTTCCGCGCCGACATAATCGGCGAGCCATCCGCATCTCTGTGTGAGCGGCTTCGAGGCAATCCTTTGCAGATAGGAAGCGACCTTGCCCCAGTCGCAGCGGCGGCTTGCCGCCGCGAGAATGGCAGCAGCTTCGCCAATGCCGCCGCACAGTTCTGGCCGGTCGATACAATCGATTGCCGTCTTTTCGATGTCCGACATTTTGACGGTGTAACCGAGTACATCGACAGGATCGAAACCAAAAAACTTCCGCGGCACCGGATTGACGATCCGGACTTTGGAATCGTTCAGACGCCGGTCGCGCAAGCGCGCCGGCGTGACAAGCCAGATCGTGTTGCGATGCTGTGTGGTCAGGCCGTAGTGGGCGGCGGCTGTGCCGTAGCCCAGATAATAAGGGTGGGGCTCGGCGATCCGGCTGGCGAGCGCCAGCAAATTACCTTCACCGAGCGCTTCGGGCCCCTGATCGGGCGGGATCAGGAGATACTTTCCCCAGCTTGCCTGTTGAAGCCAGCCTTTGCGACGCAGGGAACGGATCACATGGTCGGCGGATTCCGGGCTTACCGCCAGAAGCCGGATAATATCCTCCCGCGCCACTTCCCGGCGTCCATGCTCAGTCAGGGTGAGCACGACGCGGCTCTCTTGCGGCGATAGGGAGCGTATGGGGAACACAATGCTCATCTTCGTAACAAAACCTAATAAAAACCTTTGTTTCGTATCATAGAATGACACATTCTTGAAAAATTATCAACATTATACGCATCAAAACAAAGGAAATTGCGGGGTTTTGCGTATAAAGGTGCGAAATTGAAGGCCCTTGCCACGTCACCAGTACCGCCCGGAGGTAATCCATACGCTGAGAAAATTGGATGCGTTACCGACTGCCCACATTAGGAGGCTCATGTGAGCCGAAATAGAAGACACTTGGATTCAGGCTGTGAATACGCGCGAAACGTGACCGCACCCTGAAATCGTATTCACGTGATTAATCAATGACGTGCGTTCTTTTCCGGTGGGCTCACACTTGGAAGCAATTTCACAGCCCGGCGTCAGACCTGCGATAGGCTTTCGCTCGTGATCGTCGTTGCTGACGGGCCCAATCTTTCGAAGATCGGTGATATTGTGAAGGCGCTAGAAAACTTGGAGCGAGACAATGGTGGCTATGCAACCCTGCTGCGCTCAAACGAAATTGCCGAGGCCAAAAAACAGCGAGAAATCAATCGAAGATCAACCTGACCCAGCGAGGGCACATGCTGAAGCATCTGAAGGATTCCGATATTCAGGCTGTCATTTTGCTTTGCGAGAAGATGACGGAAAAGTCTTCCAACCCCACGGGGGACGCGAGAAATATTGATGCTGCGTCACACACGGAATATGATCGTCTCTACAAGCTAATTGCGGCCCTTTCAAAGGACGCCCAGAACGAATTAGTGGCGTTGATGTGGACGGGGCGGGTAGGAGCAGGAGCTGAACGATCTTTTGGGGAAAACTTAGAACAGGCGACAAAGTCGAAAGACAACAATCAGCCGGAATATATTGCGGGCAAATCTAAGATGCTTCCGACCTACCTCAAAGCAGGCCTCGCCCGACTGAAAAAGAGTTAGGATGCACCCCGTGTATCAATCTGATCCCTGAGCTTGTCGATCTCGGCAAGCGTGTCCATGTGCAAGCGATAAAATTTCATCATACTGCTTGTGCGAGCGATACCTAGCGCGAGCTTTGCAAGCTGTTTTCTGTCGTCAGCCGAAAACGGTTTGTTGAGCTTCAACGCGAACTCAGCCGCACACTTAATCCGGAGGGTCATATACCCAGCTGCTGCATCAAAAGCGTTTCCACCTGTATCAAAAGCGGCGGCGGTAGTAAGCTCAAGGTCCGTCGCCTCGAGCGGCGGGAGGGGATTTTTTAGCGGTTGGTCGTAAGCGTTCTGTAGCACCGAAAGAGCCTTTGCCCTCGCCCACGCTAGTCGAAATTTCCGAAACATTTTCTCGCCCCTAAGCTGCGATAATCCCGCTTATGCCATTAGCCTTGAAATCGTCGAATGACTCACGTTGTAGCTGCCGGCGATCCAGGTAGCTGCCGACAATCACCTGCCGCGCACCGCAAAGCACAATGATCATCCGACTGCTCGCCGGCGTCCCAACCCCGCCTGGATCGGGCAATCTCTCTGACGCATCGGCCGCGAGAGGCTGCGCCGCAGGCAACTCGGCCAAAGCCACAGCCGGCACAAAGCCCGCAGGATCACCCTCACCAGAAAGTCGGCCAGAGCGCGCCAGCCGCCGCCAGTTCCACAATTGGCTGTTCGACAATCCATACCGTCGTGCCGTCGCCGACACGATCCGTGGTGCTGAAAAACTCTCCGCCACGATCCGCTGCTTCTCTTCCAACGTCCACCGCCGGCGCGCACCCGTCGAAATGACTTCAATCCGCGAGACTTTGGGCAGAGGCGTATGACTACTCATACGCCTAGGTCTTCACCGTTCCCAAGTCTTCCGCAAGGCGGTTCTCGGCGTAGGCGTACGGTTAATTCAATTCCACTCCCGATTCAGTCCGATCGAGTTTTTGCTCTAGGATCGTGAAATCAAAAGTGGGGCCGAAAATGGGGCCGGCGAAGTGACATGAATAATTATACCTTTATATTCAATGCCTTATTATGATTTCTGGCGGACAGGGAGGGATTCGAACCCTCGATACGGTTACCCGTATGCCGCATTTCGAGTGCGGTGCTTTCAACCGCTCAGCCACCTGTCCGTCTGGCGGATCAGATACTTAACCCAGCCCTAGAGTGCAAGTCTGGGGCTCGGGCCCCTCCGCTGGCCTCCCAACATGCCACACGTCGAAGCCTATTCGGCACCTGCCAGCCAGTCGATGCGCGCCTTGGCCGGTCCGTCCTGATTGCCCAAAAGCGGCGTTATCTGCGCCAGCGCGGCGCCCATCTCGCCCGCAAAGCCGAAAGGCGGATTGGCGACGAACAAACCGGCGGCCGTCAGGTGGTCGGGGCTGGCCGTGCCGATGGCGATATCCAGCCGCAGCGCCTTCTTCGCGCCGGCCGCGAGCAGCTCGCCGCAAAAGCTGCTCGCTTGTGCCGGCGACTTGATGGGAAACCACACCAGATAGATTCCCGTCGCGAAGCGCCGATAAGCCGCAGCGAAGCCGCGCGCGGCGGTTGCGAATTCGTCTGGTGCCTCGTAGGGCGGATCGATCAAGACGACACCGCGCCGTTCCGGTGGCGGAAGCAGAGCGGCCAGACGCAAATACCCATCGGCGATTTCGGCATGTGCTTTGCGGAATGGTCGGAGCGCCGATGTCAGCACGGCGCCATCGTCGGGGTGTTTTTCGATGGCGATCAGCCTATCTTGCGGCCTGAGCAATTTGGCCGCGATCAGCGCGGAGCCCGGATAACAGGATCCTGCGCGCACCGAATCGAGATAGGTTTGCAACACGGGTGTTTCCGCTTCGACATCCGCCAGCCGGCCGATGCCGTTTGCCGCTTCGTCTGTCCGCCGCGCTTCGGGCGCGCGAAGATCGTATTCCCCGCGGCCGGCATGCGTATCGATGACGGCGAACGGCCCGTCCTTCTTGCGCAGATGCAAAAGCACCGCAATCAAGGCCAGATGCTTCGCCACATCTGCGAAATTCCCCGCATGATATAGGTGGCGGTAATTCATAGAGAACCGCTCCAGACAGTTTCTTCACCGCCGCATCGCACAGAAAAGCCCTCGCCCGCAAGGTGCGATTCCGTTCCCGGACGCGCGGCGACAAAGCGTGTAACGCGAATTGCAAATGGCGTTTCGCAGCGTCTGAGCGGCTAGGCCCGTTCCGCGATCTGCAGACTGGCGAGCTCGAAAAGCAATTCTTTGCGCCCGTAGTCGATCGACACCTGATCAAACGCCCGCAGGAAATTCATGCCGATCAGCAAAGCGGGTTTGTCGTTCAGACCCCAGAGACTGAAAATTTGAAGATCGGAAATCACGATCTTGGTCGAATAGAGCGAGATTTTGTCAATCTTGATGCGGTTGAGATCCGTTACGCGACCGGCGATGGTACCGCCCGTCACACCGCTGAGCATGACGGTCTGCAGCGTCATATAAGCCGGATCGCGATCGAGCAGCGAATTGAACAGCGCCGAATTGCCAACCGACACCTCCGCACCGCTATCGATGAAGGTCGTCGTCGGAACGCCGTCTACTCGGCAATTCATCGCGCGCAAATGTCCGCCCCGCCCGACGACGGAAACAACCACCTCGTTCGGCCTGGTTAGATCGAACATGGCGGGGTGGTGCGTTTCCGCGATCAGCAGGGCGTGATTGCGAAAATCGAACGTCACGCGGTAGCCATCGACCGTATCGAGGCCGAGATAGCCATCGGCGCCCAGCAACGCACGCGGCAGGATTGGAACGACAAGATGCTCCTTGCGCACGGGCCCGAAGGAAATATCGCTGAGCGTGACGGTTTGAGCCGAAACGCTGCGCACCACGCCTTCGACATTCACGATCGGGCCGCGGATCAAGCCGAGCGCCACGGCGACCTCATCGGATACAACCGTGCGATCGGCTCCTGTATCGACAACAAAACGGAACGGACCTTTGCCGCCGATCATCACCGGGATCGTGAGGTGGTTGTTGAGGTCGGTGGCGGCGGCAATCTTTTCCGCTTCGGGAGTTGTCGGTTTTACGTCTTGCGCCCGCGCAATTGCCGACGGCAGCAGGAGCGTTGCCGCGCCACCGCCCACGAAACGCCTGCGGGAGAATTCGTCGAACGGATGAAAGCTACCCATTGTGGCCCCCATGATCCGTGATCTTGGCCTGTCGAACCAAGACAACAACGAATGGTCGCGAGCGAATGTGTTGCAATCATGTCGAAGCGGGTCGCTCGCCGGCCCCAATACCGTTAAGAGTGCGCCGCAATTTCGAAAAAGGAAATGGGGTGCCGCAAATCCAGGCCCCTAGGGCAGATTGTTCGTGTTGCATTGCACACTGACGAAATCACTTATTGGTGATCACGGACAACGTTTTCGCCAAACGGCGATAGCGATGGCTCTTAAGTGCACCTTGCCTACCATTCTTCCCACCCATACCGAGCGTCACTTGTTTCGTCGGCGCCGTATCCACCTTCAGAGAAAGTGAGAGGGCACCATCGCTGTCGGCTTGGCGTGCAATATTCGCCGGCGCACCGCTCACGGCGAGGCGCGCTTGGCCCCGACCCGTCCAGATCGCCATAAGGGCTTTCGACTTGCCCGCCTGGGCCGATGCGCCCCGCGAAGTGTGTGGCCCGGCGCTACTGACGCCGCGTGCCGGACTTTCACAGCGCCGTCGATCTGTGCATTTGACCGGGACGACGGCGGCAACCCTTTCGCGACGAATTCATCGCGGTTGACTTCCGACGACGTGACAACAACCGGCGCTTCCGGCAGCGGACCCAGATTTCGCGGATGCGCGTAATCCAAGCCATAGCCATAAGCAAACAGCGGATAATAGGGCTCCGTCCCCACGTTTAATGCCGTTTGATCCGGTGCGCGCGGCCAGGAAAAAGAAAGCCTGCCACGGAAATCATACGCAACCGAGCCGTCGGGCTTTGTGAAAAGCACATCGGAAACGCCTTCGCCTTCCCCGCCCGGCAACCACGCTGCAATGAAAGCGTCGGAGGCATTGATTTCCGGCGTTACGTAAAGCGGCCGCCCGGACAGGAAAATACTGACGACCGGAATGCCTTCCGCTTTGAGCTGTTGCAACAGCCTTAGATCGTGAGAATGCGGATAGTCGACATTCGGGCGATCTCCCGATCCCTCGGCATAAGGATCTTCGCCGAAGACGACGATAGCCACATCCGGACGTGTCCTTGTTTGTCCATCGACACTGAGTGTCGCGGTTCCACCTGCTGCTTCGACGCTCGCTTTGATCCCTTCAAAAATCGTGCTGCCGTTTGGAAAATCGCTGCGCTTGTTGCCGTGACCCTGCCAGGAAATCGTCCAGCCTCCCGATTGCTTGGGCAGATTGTCCGCACCGTCGCCCGTCACCAAGACATGAGCCCGCGGCGAAAGCGGCAACAAACCGGCGTCATTCTTCAATAGAACCAGAGACTCGCGGACGGCTTGACGCGCTAGGGCGCGATGGTCCGGCGATCCGAGAAGATCAAATCGGCCGGCAAAGGGACGTGAGGATGGCTTGCCCTCGCTCATCAGACCGCCGCGCAGCTTCACGCGCAGCACTCGCGATGCGGCCTCATCCAGCCGGGCCATCGGAATCCGGCCGGAATTTACCTCGGCGACCAAGTTGCCAAAAAGACCCCGCCAGCCGTCGGACGTCATGTAGATATCTTGGCCGGCGAGCAGCGCTTGCGGGCAATCGGTTTTGCTGCATCCTGGGAGCTGGCTATAGCCGTTGTAGTCGCCGACGACGAGGCCATCGAAACCCAAGCGCCCGACCAGCACGTCGCTCAGCAGTGCCTTGTTGCCGTGCATCTTTTGTCCGCGCCAGCTCGAATAGGATGCCATCACCGATTGCACGCCTACTTTGACGGCGACTTCGTAAGGCGGAGCAAAGATGTCGCGCAATGCGGCTTCGCTATAAAGATTGTCGCCCTGGTCTATGCCGTCATCGGTACCGCCGTCGCCGATGTAATGCTTGGCCGTGGCAATGACATGCGTACCCTTCAGAAAATCCGGATCGCCCGGAATGCCTTGGAGACCGGTAATAATAGCCGACGCATATTGGGTAACGATCGACGGATCTTCGGAAAAGCCCTCATAGGTGCGGCCCCAACGGTCGTCGCGGACCACCGCTATGGTCGGCGCGAACGTCCAATCGCTGCCCATCACGCGCACTTCTTGGGCTGTGATTTCGCCGATCTTTTGCACCAAGCCGGGATCGTGCATCGCGCCGAGACCGATATTATGCGGGAAAAGCGTCGCGCCGATGATGTTGGAATTGCCGTGAACCGCATCGATGCCCCAAAGAAGCGGGATCGCAGGCTTGCCGGGCGCGACATTGACGGAGGCGGCATAATTCTCGTCCGCCAATTTTAACCACTCGGGCGGCAAGGCACGGTCGTTGCCGTGCGGCCCTGAATCGCCGTTGTTCAGAACCGAACCGATGTGATAATTGCGGATATCGTCTGCTGTGACGGTGTTGATATCGGGCATGATGATTTGCCCCACTTTTTCCTCGACACTCATCTGCGACAGCAGCTGTGCAACTTGCGCCTCGACGGCGGGATCGCGCGCCAAGCCGCTTTCGCCTTTGGGCCAAATTTCCGGATGAATAACAGCCGACGTGCCGTCGTCGATATCCGTGGGCTGGGAAGCCGGCTCGGCGGCGGGCGCCGCCGGCGCCGACGCATTCGAGCCGCCGAATACCGATGCAATCTTGTCGACCTGCGGCAGCGATTGAAGCGACGAGCAAGCTCCCAACGTCATCGCGCCTGCCATCGCCAATACGGCGTTGCGTGATCGGCGTCGCCGGACCGCGCGGCGAAGTGCGACTTCCTCACGTGCTAACGTCACTACTGTCATTCGGCACCAGCTTGAACAGGGGGTGATCGGAAGAATGACGAAATTCTATTTTCAATCACTTGCGGCTGACCCCAAGGCGCATCTCTATCGAGAAGCTTGCGCCTGGAGTAAGCACATGGACACCCGTAACGCTTGCAGACTCGGGCCGGTTAAATGCGTTTGGCATGGCACTCACCGGTTCCGCGGCAAAGAAGTTCTGCTCGCCCGGGATATAAACGTGGAAAAACTTGCACTCGGGCGAGCCTTCCAGCGAAACAGTCAATCCGCTGTCCGGCTGCTCGATCAGAGCGGGAGACTGCCAGCCGGTGAAGCAGTAATCGACGAACGGTGCCTTATCGACCACAACGCCCTGCGCCAGATCGAGCAGCGGCGACCCCTCAACATGCTGCGTCGGGATCATCGTCGAATCCGCTCTCCACATTCCCTTAACACAGGCCGTGAGCCGTGTTTGAGCCGTTTTCGGAAAATACGGATGAAAGCCCAAGCTGGTGGGCATCGGCTTGGCGTCGCGGCTGCGGACCGTGAGCCGGTGAGTCATCCCACCATCGGCCAAAGTGACGACTTGTTCGGCACTGTAGGTCCACGGCCAATCGCCCGCTTCGTAATCATAGGCCAGGGTCACCTGATCGCGCGAAAGCGATACCACGCGCCAAGCGGTCTGCCAGCCGTGACCGTGCAATGAATGCGGATGGTCTCCAAAATTCTTGGCAAGTTTGTATTCATGGCCTTGGAAATGGAGCACTCCAAATTCGATGCGGTTGGCGAACGGCACCAACGCAAAGGTGCAAGCGTCACGTTGCGTGAATGCTCCTTTGGGCGCCGGACGCATCACGTCGATGCCTTCGAAGACAAACCGTGTTACGGCGCCTCCGACCTCCGGTGCGAGGTCGAGCTCCATGCCGCCTTGCGCCAGTGCAATCATGCGAGGAATCTTTCTGTTGCGCGCGTATCGAGCGCTTTCTGAATCGACCGGCGTGTATGCCACAATTCCGGGACCGCATCTAGCTAAGCCCCGCCGCGGTGCATCCACGCATGGGCCGTCAGTGATTGTGTCTTGGCGTCTTGGCGGCGACCCGGCGATATTTGACCGCCAACTCCATGACGGCGCCGGTGTCGAGCTGTCCTGTTGTCGCGCGATAAATTTCCTGCCACGGCGTCTGGCTGGCAGGAATCGGCGGCGGAGCTTCCTTTTTGCGCCTGGCAATCTCTTCGTCGGAGACCAACGCGTCGCAGCGGCCATGTTCGACATCGATACGAATCATGTCGCCGGTCTTCAGCCAGGATAGTCCTCCGCCGACAGCACTCTCGGGTGAGGCATTGAGGATGGAGGGACTGTCGGATGTGCCCGATTGGCGCCCGTCCCCGATGGTCGGCAAACTGGTGATTCCTCGTCTTAACAGCGCATCGGGCGGTTGCATGTTGACGACTTCCGCCGATCCCGGCCAGCCGATCGGCCCTGCGCCGCGGATCACCAAAATGGTGCGCTCGTCGATTTCGAGCGCGGGATCGTTGATTCGCGCGTGATAGTCCTCGGCCCCGTCGAAGACCACCGCTCGCCCCTCGAAAACGCCGGCGCCGCTTGCTTGGTGCAGGTAGCGACGGCGGAATTCATCCGAGATCACGCTGGATTTCATGATCGCGAAATCGAAGAGATTTCCGCTCATCACCAGAAACCCGGCACGCTCCTGCAATGGGGTTTCATAGGCCGAGATCATTTCCCGGTCGGTGCTTTCGCAGCCTTTGATGTTTTCGGCGACACTGTTGCCGGTCACCGTGAGCGGCGTGCCGTCGATCTTTCCGGCGCGCAACAATTCACACAATACGGCCGGTACGCCACCGGCGCGGTAGAACCGCTCGCCGAGATATTTCCCTGCGGGCTGCATATTCAGAAGGAGCGGAATGTCATGTCCCTTTGTCCAATCCTGCGGGCTCATCTCGACACCGGCATGGCGCGCCATCGCATTGATGTGCGGCTGCGCATTGGTCGATCCGCCGATGGCGGCAATCAACGCAATCGCATTTAAGAATGCGTGCCGCGTCAAGATTTGCGACGGCTTGAGATCTTCAAAAGCCATCGCGACAATGCGTTTGCCGGTTTCATAGGCGAACTGTCCACGTTCGCGATAAGGCGCCGGAATAGCCGCGCACCCCGGCAGGGAAAGCCCCAGACCTTCGGCCACGGCATTCATGGTGGAAGCCGTGCCCATGGTGTTGCAATGGCCGAGCGATGGGGCGGAGGCCGCCGCCTTATCGATGAATTCCTGTTCGGTGATTTCGCCGGCGCCTAGCTGGCGGCGGGTCTTCCAGATCACCGTACCCGAACCGACCAATTCGCCTTCGAACCAGCTGTCCAGCATGGGCCCGCCGGACAGGACGATGGCGGGAATATCCACGGTGGATGCCGCCATGATCGCGGAAGGCGTCGTTTTATCGCAACCGGTCGTCAGGACCACCGCGTCTATTGGATAGCCGTGCAGAATCTCCACCAAGCCGAGATAGGCGAGGTTGCGGTCGAGCGCCGCCGTGGGCCGCCGGCAATTCTCGAACAGGGGGTGCGTGGGAAACTCCATCGGCACGCCACCCGCGTCGCGGATGCCATCGCGCACGCGCAACGCCAGATCGAGATGGACGCGATTGCAGGGGTTGAGGTCGCTGCCGCTTTGAGCGATGCCGATGATCGGCCGGCCCGAGCGCAATTCTTTGGGCGTCAATCCGCTGTTCATCCAGCGTTCGAGATAGAGCGCGACCATGTCCATTCGGGTCGGATCGTCGAACCAGTCCTGGGAACGAAACCGCCGGCGCGGCTTTTCGGGCACCATCACGAACACCTCCTGGGCATGCCCAGTAGCTTAGAGCAAACCGGGGGTTGGGGTACACGAATGTCCGATTTTATTGCGCGAAATGCGCCAGATTATCGGTCTTAATGGGCCAAAGGCTGAGGGCTGCCCAGAAGACGACGCATGCGACCGGCCCTACCGGGACCCTCCACCACGCTGGCCAGCGACACCTTGTCGAGAACGGCGAGGAAAGCCGCCACAGCGTCCTCCAAAGGACCGCGCAGACCGCATGCCGGAGTCACGACACAGGTGTTTTTCTTGCGATCGAAACATTCGACCAGCGCAAAACCGTCTTCGGTGATGCGCACCACATCCCCCAATATGATCTCGGCGGGAGGCTTCGCGAGTTTGAGCCCCCCGTTGCGGCCACGGATGCCGTCCACAAAGCCGGCTTCGATCAACGTCTGCGCCACCTTCATCAGATGGTTGCGGGATATCCGATAGCGCTTCGCGATGCTGGCGATCGTGTGGACTTCGTCCGGTTCGAGCGCGAGCAACATCAGGGTGCGTAATGCGTAATCGGTGTGAAGTGTGAGACGCAACGGACATCCTCCCACGGCCGCAACGACGCGGTCATCCTAGCCACGATAGCAAAAAAGACCGCTGGGAAGGATACAAGCGCGACGGGAATATCGTCGCGCTTGTATTTATGCCTTTATACGAAAATACACGTATATACGATGCCGCTTTCTAGGATTTGTGGCGATTAGACCCGTTCCAGGCGTGCCGCAAGAATGCCGGCCTCGCCCTTCACGAAGGGAACGCCCTGCTTCAGAGAGGCATAAAGGTTATGATCCGCCTGCACACCGAACAGACGCACGCCGGCGGGTTTGAATTCGGGCGCGAATTTGGCGACCACGTCCTCGTCGAGAAAATGCGGTTCGGTTGGAGTCGGCGCGTGGCCGATTTCGACGATCAGCAGAATGCGTCCGGCAGGTGCCGTCACGCGCTTGATCTCGCGGATCGTCGCCTCGACGTCGTCGACATGATCTAGGCTGTTGAAAGTGGTCACGACATCGAAATGGCCGTCGGCGAAAGGGATCACTTCGGACGGCGCCGAGCAATAGGTCATGGCCTGATTGTCTTCGGCAAGCTTGCGGTATTTGTCGGCCAGCGGGTCGAGACCCACGCGCTGGCGAGCGCCTTTGGCCCATTCCAGGCTGCCGCATGGTCCACAACCGATATCGAGGACCGCTTCGCCCGCATAATCTTCGGCACTCAGCCCGAAAAATGTGGTGAAGAAATATTCGTAATGCGCCCGTTCATGTTCCAGTTTCGCACGGTCGCGGGCGATCGGCGCGGTGACGCCCCGCCAGTAACGCAGCTCGTGATACTCCTTAAAACGTTTGCGCGCTTGTGCGGGCAGAACCGAAAGCGCCGAATTCACCAAGAACTTCGCGCTGGGTTTCAGAACTTCAAGCATGGCGCAACCTTCTTCACACTGCTGTGGCGTGCCAGAGCGGGTCAAACCCGCTGGTCGACGGAATACGAAGCAAAAGCGGGGCCAGCGGCGCCCAAACTTTGGCTCCCAAACGGCCGCATGATATGAGACTGTTCGCTGGGGGCCATTATGGAAAATATCTTTAACGATGGGATCATTTCGGCAGTGGCGCTCGGCGCGGCAGCACTGGGCTGTTGCTTTGTGCTTGTGTTCATTGACTACAAAACAGCTCGCTTTGCTGCCGACCCGAGTCCAGATCGTGTCGTTTTGGTAAAAGCGCTTGGCGCAGTTTCGCTCCTCGCAGTGCTTGGTATCTATGGGAGTTTCATCGCCGCGACAGTAATCATTATTGGCAACTTCCTGCTTGTACCCCCGATATTGGCAATATTCTCGCCCAGAGCCCTCTTTGCCGTAGGCATCATCACTTCTTTTTGGGTAGCGGCACGCGCCCGGCGCTGGCTTGGAACGCTCGGACATCGCATAGCAAATAGGCGGGAAAGCGAATCGCAAACCGCACAGCCGGCGCTGGACAAAGATATGGGCGCTGCTTTGCCGTGGTTCGCCGCAATGCAGTATTACGCGCTCATCCTAAATCGAACCTACAAAGTCTTCATCGCCGACACGATGCTGTGCGGTGCAAAAGTCCTAGGCCTTGTCGCCAGTCCTCCGGCAGATTCTGCCGTCTCCCATCAGCAGGACTATTGGGTGTCTACGCTCTCCGCCACGCTTTATGAGCACCTGAACGTGACTTCAGCGATCTTCCTGCGCCTTAGTTTTTCCAATTTTCAGATTCGATGGCACGATATCTCACGTATCGATTTCAATCCCAAGCGAAAATGGGGCATGGGAAACGTCCCGCATTCCGGCCGCATTATTCTGCGGTTACGATCGGGCCGTTCGCGTGAACTCATATTGTTGGGAGACCAGGACGGGGAAGCGCTCAAACGAACGATTGAAGACAGTATGAAAGCAAGCGGAGCTTAAATCGGGGGACCCAATCGAAGTCGATTGTAGATTTGCAATTCACCCGAACTCGAAGGCCGAGAACCCCTTGCGGGTGGCGTCAATCTTGAGTGGGCGCGTCATCGGCGGGAAAGCCCGCGCTGCGCAATTGATCCGTTCGCACATCCGGCAGGTGACGCCGGTCGGCGTGACGGCGTCGGCGTGAGTCAGATCCAACCCGTCGCCATAGACCACTTGTTTGGCATAAGAGATTTCGCAACCCAGGCTTATCGCGAGCTTGCGTGCATTCAGCGGATGACGCCCGCGAATGGATTCCACCGTGCGCGAGATCGTCAGATAGCGCGACCCGTCGGGCAACTCGACCGGTTGAACGATGGTTTCGCCCGGCGTGGCAAACGCATCATGCACGCGCCAGCGCGGACAGGTGCCGCCAAAACGAGCGAAGGGAAATCCGCCTGCCGAAAAGCGCTTGGAAATGTTTCCTGCCTGGTCGAGACGCAGCAGAAAAAATGGTACGCCGCGCCGTTCGCCACGCTGCAGCGTCGTCAGGCGATGCGCCACTTGTTCGATACTGGCGCCGAAGCGATTGGCCAAAACGTCGATATCGTAACGCACGGATGTGGCGGCCTCGACGAACCGTCCATAGGGCATCATCAGAGCGCCGGCGAAATGATTTGCAAGCCCGATGCGGAACAATCGGTTTGCGTCGTCGCTGCTCAAATCGGCTTCGGCGATAAGCCTGTCGATTTCCCCGCCATAGGACAGTAATGCGACCTGCACGGCCGTCTGAAAGACGCGTCCCGGAATGTGCAGCATCTCCGACAAGAAAAGCCGCCGATTGTGCCGATCGAAGCGACGCTGATGATCCGGCATCGCGTGGATCGGCAAGATCGTGACCCGTATCTGATGCGTGTCGAGAAGGAACGAACGCAACGCCGAGAACAGCTCGTCGGGCGATGCCAGTTGCGTATAGAGCGCTTCCGCCGCCAAATCGAGCGAAGGAATGTAATTGTGACGCGCGTGAAAATAATCGCGCACCTCTTCCACCGGAAAACGCTCGTCATGCGCCGGAACCGGGTCGTCGGCTCCCGCCGGCCGACCGGCTATCGCTTTGCGGTAAGCGCCATAAAGAGAAGTAAACGCGGCCGCGATGTCAGGATAACCATTGACCAGATCGGTGATGACCGCGGGCGCCGGCATTTTTCCGAAGGTGGGATCGGCGAAAATCTCGGTCAACTCCGCCGCCCGTTTGGCTTCGCGGTCGCCACGCAATTCCCGAAGATCGAGATCGTAGATCGCCGCGAGTTTCAGCACGAGCTGGGTGGTGAGCGGGCGCTGATTGCGCTCGACAAGATTGAGATAGCTCGCCGATATGCCCAGATCCTTCGCCATCGCGACCTGGGTGAGACCCAGCGACGAGCGCAAATGGCGAACACGCTGCCCCGCAAATACCTTACGCTCGGTCATCTCTTCACCTTGACAACATTTACAATCGTGTCTGCACCTCTGTAATAACAGCCACAATTCAACACTATTCGCATCATTTGATCATTGTACGCATGTGCATGTTTTGTAAAGACTGTCAAAGAAGCAGCGAGCACGACCGTCATGACGAATTCAAAGACCAGCAGCGGAAGTATCCGCATATTGGCAAAGGATCCCGCGCAAAACGAGATTCTGAGCGAGGACGCGCTGGCGTTTCTCGCTTCTCTGCAGCGGTCGTTTAACGCGCGCCGCCGCGAATTGCTGAATGCTCGCACCGCACGCCAATCCCGGCTCGACGCCGGCACGGAGAATCTCGATTTTCCTTCCGATACGACAAGTATAAGACAGGCCGATTGGAAGATTGCGCCGCCGCCCAAGGACCTTCTCGACCGCCGGGTCGAGATCACGGGCCCCGTTAACGCGAAGATGATCATCAACGCGCTGAATTGTGGGGCTTCGGCCTTCATGGCAGATTTCGAAGATGCGACCACACCGAGCTGGCACAATCTTATCGACGGCCAAGCGAACCTCATTCGCGCCGTGCGGCGAACACTGGACTTTACCGACGAAGCGAGCGGCAAGCGCTATACGCTGAACAAAGACACGGCCGTGCTGATGGTGCGCCCGCGCGGCTGGCATATGGATGAAGCGCATGTCACGCTCGATGGCGAGGAGATGTCGGCCTCGCTATTCGATTTCGGTTTGTTCGTTTTCCACAATGCGCGTGAACTTTTGGCGCGCGGCAGCGGCCCTTGTTTCTATCTGCCCAAACTGCAGAGCCGTCACGAGGCCGCCCTATGGCGCGATGTGTTCATCGCCGCCGAGAAATCGCTCGATATCCCTCGCGGCAGCATCCGCGCCACCATTCTGATCGAGACGTTGCCCGCTGCCTTCGAGATGGACGAAATCCTCTACGAAATGCGCGATCATATCGTCGGGCTGAATTGCGGACGCTGGGATTACATTTTCTCGATGATAAAAACGCTGGGCCGGCGCGCGGATTTCATCGTGCCGGACCGCGCGCAGGTGACCATGACATCGCCTGCCCTTTCGGCCTATAGCAAGCTGCTGATCAAAACCTGTCATCGCCGCGGCGCGCATGCCATGGGCGGTATGGCGGCGCAGATTCCAATTCGCGGCGACGAAGCCGCCAACGCCGCTGCGCTGGAGAAAGTGAAAGCCGACAAGGAACGCGAAGCGCGCGAAGGTCATGACGGAACTTGGGTTGCTCATCCTGGCCTAATTCCGACGGCGCTTGCCGCCTTCAATGCCGTCATGCCGCACGCCAATCAGCTCGAGCGTTTGCGCGAGGACGTCTGTGTCTTCGCCGCCGATCTGACGCGGCGCCCCGAGGGAACGATCACCGAGCAAGGCCTGCGCGCCAATGTGCGTGTCGCCATCCAATACATCGCATCCTGGCTTGGCGGCCAGGGGTGTGTGCCACTTTACAATCTCATGGAGGACGCCGCGACGGCGGAAATCTGCCGGGCGCAGATATGGCAATGGCGATATCACGGCGTGCGGCTCGACACCGGCCGCGTGGTAACCGGCGAACTCCTGAAATCAATCATCGGCGAGGAAGTGGCCGCTCTACCCCCCCACGCAGACAGCCGGCAGAATCTGGACGACGCTCGCATGCTTTTCCAGGAACTGTGCCTCGCCGATGACATCGAACCATTCCTGACCACGCCCGCCTATCGCCGCTTGCTCGAGACCCATGACCGGAGAGTGCTGTGACCAACTTTGCCGACCTGATCCCTTGCGCCCCGCGCGGCCGCTTCAATGGCATCACGCGCCCCTACCGCGCCGCCGACGCCGAACGCCTGCGCGGCTCGTTGGTGCAGCATTACACATTGGCGGAACGCGGCGCGAACCGGCTTTGGGAGCTCTTGCATTCCGAAAGTCACGTGTCCGCGTTGGGCGCTTTGTCGGGCAATCAAGCGATGCAGATGGTGCGCGCCGGATTGAAGGCGATCTATTTGTCGGGCTGGCAGGTCGCCGCCGACGCCAATACCGCCGGCGCCATGTATCCCGATCAGAGTCTCTATCCCGCGAATTCCGGCCCGGAGCTGGTGCGCAAGATCAACCGTACTTTCCAACGTGCCGACCAAATCGAACATGCCGAAGGCAAGCACAGCGTTGAGACGTGGTTCGTGCCGATTCTCGCCGACGCCGAAGCCGGCTTCGGCGGGCCGCTCAATGCGTTCGAGATTATGAAGGCCTATATCGAGGCAGGCGCAGCTGGGGTCCACTTTGAAGACCAGCTCGCTTCCGAAAAAAAATGCGGACATTTGGGCGGAAAGGTTCTGATCCCGACTGCGGCGCATATCCGCAATCTCTGCGCGGCGCGGCTCGCGGCCGACACGATGGGCGTTCCAACGGTGATCGTGGCACGCACCGACGCCGAAGCGGCCAAGCTTATAACCTCGGATATCGACGAACGCGACCGTTCGTTCATCTTGGCCGAGGAGCGTACGCCCGAAGGCTTCTATCATCTGCGCAATGGCGTCGAGGCTTGCATCGCGCGCGGCATCTCTTATGCGCCCTACGCCGACGTGCTGTGGTGGGAAACCTCGAAGCCCGATCTTGGCGATGCGCGGAGATTTGCCGAGGCCGTGCACAAAGCCTATCCCGGCAAGCTGCTGGCTTACAATTGTTCGCCGTCGTTCAATTGGGAAGCCAATCTCGACAAGAGCAAGATCGCGCATTTCCAAAGCGAATTGGCGGCCATGGGCTACAAATTCCTGTTCGTGACGCTGGCGGGCTTCCACCAGCTCAACCACGGCATGTTCGAATTGGCGCGCGGTTATCGCGATCGCGGCATGGCGGCGTATTCGGTTCTGCAGCAGGCAGAGTTCGCCAGCGAAGCGCATGGCTACACCGCGACGCGCCATCAGCGCGAAGTGGGAACGGGCTATTTCGATGCCGTTTCGCTGGCGATCACGGGTGGTCAGAGCTCGACGACCGCAATGTCGGACTCGACCGAAGCCCAGCAATTCGCTTCGGCGCATTAGCGGAGATGTCAAATGCCGAGTCATGAGATCCAGCCGGGCAAAGGGTGCTGCTCCATGCCGACTATGACCGACCATCATGTGACGAGCGAAAGCGAGAGCTTGACGCCGGAACTGCGCAATGCGCTTAAGCTTGTGGAGCGCAGCATAGAGCACATGAATGATGCGCTTCGGCATGCCGCACAGGCCGGCGCAACCATCGAACTGCGCCGAAGAGCCCGGGTGCATTCCGGCGACGGTGCTTGGGCCGATCAAATGGCACCGCTGGTGCTGGCGAAACACCGCGGATGACGGCGCAGGCTCTGCTTACGACGGTCACCTTCCGCCGAAGAGGCGATATTTGTTAGCGGCCCAGGCGCCGGCCATGATCAGTGCGACGAGGACCGCAAGCAGGAGCCACTCCAGATCCTTTGCGACGTGAAGCGATTGAACGAAGAACGCGGTGAGCGCGCCCGGCAAGAGCAGCGCCGGCGCCCACACCAAGGCCGATGTCACATTCGCAATCCAGAAGCGTGAGGCCGGCATCTTGGTAATTCCCGCGACCAGAGGAATGACGGCGCGCAAGGGACCGAAGAAGCGGCCGATGAAAACGCTCTTACCGCCGTGGCGCTCGAAAAAGGCATATCCTTTTGCCAGCATCGCCGGGTGCCTTGTGAATGGCCAAACCCGTTCGAGCAGATGCCCGTATTTGCGTCCCAACCAATAGGAAACCCCGTCGCCTGCCGTCGCACCGGTGATACAGCCGATCAATAGCGGCCAAACATCCAGCGTACCGCTTGGGATAAAGGCCCCGGCCGCGATCATGATAGTCGTGCCGGGAAACAACAGACTTAGGAATGCGAACGATTCGCCGAACGAGACGACAAACATGATCGGTCCCGCCCAGATGGCATTACGACCGATAAAGGCGACGATTTCGTTGATCATGCGACATAGATAGGCTGCGCCCAGCCAATCTTCAAATCGGGCCGGTGCCGCAGCGCCTGAACGCTGCCGCACCCCGGATAGCCGTTATCCGCTCACGCTATACCGTCCAAAAACCCCTAGAACTTGCAGTTGTTTGCGACGATCTCTTCGAACAGTTCCTGACGGCCGGATTTCGGCTTGGGGTCGAGATTTGTTTTTACGGCATGGTCAGCAAGTGTCTGCAGCGTGAAATCGCCCGCGAGGATACGCTTGCCGAGCGGCGCGCTCCAACCGGCGTAGCGTTCTTCGCGCAACTTGGCGAGGCGCTTTTCCTTGATGATCGATTCGGCCGCGAGTAGAGCGCGCGCCAAGGTGTCGATCCCGGAGATGTGGGCGATATAGAGATCGTTCGGGTCGATCGATTGGCGGCGCAGCTTGGCGTCGAAGTTGCAGCCGCCGGTGTTCAGACCGCCATTGTTGACGATTTCGAGCATCGCCGGGGTGATGTCCTGTGCGTTGTTCGGGAACTGGTCGGTGTCCCAGCCGCTGCGCGGGTCGCCGCGGTTGATGTCGAGCGAACCCATGATGCCGTTGGCATAGGCCGAGGTCACTTCATGTTCGAAGTCGAGATTCGCCAGCGTGGCGTGGTTGATTTCGATATTGACCTTCACTTCCTTCTCCAGACCGTTCTTGAGGAGGAAGCCGTACACCGTGGCGACATCGCGGTCGTATTGGTGCTTGGTCGGTTCGAACGGCTTGGGCTCGATCAGGATCGTGCCTTTGAAGCCGATCTTGTGCTTGTGCTCGACCACCATCTTGAGGAAGCGGCCAAAATGCTCCAGTTCCGCCTTCAAGTCGGTATTGAGCAGCGTGTCGTAACCTTCGCGGCCGCCCCATAGCACGTAGTTCTCGCCGCCCAGACGCTGGGTCGTTTCCAAAATCATCCGCACTTGGGCGGCAGCATAGGCAAACACCTCTGGATCCGGATTGGTCGCCGCACCGGCCGCATAACGCGGATGACTGAACAGGTTCGCGGTACCCCAGAGCAGCTTGACCTTGGTCTGCTCCATCTTCTTGGCGATAGTGGCCTCGATCTTCTTCAGATTGGCGTCGTGCTCTTCCAGCGTGTTGGCGTCCGCCATCACATCCGCATCGTGGAAAGCAAAATAGGGCGTCCCCAGCCGCGCGAAGAAGTCGAACGCCGCATCCGCCTTGGCATTGGCCATTTCCTGGGTCACCGGCGAACCGTTCCACGGACGGGGCCAGGTACCGCCGCCAAACATATCGGCGCCGCCCGAGGCGAAGGAGTGCCAATAGCACACTGTCAGCCGCAGCCAGTCCGCCATCTTCTTGCCGAGAACGACGCGATCCTTGTCGTACACTTTGTACGCAAAGTCGTTCGTGCTCTGCGGACCTTCATATTTCACCGGAGCTACGTCCGAAAAAATGGTCATTTGCCAAACTCCCTGAAAGAGGCTTTGAGATTCTGATACAGGCTCATGAACAGAGCCCGCCGCGGAGCCATCTGTTCCTTTAGCGCAGCAACCGGTTCGACGACACGCGAAATCTTTGGAGGGGTGCAGACCTTCACGGGATCTTCCCCGCTAGCCGCCAACCTTCCCAGGCGCGCCGCGCCGAATGCACCACCCACTTCGCCACCTTCACGATAGGTGAGCGGAATGTTGAGGGCGGATGCCAGCATGGGGCCCCAATAAGGCAACCGCGCCGCGCCGCCAACGACCGTCACGTCGCCGATTTTGCTGCCGGCTTCCTTGAGCACATCGATGCCGTCCGCAAAGGCATAGGCCACGCCTTCGAGAACGGCATAGGCGAGATCGGCGGAGGTTGTCTCGGCGGAGAGACCGAAGAACACGCCGCGCGCATACGGATCGTTGTAGGGCGTGCGCTCGCCGGACAGATAAGGCAGATAAATCGGGGTTTGCTTGTGCAGGCCGCGTTTCTCCGCGGCCGCAACCGTCTCGACGACGTTCTTGTACCCGGTGAGCTGCGTGACCCAGTCGATCGCCGCAGCCGCCGTCAGGATCACCGCCATTTGATGCCACATACCCGGCAGGCAATGGCAGAATGCATGCGCCGCTTTGGCGGGGTTGGGGCGGAATTTGTCGGTCACGACGAACAACACGCCGGACGTACCGAGCGACAGGAAGGCTTGCCCGGGCGCCGCCACGCCGACGCCAACCGCGCTCGCCGCGTTGTCGCCGCCGCCGCCGGCCACAACGACCCGTGGGACGCCTAACTCGCTTGCCACTGCGGCGGAGAGTTTGCCGGTAGCGGCCGTGCCTTCCACCGCTTTGGGCATGTTTGCGCGCGTCAGATCGGTGGCCTTGAGCATGGCATCCGACCAGTCGCGCTTGGCGACATCGAGCCACAAGGTGCCCGAATTGTCCGACATGTCGCCGGCCTTCTCGCCGTTTAGGCGCAGCCGCACATAGTCTTTCGGCAGCAGAACGGTTTTGATTTTCTTGAAGACGTCCGGCTCGTGGTGCTTCACCCACAAGAGCTT
Source organism: uncultured Alphaproteobacteria bacterium (assembly GCA_963766355.1). Taxonomy (GTDB): domain Bacteria; phylum Pseudomonadota; class Alphaproteobacteria; order Micropepsales; family Micropepsaceae; genus Rhizomicrobium. The sequence continues at coordinate 48,213 of CAVXZV010000007.1, forward strand.
GGGCGCCGTAAAGCCGGGCATGGCCAGATTACCGGTGATCTCGCGCGAGCGCGGCTCGAGCTTTTCGAGCTCGGCACATTCGGCTTCCGAGCGTCCGTCGTTCCAAAGGATGGCGGGGCGCAAAGGCTTATCGGAGGCGTCGAGAAGCGTGGCGCCGTGCATCTGGCCGGAAAGCCCAATGCCTTTGACCGCTTGGCGCTCCTTGGCGGGCAAAGCCCGCACCGCTTCGACCGTCGCCGACCACCAGGTCTCGGCATTCTGCTCGGACCATAAGGGATGTGGGCGCTCCACGGTCAGCGGCGAAGAAGCCTGCGCGACAATCCGGTCCTCGTCGTCCGTCAGCACCGCCTTTACGCCGGACGTGCCTATATCGATCCCTAAATACATCGCCGTTACTGCTCCTGCGTAATCAACGATCGCGGAATTGACCAAAAACTATGCATCTTGTTTACTTTCCAGCTGACAGCTTGCGGTGCCACAATTCCTGAATGGCTTCGAGGCTGCGCCCCATCGTTTCGGGCACATATTTCATTACAAACCACGCAGAAATCAGGCTCGCTACGCCATACAGCCAATATGCGAAGCCGTGATTGAATGCGGCATTCAGCGCCGAGCTACCGTCGAGCATCTTAAAGGTGATCGACACGAACAGGTTGGCGATCCACTGCGCGGCGACGGCGATAGCCATCGCTTTGCCTTTGATGGAATTGGGGAAGATTTCTGCCAGCATGACCCACACCACCGGGCCCCAAGACAGAGAAAATCCGGCGATATAGACGACAACCGCCACCAATCCCCACATGCCGGCCGCGTGCGACATCTGCAAAGAAGCCGTGCCGTTGCCGGAGGCATTGAATAAGAACCCGAGCGCCAGCATCGAAACGGCCATCACCAGCGAGCCGGTGATTAGCAAGGGCTTACGGCCCCAGCGGTCGACAGTGACTTGCGACACCACGGTGAAGCTCACCATAGCAATGCCGACCACGATGGTCTGCAGGAAAGCGCTATCGGTAGAAGCGCCCAGATTCTTGAACATCAATGGTGCGTAATAAAGCACGGCATTGATGCCGACCAACTGTTGAAAGACCGACAGCATAATGCCGACGAAGATCACAAGCGCACCAAAACTAAACAAGGGCCTTGTGCGCTGCACCAGTGTCTGCTCGATTTCTTTCAGGGTCTTGTTGGCATCGGCATCGTCCGTCAGTGTCTTAAGGACTTCCAAGGCACGCGCGTCTTTGCCGCGCATGACATACCAGCGCGGCGTATCGGGCACGAACAGCATCAACCCGAAAAAGAGCAGCGAAGGGATGACTTCCGATGCCAGCATCCAGCGCCAGCCGACCGCGAGGATCCACGTATCGTTACCCTGGATCGCGATCGCCCAATTTACGAAATAGACAACCAGCATACCTCCAACGATGGCGATTTGTTGGAACGTGACAAGCGAGCCGCGTATTTTCGGAGGTGCAATCTCGGCGATATAGAGAGGAGAAATCATCGAAGCAATACCGACGCCAATGCCGCCGATAACGCGATAAACGATAAACGGTATCAGTGCCGCGGGGCCCATGCCGCCGATTGGGCCAAAGCCGAATTCCGGTACGGCCGAGCCGAGCGAGCCGATAAAAAACAACACGGCAGCGAACATCAATGTCGGCTTGCGTCCCCATTTTGTCGAAACAGGCCCCGCGACCGCCGCACCGATCACACAGCCCAACAGTGCGCAAGACACTGTCCAACCCGAAAGAAACCCGCGCCACGATTCCGACAGGCCTGTCATCGGGTTGATGAAATTGTGATCAATGGCTGCGACCGCCCCAGAAATCACTGCCGTATCGTAACCGAAGAGCAGCCCTCCGAGCGCAGCGGTAAGCGTTAGAGCAACTACAAGCGCAGTGTTGGCCTTGGCCATTGGCTACCTCTTCCGACGAAATGTCCGCGGTTTTCCCCACCGAAAACGGAGCATGTTGCCCCGTGGGTTAACTCCCATATCTTGTTCGGCTGAACGAACCTACTGGTAGCGCTAACAGCGCGCAAGTGCCCAATTAGCGCAATTGATCCGGCAGGTTAGATACACCAAACGCACCGTCTACACACCCTCCAACTAGCGGTTCTAGGTTTTTTTGGGCGCCGCCGTGGACCGGCGTTTGACCAGCGAATAGGTGACGAGATGGTCAATCGGTTTGGACGCTTGTCCATTCTTGCGCGAGCGAATCGCGCGAATAACCAGGTCCAGGGCTATTTCCGCCATGGACGTGATCGGTTGGCGGATGGTCGTCAGCTCGGGCCAAATTGTCGTTGCGATCGAGGTATCGTCGAACCCGACAACCGAAAGATCGCTCGGAACATCGAGCCCTTTTCGGTGCGCCACCGAAACGACCGCAGCAGCCATATCGTCGTTGCTGGCGAATATGGCTGTGGGTAGCTCCGGTTGCGTTAGCAGCGTCTCGGCGGCATCCAGGCCCGAGCGATAACTGAAATACCCTTGCGCGACCAGCGATTTGGCGCTGCGGATGCCGGCTCCGTGCAAGGCCTCCTCATAGCCGCGCAGGCGCTCCGCGCTCGAGGTCGTGTTGGGATGACCCTTAATAAATCCGATGCGACGATGGCCGAGATCGATAAGATAATTCGTCATTTCAAGCGCGGCGGCAAAGTCGTTGATGCGCACGCAGGATGCTTCCGAATTGAACCGGCCCGTGGCAACGGCGACAGTTGGCAGGTCTGCCTCTTTGAGAGCCCGCAGCACATCCACCGATTCGCTCAGCGGCGGCGGTAGAATGACGCCCGATACACCGCCATCGACCAATTTTTGCACGGCCGCGCGTTCGACGATGGCGCTGGTGATCTCGCATTTCTCCAATATGAGCTGCGTGCTTTTGCGGCTCGATTTATCGAGGGCGCCGACAAGAAACTCTGTCAGATAAGCCGCACTCGGATTGTTGTAGAGCAAGCCAATCCGCGCACCGTCTGCGCCCGCCAAACTGCGCGCGGCGGGATTGGGTGCATAATTAAGATCGTCTATCGCCGTTAGGACCGCGGCGCGCTTGGCGGCGCGAACGTTCGTTTCGCCATTGATGACACGGGAGACCGTCATCGGCGACACGCCCGCCAGTAGCGCGACATCGTGGATCGTCACCGCGCCCGGTCTTTTGCGACCCGAGGACTTTTGTGGGCCATTCGGTGTTTTCTTGGCAGGGTTCATCGGCGATTGGTAAACAGACGTTGGTTAGAGTTGCAATTATCTATATCACAATTACTCATAGCGCAGACAATGTCGCAAGAACGCGCGCCGGGAGCCGATATACGCCTGAGTCACCAGTTGTACAAAGTGCCGTCTTCCAACCTGTTAACCGGGAGATAGGCGCGCTTGTAGGGATATTTTGCCGCTTCTTTCTCGTCGATATCGGCGCCGTGCCCCGCCGCTTCGCCCGGATGCATGTAACCATCCGTGTAGCTGTAAGCATGCGGGAAGACGGATTCGCTCACCGCCGCATGGTGCATATGCTCCTGGATGCCGAAATTTGGAATCGACACATCGAAATGCAGCGCCGTTGCCATCGTGATCGGCGACAGATCCGTGGCGCCGTGGAATCCGGTGCGCACATGATAGAGGTCCGCAAGGCTGGCGATGCGGCGCAAATGCGTAACGCCGCCGGCATGGACGATGGTCGCCCGGATATAGTCGATCAACTGTTCTTCGATCAGCTGCTTGCAGTCCCAGATCGAATTGAAAACCTCGCCGACCGCAAGGGGGGTCGTCGTGTGCTGACGAATGATGCGGAAGCCCGCTTGGTTCTCCGCGGGGACTGCGTCCTCGAGCCAGAATAGGTGGAACGGTTCCAAATCTTTGCCCAATCGTCCCGCTTCGATCGGAGTCAGACGGTGGTGCACGTCGTGCAAGAGATGGACGTCCGAGCCTAATTTGTCGCGCCCCGCAGCGAACAATTCCGGCACGCTGCGCAGATATTTTTCCGTGGACCACAAATTCTCGGTGGGGATGTCGGCATCGGCGGGTTCGTAGGCTTCTTTGCCCTTGGGTACGCCATAGGTCGATTTCAGCCCGGGAACGCCCGACTGAAGGCGGACCGCCTTGTAGCCTTGCGCGATATAGGATTGCGCCTGCTCCAGAGTTTCCTCGATCGTCTTGCCGTTGGCGTGGCAGTAGACCATCGCACCTTCCCGGCAAGCGCCACCAAGCAGCTGGTACAAAGGCATTCCGGCGAGCTTGGCCTTGATGTCCCATAACGCCATGTCGACGGCCGCAATGGCCGACATCGTGACCGGTCCGCGCCGCCAATAAGCGCCGCGATAGAGGTACTGCCAAACGTCTTCGATGCGGTGGGCGTCGCGCCCGATCAGACAAGGGATGACGTGATCGGCGAGATAGCTCGCCACGGCGAGTTCGCGGCCGTTCAGCGTCGCATCGCCGACGCCATAAGGCCCGTCCTTGGTTTGAATCTTGAGGGTAACGAAATTGCGACCCGGACAGGTGACAATGACTTTCGCGGATTCGATCTTCAGCATCGACTGTCCCACTTTCTCAACGATCGGACCGGCAGTCTTCACGTCTTCCGAGGCCGCGCCAACCGCGAATTCGAACGCCCCGGGTGCAATCACAGACGCCCGGGTCCGAGCCTGGCTCCAAAAGGTGCGACATAGCTTCTTTTGATCAGAGCAAATCCGTAAATCCCTTGCGCCCCACCGTCGGAATCCGGTTTTTCGGTTGCTCAATGGTACCGCTCCCACTAGACTGAATCAATAGCGTAGCTTCCAGGCTCTCACAACCAATGCAGCATCGCGCGCCGGCATCGCATCGCGCTATGACTTCGCGGTGTTCACCATCTTCCTTCGCAGCATCCTGCAGGTTGGCAGGAGGCCGCTTCGACGTGAACACTATGCAGGCCGTTGAATGCGGCGGCGTTGACAGCGCGCTCTTCATACGACGGGCAAAGCCGATCCAGGCCATAACCAAATAGCTCGGTGAAAAAATCGAGCACAGGGGAAAGAGGAAAATATGACCCAGAAACTTCCAGTCACAGAGAAGGTCGGCTACGCGCTCGGCGATCTCGCCGCGAACTTCGTGTTCCAGTTCATGATTGCCTTGCAGGTCACGTTCTACGTGGACGTCTATGGCCTGCCGGCGGCCACGGCGGCAACGATGTTCTTTGTCATCGGCATCGCGGTGGCTTTCGTCAACCCGATCATGGGTGTGATCGCCGACCGTACCTCGACCAAGTGGGGCAAGTTCCGCCCCTGGCTCATTTGGACGGCCCTGCCATTCGGAATCATCGGCGTTTTGACCTTCACGACGCCGAACTTCTCACCGGAAGGCAAGCTGATCTATGCCTGGGTCACCTACGCTCTCCTGCGCATCGTCTACACGGTCAACAACGTGCCCTATGCCTCGCTGAATGCCGTGATGACCGACGATCCCGACGAACGCAACTCCATCTCCCAGTATCGCCAGATTGCCGCCAACTCGGCCGGCTTCATCGTGGCGAGCCTGGTGATTCCGCTGATCGACATATTCGCCGGCGGCTCCAAGAACCCCGCCGATCTGGCACGCGGCTACCAATTCACCATGGGCCTGCTGATGATCATTGCCATGGTTCTGTTCGTGGTCTCTTTTCTTACCACCAAGGAGCGCATCCAGCCCGACCCGAAACAGAAGACCTCGCTGAAACAAGATCTTTCCGATCTCTTCGGGAACAAACCGTGGGCGATCCTGTTCCTGGTCACACTCTTCTACTTCGCCGCCCTATGCATGCGCGGCAATGCCATGTTCGCCTATTGCGCGCTTTTCCAGGGCGACAAAGGGCTGTTCTCGTGGATGAACGGCTTCGGGTTGATCTCGCTGTTGGTCGGCGTGGCCTGTTCCAACGCGATTTCCGTCCGCGTCGGCAAGCGGCAGCTCTTCTTCACCAGCATGGTCCTGACCGGCCTATTCACCTGCGCGCTGGGCGTTATCCCGCCGCACGGCAACTATACCGTCATCGGCCTTGAGGTTCTGCGTCAGTTCTCGTTCGGCATCTCGGGCCCGGTTTTGTGGTCGATGATGGGCGATGTTGCCGACTACGGCGAGTGGAAGACCGGCCGCCGCGCCTCGGGCATCGTGACCAGCGCCGTCGTGTTTGCCCTCTGGGTTGGCCTGACCATGGGTCAGTCCTTGGTCGGCTGGATCTATGCGTTCTACGGCTACGCCGAAAAAGCGACGGCGCAGACGCCACAGGCCATCCACGGTGTCGTGCTGACCGGGGGGCTCTATGCCGGTCTTTTGTTCCTGGTTGCGGCGGCGCTTTTGCTGATCTATCCGCTCAACCGCGCAGAGAACAAAAAAATCGCCATCGAACTACAAGAGCGGCGCAAGTCATTTGCCAAGTAGGCGTCACGGCCGGCCTCGTGACAACTCGCCTGCCGGCAAGAGCCCATGATCGTCTTGGGCTCTTGCCGGCAACAAAATCAGATATCCGTTGGGAGAAAGATCAATGACCAAACGTCAGCCGCTTTCAGGTTCTATCGGCTTTAACGCGCAGCACTCTGCAATGGGTGCCTTCATGAGCTTCACCTGTGGAAATCCGGGAACCAAGGGCGGCATCGGTCTGCAGATCGGACAGCCAGGCGATCAGGAAGTCTTCATCGGCGTGATCGACGGCGATCGCTATGCCGATGCGACGCTCAAATGTCTGCCTTTCTATATCGGCGCCGCGAGCAATGCGGCCGAGGCTTTTATGGTGGAACAGGCCGGCCCCTCCGAAGCCAATGTGCGCCCCGACGCGGCGCCCTTCGCGCCAAATGAAATCCGGCGTTTTTATGGCTGGGCGAGCGACACTTGGCAGGCCGGCGATCTGACCTTCACGGTATATTCGCCGTTCGGTACGATTCCCGATCCCGCAAACGCCACCAAGGAAGAGATGCGCGAAGGTCTTCGTCCGTCGGTCGTAGCGCAACTGATCATCGACAACACCAAGGGCACAAGAACCAAGACCGGCATTTTTGCCCTCAATCATTCGCGCCCCGGCCCGCGCATGATCGATGACGACCTGGGCTCGAAAAAACGCGTGGGCTTTGCTTTCCGGCGCGAGGCGGGAGTGGCCGCCGAAGTGTTCGACGTGACGGGCCCCAAGAAAGCGGCAGCCCCTGCCCCGTTCGGATTTATGCGCTGGTCGGCGACCGACGGAATCCGCGAACGCTACAATCCGGTGCATTTGCTGGGTTCGTGCCCAGGCGTCGGCTTCGAAGTGCCGCCCGGCAAGAAATACGCAATGACCCTGGCAATCGGCTCGTACCTCGAACAGCCTGTCACCACGGGCATGGATGGCAAGTATCTCTACACCCGTTACTACACCGATCTCACGGATGTGTTGCGCGCCACCCTCGATCGCGCCGGCAAGCTCATCGCCAATGCGGGAAAGCTGGATGCAAAACTCGAAGCCTCGAGCTTGTCGGACAATCAGAAGTTTATGATCTCGCACGCCACACACAGCTATTACGGCTCGACGCAACTTCTCGAAATCGAGAAGAAGCCGTTCTGGGTGGTGAACGAAGGCGAATATTGCATGATGAACACGCTCGACCTCGCGGTCGATCACGTGTTTTGGGAGCTGGATCGCAATCCGTGGCTGGTGAAAAACCTGCTCGATAATTTCGTAAAGCAATACAGCTACACCGACGAGATCAAAATCTACAAAGACGAAGCCGGACCGGTGCACAGCTTCGATCACGATCCCTCGCAACCGCCGCCGCCGCCGGACGCGGCGCAACTCTCGCGGCCCTATGACAAGAAGCCCGGAGGCCTCAGCTTCTGCCACGACATGGGTGCGCACAACAATTTCGCACCGAAGGGCCGCTCGAGCTACGAACTGGCCAACCTCACCAGCACCTTCAGCTATATGACGGTCGAGCAGCTCTGCAATTGGACGCTGACGGCCGCGTGTTACATGGCCAAGACGCGCGATACGGCGTGGCTGAAGAAGAACAAAAAAATTATCGCAGACTGCCTCACCTCGATGGTCCATCGCGGCGGCGATGTGGGCTTCGCGCAATTCGATAGCACGAAGACCGCGGGCGGGCAGGAAATCACGACCTACGACTCCCTCGACCATTCGCTGGCGCAGACGCGCAACAACGTCTACATGGCGGTCAAGAGTTGGGCGAGTTATCGCGCGCTGGCGCTGATGTTCCGCGATTTGGGCGACGAGAAAAACCAGGAAAAGTCCCAACTTCTCGCAGAGAAGGTTGCGGGCGTCGTGGCGCAACAGGCCGTCGACGGAATTCTGCCGGCCATTTTCGAGAAGTCGAACCCGGGATACGACTCGCGAATTCTTCCGGCCATCGAGGGTTGCGTTTATCCGCTTTACTTCGCCCAGACCGGCTATGCCGGCGTGAAGCCCGACAAGATCTACGGCACGCCGGCCGAAAAGAAGTTGTTCGACGTGCTCAAGGAGCATACACGCAAGCTGCTGGTCGATCCCAAGCACCGCAACACCTTTGACGACGGCGGCATCAAACTCTCTTCTACCAGCAACAATTCGTGGATGAGCAAAATCTCGATCTTCATGCATGTGACGCGGCGCGTCTTCAATCTGGACAAAGATCCGCAAGTCGCGGAGGTGTTTAAGAAGGCCGATGCCGCGCATGTGAAATGGCAAACCGTGGGCAGCGCCTATTGGGCCTGCAGCGATCAGATCGTCTCGGGCGAGGGCAAGGCGAGCCGCTATTATCCGCGCATCATCACGAGCGCACTCTGGCTGGATTAAGTTCGGCTCTGATGCGAAGCCTCTGACAGGTTCTGCGAATGAGCGGTTAGCGATGCGGACGAGACCGGTGGCGGCGCGGCGGGCGATGCGTCATCACATGCAAGTGTCCAGACGAGCCCTCGATCGATAGATCGAAGGGGCCTGCCGGCAATTTCGCCTCGTCATAGAGCGTACAGATCGGGCCATCCGCCCAGCAATAGCGCACATGCGTGGGCGTGAATTTCGCCGGAACTTCGAACGAAACTCTTTCTCCTGCAATCTGCGCAGTAGCGTAACGACAAGTGGCCTCGTTGTTGCCGCATAGTTCAAAGCCAATCGGTGAGAAAGCGTCATAAGCGACGAGCCGACCCTCGACGTCCGCAAAACTCACAATCACGCGATTTCTTTCGCGGCGCGCTTCAAGCGCCGTCGGACCGGTTGGAGCGATGGGATCGTTGTAGATAAGATGGCGCGCGGCACGCGCGAGCCGTCTGCCGACTTCCTGCTTATTGGCAGGATGAATGTCGTAATGTTCGCCGATGTCGATCGTGACGGCGAGCGCGGCATGTGGATCGTTGACGACCGTCTGACGCTGGGCCTCGCGCAGTTTTGCCCAGTTGGAATCGACGGGCTTCGTCGGTGGCGCGCGGTAGTCGGGGAGCTGCACAATCAGGAACGGTAAATCCGCACCGAATTGGCTGCGCCAATCGGCCATCAATCCCGAGAGCAGCGCGCGATAGTTCTCGGGCCTACCTTCGTTGGATTCGCCCTGATACCAAACGACGCCGCGAAAACCGTATCGACCGATCGGCGCAATCATCGCGTTATAGGCCATACCCAGACCCGCCGTGGCACCCCAGGGCGCGCGCGGTGTGGGCGTCTCGTTCTCGGGCCCGATCTGATAGCGCCAGACGTCGTTCAGAGGAATGGAGGTTCCGTCGTTCAGCCGCAAAGCCCGTTTGTCGGCGGCGCCGATCAAACCGCAACCGTGATAAGTGCACAGCACATTCACAACGATGGAGTTGCCGCCCGCCTGGAGCGCTCCGGCCGGGAGTCTGTAGGTTCGTTCTTTGCCGAACCCGAACATGTTGCCGACAGGCTCGCCATTGACCCAGGTCTCGTCTTCCTCATTGACGGAGCCAAGCGACAATTCTGCGTTCTGCGCCGCCTGATTTGCCGTCAGCGTGACCGAGGTGCGATACCAAAGCTGACCGGCAAAGCCCGTGAGCGCGGGGACATTCCAATCCTGCCAGTTGCCAAGCCCCGACGGGGCGACCGGCCAGTCGTTGTCATTAAATGATGTGGTCCAGGGGGTAGTGCGCGCGGTATGACGCCACCACGTCTCCCACAGGACACCCCAGCGTTTCATCGCTGCTTGCGGATCGCTGGCATGCAATTTCAGCAGATCGAGATATTCGTCATAGCCGCCCACCGCGCGCAGCGTCGCCGAATTCATCCACGTCGTGATGTTCGCGCCGCCCGATGCGGCTGTCACCAGCCCCATGGGTACGTGAACAGCCTTTTGCAATTCGCGAGCGAAATAGAAACATGCGGCGGAGAAGTCGGGGACGGTCGTCGGCCCGGCCGCCAGCCATTTTGAAGGCTTGGAAAACGTGCTGAGGGGAACGACGCTGTCGTCCAAGTTAACCGTCAGCATACGGATGTTGTCGTTCGCGGAATTTTCGATCTCGGAACGCGAATCCAAAGTGCGGCTGACCGGTAAGATCATGTTGGATTGGCCCGAACACAGCCATACATCGCCGATCAGCACATCTTGGACGGTCTGGCTTTGGCCGGAACTGGCATTGACGATAAGCGTATAAGGCCCGCCTGCGGCCATCGCCGGTAACAATGCCGTCCAATGGCCTTGCCCATCGGAATGCGCTTGCACGGACGCCTGCGCGACGAAAACCGTGACAGTCGCGCCCGGAGTTGTTTGGCCCCAAATCCGGATCGGCTTGTCGCGCTGCAGAACTGCGTGATCCTGAAACATCGCATTCAGCAATGGTTCGGCCGCCAGCGACGGCGACGCCGCGATGGCGGCGAAGATGATCGGAAGCGTCGCGAGGCGCGGGAAAGTCATTTTATTCTCCCAAAGAAATGGTCAGTGCAGGTGGTGATCTGCGAAGCTGAGGAAAGTCGCCCAGTTGGGCTGCGGTGTATGGCCGTATTGATGCTGGCGGAAACCGATGTCGCCGGAGATGAGTGGTGTCCCGAGTGGCGGCATCTCCGCCGTGCCGAGGGATTTCCCGCCGAGAAGCTCGTAGACGGGTCCCGCCGCCACGCCCGCAAGGAAGCTGCCGCGCGCGTCCGCCCAGCCATCGCCCGCTGCGAGCGTGCCGGCGCTAATGAAAACCGGACGCGGCGCGCATAGCGCGATCAACTCATGGCCGTCGACCGGCAGGTCGTCGACGGTCTTTGGCCCGGCATATTTGGTGAAATTGCCCGCGAACCAGTAATACTCGCCACCCGCGAGATTCTCCAATTGTTCGCCGTAATTGCGGCGCAGAAGCTTCGCTCCGCCTGCACCTGACGAACTGATAAACCCGACGGCGATACGTGGATCATAAGCCTCGGCGAGCAGTGCCGCCTTGCCGTACCGCGAATGGCCCTCCACGCCGATGTGCTGCGGGTCGATGCGGCGATCCGTTTGCAGATCGTCGATCACGCGACTGACACCCCAAGCCCAAGCACGCAGCGCCCCCCAATCGTCGAGCTTGCGCGGCTTGCCTTTGTTCACAAGCCCGATGATACCCCGTGTCAATCCTTCGGCGTTGTCTGCCTGAACGCTGGTGGGAACATATTCGGCATAGCCCCAGCCGTCCGACAGAAGTTGTTCGCGCCAATCCGGATCGTTTCCCGACGGGATCGAGGAGGTCGCCCATTTCCCGGTCCAAGTCAGTGCGATCATCACGGGTGCCGGTTTGCTGACGGCCGCGGGCAAGGTAAGGTCCATCTGGATATCGACGGTGATCGACGGAAAGGCCGAACTGTCGACATGCCCAAGGAGATGTTCTGTAACGGCCTTGACGGAACCGATGGTCGTTTGCGATGCGCCAAGAATCTCCCAGTGCACCTTCGGAGTGCGCGCAGGAACCCGGCCATATACTTCGCGGTCGAACAATTGAACAAGTTCCGGCCGGCGCGTCTTCCACCACATCTTTGGCGTCGTCACCTTCGCTCCGTTGTCGAGGTGCAGTGGATCGGGAAGGCTGTAGGCGCGTACCTTGGACTCATCATAATTGACGGGGTTGGATGCGTTGGCATCCTTGCCGTTCACGCCCTTGCGGAGCGGTGTGGTGATGTGCAACAGGTCCATCACACGCTTGTGATCCTGATCGGCAGTCAACGCGACGGGCAGCGAAGGCGCGGCAGTGGCAGATAACGCGGGCCCGTCCATCAAAAATGCCAGAATGAAAAGGCTGTAGGTTGATCTCCTCATAAGAAACCCTTGGATTTCGGTACCGCTGTGCGAGTCTTTGGGTTGAGGTGCAGAGAAAATAATGGTAGCGCTCCCATGCTAATTCTACCAGGCAAATAACACACGCTTCGTGTTGCGTTGCGAGACTGGAATGGTGCAGTGCAACGGATAACTCTCAAGAGGCTGGCGATCGCCTTCGTCACAGCACTCTTTTTCACACTTCCTGCCCACGCGGACAACATCGAACTGTTCGACGGCAAATCCGTTGCCTCCATCGTCACCGATGGCGCAGCCAATACGCCGATCCGCAAGGCCGCCGAACTCTTGGCGCATGATTTGACGTCCCTCGGCGGCAAACGGCCGGCGATTACTGCAAACTTCGCCGGCTTGTCGGGATCGGCCGTCATCATTGGGACCTCCGATTCGCCTTCGATCGCGGCGTTGCTTAAAGCCAACCACATCGACACCGCGCCGATCGCAGGAAAATGGGAAACCTACGGCCGCGCGGTCATCCCCGCGCCTTGGAACCCGAAGACGAAGGCCCTCCTCATTTTCGGCTCGGATACACGCGGTACGATTTGGGGCGTGATCGACTTGACGCGCGAGATGGGCGTTTCGGCCTGGGAGTGGTGGGCGGATGTGAAAATCCGCAAACGCGCGCGGATCGCCGTAGACGACACTCTGCGCTATTCGCAGGAGCCTTCGGTCAAATATCGCGGCATTTTCCTCAACGACGAAGAATACGGCCTGTTTCCCTGGGCTTCGAAAACCTACGATCCCAAGCTCGGCAATATCGGGCCCAAGACTTACGCGCGTATCTTCGAGTTGATGTGGCGGCTGAAAGCCAACATCTTCTGGCCGGCGATGCATGGCGTCACGCGGGCCTTCAACGAGGTCCCCGGCAACGATCAAATGGCCGACGATTATGCCATCGTCCATGGCAGTTCTCATGTCGAGATGATGTTGCGCTCCAACCCGCATGAGTGGGACGACAAGACGATGGGGCCGTACAACTTCGTCACCAACCGGCAGAGCATGCTGCAGTACTGGGACGGGGCAGTCGAGAATTTCGGCAAATACGAAAACATGTACACGGTGGGCCTGCGCGGCGCCGACGATTATCCGATGGCTGGCGCGGAAACCCCGCAAGGCATGGCCAAGATTTTAGAAGACGTCTTCGCCGAACAGCGCAAGATTCTGACCAATCGCCTCGGCAAGCCGGCGGATCAGATTCCGCAGGTTTTCACACCCTATAAAGAAGTGCTGCCGGCTTACGATGCCGGGCTGAAACTGTCCGATGACATCACGCTTAACTGGCCGGATGACAATTTCGGTTACATCCGACGGCTGAGCAATAGCGAAGCGCGCAAGCGGCCGGGCGGATCGGGCGTTTATTACCACATCTCATATTGGGGCGGCCCGATGTCCTATCTGTGGCTGGCCTCGAGCGATCCCGCGCTGATGTGGGAGGAAATGAACAAGGCGTACCGCTTCGATGCGCGCCGCCTCTGGATCTTGAATGTCGGCGACATCAAGCCAGGAGAATTTCTGACCCAGATGTTCCTCGAAATGGCGTTCGACAACAATGCGTTCGACGATGTGTCGAGCGTGCGTCCTTATCTGAAACGCTGGGCCGCCGATAATTTCGGCGAGGATCGTGCCGCGGAAATCGCCGACATTATGTGGCGCTATTACAAACTCGCCTTCGACCGCAATCCGGAATTCATGGCATGGTCCACGGCTTTTCCCGAAACCGCGGTGAGCCAAACCGAATTCAACATGCTCGATTTCGGCGACGAAAACGCGCGCCGCGTCGAGGCCTACGGCGACATTATGAGACGCGCGAAAGCGTTGATGGCGAAAATGCCAACCGACCGGAAGCCCGCCTTCTATCAGCTGGTGCAATATCCGGTTGAAGCGGCGGGCAACATGAACATCCGCCAGCTCTCGCTCGACAAGACGATCACCTACGGCCTGCAGCGCCGAGAAAGCGCCAACGCCTACGCCGCCGAGGCGAAGCGGGCGCAAGCTGCCATCGATGCCGGCGCGCATTACTACAACGACGTCATGCTGCGCGGAAAATGGCGGGGTATGATGGGCATTCATCCGCACGACTTGCCGGCTTACGATTCACCGCATCTGCCGGTATGGAACAACCATGGCGACAAGGGCTGCGCCTGGCAAACCGAAGGCGGCGGCTATTTCGCGGGCGGCGGCTGGTCTCAGAGGCTCGTTCCCTTCCAACGCGCAGTGCCGCGCCAACGTTATCTCGATTTCTTTGTCACAGGACCGGTCTCAACCAAATGGACACTGAAGCCAAGCGCGCCGTGGATTACGGTGAGTGAGAACTCCGGAAGTCTCGGCCCGAAGCGGCTCGAGCAACGTATTTGGATCGGCATCGACTGGGCGAAAGCGCCCGACGGCGCTTTGGCCAGCATTGCGGCCAGTTGCGGGAACAGCACCAAGGGTTCGATCACCGTGCGCACTTCGCCTACCAATACAGTGAAGAACGTCTCCTTCCTCGAAGATAACGACATCGTCTCGATCTTCGCAGTCCATGCGGATGAGAAGAGCGACGGCTGGGACACGTTGGACGGATTGGGGCATAGCGGCGCAAGCCTGCGCAGCGATCTCGGCATGGCGTCTGTCAACGCAGCCGATCCCGCTGCCTTGGCCAAGGCGCCGCACGTCACCTATCGCTTTGCAACAACAACCAAGCGTGGTTACGATCTGGTACAAGGCGAAAAGGCGAAGTTGCGCGTGATTGCGCTGCCGATTCAGCCGATTACAAGCGAGAACGAAATGCGCGCCGCCGTGTCGATCGATGGCGGACCGGTTACGGTACTCGACTTCAATGCCGCCGAATTCACCGAAGCCTGGCGTCAGCACGTGCTCAGCAACAGCGCGGTGGCCGTTGTGCACGATCTCGCCTTCAAACCTGGCGCGCACACGCTTACGATCTACGCGCTCGATCCTGGCCTCACTCTCGACCGCTTCGAGATCGACTTCGATGGCGCGCCGCGTGCTTACGGACCGGTCCCTGAAACGAGGATATCGCCATGATCAACTTATCGCGTCGCAACACACTGGCGATGGCATTGGCAACTGCGAGTTGGCTGTCTCTCGACAACGCGCTCGGCGCCACGAGGCATCATCACCTTGGACACCGCAGCAAGCTCGGGAAGGCGGCCGGTACGGCGCCCGATTCCCTAAATGGCATTGCCAAAACACGCGGTCTGAAATTCGGCAGCTCCATCGGGACAGGCAGCTCGAAGGGCGAGCTGGGCCTGTTGTCGAAAGACATTCTGGCAAGGCCGCGGCGCGCGCCCAGCTTTGCCGATCCGCAGCTGCGCGCGCTCATGGTGGAGCAATGCTCCATCCTGGTCCCCGAGAACGAGCTCAAATGGTACGCCGTGCGGCCCGATCCCAAGACCTACGATTTTCGCCGCGCCGACATGCTGGTCCATTTCGCCGCGCAACATCACATGGCGGTGCGCGGCCACAATCTGTTTTGGAATGCCATGCGATGGACGCCGCGCTGGGTCGGCGAATACGATTTCGGTTCGCGTCCGGCCACAGCGGCAGAGAAGATGCTCCGCGATCATATCTTCAAGGTCTGCCGCCGCTACGGCAGACGCATCTTCAGTTATGATGTGATCAACGAAACGCTCGACCCCAATACCGGCGAGCTGGAGAACACACCATTCACCAAATATCTGGGCTGGAACGTCATCGATATTTGCTATCACGCGGCGCGCCAAGCGGCTCCGCATGCGGAGCTCGTCTACAATGATTACCCGAGCTGGGGACCAAACGGCACACACCGCTCAGGTATTCTCAAGCTGCTGGCATACGCGAAAAAAAACAATCTGCCGATCGACGCGCTCGGCGTCCAGGCCCATATCGGTTTCGGCAATACCGGCGGCGGTCCCGGATCCGAACGGGACGAAACGGCATGGCGCAGATTTCTCGACGATGTGACGGGTATGGGATTCGGTCTGCTCGTCACAGAATTCGATATCAACGACAAGAACGCGCCGACCGATAGTGCCACGCGCGACCGTACCGTCGCCGAACTGGGAAAAACATATTTCGATATCATTCTGGGCTATCCGCAGCTGCGCTATGTCATGGCCTGGGGATTGGTGGACAAATATTCCTGGCTGCAAGAGTTCACGCCCCGCGCGGATGGCACGCCTCAGCGCCCGGCTCCCTATGACGACGATTACCGGCCGAAGCCACTGCGCGAAGCGATGGCCGGCGCCTTCCGCGCTGCACCCATACGGCCCGCCATGACGAATGGCTAAGTGGAGATGCCCATGAATTGGGATTCCAATAGACGCCAGATGCTTGGTGGCGCTGCGGCCATGGTGGCCACGCCCGGTTGGGGCGGTAAGCGGCCCGCAGAGAGTTTGGCGATGCCATCCACCGTTCGCTCGATAAAGACGCGCTGCCTCCCCCGTAGCAGGACGCACTCCAGATCATGGTTTCGCATGGACCGCCGCGAGGAATTTATATGAAGCATGCTTACGTCCGCAAAAGTCTAGTCGCCCTCTTGCTATTATTTTGCCTTACATCCGTCGCGCGAGCCGAAGACGGCTACGATCTCTGGCTGCGATATCGGCCAGTGGAAAAAGCCTGGCTCGGAAAATACCGCGCAGAAACAACCGCATTGGTGACCGCGGGCTCTTCACCCACCATTGTTACGGCGCGCAATGAATTGGTTCGCGGGTTATCGGGGCTGCTGGGCCGCAAAATGCGGGTTGACGACACACTGCGCACGAATGGCGCGGTGCTGTTCGGCACGCCGGCGAATTCGCCAAGTATCGCGGGCCTCCACCTATCGCTTTCCTCGCTGGGTCCCGAAGGTTTCATCATCAAAAGCGCCGTCATGCGCGGCCGCAAGGTAACGGTGATTGCGGCGAACAGTGATGTGGGTGTGCTGTATGGGGCGTTCCGTTTCCTGAGTCTTATTCAGACGCGCCGGCCGCTCGAACATATCGATATCGCCTCGGTGCCGAAAATCCAAAACCGCATTATGAATCATTGGGACAATCTCAACCGCAACATCGAGCGCGGCTATTCCGGCTTCTCGATCTGGAACTGGCCGAAACTGCCCGATAATCTCGATCCGCGTTACACGGATTATGCGCGGGCCGAAGCTTCCATCGGTATCAACGGCGTGGTGTTGAACAATGTCGGCGCTCAGGCGGAGATGCTGACAGCGCAATTCATCGCGAAGGCGGCAGCGCTCGCCAATGTCTTCCGTCCCTATGGCATCAAGGTTTATTTCTCCGCCCGCTTCAGTGCGCCGATCGACCTTGGTGGCCTCAAGACCGCCGACCCGCTGGATCCCGCGGTCGGCGCATGGTGGAAAGCCAAGGTCGATGAGATCTACGCTGCCGTCCCCGATTTCGGCGGCTTTCTCGTAAAAGCCAATTCGGAAGGCCAACCCGGTCCGCAAGACTATAACCGCACCCACGCCGACGGCGCCAATATGCTGGCCGAGGCGCTGGCCCCGCATCACGGCATCGTCATATGGCGCGCATTCGTCTATTCGCAGAACAACCCGGACGATCGCGTCAAGCAGGCTTATACGGAGTTCGTCCCGCTTGACGGAAAATTCGACGACAACGTCATCGTTCAAGTGAAAAACGGACCGCTCGATTTCCAGCCTCGTGAACCGTTCAGTCCGTTGTTCGGCGCCATGCCCAAGACGAACCTTGCTCTCGAAGTTCAGATTACCAAGGAATATCTCGGCTTTGCGACACACCTCGTCTATCTCGGGACCATGTGGAAGGAGGTATTGGATTCCGATACCCAAGCGCGCGGCCCGGGATCGACCGTCACCAAAGTCATTGATGGCTCGCTGTTCGGCAACAAACTCACCGCGATGGCCGGTGTCAGCAATGTCGGTACCGACCGCAACTGGAGCGGCTCCGAATTCGATCAAGCCAATTGGTATGCCTTCGGCCGTCTCGCTTGGGATCCCGATCTTTCGACGCGCACCATTGCCGAGGATTGGGCCCGCATGACGTTTTCCAACAACAAAGCATTCGTCGAGCCTGTTGTGGACATGATGATGGGTTCGCGTGAAGCGGTCGTGGACTACATGACCCCGTTGGGCCTCGCGCATCAGATGGGGACTGGAAACCATTATGGCCCTGCCCCCTGGGTGGACAATGCGGGCCGCCCCGACTGGAACCCCGTCTATTATGCCCGCGCGGACGCACAAGGGATCGGAGTGGAGCGCACCGCCGCCGGAAGCAATGCCATTGCGCAATACGCCCCGCCAGTGGCCGAAGTCTTCGGCAGCCTCGAAAATATCCCCGAGAAGAACCTGCTGTGGTTCCATCACGTTCCGTGGGATTACAAGATGAAGTCCGGCCGCACGCTATGGGATGAACTGGCCTTGCACTATCAACAAGGCGTCGCCGCGGTCGTTCGAATGCGGTCCACCTGGGCGAAAATGAAGCCCTATGTCGACGAACAACGATACGACGAAACGGCGACTTATCTGGCGATTCAGGAAAAGGAAGCCAAGTGGTGGCGCGACGCCTGCCTTGCCTATTTCCAATCCGTCTCCAAGCGCCCGCTGCCCGCAGGCGTTCCTGCGCCCGAACATCCTTTGTCGTACTACGAGGCGCTGACGTTCCCATTCGAGCCCGGTCTCGCCCACCCGTGACGATGGAGAGCCATGTTCATGGAGGGTTCACTCGGGTCGTGTCATAGACCGGCGTTTCAATATGAGGTGCAATATGAAACACGTTATCGGGCTGTCCGCCCTTCTGCTCCTGTCGATATCGGCGGTGGCATCAGCACCGGCGGCGACGACATGCATCAATGTGCAACGAAGCTATGAAGCGCATACGGATGGGACACACGACGTTATCATCCGCAATTCCATCGGAAAGCCCCGTCCGCCCCTGCGGCTGGCGACGACCTGCGTCAACCTCGAAAAGGCCGATGCAATCTCGGTATCATCCGATTTCGGTTGCGTTAGCCTGGGCGATACCGTGGTCGCGACGAAGATTGACGGACATCGCGAAGTCTGCCGCGTGAGCAGCGTGGCGCCTTATGTTCCGCAGACCGCGCCCACGCAGCCCTGAAGGTTAATCGGATAGGAAGTTATCTGTTTTGAACCGGTCATAAGCTTTGGCGGTTGCGGCGACGAAGGCCTGATTGGTGGCGAGATTCTTGGGGAAGACGTCGCCAAGGGCGAGAAACCTCGGCAGATCTCTGGCGGCTTCGCCGATACAGGCGCGGCCGACTTTGGCAAGGGTCTCGCTCATCGGATCGGCCAACGTTCTGCCCGCCTTCGCCTCGCGCACGACAAAGCGCATCCAGGCGGCGATTGGCACCGCCAGCCGGTCGATGGGGCGGCCCGCCGCAAGCGCGTCCCTGATCGTGCCCAGGATGCGGTAAGGCAGCTTCTGCGTACCGTCCGAGGCGATCTGATACAGTTTGTGCGTCAGCGTCGGATTGCGGTAACGCTTGAGAATGTCCGTACTATAGGTTTCGAAGTTGAGGCCCTGCGTCTTACGTAACGTGGGCGCGATGTCCTCGCGCATCATCGTCCCGACAAAACCGGCAAGACGCGGGTCCTTCATGGCTTCGGCTACGAAATCGTAGCCCATCAGCAATCCGACATAGGCCAGTGTGGAGTGTGTGCCATTCAGCAGTCGAAGCTTGGCAAGCTCAAACGCCCTCACGTCGTTGGTCAGACTGGCGCCGACGCTTGCCACATCGGGGGCGTCATCGCCCAGAACGTCCTCCACCACCCATTGTAGGAAATTCTCGCGCTGCACCGGTGCTTCGTCGCTCAATCCGACGGCCTCAGCGACTTTGTGCTTCAGCGCCTCGTCGGCGGCCGGGGTGATGCTGTCGACCATGGTGGAGGGGAACTTCACTTCGCCCGCGATCCAGGACGCCAAATCCTTGTCGCCGCGCGCGTCCGCAAATTTCAGGACCGCGGCATGGAGCTTCTCGCCATTGGACACCATGTTATCGCAGCTCATGGCGATGAAAGGAGGAAGCCCAATCGTCTTGCGCCGGGCCAAGCCTTCGGTCACCCAACCCACAATGCTGACGGGCTGCGTTGGATGCGCCAAATCGTGAACGATATCGGGGTGACGAAAATCCAATGCGCCGCTGCCGTCCAAGCAATAGCCCTTCTCGGTGACCGTCATGGTTACCAGGCGGATTTGCTTCTGTGTCAGGCGCGCGAAGATGCCTTCGGCATCGCTCTTGGCCGAACGATACTCCTTGAGCGAACCGATCACCCGGAAGTGGATATCGGCATCGAGCTCGGCGACCGTATAAAGGCAATCCTGCGGCACCAGCGCGGGCCCAAAACCCGGCGGACGCAGTTCGGCACCGCAGATAGCCCAGCGCGGATCGCGTGCCAGGAGCGCGTCCATATACCAAGCCTGATGACCGCGATGAAACGCGCCGGGACCGAAGTGCACGATGCCGATCTGCACCGCGCGGCGATCGTAGCGCGGCACGGCTATGCCGGGCAGCACGCCGGATAGCGTTTGGGGCGTTAAGCGCCGAAGCTCTGGGGCAGCGGTCTTAAGATGAGTGCTCATGCTCACACTATGCTTTGAACCGGGCCGTTAAAAAAGAAGCGAGTGGTACGTTGGGATTGCGCACCACTCGTGAGTCCATGACAGGGCATAAACAACAAGGGGGAGAGTGACCCTTCCGCCAACCTTCTCTTGCGAGACGGATGGCGGAAGGGGGTACGCTTACAACAACTTAGAATGTGCCACGGAGGCCAAGTAAGAATGTCTGGCCCTTGATGTAGTAGCTATGAACCGCGTTCGGGAACTCGTCGTAGGTCACCTGCTTTGAATTCGTGATGTTTTGCACATCGAATGTCAGCTCAGGATCGCTGAACAATTCCCCGAACAACGTGGAGAGTTTCACGCTGGACGAAGCATCCAACTGCCCATAGGGAGCGGCGAAGAGATAATCGCCATTCTGGCAGTTGGGGCTGCTTCCCGGAGGCAGACAGACGCTCTGGGTGTTCGTGCCGCTGGCATAGGACCTGCCGTTCCAGACATAGGACGTGCGGACCATGATGCCATTATTTTCGTAGTAGCCGGTCAAATTGTAGGACAACGGCGCGACACCCGTTGCGTGAACCGGCGCGGTCCCACTGCTCGACTGGTCGAGGATTGTCACGTTCCCCGTTACGCCGAACCCTTTGAGGCCGTATTGCTCAAGCAGGAAATCGAGAGGCTGCACGGCATCGAATTCCATGCCGTTGATCGTCAAGAGACCCGGGGCGTTCACCTGGGTTGTTACAGTGATCGGGTGTGTGCAGGTTGGGACATCCGTACAGCCATCCGACGTCAGCACGGCCTGCTGTCCCTGAGTGAGACCGGACCAAGTGATGCCGAAGTTCGCAAGGTATGAAAGAGGCTCTGTGAGTACTTGCGACGAGTTATATCCGGCGATCGATTTGCGGAACACGGCCGCGCCGTAATAACCCTCTTGACCCGTGTAATACTCCGCACCCAAGTCGATATTGTTGGAGAAGAACGGCTTCAAGGCGGGATTGCCCACACTCGCCGAGCTTGCTTGCACGTCACTGAAGTTCAGCACAGAGATCATCTGGCCTGGATTGGGTCGAGTCATCGTACGGGAAAGGGACCCTCTCACCAGGAAGTCGTCGGCCACTTCGTACACAAGGGTGGCGGACGGCAAGAACGCGCCATAGGTGTGCTTTACGCCCGGGAACGTGTATTCGGCCGGGTACAGGCTTCCGTCCGTTTGATATATGGCCGGGTAGGCGCCGCTGTTATTGATGGTCGCGTTCGTTGCGGTAACGCTCGTAACCTGCGTCGGCGAGAAGATCGTCTGGTGGGTTTCAACCCAGCGCAGGCCGATATCGTACTTCAGCGTGCGGTTGCCCGGATGGAGCTGGCCGCTGAAGTCGGCATACATGCCCCAGTCCTTTTCGTCGAACGAACCAGACGTGCTGCCAAGGTTAGACGTTGTGGAGTACGGCCAAGTTGCGGTCGTACCCGGCATGCCGATGCCTTGCATCGCTTTGATGGCAGCCGCGTCGAACGCGTAGTAGTTCGATGCTTTCTTTATCGCGTTGTAGTTCACCGTCACGAAACCGGTCGGTCCGGGTATCAGATAACCTGCCAAAGCCGACTGTGGAACGAGCGAGCCTTGGTAGGTGAACGTCGAAGGCATGCCGGCCGTATAATGCGTGCCCAAACCGAGCCACGTCGGATACACCGGCAGGGTACCGGCAGGTTGGCTGCCGACGCTGCCCTGGCCAGCCCATGCCGGACTTCCAACAGCTGTCGGCTCAAGAGTATTCGGCGTCGCGGTGTTAAGGCCCTGGCACGGCGGGCTATAATTGGTGCCCGGCACATAGACGCTGGGATTGTCGCCGCAAATGGCGTTCTGCCATTCCTGGCTGGCGTCGATCGCAGTGATGTTGCGGAAGACTTCGTCGTAAGCGCCACCGACCTTGATGGCCATTTGGTCGCCGCCGTATTTCACGTCGAGATGCATGCCATTGGTATAAGTGTAGCGCCGTTCGTCTTGCAGATTGACGCGACCTGCGTTGCCGCTCAGAACGCTGTTAGACCACTGGTAGCTCGCCGGACTGTTCAGATTGAGATTCGAGGTGATGACCGGAGGCGCTCCGTAGGTCGTGTTCGTGAACGTCGCAAACACCCCGCCAGCCGGTGGCGTACAACCGGTAACGCCGGTCGGAAGGGCGGCACTGGGGCAGCTGGTCAGAAAGACGGTCGGCAAATCGCGGAAGAAATGGCTGCGGCTCGCATTGGCCTGCAGATCAACATGCAGCAGATCCGTGACATCCCATGAGGCGCCCGGGTTCAAGCTGATAAAGTCGCCTTTTTCCTGATACGGCCGCGCTTCCAGGAAGAACTGCGCGTCCGCCAGCGTGGTGCTTGTCACGACGCCGCCGTTGTTGCCCCCGATATACGCATGCGAAATGGGGTCGATGGTCGTGCCGATCGGGATCATCGGCTGGGCGCCGGCACCATTGCGCAAACCGATGTCGAGATCGCTGCGGTTGAGGTTGTTAAAGGTGCGGCCGAAGATGAAATCAAAGTAGAAATGCAAACTCTCCATGGGCCGATATTCGGCGCTGATCACGGCATTGTAACGGTCGCGCGTCCCTTTTTCGAACATGGACCGCCCAAGCCGCGGCAAGAGCGCATTGCTCAACATCGTTGTGGCTTGGTTCGCGTTAGTGCCCAGGCCCGGATTAAGCGCATACAGCATCGCTTGGTTGACTGCCGTTCCGGCAGCGTAATACGTTCCGGCCGGCTGGCCGGGGATTTGGACATTTAGGCCGGCTGGAATCGTCGACAATAGCGGAACCGTCGCGCCGCCGATTTGGTTACATGTATTGCCGGAGCCGCACTGCGCGGATGACAAGTTTGGCGGCACCCAGCCACCGTTTCCGTCTTCCCAGCCCTTGACCATGACGTTGTTCTGTACGCCGGAAATACCAACAAGGATGCCGAACGGTCCATCGGTATCGCTAAATATAAGCGTGCCGCGCTTGCCGATGGCGTCGTTGTCGATCGATTGATCGCTGGCTTGCGCGTTATAGGAAAAGTGCATACCCGGGTTGTCGAACGGCCGAGCGCTACGCATATTCACTGTGCCGGCAGCGCCGCCTTCGATCTGATCAGCCGTCGGAGATTTGGTAACGGTCAACTGCGTGAACAGTTCCGTCGGGAACATGTTCAAGTCGACTTCGCGGTTGTTGTTCTGCGCATCCGTCGCACCTGTGGAGGCCACGGCGACCTGAGCGTTGTTGAGCAAGATCTTGGTGAAGTTCGTGCCCAAACCGCGGATCGAGACGTTGACGCCTTCGCCGTCGATATCGCGTGAGATCGTGACACCCGGAATACGGTTCAAAGATTCCGCGACGTTGGTGTCCGGGAACTTGCCGATGTCTTCCGCGAACACGGTGTCAGTGAAACCCACCGCTGCCCGTTTGGCATTCGTCAAATCTTCCAAGCTGGCGCGATAACCGGTCACCACGACCGTTTCCATTGCGCCGGCATCTTGGGCGAAAGCCGGAGCTGCCGCCAACAACGCCGATGTCGCTCCGAACAGAAGCGTTGTGCCCATCAGCAACGACTTTGTATGATTCTTCTGAGTAAACATGCGAACTTCCTCCCCGCAGGTTTTGTGTCGCGCATTGGCGCGTACAGTGGTTTTGCTCACCAAACTTTGGCGGCCTGCCATTCACGTTTCTAACTACTCGTCTCCTATAAGAATGGTAGCGCTCCCTCATGGTGCATGGTAGCGCTCCCATTTTTACGGATGCTTTGTTTGTAGGTCAAGTCAAATAGGCCATGCTGCACCGCACAAGTGTCGAAGTTTTGGCGAGGGTGTCTATTTGGATACGATGGTGCATTGCGTAACCTGACAAGTGATGGCCCATACGTACATCACTATTTGGAGCGCGATGCCATGACAGCGCTGGCATCGAATAAGGAGTGATTCTCAGTACTATGTAGAGGGTTTTATCGACGCGGCGGTGCCGATGACTCGCGTTCGATCAATGTATGCGCAACGACGTAATTCTGCGGTTTCACTCTCGTTCCAGACCTGCGGCTGTGAATGTTCTGCACGATGACATCGAGGGCAGTCGACGCGATGTCGGAAATCGGCTGGCGAATGGTTGTCAATTCCGGCCACACCGCGCCGGCAATCGTGTCGTCGAATCCGACGACGGAAAGATCGCGCGGCACATCCAGTCCTTTGCGATGAGCGACAGCGGTCACGCCCGAAGCCATGTCGTCGTTGCAGGCGAAGATTGCGGTCGGAATTTTTTTGCCCGATAACAACTGCTCTCCGGCCTCTATGCCCGAGCGATAACTGTAATAGCCCTGTACGATTATCGGCTTCTCGATTTTGTGACTTGTGTCACGCAGCGCTGCCTCGAATCCGAGTGCGCGTTGCGCGGTGGACGTGTGACTGGGATGCCCCTTAACGAAACCAATGCACCGATGCCCAAGCTTGAGCAGATAATTGGTCATGTCATAAGCGGCTGCATAATCGTCGATACTGACGCATGTGACATTGCCGCGAAAATGACCGGTCGCGATGGCAACGATCGATATTCCCGCGTCGGTCAGCTCGCCGATCATTTCGTCCGATTCGCAGAGCGGTGCGGTCAGCACCATGCCGTTAAGTCCGCCTTTAATGAGTTTTCGCACGGCATCGGCCGCGGCTTTGATATTGCCGATCGCGCATTTGTCAACGACAAGCTGCGCGCCGTGCCGGCCGCTTCCGTCGAGCGCACCGATCAACAACTCGTTGAAATAACCGACCGACGGATTGTTGTAGAGCAGCCCGATGCGCGCCTCGGTTTGGCTTGCCAAGCTGCGTGCCGCTTTGTTGGGCCGGTATTGCAGATCGCGCACGGCCTTGAGCACCAAATTGCGCGTTGCCGGGCGCACAGCATTGTCTCCGTTGACGACACGCGAAACCGTTGTTTTTGACACGCCGGCATAGTCCGCTACGTCATAGATCGTGGCGACGGCCTGGGGTTTATGCTTGGCTGTTCCCGACTTTGCTGATTTGGCCTTCATATCTTTGGTCCGAACCTTTGCCGCATGAAGAGATTCATGGAGCCGACAAAAACGGGCAAGTTGCATTGGCAATTGAACAGATGGCGCCCCTTACCGCAATTGAACCGGCCCGCCCGTGAAGAAAACAGACATTGGATCGTATAGACATAAACGCAGCAAATTCAAATATATGACTTATTCGATACGCCATACTGTGCGCCAAAGCGTCCAAAAGGTGGTGCGTTTGCAGAGCCCTTTCAAGAAAATCGAACGGCGACGCCCGCGATCGAGACCTCCTTTGTGCCAAAGGCCACGCCAGTTACAAATATCCGCCCGGCAGTCCTAGCCTTTTCGTCAAAGTGCGCAATGAGAATGAACTGCCCTAAGAATGCGCCAGCTAGCCGAAGCGCGTAGGCTGGCTTGCCAGGCGAAGCTCGCTTCGCGAGCGTAGCCTGGTGCCCCTGGCCGGACTTGAACCAGCACGCCCGTGAAGGCAACAGATTTTGAGTCTGCCGCGTCTACCATTCCGCCACAGGGGCATATTTCGCGAAAAAGCGAATGGCGGCCGGAATATAGCCGCCCCGAACGCCGGGTCAACGCACCTTATTGGGGCACTTCCGCGCCCCGGCCCTCGCAACCGGAAAGCTGCCTCTACTCGCAGAACACTTTGACCTTCACCTTCTTGCTCTGTTGGTCGACGTCGATCGAGAGGTCCTGCAGATTATCGATCAATTCGTCGAGGTTCTCAGGCTTCAGCTGATTGATATCGAAGGTCATACCCTTCTCGCGCAGGGCTTGGTTGACGTGGCTGCGCGCCTCCTGCGGCACGAGGTTCGCGAATTTTACGCCGGCGCGCAGCAGCACGATCGGCACGCGGATATTGACCTTGGTCAACTCCTCGCCCTCGCCCTCATCCTTCTCCACCTGCAAGCGGATGTATTTCGGCGAGCCTGAGCGCGGCACCGCTTCGCCGGGCACGTTCTCCAGCGCCGCGATCAGCCGCTCGGCCTCATCGGCTGAGATCTTGCCTTCGGACAGCATCTGCAAAATCTGTCTGCGGTTCTCGTTCATCGTTCTCTCCTAATGGATATGCAGGAACACGGCCATGCGCGGCGTGTCGATTTCGATATGGGTTCCGGCAGTCGCGCTGATCAGCCCCCCAAAACGCGGCAACCAGGCGGACCGGATTGAGGCGCATAACGGCGCAGAAAGCCAAGTAAAACGGCAGCAATAGGATCAGCAGGGGAAGTGCCACAAGCCAAATCAAAAACAGCGGCAGCCATAGCCGCACGCGATGGCCGCGATCCGTATCCACGCGCAAAGTCATCGTCAGCGGCAGCATCACCTCAGCGCCTCCAATTCGCGAATGGCTTCTTGTGCGTCGATCTCGCCGTTTTTCAGTCTATCGAGGATTTCCGTGCGAGACGGTACGGGATCGGTATCCACGAATTCGAGTTGCGCGGCGATACGGTTCAGCCTTGCTTTGATGGTGGGATAAGAGACGCCGAAGACCTGCTCCATTTCTTTGATCGAGCCGTGACCGCGCACAAACGCCGCGACGAAAACCTGATCGCCGAGAGAGAGCCGCGCCAGTTGCGGCAGCTCGAATGACCCTTCAATGACGATGTCGCTGTCGGTCAGACGCACCCGTTCCACGACCAAGGCGCGGTCTTGGGTGAGGGCGGTCAATTCCTGCCAATCGCGTGTGGGCATGCGAAAACACCGGGAAATTCATCTTCTTTGCGATATATATTGATATATTCTATTTTTCAATGGCGCAATATCAATATAATCAATTTATATCGCGGAGTCACTTAACTCTTTGTGGTTTGGCCCCCTGACACAGGTAAAACATAGACCGGGCTCAGTTCTTGCGAACGACTATCAATACCGGAGATTTGCAGGATAGGTTGTCCCACTGATGCGTTCGATCAGGGGGTATTATGGAGATCGTGCAATCATGAATTGGAACAGAAACTGGCTAATCGGGGCAGCGGCCGGCGCTACGCTGCTGTGCGCTATTGGTGCATTTGCGGCGCCCCCGCCGCCGCACCCCATTCCGCCGCCTGCGCCCGTATCAGTTGCAGTATCAACGGTGCCAGCATGCCCCGGCTGTAACATCGGGGCCGCCGTCGGTGCGTTCGTTGTCAGGTCTGATGGAGCCGTTAGATATTGCACAGCCACTCAAAACGGCAGCACCATAAATTGTTCTGCGTGGCAACAGTAATCGACTTTTAAATTGTGAAGCCCCGGTCGAACGGCCGGGGCTTTTGCTTTTACGGCCGAAGACACCTGTCAATGCGCCCCGCATCATCAGACGAATCAACAAACGGCGCGAGGCCTACTTAACTCTTTGAAGTATCAGCGAAGCCAGCGCCTCAAAATTCTTCGCGCCGCGGGCAATGGTCACGATGGAGACATCCGGGGCAAAGCGGCCCAGCGACTCCACCGTATCGGCCAAGGGCACGGCGCCGTCGCCGCTGTCGTTGACGACCAGCGCGGCAATCGTCACGCCCGCGCGCCTCACCGCATCGAGAGCGGTCAGCGTATGGCTGATGGTGCCGAGATAAGACCCCGTCACCAAGATGGCCGGCAAGCCAAGCGCCGCCATCCAGTCGAGCACCGTGTGGCGCGCATCGAGCGGTACCATTACGCCGCCGACGCCTTCTATAAGAAGCGTGCCCGGCCACGCGGCCGCGTCGCGGCAATAGGCCACCAACTTGTCGAAATCGATTGCGCGGTTTTCGCGCGCGGCGGCCATGTCGGGCGACAGCGCAGCCGCAAAACGCCAGGGCGAAATTTGCTCGACGGCGTCCGGGGTGACCGCTTCACCCATCGCGTCGAGCAAGACGCCCGTGTCGCTCGCGCGTGCCCGCGCCATATCGAAACCGCTGATCACCGGCTTGATCGCCGCAACGACTTTTTTGCGCTCGCGCAACGCACGCAACAAGCCTGCGGCGACGAAGGTCTTGCCGATATCGGTTCCGGTGGCCGTGACGAAACAAGCGCTCATGAAAGAATCCGTTCTCGCATAATGGCGGCCAGCCGCACGATCTCACGATCGGGATGGCCCGCGGTGAAAGCCAAACGCAGCCGCGCGGTGCCTTCGGGTACCGTCGGCGGGCGAATCGGTGTCACCAGAAAGCCCTCACGCTCCAGTAACTGTGATGCTTCCAGCGCAGCCAAGGGATCGCCCAAAACCACCGGCACGATCTGGCTGGTGGCCAGCGGTAGATTGCAGGCGCGCGTAAAGGCCTGCGCTTTTGCGAGCGGACGCGCGGTTAGTTCCGGATCGCTTTCCACGATGTCGAGCGCCGCCAGTGCCGCCGCGACACTCGCGGGCGGCAGACCGGTAGAATAAATAAGTGTGCGGGCGCGCGTTTTCAGCAGATCGATCACTGCCGTCGAGGCGCAGACATAGCCGCCATACGAGCCAAGCGCTTTGGACAAGGTGCCCATTTGCAGATCGACGGACGCGCCCATGGCGAAAGCCGAGCCGCGGCCGCCGCCCAACACGCCAAGGCCATGTGCGTCGTCGGACATCAGCCACGCATCCTTCGCGCGCGCCAATTCGCTCAATGCGTTTAGCGGCGCCAAATCGCCATCCATCGAGAACACACCGTCGGTGACGATCATCGCATGGCGATGTGTAGCGCGAAGTCGCAAGTAGAATCTCAGCTGCATGTGCAACGTCATTGTGACGAAATTGCTCGACGCGCGCCCCCGACAAGCGCGCGCCAGCCCACAAACAGGAATGCGATAGCGCATCGACCAGCACCAGATCGCCCTCGCTCATCAGCGCCGGAACAATTCCCGCATTCGCCAGATAACCGGAGCCGAATACGCAGGCCGCTTCGGTCCCCTTCAACCGCGCCAGCCGTCGTTCCAGTTCCCCGAACAAGGGATGATTGCCGGTCACCAGCCGCGAGGCGCCCGCGCCCGCGCCCCATTTTTCCACCGCTTCGATGGCTGCCCGTTTCACAGCGGGATGATGGGTCAAGTTGAGATAATCGTTGCAGGAGAACGATAACAGCCGCCGCCCGCTCCGCGTGACCCAAATGCCGTCCTCGCGCGCCGTCTCGGCCAGTATGCGGCGCAAATGCGCGGCCTCTAAGGCTGCCAATTTGGTCTTGGCGAATTCGTCCAGGGAGGACATCTCAGTCGCGTCCTATCGCCAAGTCGTCGCGAAATCATCTAGCGCCGTTTGAAGTTCCGTCAAATAACATTCTTTCCAGAAATCATCTTGCAGAGATGCCGACGCCGGGAATTTTTCCGCAATGTGCGTCATCTTCTCGCGTGACCAAGCTTGTCCCGCCCACGTCGAACGAGAAAGACCCAGAACAATCTTCAGCAAATCGCCGGGATGGGAATCTCCCGAAATGAGAGGGTCGTCCGAGAGACGCGTGATCGCAAGCGGGAGTAAATAACGCAGACTCATCTCCTGTCCGATTGCCAGTCGCAATTCTTCGTTTGTCAGATCACCGAGAGGCTTTCGCCGTATCATGTGACACGTTACGATAACATAGCTCCGATAGCTGGGCTCCCCCCAGTCATCTCCCTCGAGCTCCTGCAGAGACTTTGTAAGCTTAAGATCCATCGTCCTTGCACCCGTAGCTTCTCCGCTATAATGGCTTAAAAGCCCGACAGGAAGGTCACGCCATGAACGCCGCTGCTTTACGCGACGATATCCGCAACGACTGGACGCGCGAGGAACTCGCAACGCTTTTCGCCCTGCCCTTCGCGGACCTGATTTTCCAGGCGCAAACCGTCCATCGCCGGTATTTCGCGCCCAACCAGGTGCAGATTTCCACGCTTTTGTCGATCAAGACCGGCGGCTGCCCCGAGGATTGCGGTTATTGCTCGCAAAGCGCCTCGCACGAGACAGGATTGAAAGCTTCCAAACTGATGGACGTCTCCGCCGTGGTGGCCGACGCCAAGGCCGCCAAGCAGGCCGGCGCCACGCGCTTCTGCATGGGCGCGGCCTGGCGCTCGCCCAAGGACAAGGACCTTGAGGCGGTTTGCGAGATGGTCAGCGAGGTGAAATCGCTGGGTCTGGAGACTTGCGTCACGCTGGGCATGCTGACGCAGCCGCAAGCGGCCAAGCTGCGCGAAGCCGGGCTCGACTATTACAACCACAACATCGATACCTCGCCGGAATATTACGAGCAGATCATCACCACGCGGACCTATCAGGACCGGCTCGATACGTTAGGGGCCGTGCGCGAGGCCGGAATCAATGTGTGCTCGGGCGGCATCGTCGGCATGGGCGAGAGCGAAGCCGACCGCGTCGGCATGATCCATGCGCTGTGCACGCTGCCGGTTCATCCCGAAAGTGTACCGATCAATCTTCTGATGCGGGTGGAAGGAACCAAGCTGGCCGATGCGGCACCGATCGATGCGCTGGATTTCGTGCGCACCATTGCCGTGGCACGCATCGCCATGCCGAAATCTTTCGTGCGGCTGTCGGCGGGGCGCGAATATATGAGCGACGAGGCGCAGGCCCTGTGTTTCCTGGCGGGCGCGAATTCGATCTTTTATGGCGAGAAACTGCTCACCACGCCCAATCCGGAGGCGCATAAGGACCGGCAATTGCTGAAGCGGCTCGGCATGACCGCGATGGTGCCGTGACGCCCGATTGGTTCACGCGCGGCTTTCCGCATATCTGGCTGCCTTACACGCAAATGAAAACCACGCCCGCGCCGCTGGCGGCTGCGTGTACGAACGGCAGCCGTATCACGCTGGCCGACGGGCGCGAATTGGTGGACGGCATCGCCTCGTGGTGGACGGCGGTGCATGGCTACAATCATCCCCACATCGTCGAGGCTATCGAGCGTCAGATGCGCATCATGCCGCATGTGATGCTGGGCGGGTTGCTGCACGAACAAGCGGCGACGCTGGCCGAGCGGCTGGCGGCGATCTTGCCCGGCGATCTCAGCCGCGTGTTCTTTTCGGATTCCGGCTCGGTCGCCGTGGAAGTCGCCATGAAAATGGCGACGCAATATTGGCTGAACAAAAACATCCGCGGCCGCACGAAATTCCTTGCCTTCAAAGGCGGCTATCACGGCGACACCTTTGCTACGATGGCGGTTTGCGATCCCGAAGAAGGCATGCATACGCTGTTCACCGGCCTCTTGCCCGAGCATTACATCATCGATTTGCCGCGCGACGAGCAGAGCATCGCCGCCTTCGACGCGTTCCTCGAACGCCATGCCGAGGAACTCGCCGGTATTCTGGTCGAACCGATAGTGCAAGGCGCCGGCGGCATGATCTTTCATGACGAGATGACATTGCGCCGTTTGCGCGCAGCGGCCGACAAATACGATCTGCTGTTGATCTTCGATGAGATCTTCACCGGTTTCGGGCGCACCGGCGCGATGTTCGCCTGTCTGGCCGGCGAAGTGGCACCGGATATTATGACGCTGGGCAAAGCTCTCACCGGCGGGACATTGCCGCTCGCCGCCACCGCCGCCACGCAGAAAGTCTTTGATGCCTTTTGGTCCGACGATCCCACGCACGCGCTGATGCACGGTCCGACCTATATGGGCAACGCGCTGGCCTGCGCCGCCGCCAACGCGTCGCTCGATTTGTTCGAACGCGAGAATCGCCTGCGTCAGGCCAATGAAATTGCCAAATTGATGGGTCCCGCGCTCGGCCAGTGCCTGGGTCTTCCCGGCGTCGTTGATATCCGGGTGCGCGGCGGGATCGGTGTGGTAGAACTCGAGCGCATCGACAATCTGAACGAGCTGAAGCGGCGGTTTGTCGAAGAAGGCGTCTGGGTTCGACCCTTCCGGAATATCGTTTATCTCACGCCTGCGCTGACCATCGGCGAAGACGATCTGGAAAAACTCACCAGCACGATTGTTAGGGTGCTGCAAAAATAACCTCGCCTTTAGGGGAATAACCTCCCCCTTGTGGGGAGGTCGATCCGGCGTAGCGAAGCGAAGACGGATCGGGTGGGGGGCCGCTTTCGACATTTGCCCCCCACCCGAAGCGCTGTGCGCTTCGGCCTCCCCACAAGGGGGAGGCAAATGAAACCGGCGTCACCCTGCCGCTTCTCTTTTGCCGCCGCGCGAAGTATGACCCCTCGTAACCTCCAGCCCCCGAGTCGCCATGACGCTCCGCCCCATCCGCCGCGCGCTGCTTTCCGTTTCCGATAAGTCGGGGCTGATCGTTTTCGCCAAAGGGCTGGCTAAGCACGGAATCCAACTGGTTTCGACCGGCGGTACGGCGAAGGCGTTGCGCGAGTTGGGCTTGAACGTCGCCGACGTCTCCGAACTTACCGGCTTTCCCGAAATGATGGACGGCCGCGTCAAGACCCTGCATCCGGTCATCCATGGCGGGTTGCTCGCGCTGCGCGACAAGAAGGACCACGCCGACGCGATGAAGGCTCATGGCATCGAGGGCATCGATCTCTTGGTCTGCAATCTTTATCCCTTCGAAGCCACGGTCGCCAAAGGCGCCGGCTTCGAGGAAACCATCGAGAATATCGATATCGGCGGCCCGGCGATGACGCGTTCGGCGGCGAAGAATCACGATTGGGTCACCGTCGTCGTCGATCCGGAGGATTACGCCGCGGTGCTGGCGGAACTCGACGCCACGAAGGGTTCCACCACGCTCAAGCTGCGCCGCAAATTGGCTCAGGCCGCTTACGCGCGCACTGCCGCATACGATGCCGCGGTCTCCAATTGGTTTGCCGGCGAACTTGCGAAGGACGGCGAAAAATCGCCCCCGCGTCGCCGCGCGCTGGCGGGGAGATTGCGCCAGTCCCTGCGTTACGGCGAGAATCCGCATCAGGAAGCGGCATTCTATGTCACGGGCGAACAGCGCTACGGCGTCTCCACGGCGGAGCAAGTTCAGGGCAAGGAACTCTCCTACAACAACATCAACGACACCGATGCGGCCTACGAATTGGTTGCCGAGTTCGATGCCCAAACCACCGCGGCTTGCGCCATCATCAAACACGCCAATCCTTGCGGCGTCGCGCTCGCGGGGTCGCTGGCCGAGGCCTATGCGAAAGCGCTCGCCACCGATCCGGCCAGTGCGTATGGGGGCATCGTCGCCTTCAACCGCACGCTCGACGAAGTGACGGCGCGGGAAATTGCCAAGATTTTCACCGAAGTGATCATCGCGCCCGATGCCGATGCCGACGCGCGGCGAATTCTTGCGGCCAAGAAGAATCTACGCCTGTTGATCGCGGGCGGCTTGCCCGATCCGCGCCTCGCGGGCCTCACCTATAAAACTGTCTCCGGCGGATTTCTGGTGCAGACGCGCGACAATGGACGCGTGACGCGTGCGGAACTCAAGATCGTCACCAAGCGCCAGCCTTCGGAGACGGAACTCGCCGCCATGCTGTTCGCCTTCACTGTCGGCAAACACGTCAAGTCGAACACCATTGTGTATGCCAAAGATCTCGCGACCGCCGGGATCGGCGCGGGCCAGATGAGCCGCGTGGATTCCGCACGCATCGCCGCGATCAAGGCGCGCGATGCGGCGCTCGCGGCCGGCAAAAAGGAATCGCCGACCATCGGATCGGCGGCAGCCTCGGATGCATTCTTCCCCTTCGCCGACGGCTTGGAAACGATTGCAGAGGCGGGCGCGACATCGGTCATCCAGCCCGGCGGCTCGATCCGCGACGGCGAAGTCATCGAGGCGGCGGACAAGGCTGGCCTTGCCATGGCCTTCACCGGAATGCGGCACTTCCGGCATTAGAGCGACTTCGCGCGTTCTTCTTTGACCCAGATCATTCCGATCAGGCCGACGCCGAGGAACACGAGGATCACCAGAAAGCCGCCGCGCTGACTGTGGGTTGCCGCCGTCATCCAGCCGACGCTCAGCGTCGCTAAGAATGACGTCGACTGGCCGGACAAGGAATACAGCCCAAAGAACTCCGTCATGCGCTTTATCGGCGCGATGCGCGCCATCATGGTGCGGGCATTAGCGTAGGACGCCGAGATGCACACCGAGGCGAGATCGGCCAAGCCCAGAAAGATCATCTCGGGCCACGTGTTGAACATCGGAGAACTGTTCACAGGCGCGCCATGCGGGTCATAGGGGATCAGCCAAAAAATGCGGTCGGGGCCCATGCTGATCATCAGGAGTCCAAAGATCAGCGTTCCACCGACCGAAACGAAGATTGCCCGTTTCGATCCCAGATGCGTGTCGAGCCAACCGCCGAAGAAGCCGCCCAGCACGGCGAACGCCGTCGCCATGATGCCGTAGGCGGTCATTTCCAGAGGACCCCAATGGAAAATGCCGGCCGCGAAGATGCCGCTGAAGAGCAGCAACGCCGTCATGCCGTCGTTGAAGAACAGACGCGCCAGAAGATAAAGCGCAACATTGCGGTAGTGATCGAGGCTGCGTAGCGTGCGGACCACCGACAGAATGCCCCCGACCGATGCTTCTGCCCAGCTGACGCGCGAAGGCGGCGAATCCGGTGTCCAGATCAGAAGCGGCAACGTGAAAATCACGATGCAGGCCGCCGTCAGAGGTCCGGTCAACCGTTCCGGTTCGTGTGCCGCCTGATCGATGCCGAACAGAGGATGCGCCGGAATGAATCCCCAAGGCACATTTCCGGGCAACACAAAAGCGATCAGCATAAAGACGAGGAGCAACACGCTCGACAGATTACCCAGCGCCAAGCCCAACCCCGACAACGACGCCACGCGTTCATGCGGTGCGATGGCGGGCAGCAGTGCATTGTAGAACACGCTGGCAAATTCGTAGGCGACCGCCGCAATCGCGAGAAACAAACCTAGCGCGAAAATCGGGAGGCCGGTGCCGTCGGCTTTGGCGAACCACAAGCTGGCGCACGTTGCTGCAAGCAATGCGGCAAAGAACACGATCCACGGTTTGCGCCGCCCGCCCGCATCCGCGATTGCTCCCAGAAAGGGTGCAAGAAATGCGATGGCGACGCCGGCATAACCCTGGATATCTCCCCAAAGCGCCTGCCCCTCCACCGGATCGCGCATTAGCACATTGGTGAAATAAGGCGCGAAGAGAAAGATCACGATCAGAAGCACATAGGGATTTCGGGCGAAGTCGAACATCGCCCAAGAGAACTGCCCCAAAGGGCTGGCGATCCCAGTGCCCGTCGCAGATTCGCCGTCCGGTGCGATATGCCAGCGCAAACGCGGCGCCTTGTTCGAAAACGTCACAAGCAGGGCTCCCAGGCCGGTTGGCACGCAGACCAAGGTTTGCACGGCGGCGCGCGATCAACAACCGCGTTCGGCACTTGCTTACGATGGGGAAACTCTTTGAGCTGGCAATGGCTTCTGCTAAACCCAAGACCGCTTTTTGCATAATCCAGGCCGTGCCGCGATGCCCTCCAAGAAACCCACCGTCATCGTCACGCGCAGGCTTCCCGACGCTGTCGAGACGCGCATGCGCGAATTGTTCGATACGCAGCTCAATCTCGATGACACGCCGATGAGCGAGGCCGAGCTGATTGAGGCCGTGCAGCGTTGCGAAGTGCTGGTCCCCACGCTTACCGACCGCATCGATGCGGCGGTGCTGGAACAGGCCGGCCCGCAATTCCAGCTGATTGCCAATTTTGGAAACGGCGTCGATCACATCGATGTGCGCACGGCGATCACGCGCGGACTGACGGTCACGAACACGCCCGGCGTGCTCACCGAAGATACCGCCGATATGACCATGGCGCTGATCCTGGCGGTGCCGCGCCGCTTGGTGGAAGCCGCCAATGTGATGCATGCCGGCCAGTTCAAAGGCTGGACGCCGACCTGGATGCTCGGCCACAGACTACGCGGCAAGCGGCTGGGCATTGTGGGAATGGGGCGCATCGGCCAGGCGGTGGCGCGCCGCGCTATCGGTTTTGGTCTGCAGATCCACTACCACAACCGCAAACCGGTCGCGGCGGCCCTCGAACAGGAACTGCAAGCCACCTATTGGGAAAGCCTCGATCAGATGCTGGCCCGCATGGATATCGTGTCGATCAATTGTCCGCACACGCCCGCGACCTATCATTTGTTATCGGCGCGCCGGCTAAAGCTGCTGAAGCCGTCCGCCTATATCGTCAACACGGCGCGCGGTGAAATTATCGACGAAAACATTTTGGCGGAAATGATCGAGGACAATCTGATTGCGGGCGCCGGGCTCGACGTTTACGAGAACGAACCGGCTGTCGATCCGCGCCTGCTTAGGATGCCGCAAGTCGTGTTGTTGCCCCATACCGGTTCGGCGACCATCGAGGGCCGCATCGAGATGGGCGAGAAGGTGATCGTCAATATCCGCAGTTTTGTCGACTTCCACAAACCGCCCGATCGCGTCATTCCATCGATGGTTTGATCGGTGTCGATGCGAGTCATTCCAATTGGCGGGTTTGTCACAGAAGCCGCGGT
Source organism: uncultured Alphaproteobacteria bacterium (assembly GCA_963766355.1). Classification (GTDB taxonomy): domain Bacteria; phylum Pseudomonadota; class Alphaproteobacteria; order Micropepsales; family Micropepsaceae; genus Rhizomicrobium. The sequence continues at coordinate 85,318 of CAVXZV010000007.1, forward strand.
GCCGAAATGACGCGCGTTCAAGCGCCCGTTTGCCCATCACGACATATTTCCATCCCTTGAATTCGACCCTTACTGCTCCGATATTTCCTCCGTCCAGAACAGGAGAAGCATACCGCTTCGAACGTTTCCTTCCATTTTGCGGCATTCCTTAGTCGGGATGCGTCGTCACAAGAGTCTCCGCAATTGCTTTCGGACAATCTGTCGCCGAGGCGTCTGATGGACCGCAGCAGAAAGGGTTACGCCTATGGATCCGTATATTGATTTTATTTTCGCTCACATCGGCAATTGGTTCGTTCTTGCGATTGTCGCATTTGTTTTGTTCGTCATTGTGATGAAATCGATCCGCACGATCGGACCGACGGAAGTCGGTCTGGTGCGCAAACGTTTCGGCTCCAGGAAATTGGGCGCCGGCAGCGCCATCGCCTTCAATGGCGAAGCGGGCTATCAGGCCAAACTGATGATGCCGGGCATACAGTTCAAGATTTGGCCGCTCTACGACGTCACCCGTCATCCCATGGTGCAGATTCCCGCCGGCCAGATCGGCGTGGTGATCGCGCAGGTTGGTGCCTCGCTGCCGGTGGGCGCCAAGTCGGGCGTTTACAAAGCCGGGTTCGGAAATTTTCAAGACCTCGCGACCTTTGTGAATGGCGGCGGACAGAAAGGCGTGCAGCGTTTGGTGCTGCCGCCCGGTAGCGTCGTGCCGATCCATCCGGTCGGCTTTTTGGTGATCACCAAAGACACGGTCTATGGCGTTCCCATCGACGAAGCCTATGCCACGCTGGAGCGCAAAGGCGGTTTGAAACCCCAAACCTTCGGCCTCACCCCGGAGCAGCTTGAAGTCGTTCGCATCGAGCCGCGTTTTTTCGAAGGCGGCAAAGTGGTGGACATGATCGGCATCGTGACGACCTTCGAAGGCCCGCCGCTGCCCAAAGGCGCGATTGCCAATCGCATCGGCGATTTCATCGATCTGGATGCGCTGGAGGCGAAGCCTGAAACGAAAGACAGCGATCTTGTCGAAGCGATCCTTGCGGTCAAGAACGAGGAACACAACAATTACCAAGACTTCCAGGCGTTCCTGGATCACGGCGGCCGTATCGGCTTGCAGCACGATCCGCTGATGTATGGCGCGTACAATCTCAATCCTTTCCTGGTGTCGGTCGAAATGGTGCCGATGCTGGTGGTCAATCAGGGTGAGGTCGCGGTACTCAAGGCCTATGTCGGCCTGGCGACGGAAGACACCTCAGGTGCCGATTTCAAATTCGGCTCGCTGGTCCGTCCCGGCCATCGCGGGATCTGGCAGGAGCCGTTGCGTACCGGCAAATATGCCATCAATCCACGTTGCTACAGCGCCGAAATCGTTCCGACCTTCATTCTGACGCTGAACTGGGCCGAAGCATCGTCGATGGCGCACAATCTTGACAAAAGCCTGAAGCAGATCACTGCGAAATCGAAGGAAGGCTTCGTCTTCGATATCGACCTGCAGGTTCAGATCCACGTGCCCGACACCGAAGCGCCGAAGGTCATCTCCATCGTCGGCACCATGCTGAATCTCGTGACCGAGGTCTTGCAGGCAGCCGTCGGCAATCACTTCCGCGACAAGCTGCAATCCATGCCGGCCATCGATTTCATCGAAAAACGGCAAGAGGTGCAGGCCCAGGCCCAGGCGCATATCACCGAGAAGCTCAAGGAATACCGTATCGAAACGCGCGGCGTTTACATCCAAGATGTGATCTTCCCGCAGCAGCTTGTCAGCGTGCTCACCACGCGCGAAATCGCCAATCAGCAGCAGGAAACCTATAAGGCCGAGGAAAAGGCGCAAGGCCAAAGGCTCGATCTCGAACAGGCGCGCGGCAAGGCTGATATGCAATCCGAGCTGGCGCGCTCATCCATCGGCATCGATATCGCCAAGAACAAAGCACAGGGCGTGCAGGCGGAAGCGGACGGCGAATCCTACCGCTTGGAGAAAGTCGGGCGCGCCAGTGCGGTCAAAACCGAAGCGGATGGTCTGGCCATCGCCAAAGGTCTGGAAGCGCAGCAGCTCGCGGTCGGCAAAGATCAGACGGCCATCATCAACGTCGTGCGCGCCTTGTCGGCGGGAACACAACGCTTCATGCCGGAAAATCTCGCACTGACATTGGGCGAAGGAGGACTTGGGGGCAGCTTGAATGCCCTTGTGCCGCTCATCATGCGCCGCTTGCAAAAGGACACGACGCCGGCGAACGATGAAGCTACCGCAGCACCTGTTTCGCCGTCGGCGGGTTCGAAGGCCAACCGCACGGACTCTCAGCCGACGTCGAGCAAAGTGCAGCACATACAGGCAACGCTCGCCGAACCTCTTCACTTCGAAAAGCCCTGGACAGCGGTTGTGGCCAGTGAACCACCTCAAGGCAATTCGTAGACGACCGCGTTCCAGTATTGCGCCCGGTGGGAACCGCTTTTGCGGAACCCCCGGCGCCGCAATTCGCGCCCGAGAATGGCATTGAAATAGCCATGCGCGACGAGGGCGGAGACGCCATCCTCGCGTGCGCGCGCCATGAGAATATCGGCCGCTTTCACGGCGCGGTGTTTGGCGCGGCGGTAATTCTCGATTTCGGGGTGATAGCCGGCATGCCACAGGATGCGCGACATCACCGCCCATTTGGGTACCTGCATGCGCAAAAGCGGAATGCGGGGAGAGGCCAGCGGCGCCTCCACGAAAAGCGGATCGGCGATCAACTCCGCATTGGGTGCGAGCGCGCGGGCGCTATCTTGCGAACGCGGCCGGCCGCTGGTGTAGACCGCCGTCAATTCTTTGACGAGATCCTGCAACTCCTCGGGTGGCGCACTTTCCGGGTCGAGCCCGGCGGCCTCATAGGCGTCGATATATTCACGGAAGCCGTGATGCGAGGTGCGCGTCTCGGTCGATATCGCCGGGCGCCCGTGGCGCACCAAAATGATCCGCATCGCGGGGCCCGGCGCGCGTTGACGCGTGCGGCGGGCAAAGCGCAGCCGCGGCGTTGCGGTGGTGTCCTTCTCGACGGAAATGGGAACTCCTTGCGATGGCGCCGCACGATCATCGCAAACAAATGCGTCTGATCGCTGTCTCTCGACGCGCGAAAAGTCAGAAAAATCTCATGGAGCACGCCGCCGCCAAAGGCAAGCCCGGGATTGTCACAGCATTGGCACAATGCCGGCAACGTTCGCGCCATCGTGCAAAATATCGCCGCCTCGGGCGGTTTGGCTCGCCAGCCAGCTTGAGCGTTTTTGGGCGCGTCCCAGGGCTTTCATCGAGGCTCGGGTGTAGAATTCAGCCATGCCTATGCGCGCCCAATTAGGCGGCGGACTGCTCAACACCTGAGCAAAACTGTGTTGCATTGCAACAACGCTGGTTCGAAACCGTCGTTTTCATATGATTCTCTGACTATTTCGCACGTTCTTCCATATTGCGTTCTTATACGAGGTTCCAGAAAGCTGTTTGCGAAGTCGCGAGGGCGGCGGCAGTGAGAATCGAAGAGAGGCAAATCATGAAATCATTCGGCATCAAATTGAGCTTGGCGGCGATGTTGTTGGCAGGGGCTGCCGCAACAAGCGTTGCCTATGCGGACGACGCGCCCGCCGCTCCGGCCGCTCCGGCTTGGGGAACGCTCGCGGGTTATGTGGCAGTGACGAACGATTATCGTTTTCGCGGGATTACGCAGGACAAAAAGGATATCTCGCCACAAGGCTCGCTCAACTGGACCGGCCCGGACGGCTTCTATGCTGGAACATGGCTGTCCAAGGTGAACTGGGACGGCCACAATAACCCATCATTGGAGATGGACATCTACGCCGGCAAGCATTTCGATCTAGACGGCACCGATCTGAACGTCGAGGCTTATTACTACAGCTATCCCGAATACTCGCTTCCCGGTCCAGCAGCCAGCTATTACGAAACCATCGTACAGTTGTCGCATACGTTCGGCCCGCTGACACTTACCGCAACCGGCGCCAATTCGCCGGAATGGAGTCTCGGCGGCGGCACCGGCTGGTATGCCGAAGGCACGGCGTCCTATGCGGTCAATGATTGGCTGTCGATCAGCGGCAATCTCGGCCATCAATGGGTGGCCGCCGCACCGAGCGATTACACGCACTACGACATCGGCGCGACCGCAACCTGGAAGAGCTTCTCGCTGGACGCGCGCTATGTTGGCACCGACATAAAGGCAGCCGACACGAGCTTCTGGATCGGCGTACCCAAGGGCGCCACACCTGGCTTTGTGGCGACTCTCACCTACAACTTCAACCTGCTTCCATAGGACCTCGCATCTCCCAAGAAGCGCAACCCCCGCGGACGCAAGCCCGCGGGGTTTTTGTTTTGCGGTGCGCGGCACGCCATGTCATTCGAAGAACTTGCTGCTCTGCCATGCCGGACCAAGCGGGACCAGCAGCCCACGCTCCACATAGATCGGCTTATTGGTTTCGTATGGCATGGCATAAGGCGAGTCGATGTACCCGGCCTGGTCGACATGGCGAAATTCCTTAAGCAGCTCGTCGCGGTTGCCGCCGATGCGGATAATTACGCTGCCGTCATGACCTTGCAGCCCCCATAAGAAATAATTGTTATGTCCACTGATCGCCGGCGGAAGTCCCAAAGGCCGGCCGAAGACATCGATGGCGGCAGCCTCGCCATAATTGCTGCCGAAGAAAACCGCTTTGGCGCGATCCTCCGGCGGCAGACTCCAGTAAACTTTGGCGACCTTGGCGGCCATTTCCCGCCAGCCGAACATGTCGGCATAGGTTTGCGGCAATACGCCCAACTTAAGATGCTCCATAGCCGTGGCTGACGGTCCCAAGCCGAGAGCGCCCGCATAGGCGATGTAAGTTTCGACTGGCAGGATGGGAATCGCCATCGGCGACAAAAGCGCCGCGACGACGACAACGACGCCAAGTGCTGCGTTACGCGCGACAGGTTTCTTGAGCCAGCCTTCGATGGCAATGGCCCCAAATGCCAGCAGCGTCGGATAAATCGAGGATAGATAATAAGCCTTGCCGTGCGAGACGATGAACAGCACGAAGAGAAGCACATAGGCGATGGGGAACACGCGGTAGGCGGCAAAGCGTGGCCGCACGGCCAAGGCCCATAACCCCGCGAGCCAAACCGGCAACGCCATGGGCCCGATCAATAGAATTTGCTGCACAAAGAATGCGAACGGCGACAGCGCGAGATTCTTCCCGCTGGCGCCCGCCTTACCCAGCTCGAGAAACGGCCAGCCATGCGCCTGGAGCCACCAGACGTTCGGCAGCACGATGAGAAAGGCGATTGCGGCCGCCGCATAGACCCAGGGGCGCGCCAGGGAACGGCGCAGCGGTGTTGCGAGCACGCCTACAGCCAACGCGACCAGATAAAACGCGATCAGATATTTGCTGAACAAGCCGACGCCGGCGATAACGCCAAAGGGAATCCACCAGCGTTCGTCGCCCGTCTGCACCAGCCGCACCAAACACCAGCTCAGACCCAACCAGGTCAGCGGCTGTATCAAATCCGTCGTCAGAAGCAGACCGATGGCGAGATAATAGCCGCTGCCGAGGACACAAAGCCCTGCCAGCCATTGCGCGAACCGCCCCCCGCCAAGCAGGCGGGAGAACTCCGCCGTCAGTGCCGCCGTGGCCGAAATGGCCAGCGCGGGCGGCAGCCTAAAGCCCATCAGGAAGTTTCCGAACAGCGCGTGCGACCACGAAGCGATCAGCGGCACCAGCGGCGGCTGATCGACATAACCCCAGGCCGGACGGTCGCCGCAGACGATGAAGTAGAGCTCATCGCGGAAGAACCCATAACCGCCATTGAACAAAAGGTGGATTGTCAGGGTTGCGAGACCCAGCACGATGGATGGCCGCGACCAGTCCCAGGTGGATATCCGCGCCAAATGGCGATCACTGGTTTGCTCCGACGATGTCATCGTGCCTCCGCTACGAGTCTTCCGGCTTCATTCAGCCATTTTTGGGGGCACAGTTCGAGGTGTGGCAAGCCGAATGGGACAAGCGGCTGTCCAGCGGGGACCGTTCGGGCACGCTGTGGCGCAGGGAGGATTGACTTGCCTGCCGCAGCCCGCATCGCAAGCAAGGGCAGGCCTGCCTGCCGCAGCCCGCATCGCAAGCGAAGGCTGGCCTGCCAGCCGTAGCCCGCGAAGCGGGCGAAGGCTGGTCGGAGAGAGAGGATTCGAACCTCCGGCCCCCACGTCCCGAACGTGGTGCTCTACCAGGCTGAGCTACTCTCCGGACCTTTCGGGAGGCGCCCTTATAACGATGCCCCCTCCCCCCGCAACATGCCCAATGCGCGCGTTGAAAGGTGCGAGTCTAGGCTCTATGGTCCGCCGCCGCCGAGGTTTCGGCGGTATCGCGTTCGTCACGAACCTGTCGATGGCGAGCCGTGATCTTTACCCTGTTGGGGCGTCGCCAAGTGGTAAGGCACCGGATTTTGATTCCGGCATTCCCAGGTTCGAATCCTGGCGCCCCAGCCAATCCTGCGAAGATATCTCCTCTCAGATGCCGATAACGTAGTCGAAGCCGTCTTCGCCTAAGCGCTCGCGAAGATGGCTCAACCTCTTACGAAACTGAGCGCGGGTCTCGGTCGGACCCGCAATGTAAAACGGCTTGCCTTCGCTTCCGAACGTAAACGTCTCGCCACAGGCGTCGGCGTTCACGTCTCCGAATATCTGCTCGACCGCGATGAAGTCCCGATGCGGCTTGAAGCCAATTGCTGTTGCCCATGCTGCCGCGTCGCGAAGAAGCTTGCGTGCGTAAGTGGGATCGATGGGCGTGAGCGGCGCCTCTTCAGACATGGCCATCGAAGAGATTGCGAACTCCTCTGCGCTGAATTCGTGAAAAACGACGTCCTTAATTCCCAAACAATACAAATCGACCAGAAAGAAAGCGGCCGAAACTCGTGACGGAGAAACACCGCGCGCGATGATGACATTCACCATTCCTCCCTCGGCTTCGCCGTGCAGCAAGCAACTGCGCACTGGTGTGTCTGCCGCTCTGCGGATGCGAGCGCTCAAGGAGGATTCCACCACCTCAAATTTGCGCCTCTGTGCTGTGACTTCTTTCCGGCGTGCAACTTTCTTCGCCCGTTTCAGGGCCAGATTGGTCGCCATGTCGCACTCCCTCGTTGAGGACGCATACTAAATACATTGAGTCGCGGTGCTTTTCATGCACGCGTATCCCCAATGCCGTCACAATTCGCGCGCCTCCCAAGGATTGAGAAGATTGACACCGATGGCGGAGAAATCATTCACATTCCGCGTCACAACCGTCATCCCATGAACCAGGGCCGTCGCAGCGATCAGAGCATCGCGTTCCGGACGGGGATCGGGAATATGCAGACGCGCGCATTGCAATGCCACAGCGTTGTCGACGGCAAGGATACGGTTCTCAAAGCGCGCGAGGATTTGATCGTCGATCCAGGTTCTCAGGATATTTCCTTGAACCATGTCCTTGCGGGCGATCTGCAGAGCGCCGCGCTCAATTTCCAGGAGAGAGATAACGGAAATGAAGAACCGGATTGCGGGTATGCCGTCAGCCCATTTCAACACGTTGGGACTGGCCCTATTCGGCCGGCGCAATTCCGAGATGACGTTGGTATCCAGAAGAAACATCAGACCAAGTCGGCCGGACGAGTCGAAATTTCTAGATTTGACGGCTCGAACTCAAAATCCGCCTCTGCCCCACCTTGTTCCAGCGCTTTCAACAGCGACATGTATTCGCCCGTGATTCGCCGATAGTCCTCTATCGTCAACAGAACATGCGCCGGCCGACCGCGGTCTGTAATGAAAACCGGGCCTTTTCTGGCCGCTTTTTTTGCGCCGCTGGTATCCTGATTGAACTCTCGGCTTGTCAGCGTTGTGATCGTCACGGGCCGCTCCAATGTAGCTATGTTTCTACATATTATTTCGAGTCGAGTCAAGTGGGCCCAACCCAAGATCGCCATGCACCGTCGAGCCGATCGACCATCGATCAGTGGATTCGATTGCCGCCCGTCCGGCCGGTCGTTTTGGACGGCAGGCTCAAAGCGAGCAAAAAGCCGACCGCCAGCATTCCCACCAGGAAATAGACGCCGAAATCGTAGCTGTTGAACGTCGTGCGCAGCCAACCGACCGCGAACGAACCGACCAAACCACCGAGATTGCCGAGCGCGTTGATGATGCCGCGCACCCCGCCGGCGACTTCCGACGGAAACAACATCGGCGGAATGGTCCAGAAGATACTGGAGGCCGACTGCACGAAGAGGCCGCAGGCGACGAGCAGGCTGAAGGACAGCCAGATGTTTTCCTTGAGCAGGGTCGACAGCAGGAAACAAACGGCGAAGCCAAGGATGGGCAGCGCCGTATAGCGGCGGCGGTTGCCGCTGCGGTCGGAGAACTGGGCGAAGGCGTAAAGCCCGAAGACCATCGCGATGTAGGGGCACATCGACAGGAGGCCGACGCCGTTCATGTCAGTCTTGGTCAGTTCCTTCAGCAAGGTCGGCAGCCACATGGTGAAGCCGTAGATGCCGACCTGATAGAAGAAATAGAGCAGGATCAGTTTGTACAAGTTCGGATCGCGCATCACCGCGCTATAGGAGACGGGAGCGGAACTCTTGCTCTTCATCTGCGCCTGCTCGGCGGCGAGCCGAACGGTGAGGTAGTCATATTCCTCCGGCGAAATCCATTTCGCACTCGCCGGCGAATCGCTGATCAAGGGATGCCAGACGAGAATCAGAGCGAGCGATAAAAGACCTTCGCCGATGAACACAAAGCGCCAGCCGAAATTGGCGATGATCCAGCCCGAGAGCGGCCCCGTGATGATCGAGGCGATCGCCACGTTCATGATGAAATAGGCGTTGGCGCGGCCGCGTTCTTCGTTTGGGAACCAATGGCTGAGCATCACCAGCATCGCCGGCCAGACGCCACCTTCGGCCACGCCGATGAGAAAGCGGATGATCAGCAATTGTGTTGCGTTCTGCGCGAAGCCGCACAGGATCGACAGCCCGCCCCACGCGAAGATCGAAGCAGTGATGAGTTGCTTGGCGCTACGGTGCTCGGCCCAATGGCCGGCAGGGGCCTGCAGAATCACGTAACCCAATCGGGTAGGAGGAGCTCTTGCGAGCCCCCCCTCCCACACCACCTGGCATACTCAGCGTACCGCGGCGGTTTCCGACAATGCGGAGCGTTGCGGAAAAGAAGCGCCGCCAAGGCTCGGTATTCGACCAACGCCGTAGATGCTGATCCGCTCCACACGCGCACCAGACCCAGTTCCGCTTTCGCCGGTAATGCCGTGGCGAAGTAACCTTTCCATCGGAGAGCGTCACTTCCTTGCTGCTGTTGGGCATCTATCGAGTGGGTTGAACCTGCTCCTTGATTGTCGAATTCGGCCCTTCATCCAGTTGCCCGGACTATTATGGCCTCTGCTGACTTCTCCCCATCCATTGGACGACGTTGCCGTCGCCCTACTCCGATCGCCGGAGAGACAAAGAGATCTCCCAGGGTAAGACGTTGATCCTTCGCTCGGTCGCCGCCGGATTTACCAATGCGCGTGTCCGAATGACTATTGGGCTTCCCCGTCCATGGCCGAGTTACCCCACCGCACCGGCCTCGTATCCGGTTTCTGTTCGTCAACTCCGAGCTTTGCTTCCAGCTTCCTCCCCACCCCGCCTCGCGACGACGCAGTTGCCTTCCGCTATCAGTTCCCGTCATCAGGGCCTGAAGAGGACTTCCACCTCCAACATCAACGCCATGCCTGGCACACCAAAGAAGATGCCCGCCGCCCAGCCGGACATCGAGGCCGTCATCGCCAGATCGTCGTTCATGCCGCCCGCCATGGCCATGCCGATATTGGTGCGATCCATGAACGAGAAAATGTAGACCAGGATCGCCGGCGGAATAATGCGCCACCAGCGGGCGTAGTGAATCGGGCGATCGATTTTCTGGGTCACGATTTTCTCGGCGATGTTGCTTGACGTTTTATTCGTTCGAGACGCAGCAAACTTCCCTTGGGGGAGAGCGTGGTGTTCGCCCCGACCGGCGCGCCATCAAACCCAGGTGTATGCCGTCTTTATCAACGTGTAGAATTCTATCGCTGCGGCGCCTTGTTCGCGCGGACCATAGCTCGACTTGCGCGTTCCGCCGAACGGCACGTGATAATCGACGCCCGCCGTGGGCAAATTGGTCATCGTCATGCCCGCCCGCACATTGCGCACGAAGTGGTGCGCATGTTTGAGCGACGTCGTGCAAATGCCCGCCGAAAGGCCAAACTCGCCGGCATTCGCGATCGCCAGCGCCTCTTCGTAATCCTTGACGCGCACGACGCTGGCGAGGGGACCGAAAACTTCCTCGCCATTGATCCTCATATCCGGCTTGGTGTCGACAAGCAGCGCCGGAGAGACGTAATAGCCCGGCTTGTCCAGCTTGAGCTTCTCGCCTCCCGCGGCACGGCGCGCACCTTCCTTATCGGCGATGGCGATGTATTCGAGCACCGTGTTGAGCTGAGCGGCGCTGGCGACCGGTCCGATCTTGGTTGCCGGATCGAGAGCGTCGCCGACCTTGAGACCCGCGACTTTCTGCGTCAGTGCGGCGACGAAACGGTCGTAGACGCCCGGCGTGACAATAATTCGGCTCGACGCCGTGCAACGTTGTCCGCTGGCAAAGAAGGCACCATCCAGCGCGCATATCACGGCGCGGTCGAATTCGGCGTCGTCCAGCACGACCAGCGGATTCTTGCCGCCCATTTCCATTTGGATGCGGGCTTGGCGCTCCACCGCGAGCTTGGCAATGCCTGCGCCGACGCTTTGCGAGCCGGTGAACGAGATGCCCGCCACGCGGTCATCCCTGACCAGCGCGTTGCCGGCGGCCGAGCCGCCGAATACCAAGTTGAACACGCCCTTGGGCGCGCCCGCTTCCTGAACGATTTCGGCCATAGCCGCCGCGATGGCGGGCGTGAGCGAAGCGGGTTTCAATACCACCGTGTTCCCGAAAGCGAGCGCCGGCGCGCTTTTCCAAGCCGGGATGGCGATGGGAAAATTCCACGGCGTGATCAATCCGAAGACGCCGACCGGTTCGCGGTAGGTGGCGGCCTCCACGCCCTGCCGTGTGGAGTCGACCGTGATGCCATAGCGGCGCAGGGCCTCGCCCGCGAAGAATTTGAAGATGCGCCCGGCGCGCACGACTTCGCCGATACCTTCGGGAACGGTTTTGCCTTCTTCGCGCGACAACAGACGTCCCAGCGCCTCGCGGCGTTCCAAGATCAGCGAACCGGCGCGGTCGAGCACGTCGGAGCGGATTTCGGGATTGGCTTGCGACCAGGATGGAAACGCCTCCGCCGCCGCCGTAACCGCCGCGCGCATCGCCGTGCCGTCGTCATTGGGCGCGCGCGCGACGACATCGCGTGTGTCCGAGGGATTGAGGCTTTCGATGCCGGCGCTCCCGCCAATCCACGCGCCGCCGATCAGATGTTTCAAATCCTGCGTTTCGCTCAAGATCGTTTCTCCGCGTCCGCCGTTCGCCCGGTCAAGAGTCCGCGCGCGGCGAGATTGCTCATAAGGTCTGCGATGCCGAAGGTCCAGGCGGGCGCCGCATCGCAAGTGGTGACCTTGTTTTCGAGCACGCCGAGCTTGTCATTGGATACGCGCACCAGATCGCCCTGCTTGTGGGTGAACCCGCTGCCCGGCGCTCCGCGATCCTCGGTGGGCGCGAACATGGTGCCGCAGAACAGCACGAAGCCGTCCGGGTAGCGATGGTGTTGGCCGATGGTCTGTCCGGCGAGCTCCAGCGGATCGCGGCTGATTTCGCTCATCGAATTCGTGCCGGCGATGCGATAACCGTCCTCGCCTACTACCTCAAGGGCCACCTCGGCACGGCGCACATCGTCGAGGCTGAAGCTTTCGTCGAACAAACGGATGAAGGGACCGATGGCGCAAGAGGCGTTGTTGTCTTTGGCTTTGCCGAGCAGAAGGGCGCTGCGCCCTTCGAAGCAGCGCAAATTGACATCGTTGCCGAGCGCGGCGCCCATCGCCCGGCCGGTGCGGTCGCAAACCAAGACGATTTCCGGTTCCGGATTGCTCCACACGGAATCGGAGCGCACGCCGATCCAGTCGCCCCAGCCGACCGAAGACAGCGTCGGCGCCTTGGTGAAAATTTCCGCGTCGGGACCGATGGCCACTTCCAGATATTGCGACCACAGCCCGTCGGCGATCAGCGCCTCTTTGAGTTTTTTTGCTTCGGGCGATCCGGGTTTGACCGCCCGGATATCGCTGCCGACCTGATCGCGCAGCGCGGCGCGGATGGCATTCGCGCGGCTCGCCTCGCCCCGCGCGCGTTCCTCGATCACCCGTTCGACGGCGGACACCGCAAAGGTGACCCCGGCCGCTTTGATACACTGCAGATCGACGGGAGCCAGGAGGCGAGGCGTGCCCGGCGCCGAGTCCCAGGCGCGGCGCAAATCGAGGTCGCCAATCGGCCCGAGATCGCGCCCGCCGCGACGTGGAGCTTCGCCGCCCAGGAATTGCGCCACCGTCGGCGCAAGCGCGGAAATGTCCTTGATGCGGCCCTCCGTCACCAGAATGGGAGTCGGTCCGTCCTTCGTCAGAAGCCGGCCCAGAAGTGTCGCGTCCCGCCAGTCGCGCGGCAAATGCTCGATCATGCGTGAACGATAGCATGCTGCACGATGAAGCCAAGGCTACCTTGGTCTATGTCTAATTGGCTTTGACGACCGCCATGCGCGCGCCGAATTTCAGAATCGCGCGCCGCAGTTCCGGCTCTTCGACGGTTGCCGCCGCTTCCGGCAAAGTGCACCAGCGCCGTTTGCGCTCGTCCTTCTCGGCCCAGGTCTTGCGCTCGCGCGTCACCTTGAGCGGGAAGATATCGACCTTGCATGGGACGTTGACGCTGTTCTTGACCTGTTTGAAGTAGTGATATTGAGCGATGGCGGTTTTCTCGATCTCGCCGCTGACCCCGGCTTCTTCCAGCGCTTCGCGCGCGGCACAGGCCGAGGGTTCGTGGCCGTTCATCGGCCAACCCTTGGGAATGATCCAGCGATGGGTGGTGAGCGAAGTGATAAGGAGGATCTCGATCGTCTCGCCGGACACGCGATAGGGCAGCGCGGCATATTGAATGCCGGTCGTTTTCTTGGTCGCCACTCTCGGCGGAGATGTTGCGCTTGCCTTCAAGCTACCGCCCCAAACAGGTAGTAAAAGATGGCGCCAAAAGCGCCAGCCGCCGGCATTGTAACAAACCAAGCGATAACAATGTCTTTAGCAGGGATCCAGCGGAAAGCCGAGGTCCGTTTGCCCACGCTTGCTCGGTGATTTGGTGTTTCGAGTTCGATAGAGAGTTTCGTCCACAGTTAAACGCAGCGTGTCCAACTGTCCGGGGCCTGCCAGCCATGCAACGTCCGCGGGTGCCTCCCACCGTGCGGACAAATCCTGATGTGTTGATCTTAAAGGGTGCCCGCGTATCGCGAAGAATTGCGACAGCTAGAACCAACTCTGCGCAAGACGAGAAGCCGTTCAAGCATCTAGAATTGCGTGTGCTCCCGAATACCGCGATTGACTGGACTGCTAGGCATATTCGCCGCATTCTGTGGCGACCCTGGCCGGTCTGCTGATAACCAGGCAAGGAATTGATGGATACGACGCTGAAAGCCGGAAGCAACTGCATCGACACGGCGTGGTCGCACGTGCAACTGGCACAGAAACTTCTCGACCGCGAGCAATACAAGGCCGCCGCGGCGGCGGCTGAAGCGGCTTTGGCGCTGGAGCCAAACTATGCGTTGGCATGGCTGGTTCGGGCGCAGGCCTACAAGGCGCTGCGCCGGTTCGCCGAAGCCGCCGAGGCATTTGCCGCCGTCGTGAAGTTTGCCCCGGCTCTCGCCGGCGTTCATGTGAACCTCGCCAACACCTACGCCGAACTCGATCGCTTTTCCGACGCCGAGACACATCTGCTTCGCGCGATTGCGCTCAAACCGGGACTGGCCGTGGCCCATGCGAGCCTGGGCTCCATCTATATGCGGATGGGGCGGCACGATCTGGCCGAGGCGCCGTGCCGCCAGGCTCTTGCGCTCGACCCCAACCTCATCGCCGCCCACCAGAACCTGGCCGACATCCTAGCGCGCACGAATCCCCAAGAAGCTAAGGTCCATCGAGACGCCACCTTCACGCGCCAACAGATCTTCGTCGAAGCCTCGCCCGACGCCGTCCGCACCGTGCTCATCCTGGCGACGGCAGAGACAGGCAACATTCCTTACCAGCATCTTTTGCCTCTTGAGCGCTACGCGCACATCAGGTGGCACATCGAATACGCGCCGCCCGGTCAGGACAAGGATCTGCCGCATTACGACTTCGTCTTCAATGCGGTCGCCGATCCGGATGTTTTCGGACCTTCGCAAGCTGCCGTCGAACGCTTCGTGGCCAAATCCACAAGTCCACTCATCAACCGACCGGAGCGCGTTGCGCGCACTTACCGGTCGAATATGCCCGCTCTCCTTGGCCATATCGACAACGTCTTCGTTCCCCCGGTGCTGCGGCATAGGCTTGCCGCAGGGAACCTTGGCGACGCCGTGCGGGCTGCAGGCATTGCCTTTCCCATCATTGTGCGGCCAGCCGGGACGCATGGGGGCGTCGGCATGTCGCGAGTCGACAGTGAGGCCGAACTGCCCGCTGCAATGCCTGCCTCAGACGTCGTCTATGCTTCGCAGTTCATCGACTACCGTTCGGGCGATGGATTGTATCGCAAGTACCGTGTGATCTTCGTAGATCGCAGGCCCTATCCTTATCATTTGGCGATCCGCCCCGAATGGCTCGTGCATTACAAATCGGCCGCCATGGAGACGGAAGCCGAGCGGCGCGCCGAAGAAGAACGATTTCTTTCAAATCCGCAAGCCGCGATCGGGGCGCGCAACATGGCCGCGCTGGCGGCGATCGCAGCCGAATTGGATCTTGACTATGCCGGGATCGATTTCAGCATCCTGCCGGATGGGCGTCTTCTTGTCTTCGAAGCCAATGCGACCATGCTGGTTCACCCGGAGAGTGATCCTCTCTTGGACTACAAAAACAGGGCGGTGAGGGCCATCTGTGCCGCCGTTGACGCGATGATAGAACAGCGCTTGCAGGTCGGCTCAACCAACGCGTCGTGATGGAACGGCAGCGTGGAGCATTCCAGCTTTCATGTGGCTTGAGGCAGCCTAATCAGTCAAATTTTCCTGGCACGCGTCGCTGAATCGCGTGTCGAGGCGGCTGAGGATTTCTTCCGCCGTAAAGCCCAGCGCCTCCAAGCGTCCGGCGCGTGCCAGCAAAGCCATTCCGCTGAGGGCCGCCGCCATCAGCAAGACGTCGCATTGCTCTTCGCGGCTGCCCGTCTTGTGGCCCGCGGCTTCCGAAAGAACCTTCAGAACCGCAATGAAGCGGCCGTTGAACAGGCGTTCCGCCTCGCCCGTTCCGGCGCTGGCGGGAAGCGCCGCCGAAGCGGCAGCGATGGTTTCGGTGGTTCTGAGCATCGCGAGCGCTGCGGCCGAAACGGCTGCCAGCTTGCCTTTGCCGGTGCAGTCGGTCGTGGCGCCGCGCATGGCCCGCGCCAGCGAAGAAAGGTCCTCCGCCGCCAGCGCCAAGAGCAGATCGTCTTTGCCGGTGAAATAGCCGTATAGCGCGGCGGGTGCGAAACCGGCTTCGGCCGCGACGCCGCGCAGCGACAAATCTCGCGCACCGTCGCGCGTGGCAACCCGCCTGGCGGCATCGAGAATAGATGCGCGCGTCGCGCTGTGTTCGCGGGCGCGCCGCTCGCTACGTTTGATTGGTGTCGCAGGCTCCGTCATCGCCCGGCATGATAGGTGATTCGCCGGGCGATGCGCGCGGTTGTTTTACGGCTTTTTGGGACAGACGCTGGGATCCCGCAAGCACTGCGCGTCGCGCAAAGTGTTGAATTCCGGCACAACCTGGTTCTCGGTGTCGTACGCGCCGTCATAGATCTTCTGGCGGTCTGCCAGTGTCTGCTTGGCTTTTTCGATTGCCGCTTTGTCGTCCTTCGCGGTAGCGGCGGCGAGTGCTGCTTGATCGTTCTTCGCTTGCGTGATCAGGCATTCGCGGAATGGCTTGAGGGCGTCTTGGTAGGCCCTGAGCTGATGATAAGCCGCAACAACGTCGGCGTGTGACACTTCGACCGTCTTGGAGGCTTCCTCGCTAGGGCTCGGAATCGCCGGCGCAAGAGGCGCGGTCCCGCAATCACTGGCTGCGAAGGCTGGTGTGGCCGCCACCAGCATCACCGCGGCGGTCATAAGAATACTCTTGAGCATGATAGTGAAACTCCCCTTGTGAAGCTACGCCCCAACCACGGGGGAGATAAGCATATCTTCTATGGCAGAACAAAGGCCGCGGAGCTGCGTCAGGTTAAGCCGCCATAGGGCGGCAAGGGATCGTATTCCATGGCACGTTGGACGGCGCGGGCAAGGCTTGGGGAATGCAGTTCGCCCGTCAACCATAAGGCCATGTCAATTCCGGCCGAGACCCCGGCCGCGGTAACCACATTTCCGTCCCGTACATAGCGGCAGTTGTCGAGCACTTCTGCGGCCTCGCCGCGTTCGCGCAGGGTTTCGACGAAGCCCCAATGGGTTGTAACTTTCTTGCCCTTTGCCGGCCCGGCCGCAGTCAGCAGCAGGGCGCCGGTGCAAACGCTTGTGACCCATTTCGCGTCCTGCGCCACTTTGGCAATCCAGGCGAGAAACGGCGCGTTGGAAACCTCGCGGCGCGTCCCTTGGCCGCCGGGAACCAGCAAGATATCGAGCGCGGCGCATTGCGCGGTCGTCAGATCGGGCAGCACGCGCATGCCCTTGGCACAAACCACCGGCGCGCCCTGCTCAGCGATCAGTTTGACGGCGTGATATGGCGGCTTGCCCGCATGCTTGGCCACTTCATTGGCCATGGTGAAGACTTCCCACGGCCCTACGAAATCCAGCTCTTCCGCCCCATCAAAAATCAGGATGCCGATATTGAGTGTCATGTCCGCTCCCGCGCGAATTGGCAGAGAAGTTAGCTTACGGAAAAAAACAAACACCAGCTTGGCGACCGATGACCGGTCATGACTCCGGCGCGGGTCTACTCAATTTAAGGTCTGCCTTGCACCTCTACTTGCCATTTGAACTCGGGGCGCCGTGCAACTGCACGGCTATCCATCACGGCGTAGGCACAACGGCTGGCCGCGTCCGTCGGCTCGCATTAGGACAAATATTGGTGGCCCGTCTCTCTCATCGCGCCACACCTTCCAATGGTCGCCGATGCGTTCCGCCTTGAGCGTTTCTCGAAGCGGCGCTCGGGTAGTTGGATCGGCACAGATTGTCCGTGCCGTTGCTATAGCAAGTTCCGGTGTGTCAATCGGTGCGCTGAAGCGATGGCCTGGATAGGGCTCAACGTCGATGTTCTGAACCAGCGGAAGGACGACATTCGCCCCGACATCGGGCGACGAATGCTGTCTTGGCTTGCTCCAAGGCCAGCCCGCTCCGATTGCGAACACGGCTATAAGCACGACGATCAGCCCTGATCGTGTCAGAAGTGTTCGATGTTGCCTAAGCCATCCGCCCATCGGCGCCCCCCCTGCGGTCAAGCGCAAACATGCCGTAAGTGAATATCGCACCACTTACTTTGCGTCACAAACGGCAAGTTTTGGCGTATTCTGTTGAAAAACTCCCGCCCATACCAATGTAACGCAATCTTTGAATCGGTGGCGCGTGCCGTTTGAATTTTTGGCGCTGGCAGAGTTCGGTGACGGAACCAAAATTGCGCAAATTCGAACCCAAAATAGTTTTTCAACAATATCGGCGCATCCCGGACGAATGACGAAGGTCGTCCCAAACTCACCCTTTGGAATAGCTCTGAAAAGCGCCACTTGTTGCTCTTCCCGCCGGATGGCATCATCAGTATCCAAAGAGCGCGAAGGGGGCTGCGTGAGTAAATTCGACAGAACCGTCGGGCTCGTCTCTTTCTGCTTGTGCTTCGGTATTGCGCACGCGGCTGAACCAAACGACTTGTATGCCGACCTTTATACGGTCCTGCAGCAAAAAGCTGCTGCCCCGGAAAAAATGGGTTGCGCCAACAGGGCTCCCTTTGGCGAGGGATTTGCCTGCGGATCGAACGAACCGGGAGCTTCCTTCCAGTATCACTCGCTGTTTGTCGACAGCGTCAGCCAGACGTATCGCAATGAAGTTGTAACAACAACTCTTTTGTTTTCGCCCGATCATTGCATGGCTTACGACGGGTTCGAAGACCATTTGTTGAGGTCGTCAGACGGCAAGCTGGTGAAGTTTTGGCGCTCGGATCACTGGTATCGTCCCGACGGGAGCGGCAGCGGCGAAAGGGACGACTTTCGTTTTTATGGGGCGACGAAGTTGTCCGTTTTTCACAGATTCAAGACGGATACTTCGTGCATCACGGAAATACAGATGACCAAACGAATAAGGTCGTCGGACTGAACGAACAATGATCGCACCAACGATGGTGCGATAGCACGATCGCAATGGCGTCTTGTGGGGCGCCCATGCGACCGCCTCTCAACAGTGAGTTTGGCAGAGGATCGAACCTTAAAGCGAGGTCCGCGGCGCGCCAAAAGTTACTGTTTCGGTCTCGTCGAAATGGTTGGCGCTTTTTTGCCGGTCAGCCTCCCGGCGCGGCAAAATGACGTGTGGGAAATCCGCTGCGCGATCCCGCGCGCGTGCAGCGTCAGCAAACCCGGCTCTCACCCAGATTCCGCCTGACCCCCATTTCCATAGCCACTGCTCACCGACAACCCGTGCACCAGAACTGACGGCGCTTTTGTCTCAGCCGATAACGTTGCGATCGGTGTGGCCCGCTCCTACTCTGGGTTGAACAATGGGAGAGGGGCACATGAATAAGCTATTGGGGTGCATCACTATCGCAGTCGTCGCGCTGACATTTGGTGGCTGCGCGACCTCACGCAGCACGGTCATGCCAACCGTCGCGACCGTGGCAAATCCGACAGAAGGAACGGCGGTCAAGATCGTGAGCGTCGTCGACCAGCGGACGTTTGAGCACAAACCCGCCGATCCTTCGATTCCGTCCCTGGGCTCGGAGAGCGATCTCGCCAATCCGGCGATCACCAACCGGGCTATCGGGCGCAAGCGCGGCGGGTTTGGGATGGCGCTTGGCGACGTCCTGCTGCCCGAAGGCACGACGGTTACCGGCATGGTCCAAGACTCAATCGTCAACGCCTATCGCGGCGCCGGCTATCGCGTTCTGACCAAGGATGACACGGGCTTCGACACCGCCATTCCGGTGGATGTCAAGATCAAGCAGTTCTGGTGCTGGGACACGCCGGGCTTCTGGCAGATGTCGCTTGAGAACCGTATAGAGGCCGTAATCACTGCGCCGCAGCCGGGATTCGAGAACGGCGCGACCGTCGGCGGCTATGCGATCAACCATCTCACGGCCATCTTCGAGGGCGAGTGGCCGAAGATTGCCACCGCGGGCTTGGCGGACTTCAACAAGAACCTTCAGACCAAACTCAAGCAAAAATAGAAAACACATCGGGGCGATGGCCGCCGTAGTACAAGGAGAAAACTCCGCGGAAAAATTCCGCGGGGTTTTCTGCTTTAGCCGCGACGGTGAGGGAGACGCCGACGGGAAAGACAAGTTCTGGCGGAGAGCGGAACCCTTAGCGAGGTACGCAAGTTTCCGCTGCTAGGATGTTTTACGCAGCGCGACCGCAAATCCATCCACCGGCGTGTTGGCTTCCATGCGCGGCGTGCAGGCCAACAGTCCGGCGATCTCGAAGCCGTGCTCGCGCGCCAATGTGCGTATATAAATATCGGAATGCCGCCAGCGGCGTTTGGGGCCAAGCTCGAAACCTTCGCCCTCCTTTTTCTCCACGGTGAATAGAAAGAACCCGCCCGGCCTCAAGGCGTGCGCCGCGCCTCGCATGGTGACATCAAGGTCACCGAGGTAAACCAGCGTATCGGCAGCCAGCAGAAGATCGTAGAGGCCTTTTGCCAGCCCGCCTTCGATGTCGGCGACGGCAAGCAAATCATAGATACCGCGCGCCCGCGCTTTCTCGATCATCGCCGGGCTGAGATCGATGCCGTCCAGCCGCGCCGCCAAATCCTTGAAGGCCATGCCCGAAAGGCCGGTGCCGCAACCCAAATCGAGAATCGCCAGATTCGCCCTGCCCGCCATTGTCAGGTCCGCCAATTCGCGCAGGATGTACGGTGCGCGATAGGAAAGCTGCATCAGCATCCGCGCGTCATAATCCGACGAGAACTGATCGAACAGGTGGCGCACATACCCGCTATCGGAGCGCGGCCGGGCGCGCATGGCATGCGCCTGTGCGATTTTCTCGGCGAGCCCCGGCGTTTCAGCGTGTACTTGGGTGAAAGCCTCCTGTGCTCTGTCTGCTTCCCCGGCCTGCAGCCAGGCACAACCCAGCAAAAAGCGCGCTTCGTCCAAATCGGGATCGAGTCGCAAGGCGCGTTGGAACTCGCCGATGGCGGTGGGCAATTGCTCATTCGCTAGCATCGCTTCGCCCAGCGCCAAGGCCGCCGGCGCCACGCCGGGATTGAGCTGCGCCGTCTCGCGCGCCACGGCGAGGGCGCCTTTGCGGTCGCCGGCCGCGATCAGCGCTCGCGCATAGAGCATGCGTGCCAGCAATCCACCGCGCCCGCCATCGATGAGTGCGCGCAGCAATTCCGCCGCCTCGGCCGCGCGGCCCTCGCCGATCAGCCCTTCGGCATCATCGAGGGGATTACCCCAGGGTGCATTTTCCGTTGTTGAGGACAACCACGTCGCGCTCTTTGAGTTTGCAGCGGAACGATACCACAGAACCGTCCACCCACATCTCGGTCACAATGGTTTCCCCGGGAAAGACCGGCGAGGAGAAGCGCGCGTCGAAGCCCGTAATCTTCTTCGAATCATACTTGCAAACGGAGGAGATGATCGCCCGGCAGGCCGTGCCATAGGTGCATAGCCCGTGCAGGATCGGCCGGTCGTAGCCGGCCATCTTCGCGATCTTCGGATCGCGATGCAGCGGATTGCGGTCGCCCGACAAGGCATAAAGGAACGCTTGATCCGGGCGCGTGTCGCAAGCATGCACGACATCGGGCGTGCGTATCGGCAGACTATGGGGCACCGGCGCACCGTCCTTCGGTCCGCCGAAACCGCCGTCGCCGCGCGCGAAGATCGTCGAACCCAGGGTGCAGAGCTTGTCGCCGGATTGCTTGTCGCGGATCACCTTCTCCATGAAGATGAGCGCGCCCTTGCCTTCGCCCTTATCGACGGCGCCGACGACGCGGTCGTCCGCGATGATTTCCGCCTGCGCTGGCAGCGGCTTGTGCATCGTGAGGCGTTGCTCGCCATGCACCACCATCAAGTAGTTTATGTTCGAGCGCGCCAGTGTCGGCTGCCCCCAGCCGATCACCGTGGCGAAGGTCGGCACGGTCTGCAGATCGTTCTCGTAAACGAATTTTAACTCCGCTTCGTTCATCGGATCGCGCATGAAACCCACGCCCAAGGCGTAGAGCATGGTTTCGCGATCGGTATAGCGGAAGACAACGCCCTCCGATTTCAGCTGCATGAGCTCGTCATATTTGATGGGCATGCGCTTCAAGCCTCCGGTGACATTTCTTTAGGCATTTCCGCGCACATTAGAGCATGATCTTCTGGGATGGAAACGTCTGCGTTTCGCGCTGGCGAGGCGATCCGCCAGGCGCGGCGCGAAGGGCGATGCGGGGACATCGGTCGAGCGCCGCAACGAAGCGGGCGCCCGCCAGCGCGAAACCCGCAGGGCCGCGGGGATTTTGCGTTGTGGGTTTGTCGAACGGCTCGCCCGTAGTCCCCGCTACGCGCTTCGCCGTTCTCCTGCCCACACCGCAAAATCCCTGCGGCGCAGGCGATTCCATCCCAGAAGATCATGCTCCAAATGTTAAGGAGCGCTTGCGCGCAACGCCGCTATGCGGTTTTTATTGCGCAAGCTTACGTCGGGGGAAGCATGGATTCGTATTCCGATGAGGAAGCATCCGCCCAGCCGCGCCGCCGTTTCGGCTGTCTGTGGGGCTGTCTGATTATTGCGCTTCTCCTGTTCCTCGCGACGGGCGGCACTATCGGTTATGTCGCGTGGAACATGTACCAAGCAATTCACAGCGAACCGCGGCTGCAAGCCATCCTCCAAACCGTGCATGGCAATGCGCGCGCCCAAACCGTCCTAGGCAACCATTACACGATGATGGAAGTGGAACATCGCTCGTTCCCGGTAACCGGTCGCCGCGGAATGGCGGAGACCTATAAGCTTGTCCTCATCGGCAGCACGGGAAAAAGTTTCCTCGACGTGCGCCTGGAACCGGGCCATGGCGGCATGAAATTGGTGTCGATGGTTCTAACCGGACCGCACGGCGAGCAGGTGGTGCTGAAGCCGTCCCAGCATAGGCCTTAAGCGGCCCTCCCCTCCGCCCGCCGCGAATGCTAGCGTGCCGCGCGATATCCTGCGGGGTGCAGCCGATGACCTATACCTGTTTTGACGTCGAGATTGCCGACAAAATCGCGCGTATCACGCTCAAGCGCGGCGCCGAGTTCAATTCCATGACGCCGGATTTTTGGCGTGAGCTGCCGCAAATCATTCGCGACATCGACGACGGCGCCAAGGCACGCGTTATCGTGATTGCTTCCACCGGCAAGCATTTCTGCGCCGGCATGGATTTGTCGGTGTTCACCAGCGGTCAGTCCGCGGGCACGGCCGCAGCCGTTTCGGCGGAAGAGCGCGGCCGCGTGCGCGCCAATTTGCGGCGCATGGTTCTCGAATTGCAAGAGACCTTCAGCGTGCTCGACCGCGCGCGCATGCCGGTGCTGGTCGCGGTACAAGGCGGCTGCATCGGCGCGGGCGTCGATATGATCAGCGCTTGCGACTGCCGCTATGCCAGCGAGGATGCGTTTTTCGTGATCCAGGAAATCAATCTCGGCATGACGGCGGATGTCGGCACCTTTCCCCGGCTCTGTCATTTGATGCCGCAAAGTGCATTGCGCGAATTGGCTTATGCCGGCCGCCGCTTGCCGGCGCAGAAGGCAAAAGAGTTGGGCCTGGTCAGCGAAGTCTTTGCCACCCAGGCCGAAATGCTGGCGCATGTCATGGATGTGGCGAAGGACATTGCCGAAAAATCGCCGCTCGCCATTCACGGCTCCAAGGTGATGATGAATTACGCGCGCGATCATTCCATCGCCGACGGCCTGGATTACATCGCGACCTGGCAGGCCGGCATGTACAATCCCGAGACCGATATGCTGGAAAGCTTCAAAGCCAAAAACGAGAAGCGCACGCCCGCGTTTGGCGATCTGCTCCCGGTGAAGAAGGGATTGGGCGGCTAGGGAGGCTTCCCGGTGCAAAAGGCCGCGGCACCCCGCGTACACGCAATTTCACTGTAAGAAATCTCCGGCCCCAGCGACTACCTTTATGGAAGGGCAAGGGCGGAATGGCCGAACCGGATCAAGACGAACGCTATCGCCTCGCTGAGTTCGGAACACGGCGCCGCGCTTGGCCGTCTGGTGCGTGCCTATGAAGCCGATGCCGATTTAAGGCGCGATCTGCTGCAGGACATCCATATCGGATTGTGGCGCAGCTTCGCGGGCTTCAACGCTCAGTGTTCGATGCGCACTTGGGTGTACCGGGTGGCGCACAACATCGCGACCTCGCATGTGTTGCGGCGAAAGCGCCAGGGCAAGCAAGTGAGTTTGGACATGCTGGAAGAATTCCCCGACGGCGGAAATCTCGAAGAGAGCACCGGCGAGAAACAGAAGCTGACGGCGCTGATGGAATTGATCGGCACGCTGAAACAACCCGACCGCCAAGTCATTCTGCTTTATCTCGAAGATCTGGATGCCGCCGAGATTTCGGAAATTGTCGGACTGAAGCCCGGCGCCGTGGCGACGAAAATCCATCGCATCAAAGCCGTGCTGGCGAGCCGCTTCCGGGAAAGGAGCGCGCCATGAACGACGATCTTAAGACACTCTGGCAGAATCAAACGACGGACTACGCTCCCATGCCGCTCGAAGAAATTCGCAAGAGAGCCGGGAAACTTCATTCGCGCGTGAATTGGCGCAATGTCATCGAGTACGCCGCCAGTGTTGTCGTGATCGCCGTGTTTGGTCTTTATCTCTGGATATTTCCAGCTCCGTTGGCGCGTCTCGGCTCGGTGCTTATTATTGCCGGAACCTTGTACATGATGTGGCAATTGCACAGACGCGGCGCGACTGCCGGGTTGCCGGCCGAACAGTCGGCGTCCGCCTGGACGGACTATTACCGCCATGAACTTGAGCGTCAGCGCGACGCGCTGCGCACGGTCTGGAAGTGGTATCTTGCACCCTTTGTGCCCGGATTGATCGTGTTTCTGGTGGGTCGCTCTATGGAATTCCCGGATGGGTTAATCCGCGGTTCCGTAGCCGCCGCAATAAGCATCTCCGTTTTTGCGGGGATATGGGCGCTGAACGCCTGGGTAGCGCGCAGGCTGCAGCGTAAGATCGACGAGTTGAAGACAAACGGATGAATGAGCCGGACGCGCCTGCCCTTCGCAGACGCGTCCAGTTCATCTCACCATCAGTGACATTCAAATCCTGTGTTGTCGGGGCGCACGGTGCAGCTGCGCGAACCCGTCGGCTGGAAATACACAAAAGCGTTATAGCCGTCCGGCATCGCGTAATAGCAGATCAATGTGCCGGACTCGACGCGCGGCAGATTTTTTGCGTCCGGCGACAGTGTCACCGGCGCGTTGTTGGTTTTCCAACCTGCCGCTGGAGCAGTGGGATTCAGAACGACGGAAACATGCGTCGGGCAAAGCACGGTTTGCAGACGTGCCATCGGTTTCATGGGCATACCGGACATGTTGCCCGACATGTTGTTGGTTTGTGCCACCGCAATACCAAGGCTGCTGAATGCGAAGGCTGCCGCACAAGCGGCTGTGAAAAGTCGTTTCATGGATTTTCTCCCTGTGGTCCACGCATAGCTCAGACGACACGAGCCCCAGGGTCTCATTCTACCACGAACGGCCGGCCGCATTAAGCGTGCCGTGCGATTTGATTTGCACGCAGGGTCCGTGACAGAAACATGAATAGGCCTCGCGGCTTGGTTCTATCCCGTGACCGGTTTGTGAAGCGGCATGGCCACCGCCGGGCCGTCGCTCCACACATCGGTGAGCGGCACGCCGTTTTTCTCGATCGCCACCCTGGTGTGGGCATAACCCTCGGCGATGGCGCGATCGAAGGCTTTCCAATCGCGCAGCCCCACATCGATCAGCGGCGGTTCGTAGATGTAATCGGCTTGTTCGCGCACGATGCGGCGCTGAGCTTCCGAACCTACGGTGCCCGAGCGCATGAGGATCGACACGATCGAGGGCGTGCCGCGCATGCGCTGCCAAAGCAGCGACCATACCGGGCGCTCGCCGTAGCGCTGATCGCGCACCGTCATATCGGCCTCCCCGGTTATGTCGCAGGCGATGATCGGTCCCACATTGCGCGTGCGCATGACATCGACCGGCAGATTGTTCATGACGCCGCCGTCAACCAGAAGATGCCCGCGATGACTGACCGGTGGCAGAATCCCCGGCAGCGCCACACTCGCCCGCAACGCCCGCCATAACCTGCCGTTGCGATGCTCATGGGTCCGCCCGGTCGTGAGATCCGACGAAACGCAGAAATAGGGTTTCGCCAGCTCTTCGATGCGCATATCGCCGAAATTTTCCTGCAACAACGTCGAGACTTTCTTGCCCCGCACCAAGGCGATCAGCGGCAGCGTATAGTCCGTTAGCGGATTGCTGGTGACAAACGCCGCGCGCATGCGTTCGGTCAGTTCTTCGATGCTCCATTCTGCGGCCAGTCCCGCTGCGATAATGGCGCCCATGCTGGCGCCGCCGATGGAGTTGAACGGCACTTGCGCCTCGATCAATGCCTTGACGATGCCGATATGCGCGAACCCGCGCGCGCCGCCGCCGCCCAGCACCAATCCGACCGCACGCCCGGCAATGAAGCGCGCCAAGCGGCGCACGTCTTCGATGCGTCCGGTGCGGATGTTGTGATGGGATTCGATGGTCTTGCCGTGTAACGCGAAATGTTCGGGCAAACCACCGCCGGCGCCCTGCGGATGCAGCAACAAAAGCTCCGGCAAACCGCAAACCCGCTCTTTGAACGGCGGTAGGGAGAGCGAACGCTTCGGGAGCGGAAAATCCGCCCGCGCCAAAAGGAAAATCCGGTCGGCCTGGCGCAAACACAGATTGGTCCAAGCGGTGCCGGGCGAATCTCCGCGATAGAAAACGACGTCATGCGCCGCTTCGAAAGTATTGAACCATTCCGCGGTCTGCTCGCAGGCCGAGGCGTCGAGCACCGCGGCTTTCGATCCCATTTCGACCAAAGCACTCGCCAGCCGGTGGGCAATCGGCTCGTGGCCGAGGCCCTCCTGCAGCGGCACGATGGCAAAGGTTTTGGGCCGCGACCCGTCTTTGGCGCTCTGCGTCGTATCATACAGCCGTCGCGCCATGACGCGCATCATATTCATCATCACTCGCGGATGGCGGCCAATGAGGGATTCAAATCCATCCGGACTGATGCGCAGCAGCTCGCTGTCGCGCAAAGCGACGAGTTGGGCGGAATGCGCTTCGCCCGAGATCAACGACATCTCGCCGACCGTCTCGCCGGCCGGAACATGCGCCACCAGACGGCGCGCGCCATGGGTGTCCTCGACGAATACGCCCAAACACCCGGTCACCACCAGAAACAAGGCGGAATTGTTTTCGCCGTCGCGATCGAGAAGCACGCCGCCGGGAAGCCCGAACCAATTGGCTTGTGCCAACAGCCTTTTCTTCGCCGCATCGCCGACCTCTTTCAGAAGCGGAAAGGCGCACAAATGCTCGCGCAGAGACTCGGGATAAACCGTCTCCTGCCCGCTGCGGAAGGAAGAAAGAAAGGCCATGTTCATCCGGTCTTTCTTTCTACTCTACCATTGGGTCCAGCCGCCATCGACCGCGACACTGGCCCCGGTGACGTAACTGGAGGCTTTGGTCGCCAAGAACAACAAAGGGCCGGCGATTTCCCCCGCCTCTCCCAAACGCAGGAGCATCGTCTTTGCTCCCAAGCGGTGGGCAAAAGCAGCATCGTCCCGGGAAATTTGCGGTTTCGGGAAGGGGCCCGGCACCAGGGCGTTGACGCGGATTTGCTCGGGGCCGAGTTCGGCGGCGAGGTGGCGGGTCAATTGCAGGAGCGCCGCCTTGGCGGGTCCATAGTGAAACGGACTGGCTTGTTCGGGCTTCTCATAGATGCGTTTGTCGGGCGACACGGTCGCGTACATTGAGGCGATGTTGACGATCCGGGCTTCGCCTGCCGCGCGCACTGCTTTGCGCAAAGCCGGCAAAGCGGCGCGCGCCGCTTCGAAAGAGGCGGTGACCGCGCTGGCATAGGTCGCCGCGAAATCGCCAGGTTCGAGTGCCGCGAACGGCTTGGGTGTCATCGAAATCGCATTGTTCACCAGAACGTCGAGGCGCTCGCGTCGGGTGAAAAAGGCGCGAACCCGTTCGCTGTCGCCGACATCGAACGCCGCCCGCTCGCAGGAAAATCCTTCGCTTTTCAACGCGCCTTCGAAATCTTTCAGCCGGCTGTCGTCACGCCCGTTGAGGATCACATGCGCGCCGGCTTGGCACAAAGCGCGCGTCATCGGCCGTCCCAAATGTCCGGCCGCGCCTGAAATGAAAGCAGTGCAGCCGTCGAGACGGAACAGCGCTGCAGTTGTCATGTCTTTGGCCATTGCGCCGGATTGAGCAGGCGCGCCGGCAAGCGCGGAATCCACGCTTCCACTTCGGAGCATTGGGCTTCGGTGAGAGGCGGCTTCACCGAAAGGCGCAAATTCATGTCGAGCTGCAGTTCGGTTTCGAGGCCGATGACCACGCCGTCGATGAATTTCTGTCCGCGCGCATAAGCCATGCAGAGATCGGCGATGCTTTCGCGGCCATATTCTTCGACCAAGCCGGCGACAAGATCCAGAATGGCGATAGGGTCGACGCCATCGATCCGCGGCCAGATCGCCGGATCGTTCGCGGCCAACAATCCTTGCAGAAAAATACTGCGCGCATGCACCATGACATTGCCGCGCCGTTCGATCGCCGCAATCACGCCGGCTTCGCGCCAGCGCCAATCGAGCAGGTTGAACGGCATCTGGAGATGGCGGACATCGCGGCACTCGAGCGCATCGAGTGCCTCGTGCGGCGACTGAACGGAAACGCCCAGCGACAAAACGGTTCCATCTTCTACGCGTTCGAGCAAGCGTTCCCAGATCGCGCCGCCAAACGCGGTCATATGATTGGCGCGATGCAGCAGCAAACAGTCGATCTGATTTTTCCGCAGGGCGGACAGCGATTCGGCAATACTGGTGTCGACCGCCAGCCGCACTTGGTCGCGCCCTGTGTCTTGCGGCAATTCCGAAAGCGGGCTGAGTTTGGTGATGGTCCGCACAACGCGGCCTTCGAGCGCTTCGCCGAGTTGTTCCTCGCTGTCGCCATAGGCGCGCGCCGTATCGAATTGCGTGATTCCGAAATCGGCAGCGAGTCGCACAAGTTGGAGGGCCGCTTTGTGAGTGGGCTTGCCGGTTTTGTTGGCAATGCCGTAGGCGAGGCCCAATTGCACCGATCCCAAAACAAGTTCCGCCGCGCGTTCGCCCATAGAAAAACGCCCTGTTCCCTCGCCTTTCAGGGTGTCAGCTTATGGTTAAGGAAGACTTAGACCCTAGGAATGCTTCGCGAGAGCGTTTGCCGTCAACAAGATTTCGACCGCCTTGCGTGATATCCGCCGTCAGGAACATGAGGCTCATGGTGCGGCGCACCACCGCGACCTCAGCCAGAATACGGTCGCCGGCCTTGGCGTCCCCGACATAATCGCACACCAGGGACACGATATTGGCCCCCTCCGACGCGGTGGCCTCGAACGCGGCCTGGGTAAACGCTGCCAGAACGCCGCGCGCGACTTTTCCCAAGCCGTCCGCATGTTTTTCGGCGGCTTGAAAGGCAAATTGATTAACCATCCCAAACGGGGTTAAGCGCTGGAAAGGGCCGTAGAATTCGAGACCGGCGAACGAAACAGCTTGGCCACAATCGCTGGACAAAAGTCGCTCCATTCCACTGTTTCGCTACGAGAGCCACCGGCGCCGTTTGGCGCATAGGGGATTTCCACGAGTAGGCCATGACGAGTACTGCGCTGCAATATCGCGGTCAACGCATTGGAAACATCCTCCAGCCACAATAAAGTTGCATTAGTTTCGAATATGCGCGAAGCGAGGGGCGCTTTCTGCGTGCGTTGTTGCGAGACAGCCATAAGAGGATTCCTATGAAACATAATCTTTTGCGCGCCGTCTTGGCCGCGAGCTTTTCTCTGTTCGTTGCCGGTGCGCTGACGACAATACCGAGCTATGGCGCCGATACGCCGAAGGCGCCTACGATCAGCAAGTCTGTCAGCAAGCAGTTGACGGATGCGCAAAAAGCGCTGACGGCCAAAGATTGGACCACCGCACTCGCCAAGCTCAAAGAAGCACAAGCCGTTGCCGATCTGTCCGATTACGACAAGTACATCATCAGCTATTACATAGGCGTAGCGTACTACAACCTTGGCGACAAAGTGGGAGCGGCCGCCGCTTTCGCGGCTGCAGCCGAATCTCCTGCGCTACCGGAGAAGGACCGCGTTCAAACACTGCATAATGCAATGGATTTGAATCTGGACTTCGGCCGTGCAGAATTACGCTGTGGCGATAGAGATCGGCAAAATCGCGGAGAAGCTTAACATTTTGGACGCGACCATAGCTGGGAACATGGCATTCGCCTATTACCGCCAGAACGACTATCCGAACGCACTTCAGTCGGCACAGAAATCAATCGATCTGGCCACTGCTGCCGGCAATGTTCCCCAGCGAGCAGCCTTTGAAATCATGCTTCAGATCGAGATCGCAAAAAAAGACCTCCCCGGCGAAATGAAGACAGTTGAGAAGTTGGCCAATCTCTATGGCGAGCCGGAGGATTGGGCAAATCTCATCACGTTTTCGTTCGGGACCATACCGCCCAGCAAAGGCTATCTTGAGATCGCCGCGCTTTACGTTGGCCGCCTGATGTTAACGGTCGATGTGAAATCTACCGCCGACAATTACATGCTTACGGCCCAGGCTGCGGATGCCATTCGCTCGCCTGGCGATATGCTCCGGGCTTTGCATACCGGTATCAACAACGGCGCGCTGGTTCAGAGCAAAGTGAGCGCGTTGCTGAACAAGGCAGAAGCTACGGCCAGCCGCGACAAACCGACTCTCGCAACAGCCGATGCAATTGCCGCCAAGAGCCCGGACGCCAAAGCAGATGTCTCGGTGGCGGAAGATTATTTTGGGTACGGCAACTATGCCGACGCCGCCAGGGTTGCGCAGCGCGCTATCGGCAAACGCGGTTCTCAGGCGATCGAGGCGCAGCTGTTGCTGGGCGTTACGCAAGCTTGCCAAGGCAATAACGAAGCCGCGGCACAGAGTTTGGCATTGGTGAAAGGCGATCCGGCTTTGGAAAAAGCCGCCTATCTTTGGTCGCTCTACGCGACTCGTAAACACGGCCAGGCGCCCGTGGCAGCCCCAGCCGCCGCACACTAAGGTTCGTTGCCTTGGGTGTACGCGCGATCGCGCGTACACCCATCGTCCTTTTTAGAGCCGGAAGGTATTCGTGGCAGTGCTGGTCGGCTTTGCGCCGCTCATTGTGTTTTATGTTTTCGTCCAGATATCGGTGAGTTTGGCGCTTTGGCTTGCCTTTGCGACAGCTTTCACCCTCGGTCTCCGCGATTTCTTCGAGACCGGTACGCCGCGATCTCTCGATGTCGCCTTTGCAGCCTGCTTTGGTCTCTTGGCGGTATATGACGGCTTCATCGAGCCGGGCATGACCATTCCTTGGGTCGGCCTGACGCTGAAACTCGGCGTGCTCGGCGTCGCACTATGGTCCTTGGCGCAGCGCGAGCCGTTTACTTTGCCCTATCTGCGCACCGAGGTCTTTGCTGCGCAACGCGACACGCCGGTGTTTTTGCGCTTGAACTACATACTTGCCGGGGTTTGGACTGCCGCTCTCGCAATTATGGCCGGTGCCGACGCCGTGACAATTTTTTTGCACACGATTTCCGCGTTTTGGCTCGCTATAGCGGGGCTTGTAGCCTTCGTGGCAGCACTTATCTTTACATGGCAGTTTGGCGTCTATATCAGCAGGCGTCTCGGACAAGCCCCCCGTTAATTGGGGATCGGGAAGGCCGTCAATGCATCTCTTGCGGGCACTTAAGCCCCTACTGCACGACCTTTTGTCGTCATTGCTTTTCGTCGCGCTGTTTTTGTCGACGCGCGACATTTACCTGGCGAGTGGCTTCGGGATCGCGCTCGGTATTGCTCAGGCACTGTGGAAGAAATTTCACAAACGTCCTATCGGACCGCTGCAATGGCTGAGCCTTGTGCTGATCACTGTGTTCGGTATGACGACCATCATTACGCACAATCCGCATTTCGTCATGGTAAAGCCCACGCTGCTGTGGCTCGCTCTGGGCGCAGTGATGTTGCGGCGCGATTGGATGGCGCCCTATCTGCCTCCTATCGTCACCGACAATCTTGAAGACCCGCTGATCGTTCGCGCGGGCTATGCCTGGGCGACGCTGATGTTCGTCTTGGCGGTGATGAATCTGGTTGTTGCATTCACGATGTCAGCGCGCTTCTGGGCGGTGTATGCCTTGATCACGCCCGCAGCCACGCAATTGGTCCTGTTCACCACGCAGTACTTCATGTTCCGCAAGCTGGTGGTCGAAAAGATGCGCGCCCGCGCGGCAGGCCAAACTGCCTGAATTTCTCCACCTCTTCCGCCGCATGATTGCATCCTCTTGACTTTATTTCGGTATTTTCCTAAATACCAAATAAGGCGAAGAAGACGATCACGGCCACCCACGTCCGAGACGTCATACCGGCACTGACGGCGTTCATCGACAAGAACGCAAATCTATGAGCGACGTCTTCGATGCGTTGGCCCACCCCGTCAGGCGCAAAATCCTCAGATTGCTGCGCAAAGGCGCCATGAGCGCGGGCGATCTGGCGGCCGAATTCGATCTCGCTAAGCCGACGCTGTCGGGCCATTTCACGGTGCTGAAATCGGCCGATCTCATTACCAGCGAGCGGAGGGGCACGACCATTCTCTACCGCCTCAATATGAGCGTGTTGGAAGAAGCGATGGCGGCATTAATGTCGATTGCGAGCGCAGGTGAGGACGAAAAAAAAGAGGAACAGATAAATGGGTACCCGTGCGCCGTTGATCGTCAGTTTGCTGCTCATTATGGGCATGTCGGCTGTCAGCATATGGGCTTGGCCGCTTATTCCCGACAGCGCCCGCATCGCTATTCATTGGGGTGCCGACGGTCAGCCAAACGGTTTTGCGTCCAAAGAGAAAGCACTGTTGATCGGCCCAGTGGTCGGCGCCGTCTTCACGCTGCTGTTTTGCCTGTTGCCGTTCTTTACCAAGAGGCGCGCCAATCTTGCGAAAAGCATTGCAGCTTACAATGTGGGCTGGATCGGCACATTGCTTATGCTCACCATTGTCCACATCTTGATCGTCATGCAGGCGCGCGGCATCCTCGTCGATGTCGTGGGAAATGGTGTGTTCATCACCGCTCTGTTCATGACCGCGGTCGGCAATTTCCTCGGCAAAACACACCCCAATCCCTATGTCGGTATTCGCACACCGTGGACGAGAAAGAGCGATTATTCCTGGGAACGAACCAATCGCCTAGCAGGACGGATGTTCGTCGCCGTGGGACTGATGACGTTGGTGGCGCTGGCCGTCAGCGACGCGTCCGTGGGATGGAGCGTCCTTCTGAGCGGAATACTGATCGTGACGCTGGTTTCTGTCGTACTTTCCTATTTCTATTGGAAACACGATCCGGAAGCACCCCGCGATCTCGGGAGATAGGCCGCGCGTTTCCTTTCGCTGGGGAAAGCCCTCGGCTCTTTGCCGGATGAATTCGAACGGCTAGGCTTGCGCAAATATTTCGCGGAGGACCTTATGAAAGAAGCCGTCATCGTTTCCACGGCACGCACCGGTTTGGCCAAATCCATGCGCGGCGGTTTCAACCTGACCCATGGCGCGGTGATGGGCGGTCACGCGATCAAACACGCCATCGCCAAAGCGGGCATCGATCCCTCGGAGGTGGAAGACGTGTACATGGGCTGCGCCCAGCCCGAAGGCGCCACCGGTATGAATATCGGCCGCCTCTCGGCCATCTGGGCCGGCTGTCCGGTAACCACCGGCGGGGTGACCATCAACCGCTTCTGTTCGTCGGGTCTTCAAGCCATCGCCATGGCGGCGCAGCAGGTGATGACCCAATCGACGCCGGTGGCGATCGGCGCCGGCGTCGAATCCATCTCGCTGGTGCAGATGGGCGGCATGAACACCAAGAACATCACCGAGGAACATTTGATGGCGACCAAGCCGGCGCTGTGGATGTCGATGATCGAGACGGCCGAGATCGTCGCCGAGCGCTACAAAGTCTCGCGTGAGCGCCAGGACCATTATGCCCTGGAAAGCCAAAGGCGGACCGCTGCCGCACAGCAGGCCGGCCGTTTCGCGGAAGAAATTGTTCCGCTGCCGACCAAAATGAAGAAAGTCGACAAGGCCAGCGGCCAGGAATCCATCGTCGATGTCACGGTGGACCGCGATGAGTGCAACCGCGCCGACACCACCTATGAGGGTTTGGCGGCGCTCAAGCCCGTCTTGATGGGCGGCATGGTGGTGAAGGAAGGCAAATATGTCACCGCCGGCAACGCCTCGCAGTTTTCCGACGGTTCTTCGGCTTGTGTCGTCATGGATGCAAAACTCGCGGAGAAAAAAGGGATTAAACCGCTGGGGGTCTTCCGCGGCTTCGCGGTGGCGGGCTGCGAGCCGGATGAGATGGGCATCGGACCGGTTTTCGCCGTGCCGCGCCTTTTGGAACGCCATGGCCTCAAACCTCAGGACATCGATCTGTGGGAATTGAACGAGGCCTTTGCCAGCCAGACACTTTATTGCATGGAGCGGATCGGCATCCCGCATGACAAAGTGAATGTCGACGGGGGCGCCATTTCTATCGGTCATCCCTATGGAATGTCGGGTGCGCGCATGACGGGTCATATTTTACTGGAAGGACGGCGCCGAAAGATGAAATATGGCGTCGTCACCATGTGCATCGGTGGCGGTATGGGAGCAGCGGGGCTCTTCGAGTTCGTGCATTGATGTGAAATCGGGCAGTCATTTTTTTCGGGTAATTCTCTGCGTTTTCGCGCTCGCTTTGTCCGCGGGCTGCTCAGGCATGTTCGGGCTATTCGGCCCGGACAGGCCTGATCCGGCCAAGCAGATGCCGGCGCTGGAAACCCGCATCTACAGCCTGATCCAGGATCAACGCCACAAACTCGACCCTGCGGCGAAAACGCTGGTTCTCGATCCCGAATTGACTTCGATTGCCCGCAAACGCAGCGTCGAGATGGCGCTCAAGAATTCGTTCGTCGATGGCGGCGGCGATCCCCACGTCTCCGCCACCATGCTCATGAAAGCGGACGCCAAGTTCCAAGGTCTCATCGGAGAAAATGTCGCGGCCCAGCATTTCACGCCGCAATCGGGCATCGATGTCGATGTCTTTGCGCAGCGCTTTGTCGATGGCTGGCTGGCCAGCGCGCCACACAAGGAAAACCTGTCCTTTACGGACTACGGCCGCACCGGCGTCGGGGCCGCCGCGAACGGCAACACGATTTATGTGACCCAGCTTTTTGCCAGTAATCTCGGCCTGGGCCCGCATGACGATAGTGCTCCTCCCTCGCAAGTCACGCCCGTTGCAAATCCGCAGCAGGGCAAGGACGATAGCGAGAATGTTCCCTTGCGCGGGACAATCACCCCGAAAGATTGAGCGGTCCCGCAGGGGAGCCTACCGAGTTGAACTCGTACGCGCTGGGGTTTAGGGCTCGGCGACCAGGCCGGCCCGAATGGCTGATGACCCCCTAATTCTTGTTAGCAGATTGTGTCCGGGAGCCCCTGTGCACCTCCTTGGTGCTTGATTTAATGTGGCTTTCTTTACACTACATCTTGGCACGGATACCTTCTCTTGGGGGTGTTGCGCCTAGTGAGTTGAGATGCGGCCTGATCTTCCGTGGAATGTGGCAGGGATACCGTCCGAGGCGCGCGAAGCGGCTCGTGCGGCCGCTCGCCGGGAAGGTCTGTCCATTGGGGAATGGCTCACCAGACGGATTTTGGCCGGCTTGTCCGGATTGAGCGAAGAGCCGCAGCGCGAGGACTGGAGCAGTTACCGCCCCGATGACCACCGCATGGCCTCCACCCGCCGCGACAGCGACGACATGCTCGACCGCGTATCGCGCAGCGAGAGCGAAACCGCCGACGTCTATCGGCGCATCGAAGAACAATTGCGCAGCATGGGCCGCCGTCTCGATTCTTCCGAACGCAGCCAAAGCGAAAGCAACCGCGTGATGAGCAAGGCGGCCGTGGAAATGAACATCACTGCGCGCGAACAGGCCCAAGCTTTCGATCAACTCGGCTCGCATGTGGTGGGGCTCTCCGATCGCATCGAGCGCGTCGAGCGCAGCGCGACGACGGACGGTTTGCGCGATGCCGTGAAAGCTTTGCATCAAGGCTTGTCGCGCCTTGCCGACCAGATCACCCAAACAGCCAATCAATCGGCGACGCAGATTTCCGCGCTTGCCGGCAACATCGAAAACGTCGCCGGCCGGCTCGGCCAAGCGCGCCAAGATTTTCATGCTGCGACGCAGGCGCTTGAAGGACGCGTCGTTCAACTCGGCGAACGCATTCAGACGGTCGAAAAAGCGGCGCATGCCAATGCCGTCTCGCTCGAACGCGCCCTCGAAGCCTTGGAAACACGCCAAGCGGCACGCAAAGACGATGCAAACGCCGCCATTGCGCGGCTGGAAGAAAATGTTTCGCGCTTGGAAGCGCGCAATACCGATCCGGCGATCGACCGCCGTCTGTCGGGCATCGAGCGTACGCTTGGCGATATCGTAGGCCGCATCGATCACGAAGAGCAGCCGGCCGAAACCGCAGAGATGGCGCTCAAAAAACTCGCCCAGCGTTTCGACGCGCTGGAAAGCAGTCAACGCGAAGCCTTGGCCGAATTGCGCAAAGCGGCGGCGCCCAGACTGGCGCCAGACCCGGTCTATTCCCTCGGCGATTCGCTCCCCTTCCCGCCCGAAACGGCACCTTTCCCGCCGCAAACTGCGCCGTTCCCTGCGCCCGGCGGGCCCTTCGGCGCCGCAGCGACAGCCTTCACCGGCCAGGGAGCGCCCTTTACACCGCTGCCCGAGGCGCCGCCTTTTGTCGAACAGCCGCCTTTCGCCGACCAGGCGCCACCGCCCGCTTATGACACGGCTGCCGCTTTCGGCGGTGAACAGCAATTTGCGGCCGGTCAAAGCAATGGCGCCGATGCCTATACGCCGGCGCCAACCGTCGATTCCTATCTCAATGCGGCGCGCCGTTCGGCGCGGGCCGCAGCGACGGCCGAGGCCGAACGCAGCGCGACGCTCGGCGGTTTTGCTTGGGGCAGCACGGGTGCTTCCGCCAAACCCGGGTCCAAGTCGAACCGCACGCGGGTCTTGCTGATCGCCGTGCTGGCATTGGCCGCGATCGCTGCCATCGCCGCGTCGGTGATGAATTATCGTTCGACGAACGACACGTCCAATTCCGTTCTCGGTGCTCTGTTCGAAAAGAAGGCCGCGCCGGCGCCGCTCAAATCGGCGCCCGAAGCGTTGTCGACCGATCAGAACTACCCGCCGCCCTCTTCCGCATCGCAACAGACCCCCGCTTCGCAACCCGCAAAGCCGCCACTGCTCAAGCAAAATGTAAAACCGGCGCCGGTCCGTCCGGTCCCCGCCGCAGCTCCCGGATCGCCGCAATTGCCGCAGAAATTGTCGGCCGTGCCGCAGCGCCAGATCGCCACCGCCTCACAACCATCGGGAATACAGCCATCCGGACCGCCTCCTGCCGTGCCCGCTCGCCAGACACCGGCGGTCCCCGCGCTTGATCGGGTGACGACGCTGGCCAATGCCGGAAATTCCCGGGCGGAACTCATCGTCGGGCTGAAATACCTCGATAGCGAAGGCGCTCTCGCCAACGACAAGGAAGCAGCCAAATGGCTGAGCCGCGCCGCACAGGCCGGCGAGCCCGTGGCGCAGTACCGCCTCGGAGCCATGTATGAGCACGGCAAGGGTGTGCCGGCCGATGCGGCCCAAGCGCTGCGCTGGTATCTGGCAGCCGCCAATCAAGGCAACCGCAAAGCGATGCACAATCTCGCCGTCGCTTATGCCGAAGGCAACGGCACGAAGAAGGACTTCACCGAAGCGTCGCGATGGTTCTCGCGTGCGGCCAATCTCGGACTTGCCGATTCGCAATTCAATCTGGCCGTGCTCTACGAGCGCGGCTACGGCGTGCCGCAAAGCTTGATCGACGCCTACAAATGGTACGCCGTCGCCGCCGCGCAAGGCGGCGATACCGAAGCCAAAGCGCGGATGGATGCGATCAGCACCCAACTCAGCGCCGAGGCTCGCGGGGCCGCTCAGCATGCCGCCGACATTTTCAAGCCTGGCCCGCTCGATCCCAAGGCCAATGTCGCCCCGACGATCACCGATCTGACGCGGGGGTAAGCGGAATTTCGGCTCACCCTTTAGCGGTTGACCGCTCAAATTCAGGCGCGCAGATTGGCCCTATTCCGGCGCTTCGCCGGGCTCACCACCTCGCGATTGTCGACTGATGGAAATCTATCTGCCCATCGCCGAGATGTCGGTCCATTGGCTGGTCATTCTTGGGATGGGTGCGTCGGTCGGCTTTCTTGCCGGCATGTTCGGCGTCAGCGGCGGCTTTCTTTTGACCCCGCTTCTTATCTTTTACGGCATTCCCCCGGGCGTCGCGGTGGCCACCACGGCAAGCCACATGACCGCCTCCGCCATGTCCGGTGCGCTGACGCAATGGCGCCACCGCGCCGTCGATTTGAGGATGGGTCTGGTGATGATAACCGGCGGCCTGGCCGGAACGGAGCTCGGCGTCTTTCTGTTCGGCTTGATGCGCCGTGCCGGCCAGATCGAATTGACGGTTTCGCTCGGCTACGTCGTGCTGCTCGGCGTCATCGGCGCGCTGATGCTGAACGAAGCGGCGCGCACGCTGCTTGCCGCTCGCGCGGGCAAAGACACGTTCCGCCGCAAACCCGGACAGCACAATTGGATTCACGGCTTGCCGCTGAAAATGCGTTTCCGCAAATCTCGTCTTTATATCAGCATCATTCCGCCCGCTTTGTTGGGCGTGATCGCGGGCATCATGTCGGCGATCATGGGTGTGGGCGGCGGCTTCATGCTGGTGCCGGCGATGATCTATCTTTTGCGCATGCCGACCAATGTCGTGCTCGGCACGTCGCTGTTGCAGATCCTGTGCGTCACCGTGGCAACGACTGTATTGCATTCGGTCAGCGATTTCTCCGTCGATATCGTGCTGGCGGGGCTATTGATCCTGGGCGGTGTGATCGGAACGCAATTCGGTCTCAGAGTGGGTGCCAAACTGCGCGGCGAAGAATTGCGTCTGCTGCTGGCGTTGCTGGTGCTGGCTGTGGCGATCCGGCTATTGATCGGCTTGATCGCAACGCCCGACGATCTCTACTCCGTCGCGGTGGGCAAGATATGACGGCGCGCACCATTCTGATCGCCCTCGCGTTGATCGCTCTTCCCGCCGAAGCCGAGGAAGAGCTCGTCGCGGGCGTGTCGCAGGACGCGGTGCAGATCACCTCGAACTACACCGGCACCGATCTTGTCGTGTTCGGCGCCATCGAAAGCCGGCCACAGCAGGAAACACCGTCGTCGCGCGAAACCGTTGTCGTCGTGGTGCGCGGGCCCGAGACCGACATGACCGTCCGCCGCAAGGATCGCGTCGCCGGAATCTGGGTGAACGCGGCGCGCGCCCGGCTTGGCGGCATGCCGTCCTTTTATTTCCTCGCCGGGACACGGCCGCTCAGCGAAGCGGCATCGGCAGACACCTTGAAAAGCTACGATCTCGGCCTTGCCAATCTGCGCCCGGAACGGGTGTTGAGCGACGGCGATGCCGAGCCGTTCCGTCAAGCCTTGATCCGGCGCCAGCGCGCGGACGGGCTCTACACCGAAACGCAGTATGGCGTGGAGTTCCACAGCCCGAACTCTTTTCAGCGTCCATGTGCCTATCCCCGCGTCGGTGCCGCGCGGCCAATACAACGTCCAGGTCTATCTGTTCCGCGACGGCTCCATCATCAGCGCCCAATCGACGCCGCTGTTTGTCGAGCAGACCGGCATCGAGCGCCGTGTTTATCTTTTCGCGCATGAATGGCCGCTGTCTTACGGCGTATCGGCGGTGCTGATGGCCTTGTCGCTGGGCTGGCTCTCCACGGTTGTGTTCCGCCGCCGCGCCGGATAACAGCCTATTTCAATAATCGTCGTGGCCGCGACGCTGCCGATTTTGCCCGTTCCCGGCAGAAGCCGCGCGCAGCGCGATGCGGGTACATCGGGCAAGCGCGGCGACGAACCGGGCGGGCAAAATCGGCGTGTCCCGGAGGGTTTCGGCGAAAATCGCCGGCAAGTTCGTCGAAAGCCTCGGTCGTACTACCCGGTACGACCTTCGGCTTTCTCCTGCTATCCGGGCGATTTTCGCACGAAACGCGGCTCACGAGGACTATTGAAATAGGCTGTGTTGGCGACGGCGTACACGCGGTCGCGTCCCAGCGCATAAATCGTGCAACCGCTTAAGAAGAGCGAGGCAATAGCCTCCTCGCGCACATCGAGCCCGCCGGTGTAAGCGCCGAACGACGGCAGTAGCAGCAGCGTGCCGTCCGACACAAAACAGCGCCGCCGCACGCTCATGCCGAGCTTCCGCACCACCGCGGCCGGATGCAGATGTCCCGCAACCTCGCCTCTTTGGCCCGACGGCAGATGACGGAATACCAGCCCGCCGATGGCGATTTCGGCAGCGACGCGTCCGCCCAGCCAATCCGGCGGCTTGGGATCGTGATTGCCTTCTATCCAAATCCATTCCGCGCGCGCCGCCATCGCGATCAGCATGGCGCGCTCTTGGCTATCCAGCCGCTCGGCCGCTTCGCCATCGTGGAATGAATCGCCCAACGCGATCACACAGGCTGGCTTATGACGCGCGAGCACTTCTTCCATCCGCCGGATGGTGCTGCGCGTATCGTAAGGCGGCAACAACGCCCCGCGCCGCGCAAAGGACGAACCTTTCTCGAAATGCAGATCGGCGAAGACGAGCGTGGATTGCGACGGCCAATAGACCGCACCGGCGCGGTCCAGCAGCAACCGCTCGCCATTGACATCGATTTGCAGGTCTTCGCCGCGAGTCATCATCAGAGGCTACACCAAAACCAAAAATCCACCCTCCCCTTGAGGGAGGGTGAAAAACTGTCCGATTGGCATATCACGCTCACCCTTGTATGAGCACCTCCAAAGAGGATGCGCGAAATGAACCACTTCTTGAAGACTATTTTGGTTGCCGCGGCGCTCGGCGCGATTTCGCAATCCGCACCAGCCGCCGGCACATTGCTGGTGGTCTCGAAACAAACCCAAACGCTGGCCATTGTCGACGGGCAAACCCTGAAAGTCACGGCCCATGTCCCGGTCGGCGCGAATCGCACGAGGTGATCGTCGGGCCGGACAACAGAACCGCCTATGTCTCGAACTTCGAGGAAGGCACCGGCCACACCCTGGCGGTGATCGATTTGGTGCATGCCCGCGCCCTCAAATCCATCGACGTCTCGCCGATGGTCGGCCCCCATGGCATGGCGTTGCGCGAGGGGAAGTTGTGGTTCACCGCCGATCGTTCCAAGGCGCTGGGCGTGCTCGATCTTAATACGCGCAAACTCGTTGGGGTTTTGGGTACAGGCCAAGACCGTACCCATATGGTTTGGATTTCACCGGATGGCGCGAAAATCCTCGCCTCGAATGCCGGGTCCGGCACGCTGAGCATCTATGATGCCATCAAGATCGCGCCGACCACTACCTGGTCGTCGCCGCCGCCTTTACATCTACACCAGCAGCAGGATGAAGTACACGCCGGGCGCCCGCGAGGTCGATGCCCGGTGATCGGTACGGCGTGTTCGACCAGCCCGAAGAACTCGCAGTCGGTCATCGCGGCGATTCGCGGCTCCGTCGAGGGCTTGGCGAGCTCGCGCATTCTCTACGGCGGCAGCATGAAGGGCGACAACGCGCCCGGCCTGATGGCGCAGCCCGACATCGACGGCGGCCTGATCGGCGGCGCGAGCCTCACGGCCAAGGCCTTCGGCGCCGTGATCGACTACGGAATTCCCAAAGCGGTCGCGGCGTGATGAGCGGGAACGATCGCACGCACAAGCGTGCCCGCAAGGGGCCGCTCGTCCTCTGCATCCTCGACGGCTGGGGCTATCGCGCGGAATCTGCGGGCAACGCGATCGCCGCGGCCGACGTGCCCAACTGGCGGCACATCGCTGCGACGAGCAATACGCTGAAAAGTCGAGCAGGACATAA
>CAVXZV010000008.1:0-281916 GCA_963766355.1 uncultured Alphaproteobacteria bacterium
CGGCTGCCAGACTGTCCAACCGAACGGGACCAGCTCAGCCTAAGGACGCCGAGCGCGCGAGGCACGTGATCGTCCTAAATTAAGTGAGACGAATTGAACAGGCGCCGTTATCCGCGAATCTGTCTCACTTGGGTACGTCGAAGGAGTTAGTAACACTGACATCGCGACCGCCCAAAATGAATTGTCAGCTTTAATCAACAAACGGAGGCCATTTTGTTTTGGATATGTATGGCGGCGATCGGATGTTTTTTTGCGGTGACACTCTTCTCCGGTGATAAAACGAATTCGGCATCGGAAAACTTCAATAAACATGGATGTCTTCTAGTATCGTTTTTTGTTGTGATAATGATTGTTTCCGCATTTTTAATGTTAATCCCAATAGGGGACTAATTTCAGTTCGCAATTACGACCTAGGGAGAAGTGCAGGACGTCGTCGTGTTTGCCTGCCGAGGTGACGACGAGCGTTATCGTGGTGCTCTATGTTTTGGTTGCGGCCCCGTTGTTCGAGCGCAGCTTCGGATGTTTGGGAGCGTTATCGGACTCGGGTGTCGTTCGCTGTGATCTTCGTCACAAGCTGTGCGGCGTGACTTCGTTCGGAGAAATGGTGGACGCGGGCTTAGCGAGAACGTTCAGTTGTGGCGCACTTTCGCCGTGGAGCGAGTTTTCGCTCCCGGTCTCATTCTCGCCGTTCAGAATAGGTCGCTAAAGCGCCATGTACGGACATTCACCTTCGACCTGTTGTGCAGTAGGTTGAGTCCGTTGGGGAGCGTCTAAGATGAAATCGCCGACGTGGATTTCTATTGCCGCAGCAATCATCTGTGTGATTGGCGAGGCGACCTCAGCGGCCCCCTCAGACATCGCGGGGTCGGCTTCCGCTCGGCCACTCTATACCGCCTTCATAACGTTCTGCGTCGAAACAGGCGCAGTTCCTCGAACCGTAAATGCCGCAGTTCAGAAAGCTGGCGGTAAGCCGCACAATCCGCCCGGCTGTTCGACGGAAGATGGTACCTGTGCCGGCGCGCCTTTTCCGCTGACGCTTTCAAGCTGGGACGTTGTAGTTGGAGGACACAGATTTTTGGTCAACACGGGCAGATCATGGCCGTCGCGGCAGTACCCCTTCGCGAAATCCACACCCCACGACTTTGATTCCTGCGACATCCATAGCTCAGAGAATGAAGATGCTAGTGTTTCAGCCATCGTCGATTGGGTTGGTGTACCCGGTGACATCTCAACCAGCCCACCTACCAGCAAATACTCACCCGGCCTTAAGCTCTACTTCTACGGATTC
Organism: uncultured Alphaproteobacteria bacterium; assembly: GCA_963766355.1. Lineage (GTDB taxonomy): Bacteria > Pseudomonadota > Alphaproteobacteria > Micropepsales > Micropepsaceae > Rhizomicrobium. The sequence continues at coordinate 1,289 of CAVXZV010000008.1, forward strand.
CAAACGATTGGTCAGAAACATGTGTCAGTAGCGCCCGGAGAACAGGAAAACACTGCGATCCTGGAGGGGCGTTATTGGGAACTCGTCATGATGCAAGATCAGAAAGGTGCCTCGCTCAACTGCACCCACTACCTACCGAAATCCACGACATCGTCCCAATGACCGGTGTTGGCGTATTTGCGACCAACATGACGTGATGTGTGCGGCCGCTTTGCCGCCGATAGCCGTCATTAAGATAGAACACGTCGGATGTACTTTTTTGCCCTGCCCCGCTCGCGTCGCGTTTCTTCCGCCGGGGGCTTCGCGCCTTCGATTCCTTTACGCGACTGATAAGGTCAGCTGAGACGCCGAATATCAGAACGGGCGGTGGCGCTGCTTGGGTATGACATCGGCAATCAGCATCAAAAGCAGCAGGCCAAGCGGGATGGCCAGGGCCATGCCGAGCTTGTGGTCCCCGACCGCAGTACCGATGAGCCAGCCGATGGCGAAGCTCACGCCCATCGCGCCGATGACTTTGGCAAGGGAACGCAGCGGACGCGCACCGGTCACCGCTATGGTCGCCAACACACCGACGGCCGCGCCGCCGGCCATTGCGATGGCCAGCGTATTGGCCAGATAGGCAACCAGCCATCCGGCCAAGGATCCGATCGCCATTGCGCCGGCCACTTTCAAAACGGAGCGGACCGGGCTTGTACCGAACAGAGCAATGGTGGCCAAAACGCCGATCGCCGCTCCGCTGGCCGTGGCGATCATCACCTCATCGGTGATCGAAACGACCAACCAGCCGGCCACCGATCCAAGCGCCATCGCGATGAGCCACTTCAAATCGCTCTCCCTGCCCAATTCGAACGTACAATATAGGCAAATCCGTCGTGCAAGAAGGAGGAAATTGCGCGGACCGTCGCCGTTTACCTTCCGCGCCCAGCGCCCTCTAGGTCGCCAAACAACAACTCGACCACCCGCCGGCGGAAAGTGACCGGAAAAAAGGCCCGCCCTATTTGGACAGCCAACGCCTGAGCAAACCTGGCCGTCCGGGAAGCCTTCGCCGCATCAGCGCCAGCAGCCCCGCCAGCAAATCGCGCGGACTGGGCGGACATCCGCTTATATGCAGATCGACCGGAACAACGCTGCTCACGCCACCTGCGACGCCATAGCTAGCGGCGAATATGCCCCCGTCGAGCGCGCAGGCGCCGACCGCAACCACCCATTTGGGATCGGGCGTCGCGGCGTAAGTGCGTTCCAGTGCTTCGCGCATATTGGCGGTCACCGGGCCGGTCACCAGCAGCACGTCGGCGTGGCGCGGCGAGGCGACGAAGTGAAAGCCGAATCGCTCCAGATCGTAAAACGCGTTGCCCAGGGCATGAATCTCGAGCTCGCAGCCGTTGCACGATCCCGCATCGACCTGACGAATCGAAAGACTTCGACCCAGGCGTTTTCGCGCCGTGGCCTGAACTTTCCGGGCCAGCTCGGCGAGCGCGCGTTCGTCGACCGGCGGCGCCCGCTCGGTCAGCGGCAGGGCAAAGATGCTGTTGAGCAAAAGTTTGCGCATCACAAATCGTGCCCGGCATAGGAACAGTTGAACGATTTGTTGCAGAGCGGGAAGTCGGCGACGATGTTTCCCTCGATAACCGCCTCCAGCAGCGGCCATTGAAACCACGAAGGATCGCGCAAGTGGCAACGCGCCAGCGAACCGTTCTCATTCATGCGCAGCCATACGAAGATGTCGCCGCGGAATCCTTCCACGATGGCGGCGCCTTCATTGGCAACCGGAACAATCTCGGCGCAAACCGCGCCGTCGGGCAATTGCGCGATCAATTGCTTCAGAAGGGCCAAACTCTGCTGAACTTCCTGAATGCGAATCCGGATGCGTGCGTCGACATCGCCCCGCTCCAAAGTCGGCATGTCGAAATCCAGCACGTCATAGGGCGCAAAGGGGAAGTTCTTGCGCGCGTCGTATCGCCGTCCGGAGGCGCGCGCCACAACGCCTCCGGCGCCGAATTGCATCACCAGGCGATGGCTCAGCATGCCGGTGCGCACGGTGCGGTCCTGCAGCGACGCGGTGTCTTCATAAAGCGAAATCAGCGCGGGAAATTTCTTGGCGATGTGGGTCAAGAGTTTGCCGATGAGGTTTGCGGCTTTGCGGTCGATGTTGCAGGCGACGCCGCCCGGCACGACACGATCCATCATCAGCCGATGCCCGAAAACGGCGTCCGCCATCCGCAACACGCGCTCGCGCAGGATCGCGCAATGCGTGAGCATAAGGCTGAACGCCGCGTCATTGCACACGGCACCGATGTCGCCGATATGGTTGGCGATACGTTCGAGCTCGAGCATGATGGCGCGCAGATATAAGGCACGCGGCGGAACGGCGACGTTGCAGGCGGTTTCGACGGCTTGGGCGAATGCGATGCTGTAAGCGACCGTCGTGTCTCCCGAGACGCGCGCCGCCAGTTTTGCCGCATGATCGATCGTCGCGCCGATCATCAGCGCCTCGATGCCCTTATGCGTATAGCCAAGGCGTTCTTCCAGACGCACCACCGTTTCGCCGTTCGCGGTGAAGCGGAAATGCCCCGGCTCGATGATGCCGGCATGAACCGGACCGACCGCAATCTGATGCAAACTCTCGCCTTCGACCGGCAGGAAACGATAAGGCTCCGGCGCCCTGCCCGGCTCGATTTGGCCTAGCGGATGGCGCAAACCCCAGCTTCCGTGATCGATCCACGGCCGCAGATCGGGCGCGCCTTGCGGTTCCAGCCCGACAAGATCGTGTATGGCGCGTTCCAGGCGTCGCGCCGCCAAACAATGACGGCCGAGGGAAGGAAATTTGCCGGATACGGCGTCGAGACTGAGTATTCCCGTGGTGCCGTCGGCCGGATCGCGCAGCGCAACATGCACCTGACCCACCTCGCCCCAATGGGCGATCAGCCGCCATGCATGTTCGGCGAGTTGTCGACCGCCGAACTCCCAAACCTCTTGCGTGACGCGCACGCGGGGCCATCGCGATGGAGTGGCGCGTGTTTCGGCAACGATGTCGGCGAGTGTGGTCATCGCTCTAACCCAGCCATCGCGCGACGTGCTGGAACCAGCCGACGATCGATCCAGGAATAAAGATGCCGATCGTCAGTACCAGGGCGAGATGGAGCAACATCGGAAAAGCCGGCGCGCGATAGGGCGTGTCGCTTCCGCTCGGCTCGCCAAATGCCATGCTGTTCAAGCGCAGGAAAAGAGCGCCGAGCGAAATAAGCAAGCCAAGGACGAGCACGATCGCAAGATAGGGGCGCTGCGCAAACGCAGAAGTCACCAAAAGAAATTCGCTGGTGAAGAGGCCGAACGGCGGCAGGCCCGCTATGGCAGCGACCAAAGCTACGAAAATCCATCCCAGCAAGGGATAGCTTGTCGTGATACCGGTAATGCCCGCGATTTTCTGCGTGTTCTTGATGCGGGTGATGTGACCGACGGCAAAGAATATTCCGGACTTCGTCAAACTATGCATCGCCATGTGCAACAGGCCGGCGAAATTCGCCAGCGGCCCGCCCAATCCAAACGCAAAGGCAATGATCCCCATATGTTCGATCGAGGAATAGGCAAAGAAACGTTTGATGTCGCGGCGGCGGTAGAGCATCAGGCCGGCGAAGATGACGGAGACGAGGCCCAAACCCATCATCAGCGGACCCGGCGAAATCGTTGCGGGATTGTTGGCCAACACCATCTTAAAGCGCAAAATTGCGTAAATCGCCACGTTCAACAGCAAGCCCGACAACAGTGCGGAAACCGGCGTCGGACCCTCCGCATGCGCGTCGGGCAGCCAGGCATAAATCGGCACCAGCCCCGCCTTGGTTCCATAGCCGAGAAGCAGAAACACGAATGCGATGTTAAGCAGCATCGGATCGAACTGCGCCGCATGCGCCGTCAAGACGCTCCAGGTCATGGCCGGAATGCCGTCGCCGACGATGGGCTCCGCCACCGAATAGACGAGGATCGTACCGAACAACGCCAGTGCAATTCCCACGCTGCCGAGAATGAAATATTTCCACGCGGCTTCGAGCGCTTCGTGGGTGCGGCCAATGCCGACCATCAGGATGGTGGTGAGCGTGGCAATCTCGATGGCAACCCACATCAAGCCGGCGATGCTGGTCAGAAGGGCAAGGTTCATCGCGGCCATTAGCACTTGGTACATCGCATGATAGAAGCGGATGTGGAACGGCTTGAGGTGCCCGACCTCCAATTCGTGCGCGACGTAGCCCTTACTGAAGAGGCTTGTCGTGAAACCGACCAGCGTATTCAAAACGATAAAGACGATGTTCAGATCGTCGACGATCAAAAGCCGCCCCAGCACGGGCGGCCGCCAGACCAGCAAGGCGAGCGCGGATGCGAATGTCAGTGTGGCGGCGATCACATTCAGCCACGCCCCAATACGATAACTCGGGATCATGGCCAAGAGAAAGGCGGCCATAACGGGGATAATCAGGACGCCGGTTGCCGGGTTCGGAAGCGGCGTCATTTGCGTTCGCCTCTGAAGCTATCCAAAATCGCGACGTCCACCGTGTCGAAGCGTTCGCGAATACGGAACAGGAATATCCCGATGACGATGAACGCGATCAGAACCGAAAAGGCGACGCTGGTTTCCACCACGAACGGCATGCCTTTGGCGCCGGTCGCTGCGAGGACGAGGCCATTCTCGAGCGACATGAAACCGATCACCTGACTGACCGCATTGCGGCGCGTCACCATCATCAGAAGGCCGAGCAGAACGATCGACAACGCAAATGCCAAGTCCTCGCGCCCGAAGGCGTCGATGCCGGACGTCGCACGCATCATCAGCGCCATCGAAAGGCCGACCAGCGCTATTCCGGCGATCATCGTCGGACCGATGCCGACGACGATTTCGACCGTGCGATAAATCTGCAATTGGCGGATCAGCCGATAGAGGACGAGCGGAATGACGATCGCCTTGAAACCCAGTTCGATCCCGGCGGTGATGAGAAGGTGCGGCGCATGCTGGTTCTGCGCTTGCCAGGCGACCGCAAGGGAAAGTACCAAAGACTGAAGGGCAAAGATATTGATCAGCGGCGGAAGCCGGTCTTGATAAAGCAGCGACAGGCTGAGCAGCACCAGGCTGCCGGCGAGAAAATGGGAGACGTCGAAGGCGCTCATTTACATGCTCCTCGAAACCAGACGGAGCAAAGCAGCCAGCAATCCCAGCATGAGGGCGACGCCGATGAATTGCGGCACCCGGAAGACACGCATCTTGGCGATCGTCACTTCGAAGAGGCCGAGCAAAAAGGCGCCGGCGAACAATTTGAAGAGGTAAAACAGGATCGCCGCGCCGTATCGCACAACATCGCTGCCCTCCGGCGCGATACCCCAGGGAAGAAAGACGGCGGAGATCAGCGAAACATACAGCAACAGCTTTATCGCGCTTGCCAGCTCGATCAGCGCCAGATGGCGGCCCGAATATTCGAGGACCATCGCCTCGTGCACCATGGTCAGTTCGAGATGGGTTGCCGGATTGTCGACCGGGATGCGCCCGTTCTCGGCAACGGCCAGAATGGCGAACCCGACGAATGCCAGCATCAGCGAAATGCGCAAACCCAAATCCGGCGACTGAACGAACAAGGCGATGTCCGGTAGCCGGGTGGTTCCGGCGACCAGCGCCAAGGAAAAGATCAGCATCAACATCGCGGGCTCGGCGACGGTTGCGATCATCATCTCGCGGCTGGCACCGATGCCGCCGAAACTGGTGCCGATGTCGAGGCCGGCCAGCGCCAGGACAAAGCGCGCGCTGGCCAGGATGCCGATAATGACGATGAGATCGCCCGCCGATCCGAGGTTGGTGTCGAAGGCGAAGGTCGGCACCAGAAACGCCGCGGCCCAGGTCGCCGCGCAAACAAAGTATGGGGCGGCCGAGAACAGCCACGACGCGTTGTCTGCAAGCACGGTCTCTTTGCGCAGAAGGCGGATGATGTCGCGATAAGGCTGAAGCGTGCCCGGTCCCACGCGGCGTTGCAGCCTTGCCTTGGTCTTGCGCACGATGCCGGTTAGAAGCGGCGCCAGAGCGATTACCAGAAATGCTTGCAGGCCCAGCAGGGCAAAAGCGGTCATGCCCATATCGCCAGCACCGTGAGGAGAATAACGAGTGTCACGAACACCACGCCGAGGTAACGCCTTATGGTGAGGAACTGATACGGATTGAGACGATCCGCCAGAAAGCCGACAGCCCGGCTCACCGGGGCATAAAACAGATCCCATGCCGGATCCCAGAGCGACAGCGTGAACTGCGCCGGCGCCGTGTCGGTGGGCACGGGCATGACGACCTTCTCGCGGGCGTGGAATATAAGTGTGGCGAAGACGCGGCGTATCGGCTGCGCAAAGCTTCCGGCACTGTACTGGGTGAGCGCGCTGGCTTCCGGGTAGCCGCAATCCCACGCGGCGCTGCGCCTGGTTGCGCTATTGGCAACCAGACGAACGACGGACACCATCAACGCGGTTGCGAGAACGAGGAGTGCTCCGATCATCAGACCGCTATAGGAATTGTGGCTGTCGGCGACCGGCAACAGTGGCGTCGCGATCGCTTGTACCGGCATCTGCGTCGATGTCAGAAATTTTGAGACGGGGCCAAGCAGATTTGTGAAAAGTCCCGGAAAAATGCCGGCAATGCCGCAGGCTCCGGCAAGTCCGAACATTGCGGCGAGCGATGCCTTATCGGTTTCTTTGGCAAGGTCTGCCGTCTCGCTGCGTGCGCGGCCCAGAAAAGTCACCCCGAAGGCTTTGACGAAACAGGCCGCCGCCAAAGCGGCCGACAGCGCCAAGATTGCCGCCGATGCGGGAGCCAGAAGACGCAGGCCCCATTGCGGAAACGCGGGGCTCAAAAAAGCGGCCTGGAATATCAGCCACTCCGAGGCGAAACCGTTGAGCGGCGGCAAGGCCGAAATCGCCGCCGCGCCGATGAGAAACGCGATGGCCGTTTGCGGCATCTTGTGGATGAGCCCGCCCAGTTGATCCATTTCGCGCTCGCCGGTGGCCGTCTGCACGGCGCCGGCGCCGAAGAACAATAAGCTTTTGAACAGCGAATGATTGAAGACATGAAAGAGCGCGGCCGACGCGGCGAGTGCTGCCGCAGCGGCCAATCCGTTGGCGCGAAAGGCAAGCGCCAGTCCCAATCCCACGAAAATGATGCCGATATTCTCGACCGTATGGTAGGCGAGCAACCGCTTCAGATCGTGCTGCATGAGCGCGTAGAGCACGCCCAACAACGCCGTGACGGCGCCAACAGCGATAACGACCATAGCGAGGCGCCAATCGATAGGCCCCAGAAGATCGAACGCGATACGAATGAAGGCGTAGACGGCGACCTTCGTCATGATGCCGCTCATCAGGGCGGAAACATGGCTGGGCGCGGCGGGGTGAGCCAGCGGCAACCAGGCATGCAGCGGAAAGATACCGGCTTTCGATCCGGCGCCGAGAAGCGCGAGAAACACGACGAGCATCGTGGCATCGGAATCAAGCCCATGCAGGCGCATCGCAGAAAACGCGAATTGTCCGCCCGGGCCTGCCAAGATCGCGAAAGCGAGCAGCAGCGCCATGGTGCCGAGGCCCGCCATGACGACATAGACAAGTCCGGCGCGCATATTTTCCTTCGAGCGGTCGTGACTAACCACCAGCGCCCAAGACAGCAACGACATAAACTCCCACGACAACAGGAATGCGAAGGCGTCGTCGGCGATGACGACAAGGTTCATGGCCGCAAGAAAAGCAGGGTAGAACGGCAGCACGCGCTGCGGCGCCGGCTCGTGGCGGCCGTAACCGAGCGCAAAGACGCTCGCCGCCACGCCGCCAAGATTGACGACGCAAAGAAATACCGCCGCTAGCGCATCGATGCGAAAATGCATGCCGAGCCATGGCAGACCGATCGGCAGCATAAGGGTTTGTGCGTCGCCAGCAACAAGGCCAGCCGCCGCGCACACAAATCCCGCCGAACAGATCGCGGCGCTGGCGCCGTAGATCGCGGAGTTCGCCCATCGCTTGCGGCTGTTCGCGGCTGCCAAGCAGCCGAGGGCTAACAAACCCGCTACGCAAGACAACACGCCGATGACGAGCATGTCGCTAACGCCTGAGGAGAGGCATTGAATCTGTGACGCCGGTTGCTGCGCCGTGCCGCTTCATGCGAACACCGCGTCCCAAGCCGCCGCTGACCACGCCATCGCCAAGCAATTCGATGCCCGCAAACTCCAATGCCGACACCAGCTTGCCGAGGGAGTCGATATTGCCTCTGATGACGCCGTCGCTGGTTTCCATGCGCTGGACAGTCTGATGCGACAGCCCGGCGCGTTCTGCCAAGGCTCGCTGATCGAGACCCAGCAGAGCGCGAGCGGCACGAAGCTGCGCGGCGGATATTAAGTATAGCGTTTGCGTCATGACGCCTTTTTCATCAGATATGATGCGATTAGCACCTAAATTATGTTCAAAACATGAATATAGATATTATTACATTAATATTTATGATATATGCTTAATTTTGCGATCCAACTCAAGAACCTACCTACCGAGACTTTGCTTTATGCGTGTAAAAACAGCGCATAAGCGATATTCCCGACTTGATTTGTACCTGCGACGGTGTCGCAATTGGTCACGAGATAGGCATGTTATTACCGTTATAAAGACAGCTTTGTATAAGCATATAGATATCTTAGGTCGCTATAATGATTGTTATGATCATTATATTGGAACTTCATGAAAGTGAGAGTGTGTAAATGTTGTTGCGTCGAATTTTCCACCCGGCCTCGTCTGCAACGCTCGACAATGCCGATGCACTGCCCGCCGCGTCCCGCAGCGCTTACCAGACGGCCTTGAGCGAACGCCTCCCGCTGGCTCATATCGCAGAACAGTCCGCGCGTCCGCAGTATTGGTTTGCCAACAGCATTCTCCAGGTCGTCCATGTTTGCGGACGATCGCCGGACGAACCGCGCCATATCAGTCTCACGCGCGAGATCATCAGTGGATTGAAACTCGCCGACGACATGGCGTCTCTCTTCGCGCCTGGGGAAGAGCAGCCCAAATTCGTGGACCTTCACGTCACGAACGAGGAATTCGAGCGCTATCTCGCTTGGGCGCGGACGGTTTATTGAAGCGGCATACACTGTCTATATGGGGCGATCTATATGGGGCGATCCGCGCCAGTTCAGGGCAAATTGTGCTGCCCTCCCCTGTCATCGAGCTGCTTGAGCCCCAAATTCGCTCGAAACGTACCCTGATAACAAATCGCAATTCTGGGCCTTTGCCGCGCGCAGAATGATTCTCGCCAACTCCCGGACTACACCTGATTGAGCCCATGTGGCAGGTTGGGCCCATGCCGGGGTTCGGCTGCGTGTTTCGCGTTCGATTTTGGGGCACGAATGACAAACGCACCGATTTGGAAATCCCGTCCGGTTTTTATCACCAGCACGTTTCAGGACATGCAGGCCGAGCGCGATCATTTGCGCAAGTTTGTGTTTCCGGCGCCGGAGGAATGGCTGCTCACCAAGCGGCGCCATCTGGAATGGATCGACCTGCGGGTGGGTGTTGCGTCGGCCTCAGCGGAAAATGAAGAAGCCCGCGAGCTTATGGTGCTCAAGGTCTGCCTGGACGAGGTCAAACGCAGCCGGCCGTTCCTGATCGCCCTGATTGGGGACCGTTACGGTTGGGTGCCACCGAAGGAACGCATTGCAGCCGCTGCGAAGGAAGTCGGGTTCTCGGCGGAAGTTGAGGATCGCAGCGCCACCGATCTGGAGATCGATTTCGGCGTCTTTCACGATGTGGAGCAGCGGCGACGTAGTCTGTTTTTCCTGCGCCGGCCGCTACCCTACGAGAAAATGGGTGTTAAGGCAGCCGATTACTCCGTCGAATATGATGGGAGCGACAAGGATGCTGACCTGCACCGCGAGCGCCTTGAAGCGCTGAAGACTCGTATTCGGACAGAGTTCTCCGACCGCTGCTTTGAGTATTCCGCAGACTGGGACGAGAAAGAAGTACACCTGACAGGTCTTGTCGCGAACTGGAAGACGGATTCCGTACTAAGCGAAGAAGAGAAAGCCAAGGATAGGACGGGCTTCACTGCGTGGGGCCTTGCCGTCCAAGAGAAGATCAAACAAGCGATTGAAGACGAGCTGGCGGCGGAGCCCGCTGCCGAGACTGAATTGACCGCCGACGATGTCGAGCGCGGCGCACTGGCCGATTTTGCCGAAGACCGCGCCCGGGACTTTATCGGGCGCAAGGATATTCTGGGGGAGATCGAGGCGCTATTCGGTTCGCCGGCCGGGGAAAACGCTCCGTGGGGCTTGTGCATTACCGGTGAGGCCGGTTCGGGCAAGAGCGCTCTGTTCGGGGCACTGTATCAGGGGCTGACCCGCGCCGAGAAGGACGAGCCCGAGCGGTTATCCGATGAACAACGTGCTCTTTATGCCCGTCTCAGAAAGCTTGATGCACTGGTGCTGGCGCACGCGGCGGGAGCAAGTCCGCGCGCCTCCTCCGTCGATGCCATGCTGCGGCGCTGGATCGGGGAGTTGGCTGCCTTCCTCAAGGAAGATCCCGGCTTGTCGGATAAGGCCAGTCCGAACGATGTGGAGGCGAAATTCTCGTCTCTGCTGGGACGAGCGGCGCTGAAGCGGCGGGTGATCGTGCTGGCCGATGCGCTCGATCAATTCGAACAAACCACGCAGGGCCGTTTCGCGACGTGGCTGCCACGGCTGTGGCCAGCCAATGCCCGGTTCATCGGAACCGCTATTCCCGGCGAGGCAAGCGCGGAACTTGAGAAGCGCCCGGGCGTCACGCTCATGCCGATACCGGCGCTTGACGCAAACGAAGCACGGCATATCGCCGCAGCAATCTCTGCGCGCTACCACCGCAAACTGGAGCCGCAAGTTCTCGACGCGCTGATCAGCGGCGACAAGCGCTGGAGCAATCCGTTGTGGCTGGTGCTGGCGGTCGAAGAACTGAACCTGCTCGATGCAGACGATTTTGCCCGCGCAAAGCTGCTTTCGGGGCGCGACGATGAACGCATCCGCGCCCTGATGTGTCAGATGGCCACCGAGTTCCCGGCCGATATTCCGGGTCTCTACCGCAAGACGTTTGACCGCGCGGCCGAACTGTTCGGCACGAAGCTGACGCAAGCCTTTTTGGGCCTCATTGCCGTCAGCCGCTCGGGCTGGCGCGAGAGCGATTTTCGAGAGCTTCTGCCCAAGGTCACCGGCGAGAAATGGGACGAGCTGTATTTCGCGCAGTTGCGCCGCAGCTTCCGCGGCCAGATGCGCCGCCGCGGTGGCATGGACCGATGGGACTTCGCCCATGCACAGATGCGCATTGCGGCGAAGGAGTGGCTAATCGAGACCAAGGCACCGGCCGAGGTCCCGCTTCACACAACCATCGGCGACTATCTGCTCTCACTACCTGCTGACGATCCGCTCCATGTCAGCGAGACGATGCTCCATCTCATGGAGGGCGACTGGACTTGGCGACCGCCCCAGCACTACTACGGTGCTTCACTCACGGACTCTGAATTACAAGGCGCAACGTGGATACTCGCTGATATCATCCTCACGGCACCAAAAGAAGATGCAACCGCCGGAGCACGGAGGGTAGCGCGACTTCTCGAGACGGCTGATCTACGGGATTCAACGGTTAGTTCAGTTGCCAATCGAGTGACTTTTGACCTTGACGAAGCGATCAGGGATCGCACGGCTCTGCAAGTTAGAGATGTGCTGGTGAGAGCTGCCGAAAGTGCCCTGACACGACTGTCGGATCGAGAACCATCGAACGCGGGCTGGCAGTGCGATCTCTCGGTCTCGAACGATGAAATCGGCGACGTGTTGGTTGCTCAAGGCAATCTGCCCGAGGCGCTGAAAGCGTTCCGCGATGGCCTTGCCATCAGAGAACGCCTGGCACGGAGCGATCCCGGCAACGCGGGCTGGCAGCGCAATCTCTCGATCTCGTACGACAGAATTGGCGACGTGCTGATGGCGCGAGGCAATCTGCCTGAGGCGTTGAAAGCGATCAGCGATAGCCTCGCCATCAGAGAACGCTTGGCACAGAGCGATCCCCGTAACGCAGGCTCGCAGAATGACCTCGCGGGCTCGTGGGTCAAAATCGGCGAGGTGCTCGTGGCGCTTGGCAAACTGCCTGACGCGTTGAGAGCGTTCCGCGATGGCCTCGCCATCATGAAATACCTGACGCAGGTGGATCCCGGCAATGCCGACTGGCAGCGCGTTCTCTTGGCCTCCTGGATCAAGATCGGCGAGGTGCTGGTGGCGCAAGGCAATCTGTCCGAGGCGTTGAGAGCGTTCCGCGATAGTCACGCCATTGCCGAACGCCTGGCATGGGGCGATCCCAGCAACACGGACTGGCAGCACGATCTCTCGGGCTCGTGGTTCAAGATCGGCGACGTGCTGGTGGCGCAAGGCAATCTGTCCGAGGCGTTGAGAGCGTTCCGCGATAGCCTTGCCATCAGAGAACGCTTAGCACAGGGCGATCCCGGCAACGCGGGATGGCAGCGCGATCTCTCGGCCTCGTGGATCAAGATAGGCGAAGTGCTTAAGGCGCGAGGCAATCTGCCCGAGGCGCTGCAAGCGTTTCGCGATAGTCACATGATTTTCGAACACCTGGCACGGATCGATCCCGGCAACGTGAACTGGCAGCGCGATCGCTCGGTCTCTTCGATGAAGATCGGCGACGTGCTGGTGGCTCAAGGCAATCTTCCCGAGGCGCTGAAAGTGTTCCGCATAGCCTCGCCATCAGAGAACGCCTGGCATGGGACAATCCTCGTGAAGCGGACCGGCAGCGCGATCTCTCGGTCTCGCACGATAGAATTGGCGACGTGCTGGTGGCGCAAAACAATCTGCCCGAGGCACTGAAAGCGTTCCGCTATGGCCTGGCCATCCGAGAACGCCTGGCACGACGCGACCCCAGCAATGTGCTCTGGCAGCACGACCTCTCGATCTCGCTGGAGAGCATCGGCAACGTGCTGTTAACGCAAGGCCATCTGCCCGAGGCGTTGGAAGCGTTCCGCGATAGTCACATGATTTTCGAACACCTGGCACGCATCGATCCCGGTAACGTGAACTGGCAGCATAATCTCTCGGTCTCGTCGGGCAAAATCGGCGACGTGCAGGTGGCGCAATGCAACCTGCCAGAGGCGCTGAAAGCGTTTCGCGATGGCCTCGCCATCATAGAACGCCTGGCACAGGCCGATTCCGGAAACGCAGACTTGCAGAACAATCTCTCGGTCTTTTGGGTCAAGATCGGCGACGCGATGGTGGAGCAAGGCAATCTTCCCGCGGCGCTGAAAGCGTTCCGCGATGGCCTGGCCATCCGAGAACGCCTGGCACGGCGCGACCCCAGCAATGTGCTCTGGCAGCGAGGTCTGGCAAACATATTGTACAAACTCTATCGCATCCATCGACGAACGTTCCAGTTTCGCAGTGCAGGGAGTTGCGCGCGCAGATATTTCCGACAGGTTATGGAGATGGCCGCTCGTGGGCAGACACCCCGTTAGTCTCATGTCTGCAGTCAGCCCCTCCGAGAACTAAAATTATCCGCATAACCAGCAGGACCTAACGCCATGAACGCTTCCGACAAATCCGTATACAACCTCATCGTCACTGGCGACGTGGTGGTGGATCATCACATCTACGAAGGCGAGCGATTTTGGCCGGCGATGGAACGGGCGCGCGGCGTGAAAGCGTGCCGAGAACTCGGCGGTGCCGATCTGGTGCGGCGGTTGCTTGTTGCGGTGTATGACGCCGAAAAGTCGGCGAAAGAAGCAAAGAAGAAAGCGGAAATCGCCGCCAAGAAGGCCGCGGCAGACGGCAAGCCCTCAGAAGCGCAACAGTCTGCCCGGAAGGCCCTGGAAGAAAAGTCTGAACCGGTCTGGCAGGTCCAACTGGGTCTGGAAGCGCCGGCGATCGACAAATGCCCGGACGAGTGTCACGCCTTAGCGGTTTGGAAACCTCACCCGGACAGCAAAGAAAAGGAGAAGAAGGGTTCCAAGGAACGCATCTGGCGCACTGATCAGGCCCTTGGCTATGGCGAAACCTGCGCAGCCGGAGCGCACAAACTAGAATCTGCCGCAAACTTGCCGCCGCCGGACATTCTTGTTCTCGATGAGGCGGGCTTCCGCTTTCGCAAGAAAGAGAATGCGAGTTGCTGGCGGCTCCCCGCGAAAGGTGAGCCGCAGCCGGATTGGATCGTACTCAAGATGGCGCGGCCAGTCGCGCAGGGCGATCTTTGGCACGAACTCACGGGGCGCTTCGCCAAAAAGCTTGTCTGCGTGATCTCGGCCGATGATTTGCGCCAGGAGTGCGTGAGTGTCAGCCAGGGCCTCAGCTGGGAACGCAGCATCGACGAAGGCCGCCGCGTGGTTCTGGAAGACCCGACTTTGAAGAGCCTGTCGAAATGCCGCCACCTCGTCGTGCGTTTCAAGGGCGACGGAGCGCTATGGATCAATCGCCAGGATGAGGCAAAGCCAGAGGTGACGCTGGTCTTCGATGCGGGCGGCGCAGAAGGAATGTGGGACGATCATTTTGAAGGTAAGGTCATCGGTTATTCGTCGGCCATGACGGTTGCTGTCACCCGCGCCTTGGCGGAAAGCGTGGCATCGAAAACAGTTCCCGACCTGGCGCAGGCGATCGCCCGCGGTTTGGCGGCCGGACGCAACCTGCTCGAAAAGGGACACGGCGAGGTCGGCAAGGAGATCCCGCGCGGGTTCCCAGCGGACGGTCTGGCCAAGGTCCTCATCGAACCGGCGAAGAGTTTTTCCTTCTTGACCGGGCCGTTGCCGACTGAGGGCGAAACGCTGAAGCCCCTGCCGGAAGGCTGGTCGATTGTCGAGACGAGCCAACGTCCCTACGGTTCCGCCGCGCCGTCGGCGCTTAAGGGTTTGGCGCATCAGATCGTCCTGAAGGGTGATGCGGCATACAAGGGTCTTCCCCACGCCAAGTTCGGCAAGATGACGAGCTTGGATCGCGTCGAAATCGAGACGCTGCGCGCAATCCGCCGTTTGATGTTGGCCTATAAGAACGATCGCAAGGCGAAAAAACCGTTATCCATTGGCGTGTTTGGCCCGCCCGGCGCCGGTAAATCTTTCGGTGTCAAGCAGCTTTCCAACGAAGTGTATGAAGAACGGGCGTGGCTCGAATTCAATCTGTCGCAATTCGCCGGACCGGAGGATCTGATCGGCGCCTTTCATCAGGTTCGCGACAAGGTGCTTGAGGGGATCACGCCGGTGGTGTTCTGGGACGAATTCGATTCCCAGAAATTCCGATGGCTGCAGTATCTGCTGGCCCCGATGCAGGATGGCCACTTCCAGGAAGGTCAGATCACACACGCCATCGGCAAGTGCGTGTTCGTATTTGCGGGCGGCACCAGCCACACCTACAAGGATTTTCTCGAACATCCCGATGACACCAAGGAACAGAAAGACGACTTCCGCCTGTCAAAGGGGCCGGACTTCCATAGCCGGCTTGATGCCTTTTACGATGTTCTGGGTCCCAACCAACGCAGGCTGGCCCGCGAAAAGCTGCTGCCGAAAGACGTAGGCCAGCCGCCGCGGGACCCGTCGGATGTCTGCTATCCGCTGCGTCGCGCCCTACTCATCCGCGCCCAGCTCGGCTGCAAAGGAGATGAGCATCTCGATTTTGATTCCGATTTGGTCGATGCGTTGCTGATGGTATCGGATTACAAACACGGTGCCCGATCGCTCGAGAAGTTCGTCAGCCAGCTCAAGACGTCGCTCGATCAGCCGATCCGGCGTTCCAGTCTGCCTGCGGCGGCGCAGCTGGCGATGCATGTCGATGCCGATAAGTTCGCGTCCATCCTGGGTCACAACACGGGATTTCGGATGTCGAAGATCATCGAGGATCTGGCGAAGAAGATGCACAACCGCTGGCTCGATGGGCTCTCGGAAAAGGAAAAGAAGGAAAAGAGGAAGAAGTCGCCTCACCTCCTCAGGCCATACGAAGAGCTCGACGAGATCGACAAGGAAGACAATCGCGCGGCGGCACGGCGAGTACCGGATGTGCTGGCACTGGTCGGTGTTGGCATTGCGCCAGTGAAGCCCGGCATGAAAGTCAAAACTGACCCGAAAATCAAAACGCATCTGAAGTTTCATCGGGAGCGCTTGGCGGAGGCAGAGCACGACGGCTGGATGCGTCAGCGCGAGAAGAATGGCTGGCAACATGGCCTGGTGCGTGACGACGACCTTAAGATTCACAATCTGCTTGTCCCCTATGGCCAGCTTCCGGAACATGAGAAGAACAAGGACCGGGACACGGTAACGGGGTATGCACAACAGCTTCCGAAGGTGGGTTATCGGCTCATTTGGCTGTAGCCGGTCGTGCTCGATGTGGAGGCGCTAGGGTCAAGGCCGCAAGCCATCTCGATGTTGCATCATGAAAAACAAGGAAAAGAAGGTGTATCGCAATTCGCAGAACAATTTCCCCGCTATGGTTGCCAAAGCGGGACACGGATCGCACGGTTGAGGACGTAGCGACGCAGAGAGTACACAATGTCACACGATGTATTCATTGGTTATTCTTCGAAGGGCGACCTCGTTGCCGAGGCAATTTGCAGCGCGCTGGAGGCACAGAATATCCAGTGCTGGTTTGCAAAACGCGATCGGTCCAATGCAGAAATAGGCTATAAGGAAATCAATAGTACAATTCAGTCTTCACGTGCCGACGGCTCAGACCCGGCCGGTTGAGTGGGGACTGGGATGTACAGATCATCAGTAGAGTTCACGTCAGTGGTAACACTGAATGGCAATGAGGTTTTCATGACGCCGAGTATGATCGAGACGCTGGCTGCAGGCATCCACGAGACGTGGCGCGCAAGCGCCACAAAAGAAGGTTGGAAGATGCAGCCGCAACTTGACAGACCTTATGCAGAGCTTTCCGAGATCGACAAAGAAAACAACCGGGCGGCCGCGCGACGCATACCGCAGATTCTGGCACTCGCCGGGTTGGGCATCACCGATGAAAACCAATCCAGCTCAACTGCCGAACCATCCGCTGCCGAGATCCGCGCGCATCTGGAGCTTCATCTGGAACGGCTTTCTGAAGCGGAGCACAAAGGTTGGATGAAGCAGCGGCTTGACAACGGCTGGCGTTATGGCGAGTCGCGAGACGATGCACAGAAGGTTCATCCCATGATCGCGCCTTATGCCGGCCTTCCCGAGAAAGAGAAAGACAAGGATCGCAGTTCGGTGCGCCACTTCCCCGAAATGGTGGAGCGGGCGGGATACCGGATCGTGTGGCTGAACGGAAGAGAAACGTGACCCAAACGCATAGCTACTCGATGTTATCGCTTGCGATCACCTAGCCATGATTTTGCTGTGACCAGGTCGTCGCTCTCTTGATAATCCTGCCGGTCGTTTTTGAAATTGAACACAAGCCCGGATGAATAAAATGAAAAGTCGCACGCAATGATGCACGATGTATTCATCAGTTACTGGCGAGACGGAGGAGCGCAAGAACTGACTCCCACCGTGCTCGCTTACAACCAAGACAATGTGTTTGGCTGCTGATTGGCAGTCAGGCTTGAGAGCCCAACCACACTGGCCTGGATCAACGAGAGTCCGTCAATCCCAATTAAATTGTGCCGCGACGATAGGCGGTTGATGGTCGAATTTACATGGCTTCAGGGGGCGCAATGCGCTGGTGATGGCAATTCTTCCGGGCCGCGCCCGGCCTGTGGCGGACCGCAATCTCCAACCGCGGCGGCGCGCTTTGTGCTAAAGTGCAAACCATGGCAAACAGCGACTGGGTTGCACTTGATGCCGTAAAGTAGGCTCTACTCGTCGCATTGGAACGCCGAATGGCCGAAGCACTTCGAGAGAAAATCAAAATTGCCGCCAAGAAATTGGGGCTTGAATGGTTTTTGACCCGTAGCGGCGGTCGGTACGAATCTCAGCCGCACGCGCATCGATCCGAAAGCAATACTCCATGCACAACATCCTTGGACTGCGTGACCCTGGAAGTGTTGACCCCGAGCCGGTTTCCGGACGCTCAAGCGTTTTACGCCTCAGTTGGGTATTACGGCGCCATCGCGAACGATAGCACGGTTTTCGCTGCACGCCTTGATGGAAAGATTATTGGTGTTGTGCGTCTTGCACCGGAGCAAGGCGTGACGGTACTTCGCGGCATGATGATTGCGGAGGACTGCCAGCGAAACGGCATCGGCTCACGGATGCTACGGTTTATGGAACCGTACATGGGCGACTCCGATGTCTTCTGCTTGCCTCATGGCTGGCTTGAAGAATTCTATGGCCAAATCGGCTTTGTAAAGATTGATCCCGTGAAGGCCCCAAAACATCTGCAGGAACGGTTGATCGATCAAAAAACAAAATATTCGCATATGATCATTATGTCGCGACGGGGAAAAAAATTGTAGGCGAATAGTTCGTCTCGGACGCGGACCATCCGGGTTTAGCAACGGCCGGCTCGCCTCAATTGTAACCGACGCCTCACTCGAGCACGACTGTTCGAAAGCTAGCGACGATATACCGGCAGATACGAATGAATCCAAAGCCTCTTGTAAGGCTTCTTCTGGGGATCGAGAATTTTCCGTTTCTTCGAATCCCGGACTACCCAATGGCCTATTTTGGCATCTCGGTGCCGATAGGGGCGCACGTGGAGGATTGCGTCCGTTTTTATGGAAGCACAGGTCTCACCCTTCTTGAACCGCGTTAGGCGACGGCCTGACGAGACTCCCGCGTGTCGCAATGCCGTCCTCACATCCTTGGTAGTTGCGAGTTTGCCGCGCCCCGACTTCGTCCTGAAGAACTTGCAGCACGACGTGAAATAGTCCGTCTGCGCAAGCATCGCCACGCATGCCATGCCGCAGCCAGTCTCATCTTCTTCCAGCACTAGCTTCATTGCGCGTCCCAAGCCGGCTCTCGAGTATCGCGCGGGAACCGAATGACCACAAATAGCGCATGTTCCCGTTCACTGAATGTCCGGTCCCGCCCCAAACTCTCTGTTCATTCCAGTTCGCGATTGCGCGGCCCTTTGCCGTATGAGCCAACGATACGGCCTTGGATCAACGAGGCTCCGTTAATCTCTTTTTAGTTGTGCCACAGCAATGGACGGTCGATAGTCCAATAATCATATATTTTGGGGGCGCTGGGGGATGCGTTTTTTCCGTACCGGGCTCGGCCTCTGCGCAGTTACCGCAATCCTAACTCCTGCATCGGCGCAAACGGCATCGGCGCAAACCGCGGCGGCACAAACGGCATCGCCACAAACCACAGCTGCGGACACATCGAAAAAGCCTGTTGTAGAGACCGTCACGGTCAAGGCGACGCGTCCGGCCGTGCAGGTGTTGCCCGACCGCGTCGTCTATTCCCTCGACAAAAACATCCAGAGTTCGACCAGCACCTTGAGCGACGTGCTGAGGAACATTCCCTCGGTCAATGTCGATATCGAGGGGAATGTCTCGCTGCGCGGCGATTCCAATGTCACCATCCTGATCGACGGCAAGAAATCGCCTTTGCTTGCAGGCAATCTCGCCGATGCCCTGCAGCAAATTCCGGCCGAGATGGTCGACCGCATCGAAGTCGTTACCAATCCCTCAGCGGAATTCCGCGCCGAAGGTTCCGGCGGGATCATCAACATCGTTCTGAAAAAGAACAAAGAGCTGGCGGCGTCGGGAATCGTCCGCGTCAATTTCGGCAATAAGGGCCGCCTCAATGCTTCGGCCTCCGGCAATATCAAGATCGGTCGCCTGGCGCTGAACGGCGGCTATGGCGAACGGCGCGATGTGGGGCGTTTTATCACTTCCACCGTTCGCAGCGACGGCACCAATTTGCAGTCGACGCAGAATATCGCGTCGCAATCGAAATATTCCGGACGCTATGCCTGGCTCGGGGCCGACCTCGACCTCAATGGCCGCGATGATTTCAATCTTGGCGGCAGCTATAACAGGTTCGGCGGACACTTCAGCACGCTCGAGCATGATGTCGCGCTGGCGGATGCGAGCGATATCATGCGCGACGGGCTGTCGCTATGGCAGCGCGAAGGCGCGGGCGTTTGGCTCGGCTACAGCCACAAATTTGCTGCCAAGGACGAAGAGCTCAGCTTGGAGCTTTCGCGTTACACCTCGTGGGGCCTCAATTTGGCGAATTATACCAATTTCCCCACCGGCTCGGACGTGGCCGATTTGTTGCAATCGCGCCAATCGATTTCCCGCGATACGAATACCGAGTTCAAGGCGGACTATACGCTGCCGCTTCGGGCTCTGGGAAAACTCAAGCTGGGCTATGATCTGCAGAACGACACCAGCCTGAGCAACAACAACGGGCTTTATCGCGACTCGACGACGGCCGATTGGATTCCCGATTCCACCTTCATCAACGATTTCACGCTCGATCGCACCATTCATGCCTTCTATGTCAGCGACGAAAAGCATTTCGGCCGCTTCGGCGTGATGAGCGGCTTAAGGTTGGAACAGGATTTTCTTTCCACCGACCTCATCACCACCGGCGAAACGCACAATACCCAAACGCTCGGCTTTTATCCGAGCGTACATTTGAGCTACGCCCTAACCGACACGCAGCTCTTAGGGCTCTCCTATAGCCGGCGGATGAACCGGCCGGGCACCTATGCGCTCAATCCGGCGAAATATTCCAGCGATGCGTTCAACGCCTGGGCCGGCAATCCCTATC
The DNA here is from genome assembly GCA_963766355.1 of uncultured Alphaproteobacteria bacterium. GTDB lineage: Bacteria > Pseudomonadota > Alphaproteobacteria > Micropepsales > Micropepsaceae > Rhizomicrobium. Next base: position 21,975 of record CAVXZV010000008.1, read on the forward strand.
TCAAACCCGAGCAGGTCGATTCCTTCGAAGCCTCGTATCGCCGCACCGCCGACAGCTACGATGCCGTCGTGACCGGTTATTATCGCGCCACCTATAAGGGCATCACCAATGTCTACCGCTATCTTTCCGATACGGTGTTGTTGACGACCTTTGACAATCTGGCGCGGCGCATGGCGAGCGGCGTCGAGACCACCGTTAACGCGACACCGCTTGCCGGTGTGACACTGCGAGCCAGCGGCTCGGTCGATTATAGCGAATTCAACCCCGGCGCATCGGGCTTCGGCACCAAGCAATCGGGCATCAACTGGAACATCAAGGGCGGCATCGATTGGCAAGCAACGCCGAAAGATCTTATCCAGTTCAACGCCCAATATACGGGCAAGCAGCGTTTTCCGCAGGGCTACAACGATCCGAACAGCTCCGGCGATCTCGGATTCAAACACAGCTTCGAGGGCGGCTTTGCGGGCGTCATTTCGATCAACAACCTATTCAATTCCTGGAACCGTCATACCGTGCTCGATGCGCCGGGTGTATTTCAGGACGGTCGTCGCAGCACATTGGGCCGCGTCTATTACGCCGGGCTCGTCTACACTTTCGGTGGCGCCAAAGACACCGGGGAGACCACCGGCGGCGACAACAATAATGCTGGCTCTAATGGCGGCGCACCCGGCGGACCGTAAGACCAGGACAGACATGCTGCCATTGGGCCAAGGGCCGGGTCGCGGCGCTGCTGTCCGATTTCGTCCCCGTTATTCACCGTTGCGACATGGTCTCAGACGCGCGATTTTCCGCTATTCTTGAGAGTTTTTTCGTGTGTGCGTCGGGATGGGTACTCATGTCGCAGCGCATCGCATTGCCCGCAGCGTCCCACACACGCGTAAGATCGCTCATGGACAGGGGAGGATAATATGGTGAAATCCGCGCCGATACTTTTTGTCTTTGGCCTTATCGCCATCGGAATGACTTCAAGTGCATTAGCCGCCGACGAAACCCATCTTTGGACCGTGCAGGCCGTCAATACCGGGGCTGAGACCGTCTGTGACGCGTTCGCACAAGGCGCGCACAAGCGGCCTCCCTACGAATTCCGCTTTCGTCGATCCAAGTCGGATCTTCTCTTTATCGTTTCCTACGATGGAAAGCGGTTGCACGATCAAAGCGGTGACGCAGCAATTGTCATTGATGGAAAAAAGCATGACCTTCCGGCGGTCGCTTCGCACTTCGGGACACGTAATGCATTCACCGTCTCGTTAAGCCCAGACTCGGTCGATTTTTCCGAATTCGATAGGACGATACCGATTATCGCCAAATTCAGCGGAGCAACCTTCGAGCTGTCATTTCTGGAAGCGGACCATCTGAGTGAGAATTTCGCCGGGTGTCTCCGCTTCGCTCACATTCAGTGACATTCGTGTTCTCGCACCGGAGCAGGGCCGACGCTGGAGCGCTCGCGAACTTAAATAGATCTGCTTTATGATCCCTCGGTCTGGCCCATCCAGATCCCCTTATTGTTTTTCGTCGTTCGCCCGAGACACACCTCAACTGTTCATCGCAAGCAAAGATTTGAATTGATCCAAAGAGCGCACGCTCTCGCGTGCGTGCGTGTAGCGCCAGCGCAAATATGATAGCGTTCGTCGAACAGAGGGGGCACTCATGACCGATCGGATCGCAGAATCGTCGCCGCGTCTTAAGGCCCGAATGGCCGGCGCGTTTTGGTTGATCACCGTCGTGGGAAGTTTGTTCGATTTCATGTATGTCGGAGGCAAGATCAACGTGCCGGGCAATGCGGCGGCAACCGTGCACAATCTTGTAGCGCTCGAATCTTTGCGCCGGCTGGGTTTCGCAGCCGATCTCATCGGGCTCATGGCGTTTGTCGTCGTAATCGCTCTCCTCTACGAATTGTTGAAGCCGGTAAACCGGAGCGTCTCCTTGCTGGCGGCTTTGCTCGGTTTGGTGGGGTGCACGGTTGGGGCCGTGAACGGCATCTTCGGGCTCGCGCCTTTGGCCATTTTGAGCGTTGCGCCCGACGCGAGTGCCTTTAGCGCGCAACAGTTGCAGGAGTTGGTGTTCCTGTTCCGTAGACTGGGAAGTGAGGGCGCCAATATCGGCATGGTGTTTTTCGGACTCTATTGTGTTCTGATCGGCGGGCTCGCATTCCGCTCGAGCTTTATTCCCCGAATTATCGGCGTGGCGATAGCGATTGCGGGTGTGAGCTATCTGACCAATAGTTTCACCAGCATTCTCTCGATCTGGCTCCCAAGTATTCTCTATGGGAAACTCTTGTACGGCGGCATTGGGGAAATCGTCTTCGCCCTTTGGGTACTCGTGATGGGCGTGAACGCTTCGAAATGGAAGACGCGGGCTGCAGCAGCCCTCGAACGTTAATTATAGGGAACGGCCATCGCCATCATGGGCGACGACGAGATCGCCTAACGCGAAGTCGCTTCTGCGAGTTTCACGACAGGACGCCCCCATTGCCGTTGATCGCTGTCATCAAGAAGAAATACGCGGACAACAGCACCTGCCCCGCCCGCTCGTTGCGTATCTTCCGGAGAGAAACGGCGCTCTCTGATCTGTCTTAGCGGTCAGGGTGTCGTGGAAAAGGACTCTAAAAAATCCGTCGCAATCTTGCCGGTTTCCGCACCTGTCGCGCCCATGAAGCAGACGCGGTAAAGAATGCCGTTGATCGTCCAGAATTGGTCGCGCTCGGTGAAGCCTTGGCTTGCTATGTCGGTGATGATTTCGCGGCCTTTTTGACCGTTTCGAGCGATCTCACGCTGCAGGCGCGGCGCCGACCCGGTGTCTTTACCGACCGCATCGATGGCGGCTTTGAAGGCATCCTCGTCCGAGGCGCCCGGCGCGTTGACCGAGACATCCACGCGGAAGGCGCCGTCGGCATTCACGCACCAAGCGGTGATGCTCTTAATGCCGTCGCCGGCCCTTTTCACTTCGCAGGGAAAGGCTGCATGGAAGCCGCCCGGCGATATGGTCTGTGCATGGACAGACGTCGCCATCAAAATGGCGGCAAACGCGATGGCAATCTTTTTCACCTATTGTTCCTATCCCCTCTTATCTAGCCCATGCTAGTCGGCGGGAAGGCGGAGAGACAAGGCGTCCGCATGTTCATGTATGGCGGTATCCCCGCGTTCGTGAGCTTCACGACGGGACGTTCGCGAAACCATCGATAGCCGTCATGCCGACAGAATGCGCGGACAAGATGGGACCGGAGCACCTGCCCCGTCCGCTCATTCCGTTTCTTCCACAGTGAAACGCAGGCTGCAGGAACCCACTCTGTGGGGCACAGGTTTGTGGGCTTGGTAGATCAAGGCTTTTTTTGACCCCGGCCCCGAACTTCGAGGGAATACAGGAAAGCGGCGGATTCTGCGGCGTAATTCGAGTTTTGTACCGCCGTCTTAGCGAGCTGCAGCGCCGAAGACAGAATCAAATTCGGCCCATACCCCCTGCCATGGCGGCCGGAATCTCTGCTATCCTATGCCGTCGTGGGACGGAACTATATGCTTTGCAGTTACTTCTGTAAGCACTATGGCAAGCGTTAGCTGCATCATCCCCGCCTACAACGAGGCGCTACGGATCGGCAAAGTGCTGAGCGTCGCGACGGCGCATCCGCTCATTCGCGAGGTCATCGCCGTAGACGATGGATCGACCGACAACACGGCGCAAACGATTGCCTCTTTCAAAGCTGTGCGTTTGATCGCGCAGACGCGCAATACCGGTAAGAGCGGTGCGATTTGCGCCGGTATCCGGGCATCGAGCTGCGAGCTCCTGCTGTTTCTAGATGCCGATCTGATCGGATTGACCGAGGCGGACGTCACCGCGCTTTTGTTGCCCGTGATAAACGGCGCGGCCGACGCGACGATCAGTCTGCGAAAAGACGCGCTTTTGCCGTGGCGAACCATCGGTCTGGATTATCTATCGGGAGAACGCGTCTTGCGCCGGGACATCCTCGCCGGACATCTGGACGTTATCGAAGGGCTGCCCGGGTTCGGCTTGGAAAGTTATATTAACGAACTGCTCATTCGGCGCCGGGCGCGCATTGAAGTCGTGCGGTGGGAACATGTGGGCCACGTTCTCAAGACGAGGAAGTACGGCGTCTGGAACGGAATTGCCGGCGAAACGCGGATGATGATGAACATCATCGGGACGACATCGCTGGCAGGAACCGCGCAACAAATTTCGGCGATGTGGCGGCTGCAAGCGTAAGTGCGTCATCTAATTGACAGGCGGCCTTCACGACAGGAGGGCACGTTAGCACTGTAACTGACATTTGAACTCGACAGCGGCCATCGCTGTTACCGGGAAACCGCGCCAAGTCAGGCGTTGCCAGAGCCTGATCGGTTCCCATCGAACTACTATCGTCATGGCCGGCACGAACATGTATCGGCGGCCGAATTCATCATGACCCAGCTCCAGCCAAGTGCAAAGTTTGAGTAATGCGCCTACGACGTTCGGGGCAATTTGAACGGCATCGGCGCGTCGGTGGTGAATGCACTATCGGAATGGCTGCAATTGCGCATTTGGCGCAAGGGCAAGGAACACTATATGCGCTTCATCGATGGCGAGGCGGTTGCGCCGCTCAAGGCCGCGCGCCAAATAAAGGACAAGCGCGGAACGGAAGTCACATTCTTGCCCGATCGGAACATTTTCGCGAGTACTGATTTTGATTTCGCACGGATCGAACACCGATTGCGCGAATTCGCCATCCACCAGCTAGTGGTCCGATTCTAACATTCGCATGCCGTTTGCGCCGGGCACTTTTACGAATGTTAGAATCAAAGGACCACTAGCAACTATTTGTTTCTAGTGTCGTGGTTTCGAAGTTCGCGATATCACCAATATCAGTATTTTTGGCGAACTTCGAAACCAAAACGACACTAGCATCAATATGTTGGCTAGTTTCCTTTCGATTCCGAAATTCGAATGAGGCCGATATCAGATACAACGAATTTCGGAATCGGGACACTAGCAGTTTGCTGAAAAAGTCTGGATTTGACGCTCCTGCGCCTTTGGCTGGCGGAACGGTGTGCTGCGGATTTGGTTTTTGACGGTGCTATTGGGGATTGGCGGGCAGGCTCGTCCTCAAGCGGCGATCAATTTTGGGATACGGACGAGATTGTAAGCGATGAGATTGAGCAGGAAGTCGGCGGCGACGCGGCGGATGCCGCGATGCTTGGTTTTGCGCATGGTACCGTGCTGCTTGCCCCAGCCGAAGATGCACTCGATCATCGCCCGGCGTGATTGCGACATGGCGTAGCCGATATGGCGGACGGTTCGCCCGTCGATGGCGCTTTTGCGCCGCTTGCCGGTTTTGGTCACGGCGTCGTTCTGCGTCACATGCGGCGTGACGGCGATGGCGCGAAGGTTGGCCACATGATCGGCGGTGTCATAGGCCTTGTCCTCGCCCGCCGTGATACGGCGGGCCATCTCTTTGCTCTTAGCTGCAAACATTTTTTCCGACGCTCGCCGCTCGGCCGTGCCATTGGCTTGCGTCACCATCCCGGCCACTGCCAGGCCATGGCGGTTCTCCATGATGGCATGGCCCATATAGCTGAGCTTCGCCTCTCGCCCCAACGCCTTGCGGTAGAGCCGGCTGTTTGGGTCGGTGACGCTGGCATGAGTGTCGTTCTTGCGCTTCTGACCGTGGAAGTTCGAGCCGTCGCCGTCATCGCTGCCGTCCTTGGGGCGAAAGCTCTTCTGCGAAGCCCAAGCCTCGATCAGCGTCCCGTCCGCCGAAAAATGCTCGTCCGACAATAGCGGCTTCACTTCGGGATGGTTCAATAGCTTGATCATGAACTTCTCGAAGGCTTCCCCGCCCAGCAGCCTGTCGCGGTTCTTGGTGAAGCTCGTCGGGTCCCACACCGGATCGTCCGGCGAGAGCCCCACGAACCAGCGGTACAGAAGGTTGTAGTCCAGTTGCTCCATCAATTGCCGTTCCGAACGGATGCCATAGAGTGCCTGGAGCAGCAGGGCGCTCAGCAATTGTTCCGGCGGGATCGACGGGCGGCCTTCCTTCGCATAGAGCCGCGAAAAGCTTCGGTTCAGTTCCTTCAGAACGTCCCGCACAAGCTCGCGTATCTTCCGCAGAGGGTGAGCCGCCGGAACCCGCGTCTCCGGCGAGACATATGAAAACAACCCGCCTTGATCCTGAAACCGCCCGCGCATTTTTGCCGATCCAACAGCCTCGCGACCAGTAAATCACGTCAAATCGCCAACAGCGAGGGGTTTTTCAGCAAACTGCTAGTGGAGCTTTGGATTTGACATTCGCTTTCGGTGTTCGCGCCAAGCAGGGTAGCGAATGTCAAATCCGCTCCACTAGGCGCAGCCATCACATTGAGAGACGAAAGACCCTGCCCAGCCAAAGAATCCGTGTATCGGATTTGACTTGCGCCTTGTTACGAGAATAGCGAGCCGCCATTCACCGCGAGCGTCTGGCCGGCGTTGGCGACCAGCCAGTCCATTGCCGCAATGGGCATTGCGGTGCCCTGTCGCGGCACAACGGCCGCGGGAAACATAATTAGGTTCGCGAATTTACCGAATTTTAGAATTCGTGACGTAAAGTCATCTTTGGTTTTGCGCTTGTGCACCAAATGGTTGTGTACGCCCGGGCGCCTTCAGGATTCATTTTTTTCGAATTGGTATTGGGGGAAGCACTGACTTCGTAGTTTGCCGCGCAAGCAGCGCAAGACCTGCGCTGCGTTGCCGACTTGAGTACGCCGTCTTCCACAATATCGGAAGCTCAAGGAGACTAAGCATGCTGGGTTACAGGATACCCTCCCATTTCAAGTGCGTCGTAGCTCCCTCGGCGGCATTCGGCGTGCCCTTCGCTGTTCTTTGCTACTTTCACTTTATAATGGGCAGCGGTTCCGTTGTTCAGATGGCGATCATCGGCGCACTGGCTGCCGGGGGCGGATTCGTGGCGTTCACGGCAACGTGTCGATTACTTGCACTAATAGGGCAACTCAAATCGAAGCTCTGGGGCATTCACAAGACCAGGCCGGTGATCGAATACAAGCCGGACGGCACAATCATTTGGGCGAACGCGAACTTCCTCGAGCTGTTCGGCTACAAGCTTACGGACGTCGTCGGCCACCATCACCGCATGTTCGTTGATGCGGAATTCGCGAAAACCAACGAATACCGCGAGTTGTGGGCAAAGCTCGGACGCGGCGAAGTGATCGTTCAGCGCGGCAAGCGCATCGACGCCAAAGGCAACGATATCTGGATCACGAGCTGTTACACGCCTGTTGTTGACGGGTTCAACAAACCCCAGATCATCGTCAATTGGTTGACGGACCATACCGCAACCCGCCGCGAGCAGGACAAGATCATCAAAACGTTGGCGGGTGGCCTCAAAAAGCTCGCGGCCGGGGATCTGACAGCCACGATCGATACCGCACTCGAGGACGAATATGACGGACTTCGGATGGATTTCAATGCCGCCACGGACCGTTTGCGGGGCACGATGACGTCCGTGTTGGAAGGCACCGGTGCCATCAGCACCGGCGCCAGCGAGATTTCGCAGGCGGCCGACGACCTTTCCCGCCGCACGGAACAGCAGGCCGCCAGCCTGGAGGAAACAGCGGCGGCTCTGGAGGAAATCACAGCCACGGTCAAAAAGACGGCGGAGAACAGCAGGGAAGCCAACGCCAGCGTCGTAGCGGCAAAATCGGCAGCGGAAGAAGGTGGACACGTCGTCGAGACCGCCATCAAAGCGATGGATCAAATCGAACAATCGTCGAAGAAAATTACCGACATTATCGGCGTGATCGACGAAATTGCATTCCAGACCAACCTGCTGGCACTCAATGCAGGCGTCGAGGCCGCAAGAGCCGGCGAGGCGGGCAAGGGATTTTCTGTCGTCGCAAGCGAAGTCCGCGCCCTGGCGCAACGTTCCGGCGAGGCCGCCAAGGAAATCAAAACGCTGATCAAAACGTCAAGTGAACATGTCGGAGCGGGCGTCAAGTTCGTAAGAAATCCGGCGATGCTTTGAAACGCATCGTCGAACAGGTGGTCCAGATTAATGCGCTCGTGACCCAAATGGCACAGGCGGCCGAACAGCAGTCGACGGGCATCGAAGAGGTCAACGTGGCCGTCAACCAGATGGACCAGGTGACCCAACAGAACGCCGCCATGGTGGAACAGAGCACGGCAGCCTCGCGCAATCTGGCCGCGGAAACGCAATCGCTGTCGAACGTCGTTGGGTTCTTTTCCGTCGGAACCGCGCTTGCCAAGCCGAGTGTCCCGGTTGTGCCCATAGCTGCAAAGCCGTCGGCCAAACCCACGGCGCGAGCGGCCGCTCGGCCGTCCGGTGGACATCGCGCGGCGGCTGCCGTCGCGCGCAAGCCAGCCCCCGAGAACGACACCGACGACTGGACGGAGTTTTGAGATTACGGCGCAGGCGTGAAATTCTTCACTTCAGAAGAAGCAAGCCGCGAGGCGCGAAACGGGGTCGCTCGGAGCCCCGTTTCACACGCTGCCAAATCGGCGAAGCGGTGATCCGCAGATAAGGCCGCAGCTCCTTCTAGCCCTGCGGACAAAGTTTTCTGGCTTCCGAAAGCGAGGGAACGATAATTACGTCCTCGCCGGGTTTCCAGTTGGCGGGCGTCGCCACTTTGTGTCTCGCCGTGAGCTGCAACAAGTCGATCGCGTGCAGCGAAGATGGAAAAGTGCGAAGAAACGATTAAATCTACGCCGATCCCGTTTCACTCTTACGCCAGGAGATCCTCTCATGCTGGAATTCAAGAGCTTGGCCGGAGCCGCCAAGCTGCCATTCAGTTCCTCCGTCCGGGTTGGCGACGTCGTTTACCTGTCCGGTTGTGTGGGGAACGTTCCCGGCACCCAGACGCTGATATCGGGCGGCTTGGAAGCGGAGGTTCGGCAGATGATGGCCAACATCGAAGCCGCGCTCAAAGCGCACGGCCTTGCACTCCGCGATGTTTTCAAATGCACGGTGATGATGGCCGACATCGCGCGCTGGGCCGAATTCAACGCACTCTATGTCCCCTATTTCAGTCCCGAGCGGATGCCGGTGCGTTCCGCTTTCGGCACCAACGGCTTGGCACTTGGCGCCCAGGTGGAAATGGAGTGTTGGGCCTATGCGGGGAAGGCGTAGAGGATAAGCGTCGACGACCGTGCGGACTGGCTCACTCCGGCCCAAAACTTCCCAAATTCAATGGGAATCCTGGAACACTTATCCGTTGTACGGGTTGTATTGCGCATCCGGATACCAAGTTTGCGCAAGGAGGTCCTGTTGCTTTGCAATGGAACATCTTTGCACGTGATCGGAGTCCGGGAAGCTGGTCGGCGTTTTTGGGAAACCCCACTCGCCGCCCCAAATCAGACCGTATGCCCGAGCGAGCTGCCCAAGAAATTTAAAGCCTCCCCTCCATGAGGGATGGCCGCCGATTTCCATCACGAAATCGCATGCGAGACCGAAGTGGTGAACGCCTGACACATTCAACTTCGATGTGCCTTGATCGAACATCTCGGTCTGCCGCTCATGACTACGATACGTCTCGAAAACGGCCAACGTAACTCCAAACATGGTTTCGGCTTGGGCGATGATCGCTTGGACGGCCTGTCGCGTGACCGGTTCCAAGAGTGCCACGTCCGCAACACGATTGGGGTCTTCGAAACGCGGATTGGGGACAATCACTTCGGTGTAAAAGCTCAAGCGATCCTCCTGCTGGACCGTATTCTGGACGTCGAACAATCCGAGGTTGGTGCGATCGCGCTTTGCCACTCGGCAGCCAAGCGATGCTCAACATGCAACTCAAGCAAGATTCCCAACGATGTGGGAACGCAATGACGCGCTGCAGCCTTCGTAATGAGTAGAATTCCGAATGTTCCTGGCGGTCGCAGGCTGCGCTAGCGTTGCGTGGTGCTTCGGTTCGCCCAGAACCAAGCCGTGTTGGCGAAGCCCCTGACCGCGACAGCACCCCCTTGCTCCTCGGCCGGGGGTTTCAAATCCCATCCGAAAGAAGCCGCCATTGGCTTAGAAGATCGTGGCAGCGTTAGTGCACATGCGGCGGCCAGCATGATGCGGTGCGCCGGTCACGTTGTTGCGCCGCCTGACCAGATCATCGGAAGCACCAGATAGGCCACAATATTGTTCATCACGTGCAATATCAGCCCCGGCGTGAGATTGCCGCTGACGATGCGCAGGACAGTGACGGCCAGGGTGAAGGGAAGAACAAGAAGGACGCCACCCGGACCGAACGTAGGCAGGTGGATCAGCAGAAAGGGGACCATGACGATCCCGCCGGCCAGCCAACGGTTGACGTCCCGTGCCATCAGATAGCCGATGCCGAATCCGCGAAACAAGATTTCTTCGCAGGCAGGACCGATCAGCACGGCGTAAACCGTCACCATCGCGAAGATCTCCGGATCGCGGATGTGGTAGCTTCGGCCGTGCAGTCCGAGCGAAATGATGAACCTTGTGTATGCGGGCGGCATGGCCCAGGTCACGACCAGGGCAACGATTGCCCAAAGCCAATATTTTAGACGAGGTCTGGCAAAGGGCACGATGCGATCGGTGAAGCCACCGCGATCCGCCCAGAGCCAAATAGCTCCGCACACGAGCATACCAATGAGTGTGTAACTCACCGCGCCGCTGTGCTGTGGCGTCAAAAACCAGCGCAGCACTGGCCCCGCGGAGACCAGGGTCGCGACCTTCTTGTATGCCATTGTGAGACCGAAGACAGAAAACAGAATGAACGGATAGAGCCACAATGGCAGCTTGGCGATCACGGCGGCCTTTTGATCAGTCATGCTCCGCCCCGGGCCCAGAGCATCGGACCAACAAGGAAAGCTCCGATATTGTTCATCATGTGAAACAGAAGCCCCGGCGTGAGATTGCCGCTGGTGATGCGCAACACGGTGACCAGTACGCTGAAAGGAAGAACAAGCAGCATCCCGCCCGGGCCGAAATACGGCCAATGCATTAGAACAAAAAGGATCATCGCGATCCCGCCGGCCGCCCAGCGATCGACACCGCGCGCGATCAAATAGCCGACGCCGAAGCCGCGAAATAGGATTTCCTCGCAGGCGGGGCCGAGCAACACAGCCCAAACCGTCACCAGCGCAAAGGTTGCCGGATCGCAGATGTTGTAGCTTCGGCCGTGCAGCCCGAGTGAATTGACGACCCGAAGGAACGCGGGACACATCACGGCCCACGACACGACGAAGGCAGCGATCGCCCAGAACCAATACCGTGCATAATACCAACCTGCGCAGGTCGTAACTCGCGGGGATTCCCAAGTAGGGGCAAATCATGATTCACCATGGCAAACAGGGAGGTTTGCCATGGCGGCGATTAGGCTTCGGAAGGATTTTGACTCGAGGGAGCTGCGCCGGCTGGCGCGGGGATCGAAGGATAGCGGTCAGGCACGGCGGCTTCTGACACTGGCGGAGATTTACGACGGCGGCTCGCGCAGTGATGCGGCGCGTGTTGGCGGGGTGACACTTCAGAGCATTCGCGACTGGGTGCTGCGGTTCAACAGCCGAGGGCCGGAAGGGCTGATCGATATCAAGGCGCCTGGGCCGAAGGCCAAGCTCAATGCGAAGCAGCGCCGAGCACTCAAGCAGATTGTGGAAGCGGGCCCCATCCCAGCCATTCACGGGGTTGTACGCTGGCGGCTGATCGATTTGGTGCAATGGATATCGGATGAGTTCGGCGTGTCGCTCGATGAGACGACGGTGGGCCGCATGCTCAAGGCCATGGGCTTCCGCAAGCTCTCGGCGCGACCGCGCCATTACGCCCAGAACGAATTTGCAGTGGAGGCATTTAAAAAAACTTCCAGGTGGAAGTGGCGGCGATCCGCGCCCACCTCAAGCCGGGCGTGAAGATCGAGCTCTGGTTCCAGGACGAGTGCCGGATCGGCCAGAAGAACAAGATCACGCGCCGCTGGGCCAGGCGTGGAACACGGCCCTCTGCCCCGCATGACCAGCGCACCCAATGGGCCTACATCTTCGGTGCTATCTGTCCGGCGCGCGGCGAGGCCATCGGCCTCATCCTGCCGTGGTGTGACACCAACGCGATGAACGCTCATCTGGCCGAGATCAGCGCCGCCGTCGAACCCGACGCCCACGCCGTCCTCATCATGGATCAAGCCGGTTGGCACACCACGGCAAAGCTGAACTTGCCTGACAACATCACCATCTTGCCGCTGCCGTCGCGCGCTCCCGAATTGAACCCCGTCGAGAACCTGTGGCAGTTCATGCGCGACAACTGGCTGTCCAACCGCGTCTTCGAATCATACGACCAGATCGTCGCCCTCTGTTGCGAGGCGTGGAATCGCCTGCGCGATCAGCCCTGGCGCGTCATGTCCATCGGTCGCCGAACCTGGGCCCATGCATGATCAGCTACGCAGGTTGGTATAAGGCCTCGCGAAAGGCACGATACGATCGGTGAACCCGCCGCGGGCCGCCCAAAGCCAAATGGCTCCAGCCACAAGGCTGGCCATTAATGTGTAGCCCACCATTGGGGCGCGTCGCGGCGCCAAGAACCAAGCTAGTACCGCCCCCGCGGCGAAGTGTTCGAATTTGCTTGCCACCAGCACAAATACGGATGTGAGCCCCGTGATGGAGAACAGAATGAAGGGAAAGAGCCACAACGGTACCTTGGCAATCGACTGCGCGACGGCATCGCTCTTGATCATCGTCTGCCCCCTCCTCATACTGCTGTAGGCACCCAGAAAAAGCACCGATACCGGCTTTGCGCCACGGTGATTTCGCGAGTGGGGAGGCGATTTCGTGAATGGTCAAACGACCCAGTTCGCGCAACGCGATTTGGTCAACATCGATTGGTCGCCCCGTTGGCCGCCGCTCTCCGATTGGTGCAAAGCGGCCGCCATCGGCGCCCTGATCGGGTTCGGTCTTGGCATCAATTCGCAGGTTTGGCCGTGGCACATGATGACGCTCGCACCGCGAGTAGGTTTCTGGTTGATCATCTCGCTTCTGACCACGCTTCAATGGGTCGTTGTGACAAGCCTGTTGCCCATCGTCGGCAATCCCGGTTGGCTGCAGCGCGTGGCGCGGCCGGTGGTGGTATTGCTTGTGCTGGCGCCTCTCATGGGAATTGAGTACGCCGTCGCGACCAGAGTCGCCGGGATTCTGCCCGGTGTTTCTTTTGCGGACATGCCAATGGTGTTTGCCTGGCATTTTCTGCGGTGGGGATTGGTTCTCGCCCTGCCGCTGGTTCTCGTGATCAGTTGGCGCGATAAAATCGGCACGACGCCGCAAAAGCCAAACGAAATGCGGCATCCGGTACCAAACGCCGTCATGCCTTCGACGCCGTCGAATGATGCTGCGGACAACCTTTTGTGGTCGCCCATCGCTGCGATCATTGCCCTAAAGGCCGAGGATCATTATGTGCGCGTCTTCACCGACCATGGCAATTCGCTCGTCTTGATGCGGTTTGCCGACGCCATTTCCCGTGTGGCACAAACAAATGGCATTCAAGTCCACCGCTCCTATTGGGTCCGCGAGAGTGCGATCGAGGCTCTTACGCGCAAAGGGCGGCGATACGAATTGCGGCTCAGCAACGGCTTGGTCGTACCGGTGAGCCGCGCCAGCGAACGCGACGTCAAATCGCGGGCGCGGGCCGATGCCGGGTGAGCGTTGTTGGCGCGTTTGCCAAATTCATGACGGGATGGTTCTGCCCGCACGCTCGTCCTCTTCTTACGCAGAAGCGCTCGTCCTCTTCTTACGCAGAAGACAGGCCCGCGTAATCACACGCATCGTCGAAAGTTTAGAGAATTGGATACGACGCCATATCGCAAATGCCGGCCGTGTTGCCCCGCTTGAGCCGGATGTAACCCTGTTCGCCCCAACTCTCGCCCCAGGAATTCTGCACGATCCAATAATCTTTGGTGTAGCCCACCACGAGCACCGCGTGGTCGTGTTTGGGACTGGGATCGTCCGAGGAAAAGACACCGCCGGAGTAATGGTACAGACTCATTCCATCCACCACAGCCATCACCGGCTGTCGCGCCACCGCAAATTCCAGAGCTTTGCAGTCGCCCGCCGGAAGATTTTTGTACGCTTTGATTTTGATCGCGCCGCCGTTCACTTTGCATTCACCGCTGTCACCGGTGACAGGATAGGATTCCCGCGTCGTGGCGCCGTTTGCGATAATATATTGAAAGCCGGTTTCCAGCTGGCCGCCGCGACAGCCTTGCCCGCCATAGGCCGAGGCGCAATCGAGCAGTTGCTGCTCGGAGACGAAAACCTTGCCCTTCTTATGAATCGCTTGAAGACTGCCGACGGACGACGCCGTCACATAGGCATAGTCGCCGCCGCATGCGCCCTGGTCGCGCACCGGGGGAACGACGCCGCGCTCGACCCAGTTGATGCTGGCAGGAATTTTAGCCGGAGCACTCGCTGCGATCAAACCGCCGGTGACACAGACGACTATTCCCAACAGAGCAAGAATTCGCATGACCGCCCCCTGATGAACCGCGCATTCACTCAGAATTATCCGGCGGCATTATAGTCCGCTTCGGCGCCCTGCACATAGATCGCGAGCCGCGGACCGGCGACAAATGAGCCGCCAGTAGACTGCGCAACTATTTTAGAATGACTGCAATTAGCACGGTCCGGTGGAGCGGCGACTTTTGCCCGCCGTTCGGCTTTCGGCAAAATAATGCGCTACGAGCGGTAGTTCATCGCGGTTCGCATATGTGCCCTTACCCAGGCGAGGAGCATCGCAGACTAGTGGTCCGATTCTAACATTCGCACCCCGTTTGCGCCGGGCACTTTTGCGAATGTTAAAATCAAGGGACCACTAGCAACTATTTGTTTCTAGTGGAGCATTGGATTTGACATTCGCTTTCGGTGTTCGCGCCAAGCAGGGTAGCGAATGTCAAATCCACTCCACTAGGATTGTATGCCCGCGTTCCGCCAACTATAAGTCGGGCAAACGACAATCGGGGGTCAGCGTGCGTCTGTCGTCTTTCCTGAAGTGTATTTTCGGCGCTGTGCTCGTGCATGCCGTCGCAGCACCCGCAGTGGCGGAGGATCATCTGCAATATGCCGATTACGCCCCGACTACCGCGCGTATCTTGCATGGAACAGTGCAACTGGGCACCTTTACCTATGTGCATGCGGGTCAGAACGTTCAACCCAACGAACTTCATTTCTGGGGCATGCGCGATCTCTATCTCAGCCGGAATGTCGATGTCTTCGTGCGCAACTCGCTGTTCAAGGAATTGCGATTTGCGGGCGTAAAATTCGCGGATGGCGCACCGGTCCTGTCGGCCGACATCCTAGATTTTTCGCAACTCAATTGTTGTTCCGCCCGGCTCGCGGTGCACTACATCGTGAAGAGCCCCGAGGGCACTGTTCTCTATGATGCAGTGAAGTCGTCAGAGGGCTTGATCAACGGCGGCGATACATCTCCGTTCGATCTGGTGATCGCCTACAATTTCCATTGGCTGATGAGCGATCCTGGCTTCCTCAAGGCCATCGACCCGAACTATGTCCCGCCGCTCTCCCCACCCGCCGCGCCCCAAAGCGACTTGGCCATCGCGACGGGTGCCCGGCCTTCGTCCAATTCACCGCAGTCTGTCGCGGCCAATTCCCCCCCGCCGCCGTTTATCGGTCGTCTGGCGGCCCCGCCGACGACCGCAATGATTGCGGGCGGTGCAGTCAGCATCGACGCGTTCGACTATCTGCCGATCAAGACGTTCAAGATGGCCCCCGACCAAATTCGCAACACGGCGATCGGCAACATCCATCTTCAGACGCCCGTAGGCCAATTCCTGGCGGAGGCGGTTCAGAAGCAGTTTCGTCTCGCGGGTGTCGATGTCGAATCCAAGGATCGCTTCCTCTCCGGTACGATCGTAGATTTTTTCTGCGACGATCTCGGCAACTCGATCGATTGGACGCTCGACGTGCGCTATGAGGTCAAGGACGCGGCCGGAAATGTCCTTTACCGAACGGAGAAGGTGATCAAAGAGACCACTGTCAAAGCCGAGTGGACATTGGGTCGAATCCTGCGCCGCAACGCCGAGAATCTGTTGACCGACGCGGACTTTCTGAAGGCTATCGGTTCGCCGCCCGAGCCCGCCAATACGATGCCGAAATATCTGCCATTCGACACGTCGCCTCCGGTTCAATGTACCGATGTACCGCCGCGCTCCGCGCTCGCGGCGCACGGGTCGATAGGTATCGGCGCCTTTACATACGATCTCGCCGATGCAGCGACGAAGCCTTACCAAGTTCCCGATAGTACATCATACGAAGTGCTGTTCGACCGGCCTGTCGCCGAGACCATGCATGACATTGCGCTAAACGAGCTGCGCATTACCGGCATCGATGTACGCAACCAGGACCGCGTACTTACAGGTGAAATCCAGAAATTTTACGTGGACGAACACCGCGGCCTCATGGCGGTTTTCGCGATGTGGGACATCGAAATTCGCTTCGAAGTGAAGAACCGGGCCGGACAGACGCTCTACGACAAAGTGAAGACAGCGACCGTGCGTAGCGAGCTGCGCGATGTCGACTTCGCGGCCATGAAGGCGGTCGTGGAAGCGCTGATCTCCGATCCTGACTTCATCAAGACGATCAACTGATACACCGCTGGCGCGATAGCGGTCGGGAACGATCGTCAAAGGCCGGAGTAGCCATCGGATGTAACGCCCGCGCGCGGCCGGAGGAATGTAGGATGCAGAAAACGCTGAAATGGTTCGCCATCGTCGGCGGTATGATGTGGACTATGCTTTGCGTGCAAAACCTGGTTCGCCATTTTGTCTTTGGCTGGGGAGCTACCCCCGACGTGATCGTTTACGGGTGTGTGCCTGCCGTGGGCATTCTCATTGAGGTGGTCATTTGGCGCCTCTACCGTGCTCGGCGTTTTGCTGCAGGCATTTGGATGGCGGTACCTACGTCGTTGTTGGCCGCTCTTTACCTGATCAACGCGGAGATGCCGGGGTTCAATTGACCCAGATAATGCGGTCACACGTGCACTATTCACGCTGGTCTCGCTCTCCCAATTTCGCATAAACGAGCGGTTATTTGCGCCGGGCATTTTCCAAAGCCTGCGGCAGGCCCAAGCCCGCATAGTCTTGGGCACAGAACAAGCGGCCGCTGACGCCATCGTCGAGCAGTGCCGGCACGAGGGCACCGGGCAGCACCGACGACGGATCGTTCGGGGCTTCGGGTCCGCCCAGATCGGTGCGCAGCCAACCCGGATCGAGGAGATTCATTTGGACGCCGGAGCCGGCCAAGTGCGGGGCAAAATCGCGAACGAACTTGTCGACCGCGGCCTTCGAAACCGCATAGGCCGTGAGATTGGGTTGGTCCATGATCCCCGAGGTCACATTGACAACGCGGCCCCATTTGCGCGCCAGCATAAGCGGGACCAGCCGGTAGCAGATCCGGGCGAGGCTGATAACATTGACCTCGAAACTCTTACGAAAATCCTCTGCCGGAATGTCCCACGGATCTTTGCGCCACGGCGTCATGATGGCCGCATTGTTGTAGACGATATCGATGGCCCCCGCTTGCTCCAGCGCGGAGTCGAGCATGGTCTCGACTTGCGTTTGCTCGGAGAGTTCACCGCACACCGTCACGATGCTGACTCCCATATCCTTGAGTTTGAGGGCCAGAGCTTTTGTATGGGACAGTTCGCGGCTGTGCAGGACGAGATTGCAGCCCAGTTGGGCGAGACCCTCGCTGACATGAAAGCCCACGCCACGACTTGCACCGGTGACGAGTGCCCATTTGCCTTGGAGTGTCAACATTGGAATTCCTCGATTGCGGCTTGGGAGAACCTATTCGCTAATACATAAAAATACGAGAGGAATACGGGATTGGTTTGGTGCGGCTCGAGGAACTTGCCTCACTTCAACCTTCGAG
Source organism: uncultured Alphaproteobacteria bacterium (assembly GCA_963766355.1). Classification (GTDB taxonomy): domain Bacteria; phylum Pseudomonadota; class Alphaproteobacteria; order Micropepsales; family Micropepsaceae; genus Rhizomicrobium. Next base: position 39,849 of record CAVXZV010000008.1, read on the forward strand.
TTTAAGTCAGAGCAATACAGTGACGCCCAAGCTATTTCCACAACTTTGCCATAGCTCGCCCAAGCGACAAGACGTAACAGATATCTCGCTGTACGCCGCTTTTGCAGTCATGGATTACTCTTACTGCGTCATAACTCATGGCGTCCTCGAAGCCGATTTTTTCTTGTGCAACAAGGACATCGCGGTAGCCGCTTGGCGAGCGCCGCGATCAGCCGCACCCGCATCGTAGCGATCGAGTTCGGGATGTGACGCTGCGTTCTCAACGGCGGCACCTCGTGGCTGATAGTCGGTGGGAATGGCAAGTTGCGGGCGCCACGCGACGGAACGAGGTCCTGAGGGGGGAATCGTCTCCCTTTCGGAGATCAGGAATCCGTAAGCCGCGATGCAGAGCGTTGCGTGGTGATGGAAGCCGCGCCAACCACGGCCCTCAAAGTGGCCGAGGCCGAGTTCCTGCTTGAGCTCCTGATAATCGCGCTCGATGCGCCAGCGTAGCTGTGCCAAGTTGACCATGCGCTCGAACGCGATGTCGGGCGGCAGCGTTGAAAGCCAGTACTTGGTCGGCTCCTTCTCGCCCTTTGGCCATTCGATCAGCAGCCATTCCTCATCGCGCAGCACGTCCTCGTTGGCGGCCCGTACGCGCACGCGGGCAAAGCGCGAGGAAAGCTGCTCGTTAGAACCTTCGCGCCAGCCGATGGTACGCCAGGCACAGCGGGGCAACGCCAATGCGAGTTCCTTGATCGAGACGGGCTTGTTCTTGCCACGCCGCACTTTCGTCGATCCGCTTCTGCGCGTTTTCCTGCGCGCCACCAGCTTGGCGCCCGGCGGCCACACCGTCGTGTCGGCACGAACGCCAACGACATAGGGAACGTTCAGCGCGCTGATCTCGGTGCGCCACTGGCTGTTGTTGCCGTAACCCACATCCGCCAGCACAGCACCGGGCGGCAATCCGTTCTCCACGGCCCAGCGGATCTGATCGATAGCGATCTCCGGCTTGGTCTTGAAGACGATATCTGCCGGTACGCCGGTCTTGCGTCTGCGTGCAGCATCGCCGGCCCAGTCCTGCGGCAGGTAAAGCTGATAACAAACCGGCAAGCTCGCATGGTGATTGGCAATCGACAGCGACACGGCTGCCTGACAGTTCTCCTGCTTGCCCAATTGTCCGCAGTACTGGCGCCCAACCCCCACCGAGTGCCTGCCCTGCTTGGGAAAGGCCGTGTCATCGATGATCCAGGCTTCGATGGGGCCATGGCGCTCCATCTCAGGCAGCACCATCTCGCGCGCTTTGCAGAGCACCAGCTCATCCGACCATGCGCCCTGACCCACAAAATGCAGCAGCGACTGATGCTGGGCAGATGTCCGGCCGGGAGCCGTGGCTGCCGCCATCGGCTCCACGCTCTTCCGAGCGCAAGGCAACATCAGTCCGGTGCAGTAATCTCGAAGCGGGCCAACCCGGTCCGCGTGTCCCATGACTTCCGCAAGACCATCCAAATAGCGCTCAAAACGACGCTCGCAGCCCAAATCCCGAAGACGCATCAAGGCCTCCCGCCAAAATAAATCTTCCTTGCCTACATGAGTCGAACACTTTCTCGGCTGCGGCTCTCTGACTCAGTTTCTGACTCAGTAAAATTAAGCGTCCCGACATTTCAGGCAAAGATAAAGAAGCGCCGCAAATTGCCACTCCCCGCATACGATTACTCGTGATGATCGCTCGTTTCATGGACCCCACCGAAAGCGTCCAACAGTTTTAGCATTGCGATCTTGAGATTGGCCCGCAGTTGTACCTGTTTGGGTTTGTAACCATCGGGGGACAGGAAAGGAGGCTTCCAGCCTGCCGGCGGACTTACGAGAAACGTCTTGCCGAATTGTCCGGCAGGCGTCGGTGCTTCCTGCTGATGCCCACCTGCCATGAACATCGCCATCCCCGATCCGCACAGCAACTCGTCTTGATGACCACGCAAGGGCGCCGTTTTCTTTTCCAACGAAATGGCGATGTCCGCCATGCGCTCTCTGACCGCCGGTGGGCGACTCGCGAGATATCGGAACGTTTCGGACCTGGTCTGAATCAACTGGTCCATTCTGTGACTCACGGAAGTGGCATCGCCACACTCTGCGCCATCGATTTCGATCTGCGCGTAGGCGTAGAGGCTCAACATTCCCGCCGTCATCCGCGGATCGCGGTCCACGTCATCCAGGTCTGTGTCGGCTACGTTTGTCGCTTTAGAAATGTCCCAATAATCTCTCGCCAAGAGCATCGCCATAAAGAAGTTGCCGCCGCTGTCGACTTTCTTCTGGAGCCACTGGACGCTCTTGGAAAACGCGTCTTGATCGGGACCTGGATAGAGAGCTGCGCCAAGGCGATTCCAGTCTTTCTGAAGATAAAGCTGGTCAAGCTGTTGCACGGGTACCGGCTGCTGCTTCGAAGGCAAGTTTTGCGCCCTGCTCCCGTTCAAGGACAACATTGTGAAAGCACAGAACACCAATACGTAAAGTGGCCGCATCTTTTCGCCCCGCCATCAAATATGTGTGCCAACGAAGCGCTATCGTGCCACAAGTGCGATCAACAGTGGAGGGTTAGCCAAGGCCACTGCAAAGATCGTCGCGAATGGCCACTTCCGGCGCTATTTGGAATTACTCCGAACGGCAGGGATCAACTCAGCCGCGGACTTACAGCATTCGTCAAACGAGTACCTGAAAGCCACCTTAAGGCCAAGGTCGGCTTGGACAAGGCGCTTTATGCTTCGAGCCCAAACTTCGCGGCCCCAAATTCCGCACTCCAAACTTCGCTTTGTCCGGCCAGCGCCCTCAATACGTTGACATCAACATAAAGCTCCGCATTATAGTATCGCCGCCCATCCCGGAGATACCATGATCACGATCACGGCCTATAATTGGGTCCCCGATTTCGCCAAGGGACAAGTCCGCGACCTGCGCATCCGCTGGGCGCTGGAGGAGGCCGGCTTCGATTACACCGTCAAATTGATCGATCATAGCGAGAAGCTGACAGCGGCCTATCGCGCCTGGCAGCCGTTCGCGCAAGTGCCCGCCTACAAAGACGACGATGTCGAGTTGTTCGAAAGCGGCGCCATCCTGTTGCACATCGCCGAGCGCAGCGAAAAGCTCCTGCCCAAGGATCACGCCGGGCGGGCGCGCGCGATCGTCTGGATATTCGCGGCGCTGAATTCCATCGAGACGTTCAACCGCGGCCTCATCGAGATCGACGTTTTCAACCGCGATTCGGCCTGGGCCAAAGAGCGGCGGCCCGAGGCGGAAGCCATGGTCAAAAAACGCCTCGAGCTTCTGGCGGACCGCTTGAAGGACCGCGAATGGCTGGAGGACAGCTTCACTGCCGGGGATTTGATGATGGCGACGGTGCTGCGCGAGCTCGGCCACACCGATCTGGTGACGGCCCATCCCATACTGGGCCCGTATCTCGCGCGCTGCACGGCGCGCCCGGCGTTCCGCAAAGCGCTTAACGATCAGCTCGCGTCGTTTGACGATTCCAAAGCGCCGCCGGAGTTTCGAGTCCCGGGGCGGTAGAAGCACGGGGACTTAAGTCCCGAAATCCAAGGCGATGCAAGGATCATCGCCAATGACCCAAGCATCATGACCTGGCAGAACTTCAAAGGCCTCGCCGGGGCCGATATGCGCCTTAGCACCATCCGATGCTTGAACGCACATCCTTCCGGAGATGATGTATCCGATGTGCGCCTCGGATGTTTTCCCTGTTTGGCGGCCGGTATGCTCCGACCATTTCCAGCCGGGGCGGTAGCAGCCGAGACCGATAGATGCCGAGCGAAGATTGACGGCAGATCGCCCGCTGCCATCCAGAAACGTCCAGGATTTGTCGCCCGGCACGAGTGCTTTGACAATTGGGTCCATCCGTCGCCGTCCAGGTTGAAGATTGATGAGGCGGAACAGTCTATCAGCATTTCATGCGCCGCCGGATATCTCGAAACGGCGGGCGCAAACGAAATTCCGCTTGCGGCCCGAGAATGGCCGGAAATCGCTCGACTGGCTTGCGGCAGAAGGAGACGTTTATGGGATCAGAGCTTAAGCCGAAGTCTTGGGATAAAGCGTCCTGGAATGGAACCGGACGGCGCAAGTCCATCATCAACCGCCCCCATTCGACGATAAAAGTCTGCAGCATTGGGGTCGGACTCTATTACCAACAACGCCGCGCCGGCAGTACGCGCCGTGTTCTCCGCCCAAGCAAAGAGCTGCCGACCAACGCCAGACCCGAAATAAAAAGGCTCCACAAAAAGCTTGGCTAGATCAGCGATTTTTCCATTTGGTGTAATCTGGACGACGCCTGCAAGATGGCCTCCAACCTCCGCGACGTGCACTAGCAGTTTGCTGAAAAACCCCTCGCTGTTGGCGATTTGACGTGATTCACTGGTCGCGAGGCTGTTGGATCGGCAAAAATGCGCGGGCGGTTTCAGGATCAAGGCGGGTTGTTTTCATATGTCTCGCCGGAGACGCGGGTTCCGGCGGCTCACCCTCTGCGGAAGATACGCGAGCTTGTGCGGGACGTTCTGAAGGAACTGAACCGAAGCTTTTCGCGGCTCTATGCGAAGGAAGGCCGCCCGTCGATCCCGCCGGAACAATTGCTGAGCGCCCTGCTGCTCCAGGCACTCTATGGCATCCGTTCGGAACGGCAATTGATGGAGCAACTGGACTACAACCTTCTGTACCGCTGGTTCGTGGGGCTCTCGCCGGACGATCCGGTGTGGGACCCGACGAGCTTCACCAAGAACCGCGACAGGCTGCTGGGCGGGGAAGCCTTCGAGAAGTTCATGATCAAGCTATTGAACCATCCCGAAGTGAAGCCGCTATTGTCGGACGAGCATTTTTCGGCGGACGGGACGCTGATCGAGGCTTGGGCTTCGCAGAAGAGCTTTCGCCCCAAGGACGGCAGCGATGACGGCGACGGCTCGAACTTCCACGGTCAGAAGCGCAAGAACGACACTCATGCCAGCGTCACCGACCCAAACAGCCGGCTCTACCGCAAGGCGTTGGGGCGAGAGGCGAAGCTCAGCTATATGGGCCATGCCATCATGGAGAACCGCCATGGCCTGGCAGTGGCCGGGATGGTGACGCAAGCCAATGGCACGGCCGAGCGGCGAGCGTCGGAAAAAATGTTTGCAGCTAAGAGCAAAGAGATGGCCCGCCGTATCACGGCGGGCGAGGACAAGGCCTATGACACCGCCGATCATGTGGCCAACCTTCGCGCCATCGCCGTCACGCCGCATGTGACGCAGAACGACGCCGTGACCAAAACCGGCAAGCGGCGCAAAAGCGCCATCGACGGGCGAACCGTCCGCCATATCGGCTACGCCATGTCGCAATCACGCCGGGCGATGATCGAGTGCATCTTCGGCTGGGGCAAGCAGCACGGCACCATGCGCAAAACCAAGCATCGCGGCATCCGCCGCGTCGCCGCCGACTTCCTGCTCAATCTCATCGCTTACAATCTCGTCCGTATCCCAAAATTGATCGCCGCTTGAGGACGAGCCTGCCCGCCAATCCCCAATAGCACCGTCAAAAACCAAATCCGCAGCACACCGTTCCGCCAGCCAAAGGCGCAGGAGCGTCAAATCCAGACTTTTTCAGCAAACTGCTAGAGAGGTCTGCAGTGTCTCGGAGGTGAGCGTTAACTCACCGCGGCAAGCCTCAATGAATTCCCGATCATAGCCCCATGCCGATTTGGAGCGAACGCAAAGTTCAGTCAGCGCCTGAGCTTCATCGGCACGTGCCGAGCGCAACACGATCACCGTTCAAATTCCCAAGACGGCACGCGTGACAAGTAACGCGTTGCGCGGATTTTCGCCAACGCGGCGTGCCGTATAAGGCCACCAATGTTCGCCAAATGGAACGTAAAGCCGCAACCGACAGCCGCGATCGACGATCTCTTTTTGCAACGAAGGCCGCACGCCGTACAGCATCTCGAATTCAAACGCATCGAATGCCCAGCCGCCGGCAGCGCTTTTCTCCAAAATCGCCGAGATCACAGCATCGTCATGGGTTGCGAAAATCGGATAAACGCCGGCCCGGCGCGCCTGCACGGAAAGGAGCTCGTCCGCGAATTCGATGTACCGCCGTGTCATTTCCTTCCTAGCCGTACAAGCATGCGCGCTGCTCTCGGCAAATGCACCCTTCACCAGCCGTATTGCCGCGCCCGAGTCGATCAGGCCTTTCATGTCATCTCGCGTTCTGTGCAGGTACGCTTGCACGGTCACCCCGACCGGCATCCCTGCATTGTGCAATTGGTGGAACAATTCGAGTGTCGGCCCGCAGGTCTCGTAGTCCTCCATATCCAACATGACGAATTTTCGATATTGAGAAGCGAGCGAGCCAACATGTTGCGCGAGCCGCTCTGCGTTTACCCGGCATACTTCCCAGGACAGCATCGAGCCGATCTGCGTTGGGTCGACGGAGACGTAAATCTGCAATCCCCGCTCTGCAAGCAAAGAGCACGCATGCGATATTTCGTCCAGATTCCTTTGGATGAGGCCCGCGTCTTCGACGTATTCCCCCAGATAATAAAGCGATGTTAGAATCGCCTGTTGCGAGAGGCGCGCCGCCTCTATGACGGCTTTCCCGGCATCGGAACCGCCGATAAACTGCTTAGAGCGAGTGCGAGCGATGCTTGTCCCTTCCATCACACGTTCCACGCGCGCATTGCGAGCCAGCGCGATCATCGTTCTTTGCCACAGATTCATTGCAAGCACCTCGATGAGGGATTTACAGGACTTTGCGCTTGAGGGGTAGTGGCCCGGTGCATCGGCGCGATTGCTCTTCTATTTCGCTACATTCTAGAGTGACGAGCGTCCAGCGTAACGTTGCGCGGGCGCGGTGATTGCGGCGGGTATTTGTAAGTCTCGCAGACCAAGGCGTCTTTACGCAGTTCCCAAACCTCCAGAATATTCAAGCAATCTAAGCGAACCGGTGCCGCACATTCGGTCGCGAAAGATAAAAGAGGATGGCGCAAGCGACTGCCATCCCAATTCCGCCTTCTGCAAAACGGCCCAAAGCGAACTGAGCCGCGTCGCCAAGTCCGTTGACGGCAAATATCGCAACCGCCGACCACCAACCCCATTTGCGCTGCCGAAAACAGCCGATACTCGCGCTTGCCATAGCGAAGGAGAGCGCAACGAATGACGGCCCCAGCCACTCCCGGTACGGCATCAACAGGGCGCGGCGAGCCGGATAAATCTTCCATACCATCTCCGTTGCTGACCCCGGAAACAGCAATGCCGTTCCTGCGCCGACAAGGATGCAGGTCGCTGCGGCGAAGAACATCGCGATCAGGAACACGCCCCAAACTCGCCGACGGTTACGGCTTCCAAAACGTAACAATCGCGCCACCTGCCAGGATCAGCGAGCCGCCGGCCATAATCGGAACTGTCGGAAGCACGCGAAAAAAAGCGAAGTTGATGATCTGCCAAACGACAAACAGCGTGGCGATGTAGAGCCCGACCACCTGGCCGAACTCCAGCGGCGCCAGGTTGAGGGAAGTTCCGTAACCGAGCAGCAGCGCCGCGCCGAGCCAAAACAGCCCAATGCGATACAATCCCACGTGCTCAAATATCGCTATGCGAACAACGGCGTCCCCGCTCACCTCGAGCGTCGTCGCTATGATGAGAAAAACGAGCGGGTGAATGCCATGCAACGCCTTTAACAATGTCGCCTCGCTTACGATGATGTGACCATTACCAACGGGCTTAGCCTATCAGCAACACCCACCGCCATGACAAGCATAATCGGGGCGCGCACGACGGAATCGCCGAACCCCGGGGCAGAAGTTCTCCTCCCCGCTCGTGCTTGTTCGGTTTTTCCGGGGAGGTGCCGGAACCAGTTCTCGCCGCATAGGCGAGCCTCACGACGCGACGCGTTGCCCGGTCATTCGTTCGGCCGCCGCGCGATGAGCGCGCGCATTTCTGCGATCTCGCGGTGACGCCCGTCCGGCGACAATGCAGCCAAGGCGCCGCGCAATTCGGCTTCGAAGGCGCCGGCGCGCTCGCCGAGTTTCTGAGACGCCGTATCGGAGCGCGAAAAGGCCAAGCCCACAATCTCATCCTCGGTGACGACCCGCTGGACGATCTCGCCCGCGCTTTCAAGCACGCCAAACGGCGAATCGAGCAGGATGGATTCATGCGAGCGGTATTCTTGGTTCTCCCGCGCCGCGCGGTGCGGAGAGACTGTCGCATAGCGCTCGCCGATTTCGTCGAGCGTGCGATGCCAGCGGTTTTCGGCGGTGCGCAAATGCTTGTCGGCGAACAGAGCCAAAGCGCCGCCCGGCGCCACCAACTCGTCCAAACGCAGCGCCGTTTGCGCGCGATCCATCCAATGGAAAGAGCGGCCCATGGTGACGAGCTTCAGCGGCGCGAGATCTTCGCTGAGATCGTAAGAACTGCCCAAGCGCAGATCGAGATCGACGCCCGCCTCGCTTGCGGCTTCCATGGCCGCCTCCAGCATCGCCCGCTCCGGGTCCATCGCCGTGACGCGCATTCCCGCCTTGGCAAACGGCACTGCAAGTAAACCGGGCCCCGAGCCCAAATCCAGAACCGGATCGCCCGGCCTCAGGCCGGTGATCGCAATCACCCGCGCGATCAAAGCTTGCGGATAAGCAAGCCGGTAGCGCGCGTAAAACGGAACGGTGGTGTGGAAACGATGCGGATCGAAGGTTGTGAAGATGTCAGGCATATGGGGAGCCACTGATTGGGATGTTTTGCCGATTAAGCCTCAACGGCGTTATCGACGCCATATCAATCTGGCAGCGGCGCCCCGCCGGCGCATTTCGCCTCCCTTTCAATAAAGGCCGCGCCCCATGGTGAGGGCAAAAACGACAAACGCGCCCAAACCTCCTGCGATGATGCGCCAATCGCGCGCGACGTTGCTCACGCTCTCGCCCGCGGGCTTTAAAGATGCATAAGGATAAAGAAGCGGAAACGCCGAGGCGACAGACAAGCCGGCATCGTGCACGGCACCGTATCGGTCCGGCGCAAAGAGCAGCGCCGAAACCGCCATCGCCATAACGCCGGTCAGCCAAGCCGGGCGCAGCAGATGCGGAACGCGCCCCGGGCGGTCCGCAAAAGCCCGGGCGCGGAAAGCCAACATTCGCGAGAAGACGACATAGGCCGCAATCCCCAATGCTATGCCGCCAAGGCGCACGGTCCAAGTCGTCGGCCCCACGAAATCCGTCCAGGCGGAAACATAATCTCCGTGGTTGCGCAGCATGGCGAACGTCAGATAGCCCGCTTCCCAGAAAAGGCTGAATGCCATCACACACAGTGCATAAAAGCGAAGCGCCGGCTGCATCACGCGGCCCTGCACCACGAACGCGATCAGCCCGACCAGCAGATTGCCGGCCGGTCCGGCGATGTCGATCATCGGCGAATGTGCGGAACAACGAAAAAACGCGTTGGTCAGCATTGTTATGCGGCCGCCCAGAAACAGGCAGGCACTGCCGTGCCCCAGGGCTTCATGGGCACAGGCCGTGGTACAGGCAGCGAGGATGGCCAAGGCGACGATCGACGGCAGATCATCGCGTGCGGCGGACTGTAGTTCGCGCTCGTGCTGGCTCATGATGATCCCCGGCTTAGACTGAATTCGATGGACCTTGGAATCCATCCATCGCCATCACTCTAACGGCCGATTATGGCGCGATTGCGAGCTTCACGACGAGACGTCCGTTTTACGATTGATCTCTGTGATGACGGTCACGAGAATGAAGAGACAGGTGCTTTATTCACCGCTCCCCGCTCTTGCGGCGGATGCGGGCGCGCCCGATAATTCCGGGCACAAAGCGGGGGACGATATGCGGAAAATTTGGACGATGCTGAGTGGCGCGGCGCTCGCGAGTGCCGCCATCGCGGTGAACGCAACAGCTCCACAATATGGGACTTGGGGCTTCGACGCCACCGGGATGAATAAGTCCGTCAATCCCGGCGACGACTTCTTCCGCTTCGTCAGCGGCACCTGGCTCGACAAAACGCCGATCCCCGCCGACAAGACCGCCGTGAGCTTGCGCCTGGCGATGACCGACAGCACCGAAGCGCGCCTGCACGACATGATGGAAGCCGCCGCCGCCAAGGCGCCGCACGCGCCAAGCGATCTCGAAGGCAAGGTCGGCGCCTTCTACAAATCGTTCATGGACGAAGCGCGGATCGAGACGCTCGGCGCAGCACCCATCGAACCCGAACTCATGGCAGTGCGCGCGGCGAAAACGCGCGAGGCTTTGGCACAGCTGATGGGCAAGAACAATTCCGATTACGAAGGAACGCTTTTCAATTTCGGCATCGATGTCGATCTGAAGGATCCCAAACATTATGCTGTCTATCTGGGCCAGGGCGGGCTTGGCCTGCCCGACCGCGACTATTATCTGCAGCCGGATTTTGCCAAACAGAAAGCGGCCTACCAAGTGTATGTCGCGCAGCTCTTGCATTTGATCGCTTGGCCCGATGCCGATGCGCGCGCCAAAGACGTCGTGGATTTCGAATGCAAGATCGCCGAGGTCAGCTGGACGAAGGTGCAGGATCGCGACGTCGAAGCCACCTACAATCCTGAAACCATCGACGCTTTGCAGAAACTCGCGCCCGACTTTGCCTGGCAGGGATTTCTCGCCAATGCGAATCTTAACGGCATTCCGCGCGTGATCGTGGCGGAGAACACCGCCTTTCCGAAACTCGCGTCGCTCTATGCGCAAACCCCGCTCGAGACCTTGCAGGCTTGGCAGGCGTTTCACATCGCGGACAATGCCGCCCCCTATCTCTCCAAGCCGTTCACAACCGCTTACTTCGAGATGCACGACAAAACGCTGGCCGGGCAGCAGCAGGAACGCGTGCGCTGGAAACGCGCGGTCTTGGCGGTGAGCGGCGGCGATTTCGGCGTAGGCGACCGCTTCGGCACTTTCGGCACGATGGGATGGGCCGCGGGGCAACTCTACACCGGCAAATATTTCGGGCCGGACGCGAAAGCGAAAATAGAATCCCTGGTGCACAATCTGGTAGCCGCCTATCGCGTGCGCCTGAACAAGCTCGACTGGATGGGCCCGGCGACCAAAGCCGAGGCGATCAAGAAACTGGAGACCTACACGATCAAAGTCGGCTATCCCGATCATCCGCGCGATTATTCCAAGCTGGTGGTGTTGGATGACGATCTCGCCGGCAATGTGCGCCGCGCCGGCGAAGCGGATTGGCTGTTCTACGTGAACCGTTACAACGGCCCGGTCGATCGCAGCGACTGGGGCATGACACCGCAAACCAACGATGCCTATAATGGAAGCCTGCGCGATATCGTGTTTCCGGCCGGCATTCTGCAGCCGCCGGTCTTCGATGCGTCCGCCGATCCGGCGATCAATTACGGCGCGGCGGGCGCCATCATCGGTCATGAGCTGACGCATGGCTTCGACGACCAGGGCCGCAAGATTGACGCGGCTGGCGCGCTGCGCGATTGGTGGACAAAGGAGGATGCCGCAAAATTTCAGGCTCGCGCGGAGCAGCTCGGCAAGCAATACGACGCTTTCGAACCGTTGCCCGGCGTTCACGTCAACGGCGATCTCACAATGGGCGAGAACATCGCCGATCTCGGCGGCCTGACGCTGGCGCTCGATGCCTACCGTGCTTTGCTGCACGGCAAGCCCGCGCCGGTGATCGATGGGCTGACGGGCGACCAGCGTGTTTTCCTCGGCTGGGCGCAAGCCTGGCGCGGCAAAGTGACGGACGACTATGTGAGACGGCAGGTCGTCAGCGATCCGCACAGCCCGCGGCAGTTCCGCGTCAATGGCGTGGTGCACAATATCGACGCCTGGTACGCGGCGTTCGGCATCAAACCCGGTGACAAGCTTTATGTGGCGCCGGACAAACGCGTGCATATTCGGTGAGGAGTATTCTCGGCGGCTGAACAAGGAATACAGAGATCGGTGCAGCCGCTCGCTCGCAATTGTCATCCCCGGCCGAGCGCGAGCGTGTCACGCTTGCGCGAGGGGAGTTCATAGCGGCAGCGTGTGAACGAACCAAGCGGATGGATCACATCCGGTCTTTCCGCCCCGGAAACCGGCGACGCCTTACCTAAACCCAGAATGCCATCAGCGAATTGATGAATTGGGTAAGGCGTCGACGTTTTCCCAGGTGGAAGCGAACCGGCGGCGCATTCTGCCCACTGAAAAGGCTTTCCAGGAGATCCGCCGCTGAATGACTGCCTTTGGCGCTTTCGCGGCGGCGGCTTGACGAAATCGGCGTCAGGTGTTACCTGACAGTCAGGTTATACCTGACAGGTGTCTTCATGGCAAAGAAGCTGCATTGTTCGTTCTGCGGAAAGTCGGAGGACGAAATCAAAAAGCTCGCGGCTGGGCCGGGCGGTATTCACATATGTAACGAGTGCGTCGAACTGTGCATGGAGATCATGCGCGGCGAAGGAGCGGGCGTTAGCCGATCATTCGACCCGAAGACATGGCCGAAGGATCGGCTGCTCGCTCTCCTCAAACCGGTAAACGCCACTGCCGACGCTTATCGCGAGCACCTTCAAACAATCGTGGAAACATTGAGAGCGCAGGACGTGAGCTGGGCCATCATCGCAAAACATTTGGGTGTATCGCGTCAAACGGCGTGGGAGCGTTTCACATAGCGCAAGCCGTGGCGGAAACTTCGCTAGGCGCGGCTCTGGCTGTAATGGTTTAAGCGTCCGCCTGCGTCCGCTTTGGTGCCCGAACGCACTGTTCATGGTCGAATATAGTGACGTTTGCCAAGCCTCACGAACGATATCGCGTTTTTTTGGCATTGGTAGAGCTCGGGCAATTCGCTAGTATCCCAAATCTGGGGATTTGATGGGAGCGTGCGATGAAGGCACTTCTGATCTATGTGGGGCTCGTTTCAGCAGCGATTTTTTGGTCGGCACCGGTATGGGCCTATGGAGCGCTCGCCGTCGGTGTCCCGCCCGATGTCGCGAACCAAGGCTTTGCCTACGGCATCAATGTGGATTTGCCGACCGAAGATGAGGCTCGGGACATGGCATTGAGCAATTGCAAAGGAACCAACCCCAATTCGACGATTATTTCCCAAGCGAGCAGTCCGGCACAAGCATTGTGCACGCTGGTGACAACGTTTTATCATCAATGTGCCGTCGTGGCGGAAGACCCCGCTGCCGGTACACCGGGCGTCGGTTGGGCCATTGCACCGACCGTGGAATTTGCCACCGAACAGGCCATGAATAATTGTAAGGCGACGGCCGGCGAATCCCGCCAGCAATATTGCGCTCGGGACACATACTCGTGCGATACCAAATGAATATGGGCACTTTCAAACTGTAGCCGTGCGCGGCGCGGCAACTCGCTCGCGTTGCGTTTTTTTTCGCGGCGGGCGGATTTTAGAAATTCCTTTGGGGGGTATTGGTTCGTCTGGTTGGCCATGGACTTATTATTCCGGCCCCAAACTCCCATTACGCAGACTCCAAACTTCCCCAAACTTCCAACCCCCTAGTGTCCCGATTCCGAAATTCGTTGCCTCTGATATCGGGCTTATTCGAATTTCGGAATCGAAAGGACACTAACCAACCTATTGATGCTAGAGCAGACTCCCGTTAATCCAAGTCGTATCCGGCGTGTGCGAAGAAGTTTGCGCATTCTTCTGGCTGGAATGTCTTGAGGGCGGCAGCGACCGCGGCTTCGAGCGCCTCGACGGTACGGGCGGCAGCCTTACGCACATGAGCCTTGAGCTTTGAGAAGCCGTTCTCGATGGGATTGAAGTCGGGGCTGTAGGGCGGAAGATAGAGCAATCTTGCATCCGCTCCTTCGATGGCTTCACGCACGCCAGCAACCTTGTGGGCTGGCAGATTGTCCATGACGACGATGTCGCCTGGCTTGAGCAGCGGAACCAGCATCAACTCGCACCAAGCCAGGAAGGCCTCGCCGTCCATGGGGCCGTCGAGCAACATGGGGGCGCACAATCCCGAGAGGGTCAGGCCGCCGACGAAGGTAGTGGTCATCCAATGTCCGTGGGGAATCGAGGCCCGGCAGCGCTTGCCCCGCGGCGCCCAACCGCGCAGGCGCGCCATCTTGGTCGATAAACCGCTTTCGTCGACGAAGATCAGCCGTTCAGGATCGAGTTCGGTTTGGCCTTCGAACCATTCTTCGCGCGCCGCCCTTACATCGGCACGCTCCTGTTCGCTCGCATGAGCGGTCTTTTTTTGTGCGTCATATCGTGCCGGTCGAGAAACTTCCACACCGCCGTGGCGACGACCTTCATGGCACGGTCTTGCGCAAGGCGTTCGGCGATCTCCTCCAGCGTAATGTCGGGTGCTTCTTCGATCAGGCCGAAGATAAACTCCTCGTGCGCATCCAAAACCGAGCCCTTGGGCTTGCCCTGCTTGGCTGGCCGCACCGCGCCTGTCGCCCGCTTCAGCCGCGCCCAAGCGCCAGCCGTCGCAATCCCAACGGAGAACCGCGCCGCCGCCTGCCGCGTCGACATTCCGCCCTCGACTGCCGCTATTACACGTTCGCGCAAATCCATGCTGTAGGGCTTGCCCATCCGAATCTCCCGGCAAATACCGGCAGAATCGAATCACAATCCGCCCCACCAGGGAATCCCCTCCCGACTCTCGTTTCGAGGAAAATGCTCTAGTGTCGTTTTGGTTTCGAAGTTCGCGTTAGGTGCTGATATCGGGGATACTGCGAACTTCGAAACCACGGCACTAGGTACAAATACGAAGTAGTATTGCCTCGTCAAAGTAACGTCGGAGAAATCTTACTGCCTCCATGCTGTCCCCTGCGACCGCGCAGGAGCGGAAGATGGACTGGGGTAAAAAACCGCGAAGACGAAGGCTTGTTGCACTGCTCCCGGCGCTGGCCGCAACGTTGCTCGCCGGTTGTTCGACAGAGTCTTTGCCCTCCAACGCCTTGCCCGAAACCCATGAAGAAGCCGAGACGCCGGCCGCCTTCCTCGACTTCTGTGTGCGCTTTCCCGATCAGTGCGCCAAGCAGCAAGGCACGCGGACCCGATTGACCCTCGACGATCGGACCATGCAGCAGCTCATCACCGTGAACCATGCGGTGAACACCGCCATCACCCCGGAAGACGACAAGACGCATTACGGTGTCGATGATTACTGGACCATCCCGAGCGACGGCCGTGGCGATTGCGAGGACTATGCCCTCACCAAACGCAGAGACCTGCTCGCTGCCGGTCTTCCGGCTTCTGTTTTGCGCATGGCTGTCGTCTACTCGATCAAGACCGCGCTCCACGCCGTGCTGACAGTTGCGACCGACAAGGGCGATCTGGTGCTCGACAATGCGAACAATGAGATCGTGTTGTGGAACGCCACCGACTACACTTGGATCATGGTGCAGAACAAGGCCAATCCCATGGTGTGGGATTCCTTGCGGCCCGCTTCCGCGCATCGGGGCAGCACGGGCGGCCGCTCCCGGGTTTCCCTGACCAATCTGCTGACGGATCCCGACGGCAAATAGAGGGTATGGCGCGTGCCCTTCGACCCATCCTGCGTAATCCCAAGAACGCCAGTGCTATTTATGCTTAACGCTTTGTAAACGCCGCAACCTTAGGATCGCTGCGGGTTCACCGGGTCCGGAAAGCGGAACCGATACAGCGAAGGTTGCCGCGCCATGCGGATATCGCTTCTCTCGCCAGCTCAGATTTCGATATTGCCTGCCACTGTCATTCAAGGCTTGGCAACGTCCGACATTGCGTCCCTCAGTGCGACCCAGGTTGCGGCCATCAACAGCAACGGTATTGCGGTCATTAACGCAACCCAGCTTGCGACGCTTTCTTCGTCGCAGGTCAGTGCCCTGACGCCGGTACAAATCCCGGAATTCTCGCCGGGCTTGGTTTTCAACGCGAACCAGCTTGCGGTTCTGAGCGCCATGCAGTTTGGGGCTCTTTCGCTCACACAGCTTGATAAAATCGATCCAACGCTCATTCCGTCGATCAGCGAAAGCGCTATCGGGGCGATCAGCAATAGCGGCCTTGCCAGCCTCAACGCCACGCAGATCGCCGCGCTGGATACCACGCAAATCGCAGGGCTGACCACCGCTCAGCTGGCTTCGCTCAACAGCACGAGTTTCGCCAAGTTCGGCGATGACCAGCTTTCCGATCTCAAAGCAACCCAGCTTGGCGCTTTGTCTGCCACCAACCTCGCCAAGCTCGACAGCACGGTGATCAATGCCTTTGCGGCCACGCAACTTCAGGGACTGACCACCACGCAGATGGCGAGCCTCGGAAACACGACGCTGGCGGAGTTTTCCGCGACAGAGCTGGGTTTCCTCACCGGCACTCAGCTCGGCGCGCTGACAACGACCAGATTCGAGGCCATCAGTGCTGCAACCCAACTGCCGGGTCTGACGGCAACCCAGCTTGGCTCGCTCTCTGCCACCAAATTGGCTTCTCTTACCGCCAGCCAAATGGGCGCGCTCGACGCAACGCAAATCGCAGGGTTGACCACCGCGCAGCTGGCTTCGCTCAACAGCACGACGTTCGCCAAGTTCGGCAATGCCCAGCTGTCCCAATTCAGCGCAACCCAGCTTGGCGCTTTGTCGGCTACCAACCTTGCCAAGCTCGACAGCACGGTGATCAACTCGCTGACGGCCACGCAAATTCAAGGGCTGACCACCACTCAGATGGCCGGCATCGGCAACGCGACGCTTGCAGAATTCACTTCGACAGTATTGGGTTTCCTGACAAACACCCAGCTTGGCGCGCTGACAACGACCAGATTTGAGGCCCTCAGCGCTGCGACCCAACTGCCGGGCCTGACGCAAACCCAGCTTGGCTCGCTCTCCGCCGGCAAATTGGCGGCGCTCACCGCTAGCCAGGTGGCCGCGCTCGACACAGCGCAAATCGCGGGATTGACCGCCACGCAGCTGGATTCGCTCAGTAGCACGAATTTCGCCAAGTTCAGCAATCTCCAGCTTTCCCATCTCAGCGCGACCCAGCTTGGTGCTTTGTCGGCCACCAACCTTGCCAAGCTGAACAGCACGGTGATCAATGCCCTGAGTGCCACACAACTTCAGGGGCTGACCACCACCCAGATGGACAAACTTGGCAGCGCTACACTTGGAGAGTTTTCCTCCACACAATTTGGTTCACTCACGAGCACCCAGCTCGGCGCGCTCTCAACGACCGTCATCCACGCACTTACGGCAACGCAAATCAGAGAACTCACCACATCGCAGATTCCGGGCCTTACCTCGACGCAAATTGCCCAACTGTCCAAGACGGATATCGCTTCGATGTCCCAGGCACAGGCCGATGCCTTCACCACAACGCAAATCCAAAGCATGAACGACCCGCAAGCGCTCGCTTATCTTGCGATTGGATGATGTGTCGGCGTGTCCCCGGGGGCGAGTGACCAAGAAAAGGTTTTGCTCAGGCCGAAAACTTCAGTCGACCGATTTTACGCTACTTCAAATTGTCATCCCCGGCCGAGCGCGAGCGTGTCACGCTCGCGTGAGGGAAAGGGGACCCATATGTGGACGGCCCCCGACTTTCAAGAGACGACACTGATGTTCGATCTGGTCGCTTGCGATCATATGTCCGGCCTTTTTTTGTGCGGTTGTTGCGGACCGCTGGCCAAGATGGGTTCCGCGATGCAGGTTCCAAACAGGTGGGCGGCATTGATTGCCGCTGGGTCCCTCGGAGTGTCGTGCATCTTGGATCGACCGATCACACCATCTGTTCCGTCTCAAGAAGCGCCCACTTCAGCGTGTTGGTTGCGCTGAATGAGTTATGGCGTTGGCGCGTCGCTGGCCAGGCACGGCCGGTAAGGCTCTGCGCTGACCATCATCTTCCAGGCGATGCGGGCGGTTTTGTTAGCCAACGCCACGGCAGCAAGCTTGGGCTGTTTGCGCCGCAACAGCGCGGCCAACCAAGGCGTGGCGCGGCCTCTGCCGCGTCTGAGTTGCTGGACCAATGCCGTAGCGCCCACGACCAATACGCTTCGCAGCGTCTCATCGCCGGCACGGGTGATGACCCCAAGCCTGTTCTTGCCGGCAGTGGAATGGTCCTTCGGCGTAAGCCCGATCCAGGCCGCGAAGTGACGTCCCGATTTAAAAGCTTTGGCATCGGCGACCTTGATGGCGAGCAAACTCGCGCCGACCGGGCCGACGCCGGGGATCGCCGCCAATCGCCGGCTTACGGGGTTTGCGCGGTGCCAAGCCATCAACTTGGCATCCAAGAGTTCGATCTCCTTCTGCAGCCGGGCATAATCTCGCTCTTGAACCTTGAACAACTCTTTGGCCAGAGCGGGGAGCGTCTCGTCATCTCGGATACGCTCGAGCAAAGGCTCGATCCTTCCCAGGCCTTTGGCAGCGATCAGGCCAAACTCGGCGGCATAGCCTCTGATCGCGTTGCTCAGCTGTGTACGGCGGCGAACCATCTGCTCGCGTATACCGGCCAACATCTGCGCGGCTTGTTGGTCTGCTGTCTTCACAGGCACAAAGCGCATCGTGGGGCGGCTCATCGCTTCGCACAACGCTTCGGCATCCGCCATGTCGTTCTTACCGCGCTTCACATAGGGCTTCACATACTGAGGGGGCAGAAGCTTCACCTCATGGCCAAAGCTTCTAAGCAGACGTGCCCAATGATGCGATCCTCCGCAGGCTTCAATGCCGATAACCGTCGGTTCAAGCTTCTGAAAAAACGAAATCATCGCTCCGCGCCGCAGTTGCTTACGCAACACCGGCCGTTCGCTTGCATCTACCCCATGCACCTGAAAAACGCTCTTGGACGTATCCATCCCGATCCGGGTATACTGTTCCATGGACGGCTCCCTTGCTTGAGATCTCCAACGACCTCATTCTGGCACATCGATGCCGTCGGGGGCCGTCCACCCCAACAGGTGGATGGATCATGCCCGGTCTTTCCACCTGGGTTCCCTTCCCCTCGCGAAGCTCGCGCTTCGCTCGGCCGGGAATGACAACCGGTGGTTCAGTTCGCCCGCTTTGGTTTCTTCCGCAGAGGGATACGGCCCCCGTTCGTCCCGCTCCCATCGCCGCATCTACCCTCGTCGCAGGATCAAATGCGTCGCGGCATCGGATCGCGCCTGCTCCTCGACACGATAGCCCAGCGCCGGCAAATCGATTCCCGACATCAAATGTTCGCCCGAACCCAGCAGCACGGGCGCGACGGCGAGATACAGTTCGTCGATCAGCGCCGCCTTCAAATAGGCGCGCACGGTCGCAACTCCGCCGCCGATGCGAACGTCCTTTCCGCTTGCCGCCTGCCGCGCAAGTTCGAGCACCGCTTCGATCCGGTCTTTGACGAAGTGGAAGACCGTGCCGCCCTCCATCTCCAGCTTTGGATGCGGGCGATGCGTCAGAACGAAGACCGGCATGTGGAAGGGCGGATTGGGACCCCACCAGCCTTTCCAATCGTCGGGCCATTCGCCGTTTGCCGGGCCGAACATGTTGCGCCCTATGATCCAGGCGCCGACATTCTCGAAACTTCGCGCGGCGAAGTCGTCGTCGACGCCGGTCTCGCCGTCTGGCTGCCCGTTGATCCTGCGCTGGAAGGTGCGGGTGGGAAAAAACCATTGCATCAGCTGCTCGCCGCCCCGGCCGATCGGCGCGTCGAGGCGTTGATCGGGGCCGGCGCCATAGCCGTCCACCAAGATGGCGAAAGCTGCCACGCGAACCTTGGACATGGGCGTTCTTCCGTCTGCGTTCCTCTGCCGCAATCATATTTTCGCGCGGCGTTGGTTTTCAATGGGTGGGATGGAAACGGATGCCGGCGGGCGACCCTCACTCTATATTGGAGCGGCATTTTCCTCGAGCGCGTACTTGGTCGTCTCATAGACTGAGAAATTCTTGTTTCGACCCCAAATTCCCAGACGCTTCGTGTATCTGAACGCGCCGGATGACGCTCAAGCGTTCGGACAGCCGCACTCTGCCCCGTTTGCGCGTCGCGTTTTGTCCGCACATGAACGCGCGGCAATTCCTCTCATCCGACGGATTGCGGCGTTTGGAAAACGCCGCAACCGCGCCATCGCCGGTGCGTCCCGCTATTTGGCCGGTAAAACGCCGACCTGCTGCAAAATGGAAAGGTAGGACCAAGCATTCCACTCTTCGACGATTTTTCCGTCCTTGAGGCGCATGAATGTTGAGCCCACTGTGCTAAACGGTTTGCCGGTCGCCTTGATGCCCATCCCGTCGCCCGTATTGGTGCCCGAGATTTTCCAATAAACCGCCACCATGTCGCCCTCGCCCAAAAGCTGCAGAACCTGCATGTGCAGGTCGGGCGCCGCATGGCGTTCGTCGGTCGCCATCGCCCAATCCTCGGCGAGGGAAAAATCGCGATTGCCGTGAGCGACAAAGTTTGCCGCGTGCGAATCCGCATAGTGCTCAAGGTGTCCCTGATCGAGCACCTCCGTGAAAAACCCGCGCACCACGGCCTTGTTGTGCTCGACATCCGGCGCCGGCTGCGCAACGGCAGGCATTGCCATCAGCACCAATCCAAGAAGCAATTTTCGCATTACCCACTCCTATTTTTCGGCCGCATCGGTTGCCTTCGGCCGCAGATTTCATTAATGTAACGTTCGTTACAATAACTGAAGATAGTCCCTATGGCAAGACCACTCGATCCGACGATCCGCGCCCGCCTGGCCGAGGCGGCGGCGCAGTACGTTCTTTCGAAGGGAATTGGCGATCTTTCGCTGCGCCCGCTCGCCAAGGCCCTTAAAACCAATGCGCGGATGCTGATTTACCATTTCGGTTCGCGCGAGGGCTTGATGCGCGAGATATTGGAAGTCATCCGGCGGCAGGGCGATGAACGCGTCTTAGCTTGGTATGACGATCACGAGAAACCGCCAACGCTGTCGGAGTTTCTCTTGTGGATTTCGCAGTTGTACACCACGGAACAGTTTCGCCGGCTCGCGCTGCTGACCGTGGAACTGCAGGCTCTGGCGCTGCGCGACCCCAAGAATTATCCGGGCGTCTTGGAGGCGCCCATTGCCTATTGGCAGAAGCTGTCGCGCAAGAGCGGCGCTGCTGCCAAGGCGGACGCCGCCGAAGCAACCCTCATGGTGGCGGCAACGCGCGGATTCATGATCGACCTCGCGGCGACGGGCGATCGGCGCAGAATTGAGCGCGCTGTGAATCTGTTGGCGGAAATGCTCAAGGAGAAAGGACGCTAAAGGCGGGCTGTCGATTGCGGGGCCACGGCGACAACGCTACGCCCTGTCGAGGTGACCGGCAGCATGGTATATTCTCTCCGGCTCCATTCTGAGGCAGTGCGAATGCCGGAAAACGATCCATCGAAACGCAAAAAATTACGCGGCTTTTTGCGCGGCGCGCTGGCACTTGTTTGCGGCATTCTTGTCGGCGTGATCCTCGCCGTCGGCCAAGAGATGTGGGACCTGTTCTGGTTGTGGCTTCAGCACAAGCAGACCGCGTTCATGACGAGGCTGTTCTGGGCGCGGGTTTATCTCGAGTTTGCTTTCGCCTACGCCATCGGGATTGCTCTGGTCGCATCCCTGGTGTGGTGGGCGATAGGTCCCAGATACCGGCGGCATCTTGCGAGCGCCGTTGGGCTCGGCTTCATTTTAACCTCGGCCGCGTGGTTGGTGAGCGAACTGAACATTTTGGAGTATGCCTATACGGCCGCCGCGCTTTACGGCGTAATGGGCGCCTTTTCGGGCGCCGTGACGTGGTGGATTTCCCATCCCCGCAGAATAAGTTTGTTCGTCGCGATGGCGCGACCGGTGGCCAAATGATCCGTCATGGGAAATTGCTGTCAGCTGCACTTCCCTGCGTGAGACTCTGATGGATTAGAGAGCCGCCACTGACAGGCCCCCTATCGCCTCCATTTCAAGAGATCGATGAAATCCAGTCCGGCCCCGCTGCTTCTTGACACTGATAGGGTATAACCTATTTTTCAGCTACATTTCAATAGGATATTACCTATTGCAATTACGGTAATAAATAGGCTATACCCTATCATATGAAAAACTCCCTTCGCCATATAGACCAACGCTTCCCGGCCTTGCGCACGCTGGCCAACAGCCAGCGCCCGCCAAAGGGTTGGATCAGGGCGATCCGGGACGCGTTGGGCATGACCACGGCCCAATTCGCCCGGCGCCTCAAGATCGCCCAGCCCAGCGCGGTCGAACTCGAACAGTCGGAAGCCGCCAACAGCATCACGCTGCGGACGCTGGAACGCGCCGCCGAAGCGCTCGGCTGCCGCCTCGTCTATGCGGTCATTCCCCAAAAGCCGCTCGAAGAAACCGTTCGCAATCGGGCAAAGCTTATCGCGGGCCGCAAACTGGCGGCGGTCGAACACAACATGAGGCTTGAGGACCAAGCCGTTGGGGGGAAAAAGGCGCAGCAAGAAATCCTGAACAAAATGATCGAAGACCTTCTGCAAAAGCCGGCGCGTCTGTGGGATGACGCATGAGCGGGCCGTTCGATGCCGATGATAATGCAACGCCCGTCGCGCCCGAAGAGCGCGAAGGCCTGATACCGAGCCACGTCACCCTACGCCGCGAACTGAACGAACTCGAACAACACAACATCATCGAAGCAGATCAATGGGCATTCAAGCGCAAGCGAAGGATTCTCGATGAAGCGTTTCTACGCGGCCTGCATCGGCGCATGTTCGGTCGCGTCTGGAAGTGGGCCGGTGACTATCGCACATCCGAGAAAAATCTCGGCATCGAGCGGCATCGCATCCAGACCGAACTGCATCAAGTTCTCGATGACGTTCGCTACTGGGTCGAACACAAGACATATCCGCCCGACGAGATCGCGATCCGGTTTCATCATCGTCTGGTGTCGGTCCACCCTTTTCCCAACGGTAATGGCCGGTGGTCGCGCCTCGCCGCCGATCTACTAATTGTCGGCCTGGGCGCAGAGCGTTTTACCTGGGGGCGGACAAATCTACAGAATGCCGGCGACACCAGGCGCGCCTATATAGACGCACTAAAGTCCGCCGACGGTCACAATCTCGATCCGCTTATTGCCTTCGCAAGATCATAGAGACAAGGGCGCCGTTTCGTTCGAGGTGAACATTTGGGATCAGAGTGAAAACTTCTTCTGAATCCTATTGGTGAATTAGGTAAGGCGTCGCCGTTTGCTCCAGTGAACACCAACCTTAGCGCATATTCGTCGCTCAATGATCGCCGTCATTGGTGAGCAATTGTCAATCTGACACATTCAAAGTAGGATTAGAAAATTCGGGTAAATTCGTTATGTGTCGCCGAGCATCTTCAATTGTTCCGTACAGTCCGGATTCAGGAGTAGCATCTTTATAGAGATCGTCCGTGGAAGTAGGGTCATCCCGCCAACTTGTGCGCTCCCCCACTTGAAGATTGGAAATCACTCGGACGCTCGCAGCCCAAATCCAATTTACGTAAATGCAAATCAGTCCATCGGCTCTTCGCACGATTGCCGCCCTTCCGAACCCGTCGTGAGTTATATAAACTTCCAGTTCTTCCATACTCACTTGCCCGACTTCGCTCTGAAGCGCCCTATGTATTTTAATTGGTTAGCCCGCCAGGGTACATTGTGACCACTCTACCCGACGTCGAAGTAATTGGCTGAACAATCACTGTATTCAACGTAGTTGTTTGAGCCGAGTGAACATTCGGGGTCAGAGTGAAAACTCCTTCCCGGCGAGATCGGCCGGATGGGAAGATTCTCGCGCGACGGTCAGGCCTTCAGAGTCGCCGGATCGATCGGCAGGCTGCGAATGCGCTTGCCGCTCGCGGCGAAGATCGCGTTGCACAAAGCGGGAATGACGGGAGGCATCGGCGGTTCGCCCAGTCCCGTCGGCGGATTGTCCGTGATCACGAAATGCACCTCGACCGGCGGAGCCTGCGACATCCGCAGCGGCGCAAAACCGTCGAGATTCTCCTGCACGACGCGGCCTTTCTCGATCGTGATCGCTTGGTTCAAGGCTTCGCCCAAACCGTCGAGCACGCCGCCCTGCGTCATGTTCACGGCCGCGGTCGGATTGATAATCTGGCTTCCGACATCGCCGACGGCCCACACTTTATTGACCTTCACCTCTCCTTCTGCGGAAACCGCCGCCTCCACGACTTCGGCGAAATAGCCGAGGTGACAATAATGGCACGCCACGCCGAGCCCGGTTCTCTTCGGAAGATTGCGTTTGCCCCACCCGGAGACCTCGCGCACTTTCTCAAGAACGCCGCGGGCGCGCCCGGTGTGCAGCGGCTGTCTCTCGTTCCCGAGGAATTCGGGCTTGCCCAGAAGATCGATCTGGAACTGCAGCGGATCCCTGCCCGCGGCATGGGCCATCTCGTCGATGAAGGATTGAAAGACAAACGCCAGGCCATTGTCGCCCGGCGCCCGCATCGGCCCCGTCGGCACGCCGCTCGCCATCAAGCTGGCGCCATAGAAAAGGTTCGGCACGCGCCCCGCCGGATAGGCATTGGGCGACATGCCTGCCGAGCTGGCGAACTTCCCGTTTTTTCCGAAGCTCACAAAGTGCTGATGCCAGGCGACAAGCTTGCCCTCGGCGTCGAGCCCGCCTTTGAGAAAATGCCAGCCGGCAGGACGATAGAAATCGTGCTGGATGTCGTCGGTCCGATTCCAAACCAGCTTCACGGGGACACCGGCCACTTTCGAAATCCAAGCGGCTTCGACCATGTAGTCGTTCATCAGGCGACGCCCGAAGGCGCCCCCGCTTCGCGTCATGTGGACGACGATGTTCTTTTCGTCGAGCCCGAGCGTCTCGGCCACCAGTTTGCGGCCGGGCGCCGGGTTTTGGGTCGGCGCCCAGATTTCCGCCTTGTCGCCCCGCACATGGGCGGTGCAGTTCATCGGTTCCATCGCCGCATGCGCGAGGAACGGATAGAAGTAAGCGGACTCGACCACTTTGGAAGCGCGCGCCAGTGCTGCCAACGCGTCACCGTCCGATCGCAATGTTTGCGCCGGAGAAGTCTTCGCGAGTGCGGCGGCCTGGCGGGCGAAGTCCTCGCTGCTCTCGGCGCTCGTCGGGCCTTCGTTCCATTTCACGTCGAGTTGGCGGCGTGCCTTTTCCGCGCGCCACCAGCTATCCGCGACGATCGCGACGCCTGGCAGCAGCCCGGTCAATTGCATCTCGCCTTCGGGCATGAAAGCGTGACCTGCGCCGCCTTCCACAACGAAGACTTGGCGAACACCGGGCAGTTTGCGAATGACGTCGAGATTTGCGCTCGCCACCTTGCCGCCGAAGACCGGGCATTTCTGGAAAACCGCATAGAGCATTCCCGGCACGACGGTATCGATGCCGAACAGCGGTTCGCCCCTGACCAGCCCCGGGTTGTCGGCACCCGGCGTCGAATGGCCGATGATCTTGTAGCTCTTGGGGTCCTTGAGCTTGACGCCATTCAGATCGGGAACGCGCAGCGTTGCAGCCTTCGCGGCCAAGGCGCCGTAGGTCAGCGTCCGTCCCGTGGAAGTATGACGGACTTCGCCGGACGCGGTCGTGCACTCGGCTTGCGGAACCTTCCAGGTTTCTGCCGCCGCCGTGACCAGCATTTGACGCACCGCCGCGCCGACCCGGCGCATCGGTTCCCAATTCAGCGGAGTTCCCATGCTGCCGCCGGCGAACTGGCCCTCATAGAGCGACGGATCGAAGTCGGCTTGTTTGGTGCGCACCTGTTTCCAATCGACATCCAGCTCTTCGGCGATCAGCATCGGCAGCATAGTTTTGATGCCTTGACCGATCTCGGGATTCTTCGCCGCGATGGTGACGATGTTGTCCGGCGCGATCGCAACATAAGCGTTGAGCCTGACCAAGCCGCCGGCCGGCGTTTTGGCGAAGGCAGGCAGACTGAAGCTCAAAAGCAGACCGCCGCCCGCCGTCGCGCTTGCCTTCAGAAAGGTGCGCCGCGAAGGATTGGCAATGGCGTCTTGGTCTGGCGAAACGCGAGGCGCTGTTGGCGGGCGGTGGTGCAGCATGGCGTCACACTTTCCTTGCCGCGGAGGCCGGCTCGCCAGCGGCCTGCTTGATCGCTTCGCGGATGCGCAGATAGGTCGCGCAGCGGCAGATATTCCCGTTCATCGCGGACTCGATCTCTGCGTCGCTTGGCGATTTGTTCCGCGCGAGCAGCGCGACCGCCGACATGATCTGACCGGGCTGGCAATAGCCGCATTGGGGGACATCGACGTCCAGCCACGCTTGCTGCAGCCGCGCGCCGACGGGCGTATCGCCAATCCCTTCGATGGTGGTGATCGCGGATTTTCCGACCGCGGAAACCGGCGTCAGGCAGGAGCGCACCGCCGCCCCGTCAATATGAACCGTGCAGGCGCCGCAAACGCCCTCGCCGCAGCCGAATTTCGTGCCCTTCAGATCGAGGGCATCGCGCAGCACCCAAAGCAACGGCGTATCGCTGTCGACATCGACCGCATGGATCCGATCATTGATGCGAAGGTTGTAGCGCATGACTAGTCTTCTTCCGCGCACTGTCCAAAGAGGCCTGCAGCGTTACACAAAACGCCGCGGGAGGAAACGGTTCGTGGATGATATTTCCGTGACCGAGCAGGCCTGTTACGGCAGCTTATTTGCGCGTGCCGCAAGCGCTACCAGGTCTTCTCGCGTATCGATATCGAACAGCACTCCATCGTCCGCCGCCTCCACCTCGCACACCAGTTTGGCGTGCGCGCCTATCAAACGCTTGGCGCCCGCATCGCCTTGAAGCGCCATGATCTCCGGAAATAATTCCCGCGCCCAGACCACCGGATTGCCGCGCCGGCCTTGGAAGGTCGGAATGCAGATGCTGCGCCCATGGGCCGGGTCGAAGGCTGCGATCAGGGCATCGATGAGATGCGGTGCGACAAAAGGCATGTCGCCCAGGAGGATGGCGGCGCCGTGGCATTCCATCGGCAATGTTTTGAGCCCGCAAACCAGCGACGTGCTCAGGCCTTCGGAAAATTCCTTGTTCTCCACAAAGCAAACATCCAATCCCCCAAGCGCTGCCGCGATCTGCGCTCCGGCGTGACCGATGACGACCATAACCGGCGTGGCGCGGCTTTTCGCGGCGGCTTCGACGGCATGACGAACCAGCGGCTTGCCTGCGAGCGGAAGCAGCAATTTGTCCGCGCCCATGCGTGAAGACGAGCCCGCCGCCAACACGACCGCGCCGATCGCGTTCATCGCGCGGCACTCTCGGAAGGAGCCGCGCGAAGGCATTGCGTGATCTGCGCCACGATGGATAGTGCAATTTCCTCCGGTGTGGTCGCCCCAATGGCAAGGCCGACCGGTCCGTGGATGCGCGCGAGCGCCGCGTCGGTATGGCCAAGTTGCTTTAGGCGCGCGAGCCGCGCGGCATGCGTTCTGCGCGAACCCAGCGACCCGATATAGAACGCTTGGGAATCGAGCGCCGCGACGAGTGCGGGATCGTCGAGCTTGGGGTCGTGCGCCAAGGTAACGAGGGCGCTGCGAGGACCAAGCGGAACGCGGACCAGCGCCTCATCCGGCCATTCATGGCAAAGCGCAACGCCGGGAAACCGCAATTCCGTGGCGTAGGATTGGCGCGGGTCGATCACGCGCACGCGGCAGCCGATCAGCGAAGCCAACTTCGCCAATATCTGCGCGATATGCACGGCGCCGACGATGGCCAGATCGACCGGCGGATTCAAAACCCTCAGGAACCATTGACGCCCGCCGATCTCGGCCAGGCCGCTTTGGTCGCTGGCGATGGCCTTGTCCGCTACAGAGCCCAAGGGCGAGGAATCCGAACCGGGCTCGATCAGACGATCTTCGCCGGTCGCCAAATCGACGGCGCGCACGATGCTGCGAAATTCAAGCCGCGCGCAATTCTGCATCAGAAGCGCTTCGTGCGCTTTGGCGCTTGTCAGCGGCTCGACGAGAATCTCGATCTGTCCGCCGCACGCCAAGCCGAATGACCATGCCTCTTCGTCCGTTACGCCGAAAGCGAGCCTGCGCACCTTGCCGTCTTTCATAGCGGCCAACGCCTGTTCGATCACTGCGCCTTCGACACAGCCGCCCGACACCGAACCGGCAAAAGCACCGTCGTCGCGCACCGCGATCTGGCTTCCCGCCCTGCACGGCGCAGATCCCCACGTCTTCACGACAGTCCCCAACGCAATTTCGCGCCCCTCGCCGATCCAGCACACAGCGGTGCCCAAAACGTCGGTCTCAGCGGCTGTCATTAGAAGACCTCCATTAGTGCGCGCTCAGCAATATCCTTCGACGGGCATCGGAAGATTACCTGCCCAAGATGCAATAGAGCAATTTCTGCCGGCAGATTACGATAACGCAATAGCAATTTGTGGCGCTCTTGCGACAACCGCGGCGGGATGTCCGCATTGCCGTCGCGAGCGGTCATTTTGACGGAATTCGGCGACACGCCGGACCACGACCACATTGCCGATAAAACGCCGTTCGACGTTCAATGAGGCGCGGGCGCACCGCCATAAGGATTGCGCCGCTTATCCACGACTTCACGGACCGTCGGCCCGATGAACCGTTCGATCGCGTCCTTGATGTCCATGGTGCCGAAGTTCGGCCACGATTCCGTCGAGACCTCGCTCCAGAAGGCGCGCAGCAGACCCCTACTCAGCAATATGCACGCCCCGACCATCAGGAGAACCAGAACCTCGCTCCATCCGCCCCAACCGAACGCCAAAGAGGCCGAGATGCCGAAATATTTGCTCAGAAGCTGCCCAATCCAGATTATTGAAATGCCGAGTATAAAAGCAAATGCGACCGGCATAAGGATTATCCGCCACCATTTGTCTCTATAGATCTGATACTCGCAATTTCTGAGGTATAGATCGAGAAGCCATTGCCGTGCGGACATCCAGTGGAGGTTGACAAACCAGATGTTAGCCGTCGTTTCAACTTCGTCGAGCGGGGCTGTGCGATCGTTCCTGACATTGGAGAACGCCGTCGCCGCCGAGCGGTATTGGTTGGACAATCTCGAAAAATAGGTTTGAACGAATAGGCTGAGATGCGTGCCGTTGTTGACCGCCGCGAAGTAGTACACAACGCGCGCCGCCAACACGACAAAGAGGAAAACGACGAACACTTCCAACTTATTCAGCCAGAGCGGCAACATGAGAACCGCGAAGCCAGCGGCCGTCAGCAGGACCAACAGAATTCCCAGGAACCACATGATGTTCCTATCGACATAAACCCTGAACTGGCGCAAAACGCTGAAGAATACCAAATCGGCATCGCGAAGAAGCTCAATAATCAACGCCTCCTCGGAGTCCTCGTACAAGATCGCCGTTTTGACTCGCTCGTTATCAATCGTCCGTCCGTAGTATTTCTTGGCAATCTCGACATTGGCCCGGCCGTCTTCGATCGACAGCGTTTCATGCAGGCCGACCCCGGCCCGATTGGCGCTTACGAAACGAAACGGCAGCCACTTTTTCTCGAACAGCGATATGACGTCCTGCGGCACCTCGCCAAGCGCCTCTTCCGCCGCTGTGCCCTTCTCGACGATACGCGCCAGCGCTTTGAAGGGCGCCGCTCCGGCGCCGCTCTGAATTCCGGTTTGGGCTGGCGCTTTTATACCGGCACCGCCCTTCGCAATTTGCCGGGCACGCGAGACGAAGGGGCGCACGGCGATGTGGTGAAACGGTCGCCAGAGCACCCGTCCTATGACGGCCAACCCTTTTCCCAGAGGCCGCAACAAACTCCTAATCAGAATCCTGGCTATTAATCGGCTGAAGCGAAGAACGACAATGGTCGCAAGTAAAGCAGCGCCTATCAGGAGGTAGGCAGAATACGGAGCATCGACCATTTCAATCTCTCAGCTTGCCTCATCAAAGATGATCACTGTAACGGGTGCAAATTATGGCATACAAGCGCGAACCATTCGCAGCGGCCATCGGCAACGAAGATGCGATGCGACAACTCGTCAGTGGTTGGCCCAACCAATTCTCGTTTTCCGAATTGGAGATGTTCGACGGCAAATCACACCGCCTACACAAAAGCGCGCAATGGCAAGGACGTGGCCACGCAATTCGGAGAAGCGAATGGCACGTATCGGCCCTTTTTGGAATTGCTACGAACGGCTGCCACGAGGACATGACATGCGACATTCTATGGGCCGATGCTGCTTCTGAAGTCCGCCGGGAGCGTCAGCGAGGTTCGAGGAAAATCTGCGGCCGGCCGCAAAATGTCTCAATCCAAGAGAACGGATGTTTCAATTTGCGCCTTTCGACAACCTGTGGGAAATGCGATTATCGGCTTGCAATCGGCGTTTTCCAGGAATGTCCGCTTAACCAAAGCGCAGTACCTGACTGTTATAATCGGTTGCTAGGTTGAAATCATGGATTCGCGTGCGATGGCCGTCGAAGCGGGTGCCGACTTAAGGCACATCAACACCTGGATATTCGATCTCGACAACACGCTCTACCGATCCGACACGAATCTGTACGTGCAGATTGAAGCGCGTATGACGCAGTATATTGCCCGCCTCCTCGACGCGCGTCTCAGCGAAGCCTTTACGCTGCAGCATTTCTATTTCCGCACATACGGCTCAACGCTGCGCGGACTGATGGAATGCGACCATATCGATCCGGAGGAGTTCCTCGCCTATATCCACGACATCGATCTGTCGCATCTAAGCCCGGAGCCGCGCTTGCGCCCCGCGCTCGAGCGGCTGCCCGGCCGCCGCATCGTGCTCACCAACAGCTGCCGCAACTATGCCAATCGCGTGCTGGAGCAGATCGGCTTATCCGGTTTATGGAGCGATATCTGGGACATCCGCACGCTCGGCTTCGAGCCCAAGCCGCGGCCGGCGGCTTACCAGCGCATCCTGGAAGTCGGCGGCTTCGAGCCCAAAGCGGCGGCCATGTTCGAAGATACAGCGCGCAATCTTGTTCCCGCTTTTCGCATGGGCATGACCACGGTTTTTCTGCGCAGCGACGCGCAGTGGTCGATCAAAGGGCCGCAAGTTGCCGCCACGCCGCGCCAGAACTTCGATTACGAGATCGACGATCTCGCCCAATTTCTTGAGAGCATCCAGGTCGGAGATTAAATCTGCGCTGCCCCGTTTCCCCCCCGCGACGACGATGAGAGTGGACTGCACACTAGGGGTGAGATACGGAAATTAGGGGCAGGTTGTCTGCCGCAGGGGGGCAACAATGAACATTCGACAAATTCTGTCGAACCTCGCGCGTTGGGTTTACGCCCACATCCGTTTGAGTTGTTTCATTGCGGCGCTGCACTACTGTCCGGCAATTAATCGAAGAGATTCAATTGGGTTGAAGTGTCTGGATTTAATTTCAGCAGAACGGTGTCGTTAAGCAGCTGATCCAAGGGCGTTTTCTCGAAAAGCATCAAGCTCAAAATCTGTAAAATTGTGTAGAGCGAGGCTTTGACCTCGAGGCGTTTTTTGATGATCGCAATGAGGACGTAAACGCTGATTGCGATCCAGATTTGTGTTTTTACGGCGTTCTCGTTAGTGCCGAAGAATGCCTTGATACGCAGATGCTGTTTGATCCACTTGAAAAACAACTCGACCTGCCAGCGGCATTTGTAAAGATGTGCGATTGTCAGGGCCGGAAGCTCGAAGTTGTTGGTGAAGAACCACAGGCGGTTGTTGTTTTCCTCGTCATAAAAACCGACGCTGCGCAAATACTGCGGATAAACGTGAGGCGATTTTACGCCGGTAAGACGAATGGTTTGGTCGAAACGCAAGCCGGTTGCTTTATCGACCGGTCGTGAATAAATGCGCCGAAAGACTGTATTGCTTTTGGGGCGGATGACAAAAAACGCCCCCGCCTGCGTCAGGCGGTACAGCCGTGCAAAATCAAAGAACCCGCGATCCATAATGGTGAAGCTGCCCGGCTCTGGCGTTATCATATCGAGCGCGTTCACTTCGTGCATTTTGCCGTCGGAAACATGGATAAATGAAGGAATATTGCCGCGCAGGTCAATTTGCGTGTGCATCTTCACGGCGGCTTTTGTCGTGCGAGATTGTGCCCACGGGAAAACTTTCAGCGACAGATCAATCGTCGTCGTGTCGAGTGCATAGACCGTGTTTTCCAGATCGACGCTGAACGCGTCGTTTGCATAAAGATGCCGCGCCTCGACGATCAGCGCATTGGCAAAATCATGGTAAATCCGCCAGTCGCGTTTCTCGTTGGCATCAGCCAGATTGCTGCGCGCGACATGGCCACGAATGCCGAGATGATAGAGTTTGGACTCTGCGCGCGCAAACAGACCTCAATGTCGCGCAGGCTCTCACGAAAGGTCAGTTGCGCAAACGCCATGCACAGGAACTGATCCAGATGCGAAAAAGTTTTGGTTGGATAGTTCGACGGATGCCGCGCCACACACCGGCGAAAAGTGTGCATCGGCAGAAAATCCATAAGCTGCGCGAAAACCAGTTTGCCGACGAACATTCGAAAACCCCGAGGCCGAAAAACCCCAGTTTCCCAAATCCAAGTTCAAGTCGGTAACACCCTAAAAAACAGGTTCCTCGTTGCTATACAGTGAATTGCCTCATGCCTCAGCCAAAATTGCCGGACAGCAGTGGCGGCGCTGTTGTTTTTCGGCGGCCGTTTGGCATTCGAAGTCTGGTCGATTTACGACGCGATACCCGGCCTGCCGAACGGTGCGCTTCAAATGGTCGGCGCCAGCCGTGATGCTGCGCATTTTGTCGTATTGGACGATCACGGCTACGCCAAAGGAGGCAATCGCATCACAGTTCTTGTGGCTTTTGTCAGGTCCATGCATGTCGAACAAGGCACTTTTCGCTTCGAGGCCAAACGAGAGGTGGTCGATTGTTCGAAGCGTCAAATCGTCCTTCAGGGTGCCGGCTTTTATGACGATCACGGGCGTCAAACCATATCAAGAGTCTATGACGGGAAATCGGCGCCGGCTGTCCCACTCGATTCAGAGACGACACTCGTGTGCGATCATGCGAGCCCCGCGGTACCGATTGTGGTGGGCTATCGCGCTGCGCTTTCTCAGGCACAAGCCGTGATTTCGCGGGCTTTAGCCGGCCATTGAAAACTTGCAGGCGCGCGCAGGGTGACCAGAATTGAATTCCTCAGACCACAATCGCGCTGATGCGGGCGATTTGGGACGGTTTGGGGTCGGAGCAGAAATAGATTCGCATGGGCGCAGGTCACGCCAGAACTTCGATTACGAGATCGACGATCTCGCCCAATTCCTTGAGACCGCCCAAGTCTGAAACCGCAATTCGCTTTGAATCCTGGGACTGGCGTATCATTCGCCTCGCCCGCTGCGTTTCTTCCGCAGAGGGATGCTGGCGTTGGTGGCAACGCCCCTCATGCCGGCGATCGATTTTGCGCTGGTTTAAATTGTCATCCCCGGCCGAGCGTGATCCGCAAAGCGGATCGCGCGAGGGTAAGGGGACCCAGGCGGCGAGTTTGCGTCCGGTCTTTCCACCTGGGTTCCCTTGCATGTTGAACCCGCCGAACTCGGCGCAAGCTGTAAGGCGCATCGGGACCGGCGGCCGCCGGTCCCGATGTGGATGGGCGGGACCGTGGAATCCCCTTGGTGTCCAGCACCGTAGGGAAGCTTGGTCCGTCCGTCCTCGGCTTTTGTCCTGAACAGATGATGGGGAGCAAGTCCCGCATGCAAGGCAAGGAATCGTCCGAACAAAAGACCAATGCGAAGTCTAGCGCAGGCATCGACGTGTGTAAAAGCTGGCTCGATGTCCATGTCATACCCGAAGGCTGCTCGCGGCGTTTTTCCAACGACGCGCAGGGTCACCGGCAACTCAAGCGCTGGCTGGCCAAATACGATGTTGCAGTCATCGCGATGGAAGCCACCGGCAAGTGGCATCGGCAAGTCCATCGCAG
The DNA here is from genome assembly GCA_963766355.1 of uncultured Alphaproteobacteria bacterium. GTDB lineage: Bacteria > Pseudomonadota > Alphaproteobacteria > Micropepsales > Micropepsaceae > Rhizomicrobium. The sequence goes on from CAVXZV010000008.1 coordinate 73,603, forward strand.
CCTGCACGCAAGCGGCTTGAAGGTGGCAATCATCAATCCGCTGCGCGCCAGGCTGTTTGCCGAAGCGATCGGCTTGCTGGCTAAGACCGACCGGGTGGATGCGCGTATGCTCGCCCTTCTGGCAGCCAGTTTGTTGCCGTCCGCCAACACACCGGCGCCTGTTCTTATCGAAGCGTTGAAGGAACTGGTGGCGGCGCGCCACAGTGCTGTGACCGAACAAACTGCGCTGGAAAACCAGCTCGCGAGCGCCAACACCAGCTTCCTCTGTGCTCAGCTCAGGCGCCGCATCGACCGACTCGCTAAGGACATCGCGGGCCTCGATGCCGAGATCGCAAAGCGCATTAAGGCCGATCAGGGGCTCGCCCGCCGATACGAGATCCTGCTTTCCATTCCCGGCCTCGGGCCAGTCACTGCCGCAACCCTCGTGGCAGACTTGACCGAACTTGGCGCTTGTAATGCAAAGCAGATTGCCATGCTCACGGGCTTGGCCCCTCTCGCAGACGATTCCGGATCGCGCCAAGGTCAGCGTGTCATCCGCGCGGGCCGAGCCTCCGTTCGCCGTGTTCTCTATCTCTGCGCCCTCAGCGCCAAACGCTGCAACGCCGCCACAAAGGCTCTTTATGATCGGCTGACAGCCGCGGGAAAGCCCCGTAAGGTCGCCCTCATCGCCGTCGCCCGCAAGCTTGTCATTCTGGCCAATACCCTGATCAGCCAAGATCGCCTTTGGGAGCAAAATGCACCTCTCAACGCTTGACATCACACACAGATGCTTCCCTCGGGCTCACTGACGTTCGCCCTCGCCGGGAATGACAACCGATGATAATTGGGCGCGCCACAAAGACGATCCGCGAACCCTGTCACTTCTCGCAATCCGTGGCTGTCGTCAATTACAGCAAGAGCCGCGCGCCATCGCCTACGATTATCCGTTCGCGTCCCGTCTCGCGATGCGCCCCTTACCCCAGATGAATGTCCTTCTGCTGGGTCTCGTCGGCGCCGTCGGCGCGCTTCAGTCTGGCAAACACGATGGTCGACAGGATGGTGAAACCTCCCAGCACGAAAAAGGCCTCGTGCAGGCCCGCGATCAGCTCTCCCGGATTGGCACGCAGGTTTGCCGGTATGAAGAACATCGTCGTCAGCCCGGCGATCGCCACGCCAAAGCTTATCGACAATTGCTGCAGCGTGCTGGCTATGGAGCTTGCGTTGCTCGCCCCAGCCGGCGGAACGTCGGCGTAAACCAGCGTATTCATGCTGGTGAATTGCGTCGAGGTCAGTGCGCCATAGCAGAACGCCTGCGCAACGATAAGCCAGATCGGCGTGCCGGTGCCGATGGTGCCGAACAGCATCAGCATCGCCCCGAGCATGACCGTGTTCGAAACCAGCACACCGCGATAGCCGATGCGGCTGAGGAGTCCCGGCAAAAGAAACTTGGTGCTCATTGCCGCTGCGGCTTGCGGCATGATGAGCAGACCGGATTGGATCGGCGAAAGGCCGAGGCCCACCTGATAAAGCAGCGGCAAGAGGAACGGCACGCCGCCGATGCCGAGCCGGGTGAAAAAGCTGCCGCTGACGGCGGCAGCGAAGGTTCGGAAACGGAACAGGTTCAGTTGCAGCAGAGGATAGTCCGTCTGCATCGCGTGCACGCCATAACCCGCGATCAACGCCAGCGAGATTGCCAGCAAGCCGAGAATTTCCGCGGTGCCGAGCGTGTGCTCGCCGAATATCTCCAGCACGTAAGACAATAGCGCAATGCCGGAGCCGAACAGGATCAACCCGACATAATCGAGCGGCTTGACTTCCGTCTCGCGATAATCGGGCAGATGCAGATACACGAGGATCAGCCCCGCAATTCCGATGGGAATGTTCACAAAGAAGATGGCGCGCCAATGCAGATAATCGACGATGAAGCCGCCGGCCAGCGGCCCAAGCATGGGCCCGATGAGCGCGGGAATCGCAACGAAGCTCATGGCGCGGATCAACTCGGACTTAGGAAAAGTCCTGACCAATGTGAGCCGGCCCACGGGCACCATCATGGCGCCGCCGCATCCCTGCAAGATGCGGCAGGCGACGAGCAGATGGATGTCGCTCGACAGGCCGCAGAGCAACGAGCCCAACGTGAACAACCCGATGGCCGAGGCGAAGACGCGCCGCGTTCCGAACTTGTCCGCCACCCAGCCGCTGACCGGGATGAAGACCGCCAGGCTGAACGTATAGCTCGCCAGCACGGATTTCATGGCGAGCGGCGTCACGCCCAGCGCTTTGGAGATCACCGGCACGCCCGTGTTGAGGATGGTGGTGTCGAGCGATTCCATAAAAAAGGCGACTGCGACCAACCATGGCAGCATGCGCTTGATCGCGGCCGTCCCGGAAACTTTGCTCGTCGCCGTCAATGCGTGACTTCCTTTGCAAAGTCGTGCAGTACAAAAATGGACCTATATACACTGGCCAACGCGCGACTAGTGGAGTAGATTTGACATTCGCTACCCTGCTTGGCGCGAACACCAGAAGCGAATGTCAAATCCAAAACTCCACTAGAATTATATAGTTGCTAGTGGTCCTTTGATTCTAACATTCGCAAAAGTGTTCGGCGCAAACGGGATGCGAATGTTAGAATCGGACCACTAGTCCCGAATGGAGTGTCGCTCCTCTTCGCGGGCGCGCCCTGCCAGCGAACAGAATGCAGCAATTCGGTCGGCGATCAACCCGACGTGATCGATCGCGGCCAATACGCGAATTTGCGCGTCGATCAGTTCGAAATAGGCGCATCTAAGATCGCGCGCGCTGGCGAGCTGAAATGCGACATGGCCGATTCCCAAGGGTGGCTCGAACTCCCCGATGGTTTGCGGAACGGCCCGAGCCGGAAAGCGGCACGAGATCGACCACATGCGTGCCCTCGCCGAACGTCATAATTACCCAGCCATGCTCGAGATATTCTTCGAGTACTTCAAAGCCGAGCACGCGCGTGTAGAAATCCTTGGAACGCGCCACGTCGTGAACGGCGACCAAAACATGGCCGAGCTTTGTCAAGCGCATCCGTGAGCCCTCCCGGAATTCAGGTCGCTGAATGTTCCATCCGGCATTGCCCTGGATGACCGCAGCGGGAAATAGCGTTCTTCCGATGCTCGATGAAGCCCGGACGCCAATCCCTCCATAGGTGGGATAAATCAAAATATAGTAACAGGTAGACGATCATTCGCCGGCGGCTAAAGGCACTCCAGCCCCTAAGGGGTCGTATTGAGACCGTTACTTTTGGTGCCTCACGACAACGGTATACTTATTCGGATCGGCGTGGCGTTCGGCTTCGCTGCCTGTAGTATAGGATTGGACCAGAGTTTTGTACGCCGGTAGGTGCTTGGCGAGAATATCGGCGCCGCGCGCGTCGATCACAAAGATAATGTAGTCGTCGTCCTCCTCGCCATAGGCGACGACTTGCCGGTGATCTTCCTTAAGTTTGGCATACTGAACCGTTCGAAGCTTCTGGCCATCGCCGGTAACGAGCGGATCGATCTCGGTTATCACCACATCCGGATTGTTCTCGCGAAAGACGCCCTCGTCGTCCGCGATGTAACCGTCCAAGTTCGTCGTGCCAGGATTGTCCTTTTTGTATTCGGTCTTGTTGGTTGCCTCCGCGTATATCACGGTATCGGTGCTGGCAAACGTGAAGCCATCCGGAACGAGTGTGTTTATCTTGTTGTCGTAGTTTGCATCCTCATCGGTATGCCAGCCTTTCAAGGCCGGTATTTTGGGCCACACATAGAGGCAAATCTGCTGCTTGGCGCAATCGACCACGGCCGTGCGCTGCATAGCCGCTTCGATCGGCACGCTTAGAGCCAGAACAGCAATACCGAGAAACACTATCGTGCTGCTGCGCATCGTCACCCCCGCTTCCGCTCCTGAAATCATATGACGCGAAGGGGCGCACCACACTGCGTCATTGACGCATTAAGGTTTCGATGCGGAATTCGACGAAATTGGCACCCTTTGCGGCCTGCGATGCAGCAACAGCCTTGGTTGGCTTTTGCTGGCCGAGAGCTGCCATTCGTTCACATCCACCAAGGCCCCACAAAGGGAGGTTCACATGATATATTATCCGCGTATGATCGCATTCGGGCGAGACATCGACGAGGGGCCATGGCTATTTCAAGCCGACAACCAAGCAGTCCTTTAGGGCGGCGCGCGGTTTTTGCTATCGCCCTGTTTGCGAGCGGTGTGGCAAGCGTCTCTTGGAGCGCCGAACCCGTCAACCCGGCGCTCCATACTTCGCCAATGACGCGCCTACAGCCCAATCAGTCCGCAGTCCCGGTCGCAACCGGATGGGCACTGCAAGGCCGCGTCGTCGATGCACGGTCGCAGCCCGCGGCGAATTTCACGGTCTTCTTTGTCGACGGCAGAGGCAATTTTCTGGCGCAGTATGGTTTGGCCTATACCGACAACACTGGACACTTTTTTCTCAACTATGCTGGAGCGTCAACGGGGACGCAGCTCTTTATCGAGGTGGCCAGCGCCGATGGAAATCCGGTCTACCGCAGCACGACCCCGTTTCAGCCACAGCTTGGCACGGTGTCGTTTCAAAGCATCACGCTGCGGGCACCGGGAAAACCCATTGGAGCGCGGTGAGAGCGCGGTGCATTACGAGATCCGCTTTGCGGCGAAGCCGGTAATTCGCAGTACTCCGCAAAAGCGCCACAAGGCGACACGTATTATCCGGAGTCTTTGCCTATCGGCTGCCAGAGTTGGATCGGATTGCCCTCAGGATCGACCAGTTTGGCAAACTTGCCATAGGGATATGTTTGCGGATCGACCTCGACCGCGACCCCGTTGGCCCGCAATTGCGCCGCCATCTTGTCGAGATCGCGCACGCGAAAATTGATCATCCACTGCTTGGCCGGATCGCCGAAATAGGTCGTGTTTGCCTTAAACGGTGCAAAGGTCGTGGTGCCTGCTTCCGTGCGCCATGGCTGCATGTCGTTATTTTCCGGCACGGGCGCAACGCCGAGATTGATGTCGTACCAATGCGCCAGCGCCTTGGGGTCTTTGGCGCGAAAGAAGAAGCCGCCGATTCCCACCACCCGTTCCTTTTCCTCCTTCGGCGTAGCGCTATCCGCTTTCGCTTCCCCGGCTACAATGGCCGCAGCCGCCAATCCCAGTGTCGCGCGGCGCGTGAAGTCTTCCGGATGCATCGTTCCCCCGCTCTTTCGTTTGCTCAACTTCATAAGGGAAAACGCGTTGGCTCGCCATCTCCAAAAGGCTGCGCTCGACCGGGCAGTGGCGTTATAAATTGAATCCGTCCCGTTTGCGGCTATGGCAAGGATCGGCCGTCCTTCGCCCAATTCGTGAGATGTACAAATTGTTGTCCCCGGTCTAACGGTGCCCCTTTCCCGAGACGACCAGGCAGTTAGGGAAAAAAGTCCATCGCCTTTTTGAGAATGCTGGGATCGAGCTTGATCGCCTTGGCGATGTCCTGGTTGCCGCCGACGTGATCCCCCATTTGGTGGCGGATTTGCGACCGCAGGTAATAGAAACCGGCTTGGTTCGGATCGATCGTGAGCGCAAGATTGATATCGTCGAGCGCCGGCACGAACTTCTTGAGACGGAAATAGAAAAAGGCGCGCGCAGCGTGGAGGTGTGCGTCTTGGGGATTGGCGGCGAGGACGGGATTGATATCCTCTATCGCGCGTTCGAGCTGGTCCAGCATGTAATAGGCGCCAGCGCGCTGGAGTTTTAGCTCCATGTTCTCGGGCTGCAATTCAATCGCCTTGGTAAGATCGGCGACGGCCAGTTCCATCTTGTGCTGCATCGCATAATCGCGCGCGCGATTGGCGTAGGCCGTAAAGTTGCGGTCGTCGAGAGCGATAACTCTGTCATAGTCCTCGATCGCGCGGGCGGTATTGCCAAGCGAGTCATAGGCGATGGCGCGTTCCAGCAGTACTTCGACGTTGTCGGGCGCGATGGCCAGCGATGCGTCGAACTCGGCAATGGCCTTTTGGTACGCACCGTTATTCAAATATTCGATGCCGCGATTGTAGGCGGCCTCGGCGCTCGACGTGTCGGGCGGTGGACTTGTGACAGGTTCGAGGGATGGCTGTGGCTCTGCGTCGGCCAATGATTGGATGGCGGCGCTGCCGCCGGAAGCGCCAGCCGCCGGAAGTAATATCACCAATGCCGCGAATGCCGCGAATGCCGCCGCTGCGCCCCGTTTCATCAACGCTCCCCCGAACGCGTATTGGTCGAACCTTATAACGCATCGCATCGGGTTTGGCGAATAGTCGGGGCGCTCGCTCGCGAATATCCTTAAGCTTAGAAGTATTCCAGCCGTTTATCGATTGGCGAGCTCGCGTTACGGTCGGACATCAGTCTGCGGTGCAGTTCTTTTGCGTGAACTCGGTCACCCGTCCAGACAAACGTGGATGTGAATGCGACGCCGCCATGCATGTTGTTTTCGCAGATCAGCAAGCTTTGCGCTTTGCCGCGCACCTCGCAAATCGCTCCAAGGCTATTTGCCGCAAATGGAATGGCAATAGCGTTCTTGCATGAGCGAACGTTCCCTTCAAAACCCGGCCTTTTCAATTCGTGCTGGAAGCCTTGCCTAATTTTTCCAATCCCCGCAGCCCTGGAAACGGGCCTGTAGGGACGTTCCGTTACCAATTCCGGCACCTGGCAGCGCAACGCTGGCCCATCCTCGGTGAATCTCGGGCGGAGCCGCTATTGCGGCAAGTAATCGTTCGTTTCGACCAGCTTGTAGCCGGGCAATTCGGCGATGCATCGGCGCAGCAGGAATTCGTGGCCCGCGCCGTAGATCACCACGATGCGGTCGCCGGGGTTCGCGTGCTGCACGAGATTGGCGCAGATGTGGAAATTGCGCAGATTCCACGCGCCGAGGAGATCGGCGCCGGGCTGCTCTGTACCGCCGCCGATCGACAGCATCGTGACGTAGAAGTTGTTGTCCCGGCGCGCAAAGGCGGGATCGTTCATCCAGCGCAGAACCTGGCCGATCGTATCGCGATCGATCCGCTGCTGCTCCTCATCGACCAGCGCCTGGATCGCGGCGTTGGCGGCATCGAGGATCGGCGTTTCGCCATGCGCCTTGGCATAGTCTTGGACGGCAGGATAAGGAAAATCCATCAACTCGTTGATACCGACCACGGAAGCACCGCTCTCTTTGGCAAGACGAAAGCCGAGCTGCACCAATTCATCGCGCGAAGGCTTGAGGGTCCCCTTGATATACTGGTCGTAGGATTTCTCGGCGCCCGCGGCGGACCATTCGAGATCGACCTTTGTGGGATGAAAGCGCGCCAGCGCGTCGACCGTCGCGGCGATCTGTGCCTGACGCTTGGCGGTCAGAACGTCGTCGGCATGGGAATCGTGGATGTCCCTGCCCGGATTGTCCATATGATAAACGCCGACGATCATTACCGTGACCGGCTCCTGCGCCATTGCGGCGGTGGGCAGCGTGGCGAGAAGAATGGCAAGAATCGAGGATTTCAGATGCATGGGATCAACTCGTGAAGGGACGCTCACGAAGCTTGCGCCCCGGCGGCTCTTGAGGAGAAATGTGCCGCGTGCATGGCACCCGCATGCGCGGCGAATGTTCGGAAACTAGGCTCGGGGCCTGGTGATTTAGTATTGCGTGGGCGCCTGAGCGTCGCTTCCTTCTCGTATTGTGCGGATTGTATTGTGAAAGAGGTTCTTCCCTTAAACCCAATTCCTCTCTAACTCCTCTTATCCGCCGCCACAGTGATCGGCGACAAACTGAATGAGCGCTGACTTTGGTTCTATGCCGTCAGGAGCGCGCACCATCGCGAATTCACCGACTCCGGTGTCATCGCAAATTACGACCTCGGCATCGTGTGGTTTCCCCTTTCCGCAAACCATCACGCTAACGCCAATCATCCACCAGTGGAATGTGCGCTGCCGGCGCGAGGCGGTCCCAGCGCGAACGGCTGCCAATGAGCCGCCAGCGGAAACTCATTCCAGTTCGCAAAAGTGCCAAGACCGGACATGCAACACTAATGGCGTTAATGCCGGCGCGCCCGAACACGCGTCGGATACCTTCCTGGTCTTCGACGGCATGCCTCCCTGCAATTTTCACGATGCGACAATAGCGATGCCTGTTTGTCTCAAGCCTCAATAGTATCGTGGCGAGGCTTGCCGGGGGTAGCGCACAAAGGATGCGCTGGGACTGACGTCCGCAAGTGGCGTGGGCCGTGGAAAGGCCGCGCCGAGTTTTTCCTGGGGGGAGATATGAGCCAGAGTAGGTTTGGCGGAATTGTTGCGATAATTATCGCCGTGATTGCCGAGATTCCGGCGTGCGCGGCCGTTATGGTGTTTGCTATTGCGATCCTGAAGGGACGTATGCACGCGAGCGACGATGTCGTCTGGCTCGGCGTCGCCGTGAGTGCGCTGTTTACGGTCTTCGCAATCTGGCTGGTGCTTTATGTCGGCGTCTTGCGCAAGCGTACGCCCCGCCGCTCCATCCTCTATTTTCTCATCCTTCTGATCATACCTGCTCTGTTCGCATTCGTTGTGGCGGCCATGTTCCACGATCAGCGGCGGGCCGATGCCGCGCGCGCCGACAACGAAGTCGCCACGGCACTTTCGGATCTATCGCGCGCCGAGACCGCAATCGTTTCCCTCTATCAAAAGGGCTTTGCCGTCGATCTGCATTCCAGCCTGCCCGGCGATCCGGGGCGTATCGAGCGGGCCACCAAAGTGCTGCTGCATGCAATCTCCGACGCATCCAATCAATTCTCGGAGGAACGAGATGCGCTCGACATCAATGGCATCATGTCGCCGAAATCGCTCGCCGCAGAGGACGGTCTCGACAAGGCGACGCAGGCGCTGGTGGCTGTGCGTGCGGCAGTCGTCAAACGCGAAACCCAAATCGATGCGGCGGAAGCCGCCTGCCGTAAAGTGTTGGCCGGGGCCGCCATCGATCCGGAGAAAAAGCACAAAGCCCTGGCGGATTTCGACCGGCGCATGGCCGAGGATAAGGCGCGGCGCGAGAAGGGGGCGGCGCGCGAGCTCGACATCTACAACGAGATGATGGCGATCGTCGGCGAACTTAAGGACGCACGCGGAGGCTGGCAACTTAAGGGTGGCACGCTGCAGTTCAGCGACGAGGTTGTGCTCGCCCGGGTTCAGCGCCATTGGGCCGATGTGAACGACTTAGAGAAACAGCGACGGGCCGATCAAGCTCATTAGAGCATGATCTTCTGGGTTGGAATCGCCTGCGCCGCAGGGCCGGGAACAGGTTCTAGGATCGATTAAATCGACTCTGACCCCGATTCCCGCTGACCCCGATTCCTGTTGCGTAACCTTAGGTCTTCAGCAGCGAGAGAACCGCCCGCCACAGATCGATTACCAGATAGAAGAAGATCGCGATCAGATAGAGAGCGAGCGGAGAGATCAGCCCGAAGATGACCGACGCGGTGCCGTTAGGCTGGAACCCTGAAGGTTCGGCCAGTCCGTTCACCAACGAAATCGCGAGACTGAGGCAGCCCACCACGGTGAGGCCGCCGAAGAACATCGGTGCCAGCCGGGCGCCAGCTTTGAGGCACATGCCAAGGAACGACACCGCAACCTCGCTGGGCGCCGTGGTCTCCTCCACTCGCGTCGAAATCAGTTCCGGATTGAGAAACGCGCTCGTCAAATAGACCAGGCACAACGCGGCGGGCACGATGTCGATCACGGCATGCACGATCAGGTTCAAGACGTGCACGAAGCTCCACTCGATCAGGTTCGCGAACTCGAAACTCGGATAAATCGCGGAATAGAGACTGCTAAGAATGACGGCCGCGAACAGGACGAACGTGATCACTCCCAACACCTTCGGAAGCTCGGCGGAGCCGATGCTCGACGGGTTCTGCGCGGCGAGATTTCGGCAATGGACGATGAACTTCCGTCCGAGATAGTGGCAGATTGCGATGGCGATGATGGCGGCGGCTGCCAGCAGAATTTCGAAGTAGGATTCCGACTTGACCACGAACACCGTTGTTGTCGCCACGACGAGCAAAGCCGCGGTCACCGCCGCATAGCCGACGACGGTTTCGAACAGAGGTTCGCTTTTCTCGAAGAAACTTTTGCTGAGCAGCGTGCGCAAACCCTCGACCACGTTATCGACGATTGCGTCCGAGCGCGACATGGGATTCATTTTCCCCTCCGATGTGTTGCGTGGCGCGACGAGCTATGGCCCGCGCGCCGTACCGTCTTATTCCAAGGACTTAAGACTGGTTCCTAGAGACTCAAGACTGACAGAATCAGTCTAGCGGCGGCCGGCCGCCCTTAACAGCAGCAGGTCCCACGCCGACCACGGGCGGGAATTCGTCACCGTCGTCATGGGCGCCATCGAATTGCCGTATGGCGGGCCCGGCTCGAACAAGCCCCGATCTCAACTCGTCCGGATACGGACCGGGAGACAGGAAAGTAATGGTGTCCTAATTTGAATGCCGCGGCATCTCGAGCGTTACCACATGGGTTTTAATCGGAACGAAGAGCAGACCCGTGAACACAACCGCGCCGACAATAATAGCCCAAATCATGGAAAGCTTGAGCAGTTTGCGTGCGATTACTCCCGCAATAAGCGCCATCAGTATCGCCGCTACAAGACCCTCAAGAATGTAAATCCCCAACATGCTTGACATGTCGGCCGCCCTCTCTGTTCCGCCACTATGGCCGCCCCGTCGGCGCGGGCCCGGACTTATCCATGCGCGCTTCTATCGCGATAGCCGCTCGCACGGCATCTCCGGGACTTTCGATTGGCCGTCGGGTACCCGAACCGTTTGTCACGCCACACGGTTTGCGCCATGCCCTCAAGCGCCTGACGGTGCACTTGATTGGACGGGAACGTTTTCCTTAGGAAGGACATAGCGATGCACATGCGGGCAAACGTTGCCGTCGCAGAGCTTACCCTTGACGAGCGGTTCAAGCGTTTGTTTCAGCGCGGCTGCATCGAAGACCTTTGGTGGGTCCTCGGTGATCGGGCCTTTTAGGAGCCGAATGTCGGCTACAATGTAGGGTTTCTCCATCATCGTCCCCCCAGGGATGTAGACATAGGCGCCGCCGCGAGAGCCGTGTCCGCCGCCACCCCCGCCGCCACCGCCGCCATGAATAGGTATCAGATTGGCGCTATCGAATTCGTCGCGATCATTGGATATGAGCGTGACGCCAGACAGGATCTGAAAGCCGCTATAGCCATTCTGCAGCGTGATCTCCGTGCAGCGATACAGCCAATAGGTTTGTACGGCTTCGCGAGTCGTGTAACCGTTTCCCCCAAATGCTACGCGCCAGACACCTGGCTCAAGCTGCTTTTCCGAGTATCCGCCGGTAATTCCCTGGCTCTGATATGACGTCGCGCAACCGCTTACGCAGAGCGCGATGATTGCGCAACACAGCGCATGAAATCCCCGCATGCCACCCCTTAAGTCAGCGCCAATTGCGCTCACCGTTTTTTGCTCCCAACAGATCGTAATTCACGGGTTTGCCAAAGCAGAAAATCAAATCGCCGCGCTTGCAAAGCCGCTTGCTTTAACCACATTCATCCTCATTGTCGCTGCTTACGCGCGATGCCGCGCTCGCAACCTCCGCAGTTGGCGCTTTTGCGAACTGCAATGAGTTACGGATTTCGGATGACATCGACTGGGCATGACAAACGGAGCTTTGCGAATTGGCGGCGCAATCGGGGCGCGGCAAAAGTACCGTTCAAGATTGAACTCCAATCCCGCTGGCGACAGAGTTCTGCCGCGACAGATCGAGTGGCGGAATTAAAGTGACACAATACTTAATTCTACCAACAGTCGCCGAATAAAGGACGTAAATTAATTAATGTGTCCGCTTAATTCCCGCGCGGCTCACGCCCCGGTTTATGGCGAAACCATTTTAGCCATTCCTCCAGAACGCCAAGCGCTTCGCGGTTCAGATCGTAGATGCGTTCGCGGCCCTGACGTTTTGGTTCGAGCAATCCCGCGTCCTCCAAAACGCGAAGATGGCGGCTCACCGTCGGCCATGAGCAGCTGAAACGCCGCGCGATGTAGCCGGCATTGGCTTCGCCTCCACTGAGCGCAACCGCAAGCAGTATCTGCCGGCGCGCCGGATGCGCGATAGCGACACACACCGCCTCCAGCGCAGCAAGCCTCGCCGCGGGGTCGGGCCTCTTTTTCAGTCCAGAACTTCGACTTGCGCGACTTCCAGACGGTCTAGCACGGCGCCCATCGGCTCCCATACGGCCATTACCTCGGGCGTTTGGTGAGCGACATCTGAGGAATGTTCATCCTTCCACTCGAATAGCTCCATGAAGGCGATGCCGCCGTCCTTATAGCGGGCCCGCCAGATTTTCGGCGGCGTCGCCGTCGCCAAGCCCAATTTGCGCAGCGTCGGCCAGTGGCTTTTCACCATCGCCAGCAACGGCGCTTCCTTGCCGGACTTGGCGCGATACGTCACCAGCGTCCGCACCGGCCCACTCTTTCTATTTGTGCTGTTCGTGCCCATCGAAGATCTCCCACGCAACAGTTGACGGAGGATATTTAGCGTGTACGCTAAATGATTGCAAGCCGCAGGTCAGCGGCACGGGTCCAAAATACGCCATGCCAAAGCAGGCTTATGCAAAATTGCGCGCCATTGCGCTCGCCTATCCCAAATCCTCGGAAGCATTCCCGTGGGGCGAATGCGCCATCAAAGTGCGCGGCAAAACCTTCTTGTTTATGGGGGACGGCGCGGAGGGCTTGGGACTGTCCGTGAAGCTGCCGCATTCTCATGCCTTCGCGCTCGAGTATCCCTTCACCGAACCCACCCATTACGGACTCGGCAAGAGCGGTTGGGTCACATCGCGCTTCAAGCCTCGGGAAAAACCGCCCATGGATGTCCTTGAGGCGTGGATTCGCGAGAGCTATTGCGCCATCGCGCCAAAATCGTTGCATGCGAAATTGATGCCGCTTCAGAAGCGCAAACGTACGCGCTGATTGGATGCCCCGTTCTGAGGCTGCGCAATTCAGGCGTGAGTAGTTTCCGAACCTACCCACGTTGCAAATTCCTCGCATATCTTTCGCGAGGATCGGATGTGCCTGCCCCCTTGGTGGAATTCCCGCCTGAAGCGGGGAGCTATCAAGCGGGGGACAATAATGAATTCGCGCACTCAAATCGGTGGCGACGCGACATCGCGCGTCCGCGCTTCTCATGACCTGCGGTTCGCCGCTCCAATTCGGCATGCGCCAAAGAGCGGCAACCGCATTCGAAGCGCGGGGAAATTGGCGCGTTCTCTTCTCCTCGTCTCCACGGCGTTCATCGCCTGGACCCCGCAAAGCCTCGCCCAAAGGCAGACGGCGGTCGGTCCCGGCATCATCCCCTTGAATACCGCGGGCGGCCTGAACGGCGTCGACATGTCGGCGTCGGGCATAACGGGAACGTTGAGCGTCGGCGTCGCCGGTGGACCGCCCGCCGATATTTTCACCCTCAACAATCCTCCGGCCGCCGGCCTTGTTGCCGTTTCGACAGGCGCTTCAAGCCAGGGCAACATTGTCTTCAACAGCAGCTCGACGGTCTATGGCGCGATCGGCGTGACCCAGCCGGGAGGTCCGTTTCTTCTCAACATCGCGGCGGGAAACAACGGAACGGTGGTGAATTTCAACGGTCCGGTCTATGCGACCACCTTGAATGTCAGCGGCACGGGCGCGGTGAACTTCAACAGTGCCTCCACCAATGTGACGGCGACGAATTTCGCCGCCGACGGCACGATCAGCCTTGCTCCGAACACGACGGTCATCGGTGCGCTGACGACAACCGCCGGAGCCAATACCGGTACGCTGTCGCTTGGCAATGCGAGCGTCTTGAACGGCGCCGTCGGTGGCGCCATTGGACTCAAGAACATCGCTGTTGTCGGAGGAAGCAATACGGCCGGCGCGACGGCAAGCATCACCGGCGCAGTCGATGCGTATGCATTTTCGCTCGGCACCAATACGCTGAATATTGGCGGAGCACTGACGATCGCCAATCTGTCACCGAGCGGCGTGATCAACACGATACTGGCGAGCCCAACCGTATACGGCAACATCCGCCCGGTGGGCGCCACAAATCTCGGGCCAACACTGACTGTCAACGTTACCGTTCCGTCGACGACGCTGCTTCCTGTCGGAACCATCTTCGATATTGTTCAAACGCAGGCGGGCACGGTGCAAAGCGGCACAAACGGAAGTGTGGTGACGGTCGTCGTCAAGGACCCCTCCAATCCGCTTTACACGTTCTCCGCCATGCCTCCGGCAGGAACGGTCGCCGGTCTCGTCGCCATTCAAACCACCGGAATACCGCTGCTCGTTCCGCTCGCGCCCCCTCCCGGTGCCGTTCTGCCCCCCACCGCACCGATTGCCGTCGTGGTCGTGCCGGTCTTGGTGCAGATCACGCCCCCGGTGGTTACGCCTGGTGCGCCGCCGCCCGTCGCGCCGCCGGTTGCGCCGACATCGGACATCGTCACCGTCGTCCTTCCGGCGATCAACGCGCTCACCACGCCGGCCGCCGTCGTCAATGCCGTTGCGCAACTAGCGCCGGACACGCCTTCGCTCGCCGCGCCCTTGGTGGCATTCCAAGGAACCAGAGAGTTTCAGGATCTCGCCAGGCCCTCTTTCGGCGAGGATCTGTGCAGCCAAACCGGCACGCCCGACAGACACGATGGCTCGAAGCTGGAAGATTCGTCGTACTGTCGCGTCAACGATCCGCACCGCGGCATCTGGCTGAGAAGCTTTGGCTATTTCGGCGATCAGGGGACCCAGCAGTCCTTTGAAGGATATAACTCGCGCATTCTCGGCGTGATGGTCGGGTTCGACGTCCCGCTCGATAGCAGCACGCTGGCGGGCCTGGCGCTCGGCTATGCGCACAGCACGCTCGACGGCAGCACATCCGGCAGCCGCGTCGATTTCGATACGCACGAAGCGATGATTTACTTCTCTCATGACAGCGAAAACTGGTTCGTCTATGGCGATGGATCGCTCGGTCTGAACGATTACTGGGGCGACCGGCACATTTCGTTCCCCGGCGTGGACCGCACCGCGACCTCGACCTATAGCGGCGCCACATACACGGGTTATGCAAACGCCGGCTATCGCTTCTTCACTCAGGGCATGACGATTACGCCATTCGCTTCGCTTCAATACTCGCGCCTCAACATCAATGGCTACAATGAAGCGGGTGCCGGCGATATCGATCTGAATGTGGCGTCGCAAAGTTATGATTTTCTCGAGTCCGGCTTGGGCGCGAGAGTGACTCATCCCTTCGATTCGGACGGCGAAACCTATGCGCCGGAAATCCACGCCACTTGGTTTCATGAGCTGAAAAACCCGGCGCTGGAAAATACCGCGGCGTTTGCGGTCGCAGGTTCCCTGCCGTTCACGACGCCGGACCTCAAGCCGGCCGGCGACACATTCAATGCCGGCGCGGGCCTCACATTCCTTTCCTGCCGCTGCAGCGGCAGAATCTGGTCACTGGAAGCCGACTATGACTTTTATTGGACAAGCGAAAGCTACTCCGCCCACCGGGTGATGCTGAAGTTCACCTATCGGGTCTGAGCCGCTGGCCGGCCGCGGTCCAAATCGGTGTCGTCGGATGGTTCGGATGGAAGGAAACAACATGGAATTATCGCGCAAACTTGCGGCCGAATTCATCGGCACGTTCTGGCTCGTGCTCGGCGGCTGCGGCGCGGCGGTTCTTGCCGCCGGCGTTCCCGTTATGGGCATCGGCTATGTGGGCGTTGCGCTCGCCTTCGAACTCACGGTTCTGACGGGCGCCTATGCCTTTGGCCACATTTCCGGAGCGCATTTCAATCCTGCCATAACGTTCGGAGTGTTTGCCGCCGGGCGCTTTCCCGCCAAGAACGTCATCCCTTATTGGGCCGCCCAAGTCCTGGGCGGCGTCTTGGCGGCCGCAATACTCTATTATATTGCGAGCGGCACCGCCGGCTTCGATGTCACGGCCGGTTTCGCGTCGAACGGCTACGGCGCTCATTCGCCAGAGCATTACGCGCTGGGCGCCGCGATGGTCTGCGAGATCGTGATGACGTTTATGTTCCTGATCGTCATCTTGGGCGCAACCTCACAGAAGGCGCCGGCCGGTTTTGCCCCGCTTGCCATTGGCCTTGCACTCACACTGATCCATCTGATCTCAATTCCGGTGACCAACACGTCGGTGAACCCGGCGCGTTCGACGGCGGTTGCGATTTTCCAAGGCGGTTGGGCATTGCAACAGCTTTGGCTGTTCTGGGTCGCGCTACTGATCGGCGGCGGACTTGCCGGTCTGGTACAGCGTTGGCTGGCGCCAAAATAATTCTTCCGTGGCGGAGGCCGTCAGCCGGTTGTGCGGAGCGATTTGCGATCGGATACCAGGCGCAGCTTGGTATTTGGTGGCCGCGCCGCATTCTGCGCCTCGGCATGCGCCGCCGTGCCGACCGTGAATAATCCGACAAGCGCCGCCAGCGCTTGCGTTTCGGAAGCCAGATTCCGCGAAGCCGCCGTGCTTTCTTCGACCATCGCGGCGTTCTGTTGCGTCATCTGGTCCATTTGGCCCACCGCAACATTGACCTCGTCGATGCCGGTGGATTGCTGCTGGGCAGCCTGTGCCATTTCCGTAACCAGGGAATTGACCTCGACCACTTGGCCAACGATGCGCCGAAGGGCTTGTCCGCGAGAATACGTCGACGCCTTACCTAAATCACCAATTTTTCGCGCGAAAGGATCGCGCGCCGCGCGCCAGGACGAAGGAAAGCAAAACCCGAACAAGCCGCTCTGAGCTGCCTTCCTTTTTGGGGATTAGGTAAGGCGTCGCCGGTTTCCCAGCCTTCTAGCGCTTTCCGCCAAAGTTGGCACTGACGAAATATTGGTGAATTAGGGTTGCGGTAGGGACGCTCATCGCTGAGCGCCCCCCGCACAGATCCGGACTGGCAGTTTTCTCGCATCCGGCTCCTAAGTCGAGTGAGTGACGCGAAAGCGTTGTTCGGGCCACGGATGCAAAACATGCGGGACTGGCAGGTACCGGTCGACGATAGCCTGCATTCGTTCGTAGGTGAGTGTTGAGCGCTGGGAGCGGCGCCGAAGCACACGCAGCCAGCGTTCTTTCACCTGTTGGCGGAACGCAGACAGGGACGGGCTGTTATCCGGTACGGCGAAGTACGCGAAGTATCCCCGCAACACGGCCGCGAGCCAGCGGCCCTGTTCGTCGATCGTCTTGTGCATGTTCCGCCGCAGAGCGTCCTTGATCGCCTTTAGTCTGGCGCGCTTGCGTTTGGCCTGCGTCTTGCGACCGAGTTTGAAGCCCGAGTGACTTCTCGCTTTCGCGCAGTAATGCGTAAAGCCGAGGAAGTCGAATGTCTCGGGCTTGCCCTCGCCCCTTCGGGAACGGTCGTCGATGGCATTCTTGCCGAACTCGATCAGCCGTGTCTTTTCGGGGTGCAGGTTCAGGCCGAACTGCGCTAGCCTATCGTGCAAATCCTTCAAGAACCGTTCTGCGTCGTCGCGGTGCTCGAACCCCACGATGGTATCGTCAGCATAGCGCACGACGATCATGTCGCCACTGCTGTGCCGCTTACGCCATTGTTGGGTCCAGAGATCGTAGACATAGTGCAGGTAGATGTTCGCAAGAAGCGGACTGATCACCGCGCCCTGTGGCGTTCCCTGCATTGTGGCGATCTCGATGCCGTCCTCGATCACGCCCGCCTTGAGCCATTTCTGGATCAGGCGGATTACGCGCCTGTCGCCGATCCGATGTTCGACGAACTTAATCAGCCACTCGTGGCTGATCCGGTCGAAGAACGACTGGATGTCGGCGTCGAGGACCCATCGCACTTTGCGCCTTGTAATTCCAAACGCGAGCGCATCCAGCGCATCATGCTGGCTGCGTCCGGGTCGGAACCCGTAGCTGAACTCCAGGAACTCCGCCTCGTAGACAGGCGTCAGGATCGCAACCAATGCAGCCTGGACGATTTTGTCTTCCAAGGCCGCGATGCCGAGCGGTCGTAGCCTACCGTCGGGCTTCGGAATAAACTTCCGCCGCGACGGTAGCGCCCAGTACGCTCCCCGATGTACGCAACCGTGAAGATCGGAAAGCCGCTCTTCCAACCCGTCCGCGTATTCGTTCCACGTTACATGATCGACACCCGGTGCCGCGTCGCGCTTCAAACTGAAGAACGCTACGCGCAAACCGTCGGTCGTCATATGGTGGAGGAGCGCTGTCAGCTTCTCCTGTTTGTTTCTGGTGATCGCTTCTCGTATGCGTCCCTGCGCCTGTGACACGGCTGCCCGGCTCTGCGTCCGGTCCGTGCTTTGCAAGTCCGCATTCCTCTTCTTCGCGTCGCTTCCCTCCACGCGCTCCGCCACGGATTGCTCCGCTTTGTTCGCGCGCTTCACAGGTACTATCGACGCGTCCGACTTCTCCACGCCTCGTTTCATTGGCTTTGGTTCATCACCTTCCCGTTGATGCCTCAGGCGCGACCGCTTGAGGCAAGCATGGAGACCTCCCGGTTCCCGTACAGAAAGCGTCGAGGCATGCCAGGGTCTTCGACGACGCCGGATCGAGCACGCCCTCGCGTTGACGGTCGTGCTCGTGTTGCCTTCTGTTGCCTTAACGACATCGGCATCCGGATTGGGCGCTTTCGCCGCTCAATGGCTGGCCTGCATCATCCCCTGTCAACGCTTCGCTCTGCATCTCGCGATGCACTACGCATAACTCGGGGCCAGTGCGGATCGCTCCTCCTTCACTGCAGCGGACTTGCACCGCCTACTTCCTGCCGGTCTCCCGGCGCACTAAGGCGTCGCCGATTTCGGTAGAAGCTGAAATCATGCGTAAAAGTGTTTCGCCAAAGTTGGCACTGATGAAGTATTGGTTGAATTAGGTTAGGCGTCGCCGATTTCACATCGCCGCTTTCATTCCACCGGAACCTCCCAATTCACCGAATTCGGCCCGTGCTCATTGCGCCGTGGCGATCATTCGCGTCTTGATCTTTGCACAAAGTTCAGAAGCGTTGATCGGACAGCTTTTCTCCGCGAACTTCATAATTTCCGACGCCTCATCCGGCGACATCTCCTCGTCCAGGTGCTTAATCACAAAAGCTTCAAATTCTGGATCCTTCTGCGCAAGCCTGTTTAGTTCGTGTACTGATTGCCATTGATGTATTAGAAGTCCAACGATCTTGTCTTCGAACGCGTCCGCCAATTCCCCATCATCGCATTGCCTAAATTTTAAAAAAGCCACGTGTAGATCTGACCATGTGTTGACAGCATAAATGAATTTACCTGCCTGCATGAATTCTCTATTGGTGCAACCGGCTTGTGATTTGCCGGCGCCCCACAATACTGACAATAGTACGAGACAAATCGTACTTAGATATTTTGTCATCTTCATTACCCCTGCCAATCTCGATCATCGGGATTGTGTTGAAAAACGTCTATCTTTGTTGGTGGATCACCTTCATCAATGGCGCGTTGGATCGCATTTGTTCCGGCGTCGATAGTTCTCACGCAGCCATGGGTTACGTGTGCTGGCCCAGCGTGTCCCCGCCTATCGAAAACGTGGGCTCGTCCAGAGTGAACTTCAAGTCCTTTGTGCCCTGGAACACTGAAAACATACCCTCCGTTTGGCCCATATGCGCCTTCGGTACTATCGTCCAATCTCCCCTTTTCGTCTTTGTGCCTCCCATGTCTGATATGGCCAGCATAAGGATGCGAACCTCCAGGGAATTTACCATATCCGGTTGCCGGGTTGTTTTGAGCCGGAAAGGTTTCTGTTGAACCATCATCCCTCTTTATGGACAAGGTATGATTATCGCCATCGTACTCAACACTACTCGCAATCTGCACCCCATCTGAGCCTAAAATCTGGTGAGTTTCGTCGAGCATGAGAAACTTGTCCGGAGTCATCCTAGGAATCCATGTTTCGGTGAAAGCGCTGGTCGCCTCGCTTGCAAAAAAGTCAGTCTCCCCGCTTGGGTCTATTTTATCAGTAGGATCGTCTCCGACATAGGTGTACCAGTCGAGGTCAGGGCCATACCCAACAGGATCGGTTTGGAGGAACCGGCCCAGGGCCGACGAGTAATAGCGCGCCCGGTAGTAATAGAGCCCGGTCTCAGGGTCCAACCGCCGGCCGGTATATTTGTAAGGTACGCCGGTATAGGGGGCGCCATTGCCGTAGGGATCGTAAGTGTACGGACCTTCGGCGAGATTTCCGGACGTGTCGCTCATCGCGATCACGCTGCCGGTCTTGTCTTGGTGGAAGAAAGTTTTCACCGCAGTCGCGCAGTTGCTGCCCGAACAGGTGATCATCGCGATGGGCTGATCGACGGCGGTTCACTCTGACGTCGATCCGTAAAGTCTTAAGAATACGTCGACGCCTTACCTAAATCACCAATTTTTCGCGCGGAAGGATCGCGCGCCGCGCGCCAGGACGAAGGAAAGCAAAACCCGAACAAGCCGCTCTGAGCTGCCTTCCTTTTTGGGGATTAGGTAAGGCGTCGCCGGTTTCAGCATCCGGCTTCGTACCTTGAGAATTTGAGGGAGCTGGCGACTTTGGCTGCTGGGCCGGCTGCAGATTGCCGGGTTGGCTATTGAGACCCTGTTGCACATCGGAAGGCGCGTTCTTTGCCGCGGCCGCGCGAGAGGTGAATCCGGCCACGGCGAGCGAGGGATCGTATTGCCCTGCCATTTGGATGAGCTGCAGCAGCCGCGGATCGCGCATATCGCTGGGGACAGATATCGTCCCTTGCGCAAGACCTTTGATCAGCGGAATGAGCGGCGCCGCATTTTGCGGTAGCGAATTGAGATAGTCCTCGCCGCTCAGCGATTGGCGATCGCCGAGCAAGTCGCCTGCGGGGCCGCCCCTATCGCCGGATTGTTGGAGAACCGTCTTCGCATCCGTGGAATTCTGCGCTGCCATGATGCCTCCTATCGCGTTAAGCGGCCCGCCTCATGGGGCCAATGGAAAACACCCCGGCACGCTTTTGCGCACCGGACGTCCGGAATGTGATCGCGGGAGCACCCATCACCCCTCCCCCCTCCCCACGCGGTAATGCGAGACCAGCGCGTCGAGGGCGACGCGTAATGCCGGCAGCACGCCGCGCGGGGAGCATTTCACCCTCCCCGCCACTTGCTGGAAGTTTTCGCCGTCGATCACCGCAGCGATCAGCAGCACGCGCCCGGAATGTCCCGCCGCTGTCAGCGCACGCTGCAACCGCCTTATCGCATCGCATTTGGCGTCGGCCAGGCTGACCCGCGCGCCGCCGCCCGTGACCGCGCAGCCAAGCTCGGCGCCGCGCGGCGCGCCGATCTGCGACAGCTCCCAATCGGCGATCAGGCGCAGCCCCGCCTCGCGCTGCTCGGCGCCGATCAGATGCTGGCTGAACAGCCGGTCCATCGGGTTCTCGTTGATGTTGCGCTTGAGCGTGACTTTGGCGGCGCGCTCTTCTTTGGTGATGCCCGCCACTTCCACCAGCAGCGGCCGCTTGCCGTCATAGCCCGGCTGCATCGCGGGCTTGGCACTTTGCGCCGCCGAAATCCGCACCGCGCGCGCGATGGCCGCATCGCCGCCCAAGAGCTTGGGCCGCGCCATGGCCTGAAGTTCGAGTTCGCTGGGCGAGAGGATTTTCTTTTTGCGTTTGGTCATGAAGAGGTCTCGCGGATCCGGCGCTGCAGCACGTCGCGCAACTCGGCCAGGGTTTCGGTTGTCTCTTCGCGCGGCGGCGGCAACGGCCAATCTTCCACCGGCGCTTTGGCGAGACTTTGCTTCAAGGCGGAATAATCGCGCGGCACCTGCCCGACTTGCGGCGCCTCGCGCACGTCGAGAATGGCAAGCAAGCGTTCGGCGCCGAAGCCGGCGCGCGCCCGATCGCTCAGAGAGTCCTGAATCAGCATGAGAAGCTGACCCGGTGTGGGATAGAACCGGTTGCGCGGATCGAGCAGCCATGCGTCACAGGCATCTGCGAGTTCCTGCGCCGTGACGCCATCAAGCAGGCGAACGAAATCGCCGTATTTCACCTTGGCCTGCTCCGGCGTGAAATCGGGCGTCCAGAAATGCACTGCCATTCTCCCAAGCTGGGTCGCGAAATCGCGGGCGGTTGCTTTCGGCGGCCCGGCGATGATCGCCTCGAGCGCGGCACGTACGGCGCACGGATCACCCGCTGCCAGCAATTGCGCGCGCAATCTTTCCGGGTCGCAAAACGTCTTCCTGTCGCCCGTCCGCCTCGTCAACGAGGTCAGCGAGTCCTTGCAGGTGGGCGTTAATGCCACCGGTCGATTTGCGTGTGCCGTTTGCACCATGGTTTGCCTCGTCTGGTTTCACGGGAAACAATCCTTTCCAGCCCCGGAAAACGGATTGGTTGAGCACGGCCGCCGGGTCTTCGCCGGCGCGGCGCAAGCGTTCGAGTTCGCCGACGGCAAGCACCAATGCGCGCTCGGTCAAGGGCGCGCGGATTTTCTTGCGCATCTCGACGAAGCCGGCCCAAGGCTCGGACGGAATCCAATCGGGCGGGGCGAATAGTTTTTCGCGCGGCGCAGAGTCTTTCTTTTCTCCCCCTTTGCTATCCGTATCCCTTGACTCTCCCTTGGATGGGTTAGTCACGCTCGTCGCGGCGTGGGCCGGATTGTCTGCGGCGAAGTCGTCTTCGCTGTCGAGGGCCCTCTGTGACAGACGCGCCATGCGCGCCTTTTGCGTTCTGTCGCGTTGCGCTTTTTTCGCTTCCCATGAGGTGCGGGCTTCCTCTGCGACAACCCTGTGGTATAGCCGTCCGTCGGAGCATTTGACGAAGCCGTGCAGCGCTCCGGCTTGGCGCAGCTTCTTCCACCCTTTCACATCCCGTCCCATGCCGATGAGCCTGGAGATCATGGCGTCGTCGTCCGGAAGACTTGCCGCCGGTAGCTGATGCCAGGCGGCGCACCAGGAAAGCACGGCGGCGCGGAACACTTCGGCTTTCGAAATGGCTGCGATGTCGCTATCGCGCAAGCGCACAACATCGAGCGGCATGAAGGCAAAATCCCTGAGGTCGCATTCGCGCGGCGTCAGCGGCGGGGGAAGCTCCTCGCTCATGGGGCGCTGCGCTTGGATTGTGCGAGAGACGCGACGGGGTTGGTCTTGGGCGCCGCGTCTCTCGCTCCGGCAGACCAGGGGGGCCGACTGCCGGAATTGTTGTCGGGAATTTCTGGCGACGCGGCGATCAATCGCCGTTCGATCGCATCTTTCAGAAGCGCGGCGCTGCGCGTTGCACTTACTTGGCATGCGATGCTTCCCGCGATGTTGCCGCAATGCGGGCAGAGACGCGCCACCAGCTCGATGCCGCGCGCCCGATAGGGCATACGCCGGATGAAGCCGCGCTCCTCCAGCGCCTTCAGCAAACGGTCGACATTCGATTTGGATTGCAGACCCATATGCGCCGCGATCTCGTCGAAGGACGGCGCGATGCCGCGCTCGGCCAGCACTCTTTCGATAACCGCCAGACAGTCTGCTTGCCGTGGGGTAAGACCCATTGTCATAAGGCCGCCTCCCCTTTTGGGGTATAATCGCGGATAAAGGCGCGGATCTTTTCCGCGGTTTCGGGCCAACCCCTTCGGCCCTTGCGCAAATCGGCGACGAATTTGCCGTCATGCATAACCGCCCGCCCGAAGCCGGTGACCGGCAGATCGACATCGGGACGGGCCAGAAAGGCCTCGATCTCGGCGAGAAGGTCGTCCTGCGTCGTCATTGGGGCAGGCTAAATGGGTTTTACCCCATTTGTCAATGGGTCGTTACCCAATTCGCTTGTGGGGTGCGCCCCATTATGCTTGCGCCATGAAGATTCGCACCGATTGGCGCCAGCGGCTTGCCGCTTTGGTCGCCGGAAAAGACTGGGCCCCCATCAGCCGGGCCTCCAAGCTGAACGCGACTTATTTGCGCGACATCCTGGAGCGCAATCAGACGCCGCAGCTGAAAAGCGCCGAAAAACTATCGGACGGCCTCGGCGTTCCCATTACCGAATGGTTTTTGGAAGTCTCGGGCGAAAGCCCCTCCCGCTCGGCGCCGCCCGCCATCCACACCGACGGCATGCCGCGCGACGTGCCGCTGCGCGGCTGGGCGGCCTGCGGCGAAGACGGGGCGTTCGAGTTCAACAACGGCGAGCCGATCGATTACATCCGCCGCCCGCCGCGGCTCGAAGCCGTGAAAGATGCTTATGCGCTGTATGTGCGCGGCTCGAGCATGGAGCGTTGGCGCCGCGACGGCGACATCGTTTACGTCCATCCCCATCAGCCGGTGAAGATCGGCGATTACGTCGTTATCCAAATCAAGCCGGCGCGTCCAGGCGATCCGATTGCCGCTTACATCAAGCAGCTTGTTAAGCGAAACGAAAACGAAGTGCGCCTGCTGCAATTCAATCCCGAGAAAGAGTTAACCTTCAAATCCAGCCGGATCGTCACCGTTCATCGCATCGTCGATTGGTCCGAATTGCTCGGGCTGTAAGATGCGCGCGGCATTTTGCGCAGCATTTTAATTAACCACTTCGCAGAGCGATCAACCTTAGGTGTTGAATCCGCATCGCGTTTGATATCAGCATTGTGACGGAGCGTTGCATCTCCGGAGCGGAGCGCGCGAGTGCCGCGATGTCCGGGGCACAAGTGATGAGGATACCCGCGAGGAACGGGCCTGCTGCGTTTGCAAAACTCCCGGCATGGGCCGTGCAAAGGGGTAGCGTAACGTGGGAAAGCGTCGATCGGCTGTGGCGCGCCAAGCTCAAATAGACCGCGAGTTTCTGGTCGGAGCTTTGGGAGCCGCAGTTTGCTTTTGGTGTTGAACAAGCCCGGCCGGCGTGTTCCGAAGAAAATTCTCACCGCAGTCCGCTACGCGCAAGTAATGGCATCGGACGCGAACTGGTGTGTGAGAAGGGGTTAGGATTGGGGAACGGCGTTCGCGGTCAGCCGTCTTGTTAGCCTGAGCAACTTTCCTATGCGTTCAATCATGGCAGGCAAATAATCGATTCCGCAAAGGTACTTGCGCGGACCCTTGCAGCGCGGACTCCACTGTGGGATTCTCTGTTTGGTGGGCAACGCTGGAACCACTCCGAGTCGCCAATTCGCGTGCGGCAGTTTCGAGAAATCGGAACGGTATCAGGAGCCGGGGGCCCACCACCTCACCAACCGCGCGGCGAGTAGCCGTAGAATTCAAAAATTTCACGTTGTTCATTCGACAATTCCATTTCGTATAGTTCGGGCATAGTCTTGATGCCAAAATTCAGAATGTTTCCTCTTCTATCGACAGCCATACGAGGCTTGAACAGCTTAGCGTACTGCGTATCGAAGTTGCGTTTCTGTTCAAGCGCCTGAAAGAACGCGCCAGCACATAAGTCAGATAACTGCAATCCAGCTCGTTCGCTACTATCAAGAACAAGAAGCTCTTCTTCGTCCACGACAGACCAACACAAATCTCCTCGGTTAATGTGCATCTTTCCCAAGCGACTTTGTTTGTGCAGCCGTCTGAGGTAATTCACAAAATCTATGTATTTAAGACCGCCTCTTCGAGAGAATACGAAGAGGATTTTCCATCTGCCTCGTTCGGATGGTGGAACGCGATCTTCACAGAAACTCGTTACTCGCTCTAGCAACAACCGTGAGAGCCACCAATAGAGCCATGCCGTTCCTTTACCACTCACAAGCTCGGCAGCTTCGTTTTTGTGTCCCTCAATATTCTTTTTGTTCGAAGCGACCACGAAGAAGCGGCACGCCTTTTCATTGACAAGCGTGCAGGCAATGACTTTTTTTCGCGGGAAGCAATTCCTTGTAATGCAGAAACTCTGATCGAACGTTTGTGAACTTGGATTTAATCTCGCGAACCCATCCAGGGCACTTGTAATCATTCTCCGCTTTTACGATAAAACAAGAGATGACAAGCCATTCCGTCGCGCCAGTCGGCCGATTGTTTGGTTTGACGTTCTCAAGGCCTGTATCCCCGGACTCGTCAATATATGCTATGAATTTCACGACCACGTTTAATGACTCGCCTTAACGGCGTGCAAAGCATCGGCAGTAAAGTGATAAAGTCAAACGAAAAGCGATTATTTTGAAACGGTTGCCGGCCGCCTTGAGTGCAATGAGGACAAAGAGCAATTTGAGAATAAGCTAGGAAGATTACACGAGCACTCCCAGCAGGAGGACACCGCAAATGGGAAAAATCATAAGGATTGCCGCTATCGCGTGCGCATATCTATTCTTGGCCAGTGGCGCGAATGCAGCGGTACTAGCGCAGCCCCGGTATGCCTTCGCGTTCAACCTGACGACGTGCGGGCAATACGCCGAAGATAGAAAACTGCCAGGCGGAACCGACACCAACGCGACCGACAGGTTCTATGTCGCGGGCTGGCTTTCTGCCACCAACATGCTCGGCACTGCGAAACAACCTCTTTGGGGCGATACCGCGCTGGACAATGCAATGCTGTGGCTAGATGGCTATTGCCTAAAGCATCCGTTCTCGACCCTTCAGCAAGGCCTTCTTTCGCTGACCAAGTACGGCCCTAACCAGCAAGACGAACCACACAAATAACCTTAGGTTTGTCGGAGGTAATATCGCCGGACCCGCTCCGCCGCATTTGCGATCATTGAACCCCGTGTGGGAGAGTTGTACGCATCACCCTGAAGACGCGGATGGTCCCGCCTTGGTCATAAGGCCACGCTATCAACCCGCCCGTGGACGGTGTGATCAAGTATCGGCCATCGGGACTGAATGCAACCGCGCCACATCCGAGGCTGGAGACCATTTGCTTATCGTGCTTCAATCCAGGGAGAATTGGGGTCGGAGTAGATTTTAACGTGAAGAGGACCGGCCGCCGATTATTGCCACGCTGGGTCGCGGCTGATCGGTAATGACGCAAAGCCAGAGCCGGGCCCCTCCTCATCGCAGCGCGAGCAAGTTGGAGAAATCGCAGAGATCGATCAGATCTGCCCTGACCCATATTCTCCAGTCGCTGCGCGTCTGCGCAGCGAAGATTTTCGACGATCTGCCGAGCGCAGAAAGCGCGCCTCACCGCGTGACATCACTCGCGACCGCCGTGCTGGCGCAGCAATGCCACGATGTCATTATGTCCTTTGCTTTCGGCATATCTCAGCGGTGTATCGCCGGCGTCATTCTTGGCGTTGACGTCAGCGCCATGCGCCAGCAGCAATTCCACGACCCCTTTGTGGCCCGTCCAAGCGGCGCCATGCAAGGGCGTGACTTTTTTGTTGTTCTTGGCATTTGCGTCGGCACCATGGCGCAACAAAAACGCGACCATGTCCGTGTCGCCATTGTCGGGCGTAGATGACGCTTGATCGTCTTTATGCGTATCGGGGACTTCGACCCTTGTCGGAATCGTAAAATCCTGTGTTATTCCATTGGCGCTCAACCTGACCGCCTCATGCAGAGGCGTATCCCCGCTAAGTTGCCTGGCGTTGATGTCGGCCCCATGGTCGAGCAACAAGGCAATAACTTGCTCGCGGCCATTGGAGACAGCCCAATGGATTGGCGACACATGGCCGCTGTTCTTGGCGTCATTGGCATCTGCTCCGTGAGCCAGAAGCAATTCCACGCACTCCTTGGAACCCCAAGCGGCCGCGTTATGCAAAGGTGTGAAACCGTCAAAGTCCCTAGCCCGAGCATCGGCTCCATGGGCGAGCAGGATCTTCGTGATCTCTAAATTGCTTTTGCGTGCCGCCCAATGCAAAGCGGTATTCTCGCCCTGATAATCCTTGGCGTTGACATCCGCGCCCGCTGCGATAAGCGTGTTCACGCGCGTCACATCACCGGCCTTAACCGCATCGAAAAGGTTGTCCGGTTCCACAAACGCGCCGGGATGCCAGAAAGCCAGCGCGATACTGGCATCGGGGAAATCGCCCCTATCCTTTTCCAGGTTCGCGAGAGCAGGTGACGGACGCACGCATGCGAGCGCGGCCGCGTCGATGCCCTGAACGCCGCTGGATATCGCGATCTCGACTTTGCGGGGCGTCGACTGCGCAGAATATAGGACATGCACCTTCAGCCAGCCGGCGAATTGCTGCGGCAGAGCTCTTGCAGCAGCCGACGACCACAGGCATTTCCAAGCATTCCTCCGCAAGACGCGAAGGTCGGTTTGGTAAGATGTGTCTGCCAGGTTTGGCTGCCATGTCACTTTGGCCACCCATGGTACTGCGGCGATTTTGCCTTCGATGGAAACCGGCGAATATTTCCACGGCTTGACGCAAGCCATCGCCGCATCGTCGAGATCGGCTTGGCCGCTCGACTTGGAGACTTTGAGATTGGCGACGCTGCCTTCCGGCGTGATGGCGAAAACCAGAAGCGTAATGCCGCCGCGCGATGCATACTCCGCATCGGGCGGATAGTACCCTTGACATTGATGCGCTCCGCCTTGCGGGACTGGCCGGTTGAACTGGCCGCCCGGAGCGGTGCTGGTAAGGATCGTCGCGCTCGGCGAATTTGGCGGGGGTGGGATTACAACATTCGGGCCCTGCGGCGCGGCCATGCCATCATGGCTTTGCACATACCGGCCGATGAGTTCACCAACGGGCGTTCCGTTGGACATCGTCCTCAATCTGGTGAGTACGATGCCGCCGTTCATCGCACGATAGAGACCGTAGCGCTGCTCGGTGGCGGGATAATTTGCATATTTGTTCCCGAGACAATCGGGTTTGCCATTGGTGCTGAGTACACTCTCATAGAGTGTGGCCCAGCGGTCGCTGCGCTCGACGCGAAAGTGCTTAACGACGATCTCTTCGCCGCTCGCCACGATCTCGGTTCCGTCCGCGTTGAACCAGTGGCGTTCGCCGCAGATGGACCCCTCATCCGCCTCGGGCATTGCGTAGAAATAATACTCGCCGCTCAGCGTGATCGGCTCAACCGGTGCCGCCGTCGAGCCGGCCTGTGCTGCGTTTGCGCGACTGGTTCCTACTATCGCACCGGACAAAACAACGAAGGCGCTGATGGCCAACGCCGCCACACATATGTTCTGTCGCATGAATGCCCCCGAAACCAAAGCGCATGTGGTGCGGCGCCCCGCACGCCCAACCTGATCGGAGCCATTGTAACACAGGGGCGCCCCCCGACCGATATGGCGCGTTGTCTGCTTGTGCAGATCGCATGCCTGGGCCGAGCTATGTCCACATTGTCTTATTTCTGCTTCATAATGGACACTAGGCTGACTAGGGAGCGCGTCATCATGAAGAATCTTTGGCTGGTGCCATTGTTTATGGCGGTTTTCGCTGCCCCCGCCAGCGCCACGTGGCAGGGCGACGTCGACGCCAAGGCCCAACCTGCCGTCATCGGCGCGCCGCATTCATGCCAGGGTTTGTATCCGCCGGATGCTGTCGAAGAAATACGAGAAGGAGACACGACCGTCGGCTTCACGATTACCGCTCAGGGTACGGTGACGGACGCGACGGTGGTGAAGTCGAGCGGACACGCCGATCTTGATACCGCAGCGCTCATCTGCGTGAGGAATTGGCAATACCGCCCGGCCGTGGCGAACGGAGAGCCCGTGGCCGTACATTGGAAGGTGTTGCTGAAGTGGATTGCCACACCCCCGTCATCCCCGCTCGATGCCGCAACCCGCCCCCTACGCCGCGATGTCTGGAATTGTCTGAAGGGCTCGCCGGCCGTTGCGACCTTGCCGGCGCAATTCACGGCCCTGTTTCAGATTCGCATCCGCTTTTCCACGTGGCTAAGCGGTCCCGAGGTGACGGTGAGCCAGTCAAGCGGCAGTTCGGTGCTTGACGCGGCGGCGGCAGAATGCGTGCGCCAATCGCGCTATCTAGCCGGCGTCGACAAGGCCGGAGATAAGGCGGCGGGCGTCTCATTCAGCATTGCTTGGTGGCGCTCCTGAGTGTGGTCGACGGCGCAATTTCTCCCATCGGGATAGATCACCGGATTGGGCGTTGCCATCTTCCCCGTGCTGCGATGGACCGCGTTGCATCATGGCCGATCAGCCCGCGCCCGGCGCCGTAACAACCGGCAGTGTCCCGATTGCGAAATTCGTTGTCCCCGATATCGGCCTCATTCGAATTTCGGAATCGGGACACTAGCGCGCTTTGATGATTTGCCGTGGCCGGGTACATAACGCAAACGGACGCATCGACCAAAGGCATTGGCAAAACAACTCATTGCTGCCGTTTCGATGACCTCGCAAAGGCGGCCAAACTTGCCATTGGTTGGTCGCGGTGGAACATTGGCGGCATCGGCGGTATTGCGGGGGGCAAAATGAAACCGGCATATCTTCTATTCGTTTTGGCGTTCGCGTCGGCCGCCTTTGGCGCCGATCCGCAAGCCCTCGGCAGCGCGCCGCCCGATTGGACGAGGCTTTATGCCAAGGATGCATTTTCGCTGCTGGCTCCTCCTGGGACCAGGTTCGTTCCCCTTCAAGGCATAGACTCCTTTGTCGCGGCTTTCAAAAATCCCACGTTCAATTTGGAGTTCGATTATGGCATGTACTCAAATTCGCTGGACGAATTTATCGGCGATCGCCGCTTCACGGTCGAGAGCACGACGATCGACGGGCTGAACGGACGTTTGGTGACCGGGCCCAGACCGGACGATGCAAGGACGGGCTGCCGGCATCAGACGCTAATTTATGTGGTCAACAGCTATGTCGGCCTCGGGATGTCTGCGCTGGAAATGGAAGGCTGCACGGACGACGAAAGCCAGATCCCCGTCATCCAACGCATATTCAAAAGCATCAAATTCGTGCGCCCGCACGCCGAGAAAGCGGACGCTGCATTCACCCAGACCGACGACGACCTTTTTGCGGCGGCATCCAATGGCGATCTGGTCAAAGTCCAGGCGTTGATCGCGGGAGGAGCAAACGTCAACGCCACGACCGCCGAAGGCGCGACCGCGCTGATCATCGCTTCAAAAAACGGTCATGCCGCGATCGTCCGCTCGCTGCTTGACGCCAAAGCGGATGTCAACGCCAAGACGTGTTTCTCGGGATTCATGGCGATGGTGCTGGATGGCGATACGCGTTCGCCGACAGAAGCGAAGTCCGATGCCGGTGCCAAGCCATGCATCGGTGAAACCGCGTTGATGGCGGCGGTGCATGAAGGCCATGGGGATGTGGTTCAGGCGCTTATCGCGGCCAAAGCCGACGTCAATATCAAAACAGCCGGCGACCGCGGTTACACGGCCCTGATCTGGGCGATCGAGAGCGGCCGTGCCGACTTGGTGCGGACGCTGATTGCCGCCAAAGCGGATATTCATGCCACCTTGAACGGCGGCGTCACGTCGTTGATGGAGGCGGCGCATGGTAACTTTGGCGAAATTGTGCAGCTGCTGATCGCCGCCGGGGCGGACGTCAACGCCAGAACAGATTACGGCGATACGGCATTGATAATGGCCTCGCAGCACGAGTTCACGAAAGTCGTTCAGGCGCTGATCGCCGCGCATGCCGATGTCAATTGCCAGACGG
Organism: uncultured Alphaproteobacteria bacterium; assembly: GCA_963766355.1. Classification (GTDB taxonomy): domain Bacteria; phylum Pseudomonadota; class Alphaproteobacteria; order Micropepsales; family Micropepsaceae; genus Rhizomicrobium. The sequence continues at coordinate 105,002 of CAVXZV010000008.1, forward strand.
CCTCCGGCGAAACGGCGCTGATCATGGCATCGCAGATGGGAAATGTCGGCGTCGTGCAGTTGCTGATCGCGGCCGGGGCCGATGTCAACGCTAAGACGAAAGCCGGCGACACGGCGCTGAAGCTGGCGTCAGGCAAGAGACGCGCGGAGCTGGTGCAGATTTTCAGAAATGCCGGCGCCAAGGAGTGACAATCATCGCCCGTCGGCGAATGGCGCGAATTGGCGTTTGTCCAAAGGGTTGGTGGCGTTCGGGATCAGATTGCGAATTGACGAGGTTTTCGCGAAGAGTGCTGCGCCACCGGCGATCTTAATTTGCCTCCGAACGTCCTTCCGCTTAACGCCAGTCTCGGAGGTCCGGATGGCGCGGTTTGCGTTTGCCACGGCCGGTGATGAGGTTGAAGACCAAAACCGTATCCATCATAAGCAAGAGCCAGAGGGCAAAGGCACCCGGGCCGACAATCAGGAAGGCAAAAAACCATCCGACGCGCGGTTTCAGACCGATAAACACGGCATCGCTATGGCCGATCCAGTAGTTCACCGCTACGACAGTAACGACGATAAAAATCGCCCTCGGAATCAAGCCAAGCCAATCGAAGCGTTCGCTGTTCACCTCTACGAATTCGACGTCGTCCTCGTATAGTCCCAGGCGCTGCAGGAGCTTCAACGCCCCCCAGCCCACCAATGCCAGTGTCGAGAAGAAAACAAGGATGGAGACGAATTCCGCATGTATCGCCGACGCCAACAACACGGCCACGGTGCCGCCGGGCAAGAGAACGGCCAGACCAATCAACAGCGCGAGCTGAGCTTTCAAGAAATCCCGCATGTCATCCTCCCGCGGACGAATTATTTTAGCAGGGCGTTGTGTCAGGCTCGAGACCGCCGGCGCCCGCAAGCTCTGCAAAACGGTCGCATACGGACGTTCCAAATTCCGATTTTGGGCCAATTAGCGCGTTGCAGCCGCCGTTGCACTTTCAACGGACGTTTCGAATAAGTCTCGCTTGCGCCGGAAGCGAAAATTCTCGCCGTTTGTCTGGCGACGCAAATCGTTCAACGTGCTTTTGGTTGGGCGAAATGCCTCACGAGACCACAAAGACAAGTGAGCGAGCCTTCGCTACTATGATGTCGTTAAGTACGGGGGGATTTATGCGCACGATCGGGTTCATTCTTTTGGCCGTGGCAGCGTTTTCCTGGCAAGAAGCCCTCGCGGGCGAAAGGGATCCATTCGATCGCGCCGGTGAGATGTTATCAGCTCAAGAGCTGGAATGGATCAAAACAGGCGCGTTGCTTCCACGACCCGTCGGAATGACGCATGTCTGCGGTGACCTCTATCCCGCCCAAGCTCCCGCGACGAGGCCGAAGGCGGGACCCAAGCTCAAATATGTGATCACGGCAGACGGAACGGTGAAGAATATCGAGATCGCGATATCGAGCGGCGATCCATCGCTGGATAAGGCAGCCGTCGCTTGCGCAACGCGCTGGAAATACAAGCCGGCCCGTCTTAATGGCCGCCCGGTGGATATGGAAGGGGAGAACAATGTCGGCTGGACGATGCCGGAGCCTGTCGCGGAAGAACCCGCAATGACCATCGCCACGCAATCGAATACCATCACCGTGCAATCGAAGGTATCTTCACTGCCGCCTATTTCATCGCCCGTGTCGATCGGAAAACCGCATAGCTGTTCAGTTACAGAGTTCTATCCCAGGGAAGCGATCGCGGCGGGCATGCAGGGCACGACGACAATCGCCTTCACGATCACCGTGCAAGGAACGGTAGAGAACGTGCGCGTCGTCGGAACGAGCGGCTACGACTTGCTCGATCAGACAGCTGTGATGTGTGCAAAGGCGTGGCGTTACAGTCCCGCCATTGCGGCCGGAGGACCTATTGCTGTGCCATGGAAGGCGCAGGTGGGCTTTTTGTTAAATCGCGACGACGGGTCGCATCCCATCGCCATCGGTGCGCCCCACGTTTGCACCGCGAAATATCCCGCCGACGCCAAGGCGGCGCACGCCGAGGGTAGGACGGAAGTTTCGTTTGTTATCGGCGCGGACGGCGGGGTGAAGAACATTGCCGTCACAAAATCAAGCGGCCACAAATCGCTCGACAGCGCCTTCGTGGCCTGCGTGGAGACCTGGCGCTACACGCCGGCACAAAAAGACGGCAAGCCCGTTGAAATGCCCTGGCAAGCCGCCATGGCTTGGACGCTGCCGCCGGAATAAATGTCGATCCGCAGACGGAATGGGATGGCGCATTGCGGCGGGCGAATGCCGGCTTGGCCATGCCGCTTAAGATCGTCCGTCCATGCGGCCTGCACCATACGCTACCGTATTGACAACATCCGCGCGCCACAATACGGTACCGTATGGAAAAAGATCTGGACAAAAATGACTGGCTAAAGGCGGCGCGATTGGCGCTGCTGAAAGGCGGCGTGGATGCGGTGCGGGTCGAACCTCTGGCGCGCGACCTGCACGTCACCAAAGGCAGTTTCTACTGGCATTTCAAGGACCGGGACGCGCTGCTCGATCTGCTGCTCAGCGAGTGGGAAAACGAAATGGCGGAAATGATCGCCGGCCTCAAGCCCGGCGAGCCGGTCAAGGAAACCCTTCTAACCTTCATACACCGGTTGATGCAGCGGGCGCGGCTCAGCGAAGCGGGCGATGTGCCCTCCGACGCTGCGATCTTCGCCTGGGCTTCGGTGTCTCCAAGCGTGGCCGAGCGGGTCAACAAAGCCGAGAAAGAAAGAATCAGATTGCTAACGCGGATCAGCGACCAGCCGGGTTTGATGGAGCTCTTCTATCTGGCGTGGCTCGGCTTCGTGGCGCGGGGGCAGCGCGTGCCGCAATCGCGCAAGAATTTTCCGGACATCGCCCGGCTGATGTTGAGCTTGCTGGAACCGGCGAAAAGCAACGGGGCCGTTGCAAAGAAACGCAGAGCAGCGGCACGAGCCCGCCGCATCGGGAGAGCGTGATGGGTAAATGGTGGAAAAGGACGTTTCTCGGTTTGCTGAGCCTTTCCTTGCTGGCAGGCGCCGTGACGACGATCAAAGTGGCGCGCGCATCATTGCCCGGCGAGGAAATGACGCCGGCAGGGTTCCGTCAAAATACCTCGGTCTATGTGAAGATGCGCGATGGCGTCGAGATCGCGGTGACGGTGTGGCTGCCGGCCGATCTGAAGCAAGGCGAGCGCGTTCCTGTGTTGATGCGCGAAACGCGATATTGGCGGGCGCCGAAGCTGGAATGGGGCTTGCGCGCGCTGGTGGCGGCGAATGCAGTCGATGCCAAAGCGCTTCAAGACAGGCAACGCGCCTTTTTCAACACGCGGCATTTCGCGGTCATCTTGGTCGATGCGCGCGGCAGCGGCGCGTCGGGCGGCCATCGCGCGATGGAGTATTCGCCTGCGGAAATCGCGGACCTCGGAGAAGTGGCGACATGGGCGTCCACACAGCCGTGGTCGTCGGGGCGCGTGGGGACGTTCGGAGAATCCTATGACGGCAACACGGCGGAACTGGCGGCCGTGCCGAACCAGAAAGCGATCGGAGCCGTCATGCCGCTGTACGACGATTTCGATACCGAGGAATTGGTGCAGCCCGGCGGCGTTGCGCTGACCGGCTTCGTGCAACGCTGGAGCGATACGGTTGCTGCGCTGGACCGCAACGACGTTTGTGCGGTGCAAGGCGTGCAGGGATGGGCTTGCTGGAAGACGCGGCAGATCATTTCGGGCGTACGACCGGTGGACGCCGACTCCGATGGAGAACATTTGGCGGCGCTGGTGAAGCAGCGGCATAACGTCAATGTGGCGCAGGCCCTTGGCGGGACGGAGTTTCGCGACGACGCCATAAGCACACCCGAAGGCGTTTTTCGATTTCAAGACATCAGTCCCTATGGCTGGCGAAAGCAAATCGAGGTCTCCGGCGTGCCGATGATGGTATGGTGCGGCTGGCTGGATGCGAACCCTTGCGAAGGGACGCTGATCAGGTACCGGACATTCTCGAACCCGCAGACCGTGGTCATCGGACCGCTCTCGCATGGCGGCAACTTCAATGTCGATCCCATCGCTTCGGCGCACAGCCCGGCAGTGCCGCCGAGCGAGGAGCAATTCAAAATGGAAGCGGATTTCTTCGATCAAGCGCTTCGCAGCCCGCAGAACATCGAATCCTCGATTCTCTACTACACGATGGGCGAAGGCGCCTGGCACAAAACAAAGGTTTGGCCGCCGGCGGGATTGACCACGCAGAGACTGTATTTCGCAGACGATCATAGCTTGAGCGAAACGGCGCCTGTTGCCGGCGCCAAGGCGGATACCTACGCCGTGGATTACACGGCATCGAGCGGCAGCCAAACGCGCTGGCACACTCAGCTGGGCGGAGGGGACGTGATTTATCCGGACCGCGCGGCAGAAGACAAGAAGCTGCTCACCTATACCAGCGCGCCGCTCGACGCGGATATGGAGATCACCGGCTCGCCGATTCTGACGCTGCAAATATCTTCCACGGCAAGCGACGGCGCGGTTCACGCCTATCTTGAGGATGTCTCGCCCGCGGGGCGCGTGACTTATCTCGACGAAGGCGTGCTGCGGATGATCGACCGCAAGGAAGTGGACGCGAAGTCCCTGCCCTACCAACCGCTCGGTCCTGCGCATAGTTTTTTGCGCGCCGATGCAGAGCCTATGATCTCCGGTCAGGCGGCAGCCATCCGGCTTTCGCTGCTGCCCACCTCGATCTTGCTGCGCCAGGGGCATCGAATCCGTATAGCGCTGGCCGGCGCGGATGCGAATTTGTTCCAGCGCATACCGGCCAGCGGACCGTTGACTTGGACCGTATACCGCGAGGCGGAGCGGGCTTCGTTCATAGAACTGCCGGCAGCCAAGAGGCAGTGACGCGGCAAGGCGACGTATAAGGCCCACGTCGCCTTTCGACTCCCGCCGTTTTTGAAAGGGCCGCGCCGGAACTCGCTTTTCAGCCCGCGATTCTACGATTTGCTTTTCATTGCGGCTTCGACGCTAAAGCAGCGGGTCTTCCGCCCTGCAATCGCCCCCTCAAACTGCCGTATTCGCGGCGGACTCGCCTCGATTGAGTATAATCCGAGGCTGACCGGCGGCATGGCGTACACCTATGATGAACGCCACGAAACGAGCGGACAAATCCGCTGCACCTCGATACGTCCGCAGCCAGGTGAAAATCATGAATTGGGATCAGGTCGAAGGAAATTGGAATCGGCACAAAGGCAAGATCATGTCGCGCTGGGGGAAACTGACAGACGACGATATCGAGACAATCAAGGGCAAGCGCAGCGAACTGCTCGGTCTGCTTCAGAAGCATTACGGCCGCGGCACCGAGCAGGCCGAGAACGAAATCGATCAATGGATCAAGAAACTCAACTAGTCGCTGCGGCGTTCCCCCGCTGAAAATGCATTCATTTTGCACAATAGGAGCAACAAAATATGGTCATCGATATGCAACTCGAAACACTCATCATTTGGCTCGTGATCGGCGCGATCGCCGGTTTGCTGGCCGGCATGGTCGTCAAAGGCGGCGGCTTCGGTCTGCTCGGCGATATGGTCGTCGGAATCCTCGGCGCCTTCTTGGGCGGCTGGTTGTTGCCGAAACTCAACATCCAAATGGGTATCGGTATTGTTCCCATCATTGCCACCGCGACAATCGGCGCAATTTTGCTGCTTCTCTCCATGCGGCTTATCCGCCGGATCTGAACGGCAGTTTCTCTCTTCCGCCGATACTGGATAGTTCGTATACACGTCGGGCTTGCCTCAGGCGCACGGTTTGCGGCAAGTCCGCTATGCGCCATCGTGGCCATAAGTAGATTCCGAGTGTTCCCAGCGGTGATAGGCCGTACTAGCTTTCTTGTGCTTCGATTCCTCCTGAAACGAGGCCTTATGATCGAAGCCTCAGGCCGCGCAAGCCCCCCCGCTCACCGGCCTGGGGCTTCGGTTTTCTCCGGAATATGAAAAGTGCTGCCCCACCCGACGGCGCACCCGAGGCAATAACCGCTATAGCCTATTTGGATATTCTTCCAACGTGAGCGCGCATATCTTCTAAGAAGGTTTGCATCTCGTAGAGCAGTTCGAGCGCATCCCCTGTTGGTACGCCCATGTCTTGAAGGCGTTCAATCAGGATTTCCTGGCGAGCAATTCGCATTTTTTGCTCTGCCACATGCCGGGATGCCATTTCCAGTTCTGTCTCACGGGTCGCCATTGGTGCCTCCCGTTATTCTTACTTCATAGTTTGCACTACCGCTGCTTCTGGCACACGCGGTGACCAGGACGCTGTTAACTAAAGATTAATCTACCTGACATACGAGTAGAATCCGAATCTAGATTTCCCTGCCTTCGTTGCTGCTAATTCGGCCAAACAGTTTCATGGCGTTGGTGGATTCTTGACATAAATCAACGGTATGCGATTCAGTATCGGCGCCCTTACACAGGCCTAGCCGGACTGGTTATTCTTCTCGGCGAAAACGAAATCGCAACCGAGAAGGCAAAGCTCGAAGCGCGCGGATATGTTGTGACGAAGGTCTTGCGGCCAATCGGAGCTGCGTCGGAATCGTCAAACGCCGCCGAACCTAGCAATTAGCGTCGGGTTCAAATCCTGCGAAAGGCGTTCGCGACAAGATCTGATCCCGCACCCAGCATCGTCAGTGAGCTTCGCGATGTCGCCTATCACCGGTAGTTCGCCAGCCAGGTCTGCTACTTGAGCGAGTGTTGCCGGGGCATTTCCGGCCGTTGGGCACTTTGCGGTTCCTGTTTCGTGTTAGCCATATCGCGATCGCATAGTCAACGCGGGCTTTCAGAGCGGCTATAGTGGCGGAACACAGGAACCGCGATGACTGCCCGACGCCGCGAAAATAAAATTGAAATGGAGCGGCGGCATATTCGCGAGACAGTCGCGTGCATCGCCAGACAAGAAAGCGTCATCGCGCGATTGGAATTGATGGGAGCCGATGATCTCGCGCTCAAGGCTCGCGAGCCGCTGGTTCGCTTCCACAGGTTCCTAGCACGCGCGCGGGCGCGCCTCGATCATTTGGAAAGAATGTGGAGCAGCGACACGGCGGAGTCCGATTAGGGCGCTGCGTTACTCAGGGAGCTCGGGGGCAGACTGAGAATTGACGAGGTCATTCGCGAAGAACGCCGCGCCTGCCGACGATCTCGGCCGCATGGCTGACTATTTAGTGACTATTTAGTGTCGGAGTGAAATCCCCGCGAGAGCGCAAGCTTTCACTCCGGCATGAGGTAATCGCAGTAGGCTGCTCTCCATCCAAGCTGTGGAAACCCGGGCAATGACCCAACCCAAAACGATGAGCAGCGCCCGCAAGAACGCTTTTCGTGTATCGCGAATCTCGGTTGCAAGAATGTGCAAGATGTGTTTACGCTGCTGCGCCTTTCGAGAGGCATACGGTCCGCGTAAAGGGGCAAAGCCCCCTCGCCAAAGCTTGTTGGGTTCATCCTGACTTCCTGCCCGATCCTGCGGACATCCGGGCGCCAAGGAAGGAAGGCTATCCATGTCGAACGACACTCCGCGCAGTTCTGCGCTCCCTGCAAACCCGGATCTTGAACATCTGAAAAACGAAGCCAAGGAACGTCTGGCTTTGCTGCGCGCCACCGCGCCCGATGCGCAACTCGCCGACGCGCAATTCCAGGTCGCCCGCGACTATGGCTTTTCCAGCTGGCGCGCGCTGAAAGACAAGGTGGAGGGCCAGCGCGGCGAATTATCCGCTTATGTCGGATTCTATCGGCACGATCCCGCCCTCATCACGAACCTCTATCTCAGCGTGACGCTGAGCGATGGCCGCCTGCTGGTCGAACGCACCAACGGCGCAAAACTCGAATTGACCCGCGAAGAGGATGGGCGCTTTGCCTCGCCCGGCCTGTCGGTCCTCTACGGCTTTGAAAAAGACAAGGCCGGGCATGTCCACGCGATGACCGTCGATGGTGCGCAACGCCATTCGCGCCTGATGCGCATCGATGCGGAGACGGCCAAAACGATCGACGCCGCGAATGCCCGGGCTTTGAAAGACCAGCGGCGCCCGCGCACCGCGATCACATTGGCGCCCGACATCCTGGACCGCCATATCGGGCATTACGCCTCGCCTCTCGGCGTGGCGATGGAAATTACGCACGAGAACGCAATTCTCTATGCGCGCATCATCGGACTGCCGCGATTGCGGCTTTCCGCGGAAGCCGAGAATGTGTTTTTCTTCGCAGCCGCCGCTGGGCAGATTCATTTCCGCGTTGAAGCTGGCAAGACGGTCGCGCTGATCCTGCATGAGCAGGGCGCCGAACAGGTCATGCCGCGCGTCTCGGCCGAGGAAGCCGCACAGGCGAGCGTCCAGGTCGAGCACCGCCTGCAGGAGCAAGTGCGCCCGCGTCGGCTGGTTTCCATTCCCGCGGATATTTTGGAACGCTATAGGGGCCATTACCGTATCGATGACCGGCATGTGACGGTCGTGACGGCGGAGGATGGGCACCTCTATGTGCAGATGGGCGGCCAGCCGAAGTGTGAGATATTCCCGGAATCCGAAACCAAATTCTTCTTGACCGTGTCGGCCGCGCAGGTCGAATTCTTTCTGGATCATAACCAGCGCGTCAGCCATGCCGTGCTTCACCAGTTTGGCCGGCTCATCCCCATGCCGCGGCTGGAGGAGGCGGCGGCATGAGCTGCCGCGGGAAGAATGAGGGTCAGACACCAAATAGTCGCGAACCACCCTTCAAACTGGTTCGCGCTTGGGCCCGAATTGGCCGTTGGATTGCTTCACGATTCCGGCAGCGATGGCGCGGCGGTTTTTAGGCGCGGCTCCCAGAACCACGACACCGCGAATAATGCCAAGCCGACGACCGCAGCGATTTCGGCAAGCGAAAAGACCGGCGTCAGGCCGAAGGCGTAAAACTGCAGAACCACGACGCTTTTTTGGAGCACTTGATCGAGAATGGCGCTGGCTGCGCCTCCGAGCATCAAACTGATCGCCAGCGATTGCAACCTCTCCCGGCTGCGCCACCAGATGACGAGAAGGAGCAACAACCCAAGGCTATCCACAATCAAAATGGCATCCGGCGCGAGGGCCGGCGGGTTTTGGGTTACGACCGGATGCGCCACGCCGAAGGCAAATTTCGTTGCCTGATCGGCCGCGACGATACCCAAGATGATCAGCAGGCCTTGGCGGCGCAGTTGCGGGCGTTCGCTGGTCGGCAGCGATGTTGCCCTTGGGCCATAAGGATAGAGCTTGGTGCCGAACGCCAAATCCACGATCTTCAGAATGGCCATCCATACAACGAACATAATGGCGAGCAGCGAAAAGCCAAAGATCGTCGCCACGGCGTCCGCGCTCAAATGCGGCGGCAGGAGCGGCAGCAGAAAGTTCTGCCAAGGGTCCGCAATTCTCAATACTAGAATGGCCACTGGAAAACCAAGCAACACCCTCCAGCAACCCGGCGGCGGTGGCAGTTCTTTCTCGGCCATGATCTCTCCCCGATCTCATACTAGCACTGGAGCGGAGGTCCCGGTAAAAAGCAAAGACGATACTGATTACAACTCGCAATGTTATCGACCGATCCCTTGCCGGCGGCGGATCTGCTAAAATACTCCGTCAAACGCGTGTTGTTTGAGCTGATGAAAAGCGCGGCTCCGATTATGCGCGATGCCTGACTGCGGAATAGAGGTGCGCGTACGTCAGCTCCGCCGTGCAGAGACCCTGCATCACGGACGCGGGCACGTTGAACGGGAGGGGGCCATGTGGCGAGTCGTTGCGATTTGTGCTTTGAGCCTTTTTGCCGTGTGCCGCCCGGCGGATGCCGCGGCACCTGACGGATTTGCCAACGTGCCCTGGGGCGCAAGCCAAGCGCAGGTCGCGCAGGCGATGGCGCAACAAGGATTCGGCGCGACAAACGAGCAGCTCGGCGCGCTGAACGATGGCTCCGTCAGCGACTGCTATATGGGAACGCTGGCCGGCGCCGCGGGCCGTTTGTGCTTCCAATTCCTCAGCGGCACGTTTTTCGAAGCGTCGTTTATGGTTCAAGGCAGCGACGGCGGCGGCGCCGAAAACGCCGCATGGTCGTCGTTCTTTTCCATCATCCAGTCGAAATACGGCGCTGCGACGAAAACCTGGGGTCCGTCGGACAATTTGCACGCCGAATGGACGGGCCTTCAGGCCGCCGGTTCCTCCGACGCGATCGAAATCGGCATGGCCTTGGGCACTTCAGAGGCACCCTATGCGAGCACGTTTGGCGTGACCTACAAAAATCAGAGCTTGCAGCAGCGTCTCGCCGGCCAGAACCGCAATGGACTATAGAACGGGAGGCAGTTGATGAAATCGAAGCTTCAGCGCGAGGCCGCGCACAAAAATCGCTCCGGACTTTTGTTCGCCTGTTTGTTGGTGGGTGTGCCGTTTCTCGCCGTGCCGGCGCGCGCCGATACGCTCGTTCTGGAATGTACGTTCCCTGAACCCGGCCATGATCCCTTCACCATCGAAGTGGATCTGGCTGCCAATCTGGTCACGGAGAGCGGCAATGGCGGCGGACAGTTTCATGCGGAGATAACGGATACCGATATTCGCTGGACCATCGGCGGGGGCGCTACGCGGGATTGGAACCGTTACACCGGCGATCTGACCATGACGATCGGGCAGTTCGTAATCCACTGGACTTGTTTGCCGCGCCACAAGCTGGGTTAGGGCACCCGTCGTTCAACGCCTCTAGGGAGGGTTAGCATGAAAACCGCGCTCTTATCCGCCATCGCTGCCGCCATTCTCGTTGCATCGCCGGCCTCGGCCTACAGCTTGCGCAACACGGCCAATGGCGGTCCGTGTGTTGCGGATGGCAGCGCCTGCGAGGTCCTCTGCGATAACGGAACCCTTGCGGGAACGATGTACTGGAACGGAAACGTTTGGACGGACGGTACGAAATCCGACCCGGATAAGGACGCGGAAGCCAGAAAAATCTGCGCCGCGAACGGGACGGCCTGCACATAGCAAACGATTCTCTTGTTTCGACTCTGCGGAGAGATTGCCGGCGGAAAGAAAGGGCACCATATGAACTTTTCGAAATTGTTGTCTAGCGCGCTTGTCGCAACGTTTCTCGCTGCTCCATCGCTCGCATACGCAGAAGACGTTACGCTGCAATGCAGCTACACGCGCGACACCGCTCCTCGGGTCGAGCAATTTATCATTGCAGGCGATGCGCGCAGCGTGACGTGGCGATACGACAATGGAACAGCCTTGCTCGTCTTCACCAACGGCGCCGTGATGAGCGACGGCGACTGCACGGCCTATGTACAGGTTTCGAGCGTGGCCTACGCCTTCGGCACCCAGTGCCGAACTGGGCACGGAACGGCATGGACGATCGATCGCACCAGCGGCCAGCTAACAGAGGTCGTGAGCGGTATCGCGATGTATGGAACATGTGAGAAGATTGAAGCGGCACCACCGAAATTGTAAGTGTGCAGATGACCGTTTGTTGGACATCCGCTTAGGTTTCCAGTTCTCCCGTTTGCTTACGTCGATTATTGGCCACCACTTTGACGCGTAAGGTCTGGCCATGAATAACGCGACACGCCAAAATCGGAATACAAATGCGATCCCTTGCCTTTATCTTCGCTGCGGCCGCGCTAATGATGCCGGCAGCGGCCGGAATATCAAAGCACGCTGCCCCGCCGAAAAACACGGTCGCGCTGGCCACGACCATCGGCGGCCGCGTGGTGGCCACGCTGATCGATGGTCAAACCGTCTACACCTATTCCTGGCCGGGGGTTTATTTCGAAGCGCAATTCATGGGCGATGCGGTCGACGTCAAAGTCGACGACGAGCAGAACGATCTCTATCTCTTTATCGACGGCGTCCACAAACTGACGCTGACAAGGCCCGGACGCGCGACCGTCTCGCTGAAGGATTTGGGCGACGGTTATCATACGGTTCGGTTGGAGAAAGCCAGCGAGACCCAAAAATCGACCGGCAGGTTCGAAGGCTTTTACGTCGCGTCCGCCAAGCAGGCGCTGTCCGCCCCGCATTACGAGCGCCGCATCGAGTTCATCGGCAATTCCTATACCGTCGGCTATGGCGTCATTTCGCGCGGTCAGACTTGTACGGTCGAGGATGTGCGGCTGACGACCGATACCTCCGAGGCCTTTGCGCCGTTGACGGCCAAACATTTCAATGCGGCCTATCGCATTCTCGCCAATTCCGGCCACGGCATCGTGCGCAACTATGCGAACATGGAGCCGGGCAATACCATACCCGTGCTTTATGGCTACAGCCTGTTCGACAAATCCGTGCCGGCGGCGGATGGCGACTGGACGCCCGATGTCGTCGTCATCGGCCTCGGCACCAATGATTTTTCCACCCCGCTCGGCCCCGATGAAAAGTGGCGCACGCGCGAGGAGTTGCGCGCCGATTTCATCGGCCGCTATGTCGAATTCGTCCAGGCCCTGAACGGGCGATGGCCTTCGGCGCAGTTTATTCTGATGGCCTCAACGCTTTATGACGGCGAGATTCTCCAGGAAGTGAACGCGGTGGCCGATACGCTGAAGAGCGGCGGAATGACGAACCTGGATGTCATCGCTTTTAGCGGCCTCGATTATCAAGCGTGCCACAGCCATCCCTCGCTCAAGGACGAAAGCATTTTATCGCAAATGCTGATCGCGCGAATTTCCCGCCTGCCGCAATTCGCGCCGCAACGCTGGGAGCGTCCGCGCGATCCGAAGCCGTAGAGGGAGTACGAGGCGTATTTGAGGCGCGGCGATTTGTACGGGAACATTAGCCGTCGCTATCAAATCGGTTGTCATCCCCGGCGAGGGTGCGTCGCATCGCGGCGCGGATTTTTACAATATGGATTCCACCCTCCCCTTGAGGGAGCATCTGTGTCGGCTGTCAAGTGTTGATGGGAACATGGGGCTGCCAAGTGCGATCCTGGCTGATGAGGGTATTTGCCAGGATAATGAGCTTACGAGCGACGGCGACGAGGGCAACCTTGTGTGGCTTTCCTGCTGCGGTGAGCCGCGTATAGAGGGCTTTCATGGCGGCGTTGCAGCGACTTGCGCTGAGGGCACAGAGATAGAGCACGCGCCGGACTGCTGGGCGTCCCGCCCGAATGATGCGTCGGCCTTCGCGCGAGCCGGAATTGTCTGCGAGAGGCGCCAAACCTGTAAGCATGGCGATTTGCTTGGCGTTGCAGGTCCCGAGTTCGGTCATATCTGCGACGAGGGTTGCAGCGGTGACCGGCCCAAGGCCGGGAATGGAAAGCAGGATCTCGTATCGGCGGACGAGCCCTGGGTCGGCTTTGATGCGCTTGGCGATCTCGGCATCGAGGCGAGCGATGTCCTTTGCCAGCCGGTCGATGCGGCGCCTGAGCTGGGTGCGCAAGAAGGCAGTGTTTGCCGCAAGCAGTTGGTTTTCGAGCGCCGTCTGCTCGGCCACAGCACTATGGCGTGCCGTGACGAGTTCTCTCAACGCCTCAATGCAATCCGACGCCGGCGCGCTGGGGGAAGGCGAAATGCCTGCCGCCAGAAGTGCAAGCATGCGCGCGTCCACCCGGTCGGTCTTGGCCAGCAGACCGAGCGCTTCGCCAAACAGCCTGGCGCGCAGCGGATTGACGATGGCCACGCTGAAGCCGCTGGCATGCAAGCTGCGGTGCACCTGCCTGTGCCATTTGCCGGTGGCTTCCATTGCGAGGAGAACAACCTCGTATTTGGCCAGCCAGCGCTTGAGCTGACGATGGCCCTGCGCGTCGTTGGAAACACGCAACGAACAACCTGCTGGCACGATGTGCGCATCGAGCCAGCTTTTACACACGTCGATACCTGCGCTACACTTCGACTTGGCGTTTTGTTCGGACGATTCCTTGCATTGCATGCGGGACTTGCTCCCCATCATCTGTTCAGGACAAAAGCCGAGGACGGACGGACCAAGCTCCCTCACGGTGCTAGACACCAAGGGTCGAACGGTCCCGCCCATCCGCATCGGGACCGGCGGCCGCCGGTCCCGATGCGCCTAACAGTTTGCTCTGAGTTGGCCCTTCCAACATGCAAGGGTCGAAATTTGCGATGCGAAGCGGAGCAAATTTCGGGGAGGGGTAAATTCCACGATTAAGTGACCCCTCCCCGAACGATTTCGCATCGCTCAATCGTTCGACCCTCCCTCAAGGGGAGGGTGAAAGGTATTGTGCAAAATTGAACTCAGTTTTCGCTAGCGACCAAGTACCGTCATCACGAGAAATCAACTAATCCGCGCCGCTACAGCGCAAACCACGCTTCGCTTTCGAGAAGTTCTAAGCCGGGCTTGCCGCGAATAGAACTATACTTCGTCGCGCCCAATATGCCGTCGCCGAGAACGCCGTCGACGGACAGGGGCATCGCAATGCGCTCGCCATGCCCGTAGTGATCGACGCACTTAAAAACCATGCCCTCGCTGCGATACAGCGCCGGCTCGCACACGACGCGTTTGAAGCGCGCGAACATCTCAGGGTAGGTGTCTTCCGGATAGAGCGCGGACATCGGTGCGCCGCGAAATGTCTTGCCGAAAATCTTCTCGACTTGATCGCCGGCCAGCCTTCCGATCAGCGTATCCGTCGCGCGGTCGTATTTGTAGGACCAAATGAGCGGTATCTCTGCCGTAATGTGCGAGGGGCGGATATCGCTCCAGCTTGGCATGGCGCGCGAACCGCGCACCTTGTACCAATGCTCGGCGACACGTTTTAATTCCGGCGACACGATGGTCTGTTCGAATGCTTGAAAACTCATGCCGTCCGTCTCTGGGACTTGGGAAGCCCCCTCTAAGCCCTATTATATGACCATAAATAAATTAAGGAATTGGTAGCGAGTCAAGGCGCCGGCTGATTAATCTTACTGCGTCATAACTCATGGCGTCCTCGAAGCCGATTTTTTCTTGTGCAACAAGGACATCGCGGTAGCCGCTTGGCGAGCGCCGCGATCAGCCGCACCCGCATCGTAGCGATCGAGTTCGGGATGTGACGCTGCGTTCTCAACGGCGGCACCTCGTGGCTGATAGTCGGTGGGAATGGCAAGTTGCGGGCGCCACGCGACGGAACGAGGTCCTGAGGGGGGAATCGTCTCCCTTTCGGAGATCAGGAATCCGTAAGCCGCGATGCAGAGCGTTGCGTGGTGATGGAAGCCGCGCCAACCACGGCCCTCAAAGTGGCCGAGGCCGAGTTCCTGCTTGAGCTCCTGATAATCGCGCTCGATGCGCCAGCGTAGCTGTGCCAAGTTGACCATGCGCTCGAACGCGATGTCGGGCGGCAGCGTTGAAAGCCAGTACTTGGTCGGCTCCTTCTCGCCCTTTGGCCATTCGATCAGCAGCCATTCCTCATCGCGCAGCACGTCCTCGTTGGCGGCCCGTACGCGCACGCGGGCAAAGCGCGAGGAAAGCTGCTCGTTAGAACCTTCGCGCCAGCCGATGGTACGCCAGGCACAGCGGGGCAACGCCAATGCGAGTTCCTTGATCGAGACGGGCTTGTTCTTGCCACGCCGCACTTTCGTCGATCCGCTTCTGCGCGTTTTCCTGCGCGCCACCAGCTTGGCGCCCGGCGGCCACACCGTCGTGTCGGCACGAACGCCAACGACATAGGGAACGTTCAGCGCGCTGATCTCGGTGCGCCACTGGCTGTTGTTGCCGTAACCCACATCCGCCAGCACAGCACCGGGCGGCAATCCGTTCTCCACGGCCCAGCGGATCTGATCGATAGCGATCTCCGGCTTGGTCTTGAAGACGATATCTGCCGGTACGCCGGTCTTGCGTCTGCGTGCAGCATCGCCGGCCCAGTCCTGCGGCAGGTAAAGCTGATAACAAACCGGCAAGCTCGCATGGTGATTGGCAATCGACAGCGACACGGCTGCCTGACAGTTCTCCTGCTTGCCCAATTGTCCGCAGTACTGGCGCCCAACCCCCACCGAGTGCCTGCCCTGCTTGGGAAAGGCCGTGTCATCGATGATCCAGGCTTCGATGGGGCCATGGCGCTCCATCTCAGGCAGCACCATCTCGCGCGCTTTGCAGAGCACCAGCTCATCCGACCATGCGCCCTGACCCACAAAATGCAGCAGCGACTGATGCTGGGCAGATGTCCGGCCGGGAGCCGTGGCTGCCGCCATCGGCTCCACGCTCTTCCGAGCGCAAGGCAACATCAGTCCGGTGCAGTAATCTCGAAGCGGGCCAACCCGGTCCGCGTGTCCCATGACTTCCGCAAGACCATCCAAATAGCGCTCAAAACGACGCTCGCAGCCCAAATCCCGAAGACGCATCAAGGCCTCCCGCCAAAATGAATTTTCCTTGCCTACATGAGTCGAACACTTTCTCGGCTGCGGCTCTCTGACTCAGTTTCTGACTCAGTAAAATTAACCGGGGCAAAAAGCGCACAACTTGTTGCCGTCGAGATCGCGGAAATACGACATATAGAATGTGGGCGCGCGCGCCTGGAGCGCCCTCGTCCACGCGCCAACGCCTTGGCGTGAAATGTGTCCCGTCGCTGACGTTTTGTCATAAGGGGCGAGCACGACGAAGAACGGTTTGCCATCCTTGCCGTAGACGCGCCCGCCGGAGGGATGCGGGAACAAGGTGGCGATCCCGGCCGATCCCGGCAAAGCGTCGTAAAACGCTCGTGTCTCAGTTTGAATTCTTAGCACCGAACGATCCCCGGCCGGAACGCCGAGGAATGACAGCTCGGAAAGAAATGGTGAAACGTCAGCGCAGCAAGAAGAACGGCGATGACGAGCCCCGCAAGCACATATCCCGTGGCTTTGGGATGTTTGTCGCGTTCCCACGCCATGGCGAAACACAAGAACATGGGCGCCACCACGACCAAAGCAATCGCAACCAGGACAATGAGAAAGGTCAAGCGGCGTCTTTCTTCGGTAGTGGGTCAGATTGAATTCTATGTCCAGTCAGAAAGGCCATAGCCATAAAACCATCTCCAGCACGTTGGCGGTGCGGAACCATCCCTTGCGCGTTGCCAGAATCCACCCGGAGATGAGAACGCCAGCAACGCCGAGACTGAACACCCACTCCCACGTCGTCATGCTGCTCTCTCGTATGACCAGCTCATCCAGCCTCTACCGCTCATCGATCCGTTCGAGCGCTTCGAGTTGCAGTCTCGTGCCCGTCTCGTAATCGCCCCTGAAAAACCACGCGATCGCCTGCGCTTCTGTCCGGTCGGCGCAATGGGCAACAACTCTGTCCTTGCGGCCCAGATCGATGACATCCCAGCCGTCACCGGCGGCGCGGATTGTGAAGCGGTCAAGAAGTTCGTCCATCACCTGCCCCTCTTCGCTCGCAAGACCGGGAGAATGATCACCACAATCACCGGAAGAATGCCATTTGGCCTGCGCCAATCTGTGATGACGTCGGCCAGAACAACGGCGCCCAACAGGAACGACTGTGATCAGAATTCAACCATCGCAGCATCGGCCCCACTCCGGTGCCCAACTTTAAACCCAAGCCGCAAACCCGGCAATTGGCGGGCTTCCGGGTGGTGTTCTAGTTTGAATTTAGAAGGGAGGTCCCGGCGTCGGTCCACGTACCGCCTCTCGGGCCCGGTCTCACGAGACCATACTGCACGAGCAACTCCACAGCACGTTCGCCCGCGCTCATGCACATATGGTCGAGGCAGTTACCATCCTTCAAATACTGTTCACACATCCAAGCAAGGGCGACCAGAAGTCGTTTTTCATCCTCGGTCATGTTGCTACCATCCGTTCCGCCACAGTCGCCGCTCCGTCACGATATCCGCCCAAATCTTCTGACGCGGTCCTAATGTCATTTTTTCTTCTGAACTTTTGGAGGCATATCTCTCAAGCACACCCTGGCCGGACCTAGAAGGTCGCATGTCCATCCAGTTCTGTATTTAGCCCTATGAAACGGATCCGGGTTGTAGCCATATGCCAAGACTTCCAATCATGACGGCCGTTATGACCGCGAACGTCACGCCGACTTTCACTGTTGGATCAGCCCAAAGCTCGATCAATCGCAAAGACAACTCGGAAATCAGAGGTCGCTTCATTTTTTCCGCCCTCACCGTCGCGCCGGCGACGTTGGCCGTGCGGTGTCGCCTTTAGGAATCTTTGGAACGGCGCACATTCCCAAGAAAATAATGCAGCAAAATCCAAAGGCCTCCAAGAAAGGCCGCGATAAGAACGCCCTGTCCCCATGATGGCAGGTCGGGGCCAATGCTTGGTATCAACAACACCAAGAGCACCATGCCTATGCCATAAACACTTCCCAGCGCAATTTGCAGCCGTGACGGTTCTCGTTTCCGATCTTGGAGTTCTTTGGCCATCGCCCGCCCCGCTGTACGCGCAAGCATTGAAGGATGACAACCGTGAGCACCGGAAGGTGGCGCTTCACCGCACGTCTTATAATTTCCTGCGCCTTTGCCCGCGCTACTCGCTGCCAGATTTCGAACGAGATCGCCCCCTCCCCTGGTCCGCAGCAGGCGGCCACCGGCAATAATGGGTTTCTACCCATTGACTGATGGGTTCCTCCCCACTACACTCCCCTCTCGAAGACCGGCTTATGGCCGGCGGGCAGAGAGGGCGAGATGGGCATCAACGGACTTCGCATATTGGCCGAGCAATATGGCCGTTTGGTTCTGACCCAGGCCATTGCCAAGCACGAACGCGTCGCCCTCGATCTGCCGAACGCCGAAGCGAAAGTCTCGGCCTCCCTTTCCAAAATTCTGGGCAACAGCGAAACGCTGTGGATCGCCATCGAAGGCGACACCGCCGCGCTGACGGAAGAGGGCGCGCGCGATTTGGCGCAGATGCTGCTGGGATTGGTCGACGCGGTACAAGCCCATCGCGTGGCGAGGGCCGCATAAATGGGCGCCGCGTTTCCCCTGCCCTGGCGCGCCGAGATTTTGCGAAGCCGCTGGTCGTCGCCTTATGAAAAAGGCATCGCCATTCGCGCCGCCAACGGCAACCCCGTCGCCAGCTGGTGGGATGACGAGCGCGTGGTGCCGTCCGAGGCGCAAGTGGAATGCGTCGTCAATTGCGTCAACCGCTTCGCGCCGGGCGGGCCGCATCCCGATCCTTGGCTGGTCTCGTTCGAACGGAGCGCAACATGAACGAACCCGTCGCGCGCTATTTCGGGGCGCAGATCGAAGCGGCGCCACAGCAGCTGCGCATCGTGGTGATGCGCCCGACGCGCGGGCTTGCCGGCAAGCTTTGGAACACGGGATGGACGCGGCAAAGAAGCGATGGGGCGTTCGTCAAGCGGGCGACGCCTGAGGCTTTCGCCAGTGCGCGGGCCATCCTACGCGCGTTTTACGGGGAGCCGATGACATGAAGCTGATCGCCCGCATCGCGACCGAATTGGGCCCGCGCACCACGGTGCAGCAGGGCCTGTCCCAGTACGAGGCCAGCGCATTAGCGCGCGCCATTGAAGCGCAAGGCGGCGCGGCGCGCATATTGGACGACGGACACGTTCTGTCGCTCGCGTCGAAAATGCACAAGCGCAAGCGCGACAAAGCGAGGCGGAAAAGCAAGACCGGCGCCGATGACATGACGAATGTTACGGTGCCGACGCGCGGGGACTGCAAAACAATCGGAAGCCAGAGTGATCAGAATAGTTTCGGATTGGATTAAATCGTTTTTGTCATGCCCGGCGAGCGCCATGCGCGAGGGAGTTCATAGCCCGCGAGCGGCAGCGAACGGCGCCTATAAACCATCCAGAAACCTACGCAGACCCGTCGATTAACACCTCTCCAAACATTGATGTATTGCTCGACGGGAAATGACAGCTCAATTGCTCAAACCAAACCGGCTCGAAAATTTCTAACTCGTCAGCCCCGCACCGCACCCTCTGCACTGCGACACGATGGCGCCGGCCGGTTGTGAGCATACGGATTAACCGTTTCTCGCGCCAAGAAGCATGCGTCAAACATGAGGCTTTCTCGCCATAGTTGATGATCCTTATTTTAATCCTAATAGCGCTTATTGATTGCGCCGCCCGGTCATGACACATAACCTTCATACCTAGGCGCCCTAACCTCGCGCCCTCGTAAGACTATCGGGCGGGCCCCCCGGCGAAAGCTGTGGGGCCTGTTTCCGTTTTGGCGACAGCGCAATTCATTCCGTGTGCGGATCGTTCGAAGTCGCCGCCGGAGCATCTTTAGATTTGCGGCTACCACCACGCCGTGAGACTAGAACTCCGTCCAGTCCTCTGTTTCGGCTTCCGGCTTGCGTGCAGCGGCAATTGCCGTGCGCTGCCCCACACTGCCCGATGATTGTTGCATAGCCCGGCCGCGCGTCTGAGATTTCGGTTCCGGTTTTCGCGGTGCGGGACGCTGAACCGCCGGCGCAACCTGCGAGGCCGCGCCCACGGAGAAGAATTGGACGAGGTTCGACAAGGCTTGCGTTTCGGAAACCAGGTTGCGCGAAGCCGCCGTACTTTCTTCGACCATGGCGGCGTTTTGCTGTGTCACCTGATCCATCTGACCGACGGCGGAATTGACCTCTCCGACGCCGGTGGATTGCTGCTCCGCCGCATGAGCCATTTCGGTAACCAGCGCATTAATCTGCATAACCTGGTCGACGATGCGCTTGAGGGCCTGGCCGGATTCGCCGACGAACTTCACGCCGGCCCCGACATGTTCGCTGGAGGCTTTGATCAATGTTTTGATTTGTTTGGCCGCTTCGCTCGAGCGTTGTGCCAAGGCGCGCACTTCGCTCGCCACGACCGCAAAGCCCTTGCCCGCATCGCCGGCCCGCGCCGCTTCGACGCCGGCGTTCAGCGCCAGAAGATTGGTCTGGAAGGCGATCTCGTCGATTACGCCGATGATGTCGGTGATCTGTTTGGAGGATTGTTCGATCTTATCCATTGCGCCGATCGCGGTTTCGACCACCCGTCCGCCTTCATCGGCAGCGGCTTTGGCGGCCACCACGCTGGTGCTGGCTTCCTTGGCGTTGGTTGCCGTCTGCTTCACCGTGGCCGTGATCTCTTCCAGCGCGGCAGCGGTTTCTTCCAGGCTGGCCGCCTGTTGTTCCGTCCGGCGGGAAAGATCGTCGGCGGCTTGCGAGATTTCGCCGGCGCCTCTGGAAATCCCACCCGTGCTGGTCAGCACATTCTTCATCGTGTCCTGCAACCGCGTCATCGCCGCATTGAAATCGTCCTTCAATTTCGCGAAGGGACCAGTCAAATCCGAGGTCAATCGATAAACAAGGTCGCCTTTTGCCAATGCGCTCAGGCCTCCGCCAATTTTATCGACGACCGCCCGTGTCTCTTCGGCCTTGGCTCGTTCGGCGACGCGGTGTTCCTTCGAGGTCGCTAACGCTTTTGCGAGAGAGCCGAATTCGTTTTTCTGAGTCAGATATGCATTGAGGTCGTTGGAATCATCCGTCTCGATCGATTGGGTCAAAACGCTCAGCGGGGCGGATACCGAGCGGATCAACAAAAGCCCGGCACCGGCGCAGAGCAGCACAACGATGAGGAGCGCCGCGAAAATCCAGATGCGCGCGGCGTGGAATATGCTGTTACCGTCACTCCCGGCAGCGTCCGCACTCGTGATGTAATAGGCGGTAGCATCATCGAGGGCGCCGCTAAGTTCGCCGAACGCCGTGTCCATATCCCTTATGAAGTAGGTTGCGCCGGCGACCTCGCCACCTTCCTTATCGATCTCAAGTTCCTGGTCCAGCATCGGCCGGTAAATCGCCCATTTGTTGGCGATGAGGCCCGCTAGAACGCGTTCGTTGTCGGTATTGGCGATTGCCTGGTAATTGTGCAGCGAATTCTCGACCGCGGCTTTCATCACTTTCAGTTTGTGAGTGCCCATTTCGCGCATCTCGGGCGTGGGGAGCAAAAGAAATGTACCGCTCCACATGCGAAACCGCGTTACGTCATATCGCAAATCGCTGAGGGCGCGCGTTCCTTGAAGCCAATGACCGCGAATTTCCGTGGCGCTCGCATCCACCTGCGAAAGCCGCTGGATGGAAAAAAGGCCAAGCGCGATGGTAGCGATCAGCACGCAGGAGAAGGCGCTCACCACTTTCGCGCTGACACGAAGGTCTCGGTATTTCTCTGCAATGGACATGGTTTTCCCCGTATTTGTTCGAAACAACTGGGCAACCCGCCCACGGCGTCGTGTTGCGCGTATTCGTTCGAACTATGCGGCGTCCAAACTGAAGAGCAGGTAAAGACTTAGCCCGCAGAACGCTCTTGCGACTTAGAGCCAATCCAACGTTGGCACACTCGCAATGGATAAGCATAATCGATCGCCGCCACCTGCGGGCGGCGGCGCGATTTATTGCCGAATCGATCTAGCAGTTTGCTGAAAAAGTCTGGATTTGACGCTCCTGCGCCTTTGGCTGGCGGAACGGTGTGCTGCGGATTTGGTTTTTGACGGTGCTATTGGGGATTGGCGGGCAGGCTCGTCCTCAAGCGGCGATCAATTTTGGGATACGGACGAGATTGTAAGCGATGAGATTGAGCAGGAAGTCGGCGGCGACGCGGCGGATGCCGCGATGCTTGGTTTTGCGCATGGTACCGTGCTGCTTGCCCCAGCCGAAGATGCACTCGATCATCGCCCGGCGTGATTGCGACATGGCGTAGCCGATATGGCGGACGGTTCGCCCGTCGATGGCGCTTTTGCGCCGCTTGCCGGTTTTGGTCACGGCGTCGTTCTGCGTCACATGCGGCGTGACGGCGATGGCGCGAAGGTTGGCCACATGATCGGCGGTGTCATAGGCCTTGTCCTCGCCCGCCGTGATACGGCGGGCCATCTCTTTGCTCTTAGCTGCAAACATTTTTTCCGACGCTCGCCGCTCGGCCGTGCCATTGGCTTGCGTCACCATCCCGGCCACTGCCAGGCCATGGCGGTTCTCCATGATGGCATGGCCCATATAGCTGAGCTTCGCCTCTCGCCCCAACGCCTTGCGGTAGAGCCGGCTGTTTGGGTCGGTGACGCTGGCATGAGTGTCGTTCTTGCGCTTCTGACCGTGGAAGTTCGAGCCGTCGCCGTCATCGCTGCCGTCCTTGGGGCGAAAGCTCTTCTGCGAAGCCCAAGCCTCGATCAGCGTCCCGTCCGCCGAAAAATGCTCGTCCGACAATAGCGGCTTCACTTCGGGATGGTTCAATAGCTTGATCATGAACTTCTCGAAGGCTTCCCCGCCCAGCAGCCTGTCGCGGTTCTTGGTGAAGCTCGTCGGGTCCCACACCGGATCGTCCGGCGAGAGCCCCACGAACCAGCGGTACAGAAGGTTGTAGTCCAGTTGCTCCATCAATTGCCGTTCCGAACGGATGCCATAGAGTGCCTGGAGCAGCAGGGCGCTCAGCAATTGTTCCGGCGGGATCGACGGGCGGCCTTCCTTCGCATAGAGCCGCGAAAAGCTTCGGTTCAGTTCCTTCAGAACGTCCCGCACAAGCTCGCGTATCTTCCGCAGAGGGTGAGCCGCCGGAACCCGCGTCTCCGGCGAGACATATGAAAACAACCCGCCTTGATCCTGAAACCGCCCGCGCATTTTTGCCGATCCAACAGCCTCGCGACCAGTGAATCACGTCAAATCGCCAACAGCGAGGGGGTTTTCAGCAAACTGCTAGTCACTTAACGAGAAAATTGACGATATGCGGGTCCATCAGCATTTCATGGACCACTCTCATGACGGCGCCATCAATTTGGCGATGAACGACTGCAGCCATGCCCGAACTGTTTTTTCCGACATAGGTTGCAGAGTAACCATCGCTCGTCGTTACATTCATGACGATTTGGGTCTCTATAGTAGTCCACCCGATATCCATTTTTGCGGACTCTATCGACATCGTGATGGATTTTGGCGCCCGTCCAACAATCGACATTCCGCGCTGTTTCAGCTCGCGCGAAGCGATTGCTATAGCGACGCCTGTCCACGCGTTGAGGTTGGCATACAGATGGACGTCGTCATTAACATTCACTTGCTCTGTCGAGAGTTGCGCGTTTTGCAAAGTGACAGAGTGAGTCGAAGAAAATTCCGCGATGGGTTCGAATGGACGTGACGCATCCGGAATATAGAAATCGTCGTGAGCGCATCCGCTCAACATCAACAGAACCGGCACTACGACAAGGAAGCTGATGCGAGTTCATCTTTATTCCCCCTTTGGCAAACCGCCTGCTTATTTAACAATCCATCGATGCACTGGAGCCGGAGCAGACAATACAGCTATGTGGGAGATGCTTGAAAGCCAGTACGGCGTCTTCGTCAACGCCGGCATATGATTTTCCATCCAAGCGCACCTGAGGGGCGGGTTCAAAGAACAAATATGGTGACATTGGCACGGTTTACCACTCAAGAAAAACCGGGCACATGCTCCTTGTTCGGACTTCTGGTACGGACTTCTTATTCGCCCAAATCACAGGAACGCGAAATAAGCCGCGCCGACCAATAACAGGAACGAGACCGCATGATTTCATTTCAGCGCATCGCCCAAATAGGTCACCGAGAATATCGCGAAGACCGAGAGCGTGATGACTTCCTGGATGGTCTTGAGCTGGGCGGCGGAATAGACGCGGTAGCCGATGTGATTGGCGGGCACCGCGAAGCAGTATTCGAAGAAGGCGATGCCCCAACTCGCCGGAATCAGGATCCAAAGCGCCGTGTTGGGAAATTTCAACTGGCCGTACCAGGCAAACGTCATGAAGACGTTAGAGCAGCACAACAAGACGATCGGCCAAACATACGACCAGTTCATAGTCCTCTCCTCAAAAGTGTCCCACGCGGGGGGAAGGCGGCACGCACGATAGGGGTAAACGCGATCCACAACAAAATCGATCCCAGGAACCAAGGATCATGAACGCCGCGGGATAGCCGAATGCCGCTCTTGCCGTGAGAACCATTCAACCACTTAAGAAAAATTGCGTCTATCGGGTCCCGAGCCCGGATTTCACGACGTCGCAAGATGCCCATTTTGCACTCGCCGCTATGATGTTCTTCATGGACAAACTCCCGGGTACTGTTGCAGAAGAATTTCGGGAACCACGGAGCGCCGGAGGAAGTCGCCGAGTGGCATTGCGATGGTCTTCGAATTCATGGGTCACACGGGCATTCGGGAAAACTATTGGGGCAAGGGATGTGCCGTTCTAACGATCTTTTGCGGTCGCGCGGGGGATCGCAACGCAAGAGCGATGGCGGGTGCCCAAGCGCTTGGCAAAGCGCTCGCCGCTGCTACGGGCCTTGAACCGCAGCAGTTCGGCATGCCCGAGCCGCCGCTCGCCGCCGGATGGGAGTTTGAACTCGATGCCGCGCGGCCGGCTCTCAAGGAACTGGGCAGAACACTCGCCGCCGCGATCGGCGCCGGACAGCGACCGTTGACCGTCATGGGGCGCTGTGCCGCCGGTTTGGGCACCTTACCTGTGATCGCAAAGAGATGGCCCGACGCAGCGATTGTTTGGTTCGACGCTCACGGCGACTGCAACACGCCGGAAGGGACGACGACCGGCTATCTCGGTGGAATGGTTCTGAGCGGCGCCGCAGGCCGATGGAAAACAGGCTTGGGAGGCGGTCTTGATCTTTCGCGTGTCGTGCTGGTGGGTGCGCGCGACCTCGACCCCGCCGAGCGCGCGATGATCGATCAAGGAAAAATCCTTTTGGTTCGCCCAACCGACGATTTGCCAACACGCCTTGATGCAGCCTTGGCGGGGCGGCCGGCCTATGTTCACTTGGACTGTGATGTCCTCAACCCCGGGATCGTAGCGACAGAGTTCCAAGTGCCCGGAGGGCTATCGCTCGGCGAATTGCGCAACGCTTGCGCCGTCCTTGCGAAAAGCGGGATCGTCGGCATCGAAATTGCGGAATTCGAGGGAAGTTGGGCCGACGGCAAATCGGTCGATCCCGCCCCGCTTATCGCAGCGCTGGAACCATTGTTGGCGGCATTAAAGCCAACCGCGTAACCATCGCAGCTTGCCGGTCGACAAGCGCGATGTACCCCTAAGTACTTATGCCGACAGCCGGGCTTCTGGCGCATAAGATATTGAAACAACTGCATTTACTGATGTTCTTTGGCAGCCGGCCGGGGCGCTCGGCAGAGTGCCGCAGTTGATAATCATTCGCATATAACACATGTATACTCCGTACCCTGCCGGTGCCCAGGATGATCGTCTGTGTCTGCAATAACTTAAACGAAAGCCGGGTTCGCGCCGCCATCGCGGCTGGTGCCAAGACGGCGGACGATGTCTATTCGGCCTGCGGCGTGACAAGGAATTGCGGACGATGCCAAGAAACAATCGCGGAAATGTTGCCAAAGGTGCCGCAAAAAACACGAGTTAAAGCGGCCTAGGCCCGGAGCCCAAAGCGTCGCTGCGGGGCGATCCGAAGGTCATCGCCTTTCTCAACACCGCGCTCAAAAACGAGCTGACCGCGATCAACCAGTATTTCCTGCATTCGCGCATGCTGGCGGATTGGGGCATTTCCGAACTCGCCAAAAAAGAGCAGGAAGAATCCATCGACGAGATGAAGCATGCCGATCGCTTGATCCAGCGCATCCTGTTTCTCGGCGGCCTGCCCAATCTGCAGGACATCGGCAAATTGCAGATCGGCGAGGATCTCAAGGAAGTCATCTCCTGCGACCTCGCGCTGGAGCAACACGCCCTGCCCGATCTGCAAGCCGCGATCCTGCATTCCGAGCGGATCGGCGATTACGTCTCGCGCGAATTGTTCGTCGATATCCTCAAGAGCGAGGAAGGCCATATCGACTTCCTGCAGACCCAGGCCCGGCTGATCGAACAGATGGGCATCGAGAACTACGCCCAGCTGCAGACCAAGCCGAACGCCAGCGAGTCCTAACCGGCCCGAGCTGGCGCCCACTCGCCTGCGACATTGTTGCGACTCATTCGCATTGACAGAATTCCCTTGCATCGTCATCGTATTGGAATATTGCGAACGAGTATCATGTGCACATAAGGGGCGCGAATGTCACGGGAGAAGGCCGGTAACCCATTGATTCGTCACGCACTCGGCGCCACGAGCTTGGGTGCCGCCTCGGTTGCGGCTGTCACGGGCGCCTTTGGGCAGACGGCGAGCGACCCCGGCAAAATGGTCGAGACCGTCGTGGTCACCGGGCGCCGCACCTCATTGGATACGCTGCCGCAAAAGATTCTCGACACGCCGCAATCGATCAATGTCGTCCCGCTGGAAGTGATCCGCGAGCAAGGCGTCGGCAATCTTCAAGACGCACTGAAGAATGTGCCCGGCATCACCTTGAACGCGGGCGAAGGCGGCGCGCATGGCGACCTCGTAAACTTGCGCGGATTTTCGGCGGGCGACGACTTCTTTCTGGACGGACTGCGCGACACCGGCCTCTACACGCGCGACGCGTTCGACTACGACTCCGTTGAAGTTTTCAAAGGCCCGGCGTCCACGCTGTTCGGCCGCGGTTCGACTGGCGGCGTTATCAATCAAGTGACCAAGTCTCCGCAGCTCACGCCGGTCGACGATGCGGCGTTCACGCTGGGCAGCAATGACGAAATCCGCGGTACGGCGGATGTCAACGATGTGCTGGGCGATACCAGCGCGGCGCGCGTTGCGCTCATGGGCCAACGCTCCGGCGCCGCCGGCCGCCCCTTCGTGAAGAACCAGCGCTTCGGTATTGCGCCCTCCATCGCCACGGGGATCGGGACGGACACCAGCTTCACCCTCAAATATCTGCATCAGCAGGAAGACGACATTCCCGATTACGGTATTCCGTTCCTCTTCGGTCTGCCCGCGCCGGTGCCGCGCAACACATTCTACGGACTTCCCGCCGACGACCGTTTCAAAAGCGAAGTCGACGTCGTGACGGGGCGGTTCGAGCACCGCTTCAATGACGTATTTTCCATCAGCAATACCGCACGCTACGGCCATTACTGGTTCGATTCGCGTCAGACCGCGCCGATCTATGGCAGCGCGAACTGCTACGCAGCGTCACCCGGCGCACCCTTGTGCGCGGCAACGCCCGCTCCCGCGCCGGTGACGGCATTCAATCCGCTCTATCCGGTGCTCGGAACGCCGCTAAACCAGATCTTCGTGGAGCGCGACCGGCCCAGTTCCAAAGGCACGATTGCCACGATGATGAATGCGACCGACCTGACGGCGCATTTCGCGACCGGCATTGTCCACCATACGCTGGTCTTCGGCGTCGAACTGGACCGCGAAAGCGCGGACCTTGTTCGTTTCGCCAATCAGAATACGGCCATCGTTCCGACACCGCTGCTCGACCCCGATCCGGCGGAAGCGTTTCCGGGACATCAGACGACGGTGCACCAGCGGCCTGTCACCAAAACGAGCACGATCGGCGTTTATGCGGTCGATAGTGTGGACATCGGCGAGCATTGGAACGTCGTCGGCGCCATCCGCTTCGACAATTTCAATGCGCGCTTCGACCAGACCATCGGTACGCCGTCGCATTTCGCCCATGCCGACAATATCGCCAGCCCGCGCGCGGCCATCGTTTACAAGCCGGCGGCAAATTACAGCCTCTATCTTTCCTATGGTACCTCGTTCAATCCGTCGGCGGAGAACTTATCGCTGGCGGCCAGCAATGCCGATTTGGGGCCCGAGCGCGACCACACATTTGAGGCCGGTGCCAAGGCGCAGCTGCTGGACGGCAAGCTTTCGCTCACAGCCGCCGCGTTCAACACCGTCATGACGAATGCGCGCATCACCGATCCTCTCAATCCTTCCCTGCAGACGCTGGCAGGAACGCTGCGGGTGAACGGCGTGGAATTCGACACCGCCGGTTACCTCACGCCGCAATGGGAAATCACCGGCGGATACACTTACATCGCGCCGCTCGCGGTCGGCTTGGTCGCAGCGGGCGTGCCCGGACCGATCCCCAACACCGCTCGCAACCAAGCCAATCTTTGGACGAGCTACGAATTCGACGACGATCTGAAGGTCGGCACAGGCTTGAATTATGTCGGCCGCCGCGATGCGGGCACGGACAACGCCACGGTGCCGGGATCGGTGATCGTCGCCAAGGTGCCCGCTTACGTTACCTGGGATGCGATGATTGGTTACCGGTTCACCGACACATTGGCCCTGCAGTTCAACGGCTATAATCTGACCGACGAATATTACTTCGCGAATTCTTACTTCACGCGGCCGGGCGAGAACCACACCGTTCCCGGCGCCGGCCGCACGTTCCTGCTCACCGCGAACGTGTCGCTCTGAATCATGCTGCTGCATATTCCAAACGTGCTGACACCGGGCGAACTCGCTGAGTGCCGCGCGCTATTGGCACCGGCCCCATGGGGCGATGGACGCGTCACGGCCGGTCATCAGTCCGTAAAGGTGAAAGAGAATCTGCAACTGCCGCAGGATTGCGCTCCAGCGCGTGATGCCGGGGCGCTGGTTCTCAAAGCGTTGGAGCGCAACGCGCTTTTCACCAGCTCGGCTTTGCCCCGTTACGTTTTCCCGCCGCTGTTCAACAAATACGAATGCGGAATGTCATTCGGGGCGCATGTGGACAACGCCATACGGCCCGTTCCCGGTACGCTGCGGCGCATCCGCACCGATTTGTCCGCCACGCTGTTCCTGAACGCACCGGAAGATTATGACGGCGGCGAATTGGTGATCGAAGATACCTATGGCACGCGCGGCGTAAAGCTTCCGGCCGGCGACATGATCCTTTATCCAGCGACCAGTCTGCACCGCGTCGAGCCTGTGACGCGCGGCGCGCGCATCGCCTCGTTCTTCTGGATCCAAAGCATGGTCAAGGATGACGCTGAGCGCCGGTTGTTGTTCGATTTGGACCGCGCGGTCGTGAGCCTCGGCACAAGCGAGCCGGACCATGCCGTCCTTCCGCAATTGACCGCCGTCTATCACAATCTCATCCGCAAATGGGGCGAGGCGTGACCATCGCCTTGCGTTCCGATCATGCTTGGCGCCTTGCCGCTCTGTCGATGATGCGTGCCGACGAACTGCAGCACGTGCTATCCGGCGACGCCGCCCCTTGGGTACAAGCGGCCGCCGCTTGCGGCATTGCCGAAGCGCAAATTCGCCTGGGACGTATGCTTCTGGAAGGCGAAGGCATCGCCAAGAATCCGCAAGGCGCGTTTGCGTGTTTCCTCAGCGCGTCGGGCGACGCCGAGGCGCAGAATATGCTCGGACGTTGCTACGAGAATGGCTGGGGCACGAATATCGACCGCCAACGCGCAGCCGAATGCTACCGCCGCGCGGCAGAAGCGGGCCTCGCCTGGGCGCAATACAATCTCGGACACATGCTGCTCGCTGGCGTCGCGCGCGATTGCGACGAGGCCTTCGCTTGGTACAGGCGCGCCGCTGCGCAAGGCCATGCCCGCGCTATGAATCTGGTTGGGCGCTGCTTCGAGGAAGGCTGGGGCATCGATCGCGATCCGCTGGCTGCGCGCGATTGGTATCGCAAATCGGCGGAAGGCGGCTATTTCCGCGGCGCCTACAATTACGCCGCTATTCTTACTGAAGAGGGCCATCTCAAAGAAGCCGCACATTGGTTTGAGCGCGCCTTGGCGACGGCGCCGGAACCGACGCGTAAAAACATTCTTCGCCTGCTCGCCCGCAATCGGCAGCGGATCGCCAGGCGGGAATAGATCGCAGCGGCAAAAATTATGTCAGTGCCTCTTGTGATCGACGTACAAGCAATCCAATTCGCGCCACACCTCGGCATAGTCATAGTTCAAATCCGGCATGCGCGCAGGATGGCTATCTCCCGCTCGCTGTTGTCGAAGGAAACGGCATAAACGAGTGTCGGCGTGCCGAGCCTGCTGCCGCATGGCGGAACGGCAAGAGCGCATCACTGACGTTTTGGTTCTTTATTAGGCAGCGAACCGCGCTATCGGCAGACGTTTAACAATGAATTCAACGATATGCGCCTTCCGGTTGCCTTTGCCGCAAGAATGCGATTTAGAATACGCGGGCAGGTTCAAACATCCGGAATCGCGCTTGGCGATCGATAGACATACGCGTGCGACGACGATGCGCCCCAGGGGGCGGTCGAACGCGCGGCTTGTTCTAACGCTTTTTGCCCTGCTCGCTTTTGTGCTGCAGGCCTATTTAACCCAAACCCATATTCATATTTCGGCACAAGCTGATGCCGCTATCTCGCTGCACGACGCCGGCGTCGCGCCGATCAAAGCGCCGCCATCACAGGATCGTGATCACTTCCCCGCCAAAGACGATCCGGCCAATTGTCCGCTGTGCCAGCAGATCACGATTGCCGGTGCTTTTGTTTCCCCAACGGCGACGGGGTTATTGCTTCCGCTGCAGGTCCAATTTGCAGCGCCGACCTTATACGCGGTTTCGATCGTTCTGCGATCGATATCGCACAGCTGGCGCGGTCGCGCTCCACCGCACGCTTAACGCTCACATTTCGCAAGAATAGTCGCGCGGATTCTTCCGCGCGCGGTCGTTGCCGACGGCTGTGAACGTTATTAATTCGTGGAGTACCAGCGATGTATCGCCATTATCTTTCGATTTCCGCCGCAACCATGCTGGCGCTTTGTGCCGATGCATGGGCGCAGGATGCTTACGCCCCTTTAACGTCCGGCGGCGTGGAGACAGTCACCGTCACGGCACAGCGGCTGTCCGACGCTCGGCTGGGTATTCAGACCCAACTGGGCGCTTCGACCTACACGGTCACCGCCCAGGATATCGAGAACTCGCCCGGCGGCGATAACGATTTGCTCAATGAGGTTCTTCTGCAGATGCCAAGCGTGGTGCAGGATTCCTTCGGCCAGCTCCATATCCGCGGCGAGCACAACGCTCTGCAGTATCGCATCAATGGGATCATCCTGCCGGAGGGCATTAGCGTCTTCGGGCAAACCCTGGACCCGCGTTTGGCGTCGTCCGTCGAACTGATTACCGGCGCTCTTCCTGCAGAATACGGGCTCGATACCGGCGGCGTCGTCGACATTCAAACCAAGACGGGTCTGTTCGGTGCGGGCGGACATGTTTCCGTCTATGGCGGTAGCCACAACGAGATCGAACCGAGTTTCGACTATGGCGGATCGTCCGGCCACTTCAATTATTTCCTCGCAGGCGATTACGAGACGAATTCGCTGGGCATTGAATCTCCCGACAGCAGCCACACGCCGGAGCACGACCGTACCAAACAGTATCACGGCTTCGCATTTCTGCAGGAGATTCTGGACGAACACAGCAGCGTCACCGCGATCTTCGGCACGTCGAACGACATGTTCCAGATTCCGAACCTGATCGGCACGCAACCTTCGGGGATTGGCGGCATCGTGGGACTCGGCCCCTTAGACTCCGGCAGCGGCAATTTCCTGCTGCAGGCGAATGGTCAGACGGGATTTCCCTCACAGGACCTGGATGAAAGACAGCGCGAAATCACCCACTATGCCACGATCAGCTATCTGCATTCCCAGGGCGCATTGGACTATCAGGTGTCGCTGTTCGGGCGTTATTCGAGCTTGAATTATACACCGGGCGCGAATGTCGGCGACATCCTTTACGACGGCATCGCGCAGAAGGCGTATAAGCGCGATCAAGCCTATGGCTTGCAGGCCGAAGGCGCCTATCATTTGGGGAGTAGCAACACTATCCGCTTCGGCACCACCTATGAAGCCGACGACCTTATTAGCAACACGTCGTCTTTGGTTCTGCCGGTTGCACCGGGCTCGGCGACCAATCCGAATCCGAACCCGCTCTGCAGCGATCCGGCGAACACCTGCCAGACTTCGGACGTTCCTCTCAACATCATCGACAACGGCACCAAACACGCATCGAGTTACAGTTTTTATCTTCAGGACGAATGGAAGGTCATCAAGACCCTGACGCTGAATTTCGGTGTCCGCTACGACAAATACAAAGCCTATAGCAGCGGCGACCAATTCAGTCCCCGCGTTAATGCGGTATGGACGCCGTCCGACGGCACCATCGTGCATGCCGGTTATGCGCGGTATTTCTCTCCGCCGCCCATCGAGCTGGTGTCCGGCTCGGATATTGCGCTGTTCAACAACACCACAAATGCGCCGGCAATTCCGCAGGATACAACTCCGATAGCCGAACGCGCCGACTATTATGATTTCGGCATGTCGCAGCAGATCACGGCAGAACTGAAACTGGGCTTCGACAGCTATTTCAAGCTGTCGAAGAATCTGATCGACGAAGGCCAATTCGGCGCGCCGATTATACTGACACCGTTCAACTATGCTCGCGGCCGGCAATACGGCGCGGAACTCACGGCCGATTACACGACGGGCGATTTTTCGGCTTATGCCAATTATTCTATTGAACGTGCAATTGGCGAAGATTGGATAACAAGTCAATTCAGCTTTACGCCATCCGATTTTGCTTATGCGCAAAATCACTTTATCGATCTGGATCACGAGCAGAAAGCCTCCGCGTCCGCAGGCATGGACTATCGCTGGGGACCGGCGGTATTCAGTACCGACATGATTTACGGCACCGGACTGCGGCAGTCGATCGTAAACCCGAACAACTCGCATGTGCCGCCCTATGTTCAAATCAATCTCGGCTTCAGCCGCGATCTGACGGATATCGGATTGAGTGGTCTCATGGCACGAGCGGACGTCATCAATCTGTTCGATGTGGATTATCAAATCCGCAGCGGCAGTGGCGTCGGCGTGTTCGCGCCGCAATATGCCCAAAGGCGTGGGTTCTTCTTCGGATTGTCGAAGGCGTTCTGAGGCAATCTCGCGAGCGAAGCTCGCGCATTGCGTTCCGCAAACGGCAGGGGAACTATGGCACGGCAGATTATTCTGACACAAATCCGGCGCGGGCGCCGCAAGAGTCGCGTCCGTGCCGGATCGCTGCCTATGCTCGTCTTTTTCGGCGTATGTTTGTTTGGCGCCGTGGTTGGGGCGTTGCTCGAGCGCGCGGTGTTAGGATTTGAGTCGGGACGCGCACCTGTAATTCTGAGCGGCAAGCGAAACTAAGGGCTGTCCCATGGAGCACCGGCCGCAGTCTGGCCGCCCTATTCTCCCGCATAATCATGCACTTGCTACTTAGAATCAAAGTATGGCGCTGACACGACCATATCGCCTAAGCTGGTGCATCTCTTTGGGGGAAACCGATGAAACGCATATTCCTGATCGCAACGATCCTGGCCATGGGCTTCATGCCAAACGCGGCCGCCGCAAACGACCTGCCGACCAACGGAATGACGATTGCCGAGGTGGACAGCTGGCTGCAAGGCCAAGGTTATCAGGCCCTGGTGGTACAAGGGCAAGACGGCAAAAACCACGTCCAAACCACCATCAGTGGTGCCAAAGTCGGCATCTACATGTTCGATTGCAAAGACGAGCGCTGCGGTTCGTTCCAATTCGCGGCCGGTTTCAGCACGCACGGAAAATTCGATGTGTCGCGCATGAACGAGTGGAACCGCGACAACCGCTGGTGCCGAGGCTATTTCGATAACGTCAGCGATCCCTGGATCGAATACGACATCGACCTCACACCCGGCGGCACTTATGAACTCTTGAACGACGAGTTTCTAACGTACCGGAATTCGCTGGACCGCTTCATGAAGCTCTATGGATTGCCATAGCGATCAAGCGTGGCTTCCGCATCGTGACGAGGCGCCGACCTTGCGGATTGTTGCAGGGGAGAAAAAACACTGAACTACGATTTGACGGTCGCTAGCGTCTAACAACCCTCAACGCGCGTCCGAGCTCTTACCGCCGGATTATTTGGCATTGGCGGAACGCGCCGCCTCTTCCTCGATCACTTCGAGAACCGGTCCGCTTTGCGCTCGTCAATGACTGCAGCTGTCCACCGCTGCCGGAAAAGAGCGCGGGCCACTTGTGAACGTCGTCCACCCGGTTGTAAGGCGTTGGCGCAAGTCAAGAGGAATGGCCTGCTCGTCGCCGTTTGCTGCCACACCATGCAGTCGCCGTGCGGCATGACGCAATGCCGTGTCCAGCGGCACGATATCGTTAGGTTCCAGCGCGTAATCGGCGCAGGCTCCGTTTTCCCGAATGGCGAAACGGATGCCCGGCCCGGCCCGTACCGTAATTACGGTGTTGTCGTAGGTATCGGTTTCCTTGATCTCGCCGATCGTTTGCCACTGTACCGCATGAACGTGGCGTGCCGAATCCCAAAAACTCATCAGCCTGTCCCACTCCCCAGGTTCCAAAATGATACTGACATCGGTCCTGGAATTTTCGATGTCGATAAAGCCCTCGTCCATCACGCCCGTTCCGGCCGCGATCCGCAACGTGCTGTCGCCGGAGTGGAAATCGCCGTAGCGGTAGGTGTGACTGAGTACAGTTAAGGCGATGACGATAAATAGCCAAACGACGATCAAAACCGCGGCGAAACCGGCGATCGTCCTAACGGTGGCAACGGCGAACTTCTTGAACGTCACTGGCACGGCACCACTCCCGCCCCACAATCGACGACGGACAAATGTGGGCCCGCTAAAAAAACCGCGTCACTCCTGACCGTCGTGAGAAAAGGCGGCATCATCCGGAACCGGCGCATCGGCGCCGCGTATCAGCAACGGATTATTCAACGTACGAACGTCAAACACTTCGATGTCGACAGGCCCTAGGCCGGGCTTCTTGGCCTGTGCAATGGGAATGTCGCGAGCAC
Source organism: uncultured Alphaproteobacteria bacterium (assembly GCA_963766355.1). GTDB lineage: Bacteria > Pseudomonadota > Alphaproteobacteria > Micropepsales > Micropepsaceae > Rhizomicrobium. The sequence continues at coordinate 140,496 of CAVXZV010000008.1, forward strand.
TTTGGTCGGTGACGACAAAACTTGCTCCACCGACGAGCTCGAGCCCAAGCCAGTTTTTGTACATATGACCGACAGGCTGATAGCTGCCAATATAGGTTGCGCGCCCGGGCCGGATCGTGAATGGAATTGAAAATTCCCTGACAGGCCACCACCGCCAACGCCCGTGCGTCTCCAAGCGAAAGGTATTCACCTCCCACTCGCCGGCGGGCAACTCCTTCATAATCACCGCCCCGTGCGCTCCAAAGGGGGCCAAATCGTCCTCGGTGCTCACGATCCATCCTTCGTGCCAGAGAAATTGTGCACCAGCGTGGCCGTCCTTGCGCCGTGCTCTAATATAATAGGCTCTGTATGGGTCCAGCGTGGCACCGACCATAACCGGATGGTTCAAGGTAATAATGGCCGTTCCAACGCCATCATCGGCACGCGCGGGCGATTCCAGGCTCGATAGAAAAGCAAGCCCGATCAGCATCGCCAAACCGAACGCGCGAAAACAACGCATTTCGATAAACGGCAAGCATGACATATGAAAAGCCCCCACTGCGAGGAATAAGAGTAAGCTCGCTCTGGGCCCCAAACAACCTATCGACGCGCCAACCGGAATTGATATTCCCGCCAAACGATGCGTCAGCTGGTCGCAAAATCTCGCAATATTGCCGGCCGCGATTTCAATCACCGGTTCCGGCGCAAGCTGGACGTATTCCAATCGGCAGGTTTCGCGTGGCGCGTTCAAAGAATCGACGCGACGAATTCAATAGTCATTTGCGTCGTTCAACGCGCATCCGAGCCTTCGCCGCCGGATTTTTTGGGATTGGCGGAGCGTGCCGCTTCTTCTTCGATCACTTCGAGCACGACACGAGGGTCCGCCTTGGCTGCCATTTGCGTCGCTTCCGCATCGTGACGATCGCAGTTTTCGGGGCTGTCGCGCCGCAATTCTTCGAGAAGCTCGATGATCTTGCGCGTCTTCTGCTCCGTCATCAGCGCGGCTTCCAGCGTCATCTGCTCGCGCAAATAGGCAAGCTTATCGGCGCGGCGCTGGCTGGTCAGAATGAGAACGGCAATGAACAGAGCGGTGGTAGTGAGCACAAGCGCCATCCAGGCGAAGGGCGGCGGATATGCTGGGGCATTTGCGACGGAGCGTCTGCCATTCCATCACTAACGCGAGTGGGCCGGGAAAGCTCCGTCCCGCGCCGGCCTCGCCCGCGTGAGAAGGGAATTTCTCGCGCAGTTATGCAACCTTTTCGGCATCCGCGAGTTTCTTATTTGAACCTTGGGGGATGTCCGTGCCCAATACCAATCCGGCCGACGTTGTCGCATTTCTCAAGGTCGATCACCAAAAACTGGCCGGTTTGCCCAAGCCTCGGGCGCCCTCCTTCTCCGGCACGAAGCTCGCCTGATCGGCCCTTCATGCAAACCTTGGAAATTATCGCCGCCCTGATTGTTGGCTTGGTGGTATTCGTCGCCATCAAGCTGATCGGCCTGGTGCTGCACATTGCTCTAATCGGCGCGGCCTCATCGCCGGATTCGTCGTCGCACGCATGTTTCGCTCGTCGTGACGCGTCGTTGACGGAGCATCCATAGGCGTGTGTGCCGCGATTGCATCCTTGCTCTTTCAGCTTGGCTGGCGGGATGCCTAGGTTCAAAAACGGGACTCTGCCGTGCGACCTTGGATCAGTATATCCATCTCATGAAGAGTCATGTCCGCGAATTCTCCGGGCCGTCGTCAGCGGCGCAAACCGAGTCGGCGTGATTATCGCCGTCCGACCACGAGCCCGATTGTCAGGACCACGAACGCCGTCGCGACGGCCGCGATAAGCGGCCACGGCGCAGGCAGATGGGCGGCCTCCACGACGCTCATCCACTCGGCAGGCAATGTCGCGTTCGTCGCGCTGTAGAACGCCGCGGTTCCGAAGATGCCAGCGGCGAGGAATGACAGAAACATGCGCTTCAGCACCGAGAAACGCGGTTTGGTGCCATTGCCGAGAATTTCCAAATCCGGGCTGAAGCGATTGAAGACATAGATCAGGCTGGCGACACCCACAATCAACAAGGCGTCAACGATGGCCAGGGCGAATTCAAAAGGACCAAGCGCACGCAGCTTTCCATAGGGCGCCAGATAGATCCCAACGGCAACGATGCCCGACAGCACATAAAGTATGTAGCAGGAGAACTGATGCAGTCGCTTGCGCCACGGATGCCATTTCTCATTCCGGAAGAAGATTTCCCAGGCGAAGACATCACTGGGGTCGCGTCCGATTTGCGCCGCGACGCGAGGCGCAAGATGCCGCCGCACATACAAGCCGATATCCTGGATGCGCCGCTCGCACGTCAGGTGCGCTACGCCGACGATGAACATTGCGAACGGCAACCACAGGAGGACGACCTCCGCCTTCGTGTAAGCGAAGTAAGTGGCGACGATACCGCCGATGATTCCCATCGTGAGATAGAAGAGATTGTCGCGGTAGGCGAGCCGGCCGATTTGTTCGTCTTTAAGCTTGTCGAACTCCAATAGGTCGACGTTCTCAAAGTTGTTCATGCATTCCCCCAGGCATGCCCCTCGCCTGCTGCGCTCCCTCTTCGGGAAGGTCGCAATGGCGCGCCATCTTAGCCAAGTGCGAGTGAATGCGGGCCAGGCAGTATGCCGCACGTGGCGCCGCCTGTTTGGTTTGGTGAGGCGCAGATATGTCTGGCTGCATATCTCGTTATGTTCGGGGCCGAGCCAGGGTTTATGTCTGATTTGGCCCAACGGATTTTTTTTGCGCCAAGGGATTTGAGAGAAAACAGCCATAGGTGAATGACGGGCTTCGGCGCGAGCTAGACTTAACCGCGAGTCCGAAATCGGCCCCAAACTCGTCCATTGGAATAGGTCCAAGTTGCGCCAGAACTTACCGCTCTCCGTGGCGGATCCCCTATCGGACCTCCTCATCAGACTGCTAACGAGCACTTGACAGTTATTTTGAAGATCGTCAAAATATCAAACTACCATGCCATCCTATGATGTCTTCAAAGCCCTCTCCGACCCAAGTCGTCGAAAGATTCTGAAGCTCCTTCAAGGTGGATCGAAAACCGCCGGCACACTCGCCGAGGCGTTCGAAATGACGAAGGGCTCGATGTCGCATCACTTCAACGTCCTCAAGGCGGCAGATCTCGTGCGATGCGAGCGACGCGGACAACAGATCGTCTACTCCTTGAATACCAGCGTGTTCGAGGACGTAGCGGCTCTCATGCTCGATCTGTTCAAAGTCGACAGAAAGAAGGGCAAAAAGGCATGAAGCTACTTGGGTCTTCATCCTCGTAGCTTATTGGTTCCTGCTCCACCGACGATTGGAAGGTCAGGCACAACCCACCGAAATGGAGTGACGGCAAATGCCCACCGCGAGTACGCAAACATCCGCAAACGCGCCGTTTCTGAAGACCGCTGTTGTGCTTTGGCTTTTGGCGCTGTGCGGCGTCGCCTGCGTTCTTCCTTTTGCCCTGTCTGTGCAAGGTGATACACTCAATGCGCTCGCCGCACAGAAGCATATGGATCCTCGTTTGCTTCTCGCGGCCTCACTGGCGCAATCGGTGCTTTTCATCGGTGGTGCGGTATTTCTGGGTCTTTGGTCCGCTCGCAAAATCGGCTTGGGCGCACCGCTTTTCAGCGCCTGGCTGTATCGCAATCCCCTGCCCGCCGGAACATTTTCAAGACTTCTCGATAGCCGTCGTCTGCGGCGTGGCGATCTCACTGATTGTTCTGGCTTTGAACAGATGGGGTTTTGCGCCGCTGGTCCACGCCGATGCCCGGGCCAGCATGCACCCTGCGCCTTGGCAAGGATTGCTGGCTTCTATCTATGGCGGCATAGACGAAGAAATTCTCATGCGCCTCGGATTGTTGTCCGTGCTGGCCCTGATCTTGCGGACCATTGTTAGGGCGTTTGGAGGTGGCCAAGCATCGCCACTCCCGGCCCGAGTTTTCTGGCTGGCCAATCTCGTCGTCGCCATCGTGTTCGGCTTGTTGCATTTGCCGGTCGTCGCAGCCGTCGCGCAGATCACCCCGCTCATCGTGCCGTGCGCCGTCGTTCTGAACGGTATCGCCGGGCTGATCTTTGGGGCGCTGTACCGGCGCTACGGCCTCGAAGCCGCGAAGACGGCACATTTTAGCGGCGACATCGTTCTGCACGTCCTAATCCCCATTAGCATCGGCTGATGGACAGGCGTTCCTTTTCCAAGTCCGCAGTTGGCGCAGCTAGCCCCCAGTGGAATGCGCCCGGCGCGAGTTGGCCGAGCGCAATTCCCCCGACAATGCACAACGCAACCCAGAGCGTAAGATAGCCCTCGAATATCGACATGATGGCGTCAAAAGCCGATGGAACGGGAAAGCAGTGTTGCGCTGGCCGGGCAAAGACTCTTAGCCTGCCGCGTCGAAAGGATGGACTCCGGCGCTTCCGCGCGCGCCGTCGCCTGGAAGCCGAGTTTTTCGAAGAAGGGCGCGGCCGTGGTGGTCAAGAGCCAAGCGCGGCGCGCTTTACCTTCAAAGGCCCGATAGAGAAGCAGAGGAATGAGATTGCGGCCGATGCCGCGCCCGGCCTGCGGCACCACAACGGAGCGGATCAGGACGTCCTTGTCGTAAAGCTCATAACCGCCATAGCCGAGCAACGTCCCGCCAAGCGTGCGGTAGTCGAAGAAGATGCGATTTGCTTCCAGCAAATCGTCGGTCGGCAAATCGACCGCTTTGAGAGCGGCTGCAAGGTCGGGATCATTGCCGGCGATCCGCGCATCGTGAAGAAACGGAACCCCTTCTTCCTTCGCAAATTCTGTCGCGGGCCGGGACGGCAAGAGGTCAAGCACGACATCGGAAGGTCGGCAGAGCTTGACGCCGTTGTCGCTCGCAACAATGGGGCGGTTGATAAGAATGGGGTGAGCCATCATCGCATCGAGCAAGGCGTCGTCGCTCAAACTCGGATCGTTCAACCTTAGCTCGGCATAGGGCGTCGCTTTCTTGCGCAGCACATCGCGCAGCGAAAGCCCCGCCCGGCCGATAAGAGCCTTCAGTTCTTCCCGCGCCGGGGGCGTCTTCAAATACGCGATCACCTCGGGTTCGATACCGCAATGGCGGATCAGTGCCAGAACATTGCGCGAAGTGCCGCAATCGGGATTGTGATACAGGGTGACGGCCTGCGCCGTGTCGATCTTCTCAGGCATGCGTTTGCTGTTTCGGCCTGTGGGTTTTGGTAAGGAGGTCTTTAGCCTGGTTGGCCACTTTTGCGATCGCTTCGTCCGTCACCGGGCTCTTGCCTTTTTCCAGACCGAGTTCGGCAAGGAACAGGCTCTCGAAGCCTTCGAACCCGGCTTCTGTGAGAGAACGGTTGGCGCAGTTCAAAGCACAGCCGTTGATGGCGAGGATAGCGCCTGCGGTTTGTGCGGTCTTTACGATCGCGTCGACGCGACCGCCGATGCCTGCCATGCAATACATCTTGCCCACGCCGTCGCGGGAAATCTTGCGTGCGGCGCGATCGGCAATCTCGCCGACATCGCAGGCGCCGGAACAAGCGAAGATCAGACTCTTGGCGCCGGAACAGGCGCAAGCTTTCGTTTCACGCATCATCACATCCTCACGATCAGCCGCAACATCCGTTGGGCTTCGTGGCGCGGATGAAGGCGCTTACAAACTTGCCTTCCATCAACGGAGCGATCTTGTCGAAGTCCAGACCCAAATCCTTGAACCAAGCGCGCCCGTCTTCGGCCGTGTAGACCCGTGTCGTTTCAATACCGATATTGCCGAAACCGGCGCCGGCGAGCTTGTCGGAATACTCCGTATCCTTGAGCGCGCCGACCGCGCAGCCCGCCCACAACACCATGTTGCTCATCAGATCGGCGGGAACCTCGCCTTTGCGGACGACATCGGAGACGGCAAAGCGGCCGCCGGGCTTCAGAACGCGGAAAGCCTCGCGTAACACCTTGTTCTTGTCGGCCGACAGGTTGATGACGCAATTGGAGATGATGACATCGACCGAGTTGGCGGGCAGCGGGATGTTCTCGATGTCGCCTTTGAGGAACTCGACATTCGTCAGCCCTGACTTCTTCTTGTTCTCGTTCGCCAGCGCCAGCATCTCGTCGGTCATATCGAGACCATAAGCTTTGCCTGTGGGGCCGACGCGACGCGCCGACAGCAACACATCGATGCCGCCGCCCGATCCGAGGTCGAGCACGATCTCGCCGGGCTTGAGTTCTGCCAGCGCCGTGGGATTGCCGCAGCCGAGTGAAGCCAGCAGGGCCTTTTCCGGCAGCGTACCGATCTGAGATGCGTCGTAGAGGCCCGATGAAATCTTGTCGCCGCATTTGCAGGACGCCTTCGCGTTCCCGCTGTCCGCGTGGCGTCCGGCCTCGGCGCGCAGCGCGGCTTCTGCGTATTTTTCGCGGACAACGTCTTTGATGTCGGTGGCGCTCATATCGTTTCCTTTCAACAACAGGTGATCTTCTTGGGTTCGACGACCTGATTGCGGGTGCAGCATTCGGCGTAGAGAAACGCCAGCAGCTCTTGCAACGCCTCATGGTTTGCCATGTAGCGCAGGAACACGCCCTCGCGACGCATCGTCACGAGGCCTTCGTTTTTCAGCTTGTCGAGATGGTGGGAGAGCGTCGAATTGGGAATGCCGAGTTCGGACCCGATTTCGCCGACGACCATGCCGGTGGGATGGGCCGACAGCAGCAATCGCACGATACGCAGACGCGGCTCCGTCCCCATGGCAGAAAGCATGTCGGCAAAACGGACAAGATCGGCTTCGGTATCCACCGCTCACCCCTCGATTTCTGTATTTCTAGATATACCGAAATACAGGATCGAGTCAAGTTGTATCCGATCGGCTCGAAGATTTATTGGGACATTCATGAAGGACGACACGTTTGCGACCAAGGGGCCGAATGCGGGCCGGACGGGTAAGATGCGCTACGAGTTGCCGTTTCCGACACTCTGCTCCCACGGCGAGCAGGAGGGAACACCATGCAGACAACCAAATCCGTACTGGGGGCGATCTGGATACTCACAGCGACTCTGCTGTTTTTCAGCCCTTCGCTTGCGGACGGGACTTGGACACCTGATGTTCAGGTAATCGCGGCGCTCGAATTCGAAGATTCGGACGCCTGCGCGTGCGCCAACGCCGATCCGTCCCCTGCGTTAATATGCGCGGTTCTACATCGGCGTGACGATCGACGGGCGCCGGATGGTTCGCGGAGAACTGGTGCAGGCTCCGCGCGAGTGTTCGGTACCGCATCACGATATTGGTGTCCTTTGCGATTATCGTGCCGGGCTGTATGTCAACGAACCATTGCCCTCCATTCTCGATGGCGGCTGTGGGATTGTGAATCTGCTTTATGATCCGGCTGCGGGGCAGATGGTCTGGTTGCGCTGCAACGGCATCGCCTGACCGACCCACAAGCAGCGTCTGGATTCGGAACAAGCACGTTGGCGAACAAGGGTGCGCTACGGTCTAAAAGCGGACCCGATCTGTAAGACGCGCCCATTTCGGCTGTTCAACGGGCACCGCACCATCGCCGCGCCGTCAAGCATATCGCTCCCCAGCGCGCCGCTCTGGTCTCGACACCATAGCGGTCACGACCAATTCGGTTGGAGATGAAGAACGTGGTGTGGCGGGGCTGGCATAAAAACGCAGCTATTGCACCGCGCAAAAGGGGACGGTCCGCTTGCGCAAATGCGCCGCATCCGTTCGTTCCCAGCTCGTGCTTATGCTCTGCTATAGTTCGATATTCTGCGGGTGTGCCAATAATGCAGGCAAAGCGGTTTGTGCTCGGCCTCGGCGAGTGAAGCGGAGGGCAATCATGCCGAAAAGTGTACGGCTCTTTTGGTGGATCAGCGTTGTTATCGCTTTGTATTGGGTAATCATGGCCGCTTGGGTCTTGTTCTTTCCCGGCGCGGAATATCTTTCGTTCCTGGCGAGATCACCCCAATGGGCGAGAGACGCAGCGCGCAACTATAACGCCCGTGAGATGGAAGTGGCACTTATTTGGGCAGCTCCAACCTTAACCCTCGCATGGCTGGCGGCATTTAAGCGCCTATGTTGGGCACGTTGGGGTTTTGTTGGACTATTCATCGTAAATCAAACCGGCGACCTACTGTTGCTCTTGCTGGCCGCCGCAGGTTCTCAGAAAATTCCACTGAGCACGTTCCTGAACATCTACTTTGAGAGCTTGGCGGTGCGCGATTGGGTGAATCCTTGGATGTACTTCGTTCCCGCGATGGGGATAACGGCGATAGCCTTGGTGTTTTCAAAACCGGCGCAACCCTGGTTCGCAAAGGACCCAAACCCACGGGTGATTGTTGGCGCGCCGTCAGAATAACCGAGTTTGCCGCCAGGCAGTGCTAGATTGAGAGAAACGGGGTCAGAGTGGATTTTACCCTTGCTCATTCCGCTTGGCCGGCGCGGTGCTTCGTTTTCAATATGGGTAGCCTGCCGATATGGAGTCTGACGCCATTTTTCCCCTTTCTTTCCCTTTCTTCCTCCGTTCCTTATCAGCTCGAGCGGTATCCGCTTTTGTCGATACCGCAATACAACACACCGAGCACGGCCACACGATTGAACGCAGCAATCCTCAAGAATGGCGCGAATAGGTCGTATTCCAAATAGCGAGTTCAGGCTCGACCTCTTGGCCAACGACCAATCCGCATCACAATGACAGTTTGTTGAAAGCCATTTGCGGGCACCGGTACTGCGGGTTCGCGCTCAGTTCCCTTCGCCGCGTCTGATCGCCCGATCTCTCCGGCACTGGTGGAAAACTGGCCAAATTCCCGATGCACAGAAAGAATCGATACTGACGCAATCGTGGGCGCTTGCTATCATCCGGCAGCTAACGTTGAGGCTTTTGGGGGGATTCCATGTCTGCGGACATGCGCTGGGTCTTGGGCATCTTCTCTGCCGTCCTTATTACCGCGATCGTTTCCATAGTGGTCACGGTGGCAATCTTCATCGGGCAGCCCAGGCCAAGCGTCCCGCTGACGGCGGGACTGGATGGCGGTTGGGACACTATCAACAGCGACTTCGACACGCGTGTCCGGGTGCGTTTTCCCATTGGTTCGCCGGAGGTCGAAATGGCCCGCGAGCTGCAGCGCGAGGGGTTCATCCGCACCGACTGGTCTTTTGTCATTGCCGACGGCGCCGAGGCCAAAGCGACGCGACGGGAAGACCGGGTGGTATGCCGCCAAGCGGCCTACATCTATTGGCGCGCCACCCCCCAAGGCAGACTGACCTCTATTCGCGGCGTCTATCGTGTCGAGGGATGCCTCTAAAGCAGCGGACGTTCAGACTTCGATCTCGCGGGCGATTTCCACGACATTGTGCGGCGGCAGATTGAACAGGTCGACCGACTTCACCGCATTGCGATAAAGAAAAGAGAAGACCGCTACGCGCAAGCGTTCCAGCCCGGAACTCTCCGGTTTGGCTACAACCAGGTCGCGCGAGGCGAAATAGACGGCGCGGTCGAGATCGATCGAGCAATCCAATCCTGTCACAGTGCTTAGAACCGACGGAAGATCGGGGATTTCCACAAATCCGAACGACATGGTTATGCGCCAAATACTGTCGGCGATTTTTTCGAGTGTATAGCGTTCTGCTTCAGGGATGCGCGGTATGTCTGCAAAGGTGACCGTCAGGGCAATGACGCTGCGATGAAGCGCGCCCATATGCTTGACATGGTCGACCAGCAGCGGCGGGATTTTGTGATCGAGCCTCGTCAGAAAAATTGCGGTGCCGGCGACGCGGGGAATCTTGCCGGCCTTAAGATCGGCTATCAGGTGTTTGGGCGCATCCGAGGCGCGGCCCAAACTTGCGCGGATCGCCTCGATACCCGAGCGCCAAGTGAGCATGATGAAGAATATGATCGCTCCGATAGAGAGGGGAAGCCAGCCGCCGTCTACGATCTTGAGCAGATTGGCGCTGAAAAAGCCGAGATCGACAATCAGAAAGCAACCCGCAACCAGGACCGAGACAGCGATCGACCAGCGCCAAATCTTGCGCATAGCCGCGAACAGCAGGCAGGTGGTCAAGAGCATGGTTGTCGATACCGCCGTGCCATAGGCGCCCGCCAGGCTGTCGGAACTTCGAAAGGCGATGGTTATGCCGATGGTCGCAATCATCATCAGCCAATTGACCACCGGCACATAGATTTGGCCGTACACATTGTCCGAGGTTTGGCGAATCCGGAAGCCGGGCAACCAGCGAAGTTGCATGGCTTGGCGCGTCATGGAAAATGAGCCGGTGATGATGGATTGGCTTGCGATAATGGTGGCGATCGTTGCCAAGAGGACCAGGGGATAGATCGCCCAAACCGGCGCGAGCTGAAAGAAGGGATTGCCGGTGATGGTGCCCTTCTCGATCAACAGCCCGGTCTGGCCGGCATAACTGAGGAGCAGCGCCGGCAAAACGATCATGTACCAGGAACGCTGAATCGGGCCTCTGCCGAAATGTCCCATATCGGCGTAGAGCGCCTCGCCCCCGGTGATGCACAAAAAGACGCCGCCCAAGACAAGAAATCCGACACCGCCGCTATGGGCCAGAAATCGCACGGCGTGCAGCGGATCGATGGCTGCGAGGACGCCGGGATTGCGAATGATGCCGATCAATCCCAATGCGGCGATGACGGCAAACCAGATCAGCATGATGGGTCCGAAGGCGCTGCCGATCTTGGCTGTTCCGAAACGCTGCGCGGCAAAGAAGACGATCAGAATCCCGACCGCGATGGGCATTACGAAAGGCTTCAGCACACTGGTGGCGACATTGACGCCTTCGAGCGCACTCAACACGGAGATAGCGGGCGTGATCGCCCCATCGCCATAAAGAAGCGCCGCGCCCAGCAGGCCCATGACGGCCAAGATCTTACTCGCGCCCTTGAAATTGTTGGCCCCGACAAGAGACATCAAGGCCAGGATGCCGCCTTCGCCGCGGTTGTCGGCGCGCATCACAAACAGGCAGTATTTGATCGAAATCGTGACGATCAGGGTCCAAACGATCAGCGACAAGATTCCCAGCGCGCTTTCGCTTGTGAAGCGTCCGCCCGTGGCCTGCACGACGGTTTGCAGTGTGTAAAGCGGGCTGGTGCCGAGATCTCCATAGACGATACCCAGCGCCGTCAACGCCGCCCAACGTTCGGGTTGTTTGGGAGGCGTGGCGCTTGATACAGCCGGCGCGGGCTCGCTCATAGCTCGGTCGTCTCGGACATTGTCATGCATTCCAGAATGACAGGTTCTGGCGGATATTGTTGAAAAATTCGAAATGAAAAAGGCGATAGGCCGGGAGCGGCTCCCTTCAATGTCCGCATTGTGTGCAGGTGAAATAGCACTGGCCTTCCTTCACCCATTGCGGAGGTTTGATCTTCTTCTTGAGCTTTTCGTAGAAGATTCCCGGCAGCGTTTCGGCGTCGTCGGCGTCGGTGCTATCGGCGAGGCGCGCAACGGATATCTCGCCTCGCTCAGCCACCGACAGATTGCCAAACCGCCCCGTAAGCATCTGATCGCCAATTTCGAATACCAGCACGCCCAGATAGTTATTCTTCGACAGGCAAACGCGCTCGCAAGTCGCGGGATCTTCATCGTACAGGAAGATGTCGTAGATGATTTCGAGCAGCCTGTGTTCGTGATCGTAGTTGATATCGCGCGACCACCAGCGCCCTCTGGGCCGCCCGTCTACAAAGAACACGTCGGCCGAGGCGATAAGGTAATCGTCGGTGTGTTTAATCTTGATGATGCCGTATATGTCCTGGATCGTCGGGTGGTTTCTCAGTGCATAGATCCATGTTCCGTTCAGGCGTGCGTCGTATTTGCGCTGCCCGGCGGACGCGATGATTTTTTTGGCGAATTCCTTCAGCTGGTCTTCGCCCACTTTGCCGTAAACGTTATTCCACAATGCAGTCATGCCCTTCTTGGGTTGGCTCACATTGCGCAGCAGATTGAAATAGCGCTCGAACAATTCGACCACGCCTTCGCTGCTCGTCTTGAAATAAGGGCCGCCGGGCGCACCCGCCACAGAACCGCCAAACACTACAACCTTGTGCTCCTCGTGTTTATCGGAGGCGGGGAAATAGAGAATCGACAGCTGAATCGCCGGATATATCTCGTCGTCGAGATAATGGACGTTGTATTTGCTGGTGGGGTTGTTTTCTTCGATGAAACGGGACTGTTCATCGGCATCGCTGAGATGAGACGAAACCAATTCCACCAGAACGTTGCCGCCGGCAACGAACTGTTTTTTCGCCTCGATCCAGCTCTGATATTGCGGGGGCTCCTCGACCACGCCGTCGCGGAACCGCAGGATTGTGGTCTTGATTTCGGAAGCAGCGGGCATCGCCTTCGTGCAATATTTCAAGGCATCGTCTTCATCGGCCAGGACGACGATGTTTGCTTTGCCGATGGCGGCATCCAGTTTGTCGATTTCCACACCGACGGCATTGTTCAGATCGCGCACAGAATCGTTGATCTGTGCGCGTTCATGGGCGGAATTCATCGCATTGATTACGACCCACGAGAACAAAGCGATGTTTAGACCGATGATCCAGGAAACAGCTTCCGTGAAGCTGTTGGAGGGAAGGTAATGGCCGAGCGCGATCTTAATGAGGAGGCCCAGGATCGCCGCGATAAGCGTGGCGCGCTGCTTCCTGACGCTCAGGGGAAGCAGCGCCGTTTGCAGCACCTTGTTGTTTTCGCTCTTCGTGGTGCCCAAGTCGCCCTCCTGAAAAGTAAAGCCAAATCCAGGGGCCTTTCGCCGTGTTTTGTCACGGTCCGAAACGATTCCTACCCCCGGTTGTGATAATGGGTCGTTTCGGTGTCACGGGGAATTGGTCCGAAGAGAGGTTTACCGTCGCACCCGCTTTGCGAGGGACATGCAGAAAGAGACCGTCATAGCGCATCTACCTCATGGCGCAGATGAGCGCTCATGGAGCAAGCCTCTCCGTTCAGACTAGTTCGCGTTTGCGCCACCAATTGCCATACATCTGGCTTCCGAAAATTGGCTACACCTCAACGAAACGCCGCGAGACTGGACGTGATGATCCAACTAGGTCGTGTTGTAACCGCATTGGTGTTGGTGTGCTTGATCTTCTGGCGTATTCGTAAGCTGCGCTTCGCTTGGAGGGACGAGTACCCTGTGCTTTTTTGGCTAAGCGTCGCCGTATTCTCGGCGCTGCTGATCCTCTTCATCTGGCAAATCTTGACTGGCCACAACGTAAACTATGCCTAGCTCACGACTTGTCTTGGCACGATTCCGCCCAAACTTGAGCGGCAGCAAATGAGCCGGAAGCCCCGATTCATTCCACTTCGCAGGCGCGCCAGAGCGTGCCGTTCTGCTCTTGCCGACGAGGCTCCAGTCAAACTCCTTCATGAAGGCTTTAACGTCATTAGAGGGTTCCAAGCCCCGGCAGAGAATCAACCCGATATTGAATCGTCCAGGGTAGAATTGGGATCACTCCGACCCAATCCCGTGGACGGTACCATGGTGCACTGAAACCGAAACGCGACTTTGCTTCCGGTGGACCGTCATTGTCCTGGGCTATTGTGGATTTGTGCCAGCAGGCGCCCACCGCACCTCGATGGGAATTGCCGCCTGCATCGGTTTGCCGTTCATTTGCGGTGCCGTGAATTTCATGGCTTTCAAGAATCTCATCCCAGCCGCATCGAGTTGGGGATCGCCACTCGACATCAGCACTCTCACGGAGGAGACGTCTCCGTTTTTGTCCACCGACACCCAGAACGTCGTCGTCCCTTGCGCCCCTTGTAATTCAGGTGGAAGAAATCGAGGTTCGCCATCTACAATATTCTCCGTGTCGGTGAGCCGCCACGAAAGCATGGCGCGCTGGCGACAAGAGACTGCCGTCCCGCCCTGTGTCGCGGGATTGTACCGCCAATGCGTCACTAGATCGGCCGTCGCTTCGTCCAATCGAGGCGACCCGCTTGAACGCACAATGATCGGATCGAAGACGGTTCCATCCTCACGGATCAGGAAAGTGACGACGACGTTTCCCTGTTCGCCAAGACGCCTGGCAATGGCGGGGTAGTCGCCCTTTGAAACGGCATGGGCGCCGATCGGCGTTGGCGGAATTATCCCGTGCGCCGAGCAAGCGCGTTCTTCCTTCGGAGCGACGCTTACGACGGTCGGCGCCGATGCTGCGTCTGCAGCTGCGGCTCGTGCAGCGGTGAACACGCAGGCCGCCGCCATAATCACCAATTGGCGCAAGCTTGCCCCCAACGCTAGATATTCAATTGCCGAATTTCGTTCGATCTATTCCCCTAGTATTCATATACTACCATAACAGCCAACTGTCCTGGCAAGCGTGTTACACAAACTATGCCTAGCTGAACGACTTGCCTTGGCACGATTCCGCCCAAACTCGAACGGCGGCAAATGAGCCGGAAGCCCTGATTCATTCCACTTCGCAAGCGCGCCGGAACGTGCCGTTCAGCTCTTTCCGACGGAGCTCCAGTCAAATTCCTTCATGAAGGCTTTAACGTCGTTAGTGGGTTCCATGCCCGGCAGAAAATCGACCCGGTATTGGATCGTCCAAACATCTTGGATGAAACAGAAGCGGTAGATGTCGGTGTGGAGCGTTGCGTTCTTGGTTCCGACGAATTCCGAGCGCGTCAAATTATAGGACCGCACGAAACCATCTCTGCTGTTCGAGCCACGGCGCAGGGTCGCATTGGTCTCTGCGGTTTGCACGACATTGCCAGCATTCTGGTTTGCAACGCGCTGGATACCGTCCATGCAGTAAGCTTTGTTCATGTCCTCTCGGCTCTTGGGCATGCCGAGCATGACAAACGTCGTCGAAGTCTTGAACACGCTGACTGCGATCGTGAGATTATCGCTACCCTTGCGATAGACGGCAGCTAAGGCACCGTCTGGTCCGCGCTCCACCGAAATGCGCTGAAAGGCACCTACCGAAGTTGGATAAATCATGCCGGATTCGGGGTCTGTTGCCGTCGTGTCCTGGCTGCAAATTGGCGCCGCACTCAGAAGCAATCCGGCGAATACGGCAGTTGAAAAAGCTCGCATAATGCGTCCCCCAAAAGTCCGCATCACAAGCCTAGTACGAAATCAGTCAGGCGCTCGGGCGCGGGTCGTCGCAGGTTTGAAGTCCGAGATTTCGGCGCTTTGCGATGGGAGTGAAATGCCGCTTTCGGACACCGGCCTTCATTCCAATCGACTCGCTATCCTTGCCAATCCCAGATTAATCGAAACGAGAAAAGTCACTTCACTCTAATTCGCATCTGCGTCGGACATCTCGGCATTTTGTGGCAACATCATTGCCACGCAAAAGCCGTAGCGCGATAATGAATTTGCATCTCTAATGCGGGGCGGCCATGGGCAAACGGGCTGGCGTTTGGGGCGTATTGCTTGCCGGAGTGATGCTGCTGTCGGGGGCGGCGTTCGCAGGGCCGCTGGATTCGATCGCCATTGATCCTCAGGCGACGACACTTCATTCCGAAGAGACGGTCACGGTTCCCTCGAATGGCGCCGTCGGATCCGACGTTTCCGTCACCAGTCGGGCATTTCTTTCCATCGATTTCGCCGTCGAGCCGAATAAGCAGGTCACACTGCTTGTCATCACGGCTGCCCAAAAGCAGGAAATGAACGCGGGCAGTCCGATCACCGGGCGGCCGAAGGTTCGTACGCCGATTGACGGCACCGCGAGCCAATCTCTTACCGTAGACGAGGGGGACTACTATGTCGCGATTCTTAACGCAGATTCCCAGCCGGCGTCCGTCACCTACCGGGTCAGCGCCCGCGCTTTTTGAAATAATTGCGCGCTGCGGTGCGTTCGTCGTTTGCGCTTTGTTATTCCTCATGGTCCCGGCGTGTGGGGACCCGTTCGAACTCGATACCGGTTGGCCCGTCCGAACGCGTATTGCTGGATCAGCCCTTCACCGTTCCCGGAAGTGGCGCAACATCGAACCTTTATGTCCCCGAACGGGCCTCCGTGTCGCTCGATTATTCCATTGAGCCAGGCAAACGGTTGTTGCTTATGGTCATCACGGAAGAACAATTCGCGGCAGTTAGCGCGGGCGAACAAGCGACCGGCGAACCGCCGATGAAGATCATTGTCAGCGGCGTCGGAACGCAAACCATCGTCCTCGACCGCGGTACGTATACGGTCGCCTTGATTGCACAGGATGGCCAGCAGTCGACCGAAGTGGCAATCCGGGCGCGCGCGAGCGCGATGTAGGCGGACGCTACGTCGTCGACATGGATCGCGGTGCGCCCGCATACCGGGGAGCACTGGTTTTTGTGCAATAGGACACCTTCGGATGAAGCGAGAATATCTAGTTATCCTCATGGCGGCGGCGCTGCCTTTGCTGGGAGCGCAAGCCGACGATTGGGCCGGAAACCAATGCTGGATCAACGGCGTGCTCACACCCGTCGGCAAGCACGACTGTCCGGCCGACAGCAGCGATTCCGAGATCGCGGCCGTGGGGCCGCCGGTAATCATCTATCGCCGCCCCAGCGCGGCCGGTTCGCAGATGCCGGGACTTTCGACGGTGGACAGCGGCCTTGCCTCGCAGCTTTCATCGATCGCCGACACGCCCATCACGCTGCGCTACAAAGGCGAATTCGCCATGAAGCATGGCGATCTGGCGGCGGCAAAGCGTTATTTCGATGAGGCGGCGCGCCGCGATCCGGATAATCCACAAACCCAACAAGATCTTGCAATCCTGAAAGGCCTGTTCGACCAAGGGACCGTAACCACGACCGTGCCGCATTTTGAGGCGTCGCAAGTGCTGTTTCCAATGCCGTCCGTTAAGATCAGGAAGCTCGAGAAAAAATACCCGGAAGTCAAAAAGTTACGCGAGGCTGAACTCGCGACCTACAAGGACCTTGCCGAAGCCAACGCGGCCTTGAACGCCGCGACCACTGCGAACGTGCCCGCCCCCCAGCTCGCCCAAGCGCAGACGAAGCTCGACACCGCGGTCGATGCGTTCAAACAGGCGCATACGGCGCTGGAGAACAAGGTTAAGGTCTATGTCTTGGACAAGTAATTTGAATCTCTCCGCCATTCTGTTGGCGGCAACGCTGGTCGCACCAACCGCGAGCTCTCGCGCCAACTCTTGTCCCGCAAATTCCCATCCCGTGTCCGAAGCGGACAACGTGGTGCATTGCCGTTGCGATAAAGGATACCAGAACAGCGGCGGCGCCTGTCAGATCGATTGCGATGCCGTCGAGCAAAATGCGGCGCAAGAGAAGGCGGCGATTGAGCAGCTTCGGGATTCCAATCAGCGAAATCAGCAAGAGTTGTCCGACTGGACCGGTATGAGCCGGAGCGCCCAGAAGGATGCCTTGCAGGCGGCGCTCGAATGGGCAGGAGCCGCATATGCCTCGGACGCCGATAGCGCGGCGGCGTCCGTCTCCAAGCTGGAGGAGCACATAGCGTTCCTGACCAAGAAGAATGTCGTTTCGAAAAAGCAGGCGACGCGGCTGCGCTATTTGGCCGAGTTGCAGCAGGCCCGGACGGCGCTCACGACAAAGCTCGGCATAGACCGGCGCCTTGTCGTTTGGTCCAAGAAGTTCGCCGATCTTGCCGTCAGCGCCGATGACGCTTGGTACGTGGCGCGCCCGACGATGCAAGCGGAATTTCGCGTCGCGGCGAAGCGCGATGCCGGTATCCGCGAACAACTTAAGGACAAGAAATTCAGGGAAGTGTTCTCCGGCGACCCCAGCGATTCACCGGCGATGGAAACCATCGAGACACTCTCCGACCAAGCGATCGAGGACGTGTCCAAGGCATTGCTAACGGCCGAGCAATTCAAAAACGCCGCCGGCCCGGGCGTGCGCGCCGGCATATTCGTGCGGGATGCATGGTATAGCGCGCTTGAAATCTTATTTCAGCAAACAGCGTGTCGAGCAGGACTCAGAAGTTGCAGGGAAGATGGCGCGGGCCATCGGCACGATGCAGAAGCAATACCAAGAGACCATTGACGCTGTGAAAGAATGCCGGGCTTTGGGGCGATAAAGCGGTAATTGTTGGCACGTCAGCGGCTGATCAGAAGGCCCAAAGCGAACGAGGCCGAGTTGGCCGCCAACGAAACCATCAGCGCATGACGAAGCGAGAGATGCGCCATCCAGCCGATCAGGCAGCCCTCCACCAAAATCACGATCACCTCCAACGTCAGGACGCTCGGCCAAAACCCAAACCTGGGAAACGCCCATAGAGCCGCGCTCCAGAACTGGGGATGGGTGACCGCCGTCGCCACGGCGGCGGCAAAGCCCGCGTGAAGCGGTCCGCGGCTCGGCCAGCGTGTCGCCCGAACGATCAGAAACGCCACCGGGGCCTCGATCGCCGCGGAGAGCAGAAGGGCTTCGAGCTCGAACATAGGACAGACGATCGTGTGTTGTGCCGCGCTTTGGCGTATACTGCACCAAATTGCGATCGGGGGACATCATGCGTTTCGCATTCGTCTGCTGTGCGTTCATCCTTGCCGCTTTCGCCGCCCGTGCCGACATCGCACCCGAGCCCGACCGCGGCCCGCCTATGGCAACCGTCGCCGGTTTGGACTTTGCCGTTCAACCGGTGCAAGTGGAGTTCGGACCGCAGAACGGTCCGCATTATTACAAGACACTACAGGCCGTCGTGCTCACGGGATGCACCGACGGACATCCCAATTGCCGGATTGCCAAGTCCAAAAGATTGATCGGCATGGAAGTGCTCTCGGTCGACGACGCTTCCCTGCAGCCCGAACACGGCATGGTGCAACAGATCATCGACGCGTTCTCGCGCAGCAAACGGACGGTTATCCTGGAACTGTTTGCGCGCGGATCGCAAAGCGAGCCGGTCAAAGTGGCGTTCGAAAGAAGCTAAGCACAGCGATTCAGTGCAGGAGATCGACGAGAGCCTGCGCTTGCTTTCGGATCGCGTCGTAGCGCGGCTGCTCGTGCAAATGCGGAGCGAAACAGGCCTGAAAATCACGATCGGCATGCTTGGCTGTGTTGGGATATGAACTCGCTTCCTCCAACTGGCGCTCGCAAACTGGCTGCTGCGGAACGGTGGTTTCCAACTTTTGGCTCGCGACAAAGATACGATCGTCTCGCAGCACAGCGACGAGAATGTATCTCGGGCCCTCATTAGGGATGCCGGTTTGCGTATCAACGGCGAGTAGCACGACCCCTGTCCCGCCGGGAATTTTGACCGGGACCTCGCCGAAAAAAAACTTCGCACTGTCATCAAACTCTGCGTACGTCCAGAACTGCTCGGACCGGATGGCAGCACCGACAGGTTGAGGAATGTCGTCGGAGCCGGACCACCATCTGTTATGATCGGCGATCCAGTTCCGGACCAATACCGGTGTCGTGACGATCACGGCGGTCTCTTTGGTTTCGTACCGCAAACCGTCCAGCGCACCCAAGTCTTGGTGGTCGAGGGTACTGAGATTGATCCTGCCCTCGGCGGGGAAACCGGGAGCGTGCCAGGGCGCAATGATCGTTTTCAACTGACCTTCAAGATCGGCAAATGCGCGATCCATGCGTTTGTCGGACGGATCGTCCGCCGGGCGAGCTTTGAATTCAGCGATGTAGCGGTCGCGGGCGGCAAGATAAGCGGCAGTGTGGTCTGCAGCGTCGGCCAATGCGGTGAGGGATACAGCCAGGATGGCGATCGTCGACGAAACCAACCGCGATACTTGGATTGTCATGTTCAGCCCCCAGCTTCGAAGCGGAAACTATTTTACACCAGCGACAGGTAGCCCGTCTCGGCACCAAGGCAGGGCTGTTCAGTTCTCTGATGGGTGAGTCTGGAAAGCCACAGTTGGCAAGGAATTGAAGCGGTGATGGGAACGGTGGATTCCCAGGGAGCGGTGAATCTGAATCTGTGCGGAGCGGTCACGATTGGTGGAGGCTGTTCCGATGAAGGCGTTCGACCGGTTCCTAGCGTTTCTCGCCGCCATTCCCGATCCGCGACGGGCCGAAGGCAAGCGCTACGAGCAGAGCTATGTGCTGTTGTTTGCGATTCTGGCGGTGGTTTCGGGAGCCAACTCGTACCGCGGCATCCGCACTTTCATCAAGGTTCACCGGCGGCGGCTGAACAAGGCGTTCGGGATCGGTTGGAAGAGGCCACCGGCGCACACCTCGATCCGCACGATCTTGAGCGAACTCGATCCCGCCAGTGTGGAAAAAGCCTTTCGCCAACACGCGGCGAACTTGAACGGCACTGGCGGCGGCAGGCGGGCGCTGGCGCTGGACGGCAAGGCGTTGCGGGGCAGCTTCGACGCCTTTAGCGACAGCCGGGCCAAGCAGGTGCTCAGCGCCTTCGCCACCGATACGGCCTTGGTTCTGGCGCATGTCGAGATCGACGAGAAATCCAACGAAATCCCGGCGGCGCAGAAGCTCTTGGAAGACCTCGACGTTTCCGGCCACATCGTCACGCTCGACGCCATGCATTGTCAAAAAAAACCTTCGAGGCCGCCGCGGCAGCCAAGGCGCACCTCGTCGTCCAGTTGAAGGACAACCAGCTTGCCCTTTGCCGCAGGGTCGAGGCGGTTTGCGCCAAGGCGCCGCTGCTTTCCGGCGTTCGCACCGTCGATGCCAAACGGCGCAACCGTCACGAAATCCGTCTCGTCGGCGTCTTCGACGCCACCCCGGCGGTGGCCGGCACCGAATGGCAGCCATACGTCGCGGCGATCATCAAGGTCGAGCGCATCGTGCTGAGCTTCCAGCCCGCCACCGGACTTTGGAAAAGATCGCAGGAGGTCGCTCTCTATCTCTCCAGCCACCCTATCAAGGCCGCCGACGCCGCTCGCGTCATCCGCGGACACTGGGACATCGAAAACAGGTTGCATTACGTTCGCGACGTGACCTTGCGCGAAGACGCTTCCCGAATCCGCAAGAACCCCGCCATCTTCGCCACCATCCGATCCTTCGCCTACAACATCCTGCGCTTCAATCTCGCAGGCTCCTTCGCCCAAACCCGCTACGCCGCAGCCCTCGGCGGCCTCAAATCGCTGGCCGCTCTCCGCCTATGTCAAGAGAACTGAACAGCCCTGGGCACCAAGGGTAGGTTTTCGATTGGCGCGATTTAGATCGATTTCAAATGGCTAGTCGCGGGCTGCGCTTTGACGTCCACGACGAGCAATTGCGTCGCAGATTCGCCGTTGTGTCGCCTTGCGGTGGTCCTTCCGATAGAATTGGATTCCAACGCGTTTGCACAGGAGAGGATCATGGCGCGGCAAATCACAGTCTTGGCGCGCGTTCTCGCATCGGTGCTTGCCGTTTATCTTTGCGCAGGCTGTGCCGGCGTTCACCCGCAATCCGCCGCGCCCGCCGTGCAGCCCGCCTACGCGCCATTCCCGGGCGACCACACACTCGGCAATCCCAACGCACCTCTCGTTCTGATTCAGTACGACGCGCCGGGCTGTCCGCATTGCGCGAAAGCACTTGCCGAAGTGTTCCCCCACATCAAGGCGGACTACATCGACACGGGCAAACTGTTTTATGTGTATCGCATATTTCCGCTCAGCAAGGCGGATGTTCAGGTCGAAATCCGTCGCGCGCTGCCTTCCGGCGAAGAGCTATTTCTCTTTCATGGCAGGCGTGCTTCAGCAACAGCCAAAATGGGCTCCCTATTACGGAGCGAAGGATGTGCGGGAAGGTTTGGCCCCGCTGGCCCGCGACGCCGGACTGAGCGACAAAGAGTTCGACCGCTGCTTTTCGGATACCGCAACCTTGGACCGTGTCCAACAAGAGGGGGGAGATGCCGGGGCGCCCTTCGCGATCGATGGCGTGCCAAGCTTCGTGATTAACGGCGAGGTTACCCAGGGCAACCTGGGTTGGCCGGCGTTGCGCAACAAGATCGAGGCAGCGTTGGCGAGAAAGTGATGGCAGCCGGCCCGTATTTTCTGACCACCGCGCGGCTCGGATTCCGCATTTGGACGATTGAGGATTTGCCGTTGGCCTTGACCCTTTGGGGCGATCCGCGAGTCACCCGTCTGATCGGCGGTCCATTCTCGGAAGCGGCCATAAAGAAGAAGCTGGAAGCGGAAATTTCCGCCATGGCCGGTTTAAACGTGCAGTACTGGCCCAGCTTCCTGCTCGCAACCGGCGAGCATGCGGGATGCGCCGGCCTGCGGGCGTACAAACCGGAGGAACAAATCTATGAGCTGGGCTTTCACTTCCGGCCGGACCATTGGGGGAAAGGATTCGCCGAAGAGGCCGGCCGGGCAATCATTCGTTATGCTTTCACGGTGCTGGCCGTGAAGGATTTGTTTGCCGGCCACCATCCGGGGAACGCGGCTTCGCGAAGAGTGCTCGAGAAACTGGGCTTCCGCTTCCAAGGCGAAGAACTCTACCCGCCGACCGGTCTGAAGCATCCTTCCTACCTGTTGATGCAATCTGGGAAATAAAGGGCAAGAAGAATAGCGCCTAGCGAAATCCGGCGTTAAGTCTTGGCAATTCCCGCCAGTTGGGTCGCCAGATTGAGAATTGCCCGCCGATGTGCGGAGGATTTGATCGATGCATAGGCTTCCATAAGTTCCACCGCACCCGGCTCGTTCAAGCTGGCGACACGGCCTGCCGGCGGCGCATTCGTCCGGTCCAACTCGTCGACCATTTGTGCCACGCCGCACTGCAGCACTTCGGCGATTTCCATGAGCCGCGAAAAGCTCACGCGGTTCGTGCCATGCTCGTATTTCTGGATTTGTTGAAACGTAATGCCGATCTGCTGTGCGAGCTTATCTTGGCTGATTCCGAGTTCGCGTCGGCGCAACCGGATTTTGCCGCCGAGTGCCACGTCCAGCGGATGTGGAGAGCTAATCGCCATATGGTTAATCGTGTTTGATCCGCGTCGTCGTAACTCAATACATTCCCCCAAGCGCTTGTCCATTGCCGAATTGCCGCGACCGCTCTTTGCCGGCCGCGTCTGTGCGAGTTATTCGCGCGGGGCGGCGCGCGCATCGAGGAACCGTTTTGTCCGGCATAAACTTCCGCCGGCGGAAAATTCTGCATCCATTGTCGCAGAAATGTATCTGGGACAGCTGTGTGACCCTGCCCGCCGCGCCGTTGCCGGCGAGGCTGTGGCATGGGGACTGCTTTGTGCTGTTTGCCGCTTGGCATGTCGCGGGCGGCACAGCAAAGGAGATCACCATGTCCATAAGTGGCATTGGGTCGTACGGCGCTGGGAATCTTTCCCAGATGCTGGCGACCCTACTTTCCGAGCTGAACCAGACGTCCACCACGTCCACGACTTCTACGACCGCGGACGACACAACGTCGACTTCAGCCACCTCTTCCGACAGTAGCAACGCACTGACCGGAAGCACGAGGCCGAGCCTTAGCAGCATGATTTTAGGCATGCTGATCGGACTGCAACAGCAATCGTCCGATAGTTCGAGCCAGACTTCCTCCTCTTCGTCGTCTTCGTCCGATCCGGTGCAGAACCTGTTTTCGGCGATGGATTCGAACAGCGACGGAACGGTGTCGCAATCCGAATTGGAGAGCTACATCGAAAACGAGGGCGGCACGCAAAGCGAAGCCGACAGTCTGTATACGCAGCTCAACCAGTCCGGCAGCAGCAACGGCATCAGCGAAAAACAGCTGGCCAGCGAAGCGCCGCCCGCGCCTCCGCCTGGCCCACCGCCGGGCGGCGGAAACGGCGGACCTCCGGGGCAAAGCGGTGCCACATCGTCCACATCCTCAAGCGATCTGGGTTCCGAAATCGTCCAGGCGCTCGATACGAGTGGAACCGGGTCGGTCAGCAAGAGCGAATTCGAGAGCTACGTAACGGCCAATGGCGGCACGACCGCCGAGGCCGATACGGATTTCTCGGACCTTGACACCAGCAACAGCGATTCGCTCACGTCTTCCAACTTCACGACCGCTTTGGAGAAACTTGAAGACAACATGAGCAACGGCACTTACTCGCCGGCGCTGATGTTCCTGGACGCATTGTCCCAAAACGCTTCGTCGACGAGTTCAGTGTCGATCACGGTGTGAGGGCGGCAGGCGCGCCAGGAGAACGCAACACCTCTCCTGGCGCCGCCTTTTGTTTTTGGCACCTGATAATACCTCGCGACTTCAACCAGCCATTGAGACCATTGCGATTTCGCCGCCTGTTACAGTCGTACAGTCTGTTACAATATTTTTTGCCGGATCGGTGCCGATATAGGCCTGCGGCTTTCGCGGCACGCTATAAAGAACCAGGAGGACTCGGCGCCGGGCAGCGCGAGCCTCCGGAGATTTCGGGGTGAACCAAATTCAGTCCGTGCATATTCTTGTTGTCGAAGACGACGGGGGCGTTCGCGAACCGCTGGCCGATTATCTCGTGCGTAATCAGTGCCAGGTGACGCAAGCCGCAAACGCCGCGGAAGCGCGCAAGCAATTGAGCCGTCATGCCTTCGATCTCGTCATCCTCGACATCATGATGCCGGGCGAGGATGGATTGAGCCTTTGCCGCTATATCCGGGCGGGAATCGATATTCCCGTCATCCTTCTTACGGCAAAGGGCGAAGACACCGATCGCGTTGTCGGTCTTGAAATCGGCGCCGATGATTATGTGGTCAAGCCGTTTAATCCGCGCGAATTGCTGGCGCGCACAAAGACCATCATCCGCCGTGCCCAAACCATGCCGCGCAGACAGCGATTGCCCGACGCCCGGGCCTTTATGTTCGGCAATTGGACGCTGAAAACCGCCCAGCGCGAGCTGATCAGCGAAGACGGCGTGATCATTCCGCTTTCGACCGGCGAATTCCGCCTTCTGCTGCAGTTCGTGCTGACGCCAAAGACCGTTCTGTCGCGGGACCAGCTCATGGAAATGACGCAGAACCGCGACGCCGGTCTTTTCGACCGCAGCATCGACAATCAAGTCAGCCGGATCCGCAAGAAAATCGAACCCGATATCCGCAACCCGTGCTTCATCAAGACTGTTTGGGGCGGCGGTTATATATTTGCCTCGGAAGTTCGGCAGCAATGAAAGCGGGCGCCGGCAAATTTCTGCTTCGCGGAACCTTCGGTCAGACGGCTTTGCTGGTTTCCGCCGCGCTGCTGGTTGCGCAGGTCATCGGCTTTCTGGTTCCCATCAACGAACAAGATCGCTGGCGATTGATCGAGGCGGTGCAGCCCGCGGTGGAACGCTTCGCGGAAACCGCGCATAACGTCGCACTCGCGTCGCCGGCCAAGCGCGCCGGCGTCGCGTTTGGCGACAACCATTTCGACCAGCATTTCATCGTCTCGCCGCAAAGTATGGTTGCGCTGTTCGGTTTAACGCGCGACCAAAGCCTCGAAGAAAAACTGAAGAGCGCCCTCGCGCGCGCCGGCGTGCCGGTTAAAGCCATCCAAGCCTCCAGCATCGGCTTTACCAACTCGCCCCAAAGCGGCAAAAGTCACGCGCCGTTTCCCCCGTTCGGCTTATTCCCTGAGGCAGGGCCACAAGGGCCGCCTGCCAACGGCGGCAATCCATTCGATCATGATCCGTCGCGTCCGGACACCCACCCTCACTTCGGACCGCCGCCGCATGAAAATCAGGAAATCGATCTGGCCATCGAGCTTTCCGATGGCAGTTGGCTGAACGGCCAGTTTCGCTCGATGCGGCCACCACCCTTTTTCTTCTGGCGTCTAATCGTCTCGGAGGTGGTTCTGTTTGCTTTGGTCCTGAGCGTGACTCTTTTTCTGGTGGCGCGGCTGACCCGGCCGCTCGCGCAGTTGGCGCGCGCCTCCGAACATATCGGACCCAACGAACCGGTCGATCTCGTACCGGAGAGCGGACCGAGCGACGTGCGCGCCGCGATTCAGTCCTTCAACGCCATGGCGCGGCGCGTGGCGGACCTGCTTCGGGAAAAAGACCGGATGCTGGGCGCCATCGGTCACGACCTCAGAACGCCTCTTGCATCGCTGCGCATTCGCGCGGAGTCAATCGATCCGGAATCCGAGCGCGAGAAGTTCGTCGAGACGCTCGACGACATGACGAAAATGGTCGACGAGATTCTGAATCTCATCCGGCTTGGCAGACCGGGCGAGCCGTTTGCCTTGGTCGATATGTCGGCGCTGGCGGATTCCGTCGTCGAGGAATTTCGCGAGCTCGGCAAGGACGTGACGTTTTTGGATTCGCCGCGCGCCGTGCTTTTGATTCAGTCCTCGCTGGTCAAAAGGCTGGTGCGCAATCTCATCGAGAACGGAGTCAAATTCGGCGATCGCGTGCGCGTGGGCGTCGATGTGCAAAAGGGCGAGACCTGCCTCTGCGTGTCCGACGACGGGCCGGGCATTCCCTCCGAAGCGCTCGATCGTGTGCTCGAGCCTTTCACACGGCTGGAATCCTCACGCAGCCGCGAGACCGGCGGTATCGGTCTGGGGCTTTCCATTGCGCAGACTATCGCCAAGAGCCAGGGCGCCGTTCTTTTGCTGACCAATCGCGAAGACGGCGGGCTGAGCGCGCGCGTGACTTGGCAACATGCTTAATGAACCCCAAGGCCGGACGAGATGACTTTGTGGGAACATCTGGGCCCCCAAACCAGCTAATTCATGATTGATGGGGCGATCGGAACTGTAATTTCTACTGATGGAGCAACGTGCTACCAGCCGTCTAACTTGAAGCAGGACTAGAATACAACGAATCGGCTACGGTTCGTCCGTGGCTAGAACCGATCCATCCGATCTCTCTTCTCTCACCGACCGCGGATACCAGGTCGAGTTCCATTCGCATGCGCAAGCCATTCTCTCGGTGGATTTTCCCGATGCCATTTCCGAGCTGAGGGACGTACTCGCAGGCCTGACGATTCCTATAGAAGAAATTATTGGCTCGGGGGGCGGTGAGACAAAGGGGACACAAAGACTCCGCCACGGCCTTGCTCAGAAAGGCTGGACCAAAACGAATTTCGAAATTCGAAAGACCATCAACGGTGTGGAACGTGAGTCCATTTCACATGAGGTTGATCACGTCAGAAGTTTTCCGCGGCCGGGCGCCGAGGCTCCTGCGATGGTTGCGCTTGAGATAGAGTGGAACAACAAAGACCCGTTTTTTGATCGCGATTTGGAGAATTTCAAAAGGCTACACGCCGAGGGTGCCATCTCAGCCGGTATCATCGTGACACGCGGAGCGGAGCTTCAGCACGCGATGCGCGATCTAGTGCGGCATTGGGTCGAGGATAACAACATCGACACGCACGAACGTCTCACCGAGCTTGGACTGAATCAAACGGCGCGTCAAAAGCGAGAGGTTCGAAAGCGGGTGGAGAGAGCGAAAAACCCAGTTCCGTTTCGAGACGCCTGGACGGACCAATTCGTAGGCGACAAATTCGGTACGGCCACGACACACTGGGCAAAACTGATTGATCGCGTACATCGTGGCGTGGGAAATCCATGCCCGTTGCTGCTGGTGGGACTGCCCCCATCGATCGTTACGTTTGGGGAAGACCCGGGTGTTGTAGCCGCATTACTCGAAGAGGGCGCACAGGCCGCCGACGAAGGCACTTAACATCTATTCAGCGGCAATTCGTGCTGCCTGTGAATGATGAGCGTAAGTCTTCCAAGTGGGCGCGTAGTCGTCCCCCGCTTGGTTGCCCCAAGTTGTCCACCCCCTCCTTGTGCCTCGCCCAAATAGCTCCAGATATGGGTCTGGCGAACAAGCTTCGATAATGTCGTATTGCTCGTCGGGTTTGCGACTGTGCTCGCGTTTGCGGGTACCAAAAAGATTCACTTGTCGCCGGCCAGGAGCGAGCGTACGGGCATTTTTCCCGCGTACGCCGAACAATAAGAGCTCTGTAACATTTCGAAAATAGAACCCCACGCCACGGCCATCCGACCCGCCATCTTTTCGGATTTTATGCCAAACGAGATTGGATTTGTACTTGAAGCCCCATGCCTCCATGACCGCGAGGCCATCTGGCAGCAAGGCGTTTGGCACCCAAAGATAGAGATGAGCGGTATCGGCAGCCAAGCTTCCAACGGGCAGCGATTTGATCTCGGCCAGCGTCATTGTCGAGTAGCGGTTGAGCCGCTTATGCTCAGGAGCGACCTTGCCGGTTTTATTTTGAAACTGCCAGGGAGGATCGGCGAGTAGCGTCGCAAATCGTCGCTTACCAGCAAACGTTACGAGCTCAGCAGCTGCGGACATCGTTTCTCCAGCCCAGTATGTTGCCACTGACGCCTATTCAGTGCGATTCGGCTGCAAGCATATTGCACACAGACGCGAATGACACCCTTTATGCCATGTGCCACAGTCCGTAAAGTAACTCCCAGATATCTCCCCTTATGCCGCCTACCTGACCCGGAATACTGGAATTTTTCGTCCACCACTCCTTCGCCGGCATCGAGGTCAGGGGCAACCAAAGGGGTGGATTTGCAGAAGGCCAAATTCAATTTAGCCCCCCCTCATCCTTATAGTTCTTGCGCCCAGCCTTGAATGCGATAGACCTCGGCGGGGAAGCACCAAATTCGCGCGCTCGGCGCTCTCGCGGGCCCAATGCTCCGCAACCAGAGCCCTCGGAATGAGGCCCTGATATTTCCGACCATGCGGCGGATGGTGCCCAACGCCACGTCTAGAACGATCGATAATTTGAGCGATCCGCCTGCGGCCTGTGCGACGGGCGCGCGGCGTGATCTTCATCGCGCCCGCACGACGGCACGCCGTATCGCCGTATTACAGCGCTTACACATATCCCACCAAGGCGTCGCAAGTCATGGGCATTGCTATACAAAAACCCAATCTCGGCTTTACGCGACATTGAGTCATCGCGGTTAGCATCAAGAGCACTGCCTATGCTAAGAGGAGAACTCAATGAGTATTGCAGCACTGCCGTCGACGATGTCCACCGTGCCACGGACGCCGCAGGCTTCGGAAGCTCCGGGGCGGGATCACGATGGCGACGCCGATAATCAAGGCGTAGCCAATTCCCCCTCACCATCCGCCGCGCTGCCCAAAGGTTTGGGTGTCGCGGTTGATACCAAAAGCTGACCGATGCCTTCGGTAGGTGCGCCGTTCCAGCGGCGCACCCATCGCACACTGCAGTGCCCGGCCAGGGCAGAACCATGTCGAATATTCTTTTGGTGGAAGACGAGCCGGAGCTTGCCGCCTATGTGCAGCGCGCCCTGGCGGAGAACGGCCATCACGTCGACCATGCCGCGCGCGGCGACAGCGGCTATCAGCTCGCCAGCGAAGGCCACTACGATCTTCTGATCGTCGACCGGATGCTGCCGGGGATGGACGGACTCGTTCTGGTGAAGGCCTTGCGCGAGAAGCAGTCCTGCCTGCCCGTGTTGTTCCTCAGCAATCTTGGCGGTCTTGACGACCGCGTCGAAGGCTTGAATTCCGGCGGCGACGATTATCTCTCCAAACCGTTTGCTCTCACCGAGCTTCTGGCGCGCATCAATGCGCTGCTGCGCAGGCCTCATCAGTCCGCAGAGCCGACCAACATTCGCGTAGGCGATCTGGAGATCAATCTGATCAAGCGGCTGGTGACGCGGGGAGGGCGCGAAATCGATCTGCAGCCCAGAGAATTCGCGCTGCTGGAATATCTCATGCGCCGCCCCGACCAAGTGGTGACGCGCACCATGCTGCTCGAAGGCGTCTGGGACTATCACTTCGACCCGAAGACGAATATCGTCGAGACGCATATCAGCCGGTTGCGGTCGAAGATCGGCGGCGATCTGATCCAGACGGTGCGGGGTTCGGGGTATTTGATCCGTGCGGCTCGGACAACTTCTTAAATCGGCGAGTTTCAAACTCGCGGCGGCCTATGTCGGGCTGTTCAGCATATCTGTCGGAATTCTCGCCGGCCTGATTTACTTTTTTGCGACCGCCGAACTGCAACGCGAAGTGCGAACGCGAATCGTCGCGGAATCGACCGCTCTGCGCGAAGAATATACGCGGGGCGGAACGCCTCAGCTGTTGCAAGCCATCGCCGAACGGCAGCGCGGCCGATTGATCGGCGGGCTCGATTATGCCTTGTACGACGCTAAAGGCCGACGCCTGTTCGGTACTTTGCCAAACACACCATGCACTAGCGGCTGGGTGACGTTTACCGGTCCGCCGGATGGCGACGAACCCGAAGGCGAGATGGAAAAGCTGGGTGTCTTCGTGACGCCGCTGACGCACGGCTATTGCCTATTGATCGGCGACGACATCACCAAGGTCGCGGAGTTCGGCTCACTCATTCTGAGAAGTTTCGGTTGGGTTTTTCTGCTTACCGTGATGATGGCCGTGGCGGGCGGCATTTTTCTCAGTTCCGGAGTCCTGCGCCGGATCGAGGCCATTGGCCGGACTGCCGAAGCCATCATCGAAGGCGACATGACCCGGCGCATCCCGCGCCGCGACGCGCCGGACGATCTGGACAGATTGGCCGCAACGCTCAACCGGATGCTGGATCGCATGACCGGGCTGATGGAAAGTTTGCGGCATGTATCGAACGATGTCGCACACGATTTGCGCACACCTTTGGGCCGGCTGCGCAATTCTCTGGAAGAAGCGCGCGACACGAAGTCCTCGCCCGACGAATTTCGGGCGGCGATCGACCGGGCCGTATCCGAGGTCGATGGTATTTTAGACACGTTCGGTGCGATTCTGCGCATTGCGCAGATCGAAAGCGGCAGCCGGCGAAGCGGGTTTCAACGCCTTTTGCTCAGCGACTTGGTAGTGGATGTCTGCGAAACCTTTGCGCCTTCGCTGGAAGACGCCGGCAAGATACTGCGAACGGAGATCCAACCCGGCCTTTGGATACAAGGTGATCGCGAGCTGCTGGTCCAGGCTTTGGCCAACCTCTTGGAGAACGCCATCGCCCATACACCGGCCGGAGCAATCGTAACGGTTTCGCTTAAGCAGTCAGAAGCCAGCATCGATCTCGATGTCGCCGACAATGGGCAAGGTGTGAGCGAAGCCGAACGCAGCGCAATTTTCAAAAGATTTTACCGGGTCGAAAAAAGCCGGGCCGCGGCCGGCAGTGGTTTGGGGCTCAGCATCGTTGCTGCGGTCGCGGAACTGCACGCCGCCAAACTGACGGCGAACGACAATCATCCGGGCTTGAGAATCGAAATGACATTCTGCCCGGCGGCATAGTGGTTGCTCGGACCGGGTTTCCCGAAGCGCGATAAAAGATTGGGAATCCTTATAGTCGAAAACGCGCGCCGAATGCCCGGCGAACGCTGCATTTTCTTCTCGCGCCGCAAATCCCGACAAAACATACGGACTCTCGTAATGTCAGGCGCCCGCTCCTGCTGTAGCTGTGATGCGTCCAGCCAAAAAAAATATCGCAGCTAAGGTATCGCAGACCATGGGTTTCAAAGCAGCCGCTTTCGTGTCGCTTTTTGCCATCTTGTTTTCTCCAATAACACTCACCGCCCGCGCCGAAGGCCTCGATCTTAGCGCCTATAAGGGCAAGGTCGTCTATCTCGATTTTTGGGCGTCATGGTGCAATCCCTGCCGCTTGTCGTTTCCTTGGATGAACCAAATTCAGGAAATGACAGGGCGCAAAGGATTGGTGATCATCGCCGTCAATGTCGATCACGACCGCGAACTCGCCGATGACTTCCTGCAAACCAGTCCGGCACAATTCAAAGTCCTCTACGACCCCGAAGGCAAGATCGCCGGCACCTATGATTTCAAGGATATGCCGACTTCGGTCTTGATCGGCCGGGACGGCAAAGTCCGCTTCGTGCATGCCGGATTCTTTCCCAACCGGGAAGGTTCCTATCTCGCCGACATCAACACATTGCTCAACGAAAAGGCGCCTTGAGATGATAACGCGTAAATCCCTTTCGATGGCCGCATTATGCGGCGCATTGGCGATACTTTGCAGCGCGTGTTCGTCGCTCGGACCCAAGCCTTGGGAAAAAGACTTGATGGCGCGCAAGGAAATGCAGCTTGGCGCTTATTCCCAACTCACCGCCGCCGAAGAGCACATCTATTTCAGCAAGGAAGCCTCGAGCGGCGGCCGCGGCTTCGCCGGTGGAGGTTGCGGGTGCAATTGAAAAAGAAAAAGCGTGCCGGCCAGGTTCGCGAGAGACTTGCGGCTGTTTCCGCAAGCCTGCTGACCGCGACGATTGCGATGCACCCTGATACCACGGCGGCCCAACAGTATTATGAGCCTGATTACTACGGCACGAAAAACGACAATTTCGGCCCCGGCATTGCCTATACCGAGATCAATGCAGCGCTGCTCGTATACAAAGAAGCGGGCGGCCGCGTTCAGGCCATCGAACCCACGACGGATATGACGGTCCATGGACCCGGCGGCCAAGAACTGACTTTGGGCCTTATTGCCGATGCCGTATCGGGTGCAACGCCCAATGGCGCGGTTCCTTCCGACCAAACCCAAAATTTCGTGACACCGGTGAAAATGCGCGGCGCGTCGACCGGCGGCGGTACCGCAACGGTGACCAGCGCCTCGGGCGGCAGCACCATCATCAAATTGCCGTCGACGCCGGGACAGGTCACGACCTCGGCGCGGCAATACTCCATCGCTGCCCACATCTTGCCGATGGACAAAGGGTTCCGCGATCATCGCTTGGCATTCGACTTCGGCTATTCCGCTCCGCTCGGCAGTCTTTCGCTGCTCGGTTTCGGTGGCGGTTATTCCCAGGAACAGGATTATCGCGCCATCACCGGGAACATCCGGATTGCCCAGAATTTCAATTCCGACAACACCACGGTCAGCCTAGCGATCAACACCGAACTCAACTCCTCGTTTCCCTATGGCGGCGTTCCCACCCCGCTGACGGCCATGAGCGGCGTGTGGAAAACGCCCTCTGCGCGCAGCAAGACACAGGCCGGTTTCGTCATGGGCGTCACCGAAGTCGTAACCCGGCGCTGGCTGACGGAATTGGATTATTCCTACGATGCCCAGAGCGGCTATATGAACGATCCTTATCGCGTTTTGTCGGTTGTCGATCCCAAGACCGGGGAACCGACGGGCTATCTTTACGAAAATCGCCCGAAGAAACGCACCAGCCAAAGCCTGTTTTGGGACAACAAGCTGGATCTGGACCCGGCCGTAACCGATTTGTCCTTTCGCTATTTCAAGGACAGTTGGGGCATCACCTCGAAAACCGCCGAATTGTCGGAACGGATTAATCTGTCGAGTTCCTATTATCTCGAACCGAGTGCGCGTTGGTATCAGCAATCCTCGGCCAATTTCTTCCAAAGCTTTTTGGTCGGCGGCCAGCCCTTACCCAGTTTTGCCTCGTCCGACACGCGCCTCGAAAAGTTCACCTCTCTGACCTATGGCGCAAAATTCGGTTTCAAACTATCGGGCAGGACAGAGCTCTATCTGCGCGGCGGTTATTATCAGCAGACCGGCAATGCTCATCCCGCGAATGCTTTCGGACAGCTCAAAAGTCAGGACCTGTTTGCGGGCAGCAAAGCGATGTTCGCCTTTATCGGCTACACTTGGGACTTCCACTAATTGGATATGAGCACGACCAAGACGGCAAACAAATCCGAAACCGCCCGCGCGGTTCCCTCGTCGCGGCTCGGACGCTCGGGCCCAGATTATCTGTTCACCTTTCACGCCATGGCAACGCCCTGCGAGGTGCGGCTGGAAACCGAGGACGCTGCTCTTGCCGAGGTCGTCGCACGTGTCGCCGAAACGGAAGCGCGGCGTATCGAGCAGAAATTCAGCCGCTACAAAAGCGACTCTGTCATCGGCCGGATCAATGCCGGCGGCGGAAAAGAAATGGTTGTGGATGGAGAGACCGCACATCTGCTCGATTTTGCGGCCGAGTGTTTCGAAGTCAGCGAGGGACTTTTCGATGTCACTTCCGGCGTCTTGCGGCGGATTTGGAAATTCGACGGATCGGATCGCGTGCCGACCGACGCACAAATCGCTTCGCTGCGTTCGCTGGTCGGCTGGCAAAAAGTGTCCTGGAAGCCGCCTGCCATCATCTTGCCGGCCGGAATGGAAATCGATCTGGGCGGTTTGGCGAAAGAATACGCGGTGGACAAGGCGCTCGGCGCCATTCGCGAGGTGACGCCGCTGCCGGTGCTGGTAAATTTCGGCGGAGATTTGCGCGTTTCCGGGCCGCGAAAATACGGCACACGCTGGAAAGTGGCGATCGAATCCGTCGAAGAATGCGGCGAACTCGCCGGAATGCTGGAGCTTGGTGACGGCGCGCTTGCGACCAGCGGCGACGCGCGGCGTTTTCTTCTCAAAGACGGCGTTCGCTACGGCCACATTTTGAATCCGCAAACTTGCCGGCCGGTGGCACAGGTGCCGCGCTCCGTCACCGTGGCGGCTGCGACATGCATCGAAGCCGGAATGATCGCGACGCTGGCGATGCTGCAAGGCAAGCACGCCGAAACATTTCTAAAGCGCGAAAAAGCTCGCGCCTGGTGTATCCGCTAAGATGACAAACCGCTTGTTTCGCGCGTTGCTGGCGATTGCCATTTTAATTTGTTGCTTATCAGTGCCCGGCCGGGCGGCTTCCACAGTCCAAATCGATCATGTCGCGCTGAGCGTTTCGCTGGAAAGTTCGGCCAAACCCGGATCGACGGCAGAGGTCGCGATCCAGCAAAAGATTGCACCGGGCTGGCACACCTATTGGCGCAATCCCGGCGATTCCGGTTTGGCAACATCTTTATCTTGGATGTTGCCAAAAGGCGTGACGGCCGGAGAACCGCAATGGCCGGTGCCCGAGCGCTTCACAACCGGGCCCATCGTCAATTACGGATATAGGGACGAGGCCACGCTGCTGGTGCCGCTAACGATTGCACCGGATGCCGTAATCAACAACGCGCCTGTCCAGGTCCGTGTGTTTCTTCTCGAATGCGCCCAGATGTGCATTCCCGAACAGGCGACACTGGATTTGGATTGGCACAAAGCCTCGCCCGCAATCTTTGCCCACGCGCGCGCCGCCCTGCCAGGCGTGTTTGGCGGTTCCGCTAAGGTCGCAGCCAATGCAAAACAATTGGTCCTAACCCTGAGCGATCCAACGCTGGCGGGGGCCCATGCAGATGCGGTGCAATTCTATCCGGCCACCAGACGGGCCGTCGATTATGACGCGATGCCCATTGTCAAAATCGACGCCGACACGTTGACATGGACGGCCGCGCGGCCTCTCCGCGTGAAGCCGTTCCACATATTTGACGGCGTGTTGAATATTCCCGGTATTGGCGCGTTTGCCGTATCGGCGAAGCCGGCTTCTGTCGCGTCATCCGCCGCAGCGCCGGCACAACTCACCGATGGAACCACGCTCATTGAAGCAGCACTTCTGGCCTTGCTGGGCGGATTGATCTTGAATTTGATGCCTTGCGTTTTGCCGATTCTTTCGATGAAAGCCTTGGCTTTGGCGCAATCCGGCGGAAACCCGCGCCTCCTGCGCCGCGACGGCGTATTCTATTTCACCGGTGTGCTGGCCACCTTTGCCGCGATCGCCGGAACGCTTCTGGCGCTCAAGGCCGGCGGCGCCGCGCTCGGTTGGGGCTTTCAGCTGCAATCGCCTCTCGTCGTGTTCGCGCTGGCGCTGTTGATAATGGCCGTCGGGTTGAATCTTCTGGGCGTGTTCGCAGTGCCGTTGAGCCTGGCAGGCGTCGGCGATGGGCTGACGCGCAACGAAGGATGGCGAGGTGCATTTTTCACCGGCGCCCTTGCGGTTTTGGTTGCCAGCCCGTGCACTGCACCTTTTATGGGAACGGCCCTGGGCTACGCGCTGACGCAACCGGCCGCCGCCGCCCTGGTTGTTTTTCTCGCCTTGGGCATTGGCTTTGCGCTTCCCTTCACGGCCCTTGCTTTCACGCCGGCCCTAGTCCGCCTGGTGCCGAAGCCCGGACCCTGGATGATCCGCTTCAAGGAATTCCTCGCCTTTCCGATGTTCGCGACGTCCATCTGGCTGCTCTGGATATTAAATCGGCAAGTGGGTCCGACAGGCCTCGCCGTGGCGCTTTCGGTTTGTCTGGGTGTTGTCTTTTTGCTGTGGCTGCTGCCGCTTCTTCGGCCCTGGCTTCGCCGCGTTACGGGCGTTGCGGGCATCGCTGCGCTGATCGCATTGAGTTTGCAGATACGAACGGTCGAGCCGCAGCACGGCTGGATAGTTTGGTCGGCGGACGCCGTCGCTGAGGCGCGCGCCGCGGGTAAGCCGGTGCTCGTGGACTTCTCGGCCGCCTGGTGTGTCACCTGCCTCGTCAACGAGCGTGTTGCCTTGGCCGATCCGGCCGTCGTCGCGCGTCTGCAACAGGACGGCGTCGTGACGATGAAAGCCGATTGGACTAACCGCGATGCGGCGATTTCGGCCGAACTCAATCGCTATGGCCGCGGCGGCGTTCCACTTTACCTGTTCTATTCGCCGCGACGCTCTGCGGTCGTGTTACCGCAGCTTCTCACGCCATCGCTTGTTTTGAATGTGTTGGGCAAGCGCTAGCGGCGCGGCCCGACCGTTGATCTGCGAGCGGCGAGATTCTGCGCGCTGGCCCGGACGGCTTGGGGGTGTTACGCTGTAATTGATCGTGGGGAGAAACAGGATGCGCAGTGGAAGCCGCCGATCGAGCAGTCTTGGCCGCAGTATTGTCTTGGGCGTGTTTTGCCTCTTAGCCCTGGCGGCTTGCGCGCATCGGGTACCGCCAATGCGAGGCGATCACACCGTGGTGATCTCCGGCCATAAAATTGTCGGCAGCAATGCGGATGCGGTTAGCACAAATGCGCTTGTCGCAGCGGCAAGGCTGACGCTGGATCACGGCTGTCGCTATTTCAAAATTCTCGGTCCCAACAATACCTATTTGCGTCGCAATGCACCCTTGTCGCTGCGGCCAGGTGCGGACGTGACGTTGGCGATCTACCGGGAAAGCGAGATCAATCCGCAGAGCCCGGATGTTTGGGATGCGCAGAGCATCGCCGCGGGCGGCCTCTAAGATCGGTATTGGCTCGTCGGCGCCTGTCAATCGTTGGCGAGATAAGACGCCAATGCCTCGATCTGGCGATCCGTCATCTCTTTGGTGTTGGCGTGCATAATGTCGCTCTCGCGCAACGTGGAACGAAACGCCTCCATCTGCGCCTTCAGATAATCGCGATGCTGACCGGCAAGGCGCGGGATCACGCTGTTACCCTCGCCATGCTCGCCGTGACAGGCTTGGCAAGCCGGTACGTTCTGGGCATCCGCGCCATCCATATAGATTTTCTTGCCTTCGACAGCGAGATCGCCTCCGCCTTGGGGCTGTGACGGCTTCTGGCTGGCGAAATATTTCGCCAGCCCGTCGATGGTCGCATCGTCGAGCTGCGATGCCATTCCCCACATATAGGCTCTGGCATGCGGGTCGGTTCGGCTGTGATCGCGAAAATTCTTGAGCTGGCCGGCGATGTAGTCGGCCTGCTGGCCATTCAAGCGCGGAAAGGTAGACGATACGCTATTGCCTTGCACCCCGTGGCAGCTCTGACAGACCGTGTCCACCTTCTCCTTGACGGCGGCCGGCACATGGGAATCGTCTGCCACCGCCAATGCGCCCGTGAGGCTGGCAAAAGCCGCCATAGTTACGAAGAAGGTGCTTTTCACGACGTTCTCTCCCAAGCGTTGGCCGGCGATCGGATCAGTAAGCAACCCACAAAAATGCGTACAACATGTTGTTATCGGACGCCTTGCGGCCGGCACCGTCGTAGTTGGACGCGGCGCCGTTGAATTTCAAAAATGCCGTATATTTCAGGCCCAATTTGATATTGAGCCACGGCACATAATCGACTTCCGCTGTTCCCCAGCTGCTGTCGGAAGTGCCCGCGGAAGTGCCGAAATAGAGCGGATCGTTCGAACTTGCGACACGGAAGTAACCGAGGCTGCCGCCAAGTTTGCGCAGCCAGAAATAACTTCCAACCACATTGAAGGTGTCGAGGCTGTCCGTCTTGTTGGTGGCGAAACCCGCCA
The DNA here is from genome assembly GCA_963766355.1 of uncultured Alphaproteobacteria bacterium. GTDB lineage: Bacteria > Pseudomonadota > Alphaproteobacteria > Micropepsales > Micropepsaceae > Rhizomicrobium. The sequence goes on from CAVXZV010000008.1 coordinate 178,271, forward strand.
AATAGCTGGCATGAAGATTCTGGTCCTCGTGAATCCAGCGCGAGGTGAGCGATATCTGACTCTCATCGTCGATGTACTGGTACTGCGTATCCAATCCCGCATCGAGGAACCGATCGGTCGGCGCATTTTGCAGCGAGGCGTTGATGGCGGAGCCGGCGGGCGTTGTCGGATTTTCCAGCGGCGCCAATATCCCAAGCGTTCCGAATTCAAACGAATTCTTCCCCCAGTCTTCTTCATAGGCAACGCGCCAATAAGGGGCCACGCCGGAGATGACCATGTTGTTGGCGCTGCCGTTGTTGGCCACCGAGGCGCCTTGAAGAGCCGAGCGGTAGATGCCCACCTCCGCATACAATGCCTCGTCCACAAAGGCGTATGCGGATAATCCCGCGACGCTCTGTGCCATCGCGCCCTCGATCTGCGATCCGGCCACCGGCGTTTGCAAATTTGGCGAATTGATGAACGGCTCGCCCCATGCCGGCGTGCTGTTCCAAAGATCCTGTACGGTCGGATTGTTGTTCAGGCTGACGCCGTAGATCAGATCGTGGCCGCCAACGGTTGTTACATCGGCAAAACGGATGTCGGTGTTATCCATGCCAATGCTGCCGCTCTGGCCGCTATAGGTCACCTGAAGGAAGGCGCCGACATTGTCCGAAATATGCCCCGCATAGAACAAACTGAATTGCTGCGGGAAATCCGTGGATGTCTTGCTGGAAGAAGCGTCATTTGCTCTGGCGGCAAAACTCGACGACGCCATGACCATCGCCGAGACGGGAGGAAGATCGCTCAGCGATAGGGTGTTGCGCTTCTGCTGGTCGATATCCTGGACCTTACGCGTGTTGAAGAGCGTGTAACCGCTGGCTTTAAAGACGCGCCCGAAAGGCGTCAGCTGCGGGAACACGGTATGGCAAGCCTCGCAGGCAAGCCCGGTTTGGCGCGCGAAACTCGGTACCGCCCAAGATGGCTGGGCAAAACCGATCGCGGCCATTGTAACGAAGACAAACGCAAACGACCGCTTCATTCGCATGCTGCGAGCTGACATTGGACCACTCCGTGTGCAATTTGACGACCGCCCAGCAACGCCTGCGGGCTTAACTCTTCTTGACGTAGAATCGGCAATAGCCGGAAGGACTGATTGCGCCGTCTATCAGCCTGCACGAAGCCGGCGTGATGAACAGAGAGCAACTATCGCAACTCTTTCCGTCTTTGGGAGTCGCCTGATAACCGGCCGCCGTTTGGGCCATTTTCGCTTCGGCGCGCTGCGCCGTCATTGCCGTGGCAAGAACGACCGCACCGCCCATCGTCAGGGCGCCGCCACGCAGGACGTTGCGGCGCGAAACATCGGTTGAGGACGCCGCCTTGTCGGACATTGCTTTGGAATCGATTTTTTTCTGAGACATCGGATCGGTCCTCCATTTCCGCTTGCTGACGCTATTTGTCGCGCCTCACAATACGAACGATTGCAAGACGCATACAAGACAATGCGCTTAAGCGATTTGAATTACGACAAAATCCCAATGTTCTTTATAATCATTGAAATTCCGATGCTTAATCAAAGGCGGCCCGCTTACTCGCAATCCCGCGACAGCTCGCCGCAATGCCAGTTGCGAAAACGAGTCGCAACTGTGCCGGTGCGGAGCGGATTTGGCATTTTCCGATTCTGCTTTTTCAGTCGCGACGATGGCGGGGATCAGCGCGCGCGTGACATGGCAAACGGAAGTTTCCGGCCACGCGGCGGATCATGCCGAGCACCACGCTGAGCATCATCGATAATTGGATGTTCCGCATGCAGCCATTCATCCGCATCGACCTATGCGTGGGATATGCCTGTCGTTTCAGCGGGCGTAACGTCACCGCGGATGCGCACCGTTGCCCGCATAGATGATGTTACATTCTTTGGCGAGCGCCGGGATCGCAGCTTTCAACGGGTTGTCGTCTCGATCTTGGTCGGCAACGATGGCTCCGTTCTTATCGAGAATGGGAGCCGTATGCAGCACGGGAGCTTCCGCCAGGACCAACATTGGGGCGCCCATCAAGTGTTGCCCACTATCGCTCCATTTGACGGCAATGAGCGCGCGCTGCGGGACCTTGTTGGCTCCTACAAACCTGAACTTCAGGTATGGAGCATAACCGGCATGTACATCCGATAGATTGGGTTGGCGAGCAAGCACTCGGGCTGCACACTGCGAAGTTTCTAGTCCCATCGGGCCGTGCCAAGGTGGGGCGCTGGCGCAGGGACCGCCCGTCCAGCAGGACTTAATCCAGTCACCGCTCCACAGGGGCCACATCGCGGCCAAGGGCTTGTGACTGTCTAAATCCGGTCGGGCGCGCAGAACGAAGAAGAACTTCTTCCCAACGGTTGCGGCGCCTAACTCGCCCTGAGTGAGTTCCTGGGATTGGAATTCAAACCGGATATCGCCTTGGGTAAGCTCCGCCAGTTCGGGTGTAATTCTCACGCCGCGGTTTCGGTCGTCGGACACCGCATTAAGAACTCTGACCTCGATGGATACGATTTGGCCGACGTTCAGGGACAGCTTGTTGCTGCCGACGATTTCGTCGGCGCGAATGTTTAAGAGCCCATACTGATAATAATCGCCCTTGCCTACTGAGCCCGTACCGACGACCGTACCGACGAAGACCGCGGATGTATCCGCCAGCAGAATCTCTTTGTTGGTCGCAGAGGCGGGCTCGAGCGCCGCCGCGGCGTCGGTTGAGGCAAAAAAAGCACCCGCTAGTCCTCCAAGCGAAACGATGGCGAGAATTGCGCTGCGCATTGCGGCCCCAATGCTTCAACCGACAGTACCGTAGTTGCCGCGCGGAACCGCTGCGGCGAATTGGCATGCAAATGTCCCGAAAACGAGTGGACCCGAACTTCCGCGTCTTCACGCTTGCCATAGAGCCGCATCTAGTCCCAGCTGCGCGCGGCTGCATCCTGCGCTTGGCTCATGACGGAGATAACCTCCGGCGTTGCTGCATTCTGAACCCCCGCGAACACCGGCCCCCATGGCGCCACCGATATTTGCGCCCACCACAATCCGTTTGAGCCGGAGTGTTGCAGGCCGCCGTCGCCGGTAATGCCGAAACCAAGAGCGCTGAAACCACCGAAGGGCGGCGTGCGTAGTGTCTTCCAGCTCGCTTCCGACAAGAAGCTGGCAGGGTGGTCGCGATGCGCCTTCAGGTAGGTCAGAAAATCCCCCAGGCCGATATGCACGCCACCGCACGGGTTAGCCACAGGAGGCGGGTTTTCCGTAATCTTGGGATCATTGGGCGGAAAGAGCTTGCCATCGGCGTCATGGCCGTGACCGAGAGGAGAATCCAAATGCGCAGCCGTAGTGGGCGGACCGAAGCCGGCGCTTTTAAGTCCAAGCGGATTGAATAGCAGTTCGCGTATCAGGGCTTCCCAGGTTTTGCCCGTAACCATTTCGAGCATCAGTCCGGCCACAACGAAACCGCCATTGCTATAGCTTTCGGTCTTGCCGATGGGGCCAAGCGGTGTTTCGCGCAACAGCTTAGCGGCATAAAGGAGCCGCTCGCCGTGGAGGTTCGCACGCTTGCCATGGCCGAACGCATCAACGCCTGGCGGATCGCGTAGTAGACCGGCATGATGGGACAACAGATGCAACAGATTGGCGTCGCGATAGGACGGATGAATATCTTTAACCTGCCGTCCCAGTACCGCACCAATCGTATCGGTCCAGCTTATGCGTCCCGCTTCGACGAGACGCGCAGACAGCGTCGCGGTCATCGATTTGGTGCAAGAACCGATATGCCAACGATCCGTTGGCGCGACGGACACATCGGCCTCCGTGGATCGCAATCCTTCGACGAGAATGTGATCCTGTTGGTTCTTAAAGGCATAAGCCACACCCATCGCAGGCGCACCGGAAATCATGCGTAGCTGATGCAATCGCTCGGCGGACATGACAGCGTGCGGCAGCACGGTCGTGTTCACGGGATACAAATCGCCGCGTTTGAAGGTTTGGTTTTCCGGTTTGTCAACTGCGGGTCCGGATGGGCGGGCAACAATAGTGACCGGGTCCTTGAGCGCCCCCGCGAGCGAAAAGCCGATGTTTTCCCATGCGATCGCGAAGGTGGGAGGCGTCAGTCGAACGCGTGTGGCCGCAAACGGCACATTGCCAATATCGATGAAGGTGATGGTCGCTTTGCCGACGGGGGTAATCTCCAAACGAACGCGAGCTGCCAGACCGGTGTGGTCATCGATGAAAGCGGCTGACCACACACCAACAAAAGGGCCGGCGTCTTGGCTTCGCGCGGGTGTAAAACCCACTACCCCCGCACAGGCAAGCCCGACGAGATGTCCCCGGCGCGTCGTTCTCATCGGCTCCCCCATGCCCACGTCCGTATCTAGAAAAGGTATATTCTGCGCCGACACGGCAAACAAGGAACGGCAGCAATCGGCGCGATTTCTCCGCACCGGCGATGCAAGGCGCAGAGCCGAAACCCGGCTTTTGGAATACGTCCAGCTTGCGTGGTTTCGGACATTCGCCTGTCGAACGCAGTGCGACGCCAGCGCTAAGCCGCGAAGACGCCCGATGCCGTATTATGAGCGGCTTGGGGAGACTGAACATGAAGTATCGGATCGCGGCGGCCGCGTTTGTTCTAGGGCTCTTGACCGTATCAAGCTGGGCCGCGACGACGCTCGGCAGGCCGACCGCAGGATACGTCTATTTCCACCAACGTGGTGCCGACATCGGACGGCACAACGAGGCCGTGGAGCATTGTGCCATCGAGGCGGCAAAAACAATGTCCCCGGTGATACCCTCCTATAGTGCTCCGTCCACTAGTTTGGGAAATGTTTTGGGCAATGTCATCGGCGGAATGTTGCTGGGCGGAATCCAAGATGACGTCGCACACGCCAGTTTCACGGCCAATGTCGAGAACTGCATGGTGGTGTCGGGTTGGGAGGTCGTCAAACTGGATGACCGCGAAGGAAAAGCGCTATCGAAGCTCGATCAAGCAGCGCAAGCAACAGCATTGGCCCCTTGGGTCGGTGCCGAAGATGTGCATGGCAAAATCATGCGGCGGTATGAACCCGTTGCGTTGACGGATTGGACGACGGCCGGTTTCGGCGATTCCGCGCGCAACTCGCTCAGCCTCACAAGCGAAGCAAGTGCCGTCATCAATCGCGCCAATCTCGTACCTGCGGGCAAGAGCGGGGCTCATGCCTGGGACGATGGTTTGATTGCGATATTGCCTAGCGATCCGGCGAAGATTCCCGAGAACGCAGCGGTCATTGTCCTAACGGGAATGACGCCAAAACCACCGAACAGCTGGGTCGATTTGATATACCTCGGCGAGAGCGGCGAATTTCCTCCAGGGCGCACGACCTATTTGCGGTTGGGATTGCCCGCCAAGCCTTTTTGGGAAAGCGGTACGCGGACCACGACTTTGGCCTTAGTTGTTCCCGCCGGCCGCTGGGCAATCGCAGACATCAGCACTGTCGGGTTCTGCCTCAGCACGTCCGGCTTTACGGTGAGCGCCGGCGAAGCGGTATTCGCCGGATCGTTTAATTCGCAAGCGTTGTTTACGCCGGATTTATCGACGGATGCGGCCAAGATAGCGCTCAACGGCACGGTGTATACGGATTTATCGACGAAAACGGACAAGAGATTGCCCAACGACACTTGGGTTGCGCGCAATCTCAAACCGGCGGCCTATCATAGCGGAGAGCATTTCCCCTGCGAGAAATTTCCCCAAACGATCCTGTACAAGCTGGCCATCGGCAGCCCGTGACTTTTGAAATCCGGAGCTGAGCCTGCCCACGTTTTCTGGACAAGTTTGTTACCGTTCGGAGAACCTGGCGAGCTCATTCTCACGCCAAACGTTCACCGATCGATGGCAATAAAACTGCCGTGTCCGGTTTGGCCGGACACGGCAGATGTTGCTTAGTGATGATGGTCGTCGTGGCCGTGGCCGTCATGGCCTCCGCCAGGATGACCTCCGCCGGGATGTCCGCCGCCAGGATGCCCGCCGCCAGGATGCCCGCCATCATGGCCGCCATGTCCGCCGTCATGGCCCCAATCGTGGCCACCATGTCCGCCATCGTGGCCGCCGCCGTGCCAATGGAAGTCATGGTTGCGCCAATGGCGGTAATCGTCGCGATCGCGCCAGCGGTTCCAATGATCGCGATCGCGGAAAATAAAGTCGCCGTCTACGTACAGGCCCGATCCCCAGATGCCGTAAAAATACCGATAGCAGCGCCTTGGAACGGGCACATCGTAATCGCGGTACCACGGGCATGGGCGATAGAAATCGTAATCGCCGGACCAGCCCGGTCCCCCAATCCCGATCGACAGATCGATGCCGGCGGCACTTGCCGGCTCGGTTGCGATAACGCACCCGCCCAGCATCAACGCGGCGGCACAAATCTTGGCAAGCGTTTTCATCCTGCAGCTCCTTAAATTGTATCGATTGCTGATGCCTCTCCCGGTTCCCAATCTCGCGGTCCGCACCTGAACGTGACATGAACGGATGATTTAAGAATCATGAGGCCGGCTACTCTTTTATGATTCCCCGTCTTGGCGCCCATTTCAATATTGGTTTGATTCTCGACCAATGATATTAATTTGTTCCTATATTGTCCGATAGGTTCCAATTCGATCGGAGGCAGCAATGCAGCGCCTAGCGCTTGGTTCGTTCATCCTGCTTCTGGCCATGGCATCGGCAAGTGCAGCAATCGCATCCGAAAATCTTCTACACGAAGCAGTTTTCCGCCCCGCCTCGAATTGTCAGCGTGCGCTCGTCGCTGCTGAACAAGCCGAATTAGATCTCATGAGCCATAGCAGCGTCGTTGCCATCGTTGAGGATGAGCCGATATCGAATTACGAACTTCGGCAACGCATTGCATGGGACGTTGCCGTCGCCGACAAAGCGTTCGGCACTCTGTCCACGGACCAAATAAAGGTCCGCGAAATTCAGCGGCTCAAAAATGAGCTCCGTGTGATTCAGGCGGCCAGGAAACGCGACGTCACGGTCTCATCATCCGAAGTCGATGCCTATATGGCAAGATTCCTGGCGAGGCATGCCTTGGCGCCGAAAGATCTGGATCGCGCCCTTTCGCGGGCGGGCGTTACCCTGGCCACACTGCGCGCCATCATGGCGAAAAGAATAATAAGTGCGAAAATGGGCATGAGGACTGACGATGATCTTGGCGTCTCTGCCTCGAACTGCCTCAACGTCTCACAGTGATGGAGTGACCGCGCGTTAGCGGTCCAGCCTCACGGCACATTTCCAGCCGAATTAATAATGACGGCGCCCTACCCCGCCGTCCAGCCGCCGTCGACGACCAGCGAACTGCCGGTCATCAGCGAGGATGCATCCGATGCCAAAAGCAGCAACGCGCCGGTCAACTCGTCGGTGCGGCCGAGCCGGCCGAGCTTGATCTTGCTCAGCACATAATCGCGCACGCCGGGCGCATCCAGAATCGGGCGCGTCAGCGCGGTCTCGATGAAGGTCGGGCAAATCGTGTTGACGCGGATGCCGTGCGGCGCCAGATCGATCGCCATGCATTTGGTCAGGCCTTCGATACCCCATTTCGAAGCGCAGTACAGCGAACGCCCGCCACCGCCGACCAAACCCATTTGCGAGGAGACGTTGATGATCGAGCCGGGCTTCTTGGCGTCCAGCAATCCCTTCGCCACCGCCTGCGCCGCGAACAGCGCGGCCTTCAGATTGAGGTTCAACACCGCGTCGTAATCTTCTTCGCTGATCTCGGTGATAAAGCGGATGCGGTTGGTGCCGGCATTGTTGAGCAGAATGTCGAACGGACCGCGCGTTTCGACTTCGCGGCGCACGGTGGCGATGTCGTTGACGTCCAGCGCGAAAGAATCCGCCGCGAATCCCGCCTCGCGGATGTCCGTGGCCAAGGCCTCCACTTCGCTCACCTTGCGCGCGCACAGCGTGACGGACGCGCCGGCTTGCGCGAAGACGGCGGCGGCGGCCGCGCCGATGCCGCGTCCCGCCCCGGTGATGAGAGCTTTTTTGCCGTCGAGCCGGAAGGACGGCAGAGCGGGCGTGAGCGTCATGGCGAAATCTCAGATGGGGTGGCAACGAAATGATAGAGCATAGCGCGATGCCCTGCCAGCGGCAGGCGACGCGCCCGGTTTCGTCTATAAAGGGGACACAATAATTAATTGCCCCTCCAAAGTTGCCAAATGAAGCCGTGAATTAAGTTTTATGTCTCCTTAATTTGGATCCGTTTGGCGGTGCGCGCACTTGCGCTGCAAGGCGACGCCGTCGAGAAACATCTTGAGCGAGAACTCGAACAGTTGCGCGTGCCGTTCGACAAGGGCTTTGGGGTCTTCGAACAGTTTGGCGAGGTAGCCGAAATAAGCGGCCTGCGCCGCCGAATCGGCCTCATTGTCCTTTTCGGCCGGATGGTCGACAGCGGCAAGGGCGTGACCGAGGGCCATCAACGACAAGGTGTTCAGTATGTAATACGCCTCAACCGGCGTGAAACCTTCGTCTACCAATCCTTCAATCGCCGCAACGAATTGCGCCATGGCGTCCGTCGAACGCACGGGATGCGTTGCGAGCAGGGGCAGCATGCGGGGTGAAGCGACAAGCGTCGCGTAGAAATGGCGCGTGAAGCCTCGCAGTCTTTCTTGCCAATTGCCGCTCTGCGCTTCCGGCGCCGTCGCAGCCTCGAGCACGATGCGTTCGACCAAGACATCGAGCAGCGCATCCTTGCTGGCAAAGTAATGGTAGAGCGTCATCGCCTCCACCTTGAGCTTGGCCCCGAGCTTGCGCATCGACAGCCCTTCTACGCCGTCCTGATCGATGATCGCCTTCGCCGCTTCGAGAATGCGGTCGCGATTGAGGGGCAATTTGGCGGCTTTTCGTTAAATCATCTTGACAACCTTATACTGTAAGATTTAATATCTTACAGTGTAAGAATACTGTCGTGACAGGGGAAAATGGGATGGCTGCCGAGATGGAACCCAACCGCGTGCTGCAGGCCGCTTCATTTGCCACGCTCGGCCTGTTTGTGGCCGGTAATTTCGTTCCGGCCATAGGGGTGTGGACCGGCGCCGTTCTGGGCGCCTGGTTCGTCGGGACTCAGCCGCCATTGCGCGGCATCGCGCTTTGGGCCGCCATCGCAATCGTGCTGCGTCTGGTCTTTCACGCCACCGCGCTGGTCGGCGGCGAATGGCCCGTGTGGGAAGGAATGCTCGCCGGGCTCTTCGTTGGATTGTTGCCGCTTCTGTTCTATCGCCTGTCGCAAGGCGCGCGCTTTGCCGCCACTCTGGCGCTGCCGCTATGGTCGGTGACGGTTTACGGTTTGGTGCAGACTTTTCTTCCAGCCATCGCACCGCAAGCCTCGGCCGACGCCGCATTGTTTGCCTTCGCCGGGCCCGCGTTTTCGGTGTTCGCGATCAATTGGTTTGCCGCCACTGTGGTCTGGCTGTGGAATTGGCAGATCACGCCGGCCCTTGTGCTCATCGACGGAGCGTTGATCGTTGCGCTGTGCTGGACATTAGCCCGTTATGCGCTGCCCGCAATGCCGCAGATCACTTCACCATGGTCTTTCTTGCCGATTTACGTTGTGCCCTGCGCCTTGGGCGGTGTGCTGCTTCTCTTGTGGAGCGCATTGAAGGCCGTCTCCAACAAGCGCCTCCTGCCGGAATCCGTCGCGCTCCTGCGCAGCCCCGTGAACGGCGAAACACTGCGGATGGAGAAGCAGGCGCTGGTCGGCACGTCTTCGGGCAAGCGCTTTACGATCAAACACGGCATCCCTCAGTTCGTCGATCCCAAATCGCTCACTGGGTTGAACCGCAAATACAACCGGCTCTATCAGACCATCGGTGGCTTTTATGACAACTCCCAGCGCGTTTATTTCGCCCTCACCGGCCTCGAGCGCCGGAAATACTTCATGCAATATCTCGGGCTGCTGGAAACCAAGCCCGGCGACAAGGTGCTGGAAACCTCGGTCGGCACGGCGCTGAATTTTTTCTATCTGCCGCGCGGGCTCAAACTGTTCGGCCTCGATCTTTCCGGCGAAATGCTGGCCAACGCGCAGGTCTATCTTACACGCCAGAATATCCCCGCCGCTTTGTTTCTGGGCAATGCCGAGGCGCTGCCCTTCGCCGATAATTGCATGGACGTGGTGTTCCACACCGGCGGGATCAATTTCTTCGACGACAAGGCCAAGGCGATCCGCGAAATGATCCGCGTCGCCAAGCCCGGTTCGCGCATCCTGATTGCCGACGAAACCGAGAAGCTGGCGAAAAAGATCTACGAACGCACGCCGATAACAAGCGGCTATTTCAAAGGGCGCGAAACCGAAATCTCCACGCCGGTCCATCTGGTGCCGCCGGAAATGGAAAAGATCGAAGTTCACCTCTTGCGCCATGAGGAATTTTACGCCCTCACTTTCCGCAAGCCGAAAAACAACGGCTAATCCGGCCGTCGGGCAGAGGAAGATTGGGCCCCTGCGACCGGCATTTTTCGAAATCTAGCGCAGCGGCAAAGTGAAATCCTGCTCGCGGCCGGTTCCGTAGACGACGATCTTGTCGGCGAAAAATTCCAGAACGGCATAAGAAGTTTCCGGCGTATCCAGCATACCCCGAAGATTGAGATAGTGAACGCCGTTCTTCTCGCCGTAATTGCCGTCGTGATTATGGCCGTTCAACCACATTTTGACGGAAGGATGTTTTTCCAGAAGCGCAATGACATCGGGCGCGTTCCATAGATCGTGCGGATTCTCCGGATAGACGGGGAAATGGCAAAGGATCATGACCTTTCTCTGCGCCGCATCGGCATCGGCCAGGGTGCGATCCAGCCAGGCCATCTGCTCGTCACCCAAGCCGCCGTCCCAGAGCGGCGCGGTGGGATATCTCTCGTCGTGGATTTTCCGGCTCTCGGCGGTCTTCGGATCGGCTTCCGGCCAGCCATAGGTACTCATGTCGTTGCCGTCGAGAACGACGAACACGCAACCCTGACGATCGAAGCTGTAATAGCGCGCCGGCATGCCGAGTTTGGCCGGAACGAGAAGCTTCTTGTCGTCCGCGACTTCCAAGTCGTGATTGCCCAGCACAAAGCGCAAAGGATTCTTCGATGCCTGCGCGATGGGCAGGATAGTGTCGTAACTATGCCAATCCTGATCGATGAAATCGCCCAGATGAACGACAAACGCCAAATCGAGCTTGTCGAGCGCGGCGATGGCTTGGCGCAATTTTTCCGGCGCCATGCGGTACATCCGCTTTCCCGCGTCGGGTTCGTCGGCATACTGGCAATCCGCAATCGCGCCGATGCTGAAGAGCAGCTTTTGCGAGGACTGCGAGTTCGCCGAACCAAAGGGCATAAGACAGAAAAACCCCGTCAACAAAGCCTGACGTTTGGTGATGCCGCCCGTCACAAGTTCACCGTTTTGTGCCATATCCCTCTCCAACGGGAAAGGGACCGCCGGCCTTCGCTGGCGATCCCCGTCCCCCGCTTAAATCGCGATATCGTCAAAAATCGTAGGTTATGCCGAATGTAAAGGTCTCGCCGCTGGTGGTGTCGACCTCGGGACGTTTTGCCGTGACGTCCTCATATTGTTTGATCGGCTGGTTGGTCAGATTGATCCCTTCGACGACGACCTTCAAATGATCGTCGACATTATAATGCGCCGCTAAGTCGACATTGTTGGTCGGGCTGTAGGCATCGCCGATATTGCCGCCGCCGCCGGCGCCATCGAGGTATCTGCTGCGATAGGCATCGGAAACGCGAATGCCCCATTTATCGGTTTCATAATAGAGCGTGACGTTGGTGGCGAGTTTGGACAGATTCATCAACGGCAACTTGATGGATGTCCCGCTATAGATGACGCCCGTGTTGCCGTCGGCGTAGGTGACATTTCCCTGGACGCCCAAATGGTCGAAGGGCGCGGGCAGAAAGTCGAAGTCCTTCTGCACCGCCGCTTCGAGGCCGGCAATGACCGCACCTTTACCGTTGATCGGAGCTGAGTAATCGAACAGCGTCGAGGGATCTTCGCCCTGCAGCAGGAACGAGAGCGGATAGCCCGTCGTGTTGTATGGCACCTGTTTGGTCGTGGTGGTGATGAAGGATTCCATGTTCTTGTAAAACACGCCGATCGAGGCGTAGCCGGTGCGACCTTCATAATAATCGAGCGAAGCTTCGATCGAATCCGCCATGAAGGGTCTCAAATTGGGATTGCCCGCGCTGATCGAACCGCCGGTCGGCCGGGTGGTGAGGGTTCCCGCCGCCGCCAGATCCGAAAGAGCCGGACGACTGATGTTGCGGTTGATGCTGAATTTGGCGACCATGTCCTGCGACACGTCGACGGCGATATTCGCCGCCGGCAGGAAGTCGTTGTAATGGTGCACGATCGCGACCGGCTCCAGCGTGGTGCCCGTGTTGAGCATGCCTTGTGACGTTAATTCGGTCGAGAAATAACGCACGCCCGCATTGGCGCGGACGGGAAGGCCCATCAGCACGGTGCTCAATATCAATTTGACCGATCAGCCAATACACGGATGTCCAAGCACAAAGGCTGGAGGCCCTCACCAAAAGCGGGACGACATACACGCTCGGTCTGACTTACAATTTTTAGACTCCGGCCAAGCGGCCACCGCATCGCCAAGACCTAAGATCATATGATTTGTCTAACGCTGGCGCGCAAAGCGGTCCTCGCACAAGGAGGGCGTATCTGGTGCACTTCCGCCCTCGGGACGGGATCGTCGTTCTATGTCGAGATGCCCGTGCCATCTGCTCAAGACTCGGACAATCAGCGTGCGTCGCGGATAAATTTAACCTCAGCTTAATCCACGACAAAAAAGTGGGCCGACGACTTTGCTCGAATGTGAATGAGTGCGGCCTCGGAGAAAAAAGACGCGACGCTGATCCGCACCGATCCATAAAACCCCAGGTAATTTGCGGCATTTAAATCTTCTTGTTTCATGACTGCGCGCTCCCCGCTCGACAAGACGGGCGTTCCATGCGTGCAACTCATAAGGGAAACTCCTAGCTAGCGCCTACTCGCATCGCCGGTCATTGTCTCAATCACTATAGCAATTGTGGGCGGCGCACGATTACGAAGGAGTTGTCCTCATGAACGCGATCGCAGACACCAACAATTCCTCGTACCTTCCGAGTTTTCCGGTCGCCGCACATAGATTCTTGGAGAAACGCCCAGTCGGGCCGTATTCTCTCGATTTCGACTGGATCGGCGCCGTGAATTCCTATCTGGAATCCACCAGGACCTCGATTTCAGCGCGCATCCTTCAATTCAAAGCTGATCTGGCCGGCAACCCGCAGCTTGCGGAACAGATATACCAGATCGTGAATTGTCCGACTACGGAGCGTCGCCGGGTCTCTCATCTGCAGTCATAGGCAGCACGCAGCAATCGTAGGGTCGAACTATTCCACGGCGGCGCAGATTTCCCGTTGCGAGAATCCTGCATCACACGGAGCCGGACGACGCCCTCTTCGCAGGACTCTCGACATGATGCGGAATGGTGAGCCGGAAGACCGTGCCGGCGTTGTCTCCGTCGTCCGCGCAGATTTTTCCGCCATGCGCTTCCACGATCAAGCGACAGACCGATAGACCGACGCCCAGTCCGTTGGGCTTGGTTGTGTTGAAGGGCTGGAATAGCTTGGACCGCGCCGCTCTGGACAGACCGGGTCCGGTATCGGCGACGCTGATTTCCACCATGTCGCCGTCGCGCGCCGCACTGATCGACAGTTCGCGCCCGGGCGAATCCGTCATGGCTTCCACGGCGTTGCGCATCAGATTCTGCAAGACCTGCTGGATCTGAATCTTGTCGACGACCGCCTCTCTGGCGTCGTGGTTAATGGAAACCGCGAGTTTGACGTCCTTGCCAGTGCCAACCATGGCCAAGGCGCTCGCCTCTTCAATGATCCTCGACAAATCCTCGACTTGCCTGTCGGTGGCACGTTTTCTGACATGATCGTTGATGCGCCGGACGATTTGCCGGGTGCGGTCGCTCTGCGCCAAAACCTTGTCCAGCAACGCTTGAACGGCATCGACATCGCCTGCCGCGAGTTGCCGCCGGACCGTCGCCAAATAGAAACTCATAGCCGCCAACGGATCGGCGATTTCGTGGGCCAAGGCGGCAACCATTTGACCCAGTTCGACCGAGCGCGAGACGTGCACGAGTTCCGTCTGGAGTTCGTTGACACGGCGCTCTTGTTCCTTGCGTTCGCTGACATCGCGAACAAAGCCCGCAAATACCTTCATTCCCGGCACGTTCACTTCGCCGACGTATATCTCCATGGGGAAGGTACTGCCGTCCTTCCGCTGTCCGGTGACCACCCGATTGACGCCAATAATGCGCCGCTCGCCGGTTGCAATGTGATGCGCGAGATGGCGGTCGTGCTCCTCCCGGTGCGAAGCAGGCATCAGCATGCTGATGTTTTGGCCTTCGACCTCTTGGACAGCGAACCCGAAAAGACGTTCCGCTGCCGAGCTGAAGGAGCGAATAAGGCCTTGCTGGTCGATCACCACAAGGGCGTCCGGCGATGCATCGAGGATTGCGTAGAGCAGAGCTTCGCGGTCGTCCAAATTGCGGTGGGCGCGTTCGATCTCCGCAGAATCGTCGAACGGTGCGTCGGTCACGTTTTCGACCGCTGCCTCGTATCCACTGACATTGCTCCCGAATGGCAGCGGCTGGCTAAAAAGATCGTTCATGTTCGGCCCCCTGGGTTTTCCCACCACAACCGACGAGAGGAGATTGCGTCTACAAGTTGTGCTTGTCTGTCCGTTAACCGACTTATGACAACGGCTCCTAGATTATTAACGCCAGTGCCGAGGCGACTTCGTACTGGCGAAAACGAAGTCCAAATCAGGCAGCTTCTTGGTGGCCTCGTCCTCGAACTTGCAACCCGGCATATTTACGAATTCTCCTTGCACCCCAAGTCGGCAAAGCCAAATGTACGGTGTCCGACATTTGATACCGGCGGTTCGAAGCCGCCATATTTGCGCAATGCTTCTCGTATCATACTCTATACGTTGACAAATTTGAGTTTTGGAGTGTTTCGAGAACAAACCGCGAGGATTGTCGGTTTATACCGCAAATCAGGCCGACAATTTGTCGCGCGGGCGCCTACTATACAACTTCCCGTAGGGGTGCCTTCGGCGCATCCGCTTGTGCAACCGCGGAAACAGAACCCGACCGATCGGGCGAAGGACACGTCAGTGAACACTGGCCTGCCGTCTTTTAAGGCGAATTTACTTTTGGCATCTCTGTCCGAAGCGGACGTTTTTCGGGTGGTATCCTCGTGCAAGACGGTATCGCTCGAACAAGGCGCGGTCCTCAATGAGCCAGGGGACGAAATAGAGAACGTCCTCTTCCCTCACATCGGAATGATATCTCTGCTTGCCGTCATGCTCGATGGCAAGGCCGTGGAAACCGCAAGCATCGGCCGTGAAGGTGTTGTGGGCGCGATGGCGGGCTTCGGCTTGCATAGCACGTTGACGCGAAGCGTGGTGCAGGTTCCGCTCGTCGCATCCCAAATCGCTGCGGCGTCGTTCCGCAAGGCCGTGCAGGCGAGCGATCCGCTGCGCAATCTGATCGTGCGCTACAACGAAGTGCTTCTCGGGCAGGTGCAGGTGACGGCGGCGTGCAACGCACTGCATTCCATTCATGCCAGGCTGGCGCGTTGGATTTTGCAGACCAGAGACAAGGTCGAAGGAGATACAATTCCGCTGACCCAGGAACTTCTTTCGGAAATGCTGGGCGTGCGCCGCAGCTCGGTGAGCGAGGTTGCAGGCCAACTCCAAACCGCCGGACTCATCCGCTACTCGCGGGGAAATATCGAGATCATCAACCGAACGGCCCTCGAAGAAGCGTCATGCGAATGCTACGTAACGATCAAGAAGCAGGCCGAGAAAATTCTGCACTGATCTTATCCGAAGTACTGTTCACCTTTCCCCCCACCATAAGGGTCGCCCGCCGCTTTAATTATTATAATGACAATGCGACTTATTACATAATTCCAGCCTCGGGGGCGGACTTCGGCGTGCAAGTCGCGGCGGCGGCCGGCAAAATTGGGGCGCAAGCCCCCTCAAAGCTCGCATAAGTTTGCACTGCGGCATGATGCGGAAGTCGGCTACGGCGGCTGACCTTGGTGAGGGGCCCGAACACGGCGCCGGGGATCGGCGTGGTGCTCGACCTCAGTCGCTTCAGTTCTTCTCGATACCGGTAAAATCCGCTATCCTATGCAAAATAACCGCGGGTTGGGGCCATGCGATCGGGGATAGGCATACGCCATATAATCGAACGCGTCGTCGGTGCGATAGCGACACTATCGCTTGCCGCTTGCGCCGATACCAATCTGTTGCCGCACGAAAGCAAGACGGAGGGTTCGCTCTTCCAAAGCTACGATCAGGTTAAAGCGGCCTATAGCAATATCGTCCCCGGCTCCACGCAATTGAGCGATCTCGCAAAGCTCGGCTTCGACGCGGCGGCGATGGCGAATGTCGAAGTCCTCTCCAACGTGGATGCGATCGCGCGCTTTATGCCGAACGACACCCTGACATTCGAGCGCCTGCCGAAACCGGTGCAAGCCTGCATCGAAGCGCAGTCTCGTTGTTCCGGGTTGGTGTTTCATCTCGAACACTCGCAGTCGCAACGGGAAGGCAACATTTTCCTGGATGCCGCCGGCATGAAACGCGAGACACGCAGCAGCGGCTGGTCGGCCGAGGTCGTGCTGCTGGTGCAGGACGATCATGTCGTTTACAAATTGATGTCGGGCCGTCCGCATATCGCGGGTATAGACGATTCCGAGCAGCCCCTCGGCCCGCTGCAGGATATCGGTGATACGCCGAGCCACAGCGTGCACTGACGATATCCATCGTCCGAGCAACCGCACCCACAGATAGTCAAGACGTTTTGCCGGGGCAGCGGCCAGCTAATCAATCCAACAGATTATATATTATGAACCAATCGACTATATCAAACGATTGGGGCGCTGTGATTATTTCCAAGCGAACCGCCCATAGACACGCTGCATCCGCTCCGTCAACGGTATGATGTATCGCCGCCTATCCGGGGATGACGGCGGTGGACTGTCCGGGTCGCGCAGCCAGACATAGATCGCCGGGATGACCAAGACGGTCAGCAGCGTCGACGACGCCAGGCCGAAGAGCAGAGATATCGCCAACCCCTGGAAGATCGGGTCGGTGAGGATGGTGGCTGCGCCGATCATGGCAGCCAAGGCCGTCAGCAAGATGGGACGGAAACGCGTCGCTCCTGCATCGAGCAGTACTTGGCGCAAGGGCTTGCCGCCCTCGCCTTTGCCGTGACGGATAAAATCCACCAGCAGGATCGAGTTGCGCACGATGATGCCGGCCAGCGCGATGAAACCGATCATCGACGTGGCGGTGAAGGGCGCGCCAAACAGCCAGTGCCCCAACACGATGCCGATCAAGGTCAGCGGGATGGGCGTCAAGATGACGAGCGGCAGCTTGAAGCTGCCGAATTGGGCGACGACCAGAACGTAAATTCCCAGCAGCGCGACGATGAAGGCTGCACCCATGTCGCGGAAGGTGACATAGGTGACTTCCCACTCGCCGTCCCACAACAGCGAAGGCTTGCTTTCATCGTCGGGTTGCCCATGGAACAGAATCTGGGGCGGTGTGAGCTTGCCCCAATCATGCGACTTGACCAGATCGTCCACGGCGAACATGCCGTATATCGGTGCTTCGAATTCTCCGGCGAGTTCGCCGATGATCATGTCGGCATAGTGCATGTCACGGCGGAAAATCACGGGCGATCCCGCTTCGCGCGTCACATGGACGATGTCGCCCAATTCGACGACGGCTTTGTTGCCGGGCTGCGCGTTGGCCGGCACAGGCGTCGAGGCCAGCTTCTGCGACCATGTAAGGTCACTCTTGGGCATCCGTACGACGATTTCTATCGGGTTGCGATCCTCGCCACGATGCGAATAGCCGACAGGCACACCGCCGAGGAGAGCATTCAGCGTATCGTAAACGTCGCTTTGTTCGACGCCGAAATATTCCAACTTGTCCTGGTCGATGGTGATGCGCAGGCGCGGCCGCGGCTGACCGTAGGAATCGTCGACATCGACGATGTAGGGAACGGACTTGAACAGCTTCTTGACTTCTTCGGCTTCGGCACGCCGCGTCTTCGTGTCGGGACCGTAAATTTCGGCAAGAAGTGTAGAGAGCACGGGCGGTCCCGGCGGCACTTCCACCACCTTCACCACCGTGCCTTTCGGCAGTTTCAGGGCGGCAAGTTTGCGGCGCAGATCGAGTGCTATCTGGTGGCTTTCACGGTCGCGGTCGGACTTGTCTGCTAGATTGACTTGAAGCTCTCCCATTTCCGGGCTTTCGCGCAGATAGTAATGGCGCACCAGGCCGTTGAAATTGAACGGCGCGGGCGTGCCCGCATAAGCCTGGATCGAATTCACCTCCGCCAAGCTCTTGGTGATGGAAGCCGCTTCAAACAGGATACGAGAGGTGTCTTCCACGGTAGCGCCTTCCGGCAGATCGACCATGACCTCCAGTTCGGATTTGTTGTCGAACGGCAGCAGTTTCACTGTCACGTTCTCGGTGACGAACAGCAGGCAGACCAGAACCGTGGCACCGGCGACATAGGCCAGGAAGCGTTTGGCATTCTTCTTCGAACTGATAATGGGCGTAGCAAGGCGCCGATAGAATTTCCCGATGGCTCCTTCGGTGTGGTGCTCGCCCGGCGGGGTACCCTTCCCTTTGCCTGCCAATTTGAGTAGCGCCCAAGGCGCAATCACCATCGCGACAAAGAAAGAAAAAAGCATCGCGGCGGACGCATTGGCCGGGATGGGGGCCATGTAAGGCCCCATCATGCCCGAGACGAACAGCATCGGCAGCAGAGCGGCGATCACCGTCAGGGTCGCGACGACGGTCGGGTTTCCCACTTCCGCGACGGCGCCGATGGCGGCTTGCAGGCGCGTGCGCCCGTCATTCATGTCCCAATGCCGGGCGATGTTTTCCACCACGACGATGGCGTCGTCGACCAGGATGCCGATGGAGAAGATCAGCGC
Source organism: uncultured Alphaproteobacteria bacterium (assembly GCA_963766355.1). GTDB lineage: Bacteria > Pseudomonadota > Alphaproteobacteria > Micropepsales > Micropepsaceae > Rhizomicrobium. The sequence goes on from CAVXZV010000008.1 coordinate 197,294, forward strand.
GAACAGGCTGACACGGTTGATCGTGTAGCCCATCAGGTTCGCGGCAAAGAGGGTGAGCAGGATCGTGGTAGGAATGACTATCAGCGTTACCGTCGCCTCGCGCCAACCGACCACTATCCAGATCAACAGCACGATGGAAACCGTCGCCAGTGCAAGATGGAAGAGAAGTTCGTTGGCCTTGTCGTTGGCGGTTTTGCCGTAATCGCGCGTGACTTCGACGCTGACATCGCTGGGAATGAAGTTCCCCTTCAACGCATTGGCATGCTGAATCAATTGTTCCGCTACAACTACGGCATTCGCGCCTGGCCGCTTGGCAAAGGCGATACTCACGGCAGGCGCCGTCGACCAGCGTGTTTTGTCCAGGCGGTTCAGCGACCAGACATGATGTTCCGCCGGACTGGGCCCGATAATGACCGTTGCCAAGTCGCGCACATAGACCGGCCTTCCGTCGCGCGTGGTGACGAGCAAAAGGCCTATGTCCGGCACGCCCGAAAGCGTTTGGCCCGCGACCGCCTGCATCATGCGGCCGCTATCGCGCAACTGACCCGCCAGGAAAGAGCGATTGGCGCCCTGAATCTTCGCTTCAAGTTGCTGCAATGTAACGCCGTACAGCGCCAACTTCTCCGGGTCGGGCTGGACGCTGATCTCGTCGGGGGAGCCGCCTTGGATGTAGGTGAGGCCGACGTTATCGACCTTGGCGAGTTCTGCCTGCACCTTGGTCGCCAGTTCGTAAAGGTCCTTTTCATTCCAGCGCGCGGCGGCTTCAGGCTTGGGCGACAAGGTCAGCACCGCAACAGCCACGTCGTTGATGCCGCGCCCGACGATCAGCGGTTCCGGTATGCCCAATGGTATTTTGTCGTAATTGGCGCGGATTTTGGCCTGCAAGCGCAGGATAGCGTCGTCCGCGTTCGTGCCGGTCAGGAAACGCGCGGTGACCAGAACGCGATCATCCTGCGTTTGGCTATAAACATGCTCGACGCCATAAATGCCCTTGATGATTTCTTCCAACGGCTTGGTGACAAGCTCGGCAGCGTCCGGTGCCTTCAGCCCGTCCGCCGTGACGAAAACGTCCACCATCGGCACGCTGATTTGCGGCTCTTCTTCGCGCGGGATTGTGACCAGCGCCACGATACCGAAGACAATGGCGGCGAGCAGAAAAAGCGGTGTCAGCGGCGATTGGATTGTCGCCCGCGTCAGCCGCCCCGAAAATCCCAGGTTCATGGCTTCAGAAGCCTGTCGCCAGGTGCCAAACCGGAGAGCACTTCAATTCCGTCGCGTTGCTTGGGCGTGCGGATTTCCTGCCCGCGTTGCACCGGCACGTCGATGGTCTCACCGCTCGCGAGGTGCAACTTGACATAGTCGATGCCGGACCGGGTGACGATTAGGTTCGTCGGGACCACGATCGCATTGCGCTGGCCGGCAGATACCCAGACGCGGACGCGTTCGCCCACAAAATAGTCGCTGAAGCCTTCCACCGTCGCGTCCGCCACGACATGGCCGTTGTCGATCTGCGGATAAACGAGCTTAATCTTGCCGAAGCGCGGGCCATCCAAGCCCATGTCGCTGCCGTCCAGCCGAATCGGATCGCCAATTTTGATATAGCGCGCGTGACGCTCAGGCACTTGCAGCCGCAACACAAAATCCTGTTCGGCAACGGTCGCCACGGTGTCGCCCGGCATCATCACCGTTCCGGCTGTAACCGGAACGGTAATCACGCGCCCCGCGGTTGGTGCCAACACTTGCCCCTCGGCGCTTTGCTGCTGGACGACGGCCCGCTGGGCGCTCATTGAACGCACATTCGAGGCCGCGACATTATAGGTCGTGCGTGCTTGGTCATAAGCGTTCTTGGCGATGGCACCTTCAGCGATGAGCCGCTGCGCACGCTGATAATCGAGCTGCGCCTGCGTCAACTGAGCCTGCGCAGCCTGCAACTGTGCGCTGTAGGAGTTTACCTGCAAACCTAGTTTCGGATCGCCGACCGTCGCAATCAACTGTCCCTGTTCCACATGATCGCCTTGCTTGACGTGCAATTCGATGATTGTTCCGCCGTTTCGCGCACGCGCCGGTACCACGTTTGCGGATTCGATGGTTGCAAACACAGCTTTCTCGTCCGTAACGGACGACTGCGCCACGAGATAGGTCGGCGGCGGGGGCGGTGCGTGGTGGATGGGTGTGCCCAGGCCGAAGAATGCAAGAATGCCGGCGAAGAATTTTGTCAAGGGATCACCTCATCCGCGGTCGCGCGGCTTTCCTGTGGCAGGATCGGCGGTGATGATGGGAAGGCCGGCGGCTTTCCAAGCCTGAATGCCGCCTTTCAAATGGCAGTCATGGGGTAGTCCCGCCTTCTGGCACGCCGCGACGGCCTTTGCCGAGCGGATGCCGGACCCGCAATGGAAAACGACTTTGCGCTTGCCGCAATCGGGCAGCGCGTTGGGGTCGAAGGTGGATATCGGAAACAGAAGTGCGCCGTGAATGCGTTCCGCGGCGTATTCACCCGGTTCGCGAACATCGATCAAAAGAATAGAGTCTGATTTTAGCCCGTGTGCGACCTCCTCGGCTGTAAGGTTTATTGCGGTCATCTTGACGTCTTTCTGTTGGTTGCGGTGCGCTGCTTCGCCGAAGGCGCGCAAATGGCGTTCGGTGCGCAATAGATTTGGTAGAGAGTCTCAAGCAGCTTTCGCGCCGGAGCACTTGCAATCGCATACCAGATCGTTTGGCCGTCACGCCGGGTGGAAACCAGGTCGTCCTTGCGCAACAGGGCGAGGTGCTGCGACACGGTCGAGTCGCGCAGGGACAAGAAGCCTGCCAGTTCGCCAACCGAGCGCTCGCCGTCGATCAATTGGCACAGAATGGCCAGGCGGTGCCTGTTGGCAAGCGCCTTCAGGAGTTCCTCGGCCTCTCCGGCCGAGGTCAGCATTTGGTCGATGTTCATTTTCATACTTGCGTATATACGATAATACGCATATATTGTCAAGCGATGAGCCGCTTCCATGACGCAGGATCGCAAAACATTCGGCGTCCGGCTCTTGTTTTCCAATTGAAAAGGAGAATTCCATCATGAACATCGACCGAGCCGTCTTCGCCTTTGCGGGAATGGTCGTTCTGGCTGGTCTCGTACTTTCTCAGGTCTACAGCCCCTGGTGGCTACTTTTGAGCGCGTTCGCGGGTCTTAATATGTTTCAAGCGGCCTTCACCGGGTTCTGTCCCGCAGCCATCGTCTTCAAAGCCTTAGGCGTCAAACCGGGCAACGCATTTCGTTGACCGGGGACAGAAGATACGTCCAAATTAATACTCACGGAGTTCTCAACATGCACAAGGATTGGCCGCAGATGGCCAGCGAGTTATCGCTGGCGCTAAAGGAAGTGCGGACTGGATTGCCTGACACGATGAAGGCGTTTTCTGCGCTCGCGCGTGCCGCACTCGAACCGAAGGCGCTGGATAGCAAGACCAAGGAGCTGCTCGCACTCGGCATCGCGGTCGCGACCCGTTGCGATGCCTGTATCACATTCCATGCCGAGGCAGCTGTGAAGCTGGGTGCCAGCCGCGACGAGGTCATGGAGACTATGGGCATGGCGATCTACATGGGGGCCGGACCAAGCGTGATGTATGCGGCGCAAGCCGTGGAAGCCTTCGACCAGTACAGTGCGAAGAAAGCTGCAGGATAATTCCTCGCCAACGCCACGCATGGCTGATTTCGTGAATGACAAGCACGCGCAACATGCGCCATTCTGTTACGAGCTAAATTGGCGCCGTTCACGGGCGGCGCACGGGTAGTGCCTGGACAGGTGCGTATGTCTGTTGGAACCGATAATGATCGAGTGGCGAGATGGCGCGCACGCGGCATCTCCCTGATCCGCACGGCCAAATTCGCGCTGACTGCCGTTCAGCGCGACCTTAGAGCAAGCGAGCTCACCCAAATAGTGCTTTGCGGTTTGTTGGGTGTGTTCATTGGCGTGCTTGTCGATCAGTTGCGCGAAGGCGTCGTGTTTCTGCATCGCATCGGGTTCTCGTTGCCCATGCGAGAGTATTTGAGCACGGGCATTGGCGTATCACGCACGCGAATCATGTTCGTGCCGCTGGTCGGCGGCCTTCTGCTCGGCCTGTTCCGACGCGCGACGCGGCGGCACCGGAGCGCCGAGATTGTCGATCCGATTGAAGCCAACGCGCTTTACGGCGGGCGCATGTCGCTTGTGGATTCCATACGGCTGACATTTACAACTCTGCTTTCCAACGCAGCCGGAGCTTCGCTCGGGATGGAGGCCGGATACACCCAGATCGGCGCAGCGCTCTATTCATATGTGGGTCAGTATTTCCGTCTAAGGCGCAGCGACCTTCGCATTTTCGTGACAGCTGGGGCGGCAGCATCCATCGCCGCCGCCTTCAACGCCCCGCTTGCGGGCGCCTTTTACGGATTTGAGTTGATTCTCGGCAGCTATACGCCGCGCGCACTCACGCCGGTCGCCGTCGCGGCGGTGTGCGCCGCGCTCATGCAACGCGCGATCACACATATGCATGCGCTTTTCAAAGTATCGAGCGGCCTTACCATGGAGCCTTCCAGTTATTTTCTGTTCGGCATCATGGGAATTGTGGCGGCAGGTATCGCGATTCTCACGATGCGTGCGGTAACTTGGACTGAACGCTCCCTGCGCGCGACGCGCGTGCCGGATTGGATGCGCCCCGCTGTCGGCGGATTGCTGCTGTCGGGGATTGCATTCTATTTCCCGCAAGTTCTGGGCAGTGGTCACGGTGCTATCCAGTTCCATTTCGATGAAGAACTGCCTTGGTTCATGCTCGCCATGCTGCTTGTCGCCAAGCTGGTCGCTTCGGCGATTTCGATAGGATCGGGCTTTCGCGGTGGCCTGTTTAGTTCGTCCCTCTTTCTAGGAGCTTTGTTTGGCGGCCTGTTCGTGCAGATCGTGGGTCTCATTCTTCCCGATGTCGCCGCACAACGTTCGGCATTCATGCTTGCGGGGATGGGCTCGGTCGCCGCGGCGATTATCGGTGCGCCACTCACGATGGTTTTTCTCACGCTCGAAGCGACTGGTGATTTCCCACTTACTCTGGGTGTTTTTATCGCCGTCACCATCGCTTCGATGATCGTTCGTCTAACTTTTGGCTACTCCTTTGCGACTTGGCGGTTTCAGGTCAAGGGCCTCGGCATCCGCAGCGCTCACGATGTCGGCTGGATTGCGGAGCTTTCCGTCGAGCGCCTCATGCGTTCCGACCCCAAGACTGTGAGCAACGACGTGCCCCTGCGCGTCCTGCGAGAGCTGTATCCACCGGGAAGCGCGAAGCGCCTGTTTGTTGTCGATAGGGAAAGTCATTATGTGGGGAGTATCGACACCATTGAAATCTACAATCCGGAGATTGACGACGCGCTCCCAGGACTAGTTGCTGGCGATCTTGCAAGCAATCCGGACATTTTTCTGCTGCCTGACGAAAACGTCCGCACAGCGCTTCTCCGATTCGAGGAAACGCAATGCGAAACACTGCCTGTGCTAGCCGCACATTGCGATCATAGACTTGTCGGATACATGACAGAGGGTTATGCGCTGAAGCGCTACACCCAAGAACTTGAACATCTTCGCAGCGTCGAGACTGGCAGCGATCTCTTTTCTCTGGGCAGACCACCGCCCATGTGACCGAGTTTGCTGTTCACAAAGCGAAGCTTGGTATCTGCCTGCTTGCAATAAGGTACCGTTCTGATGCTCTTGAACATTGAGCAACGCGTGTAAGAAATACTGCAGACCACGCGCCACAAAGGCTGAACACGTAGCTGGCAGCCGCCCTTGCGTAATCCTCGGAGGTGCAACGCCTCAAATTGTCGTCCGCAGCAAACTCACACGGCCGGTCTACTTTGAGCCGGACCGAGCATGAACTTCCGCCCATAGCGCTTTTGCGAACTAAGACGAATTACGGCTTTCGGGGCGAAGGCTGCTTGTCGGATTGCAGTCTCATCGCGCCAGTAGCAGTCCCGATCGGCACACCGTCGAAATGCTGCCGCTATACTCTCGTCTTTCCCGATGTATTGGTTTCGCAAAGCAGCCGGAAGTCTCCGCCGCCGATCTTCAGCGCGCAGCCTTCGGCGAGCGCCTTGGCGACGATCGCCCTCGCACTTGCCAAAACGCGCGAGAAGGTCGGCCGGGAAATTCCCATGTTCTTGGCCGCCTCCGCGTGGTTGAGTCCGTTGTGGTCGGAAAGCACGATCGCCTCCCATTCCTCGTCCTTGAGCGTCACAATCGCGAGCTCGCAAAGCGGTATTGCCCGCGGCTTAAAGAAGCGCACCGCCGGGCTGTTGCGGACAAGTCGATGTTTTTTCGGCCTCATAGAATAATTCTAAACGCCTTGACAAAGGCAATCCCCGCACGAGAAGGGTGCGTCAACCGTGCGGCGATCGGACAATTGAACATATGTTCATAATGGGTCTACCGTGCACCGTGTCAATCGCGCCGAAGGTAGCAACGCCATGCAGACCACCGAAGACCCCCCATTCAAAGTTTTGGACGAAGCCGCCATTGCCGGAACGGAGCTTCACAAAAAACCCTATGAGTGGTGCTACACCGATAAAGCAATGCCGCTTGCGAGGAAGGAAGAAATCCTCGCCGACATTCCGAAAGATTCCGCACAAAGGAACCTATGGCATTCCGCAATTGCGCTATGGGCCGAAGTTCAAGGACGTGCTGGATGACCTTCGCAGTCCGCGCTTCCGCAAGATCGTCGAAAAAAAATTCGGCATTGATCTCAGCAAGCGCTATCCCACCATCGTGATGATGGGCGCCACAAGCGGCCATTACAACGAGGGCTACGCGCATCCCGATTCCAAACACAAAATCCTGACGGTTCTCGTGGGCTTCAGCCGCGAATGGCCCTACGAAAAAGGTCAGTTGCGCATTCTGCGCAGCAGCAATCGCGACGACTTTGAATTCGAGTATCCGCCGGAATACGGCAAGATGGTAATGTTCAAAGTCTGCGACCATTCCTGGCACGGCTTTCTGCCGCAGAAGGGTCAGCGCACCAGCCTGCAGTTCTGCTGGGTCGACAGCAAATATTACGTCTACGAGACGTATGCCCGGCATGCCTGGAGCGCCTTCCTGAAGATGATCCCCGGCGTGCGCGAGATCGTTTTTCGCACCCCGCGGCGCTCGAAGTACAAGGACCCTTTGGTACCGAAGCCGAGCTAGTCCAGCTCCATCGGGACGCCAATAACCGGGGCGCGATGCCGCGCTCTCCTTACGCCTGCGCAGTTTGGAGGAACACTATGACCCGCCTCATTCGCCTCGCCTTCCTGACACTCCTGGCCGTCACCGGCTTCTGCACGCAAGGCCTCGCGCAATCTGCCGTGACCGCACCATCTCAAGTGCCGTTGATCGAGCCTGCGCAGCTGCACGTGCTTCTAACATCGGGAATTCGCGTCACGCTTCTGGATGTGCGCCAGCCCGAAGAGTTCAGCCAAGGACACATCCAAGGCGCCATCTTGATGCCGCTCGACACGCTGGCGAGCGCCTACACCAAGCTGCCGAAAACCGGAAAGCTGGTCGTTTATTGCCGGAGCGGACACCGAAGCGCCCAGGCGGTGCAGTTTCTCCTGCAGAATGGCTATGGCAACGCCGTCAGTTTGAACGGCGGTTTCACAGCCTGGACCGCCGCAAACTATTAACCTGGTACCGTTACGCGCCACTGCAAAACCGATAACGAGGTCAATGATGAAATTTGCCGTCACCAGCGAAGATTTCGACACCGTTAGTGGTCATGCCGGCAAAGCGACACGCTTCTTGCTGTTCGAGGCGGAGGCGGGGCGCGAGCCGGTCGCCTTGGGACGGCTTGACCTCAGGGACGATCAGACCATCCACAGCTTCCAAGGCGACAAGCATCCTCTCGACGGCATAGAGATCCTGATCACCGGAAAAGCCGGGCAGTGCTTCATCGACCGCATGGCCGAGCGCGGGATCACGACCGTGTTATCCCCCGCTGTGGAAGCGCACGCCGCCGTGGCGGCATACCTCGCCGGGCTCCTGCAACCGACGACCGAAGCCGACGCCTGCTCCTGTCACGAATAGGATTGGCGACCTCGATCGGTTCGGCGCTATGCGCCGAACCGACTTGAGATGCATCGCATCTAGAGTGCAGCACCGACCGAGAAGAACACCATGCGTGGGGCGATCGGATAGGCTTGATAACCGCCCGACAAGCCCGTCACAACCGCGGTGGAGACACCCTTCTCGTCATTCAGGTTTGTCACATTGATGCTGAATTTGAGGCTGTGCAGATAGTCGCTGCTCAGCTTGTCGCAGGTATAACTCGCCTCCAGACCCAGCAGGAATGTGCTCGGCACCGACAGGTCGTTGAGATAGGTGACATAGCGCCGGCCGACAAAATCGCCGTTGAGCTGGGCTTCGAAGGGACCGAAATTCGTGCTGGCGATAAATTTGTTCAGCAAACTCGGCACCAGCGGCACATTCTTGCCGGCGGTCGGTTCGGAGCACGGACCCATTGTGGTAGTCCGAGTTGTAGGTGGATTTGTTGTACGAAATCGCATCGTAGAGTTGGAAATGCTCGCCGAAATGGAATGTTGCGGCAAGGTCTGCGCCGTCCATCGTCACGCCACCCACATTCACCAGAACCGCGGGCGGAGGATTGATGAAGTTGTAAGGGGCCGATGTTGAGCAGTCGGTTCGAAAAGTCGACATGGTAGTAGTTTATTTGTCCCTCGAAGCCGGTTAGCGGACCGAAGTCGAAGCTGCGCCGTGTGCGCGCGCCGGCTTCATAGGTCCATGAGGTTTCCGGATGAGCCGTTGTTTTGAACAGATTGAACGCCGCCTGGGTGCCGAGACTCCAAGGCGAAGTCCCATAGTAATTGCTGCCTGCGCCGTATGGGATGTATTGGCGCATGTTTTTCTGGACGTTGAAGAACAGCTGTTCGTTGTCGGTCGCGTCCCAGGTCGCACCGATTTGCGGCAACAACCAATTGTTCGAAGTGAGCGAGCCGACCGGATAGACGACCGGAGGGTTGGCTGTCGGCAAGTTGACCTGTTCGACCGGCACCGTGTCGCTTGCGGTCTGCAAGCTTGCCTTCACGCCGACTTGCAGCAGCAGGCTCGGTAGAATGCGCCACTGATCTTGCAGATGCAGCTGGACGTCGTCGGTGCGGAACTCGAAATAGTATTGGGTAAAATTCGGATTGATTGGAATCTCGTAAGGCGTCAAATCGTCGTTCGCCGCCGAGAACGAATACCAGCGGCGGTGCTGCGACGAGGCGTTATGCTCGTACCAAAGCCCCGCTTCGATTTGATGATCGCCCAGCTGCCAATCGAAGGTCGAGCGCAAGCCGGCACGATTGTCGCGATATTCCGTCGTGCGCACCTCATATCCGGTGCCGCCGAAAACATTGACGATGTTTTGCAGCGTCCCGGCGCTGGTCGCCGATCCGCCGACCACCAACGTGGGATAATAAGCGGCAAATAAAGCCGGAAGGCCCGCATTGTTCACCGGCCCGGCAACCACGCCACGCCCGGCATTGTTGTGATAATAGGCTTGGTTGGACCAGGTGATGGAATCGCTGACGTTCCAATCGTATTGCACATAAGTCAGCACATCTTCGCGCTGGGCGGCGCTGTGGTAGTTCGAGAAGTTGTTTCCCAAAGACACCGGCGGCGTACCGGGCAGGCCCGTCGTCAGATAAGCCACGGCGTTCGTATAGTTCGGGAAAAGGAACGGCCGCGAATAGGGAAAATAGGTGGACGTCGAGGTCTGCTGATTGCCGAAACTCACCGCGTCTTCGTTCGGCTCGATTTTGGTTTGCCAATCGGCATAGAATGTCAGTTTGCCTTTCGAATCGTCATGAACGACTTTTAAGTTCACTTGGTCGCCGCGCTGATGGCCGTCGAAGTCCCAGGCACGCGCGTCTTGGTGCAGATAGGAAACATAGGCCGCGGTATTGTCTATCAAATCGCCGGTGTCGATCCTAACGAAACTGCGGTTGGTGAAGTAGCTGCCCACTGTTTCGCGCGCGTCGACGGAGAATGTCTGCGACGGATCGCGAGAGAATGTTTCAATCGCGCCGCCAAGATTGCTGGTCGAAGCGACACCGAGCGAACCAGTGCCCGAGGCCAAGCTCGTGCGCTCGACGTTCTCGCTGGTCAGTGCACGCGAAGGGCTTAGGCCGTTGTAATTGCCGTATTGCTGATCGCCCAGCGGGACGCCGTCCATGGTGTAGCCGAGTTGCTGGGTGGTGAATCCGTGAACGATCAAGGATTCGTTTTGCTCGTTGTTGCCCCAGGGATCGGCCGTTTCATAAACGACGCCGGGCAAAGTATCGATGGCCTTCAGCGGGCTGAGGCCGGGCAGGATTTTCTGCGTTTCTACGCCGCCAATCACAACCGAGGAATGCGTGGTCTTTTCCGCCGTCACGATCACGGTTTCGACCGTTTCCGCGTTGGACACGCTGGCGTCTGCCGATGCCGTCTGTGCCTGCGCCGCGCCAAGGAACGATGCCGTTCCCAGCGCCGTTGTGACGAACAGTAGGCTTCTCAATGTGCTGAATTTTGACGAGACCATGCTACCCCCGCTTGGACATCGACGCCCAACGCGCCGTTGTTCGCTTTTCAATCGGGCCGACTTAACGCCAGAACTGAAAACGGAAATGCGAAGTTTGCATCACGGTTTTATGAATTGCGCTTCGCTGCCCGATTTTTGGGCGCGGCGCGCTGCCATAGGTCAACGATCTCTAAGGCCGGGCGATCTATCGGCGACTGTCATCGTGGTGTCGGATCGTTCCGATAACACGGGCACGGCGGGAGAGAACGATTATGAGATGCTGGCGCTCGGTGGGTTTGGCAGTGGGCTTGCTGCTCGCTTTCGCTAAAGCTCAAGCCGCGCCGGTTTTGCTCATTTCCGTCGATGGCCTGCGCCCGGCCGACGTGCTCGATGCCGACAGCCGGGGAATCAAGGTCCCGACGCTCGGCAAATTGGTTGCGGAAGGCCTTTATGCAACCGGCGTGCGCAATGCGCTGCCGACGGTGACCTATCCCAATCATACCACGCTGATCACCGGCGTCTGGCCGTCGCGGCATGGCATCGCCAACAATCAGACCTTCGATCCGCTGCAACAGAATCTGGCCGGTTGGTATTGGTATGGGCGGGACATCAAAGTGCGCACGCTGTGGGATGCCGTGCACGACGCGGGCGGCACGGTTGCAAGCCTGTCCTGGCCCGTCAGCGTTGGCGCCGATTCCATCGATTATGATGTGCCGGAATATTGGCGCGCCAATCTTCCGGAGGATTTGAAACTTGTCCGCGCCTTGTCGACGAAAGGTCTGATCGACGCGCTGGAAAAATCCACCGGCTTGAGCTTGGCCGACGCCGATGGTGACACGGTCAAAGCGGACGACGGTCGCGCGCAATTCACCGCCGCGATCATCGAGGTCAAACATCCCACCTTCATCACCCTGCATTTAAGGGCGCTCGATGAGATCGAACATGTCTATGGGCCGGGTTCACCCCAGGCGAACGCCACGCTCGAGCAACTTGACGCCAGCGTCGGCCGCTTGATCGCCGCTGCACGCAAGGCAGAACCCGATCTCGTAGTGGCGATCGTTTCCGATCATGGCTTTGCCCCCGTGGCGCACGACGTCAACATCATCGGACCGTTTGTGGAGGCCGGACTAATTACGCTGGATCCCACAACCCATAAGCCGACAGTATGGCAGGCAGGCCTCTGGGGCGGCGCTTCTGTCGCGGTCGTTCTGGCCCATCCCAACGACGTTGCCACAAAGGCCAAGGTGGCGGCGCTTCTCGCCAAGCTCACCGGCGATCCGGAACTCGGGATCGACCATGTCGCCGATGCCTCTGAAATCGCGCGCATCGGCGGGACAAAGCTGGCCTCCTTCTGGATCGATTTCAAGCCGGGCTACGAGATGGGCCAGAATCCTTCGGCGCCCCCGCTGTCCCCCAGCTCGATGCGCGGAACCCATGGCTACTTTCCAAGCCATCCCGAAATGCGGGCGACTTTTATACTTGCCGGACCCAGTATCCCGGCAAAGGGATCGCTCGGCGAAGTGGATATGCGCGATATCGCGCCCACCCTCGCCAAGGTGCTGCAGGTGAACTTGCCGGACGCGGATGGCCATCCGGTTTTTTAGTGGGTAGCTACGCGGCTGCACTCTCTCGCAAGATCGGAAGGTGTAGCCTCAAACGCACCATTGTGGCCAGCTCGCAAAGGCGCGGCACTACGACCGCGACCATAGAGGGCGATCATAAGATTAAATCGTGATAGGCTCACGATCGAGGTCGCTAACGGAAGGAAGACATGCGCAATTCGGCAAAGTTGTTCGTTGCGGGTTTGGGAACGTTAGGTTTCTTCGGCCTGTCGCTGTTCGGCTCGTCTTTGGCCTCCGATGCGCCTGCCAACAAACCCTTCTTTAAGCTCGGGCTCTGGGAGATGAAGAGCAACTCGAATATTCCGCTCTTTGTTGCGACTGGACGTTCTGCAGAGGAGTTCGCACGCCGCTCCGACGAAGTTCTGAATGGCCCTGGATACACCATTCGGATGTGCTTGACGCCCGCTCAACAGCAAAAGCTTATCGCATCCTCGACGCATATGGACGACTGTGAGCCGAAAGCGGTGCAATTGGCGGACACAGCTTCAACGGTAGACCTGGCATGCAAAGGCGGGAATATGCATGGGGTAGTGACCAGGGACCCGGAGGATCATCACATTATCAGTATGTCTGCGAAAATTGATGATCCCGCCGACCCGAACCGTAATGCGACCACGGAAGCGAAGTTTGATTCACCCGAACATTTCAGCATTGTCACGACGCTCACCGGCCCTGACCGTTCGGTCTTCGGCGTCGCAATGATTTCGAAGCTGGACGGGCATTGGGTTTCTGCCGACTGCGGCGACATTCCGCCCGGCGCAACGCGCCTTCCCAATGGAAAGCTTGTGGGACCAAAGCAGCCTTAGCTTTGAACCAAAGGGGATACTTTAAAGCGATCGCCTTTGTACGACGCCCATGCTCCCGCAAATTCCGGTGCGGCGGCGACCTGCCAGAGGCGGATACTCGGCACCAACTTGTATCGAACTTTCGACGGTGCATGCGAGCAGCCAAACTTTTAGGGCCGGAATAATGCGGCCGCCCCGACAATCAATTCCGCGAGAATGAGAACCACTATAAGCCACTCCAGCCGTGCCGACCGCGCGGTGTCCATCAGATCGGTGAAGGTTTGGGCGGCCGTGCTGATCACGCCCATCTTTCCATTGAGCAGCGTGCCCCGCTCCACGATTTCATATTCGTCCTCAAGCCGGGCATAGAACCGTTCGAGCTCCGGATGGTCCCAAAGAATGTCCGGCTTTTCGGCGAACGCGATGCGGCCCGACACGCGGTGCTGGGTCAGCAAGGCGGAGCCGATCATCCGCATCAGGGTACGCCGGCTTTTTGGGATGCGTCCCTTGACGGCAAGCGCGTTGGCCTCGGGCTCGATCGTATCGAACACCGCCGCAATGTCCTTCTCATAGCGCGCCAGGGCCACGCTCTTTGCCAAGACATCGCCAAGGACCAAGGCATGCGCGGGCGAAAGTTCCTTGATTTGCATGATGCCTGCGGCGTTCAGCCCTTCTTCCTGGTCGGGCTGAAACGCGATTCCCAAACGCTCTTCTTCGACGGGACCGGCGTGTGGGGTGTCGCTGCGAAGCTCCTCGAGGACGGCGTTTTCGTCCGCCGGCAGCAAGTTGATCAACACCACCGCCCCATAGCGGAAGATGACGACATAGCCATCGCCTCTGCGAAAGCAGAAAGGAGCCGTCGAAACCACGCCGCTATATCGCGAACGGTCGATCGCCAAGCGGTCTCCCAACAACACACTTCGGGCCCAGCGCGGAGCAGTCGAGGTTTCCAAGTCGTTTGGCATGGCGGACTCAAGCAGGAACGCGCCGCAGCATAGCGTTTCGCCATCGACATCGGCAAACGGCTGGAAGATGCGCCACGGGGTTTTCGAAGGCGCCGGCAATATGCAAAACCGCCTAGGTCCAAGATCGAAGGAAGGCCCCATGAAGACGTTCGAGTACCGCTTTTATGATCTCGAAATGGATTTCTGCGACCAACAACACGGCTTTTGGCTGGAGGCGGACGAGGACAAACGGGTCTCGGCCCTCATGCAAGAGGAAGAGAAAAACCTCGGTCGAAAAGTTCTTGCCGAGGACAGGAGGGTTTTTGCTCAGACCCACGATCAAAGCATCTTGACATGGTAAGGAATATTCCTTACATAGCGCCGAACCACGGAGGCGACGATGCCGACCAGTTTCGAAGAATCGAGCACGATCACCGCGAAGGGCCAGACGACGGTGCCCAAGACCGTGCGCCGGGCGCTCGGCGTCGATTGTGGCGGCAAGATTGTTTTCCGGGTCGACAATGGCCGTGTCACGGTCAGCAATCCTGCGGTCGAGCATCGCGACCCGGCATTGGGAAGTTTCCTCAAGCTGCTTGAGGCGGATATCTCCGCCGGACGCAATGTGCGGGATTTGCCTAAGGAAACCGTCGCGTCGCTGCGCCGCGTCCTCAAACAGAGGAATGTCGATCTGGCGGAGCCGCTGGAAGGCGACGTGGAACTCTAGGCGCCGATCATGGTCGTCAACGGTTGGACGCTGCTCTTTCACGACGCCGTCATCACGCAGATCGAGAAGCTCTCGCATGCTTGCGAGCGTACGCGAAAGGCCGATCCCAAGAATTTTGCGGCGAACGCCAATGTCAAGCTCTTCGCGGCTCTTGCCAAACTGATGCTCGAGATTATTCCGGGCGATCCGGCGCGGCCGGAATTTCGGCAGGGCAACACGCTCGGTGGGGAATACCGCCATTGGTTCCGTGCGAAATTCCTCGGCCGGTTCCGGCTGTTCTTTCGCTACGACAGCCGGGCCAAGTTGATCGTCTATGCCTGGGTGAACGATGAGCGCACATTGCGCCAGAGCGGCGGCAAGAACGATCCTTACGAAGTTTTCAAGCGCATGCTCAAATCCGGCGATCCGCCCAACGATTGGGCTGCGCTCGTTAAGCGCTCACGCACACTGTCCGGAAAGCTTGGTGGCTCTCTCAAGGGACGTTGAAGCTTCAGAGCAAGATCGACTGCAATTGGTGGAGCGGCACTCTTCGCGTAAGCCCCGTCGGTTCTCAGTCTGATCCCGAACTGCGCGAACCCGTCTGAGCGGTGGGAACTCGAGAACCACTTTTCTTCGCCAAAGCGACTTCCGGAAAGGCGGTCGATGTCCCGTTTGAGCTCGGCGCGTTTGTCGTTCGTCAGATAGACGCTGCGCGCCGCAGCGACGAACCGTTCGCCGAAATCCTGTTTGGCTTCGAGAGAACGCAGAATGTCTTCGATCTCCCACAACCGCTCGTTTGCTTCGAAGAGCTGTCGCTCGAGGTCGGCAAGCGCGGGCGTCGCCAATTTCGGCAAGTTTTGGCGAATGCGCGTCAAGGCGTCCAATTCGCGGCAGACATTGTCGCGCTTTGTCCGGTCGGCGATGCGCGCTTTCTTGATCTCTAAGATGGTTATCTGATCGATCAGATGACCGGCCGAAACGGGAATTGTTATATCCATCGGCATTCCCCCTGCACGGCCAACGCCTGCCAGAGCATCGCCAATGGAGAATTGAAGATAAAGACGACGCGATAGCGCACGCCTTAAGCGCCGCGCCAATTTTTCAGCGCTGCGGCCATCTCTTGCACCACGCCGTCCCAATCGCCGCTTTTTTGCTGCCGGAAAAGCCGGTGGCCGGGATACCACGGCGAATCCGTCCGCTCGAGCAGCCAGCGCCAATCCGCCACGAATGACAGCATCAGCCAGACCGGCCGGCCGAGCGCACCGGCCAAATGCGCCGGCGAAGTATCGACCGAGATCAGCAAATCGGCCAGCATCAGAACCGCGGCCGCATCGTCGAAATCCCCCTGCTCTTCGTCCAGATCGATTAGCGTCATCCCGGAGGGCGGCGTTTTGGCCTCGCCCGATCGCGGCCCTTTTTGCAGCGAGACAAAGGTGATCCCGTCCATCGCCAGCCCCGCCATCCTCGCCAAACCGGTCGAGCGTTGGGCATCGTTGAAATGTTCCGGCCGCCCCGCCCACACCAGCGCCACCAGCGGGCGCGGCAAATTCGCGAGACGCGTGCGCCAGGCATCGACCCGTTCGGGATCGGCAGAGAGATAAGGCATCTCGCCCGGCAGGTCGGAGAGCTTCAACCCCATCGCCATCGGCAGACTCATCATTTCGCAATAGACGTCGAAGGGCGGCGGCAGCGCGCCGCGCAAAACGATCTCGTCCGCGATCTTCAGCCGCTTGGCGAAGGCGGCTTGGCGCGGCGCGATCTGCAACACCAATCGCGCTTGGCTGCGCTTCTTCGCCCAAGCCAGCAGACGCATGAATTGGAACGTATCGCCGAAGCCCTGCTCGTCGTAGATAAGAAGTGTTTTGCCCGGTATCGCCTCGCCGCCCCAGCGCGGTCTTTGCACCTTGCGGTCGAGCCGCGTCGTGTGCGGCAGGCTGTAGCGGAAGCGGTATTCGCGCCAGCCGCGGTCGAAATCGCCCAGCAGCAACAGCGTTTCCGACAGATCGAAGCGCAAAGAGAGATTCTGCGGCGCCGCTTCCACCAGCTTTTCCAATATCGCCAGGCCTTCGCGATGGCGGCCTTGGCGGCGCAAGGCGGTGGCGAGCAGCGACCAGATGGCAAACGGGCCGCTTCCGCCGGCCAAAATACTTCTTGCGAGCGCTTCGGCTTTTTCCGGCTGGTTTTCCGCCAGCGCAAGCTGGATTGCGGCAATCGGATCCCCGGGCGCGCTCATTCGGCCTCAACGCCCAAGCTGTCGAGCAGCGGACGCAAATGCTTCGCATAGCGCTTCCAGCGCCCGACGCTGCTGCGATAAATCGGCTCGCGCACCTGATTGAAACTGGCCGTGTGAATCTGGCGGGCGGTTTGGTGGAACTTAAGACACGCCTCATCCCATTCCAGCCCGAGAAACTCGATCATCCGCCGTGACTGGCCTTCCAGATCGTCCACCACATCTTCGTATTGCACTTCCAAGAAACGATCGGCCGGTAGAAGCTTGCGCCAATGCGCCATCAAAGTGTCATAGCTGCGATGAAAGCGCCCCAGTTCCGCAAGGTCGTAGGTGAATTTCTGCTCGCCGGCAAACAGCTTGGTGTAACAGGACAGACACGTATCCACGCCGTCGCGGCGGCTGTGAATAATGCGCACCTTGGGCAAAATCAGATGGATCAAGCCGGCATATAGAAAGTTGCCGGGCATCTTGTCGACGACATGGGCTTTGCCCGGCGCCAAGGACCGCACCTGATCGGCGTAGGATTTTCCCAGCGCCGCAAGCGCTTGCGGCGTGGTCGTCTTCATCATCGCGGGAAAAAGCTGCGAACCCGGCACGGGATTGGGGGAGCTCTCCACCAAATGGTTGAGGGTTTTGAGTTCCCCCGCGCCATGCAGGCGCGGATGCGAGGCGAGAATCTGCTCGATCAGCGTGGTGCCCGACCGCGGCATGCCCAGAACGAACACCGGTACGTCGGACGTATCTCCGGCGCCGGCGAAACGCGCCATCAGATCGGGACTGAAGGTTTCGGCAATCTCGGCAACCCAGCGTTCCGTCGCATCGGGATCGTATTCGAAGCTCGCGCGTTTGAGGCGGCTGCCTTGCGCCAGATGCGCGAAGGCGCGTTCGCTATCGCCCGCATCCAGCCAAACCTTGCCGAGCGCAAAATGCAGCATGATTTTGTCGTCACTTGCTTCGACCGTGCCGGAGGCGAGCAGCGATTTCATCAGCGCGATATCGGGATCACCCGCGGCGCATTTGCGAATGCTGGTCCGATTGAACAGCGCGCGCGCCGAATTGGGATTGACGGCCAGCGCGGCATCGAAGGCTTGGAGCGCCTCGGGATTGCGCCCAAGCTCCATCAGCAAAGCGCCTTTGCCGACCAGGGCACTTTCCGGCTGCGGCGCCGGAAGCTTTGACGCGCGCTCGAACGCTGCCAAGGCTTCCGCGCTTTTGTCTTGCATTGCCAGGACCTGACCCAACACATCCGCCGCCTCGCCGCTTTCCGGCGCGACGTCTGTGGCACGGCGGGCCGCCTCCAGCGCGTCTTCGCACCGATCGCCTTCGAGAAAGGCGCGGGCGCGTGCGATCAATCCGCCAGGATGATCGGGAGCGAAGGAGGCCAGATTGTTCAGCCAGCGCAGCGCTTCGGCCGTATCATTGGACGTAAGACAAATCGCGGCGGCGTTGACATAGGCATCGGCGTATTGCGGATTGAGGTCGATGGCCTTACGCACCTCCTCCATCGCCGCTTTGCTATCGCCCAGCGTGTTGAGCAGAAGAGCCAGATTGTTATGCGCTTCGGCATAAGACGGCTTTAGGGCCAGCGCGGCACGATAATGCCGGCCCGCCTCCTCCAGCCGCCCCATCCGCTTCAGCGTGTTGGCGAGATTGTTGTGGTTTTCCGCGCTGGGCGCGCGTTCCACCGCTCTTTGCAGGCAGAGATGACTTTCCTCCAGCTTGCCGGATTCTTGCAAAACGATTCCGAGATTGGTCCAGCCGGCGACGAGCTGGTTATCGATGGCGAGCGCGCGGCGTGCGGCCTCTTCCGCTTCGCCCATGCGGCCCGATTGGCGGTAAATCTCCGCCAGATTGCTGTGATAGATGGCCGGCGCGCTGGGCGCCGCACAGGCGCGGCGCAGATAGTCGATTGCCAACGGCCGGTTGCCATGGGTAAAGGCGAGCAGCCCCATCAGATGAAGCGCGCTGGCATGTTGCGGCCAGGCTTGCAGAACTTGCGTGCAGAGCTGTTCGGCTTGGGCGTTCTGACCGGCATTCCAATGGCCGTAAGCGCGCGCTACGGCTTCTTCGATGGTGATGGTCCCGGGGGCTGCCGCGTTGGGTGCCGAAGGGCCGTGTTGGTTTTTCTTGTTCAATTCCGTGCAACCTTTAAGCGGCGGCGGATTCGCGCCAGGGGGGGCCGCGCGTTTGCACGGTCAGGCGAATAGATTATCCCCCGGCCGCCGCGCCGCCGCCATGGCACGTAATCGCACCCCCGCGGGAGAGGTGGGGGTACGGGCCGATCTACTCCATCACCAGCATGTGCACATCGCGTGTGGGCGTATAGTTGTCGCCTGTAAACTCGAAGGTTGTCGGCCCGGTTCGCTTCAAGTCGCCGCTCCAGCACAGCGACAGCAGGTTTGAGGATTTCACTTTGTCTAGGGTCATATGGAAGCGTCCAATTGGACCATTCCAAGTTCGCGCTGTCATCAGGATGTAGTTCGTATTCGTGGCTCTGGACTGAGGACGACGCCCGTGTTTGTCTTCTCTTGTGATAAGCGACGTGATGGCGACCTTGGTCGGCGCATCTACGCAGTATTCCTCCCCCGCATCGCCGGTAAAATATGACGTAGAATTCCAGCTTCCACTGACAGGTTGATATAAGTGTTCGATCACGGTAATTCGATGTGCGGGAAAATGCTGTGTCCAGTAGAATCGCGTATGCATAGTCCAGACAGGGTAGCCGCGGTCCAAGGCGCCTGCCGCAACCAGTCGCTTCGTCTGCGCTGAGGACAATTGTTCAATCTGTGGAATGTTGCCATCCAACTGCTCCTTGCCCAACATGTTGATAGGAAGGCCGGCGCGCTTCACCAACGCGGTTATATCTCTTCCGTTCAAAACCGCGCGTTGCTCAACGGTGAAGTCAATTGGTGCACCGTTCACGGTAAGTTTGAATCCAATGAAATTGACGGGATCACTGGTCGTGGTACCCAACATCTCAGGGCCAGCTGCGAATTTGGACATATCGACATCCGGTAGTGGGAACGCGACCAATGCGTCTACGTCTCGCTCGGTATCATTTGCGAATTCAAAACGCACGCGAACCTGCACGGGACTGATGTAGAGGTCTTCCGAAGCCATTCGGATTTGCGTATTCTTGGTGAATGTGATGCTTCCCGCTGCCAATGAAGCAGCGCCGTCATCGGCCCAGATCGGGCCCATCGCCGCGAACGAACCCAGCGCAGCGAGCGTGATCAGCTTGTTCGACATGGTATTTCCCTCAGCAGCAGATCATTAATATACGGCCTGTAGGCCCGAACGAAGCGGCACCCCGTCGCGCCGAGCATTGATGCGATGACAGTTCTGGCGCTTTTTAGACCTATTCTAAGCGGCAGCCCGAAATCGGTCGTCACAGGGAAACTGTGCCAACAACTGGCTCCGCGAACACATCTGCGAGGGTGCGCTCTTGGCCCATAGACAGCTTGGCAGAATTACCAATATGCCTATTGCCGCGCGTCACCGTTTGGTGGAGAGGCTTATGAAACTCGCATTGCTCGCACTCCTGGCACTTGTCGCCTTGCCGCTTCCCGCGGCGGCCACTCCTACCGATTGCAAGCCTACCGTGACCGGGAGGCTCGACATCTTCGATCTGCAAAGCAGCGTTTTTGGCAACAGCCGAAAGCTGCGCGTTTGGCTGCCGCCCGGCTATTCCGATCCGTCCAACAAAGAGCGGAACTATCCGGTGCTCTATATCTTCGATGCACAAAATGTCTTCGATGTTTGCACCTCCTATGCCCACAAGGAGTGGCAGGTGGACGAGACGCTGACGCGTCTGATCGGCGAAGGAAAAGTCGAGCCTCTAATCGTCGTCGGCATCGATCATGCCGGCGACCGCCGCGCTTATGAGTGGCTGCCTTGGCAGGACAACATCCAAAATCCCGGCGGCAGCGCGACAGGCGGAGTTCGCTTGCCGGAGTTTCTCATCAAAGACGTCATGCCGGTTGTGCAGGCGCGGTATCGCTTTGCCAAGGGACGCGAGAATACCGCCATCGCCGGATCGAGCTATGGCGGAGTAGCCGCGCTCTATGTCGGCGTCATGGCCCCGACCGTCTTTGGCAAGGTGCTCGGCGAAAGCCCCGTTCTGTGGGTCGGCAATGGGCAAATCATGCGCGACACGGTGGGAATTCCCACCGCGCCGTCGCGCACATTCCTCGCTTACGGCATGAAGGAATGGAAGATTCCTGGCGCCAATGAAGCCTCGGCAAAGATGCTGAACCAACTTGCCGTCAATCTGCGCTCGGCGACGTTTGAGCCCGGAGAGGTCCGCGTTGTCATCGAACCCGATGCCGCACATAATGAAGACGCTTGGGCCAAGCGCTTCGCGCAAGCCATTCAGTACCTCTTCCCAAAGAATGCGGCGCCAGATGCATCGCAACAAAACTAAGAAGCGCAGAGGCGCCCGCCGACCTACTCCTTTGCGCCCGCGTTCTTGAGAAGGTCAACGATGTCCTGGTGACCGTACTGGGATGCCACGTTCAGCGCCGTACGGCCATCACGTGTTTTTGCATTGATATCGACTTTGGCAGCCAGAAGGGCGCGCACAATTTCCACGTGACCATTCATCGACGCGAATATCAATGCCGTACCGCCGCTGTTCGAACTGAGATTCCCATCGGCTCCCGCGGCGAGGAGAACTTTCACGGTCTCGAGCTTCCCCGCCTCCGATGCTAGTATCAATGCCGTCACGCCCCGTTCCGTCTGGGCATTCAGATTGGCTCCGGCGGCAAGAAGCGCTTGCGCAATTTCCGGATAGCCGTTCGCGGCTGCCATCATCAACGCGGTCTTCCCATCGCTTCTTGTCGCATTCACATCGGCTCTTGCGGTGAGCAAAATTCGCACAACGTCCAGGTGCCCGTTCTGCGAAGCTTGTATCAGCGCAGATATTCCATTTCGCGCCTGCGCATTCACCTCGGCCTTGGCATCGAGAAGGGCCTGCACGATCTCCGGGTAACCCGATTCGGACGCCGCGATCAGCGCCGTAGCGCCATCCGCTTCCTGAACATTCACGTTGGCTCCGGCAGCGATAAGCGTTTTAACTTTGGCAAGTTCGCCCGCTATCGCCGCGATGATAAGCTCATTATGTATAACCAGCGGCGGTTTGACGTCCGTCGATACCAGAGGTGTCGTTTCAAGGGCTCCGGCGGCTTTGAGTACTTTGACGACATCCTGATGGCCATTCTGCGTCGCGAGCAGTAGCGCGGTATAGCCATTGTACATTTTGGCATTCACGTCGGCGCCGGCAGCGAGAAGCAATTGAACAACCTGCAAATGACCGTTCTCGGCCGCGATCGTCAGCGCCGTGATATTGCCGTTCATCTTCGCATTCACGTCGGCTTTGGCGGCAAGAAGCGCCTGCACAATTTCCGCATGCCCTCTCCACGACGCAATTATTAGAGCCGTGCCGCCATGCGCATCCCGCGCGTTGACATCAACGCCCTTGGCGATCAATGCCTTCGTATTAGCGAGATCGCCTGCAAGAGCCGCTTGGAAAAGGCTTACATCTTGATGAGGCTGCACGCTGGTTATTGCCGATCGATCTTCGGCGTTGGCCGGCAGAGCAATCGCAAAGCACACACAAAGAACCGCAACCGCCGCTCGGTTGGTGAACATAATCGCTCCCCCCAAAAAGCACCGCCCCACGGTGAGATTATCGCGATCTACCTCTCGGTGGAATACGGTATGGAGGCACATCAGGCCCAGTTCGCAGCCTTGGATTTTGGGCACAGTCGGCCAATCGCGGCAGCGATAAGCGGCGTGGAACCATCCTCACCGAACGCGCTATTGGTCGCGTAACGGCCTGCTATCTCGATGACACAGACGCAAATAGCACTGTTTGGTTGATCGGCGCGAGCAGTCGTGGCTTCAATTCGGCGGGTTGTTTGCCTCCAGGAACTTGACGGTGGCTTGAAGCATCTGCAAGCGCGTATCGCTTTTCGAAAGCCAATGGTCTTCGTGCTGGAGCTCCACGAACTCGTACGGCTTCCTCGCGTCTTTCAGGGCGTCGGCCATATCGTCGCTCTGAGAGAACGGCACGACCGTATCGTCGCGTCCGTGGATCAGCAGTATCGGGATCGATATCTTGTCCACATGCTTGATCGGCGAAATCGCATCGAGCTTGGGGTCATCGTAATCGCTGACGCCCAAAAAGCGATCCCAAAAGCGTTCGCTGCGGTCCTCTATGTGGGCCAGCCGATGCCAATAGCGAAGCTGATCACGGAGGTCCGAAAGGCCGGCGATGGACACGGCACAGCGATAGACGCCGGTGTCGAGCGTCGCTCCGGCCAGCGCCGCGTAGCCGCCATAGCTGGCGCCGACGATGCAAACCCGTTTGGGATCGATCAGCCCCTTGGCGGCCAGCGCACGCACGCCGTCCGACAAATCGGTCTGCATTTTCTTGCCGAACTCTCCGAAACCGGCATAGAGCAAGTCTACGCCGAAGCCGGCGGATCCACGGAATTGCGGCTGCAGCACGGCATAGCCGCGCGACGCCAAAGCTTGGGAAAGCCAATCGAATCCGGGCTCATCGCGCGAATGCGGGCCGCCATGCGGCAACACAATCAACGGCAGGTTCTTTGCATCCTTGCCCGGCGGTAGCGTGAGATAGGCATGAATCGTGCGTCCGTCGGCGGCGCGATAATCGATCCAGCTCTCCGGCGCGACGCCATCAATGCCTTCATATTCGGGGCCGATCCGGCCGATCCTGGGCTGGGTCCTGTCGACGAGAAAATAGCCGTCACCATAGGCCGCACCGAAGACATGGGCCACGGCCACAATGCGATCATCCGACCACGATTCTAGATCGACATCCGTCGCATCTTTGAACCTCGCTTTGACGTCGCCCCAAACCTCTTCAGCGTGCGGATCGAAGAAGACATAGTCGTGCTTCTCGGTGACGCGCGATCCACCGATGACACGGCCCGATCCGAGGTCGATATTGACGTCACCGAACCCGATATCGGCACGCTGCCATGGCCCGATACTGCCGTCCTTGAGGGAGACCTGCTGATACTGGAACGAACCATCAGGGTGGGGGACGCTGACGACGACGGAGGTCCCGTCCTCGTTCAGGCCTTCGAGGTTTGGACTCTCGATCGGAGCAGCCACATCGATAGCATCGATCTCCTTGCCGTCGTTGAAGATCGCCAGCTTCCAATGCTGGTCTTCTTCGTTATAGCTCAATTCCGCGACGATGTTTCCCGCCGCGTCGATGAGCCAATCCTCGGCATGGGTGTCGCGATCGCGCGAAACCATTCGGGTCGTGTTATTCGTCAGGTCGATGCGAAACAGGGCCGGATATCCGGATTCGCCCGGGAAAAAAACGCCGCGAACGAATAAAATTGTGTGCCCGTCGATGATGCGCGGCTGCGGCACGCCGAGGATGACATTCATCGTGTCTACGTCATCCCTTCCGCCGATGTGGTCTAGCAGGCCGTGCTGGACCTTGGTTTGAACGTCGAACGATTGCGCCAGGGCATATTCCTGCGGACGGCCGGTGAGGCCCCTGGGCTGCGCCGTCTCCGATGTGGTGATGATAAGGGTGTGATTGTCGGCCCATTGCAGGTTTCGCAACTTCGCATCGCTGATATTGATCGCCCCAAGAAGCTGCTTGGTGGCGAGCGATCGGGCCACAACCAAGCGCTTGGTATCCGCGCTCTGGACATAAGCGAGCGAAGCACCGTCCGGCGACAACGTAACGTCGGTGAGCGTCGGAAGTTTTCCGTACGCTTCCAGAGGAGCCGCAAGAGCCGCGCCCGCGCAAACCACCATCGCGGCCAATGCCGCGATCCGATTCTTCCAGAACATCCCCCCGCTCCTTCTTAAGAAGCCCGCCGGCGCTCAATCTTCTGAGGCGCGGCGCTCAATAATTGCAGAAAGCCGTTCCCAATCCAAGGTTGCGCAACGCCGCAACGTTCGCAGGCCGCCCGGACAGCAATATTAATCGGGCGTTCCCTGCCGTTTGGAATAGGTCTTGGTCGCGCCAAACGCGGTCATGCCTGCACCGTGCCGGCGGCGCTGTTGTTCCGTGGCAGGAACGTTCGATCGATTGGCTTTGTTCTATTCGCCCCCCTCAATCGTTTGCGCAGTTAACCACCAACCCGTCGCAGCCGGCTGTGTGCGCGAAATTGGTGAAAACGAATTTGTCGAAGGTGGCCAGAAAGCCGAGGCCGCCATTGATGTGGTTCATATTGTGAAAGACGACAAAGTAATGCTGTTGCACTGGCAGGCCTGCGGGCGGCGTCAGCGGCAGCGGCAGTGCGGCACAGGGCGTCAAATACCATAGCGCGCCGTTGGTGCAGGGATCGGCCGTGTCCATCGCCGTGAAGGAAATCGGACACGTCTTATTCGGCGCAGAAAGCGTTGCCACCGGCGCGCCCGCCGCCCCGTCGATGCAAGGCTCGCTGGTCGGCGCTAATGAAGCGGGCCCGACAAAAATATTTCTGGCGCCGATATCGGGCGAGATCAACGCCGCCTGAGACAGCGAGGTGGGATTGGGCGTGACGGCGTGCGTTATCGGATCGATGTCGATTTCGTTGTCGCCATGCAGAATGAGGATCGGCATCGTCTTGAAGTTCTGAATGCTCAAATCCCCGTGCGAGGCGAAATAATGCTCGGAGCGCCAATTGTAACCCATCACGCCGGCCGCATCGGGCTGGAAGGTGGTGGTGGTGTTGGGCTGATACGCTCCGGAGACGGCGGCAGCGCCATCGGGGGCGAGGCCGAGCTGACGCGCGATGAGATAGGTCATCCTCAGATCGGTGAAGCCTTCGATGACGGAGAAAGCGCTGACCGGCGCGCCCTGCTCTACTGCGCGATAGGTAACGCAGGCGCCATGCGAATAGCCGAACATGAACAGCTTGCCCGCGGCGACGTTGGGCTTGACGGTGCTGCCGGGCGCGCCGATGGCGATGCTGCCGGCTTGGTTGGCGAGAAGATCGGTAAGCGCCAGCACGTCCGTTACTTCGCCCAAGCAGAATTCCGGGCTGCCGCCCGACGTCCCCTTAAAGAACGTCGAACTCCCCGAGGTGATGTTCACACTCGAGCCGCGATAGGAAGACGTGGCGAACACCCAGCCGCGCTTGGCCCAATCCAAACATTGGCCGAGGCTATCCGTCGCCGTTGGGGGCTGCGTGGTCCAGCCCGACGCGATGGTGCCGCTGAGATCGCCGGCCGTGGGGGTGGTGATAGAGTCGATTCCGCCGTGATTGAAAATGACGACAGGATATGGACCGCCGCTGGTGGGTGCGCAGATCAGGGCATAAATCTGCGTGCCGTTTTGCACCGTGTAGGAGCCGACGCTGAAGGCGACCTTCGTTGTGTAGCCGGGCGGGGTCAGCGTCATGCCGGCGGCATTTACCCACGGCCCATGCGCCGCACCGCCTGTGCCGTTCTGATCGAATAGCACCGTGGAATTGCCGTCCGAATAACCACCCGAGGTAATGCCGAGCGTGCCGCCCGCCGCCATCGCCGCTTGCACCGCGCCGGGGCTATAGGTGGCGAAGGGATTGCCGCCGTCCGACGCGATAAGCTCCAGATGGCCTTGCGCCGTTTTCAAATCGTCGACGATATCTTGCGGCGACCAGTAATGCGCCGGCAACACGCCGGCCGAATAACTCCAGGGAAACATCGTGTAGGTGGTGCCCGCCGACGTGGTGTGGGTGATGCCAGGCCCGGTGGACGTGGTGTGTCCCAGCGTGACGGGCGTGCCGGTATTCTGATCGATTGCTTGGATGGTGACCTTATCGCCATTGCCCGGGACATAGCCGGAGATCGTAACGGACGCGAGCGAATCCGCCGGCGTGCGCGAGAGCGGCGAGGTTACGCAAGATGCGAGCGGCAGCGCGCCGAGTACGAACAACACGATATTGCGAGTGCGCATGATGTTCTCCCTCCAGTCCGTCGATGACGGAGCATACAGGAATACAGGCCGGCAGCGAAGCAGGCGGGCACATGTTTCGAGACATGTTTGCTATTGGTTTGTTCGCACAGCGTGAATCGAAAATGGTGCGTTGCCGAAGCCATTCGAACAGCCGCTTTCAACGGGCATTCGCCGTTTGAAACACATCCGAGATGCGCCTGGCGCAATCGTAGCGAACTCACGTCAGGCTGGCGACGTCACTTCTCCAGCATTCGCAGTTCGACCATTGCCGCCGGCCATTCGTAATCGACGGCATTGCAATGGGTCGCGGTCTTGCGAAATTGTAGGGCTGCACCGCCGACATCACCACGGGCCAACGTTTCTTCACCGAGATAGAACCAGCCGTCACACCGCTGGTGAAATTCTGCTACTGTGGTGCTTGTAAGCGCAATATGGACGATGTCCGCAGCAGTCTTCTTACCAAGAAAATACTCAATGACAGGTCCCGGCCATTCCTTGAGGTAGACAATCGCGACGCGCTTCCGCAGCCAGGCTCCATCGTCTTTGTGCATTTTCATATGCAAGAGGTGCAGCCACAGAAGGCTTGATACGTCTCTAGGGTCAATATTAACTGCTTGTTCAAGATCGCGTTGCGATGAAGCGTAATGTCCCATGACTGCATGCGCTCTGCCGCGCAATCCGATAGCCGTCGAATTTTCGCGATCCAAGGCAATTGCTTTGCTGTAGTCCGCAATCGCCCCGTCCACGTCCAACTTCATTTCACGGGTCATGCCGCGGTCGATATACGCCTCATATCCCCCACCCATTTCTATGCTCTTGGTAAAATCTGCCATCGCTTCATCGAGCTCGCAGTTTGAACGATGAGCTACGCCGCGACTTTGATAAGTATCCTTAGTGCCTTGTCCAAACTCTAGCTCCTTCGAGTAATAGCTCACAGCTTGATCCCACTTATGCTCGGCAAATTTGGTCTCTGCGCGTTCGTGATATGCTTCAGCTGTGCGCCGCTTTAAGACACGACGGATGTTGTCGTCTGGTGCGACAAGTAATGCATCGTTGAAGTCGCGTTCGGCTGCGCGTTGGCGGTCCTCCCCAAGTTCGGCATACGCCCGGATGGACAGCAGTTTGGACTTTTGGGGCGCTGATAGCTGAGGCGTGCGGAGCAGCTCCGTCGTTCTTTCAATCGCAGCTTCAGACTTGCCACCTAGCGCAGCCGCAAGTGCCTCCGAAACGTCTCGTTCCAGAGGTTCAGCCGCTAGCGAGGCTCCAACGCATAGCGCAACCGTTAGCCCAAATACGCAATACCGAAACATTGCCGCCCCCGATTAGGAAGAATAGCACATCCTGCGATCTATTGCGCTTATCCTGGAGCAACTTGTTGTGGCCCAAAGACGAAGGTAAATCGCTTTGAAGACCGCCGCTCTCGGCCGGCAGATCCAACCGGGACGGCTGCGAAGGCCGAACGGTGGCCGCCATCTCAACACTATCTTCATGCCTGACGGCGATTTTTCGTTTGGTAGCGCAACTATTGGTCGATCTGACAGCGCTTACTCATAGTCCGTTAACGGATAGCGGCTATTTTTGACATATCGCACAAAAGGCAGCCTGATGTTCCGCACTGCGACATATACAAGGACCAGCTCGTACAGCTTGGCCCTCATTCTCATTGTCGGCATGTTCGCGATCTGGGGATTGGCGCATCGGCTTTACGATACGCTACTGCCGGAATTCGCCACAGCACTGTCGTTGGGAGCTTTCCGCACCCAAGTGGCGCAATGGGTTCTTAGCTTCGGCTATCCCTTGATTGCGATTCCCGCGGCGATGCTGACGCGCAATTTCGGCTACAAGTCGGGCGTCATTTTCGGGCTCGGCTGTTTCGCGGTTGGAATGTTCCTTTTCTATCCCGCGGCCGAACAGCACGATTACACCTTCCTTCTCGCCGCGGCGCTGGTCTCCGGCTGCGGTCTCGCACTGCTCGAAATCGCGGCCGATCCGCTGATCGTGCGCCTGGGTCCCGTCCAAACCGCGGTGCGCCGGCTGAACATCGCCCAAGCGCTCAATCCGCTCGGCGTGGTTGCGGGTTACTTCGTCGGGCGTTTGATCGTGCAGTCCGCGCGCCAGCATCCGGTCGCGGAACTGGCGCATGCGCTGGTGACACCCTACTTCTTTATCGGTGTCGGCGTTTTGCTCTTCGCCTTCCTGATCGACAACGTGACGTTTCCACCGGTGGCGGGCGAGCGCGTGGCAAAGAACGACAACTCTTTCGCCGATTTCCGCAAACTTTTGACTCATCCACTTTACTTGCTCGGAGTCGGTGCCATAGCGGTTTGTTCGGCGACCCAGGTCGTTATGTGGGGCTCTACGATACGCTATGCCGAGAGTGCGGCGCCGGGCCTGCCGGGGATTGCGCCGGCGGACGTTTTGCTCTGGGCATTTTATGCTTTTACCGCCGGGCGCATCGTCGGAACGGCGTTGATGTACGCGGTCAATCCTTCCCTGATTCTGGCCGTGTTCGCCGCCTGCGGTTCCGTCTTGGCGGCGATTGCCGCGTTCGCGGGTGGCGCGACCGGCATCTGGTGCATTTTGGGCGCTAGCTTTTTCCTCTCGGTGGTTTTTCCGACGATCTTTGCCAGCGCCATTCGCGATCTGGGACCGCAGACCAAGTCCGGCTCGGCCTTTCTTATGCTGGCCGCGGGGACGGGCGCGATCTTTTTGGCGTTGGTCAATCTGCTCGTCGGGCCCAGCGCGGTGCAATATGTGATGGTGGTACCGAGCATCGGGTTCGCGGCGATTGCCGCCTTCGCGGTGATCTTCTACCGCGCCGACAAATTGGCAAAATAACGCGGCATATCAAAACAATCGTTTCGGATCGGAGACCGTAGGCCTCCGACGTTTGGCCGTTGCGGCCCTTTCCTCCTTCGCCATCAGCCAGCCTTCCATGGTTTTGAGAACGGCCTTTGCATCGGCTTGCGATGCGTTCTCTTCGCCAAGCCATTTGGCCCAATCTTCCGCCTCAAGGATCGCCGGCATGCGATCGGTTATCGCCGCGATCAATTTGTTCGGCGGCACCGTCGCCATGACGCAAGCGAGCAGCGGCGCGGGCAAACCGGCGATTTCATAGCGCCGCCAGAGAAACGCGAAGCCGCGCGGGATTTCGTCACCCGGATCGATCGTCCATTGTTCGGTTTTTCCGTTCGGCAATTCCTTGCCTTCGTTGAAGGTTCGCATGACGACGATGCCGCGTTGGCCGTTCAAGAACGCGTCTTTGAAGGTGGGCTTCTCGTCGATGGTTTCGGAACGGACGTGAATAGGGTCCGGCCGGTTGGGGTTGCTCCTATGCGGAAATCCCCAACGCATCGGCACGATGCGGCGCGTACCCTTTTCCTTATCGAAGACAATGACCGGCAGATTGCTCATAGGCCGGTAGGTCACGACGTCGTCGTCGGGCGATACCGTCAAGGGCTGCGAGAACGCATGCACCTGACGCCAGGAATACATCGCCGTGAATTTTCCGCACATAGCCTCAGTCAACTCTTGACGCGACCGGCGCGCAGCTTCCCCAAAACCATGTTGTGCTTAATGGTGTAAAGCTCCATCGTGTCTCCATACCAGCCCTTAAGTCCGACACCCAGGATGTCACGCATGATCTTGTTGCGCGAGACATGTGCGCCGAACGTATTGGGCGCCTCGAAGAGTTCGGGTTGGGGCGTCAGCGGTTGATTGGCGACGATCTGGCCTTTCCAGGGACCGTCCTGAAAACGAAATTGCAGCGTGACGCGCGTTTCTTCCTCCGTCCAAACCGGCTCATAGCGGCAATGTGCCAGAATGCGGGCGAACGCCTGGTCGAGCTCCAAATACGTCTCGTGGCAATCGTCCACATCCTGATAGATGGCGAAGTATCTTGAGCCGTTGTTGCTTCGTTTTCGCATGAGAACAATAGAAGAACAAACCAGTCCGAGAGTCCAGCCACTAGGGCTTGCGGGGCGAGCCCTGACGGAACCGATGCTTGTGCGCGGACCGCGCCTATAAACCCAATGTCTGCAGAATAAATTCAGCGCGTTCGGCCACGCCGGCCTTCGGCAGCATCACCAAATCGTAGCCAAGTGCGGGGTATGCGTTGATGAGGCGCTCATATTCGGCAATGCCCGCGTCGATGCCATGCCGCCGCTCGTTATCGGTCCGATAGATTTCGGGCCATGGCGGAGCAATGAACACGCTCCGGTGATAACGAAGACCTGCGCCAACAGTAGAAAGTATCGGCTCGCCCGTCAGATGCTGAAGCACAATCGCGGCGTCCACCAGACCTCTATCGAAGAAGACCCACGCGCCTTGCCGTTGGCGCGCTGCTTCATAGTCCGAACGGGCCTGCGCGATGACATGGCGAAGGAACGCGATCTCGTCGATCCAGGGCAGCGCCCTGCCCTTGGTGCGCAATTGCTCTTGGACAATCCGCCGGCCCGGCTCCTCGACCGTTGCGTACCCGCGCCGACCGAGCTCCTTGATCAGCGTCGATTTTCCGCCGCCGGAACATCCCGAGATTATTACGAACCTGTCTATGGCAATGCCTTTCTACCGTTTGTCGAACTATAGAAACCCGCAACAGCGCCGGCCGGCGACCATTGCCGGACGATTTCCGCGCTGGGACCGAATGGATGACATCGGGTCAGCTTGAACTATCGAAAGTGTAAGCTTCTACTCGGACCTGCAATCTACTTGATGGCAATAGCGAGGCAACATGAAGCGATCTCATTTTGTCATTGTAGTTGGCGCGGCCACAGTCGGATTGACTCTGGTTTGCCTCGTTAAGTTCTGGCCAAGCTACAATCCTTTTGAACATAGCTACCAGCAACAGGTCGTGCCCGCTGCAGAACCTTACTACAACGCAGAGAGAATTCGAGTGTTGGGAGAAACGGCGCGCCAAGGCAATGCGGATGCGGCCTATGAACTTGCGATTTACTACATATTCTATCATCGGCCCCGCACATCGGAGAGCCGTGCGTTGGGCGACAAATGGATGGAGCTGGCGGCTGAGAACGGCAAGCCAGAAGCAATGATCGCGTTTGCCGGTAAGGTGCACCGACAAGGCGGGCGGGACAATTGTGCGAAGGCCATCGCCTTGATACACAAGGCCGTCAACCTATCTCATAATTCCGAAACTCTTAAATCCGCCAAAAACGATCTCAACTCCTTTAAGAAGGATGCGGATTGTGCAGGGTTATTGTGAACCAGCCCCGTAGCAGGTGAATTCCGAGAAATAGTACACCTACGTCCAAAACGGTCCCATGAATCAGAGATGCGCCCCGTTTACGAATTCCGTATGGCGTATTGGCGGAACTCGCGCATGCCGTGGATATCGAGTTTGTCCATGATGCGGGTGCAATAAGCTTCCATCGTCCGCACAGAGATGTTCAAGCTTGTGGCGATCTCGATATTGGAGACGCCCTTGCCCACCAAGGCAATGATCTGCTTTTCGCGCCGGCTGAGCGCTCTCCCCGTTTGGTCTTCCGGCGTACCAGCCGACAAACCATGTGTCGCGCCCGGACTGGTGTGCCGGTTTCCGGCCAGCACGTCGCGCACCGCCAGCAACAAGCTGTCCGCCATATCCCGCTTGGTGACGTATCCCGCCGCGCCCGCGTCGAAAGCGTTTTTGATAGTCGCGGAATCTTCCAGCATCGAATAGCACAGCACCTTGGCGTCGCGCGCGCGGATGTCTTCAATCAGATCGAGCCCGCTTTCCTCGCCCAGCGAAATATCCAGAAGCACGATGTCGGGCTTCGCCCCATCGAGGCGCGCCAGCGTTTCGGCACGATTTTGCGCTTCGCCGCAAATCTGGAGCCCGTCCTGTGTCAAAAGCAGTGCGAGGCCCTGCCGCAAGGCGGGATGATCGTCCACCAAAAAAATCCGCGGACGGTTTTGTCCTTGTGCGGGTTCAGGCATGCAACGGCTCCTTCCCGAAACGGCAAGCCATGTCGTTTTCATCGCCGGCGCAGGGCACGGCACAGGATACGATGGTTCCCCCACCGAAACGGTCTTCGACGGAAAACACGCCGCCGATGATCACGGCACGATGGTTCATGATCGGCATTCCCAGTCCCGCTCCGTGTTTGGATGCCGCTGCGGCGCGGCCGATGCCGTCGTCCTCCGCGGTCAGGCGAATGCCGTCCCGCGGCGAACAGGCGACGGACACGCGCACATGCTCCGCTTGTGCGTGTTTGACCACATTGGCGAGCGCCTCTTGGGCGATACGATAAAGGTGCTTGGTCGATTCCGGCGATTGGCGCGCGCACGCCGTCAGCGATGAGTGGAAGGCCACGTCGAAGCCGCCGGCCCGGCTGCTGCGCCGGCACATTTCCTCGAGCGAAGCAGCCAGTCGCGCGATGCCGGTATCGACCGGCCAAAGCCCGAGCGACAAATCGTAGGCCTGGTTCACTGCGCCTTCCAGCAAGCTCGACAATTCGCCGAGTTCGGCCTTGTCGATGTCGGTATGCAGCATCTGCTTTTTCAGTACCGAGAAGCGCAAACGCGCCGCCGTCAATTGCTGGCAGATACCGTCATGCAGATCTTGGCTGATGCGGCGGCGTTCGTCTTCGCTGACGTGAACAATCTGGCGACTCAACACTTCGGTTTCCGCCATCTTCGATTGCAAGGCGGAGTTTTTTTCGTCCAGTTCCACGGAAAGACTTTCGATCCGCGTCAAATTCCTGGCATATCGGTGCGACAGATAAAACGCTTGCGACAGTGCGAAGGCAAACATGCCGAAGGGCATCATGTGGCCGACCGTCCACATTTGTTGGTCGTACAGCATGTCGCTGATCCCAGCCGCTCCGAGAAAAGCAAAGCCGGCCAATGTGAAGATTGCCCCGGGCCTGTTTTTCCAGGTCGCCACGGTCACTCTATACAAGCTGTAGAGGATCAGCCCGCTGACAGGGACATAAGAAATGTCGCCGATCTGGTAGAGAAGACGCAGAGACACAAAGAGAGGGGCCAAAGCGAATGCCGCGCAAAGTGCCGTGGTGACTTTCAAGATGGTTTTGGAGAAGTCCTGCGGATACAGGGACCACAGGAAGGCATACCCCATGGGCGTGCGCCGTTGTGGCGTGAAGAAGAAGGGAGTGTTCGAAAGAATGGAGCCTACTGGTTTGGCTCTTACTTGCCCGGCTTACCGGTGTCGGAAACGACTGAGACTCCGAAAGGGGAACGGGACCAGAGCATGCCGGGAAACGTCTCGAGATCGGGCGCCGCAGCCCGGTGGAGAGCACAAAGTAAGGTGTGCACGGTGAAAGCTGTATTGCCTGAATCCCAGTTTCCAGTTGCTAAAGGGTTGGCGGTAGCGAAAGCGGCTGACACGCTACGCCATGCGGGGCGGATCGCACCGGCCAGTGCGAACCGCCGCCAGTCCGCATGGGACGACCTCCGTCGGAGGGTCAAGGAAACAAACGGGACACCTAAACACACCGCAACTCCCCACACACGTAACTACGGGATCGCCTGTAGCAGGCTCGTTCGCGAACCTGTATGGCGACGGAGCCGTCATAGTACCCAAAGGCCCGGCGTAATGGCCGGGACAGCCGCCGCGAGGCGGACGATCACGCGTATAAGGCCGGGCGACCGTGTCGAAAGCGCCTCTGATCGGGGGAAGGACGATGCCGCCAACAACGGCATTTGCAGTATGCGTAGAAGAGATTCTTCGACGGAGAGGTTCTGCTGATGCAGGCCGTCACGATCCAGAGGAGAATTGAATCACTGCCGACCTTGTCGCGGTCGGGAAAGCGAATAAACGGCCTTCACCGCCTGATGAGATCATCGTGTCTCTTCGAGCGGGCCTATGAAAAGGTCTCCCGTAACAAGGGAGCCCTGACGCCGGGTGTTGACGGCAAGACCTTCGACGGCATGTCGCTGGAGAAGCTCGCCGACATTACCAGGCGCGTGGCAGACGGCACGTATCGCTTCCGACCAGTCCGACGGGTTTACATCCCGAAGGGCAACGGCAAGACACGACCGCTGGGAATCCCCACGGTGGAAGATCGACTCGTTCAGGAGGCGGTCAGGACTATCCTTGAAGCGATCTACGAACCTGTGTTCCTCGATGAGTCACATGGGTTCCGCCCGAGGCGGTCCTGTCATACCGCGCTTAATCTCATCAAGAAGACCTGGACGGGTTGCAAATGGCTGATCGAAGTGGACGTGCGTGGGTTCTTCGACAACATCGACCATAACGTTTTGCTTGGGCTTCTGAAGAAGCGGATCGATGACGACAAGTTCATCGCTCTGATCGAAGGAATGCTCAAAGCAGGCTACATGGAAGATTGGGTCTATGGACACACCTATAGTGGTACACCACAGGGCGGCGTTGTCTCGCCCTTGCTTGCGAACATCTATCTGCACGAGTTGGATCAACTTATGCAGACGATGAAAGCGGGCTTCGATAAAGGCCGCGTTCGACGCCCATTGCCGCGCTACTACGCGCTGCAATGTCGCGTTCATCGCCTCCGCCGGAAAATTGACCGGCTCCGTGCCAAAGGTGCGGATCAGGCCGAGATCGATTCCGCACTGGCAAAGATCAAGGTCAACAATGCAGAAAGACGGAAAGTGCCCTCCGTCGATCCTATGGACCCCAACTTCAAAAGGCTCCGTTACTGCCGCTACGCCGATGACTTCCTTATCGGCATCATCGGCAGCAAACGGGAAGCGCGCGAGATCATGGCTTCCGTCGAACGGTTCCTGACGGAGACCTTGAAGCTTGCCGTGTCGCCCGAGAAAAGTGGGATTCACGCCGCGTCAAAGGGAGTGACCTTCTTAGGCTATCGCATCTTGACATACACATCCTTCGGGGCTGGACGAAAATCCAGCCGCAAAGGTCCGACTGGGCGGACATGGCGCGTGGTGCGCCGACCGACCACCGACAATGTCAGTTTGCGAGTGCCGCGGAAGGAGATCACTGCGTTCTGCAAGCGGCATGGCTATGGCAATCTTGCCAAAAAGACCGGCTATGCGCGCGAGCAGTTCCTGGTCACCAGCGATGTCGCGACCGTCCTCGCCTATAACTCAGAGTTCCGTGGTTTTGCGAATTACTACTCGTTTGCCGATGACAACAAACGCGCCTTGGGATTGTTGGAGCTTGTTGTGTTCCGCAGTCTCGTAAAGACGCTGGCGTTGCGGCATCGGACGACGAGAGCGCGAACCATGGCGCGCCTGTGGAAAGGCACGGACTACGAGGTTAGCTCCGTGGTCCGTGGCAAGCTTCGCAGCATCAAGCTGTGGAGGTTGAAGCATCTCACCCGAACCTATTGGATAAGTCCGATTATCGACGATGTCACAAGAGGTGCGTGGTGGGTAAAACGCCCAAATGATCTGATCGACCGTCTCAACGCTCGCGAATGCGAAGCGTGCGGTGGCACGACCGGGCCATTCGAGATGCATCACCTTCGCCGCGTTCGAGACCTACGAAGCGGGTCGCTGACGGTTTGGAAACGGTCCGGCATACGGCGCAAGACAATTGTCCTGTGTCCGTCATGTCGCGCGACCGTTTCCGGTCGAGAGCATTCGCATATGGAAAGCCGTGTGCATCGGAAAGGTGCATGCACGGTTTGGGGGGAGGCGTAGGGGTATCCTCTGCGGAGGTGTCCCACGCCTACCCTACAAAGAGAAATAGAATATCAACCACTCTGCCCGCCCAAGAACACCGAGAGCGCTTTGCGGGAGAATCTGATCTGTCCACAAGTCGTGGTCGTATTGGGTGAGGATATATGCCATCCACGACAGACAAAACAGACCCAAATAGAGCGAGGAATAGTCGTTTCTTCGAAACAAGAAGATCGCGAAATGATAGAGTGCGATCATCAACAATCCGCCGCTCACAAATTGCGCGAGCCGTATAACGCTTAAGCTGTCCTGTTCGAGAAGCCTCTCCGGACCGATGAGGAACGCCCGCAGAACGCCACCTTTGGCCGTGCGGTGGTTGGATATTTGCAGCACCAGTTCGAGCGGGCGGCCGTCGCTGGAAACCGTGACCAAACGATGGCTTGGCACCCCAAACTCGCTGTTCGGGTCCACGCTCAACGTACCGCGGGCGGAAACCAACTTGCCGTCGATCCACAGCCGGTACGCCGTTGCAACCGTCGGTATTTGGAATCCCAAATCGCGCCGTTGCGGCCCGGCATCGACGATCAGCCGCAAGGTGGCAACGCCGTTGCCGCCGATCGGCCGCCCGTCAATCTTAAAATCATTCCAGGCACCGGGCTGTTCGAGAAATCCGTCCGGCTTAGGAAGAATGGGTTTGCGAAAATCCGCCGGCGTCAGCAAACGATTCCAATAGAACGCCCATTGTCCCGCCAGCGGCGTTTCGGAATTCTGCGCATTAACCACGATCCTTCCCTGATGCGCTTTCGGTCCGGCCTCCTGCCAGCTGCAGCCCCCACACGAAAGCACCGCCGCCACCAGCGCGACGCGCATTGCTGAGCGCAAAATCGATCGCTTCATGACGGCACTTTAGACGCATTGCCGACTTCCGCGAAGTCGCGAACTCGTTCTCGCGCGCTGCGGCATGAAGGTGTCGGGGATTCCCCCGGCATACAGCAGGCAGCGCTGTTTCTAAAATTACGCGGGTACAGGCGTTTTGGGGGCTAGGGCAAAATGAATTCGCGCAAAGTTCTGCTGGCAGGTGCATCGCTCCTGGCCATTGCGACGGCATTGACGCAAAGCGCGCAGGCATGGCCGGGTGGTGTGAATTGTCCGACGACGGGCACAATCACAGCTGCCTGTCTTTCGCCCATCACGCTGAGCGGAGATCTTGTCGTCGCCAACACCGGTTCCGTGACCCCGCCGTCCGGGACCGCGATCATCAATCACGGCAGCATCGGCACACTGACAAACAATGGCCTTCTTAGCGTCAGCGGTGGCAACAATGACGAGGGCATCTATAACACCGGCACCATCGATGCTCTGACCAACAACGGCACCATCGACGTCGCCGCTAACCTTTTCGCCGCCGGGATTGATAACCAGGTCAGCATCAGTGCGCTAACCAACTCGGGCCTCATCAGCGTTCAAGCGCAGGGGTCCGTGTGGGGCATTCGGGATAACGGCGGCATCGGCACGCTGACCAACAGCGGCACAATTAGTGCTGT
Source organism: uncultured Alphaproteobacteria bacterium (assembly GCA_963766355.1). GTDB lineage: Bacteria > Pseudomonadota > Alphaproteobacteria > Micropepsales > Micropepsaceae > Rhizomicrobium. The sequence goes on from CAVXZV010000008.1 coordinate 235,150, forward strand.
TGCAGCCAGCGGGTCCGCGCTCGGCGTCTTTAATAATGCGGGTAGCATAGGTCTACTGACCAATAGCGGCCTTATCGAAGCGAGCGGCGGTGTCCTAGGTTACGGCATCTTGAATAACAACGGCGCAACGATCAGCACGCTCTCCAACAGCGGGCGGATAAGTGCTGCCGTCGGAGGCAGTTCCATCGCAGTCGCCACTGGCATCGTGAATAGGGGTAACATCGGGACGTTGACCAATAGCGGCACGATTACGGTGACAGCCCCGACGGGCTCCGGAATTGAAAACCAGGGATCCATTACGGCGATTAACAACTCGGGCCTGATCGATGTCGTGGCCGCGGGTGGTGGCGATGGCGCGGCCGCCATCAGCAACAGCGGGACCATCAGGTCTCTCGTGAATAGCGGCACCATCATTGGCGAGTGCATCCCAGTTGGAGTGTGCACCCAAGGAGATGGCATCCAAAATAGTGGCACAATCGGCACGCTGACCAACAGCGGCACGATCCAGGGCGTCAATTACGCGATCGACAATCTGATAGGAACGCTGAATACGATTTCCAATTCCGGCGTGATCGACGGCAATATCCGTTCGGGCAACCCGCTCACGATTTCTGGCGGCAGTGGTGCCGTCCAGGGCATTCTCAAAGACGGCACTATCGATGTGCCTGCTTTGACGTTCACCACGGGCAACCTCTCGCTTCAGGACAACATCGTCGCCAATGGCGGCAGCGGAACGGTGACCAATACGGGCGCGACGTTGAGCTTGCCGAACGTCGTCACCATTACCGGCAATTACAGTCAGACCAGCGGCGTGCTCTCCATCGGCGGCGAGCTGAACGTGACCGATGCCGCCAATCTTACGGGCGGAACGCTGGTTGCCTCGCTCCCGTCTACGGGCAACTATCTCATCGGCGATCCCGCCAAGACGCTGATCACGACGGGATCCGGTTTGGTTTACACCGGCGTCACATTCCAGCCCGGTCTGACGGGTCTTGGAATGACGGCCATTGTGAGTGGCACCGACATTAGAGTGACCTATCTCAACGACTTTGTCGGCACGACGCTCGCGAACCTGACAATCACCGGCACTATATCCCAAGCCTATGGCGTTTATATCTCGCCAACCGGCTCCCTCGCCAATCTGGTCAACAACGGCACGATCGACGGTAGCCAAGCCGACATCTACGACGGCGGCAATCTCGGCAGTTTCGTCAACAACGGCCAACTGGGTTCGCCTTACGGCGTGTACATCGCCGCGGGCGGCACGATGTCCTCCCTCAACAACAGCGGTACCATCGGCGGCACGCTGGATGCCATCTACAACGCCGGCGTTTTGGGCGCGATCACCAATAGCGGCACGATCAGCGGCAATATCTATTCCGTCAGCGCATTGACGATCGCCGGCGGCGGCAGCGGCGGCACGCTGAGCGGCGGCATCATCACGGCGCCGGGCGTGACATTTACCGCCGGCAATTTGGCGCTGAGCGATGCGATCAACACCGGAAGCGGCACGGTCAGCAACACCGGCGCGACGCTCGGCCTTTCGACCGCCATTAATGTCACCGGCAATTACAATCAAACAGCGGGCAGCCTCGCGCTCGGCAATAGCGGGCAACTGGCCGTGAGCGGTACTGCCGTCATGAACGGCGGAACGGTGCAGGCAGGCCTGCCCAGCACCGGCAATTATCTCGCCGGTCAAAGCGGACGCGTGCTGGTGAGCGCGGCTTCCGGTTCGTCTTACAACGGCCTCGCCGTCAATGTCGCGCTGAGCGGTCTCGATGTTGCGGCCGATACGACCAGCACCAAGAACCTGGCGCTGGTTTACCGCAACGATTATGTCGGCGGCAGCTTGGCGAGCCTTGCCAACAGCGGTACGGTCGGGACGACCTGGGGTGTCTATGTCGCGTCTACCGGAAATCTGTCGGCGCTCTCCAACAGCGGTACGATCAGCGGTTCGACGGACGCCATCTACAATGCCGGCGTCTTGGGCCCGATCAGCAACAGCGGCACGATCAACGGCAATATCGCGTCTGCGACGGCGCTCAGCATTTCCGGTGGCACTACGACAGGCACGTTGACGGGTGGGACCATCACCGCACCGGGCGTGAGCTTCACCTCCGGTCATGTTCTGCTTAAGGACAACATCGTCGCCGGCGGCGGCACGGGAACCGTGACCAACAGCGGCGCGGCGCTGGAGCTGAGCGGCACGCAAACCATCACCGGCAAATACAGCCAGACCGGCGGCTCGCTTCTGATCGATGTGGCAAGCGCCAGCAATTACGGCTCGCTGATGGTGAGCGGCGGGGCCAGTGTGACCAATTCTGCGATCGATCTTTCGGGCAGCGGCTTGGCCTATGGCGAAGTGTTCACCGTGGTGAATGCCAATGCGGCGAGCAGTTACACGAGCGACACGGTCAATGCCGGCTCGTTCTTCGCCATGCTCTCACAGAGCGGCAACAATTTGATCGTCAGGCTTGGTCTTCCGCTTGCGGCCATCGGCAACAGCGCCGGCGGCGATGCGGCGGTGATGGGCGGCGTTTTGCAGCCGCTGGAGGACGTTCCTTCCTTTGGACCCGCTCTGACGGCTCTCGGCAACAGCACGACGGCGCAGCAAGTCGTGGCGCTGCAACAATCCGCACCGGCGCAGGTCGGCGGCGGCACCGAGCTATTGCAGCGCGCCATGCTGATGACCGGCCAAGTCGACGATGCCATTCAGAATAGATCCCAAACGGGCGGTCACGGCTGGACGCTATGGGGCCAGGCGATGGGCGGCGTGGCCAAACGTGGCGCGGACGGCGCGGTGCAGCCTTATGATATTTCCTCATGGGGTCTGGCCATGGGCGCCGATACCAAGCTCCACAACGATCTGGTCATCGGCGCGGCGCTGAGTTGGGGACTGGGCTGGAACAACGGGACCGGCGTTCTCTCCAAGAACAGCAACAAGGTGAGCGGTTATCAATTCACCGCTTACGGTTCCTGGTCGCAGGGCGCATGGCTGGCGAACGGCCAAATGGCGGTAGGTTTCAACACCTACAATCAGCACCGCGTGATCGATGTCACCGATCAGACGGCACTGGCCAGCTACAATGGCCGCAATTACGAGACGCTGCTCGATGGCGGCTATGCCATCGCGCTGAATGGCTTCACGCTGACACCGACCGCTTCGCTCAAATGGCTGCGTCTGGCGGCGTCCGGCTATAGCGAAAGCGGCGCCGGCTTCTTCGATCTGGCGGTCGGCCATACGCTTCAGGATCAGGTCGAGAGCGGGTTGGGCGTCAAATTGGACACCACGATCGATACTTCCATCGGTGTTCTGGTGCCGCAGATGAAGGCGGTGTGGCTGCACGATTTCGTCAATGGGGCCATTGCGACCGATGCGGTGCTGTCGGGAACGAGCTTCGCCACCACGGCGTTGCGGCCGGGCGCCGATGGCGCAGCGCTTGGCGCCGGGCTATCGCTGGTTCAGGCAGGCAATGCCTCAGTGCTGGTCTGGTATGACGGCGAGTTCCGCGGCGGCTACACCGCCCATACGGGAGAGATACAGGTCCGGTTTGCTTATTGAGTTCAGCAATCGCACGGAAGCGATGGCTAAACTCTACATAGGTGAGAGGGCGCACCGAGAATCGTGCCCCTCTCTTATATATATAGAGTGTGGTGCTTACCGGCCTGATTTTCGCGCCCTGCGCGCTGGCTTGCGCGCCGCTTTCTTCACATGGGCTTCGATCAGCACATCGGCGGCTTCCACCAGATTTTTCGCCGGGCCGCCGGGACCGAACAATTGTCCGGAGGCAAACGTGCCCTCGATCAGCAGCAACAAGCCGTCGCCAAGAACCTCGGGCCGTAGTGCTCCCATCGCTTTTGCCAGGCTGTTCAACCGTTCGCGGAACCATCGCTTGTTTTCAGCGGCAACTTTGCGGGCCGGATGATCGTGTTCGGGATATTCCACGGCCGCATTGCTGTTGCCGCAGCCGCGATAATTCGCTTTGCCGGCTTTTTTTGCCAATGCCTTCAACCAGAGGCGGAATTGACCGCGCGGATCGTTGGGCCGTTCTGCGATCATCGCATCGAAAAGCTGCCGCCGCTCGATCCCGTGATGGCGCAGGTAATCGGCAACCAACTCGTCTTTTGACGGAAAACTGCGATAAAGACTGGGTTTGGTGACGCCGGCCCGCGCCACGATCTCGTCCACGCCGACGGCTCGAATACCCTGCTGATAGAATAGTTCCTGCGCCGACTTGCGGATTCGCTCCGCCGCCGGCGTCGATGACGCTCCGTTTTTCACAATCGTGCTCCCGCGATCACGCTTTCGTCATTCCAACTTTAGCTCTTGAGCCCTTCTGGAACTATTCGTATATCACAGTTCGATACGTACCGGTCAGTAACATTATGCTGATAAGCGCCAGCCCCGACCTTTGTTCCTTGCCCGGCCAAGCGAGGCAAGGCGCATGACCTGGATCGTCCGGGTCGCCTTGGAGCGGCCTTACACTTTTGTCGTCATGGCGTTGTTGATCCTGATCGTCGGTCCGCTTGCCGCGATCGAGACGCCCACCGACATTTTCCCGAACATCGGCGTGCCGGTTATCGGCGTGGCGTTCCAGTACACCGGTCTGTCGCCGGACGAAATGTCGGGCCGTATCATCACGCCCTTTGAACGTGGCCTCACTACGACCGTCAACGATATTGAGCACACCGAGAGTACGTCGTTGCCCGGTATCGGAATCGTGAAAATCTATTTCCAGCCGAACGTCGATATCCGCACGGCGACGGCGCAGGTTACCTCCATCTCGCAGACCATTATCAAGGCGATGCCGCCGGGAACCACACCGCCGTTAATTCTGAACTACAACGCGTCCACGGTGCCGATCGTGCAACTGGCAACCTCGGGTGCCGGTTTGTCGGAACAGCGCGTGCTCGACCTCACCCAGAATTCCATGCGCCCGGTTCTTTCGACGGTTCCCGGTGCGGCGATTCCGTATTCCTATGGCGGCCGAGTGCGGCAGGTGCAAATCGACCTCGATCCGCAAGCGCTGCAGTCGAAGGGCCTGTCGGCGCAAGACGTGGAAAATGCGATTGCCGCACAGAATCAAATCTTGCCGGCGGGCTCGGTCAAGATCGGCTCGCTGCTTTACACCGTGAAGCTGAACGACGCGGCCCAGACCATTCAAGACCTCAACGACCTGCCGATCAGGGCGGCCAACGGCACGGTCATTTATATACACGACGTTGGCCATGTCCGCGATGGCTCCCCGCCGCAGCAAAGCATCGTGCACGTCAATGGCGTGCGCGCCGTGCTGACGACAATTCTCAAGACCGGATCGGCCTCCACACTTGCCGTCGTCCAGGGGATCAAGGACGATCTGCCCAAGCTTGTGGAAACACTGCCCGACACCTTCCATATCACGGCGCTGAACGACCAATCCTTGTTCGTGAAAGCGGCCATTTCCGGTGTGGTGCACGAAGGCGTTATCGCCGCGGCATTGACCAGCTTGATGATCCTGTTGTTTCTGGGAAGCTGGCGCTCGACGACCATCATCGCGACGTCCATACCGCTGGCGATCCTGGCGGCCCTGGCGGCGCTGGCGGCGAGCAACGAAACGCTCAACATCATGACACTGGGCGGGCTGGCGCTCGCCATTGGTATCCTGGTCGACGACGCCACCGTCACGATCGAGAATATCAATTGGCATCTCGAGCATGGCAAGCCGGTAAAGACGGCCATCCTGGATGGCGCGCAGCAGATCGTGACTCCCGCGTTCGTTTCGCTGCTCTGCATCTGCGTCGTCTTCGTGCCGATGTTTACGCTGAACGGCGTTGCGGGATACCTGTTCGTGCCGATGGCAAAGGCCGTAATCTTCGCGATGATCGCCTCGTTCGTCCTGTCGCGAACCCTGGTGCCGACGATGGCCTTGTATTTGCTGAAACCGCACGTTCATGCCGGCGCAACGGCGGATCAGGCCGACGAAGATTTGCATATGGCGACCGGCCGCAATCCCTTCTCCGCCTTCCAGCGCCTGTTCACCCATCAATTCGAGCGATTGCGCGAAGCCTATCGCAACCTCTTGGCAATGGCGCTCGCCCATCGGCGCATCTTCGTCATCGGCTTTTTGAGCGTGGTTGTGGCGTCGTTCGCTTTGGTGCCGTTCCTCGGGTCCAATTTCTTTCCCTCGGTGGATTCCGGCCAGATCACCATTCATGTGCGCCCCCCGGTGGGCACGCGCATCGAGGATGCTTCTGCGGCATTCGGGGATATCGAGCGGACCATCCGCAGCACAATTCCGCCGCGCGAATTGTCGTCGATCGTCGACAACATTGGCCTGCCGACCAGTTCGATCAATCTGATCTACAACAATTCCGGCCTGATCGGTTATCAGGACGGCGATATCTATATCAGTCTCAATGCCAACCACCACGCGACAGACGGTTACGTGCAAATCTTGCGCCAACGGCTGCCGGCAGCCTATCCGGGGATGACGTTTTCGTTCCTGCCCGCGGATATCGTCAGCCAGATTCTCAATTTCGGCTCACCGGCGCCGCTCGATGTGCAGATCACAGGGCCGAACGGCCAAGCCAACCAAGCCTATGCGCTGGCGTTCCTGCGCCGTCTGCGCTTGGTCAGCGGCGTCGCCGATGCGCGCATGCAGCAGTCGCAGGACAATCCGGAGCTTCGCGTCGACGTAGACCGTTCGCGCATCGCCGAACTGGGCCTGGCCGAGCGCGATGTCACCAACAGCGTGGTGACATCGCTGGCCGGCAGTTCGCAGACGGCACCGACGTTCTGGCTCGATCCCAAGAGCGGCGTTTCTTATGCGATCGTCGCTCAGATGCCGGAATACGACGTCGACAGCCTGGCGGGCCTCGCGAACATTCCGGTGACCGGCACGACCGCATCGGGGGCGCCCACGCCGCTGCAGGTGCTTGGCGGTCTCGGCAAGATCTGGCGCGACGATTCGAGTGCCGTCGTCACGCATTACAATGTCAGGCCGGCGATCGATCTCTACGCCACCACGCAGGGGCGCGATCTCGGAGGTGTGGCCGCCGATGTTCGCCGGGTGATCGCCGCCACGGCAGGGGACGTTCCCAAAGGCGCAACCGTTACGCTTCGCGGACAAGTGGTGACCATGAACACGGCCTTTTCCACCCTCTATTTCGGGATCGTGGCGGCGCTGGTGCTTATCTATCTGCTGATCGTCGTGAACTTTCAGTCTTGGCTCGATCCGTTTGTCATCATCACGGCGCTTCCCGCGGCGATGGCCGGAATCGTGTGGATGCTGTTTGCCACCGGAACCACGCTGTCGGTGCCGGCATTGACCGGCGCCATCATGTGCATGGGCGTGGGCACTGCCAATTCCATTCTTGTCGTAAGCTTCGCGCGCGAGCGGCTCGAGGCCACCGGCGATGCGGTCGTCGCGGCGATCGAGGCGGGCATCACGCGTTTCCGCCCGGTGCTGATGACGGCGCTGGCTATGATTATCGGTATGGCGCCCATGGCGCTCGGCTTGGGCGAAGGCGGCGAACAGAACGCGCCGCTCGGCCGCGCCGTCATCGGCGGCTTGATTTTCGCCACCTGCGCCACGCTGATGTTCGTTCCTGTCGTGTTCAGCATCGTTCATGGCCCCGCACAGCCGGCAAGCGGCGCGCAAACGGGAACGCCGCCATCCACCGGAGAATCCTATGCCTGACCAGCGCGATGTTCTTCGCTACACGCCTCCGCCGCGCCTGAAGCTGTTCGGCATTGTTGCTGTGTGCGCCGCCGTCGTCGTCGTGGCGTTTGGACTGATCGCTCGGGTGTTCGCCGCGCGCGAGGCGGCCGATGGGTCCAGTGCCGCGGCCGTTCCCGTGGTAAAAATCATTAATCCGTCCGGCGAAAATGGGCGCGGCGCGCTGGTGTTACCCGGTGCCATTCAGGCGTTCAACAACGCACCGATTTACGCCCAGGTCACGGGCTATGTGCAGAGATGGTCCGTCGATATCGGGACGCGCGTGAAGGCGGGCGAACTCTTGGCCCAAATCGATCCGCGCAGTTACCAAGCCGCACTCGACCAAGCGAAGGGCCAGCTTGCCCGCGATACCGCGACGCTCGCCAATGCCAAGGTCGATCTGGCCCGCTACCAGACGCTTGCAGCGCAGAACGCGGTTTCCAACCAGCAGCTTGCAGCCCAGCAAACGGCAGTGGCCGCCGATGCCGGCGTCGTCGAGGCCGATCAGGCCAATGTGCAAACGGCCAAGATCAATCTCGGTTATACGCGCATCACAGCGCCATTGGCCGGCCTCGTCACCAGCCGTTCGATCGATGTCGGCAATTTCGTCGCGGTGGGCAATGCTTCTGCGACGCCGCTGTTCACGGTAACCGACGAAAGCCGCCTGCGCATTTATGTCCGCGTGCCGCAGTCTTATTCTGCCGAGGTGAAACCCGGCATGACGGCCGCCTTCACCGTGCCCGAATATCCGGGCAGGAATTTCACCGCAATTGCGCAGGCTACGGCAGGCGCCGTCGACACGGTGACCGGGACCGTGCTGCTCGAGTTACGGGCCGACAATTTCGCCCACACACTGAAGCCGGGCGATTACGCGCAGGTTCATTTCGATTTGCATTCCGACACGGCGACCGTTCGGATACCTTCGAGCGCCTTGATGTTCCGCGACAGCGGCATGTCGGTGGCCGTCGTGGCGCCAAACGGCCGCGTGACGATCAAGCATATCACGATCGCCCAGGACTTCGGGACATCGGTGGAAGTGGCGTCGGGCCTGGGAGCTGCCGACAAGGTGATCGACAATCCACCGGATTTGCTGCTCTCCGGCGATATCGTGCGGGTCGCGGGACCGGCCGCACACCGCTAGCCGGGACTGTCCGATCGTTTTCGGAAATCCGAGCCAAATTGTCGATAATTTGCGCGCTTACGACGCTTCACGTTCCAGCATGAAACTATATTCAGCGCTGGCGGACGCCAGAGCACGGCCATGTAATCGGCCGATAAGGAGATGAGCGATCGTCGAAAGATTCCATCGCCATCTGACCAAGATCGGGGCGGCGACGATCGCCTCGGCACCGCGCGGCTATCCAGGCCAAGCGCACGGCCATAGCGGCTATGCATGCGGCATATTGAACCTTTAGAAATCGAGCAAAGTCGTTATCAGGGCAAACTGGCGTCGCGGCTGGAACATTTCCCGTCGCAATGAGCACGCAGCCGCGACAAAGGCCGCTATATGATTTGCAGCGCAAATACCCTTGACTCTCTCAGTTCGAAATTTGGATCACATGGATAACAACGTTACCGAGGTCGGCCTTTCGCGGTTCGATGCCTTCGCGCCTGCGGCTTCACCCGCCATTCCGGATTATCTCAGCCGCCATTACTGGTGGGCTTATATCCATCCTTGGGCGGTGGCCTTTTTCGATCATCTGTGGATCGTCAATCTCATTCTCTTGGGCAACTACAAACGCCTGCGCGACGCGGCGATTGCGGAATTCTCGCCCGCAACATCGGGCAAGGTGCTGCAACTGGCTTGCGTTTATGGCGACGTGACGCCGAGGCTTGCCTTGTGCGTGCGCGCCGGCGATGGGTTGCTGGACGTGGTCGATGTCCTGCCGATCCAGCTCAGAAATCTGAAGCGCAAACTTTTTGCCGAAAGTCCGGTTCGCCTGCTCAACATGGATTCTTCGAAGCTTAATTTGCCAGCAGGCCATTACGATTGGGTGATGCTGTTCTTTCTGCTGCACGAACAGCCGGCCGAGATACGCGCGCTGACACTTTGCGAGGCTTTCCGGGTGGTCAAGCCGGGCGGCAAAGTTCTGATCGTAGATTTTTCCAAGCCGCGCTGGTGGAACCCGTTCCGCTATTTGTGGTGCGTGTTTCTGGCGATCTTCGAGCCCTTCGCGCTCGATCTGTGGTGGAACGACATCGCGCAGCTGCTGCCGGCTCCTTGGAAGGACGCTCAGCTCGAACGGAAGTCTTTCTTCGGGGGCCTATTCCAAAAAGTCGTCGTCCGCTGCTAGAGATCCCAAAACAGCTTTGCTACCGGCCTGTTCTCGAAAGCGCTGTTGTCTATTTCTTCTGGATGGCTAAGGCCTTCATTGCGTTTGCCGCGTCCGCAAAGCCGCGCAAGGAGAGCGGCAGCGCTACGCGGCTGCCCGATGGCGAGGTAACGGTTATGCCGGCCGACCTGGCGACGACCAGCTTCTCGATCAACGCAGTGCTGATCGGTCCTTCGATATAGCATCCGTCGTTCTCGCAGCGATCGAACGCCAGCGTTCCGCTCTTGTAGGTGTCGGCAGCGATGGTGGACCCGGCCGTAATCTGCACGCCAAGAGGCACAACGAGCTTTGCCACATAGCGGTTCAGGCTGGGTGCGTAGGCGATGGATACGCTCACGATACGCCTTTGCGAGGCCTTATTGATTGCCGACTTTGTGACGTTGAAAGGACAATTTGAGCACGCGATGCGTCAAATCGTCTAATGAGACAGCGCTGGAATCGATACTTCAAACCTCGGCGATACCTCGACGCCGGCCAATCCGTGAACGCGCTGATCGAACACGCGAAGAAGAATTAGCGGTGCGGCCGTTGTGCCACAGCGCTGCGTCATATTCCGCAAATGCGAAGAGTGACGCCGAGCGTTCATGGAAATGACATGCGCGACACCTAATGAATGTCTCTCGGGGAATTCGATAAAAGGGGTGTCGCGATGTCCATTCAGAGCCGTGCGGTTTCACTTGCGGTGTTGGCGGCGGTCGCCGTTCCAACGGAGGCATTGGCGCAGACAGCCCCTGCGGCGCAGGACGCCTTCATCGAAACGGTGACCGTCACGGCGCAAAAGCGCGCCCAGGACCCCATCGACGTTCCTTTTTCGCTGACCGCTTATTCCTCCGACTTCCTCAAAGCGGTCGATATCCAGGAATACGACAAACTCTCGCTTTATGTTCCGGGCTTGGAAGTTCAGAACCAGTCGCCCAACAACACCGGCTGGGTGATGCGCGGTATCACCACCGATGAGGGCGATGCCTTCGAAGAACCGCGCGTCTCGATCTTCCAGGACGGCGTTTCGGCCTCGAAGAACCGCGGCGCCTATGTCGAATTGTTCGACGAGGAGCGCATCGAGGTCGCCAAAGGCCCCCAATCGACGCTGTTCGGCCGCGCCGCCTTGATCGGCGCCGTCAACGTCATCGAGAACAAGGCCGATCCCAGCGCAAGATATTTCTCGTTCGACGCCGAAGCCGGCAATTACCAGTACGGCATGATCGAGGGCGTCGCCAATGTGCCGCTCTCCGACGACCTTGCGGTGCGCTTCGCCGGCCGCATCAAGGACCGCGATGGCTATGTCCAAAACCTGCTGGGTGGTCCCGATTTCAATTCCACCAACACCAAGGCCGGGCGCCTCTCGTTCGATTGGCGCCCGACGGACAACTTCAAGGCGGATCTGATCCTGAATTACGAAAAGGACCACCCGTCGGGCACTTCGTTCAAGTCCGGTTCGATCACGCCGACCGATCCCACAACCGGCGCCGCCATCGGCGATCTCAACCACTTCACTGGCGCCGCGCTCTCCACCGTGTCGGGCTTTGAGAACAACAAACCGCTCGGCCTCGACCGCAGCGTGTGGAGCACCACGCTGCTGGCCGAAGACAAGCTTACCAGCGCCTTGACGCTGAACGCGGTCACCGGCTATCGCCGCTTCGATTCCGAAGAAGTGTTCGATCCGGATGGATCGTCGCTGCCCATCGCGGTGATGGCGGAGGACGCGCGCGGCGACCAATTCAGCCAGGAACTGCGCCTCAACTACGATGACGGCGGCATGTTCAGCGGCTTTGTCGGCAGCACCTATTTCTACGAGAACGATTCGGCGCGCGTGCCGATGTTGCTCGACGAACAGATGCTTTTGGGGCTGATTGCCGGCCAATTGAACAAGGCCGCGCCGCCGCCTGCCGCTTTCTTCAGCTCACCGACTTATATCCAGGGCTATGCGCCGTTGTTTTTGCAGGGCATTGCGGCCCATGACGGCGTTGCGTTGAGCAGCGCCTTGGCAAGCGGCATCGCCACCAATCTGCAAACCGGCAATTTGGAGCAGTATGAAAACTACGGCAAGACCAAGTCCGAGGACATCTATCTCGACTTGACGATGCGCGCCACCGACAAGCTCGAATTCGAAGGCGGCGTGCGCTACAGCCACGATGACAAGATGACCGGCTATTCCGCCTCGACGGGCAGCCGTTCGGTGCTGGGCGGCTTCATCGCGGCGCTGAGCGAACCCGTAGCAGTGCGCAATGCCCTGCTGGCCGGCCTTGCCTCACCCCTGGAGCCGTATATTCCCTACAGCACTTTGCCGAATTTTGGTCTGGCGCAACAACCGACAGCAGGCAACGGCAACAGGATCACTTACAATTTCCACGACAACGGCCTGACTTGGCGCCTCACCGGCCGCTACGCCGTGGAAGAGAATTCGGACCTCTACGCCACCTATGCCCGCGGCCGCCGCCCGCAAGTGGTGTCGGCGGATTCGACCGACGTCGCTCCTTACGCCAACCCCTCCTTCACCCCGGTTGCGGCGGAAGTCGTGAACTCTTACGAAGTCGGCTACAAGACGCTGGCGCTTGCCGACAAGCTCAGGCTCGATGGCGCACTCTATTATTACGACTACACAAATTTCCAGACCACGGTCTGGCAAGGCACGGTGCAAGTCACCACCAATGCCGGCAAGGCCTATGCCTATGGCTTTGAAGGCGCCGCCAATTGGGCGATTACCGACTGGGCGGATTTCTTCGGCACTTACGCCTATAGCCATGCGCGGTTCGGCGGGGGCAGCATCTACAAGGGCAATCGGTTGCGTCTCAGTCCGGACAACAAATTCTCGCTCGGCTTCTCGCTGCGCCAGCCGGTAGCCGACGGCACGCTGACTTTCCTGCCCACTTATGTCTGGCAATCGAAGATCTTCTTCAACGACAACGACAGCATCCCTTCGGAACAAGGCCCTGCCTTGCTGCCCGATCTGGCGACCAACGAGTATCAGAACGCTTACGGCCTGTTTAACATGCGCCTTAGCTATACGCCCAATTCTGGGCATGTCACCATCGGGCTGTTCGTCGACAATGTGTTCGACCAGCGCTACCTCAAAGACGCCGGCAATACCGGTTCGGATTTCGGCATCCCGACCTATATTGCCGGCCCGCCGCGTTTCTTTGGCGTGCGCTTGTCCCTCTCGACGCAGTAAACGCCTGCCCATTTTTTGCGGACGGGCCGCCCTTGTGCGGCCAGTTTGCATTTCAAGTGCAGTGGAGTTCGAAAACCTGAGGCCTGTGGCGCTTCAAAACTGTCCGGGCAATCCGGGCTAGCACACTGATCTCGAACTCCCCGGTTCCCATAAAATCATTCGCGCGCTTCGCGGATGCGGCGAAATCGGCTGCAGCCGGAGGCGTTGACAAAATCGGAACGGATCTTTGGGATCAGTGCTTAACCGGCCAGCAGTTCTGCGGATGCGGTTTTTCTTTCTGTGTCATCTTGCCCGGCTTGTGATTGTCGGGCGGCGAACGGTTTACGCCGTCCTCGCCATCCTTATATTCCACGACACCGGTTTGCGATTTCGCGCATGGATCGCGAGGGGATTGCACCTGGGTCTTCGTCGTGGCGCTTTGGGTATGAGCGCCCGGAGGCATCGGTTGCGGATTAAGTGGAGCATCGGCCGCCCAGGCCATCGTTGCTGCGCCGAAAAACACCGATAATGCGATCACGCTCTTACGCATTGAAACCCTCCTTCTGAGGTTGTCCGAGATAGTATATCGAAAATTCCAACCGAAAAATCCAAAGCGCTTATGCGAGTGAGGAACGATGGCGGCAATGCTTTAAATAAGTTTGCTTCTCATCTGCATCCTGTTTCTTTGCCAAAACGAATGGCTGCAATATTCGCTCAAAACGAAGCCGAGCTGAATGACCGCTTCCGATTTCAAACTCACCTTTGAGAGAAGGTCACAACTGAGCCGAATTCGACGATTGGATAGGGAAGTTACGGCGACAGGTTGCTTAATCCCCGATCTCCAGAACTCTAGTCCATCAGAGGAAGGCACTACCAAATCATTCTTCCGTAAAGTCTGCCGCGCATTGGCGCGCTCGCGACAGATTGGTGATTGAGCATCCTGTCGCCGGAACCCCAAGTGCCCGGCGCAAACGGGATGCGAATGTTAGAATCGGACCACTAGCCGACAAATACGATTTTGAACGCGCTTGCATGCGCCGTCGGTAAGCGGTCGGGTAATTCGACGACCAACGCGTCGGGCTGCCGATGCCATTGCAATGGGGCATCTCGTCCGAGGACATGCACCAACTCAATCGTTTTTCCCAATGGTTGAGAAGCGGTCCCCAGGGATTCGATGCGGACTTGCTTCGAGGGCACGCCCAGCGTGATCGCATAGAGCGCGCCAGCCTTGGTCGTAAAACGAATATCCTGCGGCGTATAGTTGGCAGACTCTTTGAAAGCGCCGGCCGTTGTTGCCGTGGGTCCTTCTCCAAAGCTATGCCATGGCCTTGTGCCATGAATGGCTTCGCCATTCACCGCCATCCAGGATGCCATCTCGTCCAGGAATTGTTGCGACTCCGGCGGCAAATCGCCTTCCGGGTAGAGAACCACGTTAAGCAATAAATTGCTGTTCTTGCTGACGATATCGCTCAGCAAATAGATGACCTCCGACGTCGCCTTGTATTGGAATCCGTCGCTATAAAACCAATCGCCAACCGAAGTGTCGGTCTGCCAGGGCAAAGGCTGAATGCCGTCCATCACCCCGCGCTCGACGTCTTCTACGCCGGCTTCTTTGTAAAATTCCCCGGTGCCCAAGTCTTTGGAGTTATATACAGCCTCAAGCCGTCCGCCATGCGTGGCCATATTGCTGTTGTAAAAATGCGCAAGCAGGCTACGGCCCACGACGCCGAATGGAATTCCTCCGTCCGTATAGAGCAGGTCTGGTCGATGCTGATCAACGAGGTCCTTTATTCTATTGAACCATTGCTTATGCCATTGCGGATTTTTTGCATACCACGAGCGTCCCCAACGAAACGGTTCGTTGTGCGCGGGATGGTAAAGCTCTGCAAATTTCGGATCCGCCCCATCGTAAGAAACACCTCCAAGGGGCCAAACCCGATCATACTCATGACTTGTGCAGAACCAAGCGTAGCTCGGCCCCAAATGTTCTGAGATGCCAAAGCGCAGTCCCTGATTTCTTGCCGCTCGCCCGAAGCTGCCGACGATGTCCCGCTTGGGACCCATCTTCACGGCGTTCCAAGCGTGATATTTCGAATCCCACAAATCGAAATTGTCATGATGGACACCCATAGCAACGAAGTATTTGGCGCCCGCTTTGGCATAAAGCGCCATCAGCGCCTCGGGATCGAATTCTCTCGGCTTTCCAAAGGGGAATTATGTCCTTGTAGCCGGTCTTGGACGGATGCCCGTAATGCTTCACATGGTGCTCATACTGCGGATGGCCCCAGATATACATATTGCGGGCATACCAATCGCCCGCGCGCGGCACGGCTTGCGGTCCCCACGATGCCCAAATGCCGAACTTGGCATCGCGATACCATTCGGGCGTTTGATAGGTCTTTAGCGACTCCACATTCGGCGTAAACGCTCCTCGCGTGATGGCGAGAGGACCAGAGGCGGACTTGTCGGCCGCCTGCGCGGCTTCGGCCACCAAGGGTCCAGCGAGCGCTGCAAGCAGCGGCGCGGTCAGAACGTCGCGTTTTGTGAGTTCAGCCATGTTGGTCGTATCCCCGCTTACATGCGAACTCGACGGCGCGCGCACGCGCCGGCAGAAAGTCGCTTTCGGCATAGAAGACAACATTGAACAGCCGTTCTTGCCGACGACGTCCTACCACTAGCCCGCTCCAAACACTCTCTGGTCGGATCAAAAATAGCCGATCGCCGGCCTAATAGGTACTCATCTTGACACGCAGCACCTGGGCTACCGATGTGAAATTAAGGCCGTAATCGGTTTCGTCACCGTTCCATACTCGCTCGAAAACCCACTTTCCGTCCTGGTAATGACCTTCCTCGGCACGATTTAATAGCGGGTGTTCGATACTGTGTTTGTCGGACAACGAGAAAGAAACGCGACAATACTTCCCGATCACCAGGAATTCGTCCGGGCCAAGCTGGGCGATCAGAACACCTCCACTGGGATGTTCCGTTCCAGGCGGAAAACTGCGCTTCTTATCGACCGCCCAGTTCGTGGAACCAAATTGCCATAGCTGATATTCCACCTTTGCGCTCCAACGACCAAGATCGATGATCTGAGTTTTGCGGTCGTCGGGCTCTGCCGCGCCCCACACATTGGACTCGAAGCTCAGCTTTGCCCATTCGCGGAACATCGGACCGATGATCCGGTATTCGGCCGCAAACGGTGCGATCGAGTTGGCATCGACCGTCATGCCTCCGAGCGGGTAGTTGGAATAGCCGCTGTAATCCATGCCGAACGGCGAGAATCCAAGACCCCGGTTGCCCAGAACTGCAAAGAAATACCGTGCGAATGGCTGGTCGTTGCCCGTCTCGGGAACAAAGAACGGATTATCGGCCCGGCGATATCGCGCTATCTGCGCCATATAGGTAGCAGAGTCACGCGAGTAAATATCGGGGGCTTCCGCGGCAACCGACGGAGCCGCAATCTTCCAGATGTCCAGAACATTCCAAGTCGGTCCGCCGCTCGCATAGCTGCCCGGAGCTTGGTACTTAACGGGATCGCGCAGCGCGGCGTTCACATACATTGGCAGCGGATAAACCGCTTTTCCCGCTTCCGCGACCGTCTCGACATATCGGGCAGTACACCAAGCGTGGAAATACTCGTCGGCATCCTTGCCGAAGACCTGTTTCCAAGTCCCCGGCTTCTTGTGCATTCCTGCCACCAACTTGTCGGGCACCAGACCGTTGAACAGCTTCTGCGCCACAGCGGAATAATCGCGCACGCTGCCATAGGTACCGGTCTCGTTCTCCACCTGCATGAGGATCACGGTGCGCTGCGGGTCGATGTCCTTTAAATGCGCCATCAGCCTGCCAAAGGCCTTGCTGTCGGCCTCCACTGTCGAACGGTAAAGGGGAGACAACGCGTAAGAGAGGTGTCCCTTGGCATCGGTGAGCCGCGGAAAGCGCTCATTATTCAGTTTTACCCAGCCGGGCGCATAGCTGGGCGAGGTATTCTTGTAGGCGCCAAACCACAGCAGCACGAGGCGCATGCGGTGCTGGCGCGCCTGATTGAGAAGAGTGTCCATATAGGTGAAATCGAACTTGCCTTCGGCGGGCTCAATCTGTTCCCACGCCACCGGAATTTCCAGCGTGTTGGCTCCCATCTTCTCGAGCACCGGCCACACTTTGGGCAGCATGACGGGATAATTGCTTGAGTTGTTCGCCTGGGCGCCCAACATCAAGAATGGTGCTCCGTCCACCATCAACGCGTACCGTCCGTCCTTGTGGACGAACGATGGAATTTCGCCTGCCTTCGAAAGTGGATTTGCGGTGATCTTTGCTTCCTGTTTTTGGCAACCCGTGAGAAACACGGATGCCACTAGGAGCGGCAGAAGGCTTAATCTGCCCCAGCGGCAAATTTCTTTTGATCCTGGCAAACCGAAAACCAACTTTGTCATTGCGATATCCCGTTATAGGAAAATTGAGAAAAGATCTCGTGGTATATGGCTTCGCAGGCTGGTCCAGCCCACGCGCACCTTGCGTCAAACCGGTCAACCGCAGCGATCGGATGCCGTGACATGCATTTGTGGATTAGGGCGTACGGGGCTTGAAACCTGACGGCTGTCACACATCCACTAAAGTCCTTGCGGCATCTTTGGGACGCACATACCCGCTCAATTTACATCGATGCAGCGTCAGAGTTGCGCGCGCCTGGCGCCGCATTCGCGGGTGGGATCTGGTTTTTCTGGACGGTGCAAATCAATGCCAAGCTGTCGCCAATCAACGCTCTCATCGCGGATTCCGCGTGCGAGGCGCTAGAAGCGATTATTGCGTCCGCAACCTTCTTGTGACGTCCGATGTTCAGTGCTTGCCCTGCATTGGATTTTGCCGTTAGACGATGAGTGTGGCGAAGCGCCGTCTCGACCAGATTGCACTGCTGGGAACAGAAGCGGTTACCGCTCGCTTGCAAGACTGCAATGTGGAAGTTTATGTCGGACTCTAACAATCTGTCGTCGAAATGGAGAGCGAATTCAAGTTGTCTCATCGCCGCCGCGACGGCTGTGCGCTGTGCCGGTCTTGCAGCCCGGGCCGCCAAGCCGGCGGCAAAGGGCTCGACCGCCAGGCGCAATTGAGTTAGTTCGACCAGCAGTCCGATGCAGCGAGGTTGCTCCAGCGACCAGCGCAGAACGTCTTGGTCGAGCAGGTTCCACTTATGAGACGGCTGAACCCAAGTGCCGCGCTTTGGCATAGAGGCTATCAGCCCCTTGCTCTTCAAAATCGCCACGGCCTCGCGAATGACGGCGCCCCCAACGCCGTAGTGCTGGCATAGGTCGTGCGCCGGAAATTTCTTGTCAGGATCCGCGTAGCGCTCAGCCACGATCGCAGAGCCGAGGTCCTCGACTACGCTGTATGTGAGGTTAAAGCCAAGCCATTCGGGACGGTTCACGATTGGCTCTTGGCGCGGGCCCTCAGACGGAGTTTTTTTTGCGCCCTTCTTCGGCGGCGCATAAGTGGAATCCCCCTCTTCCGAGGTCTGTATGAATTCATTCGCGCCCGTCGCTGGCACGCGGCGTGCGTCGAACTCCGTTCCAGTGGTTAAAGGCGTCTCCCTACCCAGAAGGTAATCGGTGCTTACACCAAGCGCCTGACTCAGCAGGCAAAGCGTTGCAAGGGTCGGCAGCCGCCTTCCCGATTCAAAATGGGCGATAGCAGAGCTCTGAACGGTAGAGAGGGCACCAAGCTGTCGCTGGCTGAGGCCTCGAGAATTTCGAGCGGACTTGAGACGCGCCGAGAAGAACTCGGAAAAGACTTCGGGCGCCGTATCCCGTGGTCGGGCTGCATCCGTTCGCGGCACAGGGGTCGGTGATCGCGCATGCGGCTAACTCCTGAAATCTCTCGTCTCACCGCTCGGCGAGGTGGAGCCCCATTTCTTCAGGATCGTGGAGTTCAGCGGCGGCACGCGATACCCATGCTCAAAGCAGAAAAAAGAGGGATCCCCGTCGTGATGACAGGGATCCCAGGGACTCTTAGCTAGAAGTTGAACTTGATCGTCGCGATGAACCGGCGATCGGACAAGAACCAGTTACGATGGTACTGCTGATTGCCATAGACCGGCGAATTGTAGCCGTCGACCGTCTCGGCCATTGAATCCAACAAGTTCTGGCCGTCGAGTGCGAAGGTCAAATTGTCGGTGATCTTGTACGACGCACCGAAGTCCATCTGCCCGTAGGGAAGGCTGAAGACGGGTAGAGTCTTCGTGCCATTGGCGCCGCTGGCGACTAGCAGATATTTACTGCGCCAGTTGTACGCGAGGCGAACGGACACCGGGCCTTTTTCGTACATGGCGGTGAGGTTGTAGTTGTACTTCGACAGCTGTTCGACCGGTAGTCCCGTGATCGGCTCGCCGCCGCAACTGTTGTTGACGGCCGGTGGCTTTGCACTGAACAACTGGCAAGACTTGTCACCCGGGCTGGCGCTATCGATATAGGTGAAGTTGGCATCGACGCCGAAACCATCGAACGGCGATGGCAGGAAATCGAAGAACTTCGTTCCACCAAATTCCACGCCCTTGATCGTCGCCGCCTTCGCCGTGTTGTAGTAGTTGTTAATCAAGACGTTGGCCACGGTGACGGTGCCGGTCGGTTCGGCGACAGTGGCGAGGGTGTTAAACGAACCGTATTCCAAATAGTCGGCAATCGACTTGTAGAACGCGGCGACATGCAACGTTGCCTGGTTGGCTCCATACCATTCCGCCGACAGGTCCACGTTTGTGGAGACCTGCGGCTTGAGGTTTGGCGTGCCCACATAGCCCGTGTATGGGGCGTTGGCCGTGCAGGTGGCCGAAAAGCTGCCGGTGCTGCCGCAGTTTTGCCAGCTGACATTGCCACCCCCGGCCAACTGGGTGAAGTTCGGATTCGACAAAGTCTGCGATGCCGCAAAGCGCAGGTGAATCGCATCCGTCGGCATAAGTTGAATGTTGATCGACGGAAGAACCTTCGTGTAGTGCAGCCCGCCGGAGCTCGGGGTCGCCACAACGCCATTATTTGGATCACCGGAAACTGTGGGAACTCGCACACACGTACTTTCCAGGATTGGCGGGGTCCGGTGTGCAATACGGGCCACTAACGGTGGAGTGATAGTTTGACCACGGATACTGGAACGAGAAGCCTGAACTTGAGTTTTCATTGTTCACGACGCGCAGGCCAATATTGCCGTTCAGCGGCATGCCGAACACGCTATTGACCGCGAAGTCCGCCATGACATAGGCGTCTTTGGTCTTTGTGTTCGAGCTGATGAGTTCGTAGGGATACAATTGCTGCGGGCCGGTGTTATCGCCCGGATTGCCATATTGCTGATGGATGAAGGACGTGCCCTCTTCCACCATGGCAAGCGTCGGCTCGATCTGTGCGAAGGGCAGCGCTACTTTACCGCGGAAAAAGTCCGGGAATGTCTCGAGGAAATATTGCCCCGGCAGACCGTTGTTCTGCGGCTGGTTCATGTAGTGAAGCGGCGAGGACCAAGGCGGTGTGATACCGTTCCAGGAATAGCCGCCGTCTTGGTCTTTTTCCGACTGGTTGTCATAGCGGATGCCGAATTTGACGGTGCGCAAGATGCCGGTGTCGGACACCTCATACTTGGCATCCAAATTGCCGGCCAGCTGACTGCCATAATGCACGGCTTGGTGATCCATCGCCGCTTCCCAGATATAAAGCGCTGGGTTGGTCAACGATGCAGCGTTTGGAACCGTGATGTCCGGCAGGTTGTTGCCGTTTGTCTGGATACTGAAGCTCGGGATCGCCGTTTCCGGGAATACGTCGTTATTGTGCGTGTTCGACGTGGAGTGCGTGTACTGGAAGGCGCCGGCGACATAAAGCTTGTCCGTTGCATCCCATTGGAAGCCTTCGGTGAGATCGGATGTCCGATTGCCGCCTTTGCTGTAGCCGGTGTCACCACCCGCCCACGCGCAGTTCGTCGTGCCGGTGGGGCAAGCCAAGGGCTGCCAGCCGGTATAAATCATGCTGGCGGCAGAAGTCAGTCCGCCGCGGGAATCGAGCGTATACTGGGTACCTGGCGCCGGTGTTTCGGAACTGCCGTTCGCCAGATACAAGGCATAGCCAACTTGTAGCTGGTCATAATAAGATTTGAACGCTGTCTGATAGATCGTCAACCGATCGGTTGGCTTCCACTGCACCGCTTCGTACACGCCGGTACGCTTGCGATCAAAGCCGCCAGTACGGAAGTCGAATCCGCCGGGAACAAACGCGTTGACGCCAGCGGCGTTCGGCGTGCCATTCGGATTGGTATAAAGCGTCTCTTGCCAATACGGCTCCAATTGCATCGTGTCGAAGCGCGACGAGATGTCGGAATAAGCGACGTCTACCAACAGGCCGACCTCACCGATCTTGGTGTCCCATTTATTCGTAAACAGCGCGGAGGCACCGGGACGGCCTTGTTTGGCAAAATCGCCATAGTTCTCGCTGATCGAACCGTTGAATTCCATCTTGTCGTAATCGAACGGCATATGCGTGCGCAGATCGACGGCGCCGCCGATGCCGCCTTCGATCTGATCGGCCGTCGAGCTCTTATAGACGCTGACGGCAGCCATCAGTTCGGGAGGAACGTCTTCCCACAACAAAGCGCGACCGCCGTTGGCACTGAACGAATTACGGCCGTTCAGGAAGCTGGCAACCTGTGTCAAGCCGCGAACCGCGACACCCGAACCTTCAATCGAATAGTGGTCCGGATCGCCGACAGCCGCAAAACGGCCGATGGTCACGCCTGGAACGCGCGCCAGAACTTCGGTCACGCTATTGTCTGGAAGCTTGCCCGCATCGTCGGCAACGATGGCGTCGACGATCTGGTCGGAATTTTCCTTGATCTTCTGCGCCGATTTGAGGGCGGCGCGACGCGCCGTTACGACGACGGTTTCCACCTGGTCGGTAGCGTCCTGGGCGAAAGCGGGACCGACCAGCGCAATGATTGCACACGCCGACACGCCCCCGAACAACAATGTCTGCAGCGCCGATCGCGCATGCGCACGGCGTACTGCAGATTGCTTAAAGTGATTCATGTTACCCTCCCGATATTGTTTCTATCCTCAAGCCCGCTCCCCTTCGTGGTTGCGCGTGGCCTTACATTCACTTCCTTGCGGCAGGCCCGAGCGAACTGCGCCAGCATCACCGAGCTACCCGCTTGAGCAGCCGCTAGACGCGCATTCACGAAAGCTTCCCCAGCCCAAGGGAATCGCATGTACTCAGTTGACTCCAAAATCCCCGCGAACGCACTGCCGCGCAGTGGTCGCAAGTTTTTATATGATAATATGACTATCACGCGGTGAGAGAGCATCGCGAACAATGTGGCAGAACGGAATCATTCGATGCGAAACGGTCCGGTGGCGTTACCATCCGGTCTCTTGGCGCTAAGGAATGTTTCAAATTGCCGGTTGGTATCGATAACAAATAGGAATCCCGGCCGAGGGAGTACGGGATATTCCGTGTTATCACGCTGCGTGGCTGGTAGCGCTCTCAGAATTAAGAGTGCTCATAAGGATTGTCCCAGCCGCTTCTCCAATTCCGCGCGATAGCTGCGACTGACCTTTGAGCGCGATCCGTCCTTCAGAACGATTTCAAATTCCCCATGTGAAATCGGTTCAAGTTCCACGACGCTCTCAATGTTGACGATTGTCGAACGGTGAACGCGCACGAAGCGCATGGGATCCAACCTTTCAGCCAACTCCTGCAAGGCAGCGCGATAAAGCAGTTCTTTGCCGCCGATGTGTAGGTTCACGTAGACGCCAGCCGCTTCGATCCAGTCAATCTCGACCACCCTGACAAACCGCGTATTACCGTCTGTCTTCACAACCAAGCGGTCCCACCGCCGTTCCGGCGCGGCCACTTTGGATATCATCTGCAGCATGTGCTGACCGAATTGGCGACTGTTATCTTCATCCAGCCGTGACTTCGCTCGCGCGATCGTTATGTCGAAGCGCTGGTCACTGAAGGGCTTCAGCAGATAGTCCAGTGCACAGGCTTCAAACGCACGGATGGCGTGCCGATCATATGCCGTCACAAAAACCGTAAGCGGCATTTGTTCGCTTCCCGCTGCGTCAATTACACCGAAGCCGTCCAACTCCGGCATCTGCACATCCAAAAACACGATGTTCGGACGTTCGCCTTAAATCATCTCGACCGCAACAACGCCATCTGCGGCCTCAAGAATGTCGCCGACGTCGGAATCCTTACGCAGGAGATCGACGAGCCGTAGCCGCGCAAGCGGTTCGTCATCTGCGACCAGAACGCGGATTTGCTTAGGCGATGGCGGGTTCATGAACGACATCTCCTGCCATGCGTAATGGTAACGAAATCTCCACTTCCGTGCCTTGACCTGCACGGCGCCGAACCGCGAAGCGGCTTTGCCCACCGGGATAAAGGCCGATAATGCGTTCGCGTGTGATTGAAAGACCCAATCCCGTGCATGTCTCGATTCGCCACCCGGGAGGCAAGCCAACCCCGTCATCCAGTACGCGAATTCTCGAGACGGTCTGCGACCTGTTCGGCGGAAATGGTAAGCAAGCCGCCAGAAGACCTCCCGGAAAGCCCGTGGCGAATTGCGTTCTCTGCCAAAGGCTGAATCAACAGACATGGCACTGAAGCGTTCTTAACCGCGGGTGACACGCGCATTTCGATCGTGAGACGATCGCCAAACCGAACTCTCTGGATGGCAAGATAGCGTTCCAGAAATGACAGTTCTTCGGCCAGCGGAATTTCTTGTCGGTCCCTGAACTCGAGCGACTGACGCAGAAGAACCCCGAGATCCTCGATCATTGCGCGTGCCAGGGCCGGATCGCGCTCCAATCCCGAAGAGATCGCGTTCAAGGCGTTGAATAGGAAATGCGGATCGAGTTGCGCCCGCAGCGTGTTCAAATGGGCCTCCAATAAACCCCTCTGCAAACGCTCCGTGTTGAGTTCGGACGATAGATAGCGTTCGCGGTACTTGAGCGCCTGCAGAACGCCAAATATGGCGCAGTACATTACCCAGGCTCCGAGAAACCAGGATGGAAAGTATTCCGGGCTCCGGACAGGATTCCAAGTGATCGCGGAAACTGGCAACAGAATTATCGCGGTGGCATAGATGTGCAGCACCGAAAACAAAAGACCCAAAGGCAAATGCGCCGCGAGCCGCCAGCCTAGCTGTTTGTCTGAGAATGGCAGCCGGCGGTCAACCGCGAGAATCAACGGTGTCAGCAAGCCCCAGAACCACGAATCGACGAGTTTGCCGACCAGATCTCCCCAGTTCCCCCCGCTCACCATGGCCGGAGCCGCGAGGAACAGACCCACCCCAGTCCAAATAATGGACATCAACAGGACGCGGCCTAATCTGCTTTTCATGAATGCACCAGCCGCCATGATCCCTCGGTCAACCAGCCTGCAGGCCGACAGTCATCGATGCCGAAACGTTATACTGTCGTAAGCGCCGTACTGCCGTGACATACTCGCCAGTGGCCCGCCGACGCCAGACCTCAGCAATAGGTATGGAGCCCAAAGGTTCGTGTCAAAGGCTCCCTTCCGCGCGCCGCCGATTTCGGTAACATACTCCAACCCTCGCCCGGAAAACCTTGATTAATGGATTTTACAATAACATTAATGCGGAGCAAAAAAAACGCTGCCGTCGTACGTCCAAAACACGTTGATCTGCGCGTGCGGCCCCGCGGTGCCAATTTGATAGCAGGCTCAGTGGGGCGCCGTTCAGCAAGGTCGTGAGATATCAAATAGAAGGCTGTCGCCAAATGGAATAGGCGTGCCTTTGTGAATGGCAGGGAAGCTCTTCTCCTTTACGCAGGCGAACGACTACAGCCCGTCATCATCGTTCCGCTAGCACGCGAGGTTGCCCGCTAACCGCCTGCGCAAATTCATTGCGCCTTTACATAAGTCAGATAGATCCTCTTCTCATTGTACGCGATGTAGAGATGCAAATGGCGCAGCACTGTGGCGCCCAATCTCACTTGCGGCAGCACTCTGTCTATCGTGTCAATTCTCGCAAGTTTGGTGTTCTCGATGACGATCTGCGGGTTGTTGATCGTCAGCGAGCCGATCGTAAGCGTCTTGAAGGGGCGCGCGGGATCGTCTTGGCTGCCACTCGGGCGCGCGGCCATCACTTGCTTGGCGTCCTCCGCAATCATGGACGATGTCGAAGACCCGGTGTCGATGATCACGTTGACATCCACGCCGTCCAGCTTGCCGCGCGCCGTCATATGCCATTCCGGAATTTTGACCAGAACATTGGTGGATCGCGAATTTACCGACAAGCTCTGATTTGTCGGATCGTTGAAATTGACACCAACACCGACCATTTGCTGGGATTCGCTTTGCCAATCGACATTGTTGGTCTCAAAGGGCACCACCGCGGGCTCCTCGTTGGTCCAATGCACCACGTTGTCGCCGCACCTTGTCCGTAGGAAAAGCTGGAACGTGCTCGCGCCGTAATCCAGCTCCATATCGAAGAGATGAAGAATATCGGACGACAGCGTGAAGTCGTATTCGCTGTTGGCTTGCGATGTCTCATCGACGGCGAAATATAGCCCGTCGGTTGCATGCGCCAGGTTCAGCTCTCCGGCGACGAAGCGCTTAACGGACGCCATTTCGCTCGGAGATTTCCCGTTGATGAAATAGATATTGTGTTTCGGATAGAAGACTGTCTGCAGCTTAAGTTCCTTTGCGGCCGCTTCGCTCATCGAACTGAAGCCACCGCCGGTGTCGATCAGCGCCAGTTTCGGTACGCCATTGACGGTGACGGCGATAATCGGCCTTCCGGAACGGTCGAGTTTCATTGGGATATTGACGAGGCGCGTCAGGACACAGGTTGAGGTGTCGGCGGCCCGAACGGCGGACGCCAGACACAAGCCCAAGATCATGGCAAGGCCCAGGAGTTTTCCAGAATGCACGTGACCCTCCCCTCCTCGCGCCCTTGATATTGGGTCACGGACTCATACCGGCGGAAGCCGCCCGTCAGCCCACAGATTTTCGTCGTGTTCACAGACGCGTCATCAATGCCCGTCGATCATACATTTCGGCAGGGATAACGAGACAAATGTTACGAACGGGCACCAGCATATCTTAGGCGGGCTTCTATTGCACACAAAACGGACTCGCTTGAAAACCCGGAGGACAAATTGACGAGCCACAATTGACGATTTCAAAAGAACTTTCTCGCGTCGCGTCAGTTCTTGTTGCGCAAATTTTGTAGTCGGCAAATCCTAACGGTTCCATATGCCGCATTTCGCCGGTGACAATTTAGAGCATTGAATTCGACCACCAACGGGATTTGTCACCTGCAAAAAAAGGCACAAAGCGAGGCGTGTTTGTATGCGTAGAATAGTCTTGTTTTGCGTGCTTGCTATCGCAACGACAGCGGCCGC
Source organism: uncultured Alphaproteobacteria bacterium (assembly GCA_963766355.1). GTDB lineage: Bacteria > Pseudomonadota > Alphaproteobacteria > Micropepsales > Micropepsaceae > Rhizomicrobium. The sequence goes on from CAVXZV010000008.1 coordinate 261,718, forward strand.
GTTCGCATTAGAGCCGACCGTGCCATATGTATGGTCTAGCGTTCCGTTTGGCGGCGGCGGTTTCGTAAGTGGCATCATCTATCACCCCTCAGTGCCTGGTCTTGTCTATATCCGCACCGACGTCGGCGGAGCTTATCGTTGGGACGCCGGCAAGAAATCGTGGATCGCCCTCAACGACGATATCGGCCGCGACGATGCCCAGTTGCTGGGCGTGGTGAGCATTGCCGTGGATCCCAACAATCCTTCACGAGTTTATTTGGCTTGCGGACAGTACCTTGCCGACTGGGGACACAAAGCGGCGATCCTGCGCTCGACGGATCGCGGCGCGACCTGGGCTCGAACCGATCTCCCCATCAAGCTGGGCGGCAACGCGGACGGGCGCTCGACCGGCGAACGGTTGCAGGTCGATCCGAACAATCCCGACACGCTGTTCCTGGGAACCAACCAAGACGGCTTGTGGCGGAGCGCTGATGCCGGAGTTTCCTGGAGCCAAGTCTCGGGCTTTTCCGGCAACGCGGTGACATTCGTCCTGTTTCAAGCAAGTTCGAGTCCGGCGGGATCGAACACCAAGACGATCTATGTCGGCACCGCCGACACCAAGAAACCGAAGTCTTTATCGCAGCCAGGACGGTGGATCGACCTGGGCGGCGGTGCCCGGCGCCCCTCAAAGCCTGATGCCGCATCGTGCGGCATTCGATGCGAACGGCACGCTTTATCTCGCTTACAGCAACGACATCGGACCGAACAACATCACCAACGGCGCCGTGTGGAAATTCGATCCCGTCGGCGCGAAGTGGACCGACATCACTCCCGAACAGCCGGGCCGCACGACGTTCGGCTATTCCGGCATTTCAGCCGATGCGCACCACCCCGGCGTCGTTATTGTTTCGACACTCGACCGATGGGTACCGGGTGACGATCTCTTCAGGTCCACCGATGGCGGCCTAACCTGGAAATCGCTGCGCGCGAAATCGGTCCACAACGCGGACAACGCCGCCTGGTTCAACTCCTATTCCGGCGGGAAGGACGTGATGGGCCACTGGATCGGCGATGTGGAAATCGATCCGTTCAATTCCGATGCTGCAGCCTATATCACCGGATATGGTTTGTGGCACACCGATAACGTGACGGCGGTGGACAGCGGGAACACAGTCAACTGGTCGTTCGATGTCGCCGGTCTTGAAGAAACGGTACCGGTCGCGCTGGCGAGCCCGCCCAAAGGGCCACACCTCGTCACCACGCTCGGCGACGTTGCGGGAGCCTCCTACGCTGGCGCCGACGTCGACAAAATCACCGGTTTGAATTCGCCGACATCGGAATCGAACCGCTCCATCGATTTTGCCGAAGCCTACCCGGCCTATATGGTCCGCACGAGCGATCAAGCCCCGACATCCGGCTATTTTTCCATCGACGGCGGACAAAGCTGGAAGGGATTCGCCAGCACCCCGCGTATCGTCAAAGACGCAGAGGGACATTATCATACCGCAGACCGTATCGCGGTTTCGGCGGGTACCAAGTACCTCGTCTGGGCGCCGCAACATCAGACGGCGTACTATTCGGAAGATCACGGCGTGAGTTGGCACGAATGCGCCGGCTGGCCGCAGTCGACGGACGAGACGTTCATCCCCGTCGCAGACCGCGCGGCGGAAGGCGTGTTCTACGTCATGGATCGCACCAAGGGCGCGATGTACATCAGCATCGATGGCGGCAAGCACTTCACCGTGTTCAGCGAGAACGCACCCAAATGGGGCGGCGAGATGCGGGCGGTGCCTGGGCACGTAAGGGCGCTTTGGGTGCCGACGCCCAACGGATTGTATTATTCGCCCGACGAAAACAGCGCCTTCACGTCCGTGCACGGCATCACCGAAGCTTTCGCGGTTGGGCTGGGAAAGCCCGCGCCCGGACACTCCGAACCGGCCGTGTATTGTTGGTGCCGGATCAAGACGACCACAGGCATCTTCCGTTCGGACGACAGTGGCAAGTCTTGGGTCCGCATCAATGATGACCAGCATCAATTCGGCTGGATCACCGCCATCATCGGAGATCCCAAAATCTACGGCAGGGTCTATCTAGCAACAGGCGGACGCGGCGTGATGAAGGGCGATATTGCAACGAGTCCGTAGACGCATCGGGCGACACGCTGCGTTCATTCACAGTTGGAGAAAGCATTACAAATCTCGGACTGATACCCTCTAGTACACAAAGTCAAACACCAACGGGCTCGGAACCCGCCAGAAGTGAAGGAAGATAATCCATGAAGAAGATCGCAATCAGCAGCTCGATGGCGTCCATCCTGCTCGTTATCGCCGGTACGGCGTGGGCCCAAGGCGCCCCATCCGGGGCTCCCAATGCTCCGAGCGGAGCGTTGTCGCAAACCCCGACAACCAGCCTACAGGAGCAAAATGCAGAGAAATTCAACATCTACACATCCAAGCCCGGGGAGAAAAAGCCCGATGCCGCGAAGGTCCACGAGGCAGCCCTGAAGGATGCGGGCGCGCTCGTGGGGCAACTACACCTCTCCTGTGTGGTGACGGATGCCAGCTATGTCGCGCATGGTCCAACCGTGGTGAATGGAAAGACCGTGCAGACCACGACATTCGAAGTCGCCTGCGGCAACGGCATGGGCTACTTCGTCGTGTCCCAAGAGCCGGAACTCCCGACGGCTCTGTCATGCTTCACGGCTGAAGCGGTACGCACGGCCGATGTTGCGGCCGGCAATAAACCGGGCGTGGTCTGCCAGCTTCCCGCCAATGCGGACATCAAGACGATGGCGACGTCGATCGTCAACCACACCGGACACGCATGCACGGTCCGCGATCTCAAACGGATCGGACAGAGCGCAAAATCGAACACGGAATACAATGAAGTCGCCTGCGCCGACGGCACAGGCTACATGCTTGCGAGCGCGCTGCCCGGATCCACCAATGCCCCAATCGTCGTGAGTTGTCACAACTCCGCCTTGCAGGGCATAGCCTGCAAGATGTCGGACAACGGCGAGTTGCCCCCGACAATTCAGGATTTCAAGGCTGCACTCGCCCAACACAACGTGCGCTGCGATGCTACCGATGTCCGCTCGATCGGCAAACAAACCGAGTCGAAGCGCCACGTGGTGGAATTCCTCTGTCCGCAACAACAACCAGGTGGCCTGGTCGCGTTCATTCCCTTGAACGGGAACACGGCACCATTTGAGGCCGTGGACTGTGCGACAGCCGCCAAACAAAGGATTAGCTGTACACTGACAAAGAAGTAGCATGGATTGCGGCTCGGCGTCGGAGCGTCTTGTCCAATGTAAGCCGTCGTAGAAGCTGGACCGGCGTCCGTGTCGCGACATTCATTCGGTTGCGAGTTGCATTCGTGCGACTTGCAGCCCCTTGGGTGTTCGTTCGCGTGATGTAATTCGTCTTGCGCGCCGTAAGTTGCGCGTTGATACCGTGCGCCGGCCCCACCGACATTAATTTGCCGACATTCGGAAGTCCTATGGGTTAGACATGGAGTATGATGGGGGGGCTTCCGCATGATTGCACGGCCAGCCGCTGTAACTGCCCAAAGACGGAAATTCGTCAACCGCTTCCTGCAAGCGTTGCTGATTGTCGGTGCCGCATTTGTTTGGCACAGCGGCGCTCGCGCGAACGCCCTGGTGGATCAGCCCTATGTCGTGGGCTATGGGGATCGGCTTGCGACCGCGGTATTTATAGACGGTAAAGGGTCCATTACCCTCCTCCTCGACACCGCTTCCAGTCGGACAATTCTTTACAAGCGCGCCAGCATACAGGCCGGATTGCAGCCGCTTCCCGGCGAACGCGTCACTGTCTACGGCCTCACCGGTGTGCTGAAAGCTCCGGCCATCCGGTTACAGGAGTTGCGCATATCGGACGAACGAGTTGACGGATTGACCGTCGCTGCACTTCCCAATCCTAGCACCGAGGATACGGCGGTTGACGGAATTCTTGGCCTAGACGTCCTGGAACGCTATTGCGTCGTACTTGACCGGACGCAGCAACGCCTGCGGCTATTTCCGCGGGCCGCAGGCACGCCGATGCCCTACAGCGCGTGGCCCAGCGTTCCGCTGCTTCCCCGAAGCGTGACAGCTTTCCCTTTCGATCTCTGGTACATCGACGCTCAATTTTCCAAGTACAACCAGGGTGTCGTGCGGACCACCGCCTTGTTCGACTTAGGAGCCGGTGTGACGATCATCAATTGGCAGACAGCGCACCGCTTCAATCTCCGCAAATGGGGGTTGGCTGCCCCAACAACCCGGGAAGTTCAGGATGGCCTCGGCGAGCGCTCCCCTGTGGCACGTCTGTCAGGGCTGTGGATCAGCATAGGAAGCCGTGACTGGCTCGACCAAGATGTCCTCATCGCCGATCCGCCGGTTTTCGATCTTCTCGCACTCAATGACAAACCGACAGCCATCATCGGCCCCGGCCTCTTGAAGAATGTTTCGCTTGCCATCGATTTTCAAAATCGACACCTCTATTTCTCGCCCGAAGAGAAAGATGAATAGATGGTTGAAACGATACATGCGGAAGAGTTTCACCTGCCCGGTGCGTCGTGTCGCCCAGGTGACAATGCACAGCCTGCGCCGGGCACTCATTGTTCGATGAAGTTGAACTGTGCCATGGATCGTCGGTTAGCCTCTTGGGATATCACACCAACTAGCGATGGGAAGGAATCCGCGCCATGAAAAACCAACTGCTCGCCGCGCTGCTTCTGCTTGGATTGGCCGCCGGAACGATGCCTTCGGAGGCCGAAAATCCGATTTCAAATGCGTTCAGTGCCGATCCGTCTGTTCATTTCTTTGCCGGCCGGTTCTATCTCTACGCGACCAACGATCAGGGCAATAGCGGCAAGTATTGGGATTCGACGGATTGGCGGCTTTACACATCGGACGATCTCGCACACTGGAAAGATGACGGCGCGTTTCTGAAAGCGAGCATTTTTGCGTGGGCGCATGAAGGCGCCAAAGCCTGGGCTCCAGAAGCGGCATATCGAAACGGCAAATACTTTTTCTACGCCCCCGTCGGCGGCAAACAGATCGGCGTCGCGGTCAGCGACAAACCGGAGGGCCCGTTTGTCGATGGGTTGGGGCGCGCGCTTGTTGAATCGCCGCGCGATCCCAATGCCGGAGACGAACCGATCGATCCGGCGGTGCTCATCGACGACGACGGCCAAGCCTATATGTTCTTCGGCACGCGGGTTCCCAAAGTGGTCAAGCTCAAGTCCGACATGATTCACACCGACGGCCCCATCGAGAACGTCCAGATCAACGGGTTCCCGGCCAGCGATCCGAAAAAGAAATACGGCGAAGCGCCCTATATGCTGAAGCATAACGGCATCTACTATTACAGCTTCTCCTCGGGTTGGCCGGGGCAGATCCTTTATGCCACGTCCCGCACGCCCATGGGGCCATACGAGTATCAAGGCGTCGTGCTGGATTATCTGTCCATCAGCACGAACCACGAAGCCATGCTCGAATATGACGGGAAGTTCTACCTGTTCTATCACGACAACTTGCTGCCCGGCGGCGGCGATTTCCGTCGCGCGCTGGCGGCCGACGAGATGCATTTCACGCCGGATGGTCACATCATGGAAGTCAAAGAAACACGCGAGGGTTTAGCGCCCATTCGCCTGCCTGTCTCAAATCCTTAAGTGCAAGCGCAGACCTTCCGACCCTTTTCAATCAAGGAAACGCATCATGTTCAAACTCATCACCGCCATTCTGCCGGTGTCGCTATTGCTGGCGGCGCAGCCGGCTATTGCCCGCGATCACGCCGACCCTCTTCAAGGGACCGCGAACGGACTGGCCATGACCCCGCCCATGGGCTGGAACAGCTGGAACAAAATCGGCACCGATGTGAATGAGAAGGCCATCCGCGACGCCGCCGACGCGATGGTGTCTTCCGGCATGCGCGATGCGGGCTATCGCTACATCATCATCGACGATTTCTGGCAGGGCGAACGGGATGCACAAGGCAATATCCAGCCCGATTTCAAGCGCTTTCCGTCCGGCATCAAAAAGCTGGCAGATTATGTTCACTCCAAGGGGTTGTTGTTCGGCATCTATTCGGATGCCGGGACCAAGACTTGCGGCGGACGCCCCGGCAGTCGCGGCTTCGAATATCAAGACGCCAAGCAATATGCGGCCTGGGGCGTCGACTATCTGAAATACGATTGGTGCAACACCGGCACGCAAGATGCCGCGTCCTCTTACCTTATTATGAGCCAGGCCCTACAGGCGAGCGGACGGCCCATCGTGTTCAGCCTCTGCGAATGGGGAAACTCCAATCCCTGGCTGTGGGCGGCGAATATCGGCAATCTCTGGCGCACGACGGGCGACATCTACGACCATTGGGAAGGGAAGAACGCCAACGGCTACAGCATCGGGGTAATGAACATCCTCGATATGCAAGTGGAATTGGCGCCGTATGCCGGTCCGGGACATTGGAACGATCCGGACATGCTCGAGGTCGGCAATGGCGGGATGACCGACACCGAATATCGGACGCATTTCAGTCTTTGGGCTATTCTGGCCGCGCCCCTGATTGCCGGCAACGATCTCTCCGATATGAGCGCGCAGACTAAGGCCATCCTGACCAACAAGGAGGTCATCGCCATCGATCAGGATCCGTTGGGGATCGAGGCCAATCGTGTGGCCAAGGACGGCGACGATGAGGTTTGGGCGCGCCCGATCAAAGGCGGCGGACGGGCCGTTGTGCTCCTCAACCGGTCCATGACACCCCGCAAGATTACGGTCACATGGGAGCAGCTTCACTATCCCAACCATCTGAATGCGGCGGTCCGCGATCTGTGGCGTCATGCGAATCTCGGCAACGCGAAAGGTGCGTTCGCCGCCGAAGTGCAAGGCCACGGCGTCGTCATGGTCACGATCAAGCCCTGATGACCGTTAATTTTATCAATCGCGCAGCGAGACGTGCGGGGGCTCACCTGAGATCGTGCCTGTGCGAAGGCCATCACGCAAAGCAAGTTCCATGACACGTCCCGGAGGAAGGCAGCGATGAGATTGGCGCGATGAAGTCTACGTTCGTCGGTGGCCGCTGCAATGTGCTTCCTGTTCGCGGTTGCGGGCGGTAACGCGGCGGAGCTTACGACGCAGCCACCGCGCGAACGTATCAATATCGACAAGGATTGGCGCTTCGCACTTGGCCATGCCCAGGATGCCAAGAAGGATTTCGGCTATGGCACGGCCGCTTTCTTCTTCGCCAAAGCCGGTTACGGCGACGGACCGGCGAGCGCCAAATTCGACGATCGCGCCTGGCGCAAGTTGGATTTGCCGCACGATTGGGCTGTCGAACTGCCATTCGATCGCCGCGCCAGCACCAATCACGGCTCGCACGCCGTGGGTGCGGCGTTTCCCGAGAACAGCATCGGCTGGTACCGCAAACGGATTTTCATACCCGAATCCGACAAGGGCCGCCGCATCGCGATGGAATTCGACGGCGTCTATCGCAATTCAACGGTCTGGTTCAACGGCCACTACATCGGCACCGAACATAGCGGCTATTCCAGCTTCCGCTACGATCTGACGGACTACGTCCTTTACGGCAAACCCAATGTGCTGGTCGTACGGGCCGACGCCTCGGTGGAGGAAGGCTGGTTTTACGAAGGCGCCGGCATCTATCGCCATGTTTGGCTGACCAAGACCAATCCGCTGCATGTGGCGCATTGGGGAACTTATGTCGCCAGTGCCGTCGACGGCACCAACGCAACCGTCACGGTGCGCACCAGTGTCGATAATGAGGACCAATCGGCGCAGAACTTCACCATCGAACAACAGATCGTGGATGGCGAAGGCCATGCCGTGGCGGACGCGGCCGGCCCTTCCCAATCTCTCGAGGCCGGGCTCTCGTCGGACTATGAACAGAGTTTGACAATTGCCGACGCCAAATTGTGGTCCATCGATACGCCGAATCTTTATCGCCTGATCACCACCATCCGTTCCGGCGCAACCCTCGTCGACCGTTACGAAACCAATTTCGGAGTCCGCACCGTGCGCTGGGATCCCGCAACCGGCTTCTGGCTAAACGGACAGAACATCAAGATCAAAGGAACTGACGACCATCAAGATCATGCGGGTGTCGGCGTGGCTTTGCCGGACGGCTTGCAGGAATACCGGCTGCGCCGGTTGAAGGCGATGGGGTCCAATGCTTATAGGACTGCCCATCATCCCCCGACGCCGGAATTGCTCGATGCCGCGGACCGGCTTGGCATGCTTGTGCTCGACGAGAACCGCTTGATGGGCACAACACCGGAAATCAAGGACCAGCTGACCGGTCTCATCCGCCGCGACCGCAACCATCCCTCGGTGGTGATTTGGTCGGTCGGCAATGAAGAATGGGCCTTGGAAGGCAACGATATGGGAGCCCGTTTCACCAAATTGATGCAGGACATCGTCCGCAAGCTCGATCCCACGCGGCGCGCGACGGTTGCTGTATCGGGAGGATTGGGAAGCTTGTCCACCACCGATGTAGCGGGTTTCAATTATCGGGTGCAACACGACATCGATGGATTTCATCGCGTCCATCCGAACACGCCCGCGGTGATGACGGAAGAAGGCTCAACGGCGGCCACGCGCGGCAACTATGTGACCGACACCAAGGCTATGCATATCGCAGCTTACGATATGCCAATGCCGCCGCGATACTCCGCCACTTTGCAACAAGGCTGGAACGCCGTCGTTGATCGGCCTTGGATGTCGGGCATGTTTGTCTGGGCCGGCTTCGATTACCGCGGCGAGACGACGCCGTTCGGCTGGCCCGCCGTCAGTTCGCAATTCGGCGTGCTGGATACGACCGGCGCTTTCAAAGACAACGCCTATCTGCTGAAGAGCTGGTGGACCGATGCGCCGATGGTTCACATCTTGCCGCATTGGAATTGGCCCAAACGCATCGGCCAAACAGTACCGGTTTGGGTTTACGCCAATGCCGACGAGGTCGAACTGTTCCTGAACGGTGCCAGCCTCGGCCGGCAACAGATGAAGCCGAATTCGCATCTGGAATGGCAAGTCTCCTATCACCCAGGCACACTCCTCGCCAAGGCTTACCGCGCCGGCCGCGAAATCGCTTCCGACCATGCCGACACCACGGGCCCGGAAAAGACACTCACACTGCAAGCGGACCACGATGTGGTGGTCAGCGACGGCAACGATGTCGCGGTTGTGGCCGTCGGCGCCCTGGACAGCGAGGGACGGCACGTTCCCACAGCCAATGACGATGTGAGCTTTGCGATCAGCGGTCCGGCACGCATCATCGGCGTCGGCAATGGCGATCCGGCCAGCCATGAGGCGGATCGCTTCGTCGACGGCTTTGCGATCGTTCAAGTCGGCTTTTGGCAAATGGCTCCGCTCGACCCGCGCAACGCTAGCCGCCCGCTTGCCAACAAAGCAAAGCTGAAATGGCGCAATCCCTTTCAATGGTATCCGCCGGGCACTCAGCCGCCGACACCGTCGGCCTTTGTCTTGCGCGGCAGTTTTGCCGCCATGAAAGTCGGCGGAAAAGTCCGGTGCACACTGTTCTTGCCGCAATTGATGGAACACCAGCGCGTCTTTGTTGCCGGCAAGGATTTGACCAATCGCGTAATGCGCGACGAGCAAGGATTGTCCGTGCCCCTGGACGGTGCCACACCGTCGAAGGGCGCAACCGAGGTGTTGATCGTCATTCCTTCCGATGTCGATACGGCGCTGAAAGCCTTAAAAGCCACCGATCCCAATCTCGCCTCGGTGCAATATCGAACCCCCGCAAGCGCTTGGAAACGCCGTCTTTTCAATGGTTATGCGCAAGTCCTTGTACAGACGACCGGCGCGACCGAGTCCGTGACCCTCACGGCAAAGTCGCCGGGATTGAAACCGGCTCAATTTGTGTTGCATCCGGTCGCTACGCGCTGACAGGGTGGGCGGGTTATGGAAAACGACCGGTTGGGAGATCTGCCGGAAAGATGCAGGCAGTAATGAAGTCGGAAAGATTTCAGGCGACAAGGTTCAGGGGACACAATGCATAGTTTGCATTTGCCCTGGTCATCACCGCCGCAATCCGCGGCGTACTTCAAACCTGAAACTGCCTTCATTCCCGAGTCATTTCAGTCCCGCACGTTCAAGAGCATCGATAAGCATCTGCCTTGAAATTACCACCGTGTTTGAACGAAACCCGATCGGTAGTCGCTCTCCAAAACCAACCACCGCGAAGCACACATCCGCAGGATTGCGGACGAGATCATATGTACGCCAACCGCGCACCGACTGCTGTGGCGCGAAATAGATATGGTAGATTATTGGCGCCGAAGTATCCCGGCTTGTCCTAGATGTTTTCCTCTTATCATAAGTGTAGACAGAGGCCGTCTGGTCGAATACGTCAGGATAACCCTCTATTAGGCGTTTCTCATCGATCGATTTGTCGGCGCAGGGCGAGACACGGTTCCCGATCCAGTAGACCCAGGTGTTTGCCACGTTCTGGAAATCAGTCATCGACGAAAACTCAACCCGCACGAGGGGGGTCTTGTAGTCCCAGAACTTATCCTGTTTCGGTATTTGCGAAGGCTCCACGACGTCAACATGCAATAGTTTAAGATCGTGGACGGGTGATACAGGCGGGACGCTACATGCGACTTCAAGGCCCGCAACAACTAAAAGCGCGGCTGGTCGTAGGTTTAGATTGTGGCCACGTGCGATTTGACGGCGTCGGCTGCTCATTGGCATGCTCCCCATAGGCGAATCAAACCCATATAATCGATTTCTACTTCGACATGTGGAACCTACGATTGCTTCTCTGCGGGAGTGAAATAGACCTTCTTCTCATTGAAATCGAAAAAGAACCTTAACTGGCGAAGCTCTTTTATGCCGAGTTGCACGTTGCCTAGACCATAGCAGTGGCAATATTTGTTTGTGCTTCCGCACCCACTTCCAATAGGGCCGGTCAGCAGAATATCCGGGTTCGCGATCGTCACCTCATCTGCGGACAGCGTCTTGAAAGGGTAATGGTACGAATCCTGTCCCCATTTGTCCTTGCCGGAAACAATCAGGTTCGGCGTCTTCTCGTCTATCCCAAATAGGACATTTGCGTCCGCTAAGGCCATGCGAGCACGCTGCGAAGTTGTTTCAAGTGACACGGTGACATCCTTGCCGTCGAGCTTCATAGGCAAGAGAGCGGTGCCTGTCGGCTCAATCGTGAATGGGGCGCTGCCAACGGTGTCGTGTGCCCAGTACGGTGTGAAAGGACAATGTCCCGGCAGAAACAACCCGATCTTGTTGTGAGCCAGATCAAGCTCGAAATCGAACCCGGCTAGGACATTCATTCCTATTATACCACTGGCACGGGGCCCCCACGTATCGCTGTGTGAGCGGACGGCAAATTCTGCGTCGCTGCGTGCGACAACTCCCACTTTAATTGTCGGCGCAGTGGCAATTTGAGTAATTCGCGCTCCAGCCGCTGATATGGACATCCCATGCGGAAGAGGTTTGATAGGCAGCTGGAATTCCTTGACGATCTTCTCGTCGAGAATTGCGAAGCCAGCTTCTGTCTCGAGCAGAAAAAGGTATGGGTGCCCCGCCACGCTCATCGGCACAAGGTAACCCTCGTCTGTCGGCGTAAGATTGAGCCACATGCCTTTTAGCTTTGGGCACGCGTCTTCTGCTGCCGCAGGAACTGTCATTGCCCACGCCAGCGCGGCCAGCAGCCAAGCCAGGCGCACTCGCCGATGGGTATGAATGAGCCTCATGGAATGACCTATCTTTCTGGCGTCAAAGCGTCTTTCCATTGAACGCGAACACGCGCGATTATAGTAGGCGGCGTACCATTGTCTGGCATATGCAATCTGTGTGCACTTCCGAAGGCACCCCATTTCCCCGACGCCAAGACCCAAGTAAACAATACACGTATGGAGAGAACTGAAACGAGAATTTGCATTATTTTCTGGAACTCAAAAAATAATGCATCCGATTATAATTCCAAAACCCGAAAGGTAATTTTGCAAAAGCAATGGGGATTTTTCAATCGTTATAGGCAAAGCATAAGACCAATCACTCGGCTGTGGAGCAGCAGACGGAATAGTCCAACCGGCTGCCATATGATGCGAGAAGGTTCCCACATGGTGCCAGACGGTTCGTGCGCCAAACGATCGGGCATTTCATCTCCGGGATTTGGCAGCGGCGATTGGTCCCTGGAGATATTCGCACATCGAACTATTCTATCTTTGCGCGAAAGTGCGGGGGGTGGTCATGTCGTACATTTGTGGAAGGATGCGTAACTTCGCTTTCGTCGTGTGCGGAGTGTTATTTGCAGTGGCGTGTAGCGCGCAAGCACTACCGCCGCCGGAAGCCTTCGGCCAATTGCCTGCCATTTCCCAGCCACAGCTGTCGCCGGACGGGAAGCACTTAGCAGCCATCAGAGCTTACAACGGCCGCCCCGCCGCCTGGATTTATGATCTCAGCGCGCCGCCGGGCACCGCGCCCATCATTATGCCTCTCGAAGGCGCGTTCATCGTCGGAGTCAAATGGGCAAAGAACGATCGGCTTCTCATTACAATTCATGTCAGCGTCAAGGCCGGTTACACCCACCAAATGCACGATCTCTTGCGAACCATGTCCATCGATGCAAAGGCCCAAAACCCCGTTGCCATGTTCTCCAATTCCGAAGCGCTTGAATACAGCGGTTCCACGTCCAATATCGAAGACATAGATCTGGACGACCCGGACAACGTCTATATGTCGCTGTGGTCAAATATTTACAAGGTCAATGTCACGACCGGTCACGCAACGCGGTTTATCGAGGGCGAACCGAGAACCTACCAGTGGATCATGGATGGCCACGGAAAAGTCGTCGCCCACGTCGAACAGGAAGAATTTCAGTTCACGGACCATCTTTTTTTCTACTCGAATAACCGTTGGAAGGAAGTCGGCAGCTATGACGCGTCGGGAGGACGCTCGGCGGATATCATGGGTTTGGCCAGTGATGGCGGCGGATTGGTACAGTATGCGAAGGACAAGAACTTTGGCACCTGGGGTCTGGTGGAACTTTCGTTACCCGACGCCAAACCGAGCCCGTTGTATTTCGATAAGAAATACGACGTTGACGCCGCACTCTACGATCCGTGGACTGAGCGTGTTATCGGCACGGCCTATATCGACGATCAACCACGATACGAGTATTTCGAACCAGCCATGCGGGCCCTGCAGAGCGATTTGGAAAAGGCGTTCCCGGGAAACGCCGCACACGCGGTGTCCTGGGATGTGTCGCGAAACATGGTGGTAGTGGCAGTGGAACGGTCTAGCCAGCCTCCGATCTACTATTTGATGAATCGCTCCATGCCGAAGATCACCAAGATCGCCGATACCTATCCAGGCATTGCCCATAACGACCTGGGAGAGGTGAAGGCCTATCCTTACAAGGCGCGCGACGGCTTGGATATCCCGGCATACCTGACGCTGCCGCCGGGCAAGACGCCGAAGAACTTGCCGACCATCATCATGCCCCACGGCGGACCGATGGCGCGCGATTGGATGAGATTCGATTGGATGGCGCAGTTCCTGGCTAATCGGGGATATGCCGTGCTGCAGCCCAATTTCCGCGGATCGAGCGGCTATGGTGTCATGTTCGAGGAAGCTGGTTACGGCGAGTGGGGCCTCAAGATGCAGGATGACATCACGGACGGCGTTCAGAAACTGATAGCCGACGGCGTCGCCGATCCGAAACGTATCTGCATCGTCGGCGCAAGCTATGGCGGATACGCAGCCTTGGCGGGCGCTGCCCTCACGCCTGATCTCTATGCCTGTGCGGCCGTATGGGCTCCTGTGACGGATCTTAGGGAATTTCTGAGCACGCGCAAAGAGGATTACGGAGCCAATTCCTGGATGATCTCAAGTTGGACACGCTTCATCGGCGATCGTTACCATGACTCCAGCAAGCTTGACGCGGCTTCACCGGCTGAAAACGCCGCACGCATCAAATGCCCCGTCCTGCTGATGCACGGTGTGGCCGACACGACTGTCCGTATCGACCAAAGCGAGATGATGCAAAGCGCCTTGGAGAAAGCGGGCAAGCATGTCGAGTTCATCAAGATCGACAACGAAACACACTATATGAACGCGGCCGACACACGCGTCCGCTTGCTGAAGGCGCTGGAAGCTTTTCTGGCCGCACATTTGGGGGCTTAGACGTCGACTTGCAGCTAGCTCATAGCGATCTGATCCATGTCCGCGACATGGGATCGGACTCCAGATCCGGGTGAATGACCGTTTTTGGCGTGCGCCGTGACAACGCGGCGCATGCATTAGCAAACCGACACATTTGTTGCTCCGTCCAAGAGTTTTGCGAGCAAACTGACGAAAGCGATAAACTCAAACGCGCGTTCTGGATCATCCTTGGTTATCTTGTGCGCGCGAGGATTGCGAGGCCACGGCGGCGTCATGGTCACGATCAAGCCCTAAAAAAGCAAATGCAACGACTCGTCGCCGCTTCTGGATTAACAATAAGGCTGCTATGCACTTCTAGCCGAACGCGATGGAATCAATAATTGCTTTTGCATTAGGTTGTCTTAGCCCGAATGGCAGGAAGTGGCGCCCTTGCGACCTAATCTGAACAGATGTTTTCGGGTGTACCCAGACCCAGCCCGTTGGACCGAATGGCGCCACATGTGCCCGTTCGGCCGCCCAGCGATGCCTCGACAAACCTAATTTGCCGCACTCATCGTCTTGGACGTGCGGTGTTGGGACCGCTCCACATCGCAATTTATTAACGAGATCGGCTTCACTATGTGTCAGCCACTTACGCGAGTGCGGCAATGTCGACTTCGAAAACGGGCTCCGCCGTTAGCGGTTTCACGGCAGCCCTCGTACTGACCCTGAGCCTGTTCGCCCTTTGGGGTATGGGACAGCAATTGAGCGGCGTGCTGCTGCCGAAAATCGCTGAGCCTCTTCATCTGAAAGGCTACGAGGTCACGCTCTCGCAGTACATCGCCGGCATCGTTTATGTGATCTGCGCCTTGCCGGCGGCGTTTTATGCCACGCGCTTGGGTTACAAAGCCGCCGTCCTGTTCGGACTTGGTTGCATCACGCTCGGCTGCTTCACGCTGTATTCGACCCTGGCCATTCATGCCCATGATTATTTCTTCCTCGCCGCAACGATCATGGCACTGGGCTGGGTTTTTCTCGACGTGGCCGCCAATCCGCTGGCCGCGAGCCTCGGTCCGGACGACAAGTTCGTGTGGCGCATAAACCTCGCGCAAGCGATTTTTCCTGTGGGCACTATCGTGGCGATCATTTCGGAAAAGTGGCTGCTTGGACCGCATGAGATATGGGGCGCAAGATTTACACTTTCGGCAGCCCATCCTCTAGCCCTGCTTGGTGCCGGCGTTTGGCTGATCGCCTGGGTGTTCGACGAGAAGCGCTTCCCCGCAGTTGCGATCGAGCGGGCACCGCTCGACATGGGCGGCACTTTGCGGAGCCTGTTGTCCGATTGGGGAATCCTATTGGCGATGGCAGCGCAAGGCGCCGGAATCATCATCCTCATCGCCAATGGCTCTATTGGCGGCCACTATCTTGTCGCCGCTTTTGGCGTTGACGAGGTCGGACCGCTTGGCAATGTGTTTTTTTTGGCGGCGTTGATCTTCGCCGCCGGTCGGCTCGTCGGCTGCGGCTTGATGCGGTTCGTCTCGCCGGCACGCCTTTTGGCCATTTTCGCTATTGCCGGCTGTGGCTGCTCGCTGATTGCCGCCATGGGCTCGACCCTCATCTCGGGCGTCGCCGTTCTCGCGATCCAGTTCTTCGCGTCGATCATATGGCCTACGATCCTCGGCCTTGCCATTCGCGGCAGGGGACCGATGATGAAAGTGGCCACAGCGCTCGTGTGCATGGGAGGTGCGATCGGAGCGAACCTATACGTCCTCATGTTCCTGGTGTCGCCATCTCTACCGGGCAAGATGGGAATGCTGCTCCCCACCGTGTGCTTTGTGGCGATCGCCGGTTTTGCGCTTGTCTTTCGCCGCCAGAACACCACGGCGCCAGCCGGTGCAGTAGCGCCCGAGCCGCAGATGGTGTGAGGAGCAAGGCGCGCTTCGCCGTTACCTTCGCCTCGGCTGCGCCACGCGAAGCCAAAAGTGCCCGTTCTGAGAGATAGGTGACGTTCTGTGCCGGAGACATGGGTAACACTTTTCCGCGTTTTTAGGTCTGCGGGAGGTGGCGATGCCATGGAAAGCGAGTTCGGTGATGAACGAACGCCTACGTTTTGTGGCCCGCCTGTTGGAGGGCGAGGCGATGAGCCGGGTGTGCCAGGAGTTCGGCATCTCCCGGAAGACGGGTTACAAGATATTCGACCGCTACAGGGAACAGGGCCAGGAAGCTCTAACCGACCGCTCCCGGCGGCCGGTGCGATATGCCAACCAGTTGCCGCCCCAGCTAGAGAGCGCCATCGTCGGGCTCAAACGGGAGAAGCCGCATTGGGGCGCCCGCAAAATCCGCGAGCTGCTGGTACGCCGTCTGGCGGGTGATGTGCGTATCCCGGCGATCAGCACCATCCATGCCGTGCTCGATCGCCAAGGCCTCGTCAAACGCATGGGCAAAAGACATGGCCACGCCAGCGGTACGCCCCTGTCGGCGGGCAAGGCGCCGAACGATCTGTGGTGCGTCGATTACAAAGGCGAGTTCCGTCTCGGCAACAAAGCCTATTGCTATCCGCTCACCGTCACCGATCACGCCTCGCGCTATCTTGCTGTTGTGCGAAGCGCTGGAATCGACGCGAGAAGACCTTGCGTTCATGGCCTTTGAGCGCCTCTTCCACGAGCGCGGCTTGCCCGCCGCCATCCGCTCCGACAATGGCGTGCCCTTCGCGTCCGCCAATGCGCTCTTCAATCTGAGCAAGCTGTCGGTTTGGTGGCTCAGGCTCGGCATCGAGATCGAACGCATCAAGCCAGGCCGACCCCAGCAGAACGGCCGTCACGAACGCATGCATCTCACGCTCAAGAAGGAAGCCACTCGACCGCCGGGGATGAACGTTCTTCAACAGCAGGCCAAGTTCGACGCCTTCGTGCAGGAGTTCAACGCCGAGCGGCCTCATCAGGCTCTTGCCATGAAAGTCCCGGCAGAACTCTACAGCCCATCAACGCGCCCCTATCATGGGCTGCCCGAGCTCAACTATCCCTTCCACGATAGAGATGTCGTCGTCACCACCTGCGGGCGCATCTGCATGCATCGCAAAAAGATCAATCTCTCAACCGTGCTGGCCGGGCAAACGCTCGGTATCAAGGAAGTCGAAGACGGCATCTGGCTCGTCTCCTTCATGCATTACGATCTCGGATATATCGATCTGGAACAAAGGACTCTGTAGCCCCTCGACAACCCCTTCGGCCCAAGGTTGTCACCCATGTCTTAGGAACAGTCCGTTACCTATGTCTCCGGACTGGACAAAGTGAAGCGTGGTGCCAGGGGCGCACCCAAATTGCTTCAATAACAGATTGAAGTAAAAACATTATTGGAAACAGCGTTTTCTAATACCAACGAATGCACCAACGTTTTCTGTGGATAAATGCCCACTTATAGACAGGAGCAGCAAAACCTTCCATCGACGAAGTGGATTGGAATTAAGCTCTCAGTATGAAGGCGCACGACCCGCCAATTGGCGGGGATCGAAAACGAGCACAATGTCCCGCCACTGGCCATAGCGACTGAGCGGCAGCCGGTAGGGTGTAAAATCGCTTGCAATAATGACCCCCTGAGGGGTGGTTTTCGCGTCCAATAATGACCCCCTTCTGACGTGATGTGTCAGCGTCCTTCCTTTGGCCTTGGCTGGCCTGGAAGGACTAAAGGGGATGATCGGCGTGGACCTGATCGGCGAGATACGCCGCGCCTATTTTGAGCAGCACCGGCCGATCAAGGAGATCGTACGCACCCTGTCGGTGTCGCGCGGGACGGTGCGCAAGATCGTGCGCAGCCACAAGACCGAACATAAATACGAGCGCGAAGTTCAGCCGGCGCCACGGCTTGGCGAATGGGTCGCGATTTTGACCGAGATCCTGGAGAAGGAAGTTCATCTCCCCCGGCGGGAACGCCGTTCGACACAGCGCCTGTTCGAGGAGCTGCGCGGACGCGGCTATGACGGCGCCCACGACAGCGTGCATCGCTTCGTCAAGGCTTGGCGCGACGAGCGCGCCCGGGTTCCAGCCCAGGCCTATGTACCGATGAGCTTTGCGCCCGGAGAAGCGTATCAGTTCGACTGGAGCCACGAGGTGATCACGCTTCAGGGGCTGCCGCTGACGGTCAAGGCGGCGCACATGAAGCTGTCGCACAGCCGCATGCCGTTCGTGCGGGTTTACTTCCGCGAGACCCAGGAACTGGTGTTCGACGCCCATGACAAGGCGTTCCAGTTCTACGGCGGGGTCTGCCGGCGCGGCATCTACGACAACATGAAGACGGCGGTTGAAGCGATCTTCGTCGGCAAGGCGCGCCAATATAATCGCCGCTTTCTGCAGATGTGCTCGCACCATTTGATCGAGCCGGTAGCCTGCACGCCGGCGTCTGGATGGGAGAAAGGCCAGGTCGAGAACCAAGTCGGCAATCTGCGCGACCAGTTCTTCCGGCCCAAGCCGCGCGTGAAGAGCCTCGCCGAACTGAACGCCTGGCTGACGGAGCAGTGCATCGCCTATGCCAAGCGCATCAAGCATCCCGAGTTCAAAGAGCGAACGATCTGGGATGTGTACCAGGAAGAATGCGCCAGCCTGATGGAGCTGCGTGGGCCCTTCGACGGGTTTGTCGAGAAGGCAGTGAGGGCCACCACCACATGCCTGATCATGGCCGATCACAATCGTTACAGCGTCGATGCGCGCGCTGCCGGACGGATGGTGCTGGTGCGCTCTCATGCCGAACGCATCGTCGTGCTGCTGGGCGATGAGATCGTCGCCGATCATCCGCGCAGCTTCCGGCACGACCAGATCATCTACGATCCGTGGCATTATTTACCGGTACTGATGAAGAAGCCCGGCGCCTTGCGCAACGGCGCCCCATTCAAGGATTGGGCTCTGCCGCCTGCGCTGACCCAGGTTCGCGCCAAGCTGAAGAGCCATGCCGACGGGGATCGTCAGTTTGTCAAAGTCTTGGGCGCGGTGCCCGATCACGGGCTGGAAGCGGTCGAGGCCGCGTGCGCCGAAGCGGTTCAGGCCGGTATTGCCAGCGGCGATGTGATCTTGGCCGTGCTGGCGCGCCGACGACAACCCGCAACTCCACCCAGCATCACCACCCCCGATGCGCTGCGCCTGAAGATCGAACCCCTGGCCGATTGTGGCCGCTACGACAGTATAAGGAAGGTCGCCTGATGGAACGCCATGAGATTCTGGAAGCCATGAGCGAACTGAAGCTCTACGGCATGCGCGCCAGCTTCGATGAGGTTGCCGGCAAGGGCGTTGCCCGGCGCGACGAGTTTTATCCGCTCATCGCCAGTCTGATCCGGGCCGAACGCACCCACCGCCAGGCTCGCTCCATCAGCTATCGCATCGGCGGAGCCAAGTTCCCGGTGCTTAAGGACCTCGACAAATTTGTCTTCGCCGACACCGCGGTCGATGAAGGACTGGTGCGCGAACTGGCCACCGGCTCCTTCCTGGATGCCAAACGCAACGCCATCTTCATCGGCGGCACCGGTACCGGAAAAACCCATCTGTGCATCGCCGTCGCCTCCGCCGTGATCCGTACCCGCGCCAGGGGCCGCTTCTTCAATCTGGTCGATCTGGTCAACCAGCTCGAACAGGAGAAAGACGCCGGTCGCAGCGGCCGGTTGTCCGAGAAGCTGTTGCGCTATGATCTGATCGTCATCGACGAGTTGGGCTATCTGCCGTTCAGCCAGTCCGGCGGCCAACTGTTGTTCCACCTGATCAGCAAGCTCTACGAGAACACGTCTCTGCTCGTCACCACAAACCTTGCCTTCGCCGATTGGCCTCAGGTGTTCGGCGACGCCAAAATGACAACCGCCATGCTCGATCGGCTTACCCATCACTGCGACATCATCGAGACCGGAAACGAGAGCTGGCGATTCAAAAACCGCAGCTGATCCTTCCGCCTACAGGCAGTCCACGGCACCTCCCGCGCGCTTCGCTGCGCTACGCCCAAGAGGCTTCGCTGCGCGCGCGGGTCCCTCCATGGCCTGCCGAACAATTACATACAAAGGGGGTCATTATTGAATGCGAAGCTGGGGTCACGATTGAACGCGATTT
>CAVXZV010000009.1:0-202972 GCA_963766355.1 uncultured Alphaproteobacteria bacterium
GTTGACGGAGAAATAACGCATTGCTCGCTCATCGAATGAAGGTTCTTGCTTGCATGACTGAACTGCGGGGGATGCCAATGAAGTGCTTTTATCATCCAACGGTGGATGCCGTGGGTTCGTGCAAACATTGTTGCCGCGGATTGTGCGTCGAATGCGCTGCTGAGCGTGATGGCGGACTGGCATGTCGCAAGAGGCACGAGGCCACAGTAGACGCCGTTTCCACGCTCGTTGAGCGTAACGTCAGGATCACGAAGCGTGCTTGGCAATCTGTGCTACTGGCGTGCATTGTTTTTTGTGGAGCTGGCGGCGTATTCATTTATCTATTGTTTCGAGAGTCGAACGCGACGATGCGAATCATGTTTGGCGTAATGGCCGCATTGATGTTCGTCATCGCCATCCCGCAGACGCGCTATTTGATCACCGTGATGCGCAAGGGTAAGAAAGTGCCGCCTAAAGTAATTTCGCCACACGCTGTTCGGCAGGCGCAGAGCATGGAACACGGTCAGCGCGAAATTGATCAGCCCGTTGGGCCGCGCCACGGTTTTGTTCACGGCCCGCGCCGGCAAGGTACGAAATCGGTCGAGTGGAGAGGCGTATGACAAAACTCGTATTACCGAAAGTGTGGGTGTTCTTCTACGGGTCCTATATCAATTTCGATGTGTTGAAGGAGGTTGGCCTCGTACCCGATGCGTGGGAGATCGCCCGCGCGCCAGGTTTTGACATTCACATCGCTCCCCGCGCCAATCTTGTCCGCTCCGATGAACATATTGTGTGGGGCATCAACGCTACAGCGACCCACACCGAACTGACACGCCTTTATGTCGATCACGCCAAAGGCGTGCTTGGCGAGACTTATTTGCCCGAGGCGGCCCTAACCTATTCTGCTGACGGCAAGGTCCGGGCAGCTATGACGTATATCTGTCCGGTGATGGAGCCACGCCCGGCCGAGTTGGCTTACGTTGAACGCATTGCGGGGCCGGCACGCAGCTACGGTTTTCCAGATCGCTATATCCGGCGGATCGAGAGCTTCCGGCCATGAATATTCAGGCACATAACCGGCCAGCCGTCGCCTGGAGTGGAGCTTCGCGCATGGCTACCAAACGTCTGATTCAATCCACCAGCGCATTGGGAAATTCATGAACGACGTTCCGCCCGACGCGCCAATCCGTGCTGACGTCAAACAGCCCGAACGGCCCAAATTATACGAAATCATGGGGCCGGGACTGATCACCGGCGCTTCCGACGACGATCCCAGCGGGATCGCCACCTATTCCCAAGCCGGCGCGCAATTCGGCGTCGATATGGGCTGGACGTTGCTCCTGACGTTCCCGCTGATGTGCGCTATTCAACAGATCAGCGCACAAATCGGCCGCGTCACAGGCTACGGCCTTGGCGGCAATCTGCGGCGGAATTTTCCCGTCTTGGGTACTTTATCGGTTCGGTCGGGCTGTTGATCGTCGCCAACACGATCAATCTCGGCGCCGATCTCGGCGCCATGGGCGCCGCGCTCAAATTGTTGGTCGCCGGTCCGAGCCTCGCCTATGTCGTGCTGTTCGGGCTGATTTCGGTGCTGCTCGAAGTGTTCATGCGCTACTCGCGCTATGTATCCGTCCTCAAGTGGCTCAGCCTGTCGCTTTTCGCTTATGTCGCGACGTTATTCGCGGTGCATCTCGACTGGGCCGACATCGGCTTTGAATCTGCTGCGTGCCGCAGATTTCTTGGACCGCAAGCTATTTCACCGTGGTTGTCGCCGTGTTCGGGACGACGATCAGTCCCTATCTGTTTTTCTGGCAGGCAGAAGGGGAAGTCGAAGACGAAGAAGAAAACCCGCAGGCTCGATCCTCTGAATCAGGCGCCGAGACAAAGCGCCCCGCGAATTGGAGCGCATACCGCCTCGATACGCTGGATCGGTATGGCGTTTTCGAACTTAATCGCGCTGTGCATCGTTCTGACGACGGCCGCGACCCTGCACGCCCATGGCATCACGGACATCCAGACATCCTCGCAGGCCGCCGAGGCGTTGCGCCCCATCGCCGGAAAATTCGCCTTCACCGTTTCGCCGTCGGCATTATCGGGACCGGCATGTTGGCCTTGCCGGTTTTGTCCGGGTCCTGCGCTTACGCTTTGGGAGAAGCCTTGCGTTGGCCGGTCGGATTGGCGCGCCTGCCTCTGGCAGGCGCCAAGGCCTTTTACGGAACTTATTGCGATGGCAACCCTGGTCGGCGGCGCGCTGAACTTCACCGCCCATCGATCCGGTCAAAGCGCTGTTCTGGAGTGCGGTGATCAATGGCGTCGTCGCGGTGCCCGTCATGGTCATGACCATGAACATGGCGACCAGCGAACGCATCATGGGGATTTTTCGAGTGCGCGGGTTGTTGCGCGCGCTTGGCTGGCTGGCGACCTTGACCATGGCTCTCGCCGCCATCGGCATGTTCGCGACATGGGGCGATTAGGCGCGTTCCCTCGCCACCAAAGGGGGAGAGGGCCAGGGTGAGGGGGCACCGACAAGACCGTTCGATCCCGTTTTCGCAACTCAAATTCACGGTTGCTGATCTGGTATTATTCGAGAATGATCGATGGAGACCGTTACTCGGTCGCGGAGTCGATTGATCACTAGGACCCAATGTGTACCTTTCGCTGCAGCTGCAGCAGCGGCATCACCATCGGTTATCGCTCTGCGTCTATTGTTTTTTTCCTCGTACGAGAAATAGGACGAACCCCCGTCGGTGGCAATTGGCGCGACACCGACCCAGGACACGATAAGCGGAATGCTCGCATCCTCGTTTGCGTGACTGGTGAGCGTGCAAGTCTCTACAGCACTATGTGGCCGTCCCCCAGATGCAGCGATCTCGACAGAGGTTGCTTCGACATCAATTTTGTGGCCGCCGAGTGTGACGGCCAACCAAAACGAATTCACCCTTCGACCGGGAGGCAGCGAAAAACGAGCTGACTTATGTGACTTTTCTCCGTCCGCTGCCATCACTGCGGTTCGCACGGCACCGGGTTTTAAACCGGTATCAACGCAAAATGCCTTGAAAGCAACAAACAGTAGGCGGGCCTTCCGGCAAGTCGCTCGCTTTGGCCGCGACCGGCATGTAAAGCCAGCCTACCAGACAAACTGTAGCGATAAGCCTGATGCCGATGATATTCATCTCTCACCCCGCCTTCCGACGCATTGAAGATATTCCCACATTGACGGAGTTCAAATGACGGTATTTGGCGCCAAGCGGCGGCAAATTCTGCTCTGCATCCCAAACTCGTCGTTGAGTGATGTTCGCAAAGACGGGATATTGCCCAGATCAATGGGCAATCAAGTCGCGGGATCAGGGCCAAACCGGTTGTCGCCTTTTTTGCCGGCGGGAGAACTTCCAGCACATAAAGATCCTGGAGGCCGTAACTGCGGGCGCGCTTATTGCGTTGATGGCGCCCCCTTGCATTTTGGGGACGCCGACTCAGCGCAAGCTGTGAGGCGCATCGGGACCGGCGGCCGCCGGTCCCGATGCGGATGGGCGGGACCGTAACCCCCCTGGTCTTTGGGACCGTGGGTGAGCTTGGTCCGTCCGTCCTCGGCTCTTGTCCTCAACAGATGAAAGGGAGCACGTCCCGCATGCAAGGCAAGGAAGCGTCCGAACAAGAGACTCTGCATTGTACCGCAGGAATCGATGTGAGCAAAAGTTGGCTGGACGTTCACGTCCTTCCCGCGGGAGAATCGTTGCGTGTGTCCAACACGGCTGACGGCATTCGTCAGTTGAAGCGCTGGCTTTTTCGCCGCCTTCCCAAGCTGGTGGCGGTGGAGGCCACAGGCAAATGGCATCGTGCACTCTGCCGAAGCCTGCATGCCTCGCAGATCGCGGTGGCGCTCACCGATCCTTATCGGGTCCGCCAGTTTGCCAAGGCCCAAGGCATCTTCGCCAAGACTGATCGGCTCGATGCACGAGTTCTGGCGCAGTTTGCAGCCGTCATGGCGCCGGCGGTGCGTCCACCGGCACCGCAAGCGTTGGAGGCATTGAAGGAGATGGTCACCGCTCGAGACAGTGCCGTAGCCGAACAAACCGCGCTCAAGAACCAATTTGCTGCGGCCGAAAGTGCGTTCCTGAAACGCCAGCTCACCAGCCGGATCAAGCAATTGTGCGTTCATATCACCGCGACCAGGCGCGAAATCCTCAAACGCATCAAGGCCGATGAAGGCTTGGCCAAGCGTTACGCCATCCTGACTTCGGTCCCCGGCTTCGGTCCCATCGTCGCCCAAACACTCATCGCATGCATGGCCGAGCTGGGAACCGTAAACAACAAGCAAGCTGGCGCGCTTGCAGGCCTTGCTCCCGTCGCCGATGATTCCGGTCAACGTCACGGGGTGCGCTCCATCTGGGGCGGCAGAGCAATCGTTCGCAAAATTCTCTATCTCGCGGCGGTCTCGGCCAGCCGATGCAACGCCGACATGAAGGCTTGCTACGAGCGCCTCATTACCAACGGAAAACCACCAAAGGTCGCCCTCATCGCCATCGCCAGAAAGCTCCTTGTCCTTGCCAACACCCTCATGGCACAGAACCGAACCTGGCTGCCCTGCCCCCCAAAAAATGCTTGACTGCAAACACAGATGCTCACCCGGCTTCGCCCGGGGCGCTACGCCGCGACAAGCCCTGCCCTTCCCCTATTTGGATGAGGCGGTTCTGGAGTCCCCCCAAGCTGGCCCTTTTGCCACATGCCTGTTATAATTCCTGACTTGAGTTCCCGCGGCTTTAGAAGCTCAAGGAAATCAAGGACTTCCGTGCACCCCGGCCGGGGAGCGGGAGGGGCTTTTTCAGGAACCGGACGGCAGTCAAAAGACCCATGAAAATCAACGTCGAACGCGGCGCTTTTTTGAAGGCGCTCAGTCACGTGCAAAGCGTCGTCGAACGGCGCAACACGATCCCAATTCTCTCGAACGTCATGATCGAGGCAGCCAAGGGCGAGCTGAAGCTTACGGCCACCGATTTGGACATCGAGATCGTCGAAACCATTCCCGCGGACGTCCTGCGCAGCGGCGCGGTGACGGCGCCGGCGCATATGCTCTACGACATCGTGCGCAAGCTGCCGGATGGCGCGCAGGTGCAAGCCGAATTGCTCAGCAGCGAAGGCGGACGATTGTCCGTGTCCGCCGGATCGGTGCGCTTCGAGCTGGCCTGTTTGCCGAAAGAGGACTTCCCGCAAATGGCGGCGGGCGCCCTGCCCCATCGCTTCCGCTTGGCCGCGGACGATCTGAAACGGCTGATCGACAAGACCAAGTTCGCGATCTCCACCGAAGAGACGCGGTTCTATTTGAACGGCATCTATGTGCACGCGGCCAAGGACGGCAAAACGCATACGCTGCGCGCCGTGGCGACCGACGGCCACCGGCTGGCGCGTTACGAGCTGGAGCTGCCCGACGGCGCCTCCGATATGCCGGGCGTGATCGTGCCGCGCAAGACGGTGCAGGAACTTCGCCGGCTGCTCGACGACGCCGACGGGGCTATCGAGATTTCGCTGTCCGACACCAAGATCCAATTCGCCTTCAACGGCGTGGATCTGACCTCCAAGCTGATCGACGGGACCTTCCCGGATTATCAGCGCGTCATTCCCGCGGGCAACGACAAATCGCTGGCGCTGGAGTCCAAGGAATTCGGCCAAGCGGTGGACCGCGTATCGACCATCTCGGCCGACAAGACGCGCGCGGTGAAGCTGGTGGTGGCCAAAGACAAGGTGACTCTGTCGGTGATCAATCCCGAGAGCGGCACGGCGACCGAAGAATTGGCCGCGACCTACAGCGCCACGCCGCTGGAGATCGGTTTCAACGCT
The DNA here is from genome assembly GCA_963766355.1 of uncultured Alphaproteobacteria bacterium. GTDB lineage: Bacteria > Pseudomonadota > Alphaproteobacteria > Micropepsales > Micropepsaceae > Rhizomicrobium. The sequence continues at coordinate 5,815 of CAVXZV010000009.1, forward strand.
CGTTACCTTATGGATGTCACCGGCCAGATCGAGGGCAAGTCGGTGCGCTTCTTGTTGTCCGACGCGGGTTCGCCCACCGTCATCGAGGACACGGACGATCCGCGTACGCTGTATGTCCTCATGCCCATGCGGGTGTGACCGTGCACCAAAATTCTCACCCTCCCCTTGAGGGAGGGTCGAAATTTGCGAGTGCAAGCGAGCAAATTTCGGGGAGGGGTAGCGATACAAATAGACCCCTCCCCGAAGCCGTCTCCGCGCTTGCGCGCGTATCCGCCTTCGACCCTCCCTCAAGGGCTACGGGATTCACACATTTCGGAGGCTCCATCCATGTTTGATGGCGTGGAATTGGGTGAGGCCTCGAAGCATGACAATGGGCCCTGGTTTTCCGTAGTAGCCAGTCCAGCCGCCGAGCCTTGCGAAGACCCAGCCAGCATAGGCAAGCGAGCCTTTTGGGTGAGGGTTTTTCTGTTTCTGTGTTTTGCCTTCGAGGCTTTGACAGACGCACTCCAGCGCGGGCTGGTCGTCGGGGTCGCAGACGTCGGTGAGGGGACGACAGGCTTTGCCTTCGCGCTCGGCCACCAGCTGCATCACCTTGATGGCGGCAATCAGGATGGCGGTGACGAGTTTTTCGAGAGGACCATCCGGCTCCTGGCGCAGGGCTTCGACATCGAAGCCCTTTGTCTTCATGGTTCGGAAGAGTTGCTCGATGGTCCAGCGCAGACGATAGAAGCCGATGATGCGGCGTGCATCCGCGATGTCGTTGACCTGGTGGGTTGTGAGCAGGAACCAGAGCGCCGGCTCTTCGCCCTCGGCAGGATTGATCTCTCGCCCGATGACGAGCGTTACAGAAACGGTTTCAGGCAGATCGCAAGCGGCCTTGCGGTTGCTGGGCCGCATGATCTCGACCTTGCCAAAGCTTACGCAAAGCTCGGCTTTGCGCGCTTTTCGGCCCGGTGCGGCGGGGATTTCCACCACCATCCGTCCCACCTCGTCCCAGCCGTCCGCTTTGGCAAAAAGAGAGGAGCCATCGGCCAGACGACGATCCTGAGCTGCCCGTACCAACTTTTCGACATTGGCCGGCTTAAAGGCAAAGCATTCGTAGATATCGCCTTCGCGGTCTTCAATGACGGTGACGCAGGCCGCTCCGGCTTCAGCCAAGGCACCAGCGCTCTCTGCGCCGCTCAGCCAGCGCCGGCTGTCCTTGTCCTCAAAAGTCCGCTGCTTGCGCGTGGCGCTCTCACCGCCCTTGCGGGTCAGGAAGAAGTTGTCGATCAGGCCAAGCACCGCCTGCGTGTTGGCGTCTACCGCTATGACAGGATGAAAGGACAATCCCAGTCCTTTCTCGTCCACGCGCAACGCAGAAGTGTCCTGGATTGCCAGGACATGGCAGCCAGCAACTTGGCTGCGGGTGCGCGCCAGGGCGGCGGACAGCATCTCACTGACCCTTACTTTGGGGTTATGCAGAAACCGCGCGATCCGCATCTCTCCGGCACGGTTGGCGCCGAGTTGCCTGACGCTGACCCCCTTGCCGCCATAAGCGACAAGTCGCTCACACAAAAAGAGCCCCCTTTTTCCAGACGTTCGTCGCCGAACAGTCCAAGCGTCAGTTCCATCGCCGCCTCCCGAAAGAGAATCATCCCTATAGGGAGTCAGCTTCCTCACCTCGCAGCAAGCTCTTCGAGATGTGTGAATGTCGTAGCCTCAAGGGGAGGGTTGGACGCGCCTTCAGCTGCGAGCATGACAAATGCACTGGGCACGCGCCTTGCCGTCACGCGCGTACAGCTGACGAATTTCCGCTCCTATGCCCATGCCGAACTGGCAGTGAGCGGACGGCCCGTGGTGTTGGCGGGACCGAATGGCGCGGGCAAGACGAATATCCTGGACGCGATCTCATTGCTGGCGCCGGGGCGCGGGCTGCGCGGCGCCAAATTGTCGGAACACATAAGGCGCGGACCTTCGGTGCCCAGCGAAGCTTTGTGGGCGGTGGCCGCCACGGTGGCGCGCGGCGAAGAATCCTATGACGTCGGAACCGGATTGACGCTGGGGCCGGGCGGCGGCGAGCGGCGTGCGGTGCGGCTCAACGGCGTGGCGGCGCAGGGCTCGGCGGATCTCGGAGAGATCGTGCAGATGACCTGGCTGACGCCCGCCATGGACCGGTTGTTCATCGACGGAGCCAGCGCGCGGCGGAGGTTCCTGGATCGCCTGGCGCTCGGCTTCGATGCGCCGCATGCGCGGCGCGCAGCGCGCTACGAAACGGCGATGCGCGAGCGGGCGCGGTTGCTGAAACTGGGTCCGCGCGATCCGCTATGGCTGGACGGACTGGAAACGGAAATGGCCGAAGCCGGTGTCGCCATTGTTGCGGCACGGGCCGCGACCGTTGCGCGGCTGAACGCCATGCTGGCAGAACGGGGTGAAGCAGGCGCGTTTCCTTCGGCGACCTTGTCGCTGGAAGGCGAAGCCGATGTGTTGCTGCAGGAAGCTGGCGTCGGCGCAGAAGCGCAAATGCGCACGCGTCTGGAACGGGCTCGCATTCGCGATGCAGAAACGGGGCGCACCACCTTCGGACCGCATTTGAGCGATCTGTCGGTGCGCCACACCCAAAAGCGCGCCGATGCCCGCGAATGTTCCACCGGCGAGCAGAAAGCGCTGCTGGTCTCGATCGTCCTGGCCGATGCCTGGGAGTTGACGCGGGCGCGCGACGGCAATGCGCCGCTGCTGCTTCTCGACGAGATCGCCGCACACTTAGATGTGCGCCGTCGGGCCGCTTTGTTCGAAGAAATTCTGGCGCTGGGTGCGCAAGCCTGGATGACGGGCACCGACCTATCGCTGTTCGAAAACCTGACGTCGCGCGCCGATGTCTTCACCGTCGATAACGGCCGCTTCGCGCGGCAGGAGTAACTCGTATGCTTTCGTGGCATTCTTTTATTTTGTATTGCGGGCTTTACGCCATTGCGGTCGCAGTGCCCGGACCGGGCGTTGTGGCCATCGTCGCCCGCGCGCTCGGCAGCGGCTTTCGCGCCACCATTCCCGCGGCGATCGGCACGGCTGTCGGCGATCTTGTCTGGATGACGATGTCCGCTTTCGGATTGGCATTCATTGCGCAGGCTATGGGAAAGTCATTTCTGATTGTGAAATATGCAGGCGTCGCCTACCTGGTTTTTCTTGCGTACCGCTACTGGACCGCCGAAGTGGGTGATGTGGCCGCTATCGTGCCATCCAGCGCGCATAAGAGCTTCATGTCGCAGCTTTCGCTGACGCTGGGCAATCCGAAGGCAATGACCTTCTTCTTGGCCATACTGCCCCAAGTGGTTCCGCTGAAGACATTGAACGCGGTGGGTTATGCAGAACTTGCGCTGGTGACGGCGGTTCTGATCCCGACAATCATGCTGTCTTATGCGGCGCTCGCCCATCATGCGCGCGCAGTGTTGACCAGCCGTAAGGCGCGCAAAAACATCAATAAGTCGGCTGCCGTTGTGATGGTTGGCGCCGGCGCTTGGGTAGCGGTGAGCTGATGAGCGAAGCGGCAAAACAGACGCCTGCACAATTGGCCTCGCAACAGGCCTCGGACGATTACGGCGCCGACAGCATCAAAGTGCTGAAGGGCCTCGATGCCGTGCGCAAGCGGCCGGGCATGTATATCGGCGACACCGACGACGGTTCGGGCCTGCACCACATGGTCTACGAAGTGGTCGACAATGCGGTGGACGAAGCATTGGGCGGCTTCGCCGACCGCATCGACGTGATCCTCAATCCCGACGGCTCCTGCACCGTGCGCGACAACGGGCGCGGCGTGCCCACCGACATTCACGCCGGCGAAGGCGTGTCCGCCGCCGAAGTGATCATGACCCAGCTGCATGCCGGCGGGAAATTCGAGCAGAACGCCTATAAGGTTTCGGGCGGCTTGCACGGCGTGGGCGTCTCGGTGGTGAATGCGCTGTCGGAATGGCTGGAACTGCGCATATGGCGCGACAGCAAGGAACATGTCATGCGCTTTCGTCACGGCGACCCCGTCGCGCCGTTGAAGGTTGTCGGCCCCGTCGTCGACAAGCGCGGCACGGAAGTCACTTTCCTGCCCAGTACGCAAACCTTCACCATGACCGAATTCGATTACGCCACGCTGGAACATCGCCTGCGCGAATTGGCGTTCCTCAATTCCGGCGTGACGATCTGGCTGGCCGACAAGCGCGGCGTGGAGAGCAAAAAATCCAAGCTGCATTACGAAGGCGGGCTGGAACAATTCGTGCGCTATCTCGACCGCGCCAAGAATTCGCTGATCCCCAACCCGATCATGATCAACGCCGAGCGCGAAGGCGTCACCGTGGAAGTCGCGCTCACCTGGAACGACTCCTATCACGAGAGCATGCTGGTTTTCACCAACAACATCCCGCAACGCGACGGGGGCACGCATCTGGCCGGCTTCCGCGCGGCGCTGACGCGCGTGGTGACCAAATATGCCGGCGAGATGGCGGGCAAGAAGGACAAGGTCGATCTTTCCGGCGACGATTGCCGCGAAGGGCTGACTTGCGTGCTGTCGGTGAAGGTGCCAGATCCGAAATTCTCCTCGCAGACCAAAGACAAATTGGTGTCGTCCGAAGTTCGCCCGATCGTCGAGGGTGTGGTGATCGAGAAGCTCACCGCTTGGTTCGAAGAACATCCCTCCGAAGCCAAGACCGTGGTCGGCAAAGTGGTCGAAGCGGCGGCGGCCCGCGAAGCCGCGCGCAAGGCCCGCGAATTAACCCGCCGCAAAGGCGCACTGGACGGCGCCTCGCTGCCCGGCAAGCTCGCCGATTGCCAGGAACGCGATCCCGCCAAATGCGAAATCTTCATCGTCGAGGGCGACAGCGCCGGCGGCAGCGCCAAGCAGGCGCGCAACCGTGCCAATCAAGCGGTGCTGCCCTTGCGCGGCAAGATCCTCAATGTCGAACGGGCGCGCTTTGACAAGATGCTGTCGAGCCAGGAAATCGCCAATTTGATCACCGCGTTGGGCACCGGCATTGGGCGCGAGGAGTTCAATCCCGACAAGCTGCGCTACCACAAGATCATCATCATGACCGACGCCGATGTGGACGGCGCGCATATCCGCACCCTGCTGCTCACCTTCTTCTATCGGCAGATGCCAGAATTGATCGAGCGCGGCCATCTCTTCATCGCCCAGCCGCCGCTTTACAAAGCGGCGCGCGGCAAATCCGAGCGCTATCTGAAAGACGAACACGAATTGCAGGATCATCTGACCGGCGAAGGCGCCAGCGGCGCGGTGTTCACCCTGCATACCGGCGAAGTTCTGTCGGGCGCCGATTTCCTGGATATCGTGGAGAAAGCGCGCGCGGCGGCGGCGGCGCTCGACGGCTTCCCGCGCCATTATCCGCGCTTCGTGCTGGAACAAGCCGCCATCGCCGGCGCACTCAATCCGGAAATCCTCAACGACGTGACCAAGGCGTCCGGAGCCGCCAGCTATATTGCGCGGCGTCTCGATTTGCTGTCGGAAGAAACCGAGCGCGGCTGGCATGGCGAGCCGACCTCGGATGGCGGGTTGAAATTCTGGCGCGAAGTGCGTGGCGTGCGCGAGATGGTATCGATCGACGGCGCGCTGATCGCCAGCGCCGATGCGCGCAAGCTCGACCGCATGGCGACAGAGCTGCAAGCGGCCTATCTGAAAGTGGGAACGATCGTGCGCAAGGACGAGACGCGCGAAGTGCGCTCGCCCACCGAATTGCTCAATGCGATTTTCGAATGGGGCCGCAAGGGGCTGACGCTGCAGCGCTATAAGGGCCTGGGCGAAATGAATCCGCAGCAGCTGTGGGAAACCACGTTGGACGAAAACGCCCGTACTTTGCTGCGGGTGAAGGTGGAACATGCCGACGAAGCCGACGATCTGTTCGCCAAGCTGATGGGCGAAATCGTCGAACCGCGCCGCGAATTCATCCAGGACAATGCATTGTATGCGGCGCTGGATGTGTAGGAAGAATGCGCCTATCGGCGCTTAAACTTATTCGCCTTTTCTTCGAACGCCGTGCGCGCCTCATAGGTTCTTTCAGCATATCGAGCTTTTTTATCTGGAGCGTCATTTTCCAACCAACCTTGTTTGCGAACGCCTTCAAGTCGGCTGGCCTTTGTTGCCAAGACATTTGTAACCTGAAACTCAACGCCAGCGTGGCGTTGCAGCGCGCTTACAGCTGCCAAAAGATTACTGGCTTGCGGATTTCCATTTGGGCCAAGCATTCGCATCAAGCTTTTTGGAGGTATGTCGACCATCTTGCCAAGTTTTTCAAATCCGATGGTAGCGTTGACGTAGTCGCGCAGAATTTCCTTGGCCAATTCCAGCTCATCGGCAAGCAAAGCATTTACACCTTCGGTCAGCATCGCTTTGCGAAACTTAGGGTCACGCTCCATATCCGCCAGGACGGTTTCTTTGAAATTCCGTGTCAGGGGCATTGCATCGATCCTATCGTTTCCGCTGTTTGTAATCCGCCCAGCGGCCTTGCGCATTCGCGATGTCTTGCTGTTGACGCTTCTTGGTTCCACCCGCCAACAGAACAACAAGCGCAATGCCATCATGGCCAAAATACACTCGATACCCAGGACCAAAAGCAATCTTCAATTCACTGACACCTTGTCCAACACTCTTTACATTCGAATTGTTGCCATAGGCTAAGCGCCGCAACGCTGTGGTTACTCTCGCTCGGGCAATGGCATCCAATTCGGCGCGCCAGGAACCAAATGGACTCCGGCCGTGCATATCCAAATATTCTAACTGTGCAATTGGTAACATATATGGTACCAATAGTCAAGGCAAAATCTGGAGCCGCTATTTTAAATAGCGCTGCCTCAATGCACCCGGCGTCAAATTGCCTCGAACTTACCCGATCGCGCCCACCAGCCAGCATGAGGCCGGTGGAGTGATGCCGGCGGGGGTCTTGAATTTCTCGAATGCCGCGGCTGCGCGGGCGCGGATTTTGTCGCGCGTCGGCTCGTCGAGATCGCTTGCGGCGCGCGCCAACGGCCCCAAATTCAGTGCTTCCTCGCCCGCCTCTTCGACCGTGGCGCCCATATGCATGACCGTATCGAGCCGCTCGAGGCGCACACGCTGAAAGCCGCTTTGCTCGAGGATGGATTTGAGACGCTCGCCATCGGCAAATGCAAACGGACCGGGCGCATGGGGCACCGGCGGGTCTTGCGGCGACAGCAAATCGCGCGCCGCGCTATAAGGCGCGAAGGCCCAATCATTCTCCTCGAAGGCGCGCCAGCAAACGAAGGCCAGTTTGCCGCCGCGCCGCAGCTCCGTCTTGATATGGCTGAATGCCGCAACCGGGTCGGCGAAGAACATCACGCCGAAGCGGGAGAACACGAGATCGAACTCCGGCACAAAGCTATGGGTAGAAGCATCGGCCTCGATGAAATCGACAGATGCCTCAGCCCGCGCTCGCGCCACCGCCAGCATGGGTGCGGAAATATCGACGCCCGTCACACGGCCCGGCGCGACTGTCTGTGCGAGCTGAGATGTCGTTGTGCCTGCGCCACAACCGATATCGAGTACGCGCATTCCATTTCTCGGCGCGGCAAAGGACATCAGCGCGGCGCTGATGCTCTGCAAGCTGCGATCGGTGATCTTTTGCCGGGCTGCCCAGCGCTGGCCGGTGGGCCCGTTCCAATATTCCAGCTGGGCCGCATTTGGTTGTGTCATAGCTCAATTGCCTTCCAGAAAACGGTGGTGTCGCAAAACCGCCCGTCGGGCCACAGCGCAAAATTCGGTATGACGCCCGTGCGTTGCCAGCCGAGACGAGCATAAAGCCGTTCGGCGGCACCGCCCGTTGCCGTATCGAGCACCAGCAAGGTCCGGCGACGCGCGCGCGCCGCGCTTTCCAGCGCCTGCATCAGTGCGGCAGCGATGCCCTTGTTGCGCGCACGGCGATGCACCAGCAGTTTCTTCACATCGCCGCGATGCGGCTGGTTCGGAGTTTGCACGAGGCCGAGTTGAACCGTTCCCACGATGCGACCGTCCAAGCGCGCGGCCAGCAGCACATTCGTACCCGCCTCAACGTCATCCGCCACGGAACGGAAAAAATCGGCGGCATCCTCAACTGAATATGGCGACATGAAGTTGACGGAGGCGCCGCCCGCCACGCAATCGGCCAGCACCTCGCCGAGTTCGCCGGCCGCTTCGCGCACCGCCGCAGCACTCAGTTCGGTTATCTCGACACTGCCCGTCATTGCGGTACGCGCGCGAAGCAAACAAATTGCGGATCGCCGCCACGCACGGCGCCATATTTGTCGGGATCGCAGGAGCCGTACATAATATACGCGATCAGGCTGCCGTCCTGCGTTTGATCCAGGAGGCGCCCCGGCGCGCGCTTCTGCGCCACGATAAGCTTTTGCGTGGCTCCGCCGTTCAGATCCACCGTTACGATCCCGCCGCTGTCGCCAAAGCGCAGCTTGGCGTGGCCGTCAAACAGCACATGCTGCAATTCCCAACTGCCATTTGCGATCTTGCGGGATCTTCCCGTCTTGCGATTTTCGGCGCTCAGCGTGAAGGCGCCATGGCCGAGATTCTGCGCCGTGACATCGAACGGATCGCCGTGCCAGGTGATGGTGTCGTCGCCTTCCGTAACGGCTGCCGCCTGCGCCGCAAACGCAGCCACCGCGTCTCTTGGAAACGCTTTCACTTCAGCGCCGTGGCCCATCGTGGCCACGACCTGGAGCTTGCGATTGTTTCCTTGATCCCGCCAGTCGATGCGTTCGCCTGCGACATACAGCGTATCGTCTTTGCCGAAAGCGATGCCGGAAATCGTGAAGCCGATAGTACTCTTCTTCGGTGACTCGGTGGCGGCAACAAGTTTGCGGGCGCGCAGATCATAGAGCCAGACTTGCTCGGGATCGCCGCTCTCGATCTGGCTGACGGAAAAGGCGAAGAACGCACCGTCGGGCGAGAAGCGACCCTCTTCGAAGGCGAGACCCGCGCGTTTATCGGGATAAGTTTTGCTGAGCGCGCTGTCGTCCATCGCCATGATGGCAAGCGGACGCGTGGTCGCCGCGTCGCTCTCTGCGGAAGCGAAGGTGCCGAGCGCTAGAAACGCGGGCAGAGCGCAGAGAAGGACGCGCGCGATCATTTCATCTTCCGTTTCCGCATCGCCAGAGTGCGCAGCCGCAGCGCGTTGAGCTTGATGAAGCCCTGTGCATCCTTTTGATCGTAAGCGCCCTGATCGTCTTCGAAGGTTACCAAATCTTTGGCGTAGAGCGAATAGGGCGAGGATCGGCCGGTGACGATCACGTTTCCTTTGTAAAGCTTGAGCCGCACAGTGCCGCTGACGAATTCTTGGCTCTTGTCGATGGCGGCTTGCAGCATCTCGCGTTCCGGGGCGAACCAGAAACCGTAATAAATCATCTCGGCATAGCGCGGCATCAGTTCGTCTTTGAGATGGGCCGCGCCGCGATCGAGCGTGATGGATTCGATGGCGCGATGGGCCGTGAGCAAAATCGTGCCGCCCGGCGTTTCGTACACCCCGCGCGATTTCATACCGACGAAGCGGTTCTCGACCAGATCGATGCGACCGATGCCATTGGCCCGGCCGAGTTCGTTCAACCGCGTCAGCAAGCCTGCGGGCGACAGCGGAATGCCGTCGACCGACATGGCATCGCCCTTCTCGAATCCGATCTCGATCTCGGTGGCGCGGTCCGGCGCCTCCAACGGACTGATCGTGCGCTGATAGACATAGGCGTCGGGTTCGGCCGCCGGGTCTTCCAGCACTTTGCCTTCGGAGGACGAGTGCAACAGGTTGGCGTCGACCGAGAACGGCGCTTCGCCGCGGTTGTCTTTGGCGATGGGAATTTGGTGCTTCTCGGCGAATTCGATCAGCTTGGTGCGGCTGTTGAGATCCCATTCGCGCCATGGCGCGATCACCTTGATGTCGGGCTTCAGCGCATAATAAGCAAGTTCGAAACGCACCTGATCGTTGCCCTTGCCGGTGGCGCCGTGACACACCGCATCGGCGCCGACCTGCTCGGCGATCTCGATCTGCTTCTTGGCGATCAGCGGCCGGGCGATGGAGGTGCCGAGCAGATAGACGCCTTCATACACCGCATTGGCGCGGAACATCGGAAAGACATAATCGCGGACGAATTCCTCGCGCAAATCTTCGACGAAGATGTTCTCATGTTTGATGCCGAGCAGTTCCGCCTTGGCGCGAGCCGGCGCCAGCTCCGCGCCTTGGCCGAGATCGGCGGTGAAGGTGACGACCTCCGCGCCATATTCGGTCTGCAGCCATTTGAGAATGACCGAGGTATCGAGCCCGCCCGAATAGGCCAGCACAACTTTCTTTACGTTTTTCGCAGCCACGATTTTATGCCTTTGAGGAAAGGCGGGAATATACGGTTAGGAACGGGAAAAGCCAGACCTTAAGCCGTCGCTCCTTGAGCGAAAATCAAGCCTAGCCGCGCAGCTATTTACGCTTTTTGGGCGGCGGCGCGGAGGCCGCAAGAAGGCCCAGCCCGATCGCGATATCGTCCATTTCCGCCGCACCGACGATGATGGCATTCTCGATTTTTTCCAGCGTGGTTTCGTGCTTTTTGATAATGGCCTTCTTGCCGCGAATAAGCTTCTTTTTGGGCGCGGTGGCACGCTTGCGCAGCGCCGGTTTGACAGCTTTCGCTTTGGGCTTGCGCTTTGTGGTGGGCTTGCGCTTGGTGAGCGTTTTGCGCGGCGGCGACTTCTTCGCCTTCTTTGTCTTTTTGGCCATCTCTTGCCTCGCCTAAGAATCGACATAGAGCATAGAGAGCGGCTCCGCCAATGAAAACCGCCCGCCCCTAGAGCGAGTTGTGACCGGATTAAATCGCTGCGCCGAGGGAATTTTGCGGCCTGGGCAGGGTTCATAGCGGCAGCGTATGAACGGGCGAAGCGCGTAGTGGGACTACGGGCGAGCCCTTCGACGCACCCAGAACGCAAAATTCCCCGGCCCTTCGGGTTGCGTGGCGGCGGGCGCCCGCGGTGTCGCCGCGCTCGACCGTATTGCCGATACGCTCTTCGCGCGGCTCCTGGCGGCCTACGCTGCTGCGCAGCTTCGGCCCACCTTGTATCCCCCGTGCCTGCCGGAGCTTTAGCGAAGGCAGGCGGATCGCCACGCCGCAACGCAACGCAGCTGGTTCAATTCGGTCACAACTCGCTCTTTGCAACAGTTGCAACTGCCACTATTCCTATTGCGGCTATGACCAGTTTGAAATTCGCTACCGCCGTTCATGTCATGCTGCTTCTGGCGCATAAAGGTGCGGATGCACCGGGCGGCGCCGTGGCTTCCAGCTATCTGGCGGGCAGCATTGGCGCCAATGCCGTGGTGGTGCGCCGCGTGCTGGCTTCGCTGGCCGCCGCCAAATTGGTTGCCACAAGGGCGGGTGCCCATGGCGGCGCTTGGTTGATCAAAAAACCCGGCAAAATCCGCATGAGCGCGGTCTACGAAGCGGTAGAAGAGCTGCCCTGCCCCGGCTTCCGGCCGAAAGGCAGCGCGACGTGCCCGGTGGGCCGCGCCGCGCCAGGCGTCATCTGCGAGGTCATCGGCGCCATGCGCAAAGCCTCGGAAAGCGCCCTGGCCAAGCTGACTTTGGCGGATTTGCTGAAAAAGCTGGAAGCCGCGGCGCGCTGAACACGCTTCGCGCCGGGAACCTTGAAAAAGCGCCGGCATACCCCAAATGTAACTGCAACAGTTACCGTACGGCGCGCTGGAATAGGTTCCACGTAACCAAAGCCCAGCGCGGTACGAATCAAGGTCAAGACGGCTAGCCCCCTCCGGCCGTCTTTGCACCCCGCTCCGGCCTCCTCCCCCAACCCCTGGCCGGGGCGGGGACCTTATCGTCCAGGCGACACGGCTGTTCACTGAGACGCGCCTTGTAACCGACCGAAAGCGTCTTACGTGTAACCGTGCAAGTTGCCATACGAACCGCCGACAGGCGCTGAACCCGCTCGTTGTGCGAACGATGTTCAAGATGGCTTGCACCCTCGAGCCCTCTGAACACCCCGCTCCGGTCAGCTATCCCCCGTACCTCGCGGCCGGAGCGGGGACCTTTTTTCGAAAGTTCCGTATTCAGCTTTTCGCGTAATGTCCCGCGCCCATCATGTGGAGCGACACATAAGGCTCGTCACCCAGCACCCAGCTGTCATGGGGTTCCGGCGAAATATAGAACATCTCGCCGGCTCGTAGTTCATAGATACGCCCGTCTTGGAATGCCGCGGTCGCAGCGCCGCTGACGACAAACCCAAGATGTTCCACCGCGCAATGGGATTGACCGAGCTTGGCGCCGACATGCGTCGACCATTTCCAACCCGGAAGGTAGGTCGCGCGGCCGATGGTCATGCCGCCGATATGAACGATCTCGAACTTGCCCAATTCGAACTGGCGAACTTCGTCGGGCTGTTCGAAGCGGCGAAGGATGGCGGGGTCGAGTTGTGTCATGAGGGGCTCCTGCGGTGCGGCGATTTTATGCCGTTCTGCCGTTCAAAACTATCCGTGTGGATGTGATGCACGAGACGGCGTGATTTTCTTACCCTCGCTCCTCGTGGGAGAGGGCAGAGAAAGTGCGAGCTTGCGAGCACTTTCGAGGGTGAGCATCTGTGTTTGCAGTCAAGCATTTTTTGGGGGGCAGGGCAGCCAGGTTCGGTTCTGTGCCATGAGGGTGTTGGCAAGGACAAGGAGCTTTCTGGCGATGGCGATGAGGGCGACCTTTGGTGGTTTTCCGTTGGTAATGAGGCGCTCGTAGCAAGCCTTCATGTCGGCGTTGCATCGGCTGGCCGAGACCGCCGCGAGATAGAGAATTTTGCGAACGATTGCTCTGCCGCCCCAGATGGAGCGCACCCCGTGACGTTGACCGGAATCATCGGCGACGGGAGCAAGGCCTGCAAGCGCGCCAGCTTGCTTGTTGTTTACGGTTCCCAGCTCGGCCATGCATGCGATGAGTGTTTGGGCGACGATGGGACCGAAGCCGGGGACCGAAGTCAGGATGGCGTAACGCTTGGCCAAGCCTTCATCGGCCTTGATGCGTTTGAGGATTTCGCGCCTGGTCGCGGTGATATGAACGCACAATTGCTTGATCCGGCTGGTGAGCTGGCGTTTCAGGAACGCACTTTCGGCCGCAGCAAATTGGTTCTTGAGCGCGGTTTGTTCGGCTACGGCACTGTCTCGAGCGGTGACCATCTCCTTCAATGCCTCCAACGCTTGCGGTGCCGGTGGACGCACCGCCGGCGCCATGACGGCTGCAAACTGCGCCAGAACTCGTGCATCGAGCCGATCAGTCTTGGCGAAGATGCCTTGGGCCTTGGCAAACTGGCGGACCCGATAAGGATCGGTGAGCGCCACCGCGATCTGCGAGGCATGCAGGCTTCGGCAGAGTGCACGATGCCATTTGCCTGTGGCCTCCACCGCCACCAGCTTGGGAAGGCGGCGAAAAAGCCAGCGCTTCAACTGACGAATGCCGTCAGCCGTGTTGGACACACGCAACAATTCTCCCGCGGGAAGGACGTGAACGTCCAGCCAACTTTTGCTCACATCGATTCCTGCGGTACAATGCAGAGTCTCTTGTTCGGACGCTTCCTTGCCTTGCATGCGGGACGTGCTCCCTTTCATCTGTTGAGGACAAGAGCCGAGGACGGACGGACCAAGCTCACCCACGGTCCCAAAGACCAGGGGGGTTACGGTCCCGCCCATCCGCATCGGGACCGGCGGCCGCCGGTCCCGATGCGCCTCACAGCTTGCGCTGAGTCGGCGTCCCCAAAATGCAAGGGGGTGCCAAATAAGACACCCCCTCACCCGGTTTGCCTAAGCACTTACTTCGTAAGTGCAAGGCAAACCGCCCTCTCTCACGAGGGGAGAGGGAGAATTAGCTTGGCATCCGGCTCAGTTCTGTAGACTTTAACTCCGCCATCCGCTCACTCGCGCGCTGCTTGACGCTTTCGCTTTTCAGCTGGCCGCAGGCGGCCATGATATCGCGGCCGCGCGGCGTGCGCACCGGCGAGGCGTAACCTGCGCGGTTGACGATCTCGGCGAATTTCTCGATCTGCTCCCAATCCGAACATTCATACGGCGCGCCGGGCCAGGGATTGAACGGGATCAGGTTGATCTTCGCCGGAATGCCGCGGATGACACGCACCAACTCCTTGGCCTCGGCCAAGCTGTCGTTGACGTTTTTTAACATCACATATTCAAAGGTGATGCGCCGCGCATTCGATACGCCGGGATAGGCGCGGCAGGCGTCCAGCAATTCCTTCAGCGGATATTTCTTGTTGATCGGCACCAGCACGTCGCGGATCTCGTCGCGCACGGCATGCAGCGAAATCGCCAGCGCGCAACCGATCTCCTTGCCGGCGCGCTCGATCATCGGCACCACGCCGGCGGTGGAAAGCGTGACGCGGCGCTTGGACAGCGCCAGCGCATCGCCGTCCGCCACGATGGCCAGCGCCGCTTTGACGTTCTCGAAATTGTAAAGCGGCTCGCCCATACCCATCATCACCACATTGGTGATGCGCCGGTTTTCGCCCGTCGACGGCCAATCGCCCAGGGAGTCGCGCGCCACCATTACTTGGCCGACGATCTCGGCGGGCGTCAGATTGCGCACCAGCTTTTGCGTGCCGGTGTGACAGAAGCGGCAATTCAGCGTGCAGCCGACTTGCGAAGAAACGCACAGCGTGCCGCGGCCGGGTTCGGGGATGAACACGGTTTCGAATTCCTGGCCGCCCTCGCCGCGCAACAGCCATTTGCGCGTGCCGTCGCTGGAAATTTGTTCGGTGACGATCTGCGGCCGCTCCAGCGAAAAACGCGGCGCCATGTCGGCGCGGAAATCTTTTGCCAGATTGGTCATGGCCGCGAAATCGCGCGCGCCATGGACATAGATCCAATTCCACAATTGTCGCACGCGCATATTCGCCGCTTTGTCGGCGATGCCGGCCGAGACCAGTGCCGCTTTCATGGCGTCGGGCGATAGACCGATGAGAGTGCTTGGGGTGGTCATTTCATCCATATTGTCATTCCCGGCCGAACAACGCGACAGCGTTGTGAGGGGAAGGGAACCCAGGTGGATAGACCAGTCTTTATCTATCCACCTGGATCCCCTTCCTTCGGCGCACGCTTTGGCGTGCGCCTCGCCGGGGATGACCCGCGCTATGCGCGGGTCACTTCGCGCAGGCGGTGTGGATCTTTTCAAGAGCCGAGGACAAACCGCTCAGCGAATAAGTATCCTTGGTCTTAGTACCGCGCTTGGAAACGCCGGACACGGTAATGGTCGAGCCGGTGCGCATGGCCTCAATCAATTTGGTTTCCTCATCGGCATCTTTGACCCAGGCGGTTCCCACGTTGTTGTCATTGCGGCTAAACAATTCAATCTTGAGGTCACCAACTTGTGCAAAGACCGGCTCCCCGTCCTTGTAGATATAGCCGGGCACGACCTCCACCTCGCTCTTCACATTGCGGCCCGGCCAATCGCTGATCATGAACAGGATCGCGTCGCGCGCGGCCTTTTTGGGCAGAACCGATTTGGGCTTGGACCGGGCAAAACAAGTCTTGCCGTCGCTGGTCTTCGCCTGGACAGCCTCCCAGCTCTTTGACACTCCCAACAAGGTCGCGTCGTCGGCGGCAGAGGCCGCGGCGAAACTCAACGCCAAACCGGCCAAGACGGAAAGCGAGGCAACGCGGGAAAACATCGGCATGTGACTGAGGCTCCTATGAGGTGCCGCGAATCGCGCGGCTGACCCTTCTCGGGTGGCGCGGAAAATACAGAGGCGGCCTCCGCGCGTCCATGCCGAACGCCCAAATATTTCGCAAATGCAACCCGTTCATGCGGCTATTCGCGCAGGCCATAACCGATGGAAAAGAGCCGTAAAACCACCGCACCCAATACGGCACAGAGTGCAAGCGAAAAGGCCACGCCCAGCAGCTCCGAGCCCTCACTGAAGCCGATCATCGCGTGGCGCAAGCCGTTGATGAAATAAAAGAAAGGATTGCCATAAGCCAGCCAGCGCAGCCAGGCCGGCAGCATGTTCACGGTGTTGAACACGCCGCCGACGAAGGACAACGGCGTTATCAGAAAGACGTTGAGCATAGTGAGTTGCTCGAAATTCTTGGCCCACAGCCCCACAATGATGCCCAGAAGGCCGAAGATCGTCGACACGATCACGACCCAAAACAGGAACTCGCCGATTCCGTGCATCGTGGTAACGCCGAAGAGTGCTCCGATGACCAGGATGCCAAGTGCTGTGGCGACGGTGCGCAGGACCACCACCGACAGCGAGCCGACAATCATTTCCAAATAGGACAGCGGCGAAACCAGGGTCTCTTCGATGTAGCGCAGAAAGCGCTGGAAATAGATTTGCGACGTGGCCTGCAAGAAAGCGGCATTGACGATGTTCAACATCAAAATGCCGGGCAGAACGAATTCGAGATAAGAGTAGCCCTGGATCGCCTTGATGCGAGGACCCACGACAAAACCGAAAATGAAAATGAACAGCAGAGCGGAAATCCACGGTGCCAGGAACACTTGGATTGGCACGCGCAAAAGACGCACGATCTCGCGGCGGATGATCGTCCATAATCCAATCCAGTTAACTGTCATGGGGATCATGCGGCAGCTCCCGCGATATGGTCGGGCTCTGCGCCGGTTGCGGTGAGATAAGCCGATTCCAGTCCTTCGCCGGTGAGGAACTCTTCCTTCGGTCCATGACGCACGATCTGGCCGCCGCTGATAATGGCGATGGTGCGGCACAACCGTTCCACCTCCTCCAGATAATGCGAGGTGAGCAGGATGGTTGTTCCGTCGCGGTTGAGTTCCGCCAGATAACGCCACAGATCGCGGCGCAGCTCGACATCCACTCCGGCCGTCGGCTCGTCGAGGATCAAGAGCTTGGGATCGTGCACCAGAGCGCGTGCCAGAATGACGCGGCGCTTGAGCCCGCCGGACAATTCGCGAAAGGGCTTCTTCTGATGCTCGGTCAAATCGAAGCGTTTGAGCAATTCGTCGCAGCTGCGCCGGCGCTCGGCGAAGGGCATGCCGAAATAGCCTCCCATCCATTCCACGATCTGGCGCGGCGTGGCGAAGGGGTCGACGTTGAATTCCTGCGGCGAAAGACCGATCAGCCGGCGCGCCTCGCGGTAGTTCTTCACGGCATCGACGCCGAACACTTCGATTGTGCCGGAACTGGGTGTCGCGATGCCGGTGACGCAATGGATGGTGGTCGATTTGCCTGCGCCATTCGGTCCTAAGAAGCCGAAGAAGTCGCCCGGGGCGATGGACAGCGAGAGGTCTGCAACGGCGATGGTGCCGCGGCGATAGACCTTGCGGAGATGGGAAATGAAAAGGGCTGGAGTCATGTGGGGCAAGGAGTAACATGAGGCCTGACCATTTGGAAACAGCCATGAGCACAGTTCGCATTGGAATTCTCGGGGCGGCAAAAATCGCGCCCAAGGCCGTCATTCTGCCGGCGCGGGACAATCCCGAGTTCGAGGTCGTGGCTGTGGGCGCGCGCGATTTGGGCCGGGCTAAAGCCTATGCGGCGGAGCATGGAATTCCTTTCATTGCGGATGGATATGCGGCGCTGATCACACGCGACGATGTCGACCTCATTTACAACGCCTTGCCGCCTGCCGCGCATCTGGAATGGTCCGTGGCGGCGGCAAAAGCGGGCAAAGCGGTGCTGTGCGAAAAGCCCTTCAGCCTGACCGCCGCACAGGCGCGCCTGATGGTCGCCG
Source organism: uncultured Alphaproteobacteria bacterium (assembly GCA_963766355.1). GTDB lineage: Bacteria > Pseudomonadota > Alphaproteobacteria > Micropepsales > Micropepsaceae > Rhizomicrobium. Next base: position 23,526 of record CAVXZV010000009.1, read on the forward strand.
CCGCGGCAGCGGCAAAACGGCCGCTGATCGAAGCATTCCACAACCGCTATCACAAGGTGATGCGGCGCGCCTTGGAGATTGTCACATCGGGCGAGCTGGGCAAGCTGGTCGCGGCGGATGCCGTGTTCGATACGCCCATTCCCTATAGACCGGGCGAGCTGCGCTGGATTGTGGCGCAAGGCGGCGGGGCGCTGATGGATTTGGGCTGCTATTGCGTGCACGCGCTGCGGACCCTGGCAGGATGCGAACCCGTGGTTGATAGCGCGGCGTGCACCGTCGTGCACGGCGTGGACGAGACGACTGCGGCCGAGCTTTCCTTTTCCAACGGGCTGCGCGCCAAGCTGCACACCTCGATGAAGGCCGAGGGCTTTGTGGCAACCTTGAAGCTCAAAGGCGAGAAAGGATCGCTTTCCATCGTGAACTATCTGGCGCCGCAAATGGGCAGCCAATTCACCGTAGAGGTGGGCGGCAAAACGCGCGAAGAACGGACCGACGGGCCGGGAACTTATGACGCGCAACTCGCCCATGTCGGCGACGTTCTGTTGCGCGGCGCCAAGCCGTTGACAGGCGGCGCCGACGCCATCGGCAATATGGCATGCATCGAGGGGATCTATGCCAAGGCGGGATTCGAGCGGGCGCTTGGACTTTAACGGCTATCGTTGCGCTAACGACGAAGGTTCTGAGAATCCGCGGCGAGGCCGTCTCCACAGACAGGCCGCCGAACCGCCGGTCTCTGCGGCGGAATTCCGTCAGTGCTTCGGCAAGATCAGCGGCGTCGAAATCGGGCCACAGGCGCTGCGTAAAATGCAGTTCCGCATAGGCACTTTCCCAAAGCAGAAAATCGGAAAGACGCTGCTCGCCGCTGGTGCGGATCAAAAGGTCGACATCGCGCGTCCCCGCCTCCCCCGTAATCAACGCGGCAAACTTGTCGCGTGTCAGTTCTGGCAATGATGCGGCCGCTCCAACCGCTCTGAGGATCGCATCGCGCGCGGAATAATCGACGGCGATGCGCAGATGCATCGCCGAGCCCCATGCCGTCGCAGCTTCCGCGCGCTCGATTTCCCCCGACAAACCTTCCGGCAGACGATCGCGCCGGCCGATCACCGAGAGACGCACATCATCGCGCACCAGATCTTCAGTTTCGGAATCGAGATAATCGCGCAAAAGCGCCATCAGCGCCGTGACTTCCGCTTGCGGCCGACGCCAATTGTCGGCGGAGAACGCGTAGCACGTCAGCGTCGCGATACCTTGATTTGGCGCGGCGCGAACGACGCGTCGCAGCGCTTCGATGCCTGCTTGGTGTCCTTTCAGACGCGGCAGTCCCCGCTGCGTCGCCCAGCGCCCATTGCCGTCCATGATGATCGCGACGTGAAGTTTGCAATCGAGAGCACTTGGCATTGCAAAGTCTCCTTCCAAAAAAATGTCAGCTGGGCAGCACGCGCAGTCTTGCGTTGCCGAAATCTTCGCCCGCGGTCTTGGCAGCGTCCTGAACCAGCTGCTCAAGCAGCGCGAGATAATCCAAGAAGCGGCGGCGTCCGCTACGGGTCAGCCGGCAAGAGGTTTGCGGACGATTGCCTTCGAAGCTTTTGGTGATCTCCACCAACCCCGCTTCCTGCAGGACCTGGAGATGACGGCTGAGATTTCCGTCCGTAAGACCGCAAAGCTGCTTCAAATCGGCGAACGCCAACCCTTTGGGATGCGCAACCAGCGAGCTTAACACGCCCAGCCGTGCCTTTTCATGCATCACTCGCTCAAGTCCCTCGTAAGAAAAGGGCGCATCGCCTGTTTCAGTCTTCGCCATCGGCATCTCCGGTGGAAAAATAGAGGATCGAGGCCATCAGCAACTGGCCTCCCAAAAAGGGCAGCCCCATCAGCCAAGGCGACAGCGCATGGGATTGGCTGGCAAGCACCAGGCTCAGGAAACCGGTCAGAAAATACCAGCCGCCCGCCAGCGTCATGCTGCGAGGCAAGGTGCGAACGGATGCGAAGATGCCGAGGCTTACGAACAATTGCCAGAGCCCCGGCAGCATCCACACCGATTGCGGTGCAAAGCGAAGAAAAAGGAGAGGCATAAACAAACTGGCCGCGATCGCAGGTCGAAATTGCTCGATCGCCTGATGAATCATGGCATCGGCAAGGCCGGAATGAAGGCGGCGCGAACGGCCCTGCATCTCTATCCGGATGACAATCCCGGCGACGATCGCCGTCGCGATCCATTCTGCGATAAAAAGCACAGGAGTAGCATTGGGATCGCTCAGCCAGATACTTTGCGTGAGCGCGGTAACAAATCCCAGAAGACCTGTAATGCTGATCGCAGCCGGACCATATCCCCGGAAAGCCGTGCCCGCCGCAATCTGACTTCGTATCTCAAGAATATCGGCCAAGGCTTTGTCGAGATCTCGCATCGGAGTTTTGTCCTTGCGGCGCAGGAAGCTTTGCGATGCAAAGCATATTACACGGCAAAGTAATTGCAAGAGACTTTTTCGCACGGACGCTTTATGCCCCTTTCAACCGGCGCATCGCATTTGAGCGGCGAAGAGATATCGACGGTTGGGCGACCGCGCCGCTTCGCTCAGGCGTGCGTTTTTTTGGGCCAGGAACGGAGCGCGCGTAACGTCGGGGTCTTTTTGACTCGGTTCTCGCCCATGCGCCGAAGGACGCGGTCGAGCGCACTCACGCCGGCGGCGAGGTTTGGCCCCTTGTTCAGCATCACGACTTCGGCCTGCACCGCCATGGCCGCGTCAGTCATTTCGCTGCGCGACGGCAAGCCTTCCTGAATAAGCCCGTCCAACACCTGAGTCGCCCAAATCGCCGGAACGTGAGCCGCCTCGCAAAGCCACAGAATCTCTTCTTGCATTTCGGCGACGCGCTCGAACCCGAGTTCCACGGCGAGATCGCCGCGCGCGATCATCACGGCGAGGGGCTGACGTCCGGCCGCGCGAACGATGATTTCGGGCAAGTTGGAGACCGCCGCGGGTGTCTCGATTTTTGCGACCATGCCGAGCCGTTGCCAGTCGGGGCGGCGCGCGGCGAGTTCTTTCTGCAACTCGGCGATCTGATCTCCGTTCTGCACAAAGGAGAAGCCGACAATGTCGGCATGCTGCACGACGAAGTCCAGATCCCGGCGATCTTTGTCCGTGAGCGGATCGAGATTGAGATCGACCGTTGGAAAATTGAGCCCGCGTCCCGGCTTGATCTTCACGCCTTTAATCCGACCTTCCGTCAAGTTTACCGCAAAATCTCCGTCGGTCTCTGCGAAGATCAGGCCGCGCAGCTTGCCGTCGTCGATCGACACGGTATCGCCGACTTTCAAACGATCCAGGACGCCGACAGGTGCGCACGTCGATTGAAACGAATAATCTGCGCGGCTCGCATCGACTTTGCGGCAGAGAAGCAATTTGTCGCCCACCAGCAGACGCCGCCGATCGAGCGGCGTGACGACCTGCTTCATGCGCACCTTGGGACCGCCGATATCCATCAGTACGCGCAGCGGCCGAATGCGCGCCGCCGCGTGCGTATTGTCGATCATGCGTTTCCACATCGCCGAATCGTCGTGACCGCAATTTATGCGCACCACATCGGCCCCCTGACTTGCCAGTTTGGAGACATATCCGGGGTCGTCCGCGGCCTCTCTGCCGAGTGTTACCATGATGCGCCCGACGCGGCCCTCACGCGGCGGTCCGAAAAGTTCGATCGTATTGTCGCGCAGTTTTCGCTCGCCGCGGAAAAACTGGCGTTCCGAAGGCAGCGTTCGTTGTTGCGATCCGGACAATCGGGCAAGCGCCCATATGATGGTGTCGAGCGTCGTCAGCACATGGCCCTCGGAACGGCCGAGCGAGGAAAGACCGAGGACCATCAAGCGGCGCTGCAAACGGCGCAGATCGATGCGCCGCATAACCAAATAATGTGCGAAATTGAGCGTGCTTGCCGCGAAGATGGACCGGTCAATGTGCCTACGCCAGCTGCGATAGAGCGATGTTCCCCCGGTCGCGATCTCTGCGCGCAATGCGACGACATCTTTTAGGAGTATCGCGAGCGGCCGGGATTTTCGTTCCTCCATGGCCAACCTTCCTGCCATTCGGCTAAGCGAGTGGTAGCAGTTTCCTTGTGGGGTGCGCGAGAGACGCTAGAGTCGCGCTAGGTAGGACCGGATACTCGGCAATAGCGATCAGCGTTGCGATCGACACGAAACTGTCACAATTTGCCGGCGCACCTATTCTTTCGATCTTATGATCGGCGCACCCCATTCGTGCGGCGGAGGAACGTCGACGACAGCTCGTCCCGGCGCCAGCGGCCGTCCGGGATAACCGCCCAAGCTGATCAACCGGTCGTACAGCACGATAGCGCCTGCCATGCCGACATTGATTGAAAATCGGGTCGGAATTTTCACTACGAACTCGCACCGCTTCAGCATCGCTTCGGATAGCGATTTGCGCTCGGCGCCAAAGACGTAGGCCGCGCGTTGGGGATGACAAAAGCGCGGCAGTTCCACGGCGTCGTCGGTGATCTCCACGCCGACCAATCGGCAGCCGACGGGCAAACGGAACTCGTCGATCTTGGCGAAGGCATAGACCGGCATCACGCCCTCGGCGCGCGAGGTGTCCGATTCGGCGTCGGAAAGCTTCACTTGCGTATTCACCGAAAAGAAGAAACTTGCGTTGAAGGCATGCGCAATGCGCAGGAGATTGCCCAAATTCATCGGCTTGGAGATGCCGTCGACGCCTACTGCGAAATAGCCGCGCATGTCTCCTCCGCTTGCGCTATGAACCGTACATATTCCTTGGAGACGGTCTTGGCCAATCCCATCCTTGTCGAAGTCACCCGTGCGGAGCTGGTCGAAAGCTTCCATCGCGGTTCTATCGCGATTGCCGATGCCGGCGGCGCCATCCGCTTCGCCTTGGGCGATGTGGAAACGCCGATCTATCCGCGCTCTTCGCTAAAACCGATCCAAGCCTTGCCATTGCTGGAATTGGGTGCGGCGGATGCTTTCGGCCTATCGGACGAAGAAGTGGCGCTGGCTTGCGCCTCGCATTCCGGCGAGACCATGCACACATCGCGCGTTGCCGCTTGGCTGGCCCGCATCGGCTGTAGCGAGAGCGATCTGGCCTGCGGCCCGCAAGCGCCGCGCTACGAGCCAGCCTTGGAAGACATGTTGCGGAGCGGCGAGAAACCGAGCCGTCTGCATAACAATTGCTCCGGCAAGCATACGGGCTTTCTAACGCTGGCAAGACATTGGGGCATCGCGACGGCGGGATACGAACACGTCGATCACCCCGTGCAACAGGCCGTTGCCAAATCGCTGCGCGAATTGTCGGGCGTGAAAGATCTGCCCTGGGGCGTCGATGGCTGTGCGGCACCCAACTTCGCGTTGCCGCTATCGGGCTTTGCACGCGCGCTGGCGAAACTTGCAGGCTGGCGCACCGTGGGCGCCAGCCGAATCGTGCGCGCTATGATCGCCCATCCCGCACTGGTTGCCGGCACCGGACGCAGTTGCACGGCGCTGATGCGCGCCGCCAAGGGAAAAGCTGCGGTGAAGACCGGCGCCGAAGGGGTTTACGCCGCCATGATTCCCGCGACTGGGCTCGGCATTGCCCTCAAGATCGACGATGGCGCAACGCGTGCGGCCGAAACAGCCATCGCAGCAATCCTCACCGCACTGGAGATATTGGACGAAAGCGCACGCGGGCTGGTCATCACGCCAGTGCTCAATACCCGCGGCGCGACGGTCGGCGAACGCCGGCCGGCGCCGGCGCTTGCACAAATTCCGCGTCTCTAAACTATGAGTGGTCGTGCCGTTTTGCTTCGAGCTCGTCCTTGTAGGCTTTTTCCATTTCCGGCGTATAGCGCTCGACCTTGGTGACCCAGCAAGCATTATTGTGGCCGATCGTGCCGCCGCCGCGCATGACGATATGATCACCGCGATCAACACAGGTGCTTGCGCCGCCGAAACCCTGGACTCCGACGCCAAAGGCCCAATTCAAATCCGAGCAAAGGCCGGCGAGGCTCAAGAGATATTTGCGGCCGAATTTGTCGTTGATGACCACGGCCTTGTCGCCATGTGCGCCCCATCCATCGATATCGCGGCGCATCAAGCACACGCCGTTGTCGTGGGAATTTCCGTCTGCAAGTGCCGGAGCGGACATTGCCGCCAATGTCACCGCCGCTGCGATAAGTTTGATCTTCATGCCTGCCATCTCCTTCACGTCAAGCGTTGCCGCCGCGGCAAGAAATTCCGCTTCTTGACAACACGCCTCGCCCCTATGGTCGCTCCCGCAGCCTGAACGACGGATGAACAACATGAAAGCAATGCTGTGCCGAGAATACGGGCCGCCGGAGAATTCTGACACTTGCAGACTTGCCTTCTCCCGCACCGGGCCCCGGCCAAATCGTCATTGCCGTGAAGGCTTGCGGTGTCAACTTTCCCGATGTGCTGATGCTTCAGGACAAATATCAATTCAAACCGGCCCTGCCCTTTGCGCCCGGCGGCGATGTGGCGGGCATCGTCAAGGAAATTGGCGATGGCGTCACGACTCCGAAAGTGGGCGATCGGGTTGCAGCCTCGATCGGTTCGGGCGGCTTCGCGCAAGAGGCATTGGCGGATGCGCGGCGCTGCGTGCTCATTCCGGCAGAGTTGGATTATGACGTGGCATCGTCGTTCATCGTCACCTATGGCACGTCGTATCATGCGCTCAAAGAACGCGCGCGTTTGAAGCCCGGCGAAAATCTTGTGGTGCTGGGTGCGGCGGGAGGCGTCGGATTGGCCGCCGTGGAGCTGGGCGTGGCGATAGGCGCGCGCGTCGTTGCCGCAGCCTCGACGCAGGCGAAAGTGGACTTGGCCAAAGCGCATGGTGCCGCGGACGGGTTCGTTTATCCCTCCGTGCCTTTGTCCAAAGATCAACAAAAGGCGCTGTCCGAGGATATCAAGCGGTTGACCGGCGGCGCCGGTGCCGACGTTCTTTACGATCCTGTGGGCGACGATTATGCCGAACCGGCGTTGCGCGCGATGAATTGGCAGGGTCGGTATTTGGTCGTCGGCTTCGCAGCCGGCGCCATTCCCCGCGTGCCGCTGAACCTCACCTTGCTGAAAGGCTGCGACGTGCTGGGCGTATTCTGGGGCGCCGCGACAGCGCGCAATCCCCATGGCGCGTTCGCGGATCTCAATCACCTCGCGGCATGGATCGCGGAAGGCAAACTCAAACCGCATATCTCGGGGCGTTTCCCACTGGCGCGTGCCGGCAAAGCCATTAGGATGCTGATGGACCGCAATGCGCTGGGCAAAGTCGTCGTGACGATGGAATGAGTGGCAATCCCGCTTGAACATCCGCCGGATGTCACCCATCTTTTTTGAGTATGCAGGGGAGAGCTGACCGATGGGCGTTGTGGGTTGGATCGTTTTCGGGCTGATCACGGGCTTTATCGCCAGCAAGATCGTCAACGATCGCGGCGAAGGATGTTTTGTGAACATCGCGCTGGGCATCGTCGGGGCGGTCCTGGGCGGCGCGATATTCCAATTCCTCGGCGAGCCCGTGTTCTTCCACTTCAGTCTGTGGTCGATGTTCGTGGCCGTGTTGGGTGCAGTGATCGTCCTTTATTTGTGGCATGCTGCAACGGGGCGAAGAACGCTGAAATAGAGCGTTTTGATCAACGATTTCAACGACATTTTGGGCTCGTTCAAGGTTGCACTGCAACATAATTTGCGGCAGTTCAGCCGAGGTCCACAGTGCTATGATCCCCTGCCGGAGTCGGCAAACTGATCGAGGGATCGCCATGTTCAAAAGCACTGTCGCCGTGATGTGTCTCGCCGCGTTCGTTGCCGAAGCGCAAGCTGCTCCAGTCACCGACTGGAAGCAGGTTTCAAAGGCGCTGGACGCAATCCAAACGCCACTCGGCATTTCCGTACTCAAGCGGATTAACCGGTGCGAGATCGTGCCCGAAAAGCAGAATTCGTATATCGACAATCTAACAGTCGAAAATCGCGATTACGGCGCCAAAGCCGGCGATACCATCCTCATGGTCAAGTTGGACTTCCCGCCGATGCCTATAACGGGGCCCACCGCACCTCCGCCGCGCCTTATGGGCCAACCTGCGCTTTGGGTCATTAGTCACGGCCAAGCTTCGCCAATCAGCCAATGGGCGATCTCGCTGCAGAAGCGGACAGTACCGCTGGCGCATGATTCTTGGCTGAATTGCTGACGGTAACAAACGGCAGATGCCGCGCTGGAATTAACGAGTTTCTGCGGATTTTTCTCGTGTGGGTTGCCGTTAGGCGACCGTGCATGTTAATGTTTTATTAAGATTGAGTTCCATTCTCCGCAAAACGATTTGAGTCGCCGTTATGAGTATGACGACAGCCGAACAGCGCGGCGCAGTCGCCCCGAAAGTGCCGCCAGGAATCACCATGCGGCAGGTAGCGTTGCCGGTGGTGATCTTCGCCGCGGGTCTTCTGGCATACGCAATCTGTATCGCCGGGGCCGTGCTCGCGCCGCAGCCAAGCGCCAAAATCGCTTTTGCAATTGCCGGCGGAGTTTTCACCGCCAATCTCGCGATTATCGGCCACGACGCGGTGCATCGCAGCTTCACGCGCGTGGCTTGGCTCAACCGGGTCATCGGGACGATCGCTTTTCTGCCCGCGCTTCATCCTTTCGGCCGCTGGGAGCATCATCACAATCGCGTCCATCATCGCTATACGGCGCAAATCGGCGTCGACAACGCCTATTCGCCGATGACACCGCAGCAATATCGCGCGGCCTCGCGCTTGGGACGGCTGTATTACCGCTTTATGCGCAGCTTGGCGGGACAGCCTTTCTTCTATCTGATCGATATCTGGCTGCCGAACATGTTCCTGCCTTGGCTGCGCCAAACCGACGTTTTCGACGGGCAAGATTGGTTGGACATCGCCATCGTATATGGATGGCTCGTAGCCTTCATTCTCGTTTGGGCGGAGATCGCACAAATCTATTCCGGCGTTGGCTACGGCGTAGCGCTGGCAAACGCGGCCCTGTTCGGCTTCTTCATCCCGTTTCTGGTTTGGAACGTGTTCATTTCGTTCGTCACTATCGTGCAGCACACCGGTCCGCGCGTGCGCTGGACGTTGCCAACGGGACGCCCTTCGACCTACGCCCAAAAGATGCGCGGCACGGTGCATGTTGCGTTTCCGGAAATCGTCGATTGGTTCTTTCACCGCGTGATGCAGCATCTTGCCCATCACGTGAACCCCATCATTCCGCTTTATGCCCTGAAGACGGCGGAAAAAGAAGTGATCGCGGATGCGCCCGACGAACCGGTGATCGAAACTTGGACGCCATTTTATCACTGGCGTCTGGCGCGCGACTGCAAACTCTACGACATTGAGCGCGATTGCTGGTGCGGTTTCGACCAAGCGTGAAGCGAAACATTGCGCGGATTTGCGCAAGCGTGCATTAACCCCACAATTCGATAACTTCATTCATTCCGTAGCGGCATAACCGCTCGCCTCATGCTTTGTTAGGCCTTGTACCCGATCTTGCGTGGTATCCGCATGCTGGGGTCGCTTGAGATGTTGCCGTCGACTGCGCCAAACATCTTTTCGCCTGAAATACGAGCGGAAGCGGAACCGCAGTTTGCCGACCGGCGGTCGTTGCGCCGCGGCATGTCTGTGCTCGTCGGGCATTACGCGCTTTATTTCGCAACCCTGGCCGGAGCGCTGGCGCCCCTGCCGACCCTATTCAATGTTCTCTTCGCCGTTGCCAACGGCATTTTCATCGCGATGCTGTTCATCATCGGACATGACGGCGCGCATGGCAGTTTTGTTCCAGGGCGCAAACGCAATCTTTGGATTGCGCGTATTGCGTTTATTCCCTGCGTCCATTCGGTCAGTCTGTGGCGCGTCATCCATAACAAGTTGCATCATGGGCGTACCAATCTGAAAGGCGTGGACGGCGTTTGGGCACCGATGAGCAAGGCCGAATACGATGCCGCGTCGCCCGGGAGGAGATGGCTGGAGCGCGTTTATCGCGGTCCGTTCGGTCCGCTGATCTATTACTACCTCGAATTTTGGATTCACCGCACCTTGCTGCCGCTGGCGCCGGAAGTCCGCAATCAATGGAAGCGTCATCTGCCGGATAGTTTGTTCGCCGTGAGTGGCTTTGTGCTGAACTCTTGCGGGCATCGCCGTGGCCGGAAAGACAATGGTTCCGGCTCGACCGTTATGGCTTGTGCTGACGATCGGTTGGGCCGTTCCGTTCGCGGTCTGGAATTATCTGATGGCCTTCACAACCTATCTGAACCACACCCATCCTTCGATCTTGTGGTTCGATGACGAGAGACTCTGGGCGCGGCACAAAGGCAACCTGTTGGACACAGCCAATGTTCTGATGCCTGTGGATGCTGTTCCGCTTTACACAAAGGTCATGGCCCACACGGCCCATCATCATCGAACACTGGTGCCCGTCTATGCCCTTCCCGAGGCGCAAGCGGAATTGAACCAGGCGCATGGTGCATTGATTGAATATACGCTGACGCCTAGCGCCTATAGGCGGATATACCGCGCCTGCAAATTGTTCGACTTCGAACGGATGTGCTGGACCGATTTCGGCGGCGCGCCGACGGGGTAACCATGTCGCCGCGCCATCGCCGCCGATCATACTTAAGTCCGCCAATCCCCGCGTCAACGCGTGTCTTGGCTTTCTAAAGCTATGCGGTGAGAATGCACGCCAGCCGGTTCCGTAACGGTGTTGGGGGCAAACATGAAACGGATAGTGCTGGCCGCTATAGCGGCTTTGATCACATTCAGCTTTGCGGCAACCGCACGGGGCGGCGGCGGCGGCGGCGGTGGTCACGGGGGCGGCGGTCACGGCGGTGGCGGGTATTACTACATCCCGATCTTCATAGGGTCTTCCAGCAATGTACCCGATGCGGATGTAGGCTCTTACAACAATATCCGCAAAGTGGCGGTGCTCTCTTCCTTGGGCGCGCAGCTCACGCTGTACCACCACAATTACTGGTCGCCCCGAACTGCCCCACTCGATATCTCCGCTTGGAAACTCGACACGGAAATCGAGGGAACGTTACGCAAATACCTCGGCGGGCGCTTCGAATTCGTTCACATGGACTTCGATCCGACTTCCATGTTGGCCCTGCCGACGCGCTTGATGCGCGAAACGAAGACGATAGAGTTGCTGAAGAAGCTCCCAAACCCGGGCGTTGATGCCTACATCCTGGTACGTCCGGCGCAAACAATGGATATGTTTGCGGCCAATCAGGGCCTAAGCCTTGATCTCGTCGCCGGCCGCAATACACTCTGGGCGAATTTCGAAATCGACGTTATCGATGCGCATACGCTCCGCTATATAAGCCAATCGCTGGGCCGCACGGCGACACGAGAAAACGAACCGCTTCACTTCCCCGCCATCGAGATGCCGTACGGTTTTTGGCTCGGGCTTGATGCGCCGCCCATGTCACAGGCCCGACAAGAGGTCCTACACAAATATGTCCAGCAGATGGTCACGCTGTCGCTGGTCGAGACAATCCGTTCGTTGCAATTTGGCGTCGCGCTGCCGCCTACGGGTGATCACTCGATTGCCGAACCTATTCTATCCGACAGCATGTCCAGGATTCGCAGCGTGGCGGTGGTGTCTGCCATCGGCGACGTTATGCACCTTCTCAACGGCGGCCATGCCCTCATCGACAAAACAGACGAAATTGTGCCGACCAGTAACTGGGGCATCGACGACCAAGCCGAAGCTGCCGCACGCGACTTTTTGGCCCCGCACTACACTGTCAAATCCGCGTCTATCGACAGGCGCGCTCTGGCCGGAATAACTCTGCTGAGCCAATTGCCTATTCCACATATCGCGGCTTTGCTGCGTACCAATGATGTGGACGCCTATATCGTCATATTGAAGGCGAGTGCCATCGACAGCCGTTACGCCGGGCTCGGCTTGTCTCATTGGAAACCATTCCTGGCAGACGAAACCAATACGGTGTTTGCCGATTACGCTATCGCAGTGATCGACGCTCGTACCCTGCAGCCCCTCGGTGGCATCGTCGCGGAGCCGCCGCTCGCCAAAATTTGCGAGCAACCGCTTATGCCATCGATGGGCGTACCTTCATGTCTCATCGCCAACAAGTATTGGCCGCAAAAGCCGGGCGAGCTGACGGAAGAAGCCAAAAGCACGATCCGGTCGGCTCTCCAAAAGATACTCGCTGGGAGCATTCCGGAAACGCTGTTCCAGCTTGGGCTCGACGAAACGCCGCAGGCGGAGGAGACAGCTACTCCGCCGCATCCTTAGGCAGATATATCTCACTGCCATGTTCGCGGAATTCGGCGGATTTCTTTTCCATCGCAGCACGGATTTCGGCGGTCGATAGACCGTTGTCCGGGTCCCAATCGTTTTTGCCGCGCGCGGCGTCGCGCACTTCCTGGGAAATTTTCATCGAGCAGAATTTCGGCCCGCACATCGAGCAGAAATGCGCCACCTTGGCGCCATCGGCCGGCAGCGTTTCGTCGTGGAACGCTTGCGCGGTATCGGGGTCGAGCGCCAAAGCGAATTGATCGCGCCAGCGAAATTCGAAACGCGCTTTGCTCATCGCATCGTCCCAAATACGCGCGGCAGGATGACCTTTCGCCAGATCGGCCGCATGCGCTGCAATGCGATAAGCAATCACGCCCGCTTTCACATCGTCGCGATCCGGCAAGCCGAGATGTTCTTTCGGCGTGACATAACAAAGCATGGCGCAGCCGAACCAGCCGATCATCGCCGCGCCGATGGCCGAAGTGATGTGATCGTAGCCCGGTGCCACGTCGGTGGTCAGCGGTCCAAGCGTGTAGAACGGCGCCTCGTCGCAAGCGGCGAGCTGGCGATCCATGTTCTCCTTGATCTTGTGCATCGGCACATGGCCGGGGCCTTCGATCATCACCTGAACGTCGTGACGCTGCGCGATCTTGTTGAGTTCGCCGAGCGTTTCCAGTTCGGCGAATTGCGCTGCGTCGTTGGCATCGGCGATCGAGCCGGGGCGCAGCCCGTCGCCCAGCGAGAACGACACGTCGTATTGCGCCAGGAGCTCGCAAATCTCCTCGAAATGCGTGTAGAGGAAATTCTCCTTGTGGTGCGCCAAGCACCATTTGGCGAGGATCGAGCCGCCGCGCGAGACGATGCCTGTGACACGATCCGCCGTCAGCGGGATATGCGCCAAGCGCACGCCCGCGTGAACCGTGAAGTAATCGACACCCTGCTCGCATTGCTCCACCAGCGTGTCGCGATAGATATCCCAAGTGAGGTCTTCGGCGACGCCACCGACTTTTTCCAACGCCTGGTAGATCGGTACGGTGCCGATGGGCACCGGCGAATTGCGCACGATCCATTCGCGGATAGTGTGGATGTGGCGGCCGGTGGACAAATCCATCACGGTGTCGGCACCCCAGCGGATCGACCACACCATCTTTTCCACTTCCTCGGCGACGCCCGAGGTGACGATGGAATTGCCGATATTGGCATTGACCTTGGTGAGGAAGTTGCGGCCGATGATCATCGGCTCGGTTTCGGGATGATTGATGTTGGAGGGGATGATGGCGCGGCCGCGCGCGACTTCGCTGCGCACGAATTCCGGCGTGATCTCTTTGGGGATGGAAGCGCCGAAGCTGTTGCCATCGGCCAGCGCGTAGCGGCCCAGATTTTCGCGTGCCGCGATGTATTTCATTTCTTCGGTGATGAGGCCCTTACGCGCGTAACGGAGCTGGCTGACGTTTTTGCCCTGCTTGGCGCGCAACGGCCTCAGACCGGCGCGGTCGAATTGCGGCACGGAGAGGCGTTCGCCCGGCTTCAGCCCATCGTCCTGAGGCTTGCGGGGACGGCCGTCATATTCCTCCACATCGCCGCGGGCGAGAATCCATTCGCGGCGATGCGCCGCAAGGCCCTTATCGATGTCGATGGCGGCGCCATCGTCCGTGTACGGACCGGAGGTGTCGTAGAGACGCACCGGCGCTTCGCCGCCCGACAACGCCACTTCGCGAAATGGTACGCCGTCGAGGAGAAGTTTGCGCGAACCCGGCAAAGCCCCGCGCGTGATGGTGACGGTTTGCGGATTGAGAATGGGCTTGTTCATACGCCTCTCCCTACGCCGGCGTTGCCCGGATCAGGTTCTAAGGGACTCGCACCAGCGCGATCTCAGCCCTGTTGATTCAGAGCACCCCTGGACAGGCGGATAATCGCTTGCTGCGATATGAAGTCAAGCGGATGGCCAAAAGGCGGAACTTGGCTATTATTTCCCGATAGAGATGAGGGATTAAGAATGGCGCAAAACAGCGGGGCCCAGGAAAAATGGTTCGACGGGCTGGGCGGATGGCGACTGGTACCGCTCGTGCTGCTGATCATTGAACCCCTCAGCATCCTTCGACAAGCCGCGACACGCCTAAAAGCTCATTCGCCGTTGGCCGAACTTCATACCATGGCCGGTCATCCGCTGTTCATCACGCTTGACGGCATCGTGGCCGTTTTGATGTTGGCGGTGTTTGTGCTGGGGCTGGTGTGCCTAGTTCAATTTCTGAGAAAGAAAGAGTCGTTTCCGGGCCACGTCAAGACGTGGTTCGTGCTCCGCATTGTGCTGACCGCAGTGGTGGCGATTCAGTACGCACTGGACGAAGAGTTGTTCAACACCGTGATCGATCCGAGTCTGACGCCGGGCGCGGTAAAGTTTTGGGCGACGCTTCGTATTTTGGCGTTCGGGCTGACTTATTTGTATGTCGAAAATTCTAAGAAAGTGAAGGCGATTTTCGTACACTAAGATTCCGCAAACTGCTTGAACTCCGCGATCACGCCTTTGACCGCCGCGGCGACGAGCCTCTCGCCTGCTTCGACATTGGCTTGCGACGGATCGGAGCCGATGCGCCCATCGGGAAAGCGGCGACGATAATCCTCGGCATTGTAGATCGGACCGGTCGGCGCGATCTTGGGCGACATCGCCACATGTTTGATCGCATCGGGATAGGCGAAATAGGTGACCGAGACTTCGCTGGGCGTGGCGTGGCTGCCCTCGCCCAGCGGAAACAGCTGCTTGCACAAATCCGTCACGCCGGAGAGCTCCCACCAATTGCGCAGCATGCAGTGCAAGGACGAATTGTTGCTGTCTTCGGTCCCGAACGTCTTGCCATGATACATTTCGGAAAACGCGGCGTTGATCGTGGCGATATTGCCGCCATGGCCGTTCAACCAATAGATGCGTTCGAAGCCGTGATGCGCCAGCGAGTGCGCCCAGTCGTTCATCGCCGCGATCATGGTGGAGGGGCGCAGAGTGATGGTACCGGGAAAGCCCATATGATGCTGTGCCTGCCCGACATTGAACGTCGGGCCGACCAGGATGCCCGCCTCATCGCCGGCGCGTCTGGCGATAATCTCCGGGCACAGCGCATCGGTGCCGAGCAAACCGTTCGGCCCGTGCTGCTCGGTCGAGCCGATCGGAATCATAATGGCTTTGGACTTCGCCAAATAGGCTTCGATTTCCGGCCAGGAAGAAAGGTGGAGTTGCATGATTTTGGTCTATAGCCCTCAATTGCGTTGTCATTCCCGGCCGAGCGACCGAAGGGAGCGAGGGGAAGGGAATCCAGGTGTAAAGACCGGAGGCAATCTCGTCACCTGGATCCCCTTCCCCTCGCGCAAGCGTGATACGCTCGCGCTCGGCCGGGGATGACAGCGGTAGCTAAGCAAGTAAAGTCTGTAACTTCCCCAACGCCTTCTTCCATATCATGCGTTCGCGTTCGACGTCGGATTTCTTTGCCAGCTTGCCGATCTGCACGGTGATTTGCGCCTTGCCGCCGGACTTTGCGTAGAAATTAATTTCAAGGCGCGCGGACCCATTCCAGGCGCCGCGGAAATATTTGTTCTCGGTCTGCGACGAGACTTTCAATTCACCGTCCGGAAACCATTTCTTGCGCTGCTTGGCATCGGCCGTCACGGCGTAAAGCGCTTCAACACCGACGGCCAGAGTTCTTGGTCGCACTCACCGAAAAGCCGGTGGCCGTCTCGTGCTTGCGCCGCAACCCGCGCGCGCGCTCATATTCCACCGATACCATCTGACGCCACCAAGGCCCCGCCTCGCCGATCTTGGCAGCGAGCTTTACGATCTCCCGGTGACCGAGCCGGGCCGCACCCGCCTTGTCGAGCAGCGCGAACCACTGGTCCCACGTCTTGCCGGTTTTGGCCATGACCGCGGCGTCGGACATCTCCGGGTGGTAGCCCTCTTCGGCCATGCGCGAATATCCTTCCGCGGGAGCAAGCGGCCCATTGCCGCCTTGAAGCGCCCGCCTCGCTTCGCCACAATGGATATAAAATAAGAGCAATTCTCAAGATCAGGGAAGCCTCATGAGCGATACTCTTTTGCCCGTACCCAGCGAATGGAAAAGCCGCGCCTTTATCGATGCCGCGAAATACCAAGAAATGTATACGCGGGCGGGAAAAGACCCGGACGGCTTCTGGCGCGAACAAGCCGCCCGCATCGACTGGATCAAGCCCTTCACCAAGGTGAAGAACGTTTCCTGGGACCCGGACAATCTCTTTATTAAGTGGTTCGAGGACGGCACACTGAATGTGACGTCGAACTGCATCGACCGGCATCTGCCCAAGCATGCCGACCGGGTCGCCATCATCTGGGAAGGCGACGATCCAAAAGATTCCAAATCGATCACCTATCAGGAACTGCATGACGAGGTCTGCCGCTTCGCCAATGTGCTGCTCGCTCATGGCGTCAAGAAAGGCGACCGGGTCACCATCTATCTGCCGATGATCCCGGAGGCCGCTTACGCGATGCTGGCCTGCGCGCGCATCGGCGCGGTGCATTCCGTCGTGTTCGGCGGTTTTTCGCCGGACAGCCTGGCCAACCGCATCCTGGATTGCGAAAGCACCCTCGTCATTACGGCCGATGAAGGCATGCGCGGCGGCAAGCCCGTGCCGCTAAAGGCCAACACCGACCTGGCGCTGCTGCAATGCCCCGATGTGCGCCATGTGATCGTCGTCAAGCGCACCGGCAAGCACGCGCTGCGGCACCCCGGCCGCGATGTCTGGTATCACGAAGCGGCGGCGAAAGTGCCTGCAACTTGCCCGCCCGCAGAAATGAATGCGGAAGATCCGCTGTTCATCCTCTACACATCGGGTTCAACCGGAAAACCCAAAGGCGTGCTGCACACCACCGGCGGCTATCTGCTCTATGCCGCCTTCACCCATGAAATCGTGTTCGATTACCGCCCGGGCGAGGTTTTTTGGTGCACGGCGGATGTCGGTTGGGTCACGGGGCACAGCTATATCATCTATGGGCCGCTGGCGAACGGCGCGACCACGCTGATGTTCGAAGGCGTCCCGAACTATCCGACCGTGTCGCGGTTCTGGGAAGTGATCGACAAGCACAAGGTCAACATCTTCTACACGGCTCCCACCGCGATCCGCGCCTTGATGCGCGACGGCGAAGCGCCGGTGAAGAAAACCTCGCGCGCCTCGCTGCGCCTGCTCGGCAGTGTCGGCGAACCGATCAACCCGGAAGCGTGGCTGTGGTATTACAGGACCGTCGGCGACAGCCGCTGCCCGGTCGTCGACACGTGGTGGCAGACCGAGACCGGCGGCATTTTGATATCGCCCCTGCCCGGCGCCACCGAACTCAAACCGGGCTCCGCGACCAAGCCGCTGTTCGGCATCCGCCCGCAAATCGTCGATGCGGCGGGCACGCCTCTCGAAGGCGCGGCGAGCGGCAATCTTGTGCTGCTCGATTCCTGGCCGGGCCAGATGCGAACCGTCTATGGCGATCATAGGCGCTTTGCGAATACCTATTTCCGCACCTATCGCGGCAAATATTTCACCGGCGACGGCTGCCGCCGCGATGAGGATGGCTATTACTGGATCACCGGCCGCGTCGACGACGTGATCAACGTCTCGGGCCACCGTCTTGGCACGGCGGAGGTCGAATCCGCGCTGGTCGAAAACCTCAAGGTCGCCGAAGCCGCCGTAGTCGGGCGCCCGCACGACGTGAAAGGACAAGGCATCTATGCCTTCGTGACGCTCAAAGCCGGCAAATCCCCGACCGCCGCTCTCAAAGAGGAGCTGATGAAGTTCGTCTCCGAGCATCTTTCGCCGATTGCCCGGCCGGACGTCATCCAATTCGCGCCGGGTCTGCCGAAAACCCGCTCGGGAAAAATCATGCGGCGTATTTTGCGCAAGATCGCGGAAGGCGACACCACAAACCTCGGCGATACCTCCACGCTCGCCGATCCCGGGGTGGTGGACGATCTGGTGCGGCACTCCAAACCGAGCGCTTAGCGGAGCGCGAACCTACTTTTCCGAACCTGTGGCCGTGAAGGGCGAGCAGCATGGCTTGCCGATAGGCTTGAACTCCATCAATCCGGCAAGTGTGCCATCGGGGTGGTAGAGGTTGAATTGCCATTTGGCGTCGCGGGCGGTCGGCGAGCAGAGAGCGGCAGCCGTTTTCGCAAATTACCTATTTCAATCCCGTGCAATGGTGATTAGATGGAAACCGCAGGTTGAGATTGGGAGGCCAAAATGTCGATCATCGGCGGTTTGGTTGATACGCATCACGACATGGAACTGACAGGTAGCTCTCAACTCCTGGAGAGAACGTGGCTTGCCCGCCATTTGTGGACCGTCCTTGCCGTCGGCTTGGCGACGCTCGGTGCGGCAGCCGCATGGGTGTTCGGCCTCGAGCCCTGAGGCCGGCTCAGCGATGGGCATAGATCTCCATCGCTTCGGCCATCTGGATATCCTTCTCGGTGACCCCTCCGGCGTCGTGGGTTGAGAGCGTCACGTCGACCTTGTTGTAGACATTGAACCACTCCGGATGGTGGTCGAGCTTCTCGGCCAGCAGCGCGGCGCGCGTCATAAAGGCAAACGCCTCGCTGAAATTCCGGAATTGGAACGTCCGGCCGATAGCATCGCGGCCAGCCACCTCGTGCCAAGCCGTCAGCTTCTTAAGCGCGGCGGTTCGGGCGGCGGACTCCAGCTTTTTCATGGTACGATCTCCTTCGTGCGGCCTACTTTAGCAGCCATAATGGATTGGACGAATATCGAAGCACCGTCGCTTGACCAGATCGAGCTTCTGGCACGCGCGGAGTATGAAACGCTGCCGGCGCAATTTCGTTCGCTGTGCGGGGGCATTCTGTTCGTGGTGCAGGATTTTCCAGACGAGGATGTGATCCGCGACATGGATCTTCCGTCCGAATTCGACATTTTGGGCCTGTTCCACGGCTCGCCGCTGGCGCAACAGGTGAGCAACGACAGCCAGCCGGAGCCGACCATGGTTTTTCTCTATCGGCGCCCATTGCTGGACTATTGGGCGGAAAATCGCGGCACGTTGGGCGATCTCGTCCGTCACGTGATCGTGCACGAGATCGGACATCATTTCGGGCTGTCCGACGACAATATGGAAGCCATCGAGGAACGGCCCTGAGCGCTAGCGCAATTGGTACACTTTCTCGACGTGATAAATGCTCCCGTTGGGCGTCATGGAGCTGGAATAAAGATTGAAGACGTCCACCGGAAACGGCACGCTGGCATAGAGAGCGTGTTCGGTCAGAAAATCGATCACTCGGCGGCGCGCCGCTCCTTTGAGGCGCGCCAGCGTAATATGAGGGGTGTATTTGCGCCGCTCCGGCTCCAAACCCGCACGTTGCAATGCGCTTTCGATTTTGCGCTGCAAATGGAGAAGCGCGTCGTTGCCGGGCACGCCGGCCCATAGCGTATGGGGATGAGAGCCGCCGAATTCACCGACACCCTTTAGCTGCAGAGAAAAAGCGGGCGCCGAAATCGTCGCCAGCGCGTCGTCAATGGCGGCCGCCACCGGCTCCTCCACATCGCCCATGAAGCGGAGCGTCACATGGAGCTGATCGCGCCTGCGCCATTTGGAGCCCGGCACGCCGGCCTCCATCGCCAACAGAGACTGGGCCACATCATCGGGGAGCGAAAGAGCTGCAAATAGGCGGATCATCGCCGGCGCAATCGCTCAAGCGGCAGGAAGCGATGGAACAGCAAGACCACGGCGGCAAAGCCGGAACAGCCGAGAAGCAATGCCAAGCCGAGCGCGTATTCGTCGTTCATCGTATGGGCCGATATATGCACAAGCCACAGATTTGCACCCGCGGACAAGGGCCTTTGGCCGGCAATAGAGGTGCCCGCATAAGCGCCGACACCGGTCAGGACCGCGGCAAGAAGCGTGGGGCCTAAAGATCGCCAAAATACGGCGTTCACTTGCATGAGCTTACGTCCCATGGCCATCCAGACGAGGACGCCCACATTGGCCCAGGCGCCGAGCGCGGTCCCAAGCGCAATGCCGACCGCTCCGAGATGGACGCCCCATACAAGGACGATTTTGAGCGCGATGTTGACCGCGACCGCGAAGAGTGTGGCGCGCACCGGCGTGGCCGTGTCGTGGCGTGCGTAAAATGTCGCCGAGACGATGCGCACCAGCACGAAAGCCGGCAAGCCGACACCATAAGCCATCAGCGCGTTTGCCGAAGTGGCGGCGGCCTCCAAATGAAAGGCGCCATGTGCGAACAACGCCCGCATGATCGTCATGGGTACGGCAAAATAGGCAGCAACAAAGGGCAAAGTCAGCAACAGCCCGAAAGCGGCGGCACGATTTTGCGATTCATAGGCGCTGGCGAATTCGTTTTTGGCGAACCGGTTGGACATTTCCGGCAGGAGCACGGTCCACAGCGCAATGCCGAACATTCCGGTGGGTAGCTGGTTGATGCGGTCGGCGTAATAAAGTGCCGTCAAATCGCCCGAGGGCAGGAAGCTGGCGATGAAATTGTCCATGAAAAGGCTGATCTGAATGCTGGCGGAGCCGATTGTCGCTGCGCCAAGCGCCCAGAGGAACTCCCTCACCTGCGGCGTCCAGCGCGGAAATTTGACGCGCAGGCGCAAATGGCTTCGAGCCGCCGCCCAGGCAATGAAGCCGAGCTGCATGACGCCGCCTAAAAACACACCCCAAGCTGCCGCATAGGCTGCATTGGGAAACCAGCGCGCGGCGAGCAACGTCGCCATCATCGCGACATTGAGCAGTATCGACCACGCCGCGGCGGCCGCGAACTTCTCGATCGCGTTCAGCATGGCCGAGAGCTGCACCGACGAAACCGTCATGATCAGATAGGGAAAGGCGATGCGGGCCAGCATGGTCGCCAGATCCATCTGGCCGGGATGGGCCGCAAAGCCCGGCGCCATCGCCCCAATCACGTAGCGCATGCCCAGGAGCGCCGCGATCAGCAGGACGATCTGCGCCGCGATCTGCCAGGAATAGACCGCGTCGGCGAAACTCGCCGCCGCCTCGGGGCCTTCGTTCGTACGCAGCTTGGCGAAGCGGGGCAGAAACGCGGCGTTGAAGGCGCCCTCGCCGAAGATGGCGCGGAAATTGTTGGGAAGGCGGAACGCCACCAGAAACGCGTCCGACATCGGACCGGCGCCCAACACAAACGCCATCAAAATGTCACGCATAAAACCGGTGACACGCGAAAGCGCGGTATAGCCGGAAACGGTCAGGAGACGTTTAAACATGGAAAATTCGTAAGATTAGGATTATGTGGCGCCCAATTCAGGGGCGGACAATCACGCACAACCGCCCGTTTTGGAAGCCTCGCGGCTTGATACAAGACGCCCTAAACACGATATAATGCGTCGAAGCGGCCCTTCAGGGCCGAAAGGAAGGATTTTCTATGGCGGACTACAACTCGAACCGGATCATTCGCGGCCAAGTCGGCGCACAAGCCGGCGTCATCGACGCCGGGCTGCGCGCTTATATGCTGCGCGTCTACAACTATATGCTGGTCGGCCTCGGGCTAACCGGCGCGACAGCCTGGATCACCGCCAACACATCGTTGCGCGAGCTGTTCTTCGTTTATGTGCCGCAGGGGCACGGCTACGGCCTGACGATGTTGGGGATGATCGCCATCTTCGCTCCGCTGGGTCTGGTGTTGCTGCTCTCGTTCCGCATCAACCGGATGAGCGTCGGCGCGGCGCAGGCGATGTTCTGGGCTTATGCCGGCCTCATCGGCATCTCGGTGGCCTCGATCCTGCTCAACTTCACTGGGGAGAGCGTGGCGCGGGTATTTTTCATTACAGCCGCAACGTTCGGCGCGATGAGCCTATGGGGCTATACCACCAAGCGCGATTTGACGGGGTTCGGCTCGTTCCTGTTCATGGGCCTGATCGGCATCATTATTGCCATGCTGGTGAACATGTTCCTGCAGTCGAGCATGATGCAGTTCGTAATCTCGGTACTCGGTGTGCTTATCTTCACCGGACTGACCGCCTACGATACCCAGAACATTAAGGACATGTACGTCGCGTCGGACGACGGCACGGTCGCCGGTCGGAAGTCGATCATAGGAGCGCTGCGCCTTTATCTCGATTTCGTGAACTTGTTCTTCATGCTCATCCAGCTGTTCGGCAATCGCCGATAGAAACGCGTAGGCAGATTAAGAAAGGCCCCGATGGCAACATCGGGGCCTTTTTAATTCGTCATTCACCGCTCTAACGGCTGGCGTTATGCAACAAGTGCATCGCTGACCTGCGACATGTGGTCTTTGCTGCGTTTCCTTGCCTATTATTCATGGGGCGCCACGAAACTGCCACGTTTGGACCACTGCTTGGCCGCGATCAAAGGCGAAGTTCACCTCTGTCGGCTGGTCCGAATTGATGGACCGCTCCGTGACATCAAGCCCCCCAGCCCCCCGTCCGGGGCAGTCTTGATCGGCCAGTCGACTTCTTCCCTTTACTGTTAGAATCCGAGCTTGTGCAGCATCGCGGCCATCTGCCCGAAGGCGCCGCCGACTCCACCCGTGAGAATCGCAATGCCGGTGCCGATGGCAAGGAACGAGGCTGGCGTATCGCCAAACAAGACGGACACGGCGAGCGCCGGTATAATGCACAATCCGCCGGCGATCGCGCCGCCCAGCGCACTGGTGGCATAACTGCGGCCCATTTGCATTCCATAGAGATAACCGGCACTGGCCGAGATCATCATCCGGCCAAACATCAAAACGCTCCCGGGAATCCAGGGGATGAAATGGCCGAGCACCGCCAATATCAGCTGCAAGACCACCCCGACGATCACGGCGCGTTGCAGAAAACGGCCAACGATGAACATCGACGTCACTCCCGATTCAGGCGGTCGCTATCGCATTCGTAACCTTTCCGGGGTTGCGAGCCAAAGACGATTTCTCTAAGGGGAAAGAGAGTATCCCCGCCGATTGCCCCCGATGATTGAAATTGAAGGTTTGACCAAACGCTTCGGCTCCGTCACGGCGGTGGCCGGACTGAGCTTGACGGTCGCCAAGGGCGAGGTTTTGGGCTTTCTAGGGCCGAACGGCGCGGGAAAATCCACAACTATGAAGATGGTGACGGGGTACCTGGCCCCGACCGAGGGCACGGTGCGCGTCTGCGGTCACGATGTGGAAACTGCGACAATCGGCGCCCAAGCCGCCATCGGCTATCTGCCCGAAGGCGCTCCCGCTTATGGCGATATGACGGCCCGTCAGTTTCTGGCCTTTATTGCCGAAGTGCGCGGTTTCCGGGGCGCGGAGGCTAAAGCGCGCATCGCTGCAGCCGTCGA
This sequence comes from uncultured Alphaproteobacteria bacterium, assembly GCA_963766355.1. GTDB lineage: Bacteria > Pseudomonadota > Alphaproteobacteria > Micropepsales > Micropepsaceae > Rhizomicrobium. The sequence continues at coordinate 47,103 of CAVXZV010000009.1, forward strand.
AAAGACAGACCTCGGGCCGGTACTGGACCAAACCATCGAAACCATGTCGAAGGGCTTCAAGCGCCGCGTCGGGCTGGCGCAGGCGATCCTCCACGATCCGCCGGTGCTGATCATGGATGAGCCGACGGATGGGTTGGATCCGAATCAGAAGCATGCGGTGCGGACGTTGATCCGCGCCATGGCACCACAGAAAGCCATCATCGTGTCGACACACCTGCTGGAAGAAGTGGAAGCGATCTGCACCCGCGCCGTCATCATCGACCGCGGCGCCATCGTGGCCGACGGCACGCCGTCGCAACTTCTGTCCCGCTCGCGCTACCACAACGCCGTGACGCTGTATCTTCCGGCCGGAGAGGCGGACGTCGCCGCCAAAACACTAAAGGCGCTGCCTGCGGTGGCAAGCGTCGACAAATTCGAGCGCAAGGATGGAACCGTCCAGCTCACCGCATTCCCCAAGGCCGGCGCCCTGCTGGTCGAAGATGTCAGCGCGATGGCGGTTCGCGAAAAGTGGAATGTCAAAGAGCTTTATGCCGAGCCGGGCCGTTTGGATGAGGTGTTCCGCGCCATTACGACGACCGATGCCGACCGAGTGAAGGCAGCCAGGACATGAATTACGTGCTGCCCATCTTCAAGCGCGAATTCGCCGCCTATTTCGCGACACCGCTAGCCTATGTCTTCATTGTGATCTTCCTGTTCGCCATGGGCGCATTCACGTTTTACGTGGGCAGTTTTTTCGACAACCGCGTCGCCGATCTCAGCGTGTTCTTCGGTTATCACCCCTGGCTTTATTTGTTCCTGGTCCCCGCTCTTTCGATGCGCCTTTGGGCGGAGGAGCGGCGCAACGGGACGATGGAGCTTTTGCTCACCTTGCCCATCCCGCTTTGGGCAAGCGTGTTGGGCAAGCACCTTGCCGCGTGGGCGTTCACGGGGATTGCGCTGGCGCTCACCTTCCCGATCTGGCTGACGGTGAATTTTCTCGGTCACCCGGACAATGGCGTAATCCTCGCCAGTTATGTCGGCAGCTTTTTTATGGCGGGCGCCTATCTCGCCATCGGCGCCTGCATCTCGGCGGCGACGAACAACCAGGTCATCGCCTTTGTCGTCAGCGTCGTCGTCTGCTTCCTCTTTACGATATCCGGCGCACCCCTGGTTCTCGACTTCTTCCGTGCCTGGGCACCGTCGCCGCTGGTGGACGCCATTGCCTCGTTCAGTTTCATCACCCATTACGCCGCGATCACGGCCGGCGTGATCGATCTGCGCGACGTCGTGTTTTTCGTTTCGCTGATCGCGCTGTTCCTGGCGGCGAATGTCGTGCTGGTCGATTTGAAGAAGAGCGGGAGCTGAGATGAAACCGCTCTCCCGCCGTCTTTACGCCATAGCCGCCATCGTGCTCGCCGCCATTGCATTCGTCGGGTTCAACATCGCCATCGATGCCGCGGTCACGACGGCGCGCCTCGATCTCACCGAAAACGGACGTTTCACGCTGGCGCAAGGCACGCGCAATATCATCGACAACCTGCCCGAACCAGTGACGCTTAAGTTTTTCTATTCCAAGCAAGCCGCCGCCGATTACGCACAGACCCGAGCCTATGCCGGACGCGTGCGTGACTTGCTTCGGGAATATGCGTCACGCAGCCACGGCAAGATCATTCTCGAAGAGATCGATCCCGAGCCCTATACGCCGGCGGAAGACGAAGCGACGTCGAACGGCTTGACGGCCGCGACCCCTCCTGATTCCGGCGACGTCGTCTATTTCGGCCTGGTGGGATCGAACCGCATCGACGGAAAAGAGGCGATCGCCTATTTCGCGCCCGAACGCGAGCCGTATCTCGAATACGATATTTCCTCGCTGATCTATCGTTTAGCGACACCGAAAAAGCCCAAGCTGGCGATCCTGTCGAGCTTACCGATGGATGGCGGCGCGGCGGCGATGCAAGGCGGGGCCCGGCCCTATGTGATCTATCAAGAACTGACGCAAACTTACGACACCGAGATGCTCGCGCCGGATTTCAAGAGCATTCCCGCCGATGCCGATGTGCTGATGATCGTCCAGCCGGGGGCGCTGAACGACGCGCAGAATTATGCGATCGATCAATTCGTGTTGAAGGGCGGACGAGCCCTTGTCTTCGTCGATCCCTATTCCGAATTGGCGCAAGCCAGCAGCGGTGGCGGCGATCCGTCGATGGCCGGGCCCTCTTCTTCTTCGTTGCCGCGCCTGTTCCTGGCCTGGGGCATCGGCTTCAATCCCAACAAAGTGATCGGCGACCTGAGTTTGGCGCAGCAGGTGCGGACTTCCAATGACCCGCGCAATCCGGTGTCGGTCTATCCGGTTTGGCTGCATCTGACGCCCGATCAGTTCGACGCGAAGGATCCGGTCACCGCCAACCTCCAGTCGCTCAATCTGGCCAGCGCGGGCTCGCTGCGTCTGCGCAAAGATGCCACAACTCATTTCGCGTCGCTCATCGGGTCCTCCAACAAAGCAGCGCTGCTCGACAGCGAAGAAGTGCGGATGAATCCGCGTCCCGACGATTTGCTGTCGGCGATCAGTCCAACGGGCGAGTTGTTCACTATCGCAGCGCGAATCTCGGGGCCGGCCAAGACGGCCTTTCCGGACGGGCCGCCGGCCGACGCGCCTTCGCCTGAAATCAAAAGCGCGAAGAACATCAATGTCGTGGTGATGGCCGATACCGACATCTTCAACGACCGTTTCTGGCTGCGCGTCGAGGAGAACCTCTACGGCAAACAGGTCGCGGCCCCCTTCGCCGACAACGGTGCCTTCGTGATGAATGCCGTGGAAAACCTCATGGGTTCCGGCGACTTGATTTCGCTGCGGACGCGCGCCACGGGTGACCGGCCCTTCACCGTTGTGCAGGAGCTGCAATCGCGGGCGCAAGCACAGTTCCAGCAGCAGGAACACGCGTTGGAGGCGCGTCTGACGGACACGCAGCAACGCTTGCACGATCTCCAGCAGGGCCAAGACGGACGCGGGGTCGCTCTAACCACCGAACAGCAGCAAGCCATCGAACGTTTCAAGCGCCAACTCTCCGATACGAGAGCGGATTTGCGCGAAGTGCAGCACAATCTGCGCAAGGATATCGACGCTTTGGGAACGCGCGTTGCGTTCATCAATATTGCGTTGGTCCCCCTGCTCGTCTCGGCTTTCGCCATCGGGCTGGCGTGGCTGCGCCGCAGGCGCCGCGCGCGCGCCATCAAGATATGAGGGGCGCGATGGACCTGAAGACATTTCTCGACGATCCGCGCCGGCGCAATTTGGCGATTTTGGCCGCGTTGGCCGTTGCTGGCATGTTGCTCGCGGTCCTGGCGCTCAATCAACGGGCCGAACAAGTGGCCCCGAAATATCCGCCACATGTGTTCCTAAACGGCCTCGCCGCAAAGGTGACCCAGACGGCCCGCATCCATATCGTCTCGAAAAAATACGGTGCGTTCGATGTCGCGTTTGTGCCGATGAAAGGCTGGGTGCTGCCCGGGCGCGCCAATTATTCCGCCTCGTTCGAGGAGGTGAAGCGCACGCTAGTCGGCCTTGCGGCGCTCGTAACCATCGAGCCCAAAACCGCGCGGCCCGACTGGTTCCATTATGTGGCGCTGGATGCGCCGCCCAAAGGAGACGGCACCGCGATCACGCTCGGCGATGCCAAAGGCCGCGTATTGGCGTCGCTGATCGTTGGGAAGACCGAAGACATTGGCGATCCTTCGGGCGCTGTCGGCCTGTTCGTTCGCAAGCCGGGCGACAGCCAAAGCTGGCTTGTCGAGAGTGTTTTCGAGCCGCGCGCCAATCCGGCCGATTGGATGGACAAGCAGGTCATGGACGTGGACCGTGCGCGCATCCAAGAGGTCGATGTGCGTCCGGCGACGGGACCTGCCTATTCGGTCAGCCGCGCCAAGCCAAGCGATGCGGACTTTGCGCTCGCACCGATCCCGCGTGGCCGCGAGGTGTCGGATCCCAGTGCACCGGATGGCGTTGCATCCAGTGTCGTCGGTTTCTCCTTCGACGATGTTCAACCTGCAGGCGGCTTCGATTTTGCGAATGGCGCAACTCGTATGGTGACCCACACCTTCGATGGTCTGATCGTGACGGTCGATGTCATCAAACAGGGTTCGGATTATTGGGCCCAAGTTTTTGCGGATGCCGCTCCCGGCAAAACCGCCGCCGCCAAGGAAGCCAACGAGATCAACGCGCATGCGGCCCGTTGGGCCTATAAGCTTGCGGTGTATAAAGGGGCTCAGCTGTCGACCCCGCTCGAAGGCCTGCTCAAGCCAAAGAAATAGACTAGCAGTTTGCTGAAAAACCCCTCGCTGTTGGCGATTTGACGTGATTCACTGGTCGCGAGGCTGTTGGATCGGCAAAAATGCGCGGGCGGTTTCAGGATCAAGGCGGGTTGTTTTCATATGTCTCGCCGGAGACGCGGGTTCCGGCGGCTCACCCTCTGCGGAAGATACGCGAGCTTGTGCGGGACGTTCTGAAGGAACTGAACCGAAGCTTTTCGCGGCTCTATGCGAAGGAAGGCCGCCCGTCGATCCCGCCGGAACAATTGCTGAGCGCCCTGCTGCTCCAGGCACTCTATGGCATCCGTTCGGAACGGCAATTGATGGAGCAACTGGACTACAACCTTCTGTACCGCTGGTTCGTGGGGCTCTCGCCGGACGATCCGGTGTGGGACCCGACGAGCTTCACCAAGAACCGCGACAGGCTGCTGGGCGGGGAAGCCTTCGAGAAGTTCATGATCAAGCTATTGAACCATCCCGAAGTGAAGCCGCTATTGTCGGACGAGCATTTTTCGGCGGACGGGACGCTGATCGAGGCTTGGGCTTCGCAGAAGAGCTTTCGCCCCAAGGACGGCAGCGATGACGGCGACGGCTCGAACTTCCACGGTCAGAAGCGCAAGAACGACACTCATGCCAGCGTCACCGACCCAAACAGCCGGCTCTACCGCAAGGCGTTGGGGCGAGAGGCGAAGCTCAGCTATATGGGCCATGCCATCATGGAGAACCGCCATGGCCTGGCAGTGGCCGGGATGGTGACGCAAGCCAATGGCACGGCCGAGCGGCGAGCGTCGGAAAAAATGTTTGCAGCTAAGAGCAAAGAGATGGCCCGCCGTATCACGGCGGGCGAGGACAAGGCCTATGACACCGCCGATCATGTGGCCAACCTTCGCGCCATCGCCGTCACGCCGCATGTGACGCAGAACGACGCCGTGACCAAAACCGGCAAGCGGCGCAAAAGCGCCATCGACGGGCGAACCGTCCGCCATATCGGCTACGCCATGTCGCAATCACGCCGGGCGATGATCGAGTGCATCTTCGGCTGGGGCAAGCAGCACGGCACCATGCGCAAAACCAAGCATCGCGGCATCCGCCGCGTCGCCGCCGACTTCCTGCTCAATCTCATCGCTTACAATCTCGTCCGTATCCCAAAATTGATCGCCGCTTGAGGACGAGCCTGCCCGCCAATCCCCAATAGCACCGTCAAAAACCAAATCCGCAGCACACCGTTCCGCCAGCCAAAGGCGCAGGAGCGTCAAATCCAGACTTTTTCAGCAAACTGCTAGACTGATCTCATGGCGTGTTTGGGGGGAGAGCCATGGAATATGGAGCCGTGGAATATTTGGAGCCAGTTTTGCTGATCGCAATGGGCCTGTTGTTGATCAGTGTCGGTTGGCCCAGCAGTCAGCGCATCGTAGGTCCTTTCGGAGAGAGGCAAAGCGATCCCGGCCCTTGGTTCGTGCGCATTCAAAAGGGTATGGGCTTCATTATTGGAGTTTGTTTTTTGGCAGCTGGCCTAGCCAAAGGCATAGGCTTACTGTTTTAAACGGCGCGCTGTCTCCGACTGGGGTACTTGCCTTAATGGCTGACGATGTTTTCCTTCGCGATCTTTGGTATCTCGGCGCGCAGTCCGCGACGCTGAAGCCAGGCCGGATGCGCCGTGAGATGCTACTCGGCGAGCCGGTGGTGATCAGCCGCAAGAATAACGGAACCCCGTTTGCGCTACGCGATATCTGTCCGCATCGCGGGGTGCCTCTTTCAGCCGGTAAGATCATGCCCGAGGGCACGGTCGAGTGCCCCTATCATGGCTGGCGCTTCAAATCCGACGGCGTGTGTTCGTTGATCCCTTCGCTGGTCGACGGCCAAGAGATGGATGCTTCCAAGATTCGCGTGCGAGCCTATCCGGTGCGCGAACAGGACGGCTTGATCTGGATCTACATGGCCGCGCCGGGCCACGAAGCCGCTCCGCCCGCAAGCGAACCGCCAAAGGCGGGGATCGAGAACGCAAAGCCGCGTTGGGTCGAAAGCCAGACCTTCGCCTGCGGCATCGATCATGCCGTGATCGGGCTGATGGATCCCGCTCACGCACCTTTTGTCCATGGCCGCTGGTGGTGGCGGGTTAGCATCCGCGAGAAGACAAAGAACTACGCGCCGCTCCCCAACGGGTTCGTGATGACCCGTCACAAGCCCAGCAAGCGGGCCTACAAGTTCCTTGGCACGGATGTGTCCACAGAAATTACCTTCGAGCTGCCCAGCGCCCGCTTCGAGAACATCTCGGGCACGATCTTCGGCAAACGGGCGGATGTCATCGGATTAACCGTCTGTACGCCGCGCGATGCCGAGACGACCGAAGTGACGCAGGTTTTCTATTGGCCCTTCTGGCTGGGCTTTATCCGGCCGTTTTTCATGGCCTTGGGACCGACATTCCTGGGCGACGACCGGCGCATGGTGGAACTTCAGAAGGAGGGGCTCAAATTCAACCCCAATCTGATGCTCATTCAGGACGCCGATCAGCCGGCGATTTGGTATCACCGCCTCAAAAAGGCCTGGTCCAAATCGGTCGCAAGCGGAAAACCCTTTGCCAATCCCGTTCAGGGGCGGACGCTGCGGTGGCGAAGCTAGCGCGAGTTGTGACCGGATGGAATCGCTGCGCCGCGGCAAATGAGGGGTTGCCCCCCGGGCCAGTCACCGCTAAACGATCCCCTTAGCCCACAGATTGGCCGGAAACCGCACGCGTCCCGTGTGCGCCGGATTGCGTGCGAGAGACCATGCCCAAGCGTACCGATATCCATACCGTTCTGATCATCGGCGCCGGGCCCATCGTCATCGGCCAGGCCTGCGAGTTCGACTATTCCGGCGCGCAGGCTTGTAAGGCCCTCAGGGCCGAGGGCTATCGCGTGGTCCTGGTGAATTCCAACCCGGCCACCATCATGACCGATCCGGACATGGCCGACGCCACCTATATCGAACCGATCACGCCGGAATTCGTGGAGAAGATCATCGCGCGCGAGCGGCCGAATGTGCCGCTGGGAAAAGTCTTTGCCTTGCTGCCGACCATGGGCGGCCAGACGGCCCTCAACACGGCTCTGTCGCTGCGCAAGAGGGGCACGCTCGACAAACACAATGTGGAATTGATCGGCGCCTCGGCGGCGGCCATCGATAAGGCAGAGGACCGCGAATTGTTCCGCCTGGCGATGATGAGGATCGGGTTGGACGTGCCCCGCGGCGTCACGCTCAAGGGCTATCTGCGCCACAAAAAAGATTCGCAGGGCACCTTCCTCTACGACGATCAGAACAATCCGGTGATGGAATTGTCGCCGGAAGCCTTTACGCATGCGCTGAAGGCTCTCGATACCGTGGGGCTTCCGGCCGTGATCCGGCCATCCTTCACCTTGGGCGGGACCGGGGGCGGCATCGCTTATAACCGCGAAGAGTTCTTCGACATCGTCGAGCGGGGATTAGACGCTTCGCCCACCAACGAAGTGCTGATCGAGGAATCCGTCCTCGGCTGGAAAGAATTCGAGATGGAAGTCGTGCGCGACAAGGCCGACAACGCCATCATCATTTGCTCCATCGAGAACGTCGATCCGATGGGCGTGCATACCGGCGATTTCATCACCGTCGCCCCTGCCCTGACCCTCACCGACAAAGAGTATCAGCGCATGCGCTCGGCCTCGATTGCCGTGCTGCGCGAAATCGGGGTGGAAACCGGCGGATCGAACGTTCAATTCGCGGTGAATCCGGAAGACGGGCGCATGGTGCTGATCGAGATGAACCCGCGCGTCTCGCGCTCGTCCGCGTTGGCCTCCAAAGCGACAGGGTTTCCGATCGCAAAAATCGCGGCGAAGCTGGCGGTCGGCTATACGCTCGACGAACTTTCCAACGATATCACCAAGGTCACGCCCGCCGCCTTCGAGCCGACAATCGATTACGTCGTGACCAAGATCCCGCGTTTCGCTTTTGAGAAGTTCCCCGGCGCCGAGCCCATTCTGTCGACCGCCATGAAATCCGTCGGCGAGGCGATGGCGATCGGCCGGACCTTTGCGGAATTGATCCAGAAAGCCCTGCGCTCGCTGGAAACCGGCCTCACCGGCTTTGACGAGGTCGAAATGTCGAACGAGACAGGCGCGATCCGCGCGGCATTGGCGCGCGCGACGCCGGACCGGCTGCGCGTCGCAGCGCAAGCGATGCGTTTGGGCTTCCCGTTCGAGGAAATCGCCAGCATCACCAAATACGATCCGTGGTTCCTCCAAGAGATCCAGGAGATTCTTGCGGTGGAACAACGAGTCCGCGACCAAGGCTTGCCGAACGATGCCGATGGCCTTCGCCGTCTCAAATCCATGGGCTTTTCGGATGCGCGCTTGGCCAAGCTTACGGGGTTGAAGGAAAAAGACATCCGGGTCCTGCGGCACAAGCTCGGCGTACGGCCCGTGTTCAAACGCATCGATACTTGCGCGGCGGAATTCGCGGCGCTGACGCCCTATATGTATTCGACGTATGAAAGCCCGGTCGGCGGCGTGGTCGAGTGCGAAAGCCGGCCGACCGACAAAAAGAAGATCATCATTCTCGGCGGCGGCCCCAACCGCATCGGCCAGGGCATCGAGTTCGATTATTGCTGCTGCCACGCGGCCTTCGCGCTCTCGGCGCAGGGCTACGAGACCATCATGATCAATTGCAATCCGGAAACCGTGTCGACCGATTACGACACTTCGGACCGGCTCTATTTCGAACCCCTGACGGCCGAAGATGTTCTGGAGATCGTCGCGACGGAGCGGTTCAAGGGCACGCTGGCGGGTGTCATCGTGCAGTATGGCGGCCAGACACCGCTCAAACTGGCCAACACGCTGGTGGAAGAAGGCGTGCCGCTGCTCGGAACATCCGCGGATGCGATCGATCTTGCCGAGGACCGCAAGCGTTTCCAGGTTCTGATCAACGAACTCAAGCTGAAGCAGCCGCGCAATGCCACCGCAATGACCGCGGAGGAAGCGTTCGAGGCAGCCCGCGCCATCGGCTATCCGATCATCCTGCGTCCCTCCTATGTGTTGGGCGGCCGCGGCATGGTGGTCGTCAACGACGAGGCGCAACTCAAGTCGACCCTGCAATCGGGCGAACTATTCCGTATCTCGGGCGACAATCCCGTGTTGATCGATGGCTTCCTGAATCACGCCACCGAAATCGATGTCGATGCCATCGCCGACGAAACGGGCGATGTGTTTATCGCAGGCATCATGGAGCATATCGAGGAGGCCGGCGTGCATTCCGGCGATTCAGCTTGTGCTATCCCGCCTCACTCGCTGAAAACCGCGACCATTCAAGAAATCGAACGCGAGACCATCGCGCTGGCGCGCGCCTTGAAGGTGCGCGGCTTGATGAACGTGCAATATGCCGTCCAAGGCAACGACATCTTTCTGCTTGAGGTCAATCCACGCGCCAGCCGCACCGTGCCGTTCGTCGCCAAGGCCATCGGGCTTCCGGTTGCCGCCATCGCCGCGCGCGTCATGGCCGGCGAGTTGTTGAAGTCCTTTGCTCTGACCCACACCAAACGGAACTACATCTGCGTCAAAGAGGCGGTGTTGCCTTTCGCGCGGTTCCCTGGTGTCGACACAATTCTCGGCCCGGAGATGCGCTCGACCGGCGAGGTCATGGGGCTCGATGCAAATTTTGGCCGCGCCTTCGCCAAAAGCCAAATCGGTGCCGGCCTTAAACTGCCGACCGCCGGAACCGTGTTCATTTCGGTCAAGAACGACGACAAGAACGATGCGATCGGCCCCGCCCGCGCCCTGATCGGCATGGGGTTCCAGATTCTGGCGACCCGCGGCACGGCCAAGGCGCTGCAGGCTGTGGACATTCCCGTCAAGCGCATCAACAAGGTGCTGGAAGGCCGCCCGCATGTCGTCGATGCGATTAAGAATGGCGAAGTGCAACTCGTGTTCAATACCACGGACGGCCTGCAGGCCATGACCGACTCGGCCTCGATACGCCGCACAGCGCTGACCATGAAGGTTCCCTACTACACGACCATGGCCGGGGCGGCGGCTGCCACCGAGGCCATTGCAGCTTTGCGCGGCGGGTCCCTTGAAGTCGCCCCTCTCCAGTCTTACTCTTTAGCAGCGCCAAGCCTCTGACTGAGGCAAAAAGTGTAGGCGCCACAAGGAATTAGGTAAATTCCGTGAGATTCGCACCCCGGCCGGGTTGCACATGCAGGGCCGGTGGGTGCGATTTTTGCGGGTGATAGGATATTTGGTGCCATGGAACGCATACCCATGACAGCGTCGGGCTACAAAGCCCTGCTAGAAGAAATCGACCTGCTCAAGACCGTTGAGCGGCCCTCGATCATCAAGATGATCGCGGAAGCGCGCGCGCATGGCGATCTTTCCGAGAACGCGGAATATCACGCGGCCAAAGAACGCCAAGCCTTCGTCGAAGGACGGGTTATCGAGCTTGAGGACAAGATCGGCCGCGCCGAGGTGATCGACGTTTCCAAGCTTTCGGGCTCGACCGTGAAGTTCGGCGCCACGGTCACAATGGCCGACGAGGACACAAACGCGAAGCGCAAATACCAAATCGTCGGCGATCACGAGGCGGACGCCAAAGGGGGTCGCATCTCGATCTCATCGCCGATTGCACGCGCGCTGATCGGCAAGGGCAAGGGCGACACCGTCGAGGTCGCGGCGCCCGGCGGTGCACGGTCTTACGAAATTCTCAAAGTTGAATTTGTCTGAGGCGGCTTATTCGCTTCCTGCGAAGACCATAACGCCGGGCACTTCGGGCGCTGTCCGTTCTGCCGTCTTCGGATCGAGGGCAACAAGCGCGAGAGTGCCGCGCACGCCCGCGACGATCGGCACCGGGACTTCGGTGACGGTCAAGCCGGTTGATTTGAGATTGTCCAGAAATGGCGCGTCATACGCGCCCGCCGGAACCGGCACGGGCCTTTGCGCGAGCGGCAAGGCATAGCTCTTGGGATCGACATTGATGAGAAGCGGCGGCGCAGCGGCGACGGTTGCGAGATCGCGCTGCTGACCGATTGCGGACACGATTACCCGTAATGTTTCCGGCAACAATGCCGATCCGATGCCGGCCGTGGCCAGGACCGGCTGATGATCCCTGTTCAGTATGATCGTGTCGGCGATTTCGTTGGGCAAGCGGCCGCCCGGCTGAAGCTGTGCCAACCGTTCCTGCTGGAAGCCTGCAGAATCGGGAATGGGAATACCGCCGACCACAATTCCGGTATTGCCCCAGATCACCGAATTGATGGTGTGAGTCATGACGGCAATATTGCCGTCTTTGTCGATCACTACGATGGCGTTGGAATGGTGCGGATCGCCTTTGGGGCCCGCGCCGTAAAGGTCAGGCAGCAGTGCTGCGAGCGCTTGCGCGTAAGCCTGTGTGCGCTGGCCTTCCGGCGAGACATCTATGCCCTTGGCCCGCAGTAGGCTTGCGGTTTGCGGGAGCAGGACCGGGCCGCCGCCAACGACACTGCTAATGCGGTTCAAATCGCAGAACATCTGTGGATCCGTCCAATAGGCGCCGCCCCGGTCGACGTGAAGCGCGCTCGCCACATTCAACGCTGTCAGCAATTGATAGGCGGACAGATTGGGCGATCCGCCGACATAGACGTCGTGATTGAAGAAAGATGTGTGCGCAGGCTCACTCCAAGTGGGTCGATAGTCCTCCATGTCCTGAAGTGTGACTTTGCCGCCGTCGCGTTGCACCGCTGCGACAAATGCCTTCGCCCAATCGCGGTTGTACATCGTGCGAGCGCCTTGCTCTGCCACGGCGCGCAGCGTCGCCGCCAGTTCCGGCTGACGAAAAACATCGCCGATCTGGGGCAAGTTATTGCCCGCTTGGCGGAGGAATCGCTGCCCCTCCGGCGTGCGCGAAAGGTACTTCTGGCGAACTTGGAAGAAATACGCGAGCGGTGCAGAGATCGTCACACCATTATCGGCGTACCAGATCGCGGGGGCAAACAGATCGCCGAATGGAACACGACCAAAGCGTGAATGCATCGCTTCGATGCCCGCCATGAAGCCCGGTACCAAAGTCTGACGGCCGATATCTTTCGCTGGTGGCGGCGGAAGACCGCCAGTCAGCAAGCTCAAATCGCTCGCCGCTATGCTCCGCGGGTCGCTCTCGCCACGATATGAATTGTATCCCGCATCCAGCGATGAGATTTTTCCGCTCTTCGCATCATAATAGAGCACCGTCATTATGCCGGCATAGGAGACCACGGAACCGAGTTGTGTGGCAATTTGCGTCAGTGCGACCGTTGCGGCGGCGTCGGCCGCATTGCCACCGCGGTGCAATGTTTCCAGTCCCGCCTGCACAGCAATCGGCGACACCGTGGCGGAGATCATTCCACTTTTGCCATGCAGCACTTGCGCACTCAGCGGCACCCAGCTTCGAATTTCCTGCTGTTCGGCGCGCTGGCGCGCATCGACCGCCCATTTGTCGGGCGAAAATTCGGACGCAGAAGCAAAGCTCATGCACATCACTCCGGCCAGAAAAGCCGCCCCGAATTTCGTCACTTGGGCTCTCCATGTTTGGGAATGAGTTTCTCGATGGCATCGAGATAAGCGACGAAAGCAGTGCGTCCCTTGTCCGTTAGCGCCACGCGCGTGAGTGGCTTGCGGCCGGCATAAGTCTTCTCGACCGAGACATATTCGGCTTCTTCGAGTTTGCGCAGATGCACCGAGAGATTGCCGTCGCTTGCCTGCAACGCGGCTTTCAGTTCGTTGAAATCGGCGGTTCCGCTGCCCGACAGATAAGCCATCACGCCCAGACGCAATCGCCCGTGGATGACCTCGTCGATCGTGGTGATGTCGAACCCGCCGGACATCAGCGTGTTTCTTCTTTCATGAGAAGAAGGCCGGGCAGCGTGAGCAGAAGCAGCAGCGCCAATCCCATCACCGCAACCTGCAGCTTATTCTCCGCCAGAGCCGCCATGATTAAGCTGAAGGCAAACGAGCCGGCCGCGGCAGCGAACATCCAGTGGCGCCGGGCGATGGCAGCGGTCGTGAACCAGGCTATGCCGTACAAAACGAAGATCATCGGAATATACGCATTCAAGACAATGGGGGCGTTGATGACGGCTGCGACGATCTCAACGGCGGCCAGCGCAACGAAGACACCGACAGCACATGCGCTCCAAGCGATCCCGAACGCCGCATTGGAGCCGCTCGTCGCCTTACCCGGGAAACTTCGGAGCCTAAAGTACAGAGCGCGCCAGACTAAACCGAAGACCGCGAACGCCCCCAGCCAAAGATAGAGAAATTCCCAGCCCGAAATCGGCAGCAGGCCCGCCCTCGCCGCCCCATCCGCTAAGCAGGCGGCGCCGAACACGATGCCTGCAGCGACAAAGAACGTGCCACCAACGATAGGGCCCCTGCGCCCCTGCTCCGCGAGTTGACGCATATAGGAAATATCTTCTCGGGCGTCCGACATGTGAGTTCTCCTTAATGTGTTTCTGCAAGCGGGTAAGAGCGTTGTGTGGGTGTTACGCAATGACTTCGCCTATGCGCGGAGGACCGAACCACGTGGCAAAGAGAAATCCGCAAAGCGTGTAGTACGGCACCATTTCCAAGGTGTGCACCAAGCGCACCGCAGGAGGCATGAGATCGCTATGCGGGATCATAAGAGAGATCACGCAGATCACGGGAAACGCTATAGCGAGAATGAGGCGCGCGTCTCTGCGGCTTGGGATGTTGCGCAACACCAAAACCGCGGCAACAACCAGGATGACGGCCCGTAGCGCTATCATCGAAAGCATCGCTTGGGGTTCGGGCATGTTCCGAAGATGGTAATAGCCCTTGACCAATGGAAAGATCAGCATCCCGGCAGCGATGTAGCAGATCATGAAGATTGCGATGGATGCCGCAAGCCGCCAGATCAGGCCGGGAATCGACATATCGGAACGCCAAACCGGCGCATGGACAGGTTTTGTCTTGGCCCTCCCGAACAGCACCGCAATGACAACGGCGATGACCAGCGCGACGCCGAATTGCTGAACCATCAGCTGTGGCGCCTGACCGACCTTGATAACATCGAACAGAACGCCCTCCGGAATATTGCTCACCGAAGCGAGAACAAAATAAAATCCGGCGAGGGTTGCGACGAGTTCCGCCCCCGACGCCTGCGATCGCTCGGTTATCCAGCACAAAACGGTGCAAACCAGCAGCGCCGAAACCATCACGTCCCAAGACGCCAACAAACCCCAGGACGGATGAAGAGCCATGTCGAGCACAAAAAGCACTGACGATGCCGCCAGCGTGCGAAGCACGAACTTCGTCGCGTTGGTGAAAGTGCTGGGTTGGGCGCTCACGGCAGGCAATCCCTCGAATTCCCGCTCCTTCTAGCTCATCCACTTTGTTTTGTAAAGTACTTTAACACGCGGCAAATTGGCTAATGTTTTGATACCGGACTGGCATCCCAACATTTTGATCGTATTGCATCTTTCGAATCCCTCTGGGCATGTCACTGTCGCAATTGCGATTCAAATGGGGGTCCTGTGAGCTCGCCAACCACAACCAAGCGCGTAACCGAACTCACGCTGCGCGGACTCATCCTCGGTGTGCTGATCACCGTCGTCTTCACGGCGGCGAACGTTTACATCGGGCTGAAGGTCGCGCTCACTTTTGCGACATCAATTCCCGCCGCCGTCATTTCCATGGCGGTGTTGTCGGCCTTCAAGAACGCCTCGATCCTCGAAAACAATATCGTCCAGACGGTCGCCTCGGCGGCGGGCACGCTGTCGGCCATCATCTTCGTGCTGCCGGGTCTGGTCATCGTCGGTTGGTGGACAGGATTTCCCTTCTGGACGACGTTTTGGATTTGCGCCTCGGGAGGCGTCCTTGGCGTGCTGTTCACGATCCCGCTGCGGCGCGCCATGGTAACGACGTCCGACCTGCCCTATCCCGAAGGCGTTGCGGCGGCCCAAGTGCTTGAAGTGGGCAACCAGGCGCGTAGCGGGACGGGCGCACCCGCCGAAGCGCGCGAAGGGCTGTTGGCCGTGATTTATGGTGCGATCGCTTCCGCGGCGTTGGTAGTTGTCACTGGCACGCGTATCGCGGCCTACGAAGTGACGGGATTCTTCCGTCTCGGCCACGGCGCCTCCAGCGGCTACGACATGTCATTCTCGCTAGCGCTGCTGGGTGCGGGCTATCTCGTCGGATTGTCGGTCGGCGTCGCGATGTTGTTCGGGGTCCTGATTGCCTGGGCGGGCGCGGTGCCGATCTTGACCGCCATGACGCCGGAGCATGGCGCGCTCGGCGATTTCGTAACTTCGCTGTGGCACGACAATGTGCGCTTCATCGGCGCCGGAACCATCGGCATCGCTGCGGTTTGGACGCTGACGAAGCTCGCCGGGCCCGTCGTGAGCGGCGTGGTTTCCACCATGGCGGCCTCACGCAGCGCCAAGCACGCGACCGACACCCGCGATGTGGACCTCTCGCCATTCTGGATCATTCTCATCACGGCCATATGTTTTGTGGTTATCGCCTGGCTGCTGAAGGAATTCCTCAGCACGACCCAGCTGGTTGCCGACACTGCGACGCTGCTCATCGCGGCAATGCCCTTCGTGGTCATTGGAGGGTTCCTGGTGGCGGCTATCACGGGCTACATGGCGGGCCTGATCGGCGCTTCCAACAGCCCGATCTCGGGCGTGGGAATCCTCGCCATCGTGATCTGTGCCACGCTATTGATCGCCGTTGTGCACCCGCCCGTGGCGGCGCGGGGCGCGCTCGTAGCCTTTGCGCTGTTCACCACCGCCATCGTCTTTTCGATCGCGACGATCTCGAACAACAACCTTCAAGACCTGAAAACCGGGCAGCTCGTAGGCGCCACGCCGCGGGCCCAACAATGGGCGCTGATCGTCGGCGTCATTGCGGGTGCCTTGGTAATCCCGCCGGTGCTGAATCTCCTCAACGCCGCCAACGGATTTGCCGGCGCGCCGCATCTGGCAACCCAGGTCGGCACCCCGCTTGGGGCGCCGCAGGCAAATTTGATCTCCGCGCTCGCGCAAGGCGTCATCGAACAGAAGGCGCCGTGGTTGATGATCGGGATCGGCGTGATCGTCGGCATTGGCGTGATCGCGCTCGACGAGTTGCTCGGCGCGCGTAAATGGCTGCGCCTGCCGCCCCTGGCGGTCGGCATGGGCATCTATCTGCCTGCTTCGGTGACGCTTCCCGTCGTGGTCGGTGCCGTGATCGGGCATTTCTACGATCTGTGGACCAAACGCACCAAGAATCCGGAACACTCCAAGCGGTTGGCTGTGCTGGTTGCATCGGGCATGATCGTCGGAGAGAGCTTGTTCGGCGTGCTCAATGCAGGATTGATTGTCGCGCTCAACAACGGCGCACCTTTGGCGCTGGTGCCGGAAGAGTTTGGGCCGGCTCCGCTCCTCGGATGGGCGTCGTTTGGCGTGTTGATCGTAGTGCTTTATGGCTGGATGATGCGGCGCGCCTCTAGAGAATGATCTTGGTGAAGCAAAACGCCGCACGCCAGCGCAGCGATTGGCGTGTGCTGGGCGGGAATCGTCCCGCGCTATTTGCCTGCAGCCCACTTTGATTTGGATTTCAGGGCCTTATACTAACCAGGACGCACTCGGGCTGGACTCATGGCGAACATTGCGCTCGTAGACGACGACAAGAACATCCTCGCCTCCGTTACCATGCTGCTGGAACAGGAAGGCTATCACGTCCGCACCTTTACGGACGGCGCATCGGCGTTGACCGCGCTCAGCACCGCCCCGCCCGACCTTGCCATCCTCGACATCAAGATGCCGCGCATGGACGGCTTGGAACTGTTGCGGCGGCTGCGCCAAAACGCCGATCTGCCGGTGATTTTCCTGACTTCGAAAGATGAAGAGATCGACGAATTGATGGGGCTCAACGCCGGTGCCGACGACTACATCCGCAAGCCCTTCTCGCAGCGCCTGCTGCTCGAACGCGTCAAAGCGGTGTTACGCCGCGCCGAAGCGCACAAGGGTGGCCCTGTCGGCCCCGACGGGAAAAAGGAAGCACTGACACGCGGAAAGCTCGGGCTCGATCCGCAGCGCCACGAATGCACCTGGGAAGGAAAGCCGGTGCGGCTGACCGTTACCGAATTTCTTATCCTGCAAGGCTGGCGCAGCGCCCCGGCTTCGTCAAAAGCCGCGACAGTCTGATGGACGCCGCCTATGACGATCAGGTCTATGTCGACGATCGCACCATCGACAGCCACATCAAGCGCCTGCGCAAAAAGTTCAAAGCAGGTCGACGACAATTTCGAAGCGATCGAAACGCTTTATGGGGTCGGCTACCGCTATCGTGAGTAGCGCTCCACCAATGGCAAGATGATGCTGGGATCCCATCCGCGCCATTCGGTTCTGCGTCAGCGCATCGTACTTATCAACACCACGGTGTTCCTGATCTTGATCGCCGGTGTCGTCTGGGGTGCAGTCGAGCCGGGTCGGCCTGGTCGACGAACGATTGACGGGCGTCGAAGAACAGGCGCGCATCGTCGCCAACACGCTGTCCGAATACTCCACCAACAGCGATACGCGCTCGCTCAATGTCGACGATGCGGCGCCGCTGCTACGCGAGCTTCTGGTGCCGACGCGATTGCGTGCCCGTCTCTACGACACCGACGGCAACCTGATCATCGATACGCGCAATCTGCTCGCTCGCAATATCGTGCAAACGTCCGAACTACCGCCTATCGATGAATGGAGCCAGTTCAAACTGGGCGTGGTGCGCCTTTATGACGGGGTGATGGGCGTGCGTCCTTTCGCCAAACTCGATCCTTACTTCGAAGCCGGCAAAGATGGGCGCGTTTACAAAGAGGTCGATGCGGCACTACGAGGGGAAATCGCCACGGCGGAACGCGTCGACGAGCAAAACAAACTTGTTCTGTCGGTGGGCGTGCCCATTCAGCGCTTCCGCGCGATCTATGGCGTGCTCTTCGTTTCGACCGAAGGGGGCGATATCGACGACATTCTGCGCGAAGAACGCACCACCCTGCTTGAGGTGTTCTTGTTGGCCTTTGTAGTGATGATCGTGTCCTCCGCTTATCTGTCCGGCACGATTGCCAATCCGGTTCAGCGTCTGGCCGACGCCGCCGATCGGGTGCGCAGCGGGCGCGGTGGGCGCGAAATCCTCCCCGATCTCCCCGACCGCAATGACGAGATCGGCGATCTCTCGCGCAGCCTTTCGGCGATGACCCGTGCATTGTACGATCGCATCGATGCCATCGAAAGCTTCGCAGCAGATGTGGCGCATGAATTGAAGAATCCGCTGACGTCATTGAAAAGTGCAGTGGAAATGTTCTCGCGTGCCGTCGATGACGAATTGCGCGCCCGGCTGATGGCCATCGTACGTGCCGATGTGAAGCGCATCGACCGTCTTATCACCGATATTTCCGATGCGTCTCGCTTGGATGCGGAACTCAGCCGCGAAACCAGCCAGCCGGTCGACATCGCGCATCTCCTGGAAACCATCGCCGAAGTGTATCGCTTCACCGAAATTCCGCGCGGCGTGACGCTGGCGCTGGAGCTTCAGTTGCCGCCCGACGCCATTGTCATGGGCCGCGATGAGCGCCTGGGCCAGATCGTTCGCAACCTGATCGACAATGCCGTATCGTTCAGTCCCGATAACGGGATCGTGAAAGTTTCTGCAAGTGCCGAGGGAAGTACGGTGCGCATTATCGTCGACGATGACGGGCCAGGCATTCCCCCCGAAAATCTCGAAACCGTGTTCGAGCGCTTTTATACCGAACGGCCCACCGAGCACGGGTTCGGAAAAAATTCCGGTCTGGGTCTGTCCATCGCGCGTCAGATTACCACCGGCCTTGGGGGGCAAATCTGGGCGGAGAATCGTGCGCAAGGCGGCGCACGCTTAATCGTTCGACTGCCTTTGTCCCGTATCCCGCTATGAAAACCACCTGCGTCGATATTCACGCCACGTGCATCCGCCTCGGCCGTGCAGGACAAACATTCGGCGCGCCGCCCGATAGTGGTGTACTGCTGCTTGGCGCGAGCGGCGCGGGCAAGTCGGATATTGCGCTACGGCTGATTGCCGCCGGAGCAACCCTCGTCGCCGATGACCGCGTCGAACTTTTCGTCTTGCAGCATATGCTTTGGGCGCGGGCGCCCCGGCGCGGCGCCGGGCTGATCGAGGTTCGCGACGTTGGCATCGTCAAACTTCCTCGTGCGGCGCGTGCCCGGGTCGGCCTTGTCGTCGAACTGGAACAGGGCGTCAGGCGCCTTCCAAAACATCGCCGTTACCGGGTTCCTGCGACTCTGGGCCTGACCAAAAGCGCCGCACCACCTGTTATTAAGGTGGCACCCTTCGAAGCCTCGGCTGCGGCCAAAATTGCCGTGGCGGCCGCGGCTTACGCCCGCAACTTGCATCGTGACCATATCAACCCCATTTAGAGCTTTCCTCTCGCCGCGGGCTTGCTATCGTTCGGCCCGCAAACGGATAGACCCATGATCGGCATTGTCCTCGTTACCCATGGCCGCCTGGCCCAGGAATTCATCTCGGCCATGGAGCATATGGTCGGCCCGCAAACCCATCTGCGCGCCGTGTGCATCGGACCGGAGGATGACATCGAGCGACGGCAACGCGAGATCGCGGCGGCCGTCAAATCCGTGGACCTGGGAAAAGGCGTGGTCGTCGCCACGGACATGTTTGGCGGAACGCCCTGCAACATATCGCTGACGCTGCTCGAAAAGGGCAAGATCGAAGTGCTGGCGGGCGTCAATCTACCAAGCCTCATTAAACTGGTCGATGTGCGCACCAGGCTGCCATTGGAACAGGCCGTCAAAGAAGCGATCGACGCGGGACGGAAATACATGCGTGCGGGTTCCGCCGATCTGGCCGGCGCCGGGGTCTGACGCGATGCCCGACGGAGTACGGCGCTCCGCCCTCGCCAAAATCACTAACAAGCGAGGCCTGCACGCGCGTGCGTCGGCCAAATTGGTGGAGGCCGCGGCGCGTTTCAATTCGACAATCACCGTCAGCAAGGACGGTCAATCCGTCAACGCCCGCTCCATCATGGGCCTGATGCTGCTCGCCGCAAGTTTGGGAAGCGAAGTCGAAATTGCCGTAGACGGTGAGGACGCCGAGGACGCCCTCACCGCCATCCTCGCCTTGATTGCCGCCAAATTCGGCGAAGAATAATCGCCTTACTTCAAACGCCCTACTTCCTTCAAACGCCCTACTTCACATTGTCGGTGGCATGGATAAAGGCCGCGACGTTGTCATGAATTTCCTTCAGCGATTCCTCATGCGCATAGACCATGTGTCCCGAGCGGTAATAGTGATATTCGATATTGCCCATCATACTGGCGGGGATCGGCAGATGGTGATCCTCAAACCAGCCATTGTAATAGGGCGTCGCTAGATCGAAATACCCGCCATTGACCATCACTTTGAGGTTCGGATTGTATTTCATCGCGCTGGCGAGATCGGGCATGACATTGGTCGAGCCGGGAAATGCGAAGCCGGCGCCGGGCTGCTGGTGCTTAAAGTCCCAGAACTTGAAGACATTGATTTCCGGCTGATAAACCATCCCCTCGCCGTATTTCAGATCGCTGCGGACATAAGCGTTGAAGGCGGAGACATAGGCCGAGCTAATCGCCGCGGATTGCGGATCGTAGTCGGCCTGTTTGCTCAGCGGGTCCATGGTTGGACCCGAAAAGCGCGTATCGAGGCGGCCCGTCGTCATATTGGCCGAATCCTGCAGGTTCTTCTCGAACTCCCCACCATTGATGCGCAAATCGGCCTTCAAAATATAGGCGACGGGGAGGCCGGTATATTCGTGCAGTTTTTCCGCGATGGCAGCGCGCTCCTTCGGGCTGAGGCTCAAACCGACGGAAAGCGCCCGCGCATAATCGGTCATGGCGAAGCGTTCGACTTTCTGCACGAAGGCAACAAGATCGTCGGGCTTCTTGCCGGGCAATTTGTTGTGATACCACGCGGTCGCTGCGTAAGTCGGTAAGCCCAATTCGTAAGGCAAATCGACGCCCGGATTGGTATCGGCACCGTCGATGTCCAAATCAAAGTTTAGGATCTGGGACAGCAGGATCACGCCGTTGAAATCGATGTCGTCGTCGGTCTCGAGCTCGTTCACCACCACCGCGGCGCGCGGCGTGCCATAGCTTTCGCCAAACAAATACTTCGGCGAATTCCAGCGGCCATATTTCGACAGAAACTGTTTGATGAACGCAGAAAAGGCATGCGCGTCGGGGTCGACACCGTAGAAAGCTTTTTCCTTGTCCTTGCCGGCGATGCGGCTGAAACCCGTACCGGGCGCGTCGACGAACACCAGATCGCTGGCATCGAGCAAGGAATAATCATTGTTCACCACCTTGTAAGGCGCGGCCGGCGTGTGGCTGTCGTCGATAGTCACGACACGTTTCGGCCCAAAGGCGCCCATGTGCAGCCATACAGTGGAGGAACCGGGGCCACCATTGAACAAGAAGGTAATCGGACGCGAACCGGAGCTCACGCCTTTGCGAAAATAGGCGACGTAGAACATCGAGGCTTCCGCCGTCGGATTATCGGCACCGACTTTGTCCTTGTCCTCCGGATTGGCTGGAACATCGTCCCAGTCTTTGGGGTGAACGACGAGCGTTCCCGCCACGGCGTCATAGGAGACGCTGCCAAAGCCGATATGGACCGCACCGCTGGTCTTGACTTCACCCGGCTGGAAGTAACGCGTTTTGGCCGGCGCCTTGGCTGTGTCCGTCGCCGCGATCTTAGCGGCGAACGCCGCCGTTCCAACAAACAGTGCCGCAATAATCACAACATTGACGATTTTCATCCCAGTCCCCGGAGGATTCGACGGGACGATGGTTACACAGACGAGCCTCGGCGCAAACCGCGCGAAGCGTGACGGCCAGTCATAATTTCGTGATGCGCTCAGGGATTTGCTATTTCGCCACCATGCCCATCAAGGCGAGCGCATTACCGTCCGGGTCCAGGAAGGAGCGCAGCTTCAGATCGTGCGTCGCCGTGCTCTGCACGGTTTGCGCGGGTCCGAGGAATTTGACGCCTTTCGCCTCCAACGCCGCCCCCAGCATATCGATGTCCGGGGCATCGAAATAGAAAATCGACCCGCCGATGGGTTGATCAGCTGCCAGGCCGACCATCAGGCGCAGCCCCGCCAGCTGGAAAAACAACATTCCGCTGACTTCGAAGAGGAGCGGCAAACCCAGCGTGTCGCGATAGAACCGTTTGGAGCGTTCCAAATCGCGGCTTGTCAGCCCCACCTGGACGAGCCCGCGTCCTTCCAAACTGTCTTTGCTCTTGGTTTCCATGAGCTGCGCCTTTCCTTGCAAGGTTTGGTGCCCTATTGTTCGGATATCACATTGTTAGGTATACTAACAATCCACGCTTTCTCGAGTTTGTCAAGTGACACGAAAAAACACCTCCAACTTCGAACCGATCGCCGACGCGCTGCACAGCGCCGCGATCAAACTGTTGCGTTACGTCCGCAAGGAAGACGCTGCGGCAGGCGTCACGGGGGCGCAACTTTCGGTCTTGTCGGTTCTGGTTTTCGCCGGGCCGCAGACGCTCGGCACTTTGGCGGCGGCGGAACAAGTCCGGCCGCCCACCATGTCTCAAATGGTTGGGGAACTCGAACGCAAAGGTCTTGCGTTGCGTCAGCCGATCGATCGGCGTTCGATCCGGATCTCGGTAACCGAAAAAGGCCGCCGTCTTCTGGAAGCGGGACGAAAACGCCGCATGACGCGTCTGTCCGAGGGGCTGTCGTCTCTGCCTGCGCGCGATGTCGAGATGCTGCGCAAAGCGGCGGCGCTCATGCTCAAAATCACCGATTTTCCACAATCGGAGTAAGTTTGCATCCGCCTAAACGGTCTTCAATCCGCGTGCGGAGAATAAGTCTCTAACCCGATCGACGAGTTCGCGCGATGGCGGCGGCGTTTCCCTCAACGTATAGGGAAGTCCGCGAACTTCCCATTCGACTTCGCCTTCTTTGTGGAACGGTAGGACCTCGACGCATTCCACATTACCCAGATCGCAAGCATAAGAAGCCAGCGATGCGATCGACGTCAGGTCGTCCGTCAAGCCCTTCACGAGCACGTAGCGTAACCATACCGGCTTACCCATTGCCGCGAGTTTTTCGGCAAAGCGCCTTGTCGGACCAAGCGATCCGCCGGTCAGCCCTTCATAGGTATCCCGATCAAAGGACTTTATATCGAGCAGCACCAGATCGGTCGCATCCAACAGCGCGTCCGTGGCACTTGCACCGAGAAAACCCGAGGTATCGAGCGCGGTGTGCAGCCCCAAACTCTTGCATCCCTGAAACAGAGCGGTGAGGAATTCCGGCTGCTCCAAAGGCTCGCCGCCACTGGCAGTGACGCCACCACCCGTGCGCTCCAGATACACCCGATAATCGCCGATTTGCTTTAGTAACTCGCCCACGTGCATCTTCTTGCCGTCAGGCATGTTCCACATTTCGGGGCTGTCGCAATATTGGCAACGCAAGGTGCAACCCGAGAGAAACACAACAAAGCGGGAGCCGGGGCCGAATGCAGCGCTGCTCGTTGTCACGGAATGGATATATCCCTCCGTGCCCATGTTCACTCTGTTGTTGGTTGCGCTCATGACATTCAATAGTGCGGGCTTCCTACGATCACACAGTGCTGGCCGCCAGAATGAAGGAAATGAGGTGCCGTGGGAGATACGTATTTTCCACGGTGTTTGTAGGAAACCCGTGATAGAATGTGACGTGACGAATGCGCGCATTGCATTTTTCTCGTGCCATTCGCTGCAAATTGTATTTTCCGCTTAATCGAGTGGTTCTCAATTGCATGTGCTGCGGGGCCAAGGCACATTGGGATACAAGCTTGCCGGGGAAGACTTATGACCATGCGCTCCATCGCCGCGGCGTTCTTGCTGGCGCTTTTCGCATCTCAAATTCCGGTCGCTGCCGACAGTGCCTCGCTCAACATCGTTGAGGCGCATCCGGCCTTGTGGCGTGTCCACTCAGCGCACGGAACCGTCTATCTTTTCGGATCGGTGCATTTTCTGCCGCAAAACGTGAATTGGCATACCGCGAAGGTGAACCGCGCAATGCACCGCGCCAGCGTCTTCGTGTTCGAGATTCCCATCGACGATGCGGCCAAAGATCGCATTAAGACGCTCATCGCGACGCGCGGCACTCTTCCTGCCGGGCAAAGCCTGCGCGGGATGCTGCCGCCGGAATCGCAGAGAGACTATGACAAGGCGATGGCATATCTCGGCATCCCCGGAGCGGCGCTCGACACCAGACGGCCTTGGCTGGCATCGCTTATGCTCGATGCGATTGTGCTGATGAAACGCAGCCAGCTGGCAGCTTTCGGTGTCGACGTCATTATGACCGGCGAAGCCAAAGACACGGGCAAGAAACTTCGCTACCTCGAAACGCTCGATCAGCAGATCGCGCTACTCATGCCCCAGGACCCCGCCGTGGAGCTGCAGGACTTCGAAGTCGAACTGAGAGAAATCGAGACCGAAGACCAGGAGCTCGACAAACTTACAAGGGCCTGGGAGTCCGGCGATGTCGCGACGATCGCGGACCTTACAAACCATGCCTTTGACGGACGTCCGGAAGCGCGCGCTGTCCTTTTCGACAACCGTAACCATGTCTGGGTGAAACAGATCGAAGCCATGCTGCACGAACACAAGACCTTCTTCGTCACGGTCGGTGCCGGCCATTTGGTCGGAGACGCGGGCGTGCCGGCGCTGCTGCGCGCCGACGGCTATAAGGTGGATGGGCCGTAGCGATCGGCTGACGTTCGGTTAGGCAGCTCAAAATCCTCTGAGTTCGGTGCTGCTGCGTTTGGGCAACCCGGGCGCGGGCGTGCGTTTGAGCACGAGGTATTCGATCCCAAGTTCGCGGCAGTATTCGCGCTTGCCGCCTTTGTCCCCGTCTTCGTTCACAGCCAGAATGTCCGGTTTGAGAACTCTGATTTCCGCATCGAAATCCAGCCAACCATTGCCGCTGGAAATCACGGCATGATTCACATACCTGATTGCACCCACGACATAGCGCCGCTCGTCTTGCGGCAATAACGGGTGGCCCTCGCCTTTCAGTTCGCGAATACAGGCATCGTTTCCGACGAAGACGGTCAGATCGCCATAGACGCTGGCCTCTTCGAAAAAACGAACATGGCCGGAATGGAACCAATCGTAGCAGCCCGTGACGGCGACTTTCTTTCGTTCGGTTGATGACATTGGCGGATGGGATACGGGAAAGCCGCGGAGTTTGCTCTGCGGGATTATCCGAAAAGGTATGCCGAGGCGCCGCGCGCTGGCCTGATATGAGTTCTCTCCGGAATCTGTCTCGCGATCCAACCAAACATCAGTAGACGGACGATTGCCGTTGCCCAGCGTATCAGTGGAATCGATCCCAACAACTCTCTTCACGAAACGAACGGCGTTGAGGAAATAGGCTCGTTCCGCAAACGGAAACTTCGGCGGTTTGCCGTTGCGTCGCCCAAACTCTTCGTCATCCAGCAACAATACCGTCACCTCGCCGAATTTGGCGGCTTCTTCGAGGAAGCGGATGTCGCGCGCGCGGATATCGTCAAAGCCACCGCCAACAAGGACCGATGGCGCGCTCATTTTTTCGCTGTGCGGATATTGACCGGGAAGGACCCCGGAACGAATTCCTCCGAAGCCACGATAAGATAGCCTCCTCCCGGACCCGAATACGTCGCGCCGAGATACTGGTGTTGATAGGCTGTGGCCAGCGCCATGAGATCGAGCGTGATCACATCGTGCCGCATGGATCGCGGAAACAACGTATCCCAGCATTTCAGACCCAAATTGAGCGCTTTACCCAGTGCGACGGCATCCATCTTCACGATGGCGTCGAAACAATCCTTGCCCGACTGTCCAAGGCGCACGATCCATTTCGGATCGAGATTCCTTTAAATCAGCGGATTGTAGCCTTCAGGCCTGGATTCAATGGGTATCAGATGCAGCACCTTTTCGAGCCAACGCGCGACGCGCGGCGAATTGCACAATTCGATATGCGCGGGAAAAACACCGCCCTCCACGGCAGCGTCGTAATCGAGACGGCTGATGCCGGGATAGATCATCCCAACCATGTCCTGAGAACCGCTCGGCTCGGCCTTGTAGGTGTTTTCGGCGTGGTAGAGCTCGCGTACGAGTTCATCGGGCGGACGGTTGGGCAATTTGCCCTTCCAGATTTCCATGGCGACGACGCGCGTGCTGCTGGCAACGCCCGAGCGGATCATCGGGCGAAAATTCGGCTCGATCTGGACCACGACCATCGAACCAGGCGGTTTGGGGTTCAGCCGCGAGACGAAGGGCTGATCGATCCAGCCGCCCGCCAGTTGTAAGCGGTTGGGAATAGCACCCAAATACTTGGCGACGTGCGTCTCGTTTTTCTTCTTCATAACCCGTGTTTCCCCCGTGATCGCGCGCGCCAACTGCGCAAATCATAGCAACGCCGCGACGGATAGCATCAGGACAATTCCCCTGCGACCGTCCCCTTATTGCCGCAGGCTGCATCCACAAGCTACTGAAAAGACCTGCATTTCTTGGAGAATACAGATCCATCGACGGTGCACCAACCGCCGTTTCAAAATCCCGGCGATCTATCCGCAGATAAAGATATGCATATTTCTTTATATCCTCCTTGCCCGCCCCCGGAGCCGCTGCTATATCCGGCGCGCTAATAGAGGACCGCGCCCATGCCCGCTTCGAACGACTACATCGTCAAGGACATCGCTTTGGCCGATTGGGGCCGTAAGGAGCTGGATATCGCCGAGACCGAAATGCCCGGCTTGATGGCGACACGCGAGGAATTCGGGCCGTCGCAGCCGCTCAAAGGCGCGCGCATCGCCGGCTCGCTCCATATGACGATCCAGACTGCTGTGCTGATCGAAACCCTGAAAGCATTGGGCGCGGACATCCGCTGGGCTTCCTGCAACATCTATTCGACCCAGGACCATGCCGCGGCCGCGATCGCCGCCAACGGCACGCCCGTATTCGCCATCAAGGGCGAGAGCCTCGAACAATACTGGGATTACACCCACAAGATCTTCGAATGGTCCGATGGCGGCACGCCGAACATGATCCTGGATGACGGCGGCGACGCCACGCTTCTGATCCATCTTGGTTCCCGCGCCGAGAAAGGCGATGTCGCATTTCTGGAATCGCCGGACAGCGAGGAAGCCGAAGTGCTATTCGCCTCCATCAAGGCGCGGCTCAAGAGCAATCCCGGCTTCTACACAAAGATCGCCAAAAACATACGCGGCGTGACGGAAGAAACCACGACGGGCGTTCACCGGCTGTATGAAATGCACAAGAAGGGCCAGCTTTTGTGGCCCGCGATCAATGTCAACGACAGCGTCACCAAGTCGAAATTCGACAACCTTTATGGCTGCCGCGAATCCCTCGTGGACGGCATCCGCCGCGCCACCGATGTGATGATGGCCGGCAAGGTCGGCGTCGTCGCCGGTTACGGCGATGTCGGCAAGGGCTCCTCTGCTTCCCTGCGCCAGGCCGGTTGCCGCGTGCTCGTCACCGAGATCGATCCCATCTGCGCCTTGCAAGCCGCGATGGAAGGCTATGAAGTGGTGACCATGGAAGACGCCGCGCCGCGCGGCGATATCTTCGTCACAACCACGGGCAATGTCGATGTCATCACGCTCGACCACATGCGCGCGATGAAAGACCGGGCCATCGTCTGCAACATCGGCCACTTCGATTCGGAAATCCAGGTCTCCTCTCTGCGCAATCTCAAATGGAACAACATCAAGCCGCAGGTGGACGAGGTTCAGTTTGCCGATGGAAAGCGCATCATTCTGCTGGCGGAAGGCCGCCTGGTGAATCTGGGCTGCGCCATGGGACACCCCAGCTTCGTGATGTCGGCCAGCTTCACCAACCAGACGCTGGCGCAGATGGAGCTGTACACCAAACCCGGCCAGTATCCGGTGGGCGTCTACACTCTGCCGAAAAAACTGGATGAAAAAGTCGCTTTGCTCCACCTGGCGAAGATCGGCGTGAAGCTGTCCAAGCTCAGCGAGAAGCAGGCCGACTACATCGGCGTGTCGCAGCAGGGGCCGTTCAAGCCGGACACGTATCGATACTGATTAAGCAGACCGCACTGCGGAATGCCGCGTGAATCCAATCGCCGCGCCCAAACAACGCTGACATTGGGTGGATCGAACATGCCCATAGAAATCGGACATGTGGAGGCGATATTCCGGTATCCCGTGAAGTCCATGAGCGGCGAACGCCTCGATGCCGCCAGGCTGGGCTGGCACGGCCTCGATGGTGACAGGCGCTTGGCGTTCCGGCGAACGGACAACCGCAGCGGACTTCCGTGGCTAACGGCCGGTAAGCTTCCCGATCTGCTCCTGTTTGCGCCACACCGCCGCGAGGACGGCGCCCCGAATGACCTCCCTACACATGTTCGCACGCCCGATGGCGAAGAGATGCCCGTCTTCGGGCATGACCTGGCGACGGAGATCGGGCGTCGGCACGGCGCTCCGGTGCAAATGATGCAATTGGATCACGGCATCTTCGATGAAGCGAGCATCTCGGTAATCGCCCACGATACGGTGCGCGAGATCGGACGTCTCGCAGGGCGAAGCCCGGATGTGCGCCGATTTCGCCCCAACATTTTGGTTCGTACGCTGCGAACGATTTCTTTTCAGGAGGATGAATGGGTGGGCAGCGTCCTCTCTTTCGGGGAGGGGCATGACGCTCCGCGCATAGCCATCACGATGCGCGACGTTCGCTGCGCGATGGTGAATCTTGATCCCGATTCGGCGCAATCCGCGCCGGAAGTGCTGAAGGCGGTCGTTCGCGCGAACGGCAACAATGCGGGTGTCTATGGCGCGGTGACGCGCATTGGCCGGCTGGCGGTCGGAAAAACCATATTCCTTCATGCGGCAACCGAGAAAAGGGAATGTGGCTGATCGAACTTCGCGTAGGGGTCTTAGCTGTGACCAAGGTCGCCGATCATGTCCGGTTAGGTAGCCAAAAAAAATTTGGCCACTGCTATATTGTCCACTGGACAGGTGTCCCTCCGTACTCGGATATTTTATGACTCTGATTTGACTCGGAAATTGCCCATTCAGGCAATTTATGGGGTATGAACGCTACATCTGGTTTTTTACACTTTTTTAACCACATTCTATTGCACGTATCGTTAACGCCCGTATCATCTTGATTCCAAAGTGATTTGCCGAAATTGGCAGGAATTGGGGAAGCCGGGATGAGTCCCAAAGTGGGACGAAACAAAAACCCAGGCGCCGTGGTCGGGTACGGAAGACAGCGGGGAACCATCGCCGCGCTGGCCGCCTTTGTCCTGGCGGCTGGAGCAGCATGGGCCTCGTCTCCCAGCGGCAATGGCGCGGACGACATGGTCTTCATGGCTGTGGTCACCGGTGCCGTGGCGCTGGCGATCGCCGCTGCTCTGTGGGCAATGGCCGAACAGAGCGTGGCGCTCCGCTTGCGCCGCTCGCTGCGGCTTGCCGGAGCGCGCACGCGTGCTGCCGTCGGCGAACGCGATGCGCTGTTGAACGCTGCCAGTGAATCGCTGATCGTCTGGGGCCGCGATGGCACGGGGCCCTTTTCGTATGGCGGCGCGGAAGCGTTGCTGGATTCCTGTCTGCATGGCGCACAAGCGACCGAGCTGTCGACTGCGTTGGACGGACTGAGTGCGCAAGGCGCTGCGTTCGCTCTAACTGCCACCGACGCCCATGATCGCCGGGTCAGCATCCGCGGGCGCGCGGTGGGCGGAATGGCGGCGGTGTGGATCGAGCCGCAAGCTGTCGCCGCTGCGGCGTCGATGGATTTTCGCGCCGTTCTCGATGCTCTGCCCATTCCGGTGTGGTTGCGCGATCGCAAATCCTTGTTGGTATGGGGCAACCGCGCGTTTTTGTCCGCGACCGGCGCCAGCGATGTGGATGTGGCCAATCGCGAGCAAGTGGCCCTGGAGAAAACCGAACGTGATCTGGCGACCTCGGCGCGCACACAACACCAGCCGTTGGAAGCCAAGCGATTTGCCATCGTCAACGGCCAACGCCGCGCGTTGGCGCTCATCGAAGTGCCCATCGAAACGGGTGTCGTCGGTACCGCCAGCGATGTGACCGAAGTGGCCGCCGGCGAAGCGCGGCTGCAACAACATATCGACGCGCATACCGACACTTTGGACAAACTGGCGACGGCCGTCGCCATTTTCGACCGCGACCAGAAGCTCAGTTTCTACAACCGCGCCTTTGCGCGGCTATGGAATCTTCCCGAAACCTGGCTCGACACACATCCCAGCGACGGCGAAGTGCTCGACCGTTTGCGCGAAGGCCGCAAACTGCCCGAGCAGCGCGACTATCAGGGCTGGAAACGCGAACGTCTGGCGCTTTACCAAACCGCCCGCGAATATCCTTCCGAAGAATTGTGGCACGTGCCCGGCGGCAAGACCCTGCGCGTCGTGGCGCAACCCCATCCGTTCGGCGGCCTCACTTTCCTGTACGAAGACGTCACCGAACGCATCACGCTGGAAAGTTCGTACAACACGCTCATCAAAGTGCAGTCCGCAACGCTGGACACGCTGCAAGAAGGCGTGGCCGTGTTCGGCCCGGATGGCAAGCTCAAGCTTCACAATGCCGCGTTCGGCAAGATCTGGAATCTCAGCACCAAAGACCTGACCGGCGAGCCGCATGTGCGCGCCATCGCGGCGGCCTGCGCAGACAAATTCGGTGACGGCGCGGTATGGGAGCGTCTGATCCAGAACATCGTGTCGGGCGCCAATGTCCAGCGCGACATGGGAGAAATCGAGCGAAACGATCATACCATCCTGTCGCTGTCGCTGTCGCCGCTGCCCGACGGCGCCACCTTGGTGACCTTTGCCGACGTCACCGATCGCTTCCGTATCGAGGGTGTGCTGCGCGAGCGCGCCGAAGCGCTGGAAGCGGCGGATCGGTTGAAATCCGACTTCATCAAACACGTCTCCTACGAATTGCGCACGCCGCTCAACACTATCCTGGGCTTTGCCGAACATCTGTCGAGCGAAGTCCCTGGACCGCTCAACGAGCGCCAAAGCGAATATATGCAAGCCATTGTCTCCGGCTCGAATACCTTGAAGAGCTTGGTCAACGATATTCTCGATCTGGCACTGATCGAATCCGGCGCGCTGCGGCTTGAACTCGAACGCGTCGATCTTTACGCAATGCTCACAGACGTGGCGGCCCATGCCGGCGATTGGGCCGAGAAAGTCGGTCTGAGCCTTGAGATCGACTGCGCGGAAGATGCTGGCTCGTTCCTCGCCGATGCGCGCCGCATCCGCCAAGTCGTTTTCAATTTGCTATCCAACGCCTTCAAATTCACGCCGAAGGGCGGCACCATCGTGCTGGGCGGACACATCGAAGGCGAAGACGTGCAGATCTATGTGCGCGACAACGGGCCGGGCATCGCACCTGAAGTTCGCGCCAGCGTCTTCGAACGCTTCTCCGCCAAAGCCAATGCCGGACAGCGCGGCGGTGCGGGCTTGGGTCTCGCGCTCGTCAACCGCTTCGTCGAATTGCATGATGGCTGGGTGGAGATCGAAAGCACCAACGGCACGCTGGTGCGCTGCCATCTGCCGCGCCGCCTCCATGACGAACCGGCACCAACGGCATCGGGCGAAGAGAGAAAGACGGCGTAAACGTATCTTCCTGCCCTCCCATTATTTCCACGGCATTGTGAAACCGAGGTGAACTTGGTGCCTGCGCCGCGACCGCAAGTACGGAATGACAAACGGGGGCATGGCGCAGCTGCGATAGAGTTGAAATTGGTAGGAATTTATACTACTTTATCCTACTAATGAGGAGCTCTTTATGTCCAACGTCTCTAAAATGAGCGTAGCTGTGACACCGGAAATGGCCGCCTTGATTGCGCAGGCCGTCGAGAACGGCGAATACGCGACGAGTAGCGAGGTGGTCCGCGAGGCGCTGCGGGAATGGAATTTGCGGCGCAGCTTGCTTCAGCAAGAGCGCGAACATATGCAAAAGCTTTGGGCGGAAGGCCTTGCGAGTGGTCCCGGCCGCTATAAAGACATCGCTGCAATCAAAGCCGAAGCCCGCCGCCGCTTGATGGATGAAACACCCTAGTGGTCCGATTCTAACATCCGCATCCTCTTTGCGCCGGACACTATTGCGAATGTTAGAATCAACGGACCACTAGCAACTATAGGTTTCTAGTGGAGTTTGGATTTGACATTCGCTTTCGGTGTTCGCGCCAAGCAGAGTAGCGTATGTCAAATCCACTCCACTAGCAGTTTGCTGAAAAACCCCTCGCTGTTGGCGATTTGACGTGATTTACTGGTCGCGAGGCTGTTGGATCGGCAAAAATGCGCGGGCGGTTTCAGGATCAAGGCGGGTTGTTTTCATATGTCTCGCCGGAGACGCGGGTTCCGGCGGCTCACCCTCTGCGGAAGATACGCGAGCTTGTGCGGGACGTTCTGAAGGAACTGAACCGAAGCTTTTCGCGGCTCTATGCGAAGGAAGGCCGCCCGTCGATCCCGCCGGAACAATTGCTGAGCGCCCTGCTGCTCCAGGCACTCTATGGCATCCGTTCGGAACGGCAATTGATGGAGCAACTGGACTACAACCTTCTGTACCGCTGGTTCGTGGGGCTCTCGCCGGACGATCCGGTGTGGGACCCGACGAGCTTCACCAAGAACCGCGACAGGCTGCTGGGCGGGGAAGCCTTCGAGAAGTTCATGATCAAGCTATTGAACCATCCCGAAGTGAAGCCGCTATTGTCGGACGAGCATTTTTCGGCGGACGGGACGCTGATCGAGGCTTGGGCTTCGCAGAAGAGCTTTCGCCCCAAGGACGGCAGCGATGACGGCGACGGCTCGAACTTCCACGGTCAGAAGCGCAAGAACGACACTCATGCCAGCGTCACCGACCCAAACAGCCGGCTCTACCGCAAGGCGTTGGGGCGAGAGGCGAAGCTCAGCTATATGGGCCATGCCATCATGGAGAACCGCCATGGCCTGGCAGTGGCCGGGATGGTGACGCAAGCCAATGGCACGGCCGAGCGGCGAGCGTCGGAAAAATGTTTGCAGCTAAGAGCAAAGAGATGGCCCGCCGTATCACGGCGGGCGAGGACAAGGCCTATGACACCGCCGATCATGTGGCCAACCTTCGCGCCATCGCCGTCACGCCGCATGTGACGCAGAACGACGCCGTGACCAAAACCGGCAAGCGGCGCAAAAGCGCCATCGACGGGCGAACCGTCCGCCATATCGGCTACGCCATGTCGCAATCACGCCGGGCGATGATCGAGTGCATCTTCGGCTGGGGCAAGCAGCACGGCACCATGCGCAAAACCAAGCATCGCGGCATCCGCCGCGTCGCCGCCGACTTCCTGCTCAATCTCATCGCTTACAATCTCGTCCGTATTCCAAAATTGATCGCCGCTTGAGGACGAGCCTGCCCGCCAATCCCCAATAGCACCGTCAAAAACCAAATCCGCAGCACACCGTTCCGCCAGCCAAAGGCGCAGGAGCGTCAAATCCAGACTTTTTCAGCAAACTGCTAGGCCGGTAGTTGAGAGGTTGTTTGGCACATTTCACCCGCACAGCGCGCGCTGAAGACGACCTCATCGAAATCTGGACGTATATCGCCCAAGACGATTTAACGGCGGCCGATCGCTTGCTTGATCGGATTGATGAAGCTTGCGGGCATCTCGCAGAGAATCCTTTTATGGGTCCGGCCCGGCCCGACTTGGCGGCCGGTCTGCGATATTTCATCGTCGGCAACTACCTTGTGCTTTATCGCGAAGCCCCCGACGGCGTGGAAATCGTGCGTGTCGTTCATGGTGCGCGGCACCTACCCAATCTGTTTCGCGACGTTTGATTAACGATCAGCAAATCGCATTGAGGCCTGGCCGCAAGCTCATCATGAGCGCCAATACTCACCACTGTCCGACACCTTCAAATTTACGCCAAAGGGCGGCACCATCGTGCTGGGCGGACAAATCGACGGCGAAGACGTGCAGATCTATGTGCGCGACAACGGGCCGGGCATCGCACGGGATGTTCGCGCCAGAGTCTTCGAACGCTTCTCCGCCAAAGCCAATGCCGGACAGCGCGGCGGTGCGGGCCTGGGTCTCGCGCTCGTCAACCGCTTCGTCGAACTGCATGACGGCTGGGTGGAGATCGAAAGCACCAACGGCACGCTGGTGCGCTGTCACCTGCCCCGCCGCATCCATGACGAACCGCCGGCTTTGGATGACGCGAGAAAGACGGCGTAAAAGTATTTCCTACCCTCCCCTTGAGGGAGGGTCGAAAAATTCGAGCAAAGCGAAGAATTTTTTCGGGGAGGGGTGACGTCGCCAACTTACCCCTCCCCGAAGTCGTCTTTGCGCGAGCGCGCAAATCCGCCTTCGACCCTTCCCTCAAGGGGAGGGTGGAATCTATTTTATGCTCACAAATGTCGTGATTCACGGGATATGGTAATTCGACTGACGAGGTGTAAGGACCACGCGCCGAAATATTCAAGAGAATGAATCTCAGAAATGGACCAGAAATTTGAAGCGCTTTCGGGCGAAGATGCCGCGCATGTTGAGAAGCAAAGGAACTGGGTGAAAGATCACTACGAACCAGAAGCTCGACACAACTACGATACGCTTGAAGGTAAATTAAGGCTCCTCGATACAATTATTCAATCAGGCTGGATCGAGAAATCCGAAAAATGGAAACTGCAGTCGCTCGGCATCACGTTCGGTGATGCACTCGTCCAGAAATTGGGGCTCGTGTGGGTAACGGTGGAGGACGAATATGGCCGTGATCCGGCACTGCACGACTGCGGAACCACAATCGTTGTATTCCCTCTCACTGCGATCTCTAAGCGCATTGAGCGCGGAGAATCGGTAAACGTCTATGAGATGTTTGATGGCTTTTGCGAGCTAATTAAAGACAAACGCAAGCTCGCATCTGGGCCCCACTAGTTCGTCCAAATCAAAATCTAGAATCCACTCCTAATGCTGGCTCTTCGGCGTGCGCACGACCAGGCCGTTGAGCTCTTCGGTGACCGGAATCTGGCAGGACAATCGGCTGTTCGATGCCACATCCTGCGCGAAATCGAGCATCGTTTCTTCCATGTCCGCTTTGGGCGGCAGCTTGTCGAGCCATTCCTTGTCGACATAGACGTGACAGGTCGCGCAGGCGCAAGCGCCGCCGCAATCGGCATCGATGCCGGGGATGAGGTTCTTCACCGCCCCTTCCATCACCGACCAACCGACCGGCACATCAACTTCATGTTCTTTGCCGTTTGGTTCGATGTATTTGATCTTGGGCATGAACGCTCCTCAGGCAATGCTTTTCATGAGAATGGACGTGTCGGCGAGCCGCTCCGGGGCAACGCGGGCGCCCTCGGCGATCAGTTTGCGGCCGACCAGATATTCGGCGGGCGCATTGACCGCCTCCACGGCCGCAACCACGCCATCCCGCAAATGGAAGACGGCGAATTTACGTGCCGCCGCGTCGCCGCGCACCACGATCCGATCGCTGGGCCGAGCCAAGCCGGCAATCTGCAGTTTCAGGTCATACTGATCGGACCAAAACCACGGCACTTCTCTATAGGCACGCGGCTTTCCGATCATCGCATAGGCTGCATGTTTGGCCTGATCGATGGCATTCTGAACGCTTTCCAGCCGCAGCGGTGTGCCTTCGCGTCCAACATGCCAGGTGCAATCGCCCGCAGCGAAGATGGCCGGATCGGCCGGTGACGCACAATTCTCATCGACGACGATGCCGTCTTCGCAGGGAAGTCCCGCGTCGCGGGCGATTTCCATGTTCGGGATGACGCCGATGCCGACCAACGCCATATCGGCAGGATAGCTTTTGCCGCCTGCCCTCACCGCTTCCACATGGGCGCCGCCTTCGAACGCTTCAACACCGGTATTGAGCAGCAGCTTGACGCCCGCGGAACGGTGCATCTGTTCGAAGAAATCCGAAACGGGTCGCGAGACCGCGCGGACCATAACGCGCTCCATCGCCTCGAACACCGTCACATCGAGTCCGTGTTTGGCGGCAACCGCTGCGACTTCCAAGCCGATATAACCGCCGCCGACAATGGCCAGCCGCTTGCCTTTGTGAAAGACCGCGTTCAACCCGTCCACGTCCGCAATGTTGCGCAGGTAGTGGATGCCGGGAAGCTCTGCGCCCAGACATTTGATCTTGCGGACCCGCGTGCCGGTTGCGATGAGCAACTGGTCATAGGCCAGAGACCGCCCGTCAGAGAGAATGACCGTCTTTGCGCTGCGGTCGACCGCGCTGACCGTGACGCCCAGGATCAATTCACATCCGGACTCCTGATAAAAGGACTCCGGCTTGAGGAACAGCCTGGCGCGCTCCAGCGTGCCCATCAGATAAGCCTTGGACAACGGCGGCCGTTGATAGGGCGCGAACGGCTCGTCGCCGACCATCGCAATGGCACCCGAATAGCCCTCCGACCGCAGGGAGGCGACGGCCTGTGCGCCGGCCTGACCTGCTCCGATAATGACGATATTGTGCGGCATGAAGCTTCCGGGGAATTGTCATAAAACGGCGGCTACCATGTCCGAGCCGATGGGCTGAATCAACCTTTTGCCGACTGCCCCTAGGCCACGCTACAACGGCTGCGATGAGTATAGATTCTCAGGACTTTGCGCGCTCGATACCCCTTCGCGATCTGGCGGCCACGGAGGCGCTGGGAGCGCAGATTGCCGCAGGCCTTCAAGGTGGCGATTGCGTGGCATTGAAAGGCGATCTCGGCGCAGGCAAGACCACGCTCGCCCGCGCCATCCTGCGGGCGCTTGCCGTGACGGAACGCGTGCCAAGCCCGACCTTCACCCTGGTCCAAAGTTACGAGACGCCGCGCCTTATGCTGCACCACTATGATCTCTATCGAATCCGCGATCCGCGCGAGATCGACGAGCTTGGTCTCGATGAAGCCTTGCAGGATGGTGCCGCGCTGATCGAATGGCCCGAACGCGGAGGCGACCGGATACCGGTCGACGCATTGCTTGTTTCTCTAACGGCAACCGGCGAACAATCGCGCTGTGCCGACATCACCGGCCCCGCGCGTTGGGTGCCCATTTTTTCGGATACCGCTCTTGCCCGCTGACCGCACCCAAGCCATCCACGAATTCCTCGCCCGCGCCGGATGGGGCGCAGCAACGCTCATTCCGCTGCAAGGCGACGCCTCCACGCGGCGTTACATCCGGCTGCAGGACAAGGGCCGCAAGGCGCTGTTGATGGATCAACCCCAACACGCCGAAGCACCGGCCGCGCCCGCCAATGCCACGCCCGAGGAACGGCGCGCACTCGGCTACAACGCCGTCGCACGATTGGCGGGAGCGGATTGCGGCCGCTTCGTTGCCGCAGCGAATTACCTGCGCAGCAAAGCTCTCAGCGCGCCGCAGATTTACGCCGACGATGCGGCACAGGGTTTCGTGCTGATGGAAGATCTGGGCGATGATCTGTTTGCCGATGCGCTTACCGGCGGCGCGGATGACGTAACACTTTATGGCGCCTCTGCTGAGGTGCTCGCCAGGCTGCATGCGCAGCCGGCGCCCGGCGTGTTGCCGCCCGACAAAACATTCCATGCGTATGACGAGATAGCGCTCTTGGCGGAGGTCGACCTGCTGACCGAATGGTTCTTTCCCGTCGCCTTGGGTCGCAATGCCGATGCCGAAGAAGTCGAAGAACACCGCGCGTTGTGGCGGAAAGCACTCGGGCCGTTTGTCGATACCGCGTCGGTTTTTGTGCATCGCGACTACCACGCGCAGAACTTGCTGTGGCTGTCGCAAAGAAACGGCGCCGCACGCGTCGGTTTGATCGACTTCCAAGACGCCGTGGCCGGCAGCAAAGCCTACGATCTCATATCCTTGGTCGAAGATGCCCGCCGCGATGTCCCCGCCGCATTGGCGAAGGCCACGACCAGCCATTATCTTGAGGCCATGCGCAAACAGGACCAGCCCCTGGATGGCGAGGCATTCGCGCAGGAGATGGCGGTGTTCGCGGCCCAGCGCAACGCCAAGATCGTCGGAATTTTCGCGCGGCTATTCCGGCGCGACGGTAAACCCCGCTATCTTGGTTATCTGCCCCGAGTATGGTCCTACCTTAACCGCGACCTCGAACAGCCCGCTCTCGCGGGACTCAAATCATGGTATGATCGCGCCATCCCAAACGACGCACGCGGCATGCCGCGGTGCGGAGGAGCATGACATGAGTTCCCCAACGCGCGCGATGATCATGGCGGCTGGGCTTGGCACGCGGATGCGCCCGTTAACCAGCGACCGGCCCAAACCGCTGGTCGAAGTGGGCGGCAAACCGCTGATCGATCATGCCATAGACAGGCTGATGGCGGCGGGTGTGACGATGATTGTCGTCAATCTGCATTACAAGGCGGAGATGCTCAAAGAGCATTTGGCCAAACGCAAAGACGTCGAGATCCGTTTGTCGGAAGAGAGCGACGGCTTGCTGGGTACCGGCGGCGGCGTGGTGAAAGCCCTGGCGCAGTTTGGCAGCGAGCCCTTCTTCATCCACAATTCCGATACCGTCTGGGTGGAAGGCTATGGTGCGGCTCTCGAACGCATGAAGCTGCGCTGGGATGCGATTCAGATGGACGCACTGCTCTTGATGGCCCCGATGGTCACCGCCATGGGCTATGAGGGCATTGGCGATTTCATGATGGACGGCGAAGGCCGGTTGTCGCGCGTGCCTGCGGGCCGCGTGTCGCCCTTCGCGTTCCCCGGCGTGCAGATCGTGCATCCCCGTCTGTTCGACAATGCGCCAAGCGGCGGCTTCTCGACCAACGTGGTTTGGGACCGCGCCATTGAAAAAGAACGGTTGTTTGGCGTGCGTTTGGACGGCGTATGGATCCATGTCGGCACCCCGCAAGCGGTCGCAGAAGCCGAAGCTTATCTGGCAGACCTTGCCCCCGCCGCGTGATCCGCCGCTCGGCAGCGGCGCGAAGGTCTTCACGATCCCGGCAAGCGCACCATTCTCCGCGGCGTTGGCGCAAGGCTTGTTGCAGCGCTTCGGTAGTGGACCGCTGGCTCTGGCGGACGCCACAATTTATCTTCCGACACGACGCGCGGCGCGCGGCATCGCGGAAATATTCGCAAAACAAGCGGGCGGCGCAACGCTGCTGCCGGATTTTCGCCCGCTCGGCGATGTCGACGAAGACGAATTGCTGCTCGATCCGACGGCGGACGATCTTGAGCTGAAGCCCGCCATCAAGCCGATCCGGCGCCGTCTGTTGGTGGGGGCCCTGATCCGGCGCTGGAGCCAGGCGCGCGGGCGCGTCATGACGTTCGGACAAGCGGCTGGGCTCGCCAAGAGTTCTCGCCGGTGTGATGGACGATGTGGAGCGCCAAGGCGCAGATCTCGGCAAACTAGCCGAACTCGCGCCGTTATCGCTCGCCGAACATTGGGCAGAGGTAAAGGAGTTCCTCTCGCTGATCCATACGGCGTGGCCGGATATCCTGGCGGACGAGCATTGTGTTAATCCGGCGGCGCATCGCAACGACGCGCTGCGGGCGTTGGCCAAACAGCTGCAAAGCAATCCGCCGGATGCGCCCGTTATCGCAGCCGGCTCGACCGGCAGCATTCCGGCGACGGCGGATTTGCTCGGCGTCATCGCGCGCCTCCCAAATGGTGCCGTCGTTCTGCCCGGATTGGATCGTGCATTGGACGAGGACAGTTGGGATAGGCTGGATTCCGGCCATCCGCAATTTGCCCTCAAACAATTGCTTGGCCGGATCGGTGTTGCACGAACCGAAGTCGCCGACTGGATTGCGGCGCCTCTGTCTGTTCGCGAAACGCTGCTGCGCGAAGTTCTGCGTCCCGCTCCCACCACCGACGCTTGGCGGATATTGGCGGAAGAAGACACGTCGCAACTCGCCAAAGGCTTCGAAGGCCTAACGTTGATGGATGCAGCCGATCCGTCGGAGGAAGCTTCGCTCATCGCATTGTTGCTTCGCGAAGCGCTGGAGATTCCGGAGCGCACAGCGGCTTTGGTGACCCGCGATCGCGCTTTGGCGCGGCGCGTGACCGCAGAGCTTGGGCGCTGGAACATCGCGATCGACGATTCCGCAGGCCGTCCGCTGTCGCAGACGCCACAAGGCTCGTTCTTATGCCTGCTCGCGGAAGCGGCAGACAACGGCTTTGCGCCGGTGCCGCTTTTGGCTCTGCTCAAGCACCCGCTGGCGACGATGGGCCAAGACGTTTCATCGTTCCGGGGAAAGGCGCGCGAACTCGATTTGGTGCTGCGCGGACCGCGTCCCGATTGCGGTTTGGCGGGTGTTGCTTCCGCGATTACCCATGCATTAGACGCCGCGTCGGACGATGAGCGGTACATGCTCTTCACATTGAAAACGTGGTTCGCGGAAGTCGCGGGCGCATTAGCGCCGCTCGAAGCGGTGTTGTCCAAACCCGAGATCGCCATTGCCGACGCCCTAAAGGCGCATATCGGTGCGGCAGAACGGCTGACATGCAACCAAGACGGTGCGATCGCGCTATGGCACGGAACGGCAGGTGGCGTTGCCAATCTTTTCGTGCGGGAAATGTCAGACTCGGCTGCGGAAGTGCCGCCGATCGAGGCCAGTTCCTATGCGCCGCTCTTTCGCGCTTTGACGGAAGAAAATCCGGTCCGGCCGCCCTACGGCCGGCACCCGCGTCTTGCGATCCTCGGCCCGCTTGAGGCGCGTCTGCAATGTTTCGATCTGGTCATTCTGGGAGGCCTGAACGAAGGCTCCTGGCCGTCCTCTGTCGCCGACGATCCGTGGTTTTCGCGCCCGATGCGCCGCACCATTGGCTTGGAACAGCCCGAACGTGCCATCGGTCTATCGGCGCACGACTTCGCGACTTTGAGCGCGGGGCCGGCCGTCGTGCTGACGCGCGCCTCGAAAGCCGAAGGCACGCCGACTGTCGCATCGCGCTGGGTGCAGCGGTTGGAACAACTCTCCAAAGGTCTTGGACTGTCGGCTTTGCTGTGCCCGGCGAAGGATTACCGGCAGATTCTCACGGCACTTGCCGATCCGGGACCAGCGGAGCGCATTGCGCCGCCCTCGCCGCGCCCGCCCGTTTCGTCGCGGCCGCGCAGGCTTTCCGTCACCGAAATCGAGAAATGGGTGCGCGATCCTTATGCGATCTATGCGCGGCGAATATTGAACTTGAGGCCGCTCGATCCGCTGGATGCGGAGATCGGACCGCTGGAACGCGGCAGCGCGTTGCATAAAGCGCTGGAGCTGTTCGTGCGCAAATTCCCGCACGAGCTTCCCGCCGACGCCGACGCGCAGCTTGTCGCGATCGCAGACGACGTGTTCCGTGATATAGGCACGCCGAAAGCGGCCCTGGCGCTGTGGCGGCCGCGTT
Organism: uncultured Alphaproteobacteria bacterium; assembly: GCA_963766355.1. Taxonomy (GTDB): domain Bacteria; phylum Pseudomonadota; class Alphaproteobacteria; order Micropepsales; family Micropepsaceae; genus Rhizomicrobium. Next base: position 88,755 of record CAVXZV010000009.1, read on the forward strand.
TCGTCAATGCCGCAATCTGGTTTGTCGACGAAGAACGCAAACGCCGCGCGGGTATCGCGGAAAGTTTCGTCGAGATCAGAGGCGAAATGATCGTCAAAGGCCCGGCCGGCGATTTCATGCTGTACGGCCGCGCCGACCGCATCGACCGGTTTAAAACCGGCGGCGGCTCCATATTGGATTACAAGAGCGGCGCCCCGCCCAGCGACAGTCAGGTGATCAAACATCTGGCCCCTCAATTGCCGTTGGAAGGCGCCATGTTGGCGGCGGGCGGATTTAAAGAAGTCGGTCCGCTCGAAGCGGTGGAGCTGGTTTATGTGCGCATCAGCGGTGGCGCGGAACCGGGCAAGTTCCGGCCGATCAATACCGATGCCGGATTTATCGCCCGCGAAGCGGCCGAACGGCTAACGCTGCGCATCGCGCGTTTCGACAAGGAAAGCACCGGCTACAATTTCCGCATCGCGCCGTTCCGCGCCGATAGTGCGGGTGACTACGATCATCTGGCGCGCGTGCGCGAGTGGTCGCTGAGCGGTTGGCGGGGAGAGCGCGAATGAGCGTGATCTCCGCATCCGATCCGAACCGTTCTGCCTGGGTGGCGGCCAATGCCGGCGCGGGCAAAACCCACACCCTCGCCAACCGGGTGACGCGATTGTTGCTGGCGGGGGCGCGGCCCGAACGCATTCTGTGCTTAACCTATACCAAGGCGGCGGCTGCCGAGATGGCTCGACGGCTGTTCGACCAACTCGGCGAATGGTCGATGCTACCCGACGACGATTTGGCGCGAAAGATTTGCGATGCCGGCGCCGATCTTGGCGGCCCGCAAGAACTGCGCAAAGCGCGCCGCCTGTTCGCCGATGCCTTGGAAACGCCCGGCGGCCTGAAAATCCAAACCATTCATGCCTTCTGTCAATACGTGCTGATGCGCTTTCCGCTGGAAGCGGGCGTGCCGGCATCGTTCCGCGTGCTCGACGATCGCTCGGCACGCGATTTGATGGCCGAGGCGCGGGCTCGCGTGCTGGAACACGCCGGAAGCGGCGTCCGCGCTTCCGCCATTGCCTTTCTGGCTACGAATTTGAGCGACATGAAGCTGGAGCAAATCCTCGATGCCGCCTTGGGCGCAGACCGGGGCAAAATCGATGCGTTCCTGACGGCGGCAGGCGAAGATTGGATGGGAGCGCTGCGCAAGGCGCATGGCGCAGGCGAAAACGATACGCCCGAATCGATCGTCACCGATTTTGTGCAAGATTTGAACGGCGACGAAACGCTTTTGCGCGAAATCGTTGCCTGGCTGGCATCGGGCAGCAAAAGCGATATCGAGCGCTCGATCGCAGTGGCATTGGCGGTGGAGTCCGACAATGCGTTCACACGGTTCGAAGCGGTGGAACAGGCGCTTCTGACCAAAGAAGGAACGCCGCGCGCCACGCTTGCGACAAAGGCACTGGCGAGAACCCGTCCCGACCTTCTTGCTTATTTGGAAACGCTCGTCGTTCGTGTGCTGGACTTTGCGAACCGTAAGCGCGCGGCCCATGCGGCAGCGCTGAGCGGGGCGGCACTGACCATCGTGGAAGCGGTGCGCCAGGTTTATGCCGCCGAGAAACGCGCCCGCAGCGTCTTGGATTATGACGATCTGATCGTGGAGACGCATCGCCTGTTGAAAACAAGCGGTGCGGCCTGGGTGCTCTACAAGCTCGACGAAGGCATCGACCATATCCTGATCGACGAGGCGCAAGACACCAGCGCCTTGCAATGGGACATCATCCAGAGTTTGACGGAAGAATTCTTCGCGGGCGAAGGCATCACGCGCACTCCCCGAACGCTTTTCGCCGTGGGCGACGAGAAGCAATCGATTTTCAGTTTCCAAGGCGCCGATCCCAAGCAATTCGACGTACGGCGAAGATTTTTTGCGGGACGCGCCGAGGCAGCAGGCCGGGAATTCTCTTTTGTGCAATTGCAAACATCGCACCGCTCCGCTCCGGAGATATTGGCGTTCGTAGACGAGACCTTTGCCGATCCCGCGGCGCGCGAAGGTCTCACCTTCGGTGATCTTCCGATCAAGCACGCTCCATTCCGTACGAAAGCCGCCGGGTTGGTAGAATTCTGGCCGGCGCTGAAGCCATCCGATAAGCCCGATCCCGATCCGTGGGATTTGCGTCCCGTCGATCTGGAGCGCGAGGACAGCCCGCTCGCCAAACTCGCGGATCAGATCGCCGACAAGATCGAGGGCTGGCTGGAGAGCGGCATGACCCTTCCCGGCCACAGCGACGCCATCAAGCCGAGCGACATCATGATCCTTCTGCCGCGGCGCGAGCCGTTCGGCAGCGAAATTATCCGCCGACTGAAGGAACGCGACATACCGGTGGCGGGAGCGGACCGCATCAAACTCACCGAACAGATCGCGGTGATGGATTTGATCGCGCTGGGCCGGTTTGTCCTGCTGCCCGAGGACGATCTCAATCTGGCGGCGTTGCTGCGCTCGCCGCTGGCCGGGTTAAGCGAGGACGATCTCTTCGCATTGTGTCATGCGCGAGAGGGCACATTATGGAAGGAAGTATCGCAGCGGCGCGAGGAATTCGCGGAGGCCTATGCGTTTCTTGCCGAAGCGCGGTCGCATGCCGATCAATCGCCGCCGTTCGAATTCTATGCCCGTGCGCTGACGGGAGGCCGCAGAAAACTGCTCAAACGTTTGGGCACGGAGAGCAACGATGCCATCGACGAGTTCTTGTCGCTGGCACTGGCTTACGAGCACGCCAACACACCCTCGCTGGAAGGCTTCCTGCATTGGATTGAGCGCGGCGGCGCCGAGGTCAAGCGCGATATGGAGCGCGGCCGCAACGAAGTGCGGGTGATGACCGTGCATGGCGCCAAGGGACTGGAAGCCGATATCGTGATTCTGCCCGATACGACATCGCTGCCCGACAATCCGGCCACCAAGGGACACCTTCTCTACACGGAAGACGGCGTGCTGTTCCCGCTCTCCGACATTGCCGCGCCGGACAAAGTCAAGCTGGCGAAACAAGACGCCTTGAACGAAACGCTGAAGGAACACCGGCGCTTGTTCTATGTGGCACTGACTCGCGCCAAAGAGCGGCTTTATATCTGCGGCTTCGAAAACAAGAACGGCACCAAGCCGGGTTCCTGGCATAGGCTGGCGGAAAAAGCGGCAAAGGCCCTGGGAACGGCGCAGGGCGACGGCGGCATTCACATTTACGGTGATCCATCGGCAGGGGCTGCGGCGCGGCCAACCGCTCAGGCGCCGGAAGCGTTTGAGATTCCCGATTGGGCCCGCACGCCGGCGCCGGAACAACGCCCCGCGCCTTGGCTGATCCGCCCATCGGTCGCGGCGGGAATGGACGAACCGGCAATGTCGCCGCCGTTGTCATCCGATGGCGCGAAACGCTTCCGGCGCGGACTTCTAGTTCATGCCATGTTGGCGCAGCTGCCCAACATCGCCGCCGCTCAACGCCGCGATATGGCGAATCGGTTCTTGCGCGCACGCGGATTGAACGACGAAGAAGCAGCCAATCTCGCCGCGGAAACATTGGCGGTGATCGAAGATCCCGCATTCGCCGCGGCCTTCGCGCTGGGTAGCCGCGCCGAAGTTTCCATCGTCGCGGATTTGCCGGAGCTTGGTCCGGCGGCGCGCGTGCATGGCCGCGTCGATCGTTTGGCTGTCGGCGCCGATAGCGTGCTCATCGTCGACTTCAAGACCAACCGCCCGCCGCCTGCTCACGAAGTGGATGTGCCAAGGATTTATGCAACCCAGATGGCCCTTTATCGCGCCGCGGCAGCGCGGATTTTCTCAGACAAACGAATCGCCTGCGCGCTGGTTTGGACGGAAGGCCCCCGCCTGATGGTGCTTTCCGAGGCGTACCTGGAGGCGGAAATCGGGCGCGTCCGCACGCGCCTTGACCAAGCCGGTCGCGGTTCCTAGATATGGTGCGGCCCCAGTGAGGAAATGCGTATGTCTTCGTCGATGAAAGTCTCCGACGCGTCGTTCCAAAACGATGTTCTGAATGCGAAAAAGCCCGTATTGGTCGATTTCTGGGCCGAATGGTGCGGGCCTTGCCGGATGATCGCGCCGGCGCTGGAGGAATTGGCGGCGGAGCTGGACGGCAAAGTCACCATCGCGAAAATCAACATCGACGAGAACCCGACCGTGCCGCAGAAATATGGCGTGCGCGGCATTCCCACCATGATGATCTTCAGCCAAGGCCAGGTCGCGGCCACCAAGGTCGGCGCGCTGCCCAAGTCGAAGATCAAGGAATGGATCGAGAGTTCGATTTAAGGGCTTTTACGTTTCCTTTCTTTATGGCCGCCTCTCGACGCAAGCGTCAGCATAGCGACGCCAGTTGGGCAGCGCGCATCCCTACGCCGGAAGAGTCATTTGTTCGACTGGATGGCCGCGTCAAGCCGCAGCGCGCCTACACGAAGGTTTTCAGAAGAAACTGGTGCATTGCACCGAACAGAAACGATAATCTATTCGCGCGCCTTTAATCGCCGAACTCACAATCCAGAGCGATAACCACGCGTCGTATCAAATCATCGTCTCTTGCGCCAAATCCGTGACGTACTTCTAATGAATGACCGAAGGGCGGCAAGGCCAAAAATTGCAAAAACAACAATTCCCATAAGAATCAAAACAGAAAAGATGGATTCTGGAGCAGAGAAACTAAGTTTGCCGGCGGTGGATTGGCGCAAGAACACCATCCAGAGGACGCCGGCCGCAACATACAACCCCACCGGAAATAGTCGTCCCAACCACGTTTTCCAAAACGTGTTTCTCTCCGGTCGAAGCACGTCGGGAGAAATATCCCATCCTTGCGATGCCTCTGCTTCCAGTAGAAACCGCATCACTCGTGCGCTAAGATCTTCGTTTGAGTAAATCGAATAGGTGTACGAGTTGGAATAGGGCCTCGGGCCACCGACGTGAGTCCAATACTCGGTCGCGATACACAGTACTAGATTTTCCTTGCCGCGAAGCAAAATGAATTCGGGAGGATACCGATCCTCGTCTGCCCATGCGTTCCATGTAGCCAGGAAGCCACCAGGCTGCATCTCTTTCTTGCTTCTTTGAGCAATTATTCCGACATGAAGACCGGGCGAATACGGCAAGGCGAATTCTAGAAGACGGCGCCAAAGTGCTTCGTCAAAATACATGTCTACTTTATCGGCCCGATAAGTCTCTTGTATCACCGCTAAGCGATATTTCAGACTTGCGGATTTGACGTATTTCGGAACATGGACCGCAGAATCAAATCCGGCGAGAAGATGGATTTTCGTTTTGATCATAGCTCGACAGTCGCCGATTGCAGTGACGGCACTATTTCTCCCTGAATGAGAATACTTGTCTTGGGGTTCATAAATCAAATTCTGGCCCTATCCCCCATCTTCCTTCCACGTCGGAAAATAGCTAAAGTTTCCTTCACCCCGGATGACTGGGAAAATCCGGTGGATGCGCACCACTTGGGGAGAGTTCAATGCGCCATGTCTTGCAATCTATTCTTCTTACCGTTTGTGCCGCGACGTTTGTTGCGCCCTCCTTCGCTGCCCAGCCTACAGGAGCCCCTATGACCGCAGCCCCGATCGTGTTCTTCGATATCGCCGGTCCCGATGTTGCCAAGCTAAAAGATTTCTATGCGGGAATTTTTGGCTGGAAGATCGACGGCGCGAATTTGGTCGAGACGCCGCAACTTTCCGGCGCCCTGCGCCAGGACCCTTCTGAGAAGGTTCTCTATATTGGCGTGCCCGACCTCGACGCCGCGATGAAGAAGGTTACGGATTCGGGCGGTGAAATCGTTTCGCCGAAGATTCCGATTCCGACCGGCACCTTCGTTCTGTTCAAGGATCCGGCGGGAAACCGCATGGGTCTGGTACAGCTCAAACGCTAGCGCCATCTCGGACGTACAAGCATTCTTTTGTTCTCGCCTGCCGATGCTACGGTATCAGCGCACGCAAACACTCGATCGGCGATATTCCGATTGGTTCGAGTTGGGAAATCAAGCCAAACACTTGAGACTGCGCATCCTTGGCCTTGCCCATCGTGTAATTCGTGAGAAAATTCGGCGTGGACAGGGCCGTCAGAAGCGCTCCGCGCGCTTTGCGCATCAATTTTCCTTCCGTGAACATGCCGGTCGCAAACATCCGAAGATAGGTGTCAACGCGCTCGACAGGATCAGCCATACGCGCTTCAAGCCCTGCAAAGAAATTCCCCTTCGCTTCGATGCGGTCGGCAAAATCGTCGAGGATCTCGGACGTCTTGTCGCGCTGTGCATCCGGAAAACCGGCGCAAAGAACGCGCTTCTGCAAATCTGCTGCACACTTGATCCGCAAAATGCCGGGCGTTCCCTTAGCAAAGTTTTCTTCCAAGTTTGGTGTACGAAGAAATGCCAATGCGAATGGCGCCAGCGCGCGCTTATTCGCCGCGCCTTTAATGTTTTCCCCAATCGTTAGGAGACATTCGAGCTTTTCGTCCGGCGTCATTCCCGCAACGATGAACTGCGACAATGCTTCCTGGGTAACAAACTGCTTCGAACGTTCTACAAACGCCGCGTTTAGATCGTCCGGATTGAGATACTCGGTTGTCGCTGCAGTCAATTTGTCGACAACATGGCGAAAAGCCATCAGCTCATCGTCCAGCGAAGTCGGGCAAAGCCGTTTGGTTCCTTTGCATTCGGAAAGAATAAAGGATGCGACGGCGAGCCTTGCATCGGCGAGCTCGCCATCGGCGAAATGCCTTGCCATCAATTGAAGCCCAGTAGTCGTCTCGTCCGGGGGCGCGCCTATTTGGCCCTGAAAAATATCTATGGCGGTCAAGAGCCTCTGGCCAAAATCCATCTCGGCGCCGAAAAGTTCAATCAGCACGCTCTCATCGCCGACAATCTCTGCGACGATAGTGTCGGTGAGACTTAAGAAGAGCGCCCGGCCAGGCCCCTCTTTTGGCGCGTGTGCTCTGAGCGCCAAAGCCTTGAGCAGTTTGTCGTTCCACGTTTTGGCGGCGAGGCTTTTTGCCAGCGAGCCATTGAGGATATAGCGGGCATTGGGATCGTCAGCGAGCGCTTCTGCCATCTCGGCGAGCTTCTCAGCCTTCACAGCCGGAAACAGGCCGCGTTGTTCATCGATGCAGACGCGCTTGGTGGCTTGATCGGCGAGATCGTTTAGCGCTCTTATGATCTCCACTACCGGCGTTTTCGATTTTGCCGCCAACGTGACCGCCATGCGCTGAATCGCATGCTGATACGCCGTTCCCGTCGCTTCGAAATCTTTCCAGCTCATGCGGGCTATGGATGAATTCCGTAACCGTCAATCGGTGGTGATTGAGCCAATTGCCCGCGAGCCGCTTCAGCATCGCGCGCGCGGGCGGCAAATAGAGCTCGTCCACCGTTGTGCATGGCAGCGGAGAAGCGGCTAGTTCTTCCGTCTTCTCCGTCTTCTGGACCGCAATCACATTCACAATCTTGTCCCCCGCTCCGCCGAGCGTTCTCTTGCGCCTACGTATCTCAATAAGCAGCCGGCGCACTGTACACGCGGGGGTTTAACTCAATTCTTAAGACACGCTGGGAAAGGACTTTCGGACATCGAACGAACTCTTAACGATGAATAGGCAGGTGCGGCTTCCGAAATTTTCATGCGGCCAAACTAGTGGCATGAGGCTAGATTTTCCGCCCACACCCTGGAGCCGCACCATGTCGCTAACTTCGCGTCTTGCCATCGCCCTTGTCGTCCTTCCGCTGCTCACGACCGCGGCAGCTATTGCCGGTAGCGACGTTTCTGTCGCAGGCTTCAAGTCCATCCAGTTGCGCGGCGGCGGCCATGTCGTGATTCAACATGGCGCAACCCAGCGCGTCACGCTGGTGAAGGGCAGCACGGAATTCACAAAACTCGAAGCCGTCGATGGCAATACGCTGCGAATCGATGCCTGCAACAGCAATTGTCCGCAGCACTATGATCTTGAGATCGACATCGTTTCGCCTGCGATCGACGGCGTAGCGATCAAAGGCGGCGGACACATCGAAAGCAAAGGCGACTTCCCCAAACAGGATAGGATCGGAGCGGCCGTGCAAGGCGGCGGTAATATGGACATCCGCGGCATGTCCGTCGACAACGTCGAGGCCGCGGTGGATGGCGGCGGCGAGATCATGACCAAGCCCGAACGTAGTCTGCAGGCGGCGATCAATGGCGGCGGTTCGATCACCTATTCCGGCAATCCGCGGGTGACCTCGGCGATCAACGGCGGCGGCTCCGTGACGAAGAAATAAAACTAAGAGCCTGATCCACCCTTATAGAAGCGCTGCGCCGAGAGGATTTTGCGGCGTGGGCAGGAGAAGGGCGAAGCGCGTAGCGGCACTACGGGCGAGCCCTTCGACGAACCCGCGACGCAAAAGCCTCCGGCCCTTCGGGTTGTGCGCGGGCGGACGCCCGCTGCGTTGCGGCGCTCGACCGATGTCCCGCATCGCTCTTCGCACCGCGCCTGGCGGATCGTCTCGCCCGCGCGCAACGCAGACGTTTCCATAAGGGTGGATCAGGCTCTAACGTCAGGCATTCTCCGCCAACACTTTTCCCGCCAGATACAGCGAACCGCAAATCAGAATGCGCGGCGCAGGTTCGCGCGCCGACAAAGCGTGCGCGCGGGCGGCGATCTGCATCATCGCGTCGTCGAGATCGTCGGCAGGCGCGGCGTCCAATCCGGCGCCGCGGGCCCGGTCGTATAATTCGCCGGCGCCCAAGCTCGCCTCTTCCCCCGGGATTTCGATGGTGACGATATGGCGTGCCAATCCGCGGAAGGCGGACAGGAAGCCGAGGGCGTCTTTGGTGCGCAGCATGCCGCAAATCAGATAAAGCGGTTTCTCCGTGCGCTCTTCAAAATCCGCCATGGCGCGCGCGATAGCAACAGCGCCATGCGGATTGTGGCCGCCGTCGAGCCAAACCTCGGCGCCTTCCGGTGCCATTTCGACCAGCGGTCCGCGCGACAGACGCTGCAACCGCGCCGGCCATTCGACCGTGCGCAGTCCTTGTTCGATAGCGTCGTCCATCGCCCAATCGCCGCCGATGCGCCGCAGCCCGGCCACGGCAACGGCGGCATTCTCGATTTGATGGCGACCGACAAGCCGCGGCAGCGGCAGATCGAGCAAGCCATCGAGATCCTGATAGACCAGTCTTCCATGTTCCTGATGCGCGAAAAAATCCTGGCCGAACACGCTGACCGGCGCGCCCAGCGCATCGGCGCGCCGCAAAATGACATCGCGCGGTTCGTCGTCTTGCGGGCCGACAATTAGCGGCACACCGGGTTTGACGATGCCCGCTTTCTCGGAAGCGATGCCGGCCAGCGAGGTTCCGAGGAATTCGGCATGGTCGAGGCCGACGGGCGTAATGATCGTCAAGCGCGGGCGGGCGATGACGTTCGTCGCATCATATTTGCCGCCAAGACCGACCTCCAAAACCAGCGCGTCGGCGGTGTGACGCGAGAAGGCCAGGATCGCGGCGGCCGTCGTGATCTCGAAGAAGGTGATCGGCTTTCCCGCATTCGCCTCTTCACATTCCTTGAGCAGCGCCGACAACTCGGATTCGCTGATCAAGCCGCCGGCCAATCGGATACGCTCGTGAAAGCGCACCAGATGCGGCGACGAATAGACATGCACCGCATGGCCGCCCGCTTCCAGCATGGCGCGGGTGAAGGCGCAGACCGAACCTTTGCCATTGGTCCCGGCGACGTGAATAACCGGCGGCAATTTGCGTTCGGGATGGCCGAGATCGGCCAGCAGCCGCAAGATCCGATCCAACACCAAATCGATCTTCTTGGGATGGAGTGTCAGAAGCCGTTCCAGAATAGCGTCGCTTTGGGCGACGCTCATGTGGCACGTCCGCTGGGGACCGGGGCGCGCAACGCGTTGACTTGCACGACCGCCGACGCGGGTAAGCGCATTTTCGGGCGCGCACGCTTCATTAAGAGATGTACGACCTGCGAGAGCTTGTCGCGCAAATTGTGGCGATGGACAATCATGTCGATCATGCCGTGCTCCAGCAAATATTCGGCGCGCTGATAACCCTCCGGCAGTTGTTCGCGCACCGTCTGCGCACTGACGCGCTGGCCGGCGAAACCGATGAGCGCGCCCGGTTCGGCGATATGCACATCCCCTAGCATGGCGTAAGAGGCGCTAACGCCGCCGGTCGTCGGATCGCAAAGCACGACGACATAAGGCACGCCTGCCTCCCGCAACATGTCGACCGCGATCGTCACGCGCGGCATTTGCATCAGCGACAGAATACCTTCCTGCATGCGCGCGCCGCCCGACGACACGAAGAGGATGAATGGGCGGCTCTCTTCCGCCGCGGCTTGCATGGCGCGCACCAGCGCTTCGCCGACCGCCATGCCGAGCGAACCGCCCATGAAATCGAAAGGCTGTACCGCAATCATCACCGGCAAGCCGTCGAGCGATCCGCGGGCGGCAACCAGCGCATCGACGCGGCCGGTCTTGGAACGCGCCTCGCGCAACCGGTCGGCGTAGCGTTTTTCGTCGCGGAAGCGCAGCGGATCGGCCGGCACTTCCGGCGGCAGTAATTCTTCGTAAGAACCGGCATCGAAGATCGCGGCAAACCGCTCCTGCGGACCGATGCGCATGTGATGGCCGCATTGCGGACAAACATTCTGCGCCGCGATCAGGTCGCGGTGGAAAATCATCTCACCGCAGGCGGCACATTTCTTCCACAGATTGTCCGGCGTCGCATTGGTGCGCACGGAACTGATCAGACTTTTGATCCGTGGACGGACGAAATTGGCGATCCAGTTCATGGCGTCATCCTATCACGCTTCGCGCCTCGTGCACCGATTGCGCGAGAGAGGCACAGAAGTCCACAACATCGCCGATAAGTTCGGCTTTTTCGCGGCCAGCACACGCCGCGATCCGCTCCACAATGGCCGAACCGACGACCGCTGCGTCGGCAAAACGGGCAATGCCGGCCGCCTGCTCCGGAGTGCGGATTCCGAAGCCCACCGCGCAAGGCAATTTGCCGGCGGATTGCAGCCGCGTCACCGCAGCGCGCACATCATCTTCCGCGAAATTCTTGGTCCCGGTGACGCCGGCAATCGACACGTAATAGATAAATCCGCTGGCGCCGGTCAGCACCGCCGACAAGCGCGCCTCGTCGGTGGTCGGCGTGGCAAGGCGTACGATATCGAGATTCTGCGCCGCGGCGGGCAAACGCAGCACTTCGTCTTCTTCCGGCGGCAGATCGACCGTAATCAAGCCATCGACGCCCGCTTCGGCGGCATCTTTGGCAAAACGCGCCGTGCCGTAAGCGTGGATCGGATTGTAGTAACCCATCAACACGATCGGCGTCTTGGTATCCTTGCGGCGGAATTTGCGGACCACCTCCAGGACTTTGGTGAGCGTGGCGCCGGCTTCCAGCGCGCGCAGCGACGAAGCCTGAATTGCGGGGCCATCCGCCATCGGATCGGAAAACGGCACGCCGAGTTCGATCAGATCGGCACCGGCGCCGGGAAGTTTCTCAAGCAACGCCGCCGTCGTTTCCCCATCGGGATCGCCCGCCGTGATGAACGGAATAAACGCGGCGCGATTGATCTTCTTCAATTCGGCGAAACGTTTGGCGATGCGGCTCATGAGATTGCACTCACTTTTACCTCCCCCAACGCGGGGAGGTCGGCGAGCGTAGCGAGCCGGGTGGGGGGCAGCGCGACATCTGCGCAAATCCCCCCACCCGAAATGCTTTCGCTCTGCTCAAGCATTTCGACCTCCCCGCGCAGGGGGAGGTTAAGAAGAAGATTTGCGCTCATATCTTCTCCCCCAGCGCTGCGGCGACGGAGAAAACGTCCTTGTCGCCCCTGCCCGATAGGCAGATGGCGATCAGCTTGTCCTTGGCCATGTGCGGTGCCACATGCATCACATGGGCAACGGCATGGGCCGATTCAAGAGCCGGAATGATGCCTTCGAGTTTGCTCAAAGCGATGAAGGCTCTCAGCGCATCCTTGTCGGTGATCGCATAATATTTCACGCGGCCTTGATCTTTGAGCCAGGAATGCTCGGGACCGACGCCGGGATAATCCAAGCCCGCCGAAATCGAATGCGCTTCTAGGACTTGCCCGTTGCGGTCCTGCAGGAGATAGGAGCGCGCGCCGTGCAACACGCCGGGCACGCCCTTCGACAAGGTCGCGGCATGGCGTGGCGTGTTCTCGCCATCGCCCGCCGCTTCGACGCCGTGGATTTCCACGTCGCGGTCGTCGAGAAAAGGATGAAACATGCCGATGGCGTTGGAACCGCCACCGACGCATGCGGCAACCAGATCGGGCAAGCGGGCCTCGCGATCCAGCATCTGGACGCGCGTTTCGTTGCCGATCACCGTCTGGAAATCGCGCACCATGCCCGGATAAGGATGCGGGCCAGCGGCCGAACCGATGATGTAGAACGTGTCGCGCACATTGGCGACCCAATCGCGCAGTGCTTCGTTCATCGCATCTTTCAATGTGCGCGAACCGGAAGTCACGGGGCGCACTTCGGCACCCAGCAGCTTCATGCGAAAGACGTTGGGCTTCTGCCGCTCGATATCGACCTCGCCCATATAAACGACGCAAGGCAGACCGAAACGCGCAGCGACCGTGGCCGTGGCAACACCATGCTGGCCGGCGCCGGTCTCGGCGATGATGCGCGTCTTGCCCATGCGGCGGGCGAGTAGAATTTGCCCAAGACAATTGTTGATCTTGTGCGCGCCGGTGTGATTGAGATCTTCGCGCTTGAGATAGATTTTGGCACCGCCGAGATTCTCGGTGAGACGTTCGGCGAAATAGAGCGGGCTTTCGCGCCCGACATAATGCTTCAGCAAGCCGTCGAGTTCGGCATGGAAAGAAGGATCGTGTTTCGCGGTCTCATAGGCGCGCTCCAGATCGAGGACGAGCGGCATCAGCGTCTCGGCAACGAAGCGCCCGCCATAAGCGCCGAAATGGCCGGTATTATCGGGACCGGTGCGATAGGAATTGGGGGGCGGTTGGCTCACGATCGGGCCTCTGCGTAACGCGCGCTGCGCACGGCGGACACGAAATCCGCGATCATCTGAATATCTTTGACGCCGGGCGCGGATTCCACGCCGGACGAGACGTCGACGCCGGGTGCATCGCTGGCAGCGATCGCGCGCGCCACATTGCCCGGATTGAGCCCACCGGCCAGCAGCCAAGACCGCCGGCAAGTCCGTCCACGAAGCAATTGCCAGTCGAAGGGTGCGCCATGGCCGCCGGGACGCGCCGCGCCGTCGGGCGCTTTGGCGTCGAACAACAGCATGTCGGCGGCATCTTCATAGGCGGCGGAAGCGGCCACATCTGCGTCGTCGGCGATGGCGACGGCTTTGATCAGCGGCCGTGCGAAACGGGCGCGGATCTGGCGGACGCGCGCAGGCGTTTCGCGGCCATGCAGCTGTAGGTAGTGCGGTTGCACGGCAGCAACAACGGCGGCGATGGTTTCATCGTCGGCATCGGCGACGAGCGCCACCAGCCGGCTCCGGCCGCGCAAGCGATCGGCCAGGGACCGGGCCGCATCCAACGAAAGGTGACGCGGCGAATGAGAATGAAACACGAGGCCTGCCAGATCGGCGCCCGCACGCGCGGCCGCGTCGGCCGCCTCGGCGCTGTTGATGCCGCAGATCTTAACCAGAATGCCCATGCAAGAGCCTATTTCGATAATCCTAATGAGCCGCGTTTCGTGCGAAAACTGGTTTATGGAAGGAGAACCGTGAAGACCGTATCGGGTAATACGGTCAAGCGGTTCGACGCTCCAGAAGCCAGTTTTCGCCGAAACCCTCCGGGACGCGCCGATTTTGCCCGCCCGGTTCGTCGCCGCGCTTGCCCGATGTCCCGCATCGACCTGCGCGCGGCTCCTGCCGGAAACGGGCAAAATCGGCAGCGTCGCGGCCATGAGGATTATCGAAACAGGCTCTACCGCGCCTTATGGCCGCCGGGGACCGGGAAATCAAGCAAAGCCGCCTGGATTGCTTAAGCTGTTGTTTCGGCAAGCTCTTGCGCGATGGCCCGGGCGGCCGATACCGGGTCCGGCGCGGCCATGATTTGCCGGCCGATCACCAGGATATCGGCTCCTGCCGCCAAAGCCTGTGGTGGCGTCATCACCCGGCGCTGGTCGCCCAGTTCGCCACCCGCCGGGCGGATGCCGGGGACCACCGTGAGGAACCCTGGCCCGGTGGCCTGGCGCACCATGGCGATCTCATGGGCACTGCAAACCACTCCATCCAAACCGCTGGCCTTGGCCAAATCTGCCAGCCTTTCGACCTGTGACGCCGCAGGGCCGCGCTGACCGACCGTCTCCAGGACCGAATCATCGAGGCTGGTCAACACTGTCACGGCGATCAGCAACGGACGCGGATGGATATCGGCAATCGCATTGGCAGCGGCGCGCATCATCGCCTCGCCGCCCGAAGCATGGACGTTGAACATCGCCACGCCGAGCATTGCAATTTCACGCGCCGCTCCGGCAACGGTGTTGGGGATGTCATGAAATTTCACATCGGCGAACACCGGCAAGCCGATTTCCACAATCTTACGAACACCATCGGGTCCGAGCGCCGAAATGAATTCGAGACCGACCTTCAGTCCGCCGACATGGGGTTTGACAGCACTTGCCACCGCCAAAGCGCGGCTCAGATCGGGCGTATCGAGCGCTACGAAAATCGGATTGACAAAAGATGGCGCGTTCATTTCATCCTTTTAACACAAGGCGAAAACGCAACCATAGCGAGTACGCTGGATGCGTTATGCATGCCCGTTGCCGTTCAACCGCTCGCGCAACTCCTTGCCCGTGCGGAAGAAAGGCGCGCGCTTCTCGTCGACCGACACCGGTTCACCGGTGCGCGGATTGCGCCCCAAGCGCGAAGGCCGAACCTTCACCGAGAAGGCACCAAAGCCGCGGAGCTCAACACGATGTCCCTCAGACAAGGCGTGCGTGATTTGATCGAGCACAGTTGAGACGATCCGCTCCACATCGCGATGATAGAGGTGCGGATAACGTGCGGTCAGACGTGCAACCAATTCGGATTTGATCATCCCTGCCCCCGATAGAACGGCTTGGCTGAAAGTGCCAAATACCGGCCCGGCAAGGGTTAACCCTGTCAGAGCCAGACCTGGCCGTCAACGGGAAGTCACTGATTAAGCAGCATTTTCTGGGGATGTGACGGAAATCCCTCAGACGGCGCGGTTAGCCATGTTCAAAGGCTGGGATCGCTACTTTTACGCGTTTCAAATGGCCAAGAGGGCGAGCCGAGGGGGCCCCCGGGCCGGCCCTGAACCGCACTAGGAAGGTGGTCGCGGTTCACCATACAATCATTTCGTGTGGCTGAGCGGGCACCGCTGATTCCCGATTCGGATGGGGCTGGGCGCTTCGCGGAACAAACGGAGCTTTGACCATGGGCCAGCGTTTCGCACCCACGATATCCATCATCGCCGCGGGGCCGGCGGGACGTCCCTTTAATATCGGCTCCTTTGCACCTTCGATCACCGGCATCGATCCCGCCAAACCGCATCATGTCGGTGAAATTAAAGTAACGGTGCCGGACAAGGATCTGTTTCCGCCGGCCGAGATCGATCTCTCCGGAATTTTGGGTTCCGGCGATTTGGCAAATTCTCCGCCCGCAAAAGATTTCGGCATATCCAATATTCTGCGATCCAACGATGTGAGTTTTTCGTCCTTCCGCAAGCGTTGGGCGGGCCTTCAGGCGCAGGTCGGCGCGATGCTGACCGACATCACCCAACAATCCTTCGGGAGCATGGAATTGGATACGCTGGAAGTGAGCCTTGCGGTGACGGGAGAAGGCACGATCGGCATTGCCAGCTCGAAAGCGGAGGCGAGTGTTGTGCTGACGTTCAAAAAGAAAGCGTGAGGTGCGAATGATCGGGCGCTTAAGGTGCAGAAAAGACTATTGGACTAAAGAGGCCAACTATTCTGCCGGAGCGGACGCAACCGGATATTCGTCCCAGGTACGGCCACGATATTTTCGCCCAGCGGCCTTCTTGTTCACGCCACCCCACTGCTTGAAGAAAAACGCAACATTTTGCGCCCGGCATTGAGAGCGAATTTCTTCCACCCATTTTTTATTCATAACGCGAGCTCGCGGACCGGACTCTCCGCCCACGATCGCCCAATGAATGCCCGACAAATCGGGTCGCCCAACGGATGCGACCAGCGGTTCGAACGAGACAAACCGGATATGGGCCCGCACACGACGAAGCAGTGCAATGCGCCCTGCATAGCGCTTTGACTCCACCGAAGTACCCAGCCAGACGTTCGGCAAGACGGAGAATTCACTGCTATCGAGAATGCCCAGCATGTTCTGCGGACGCTTTGTCAAGATTTGGTAGATGTGATGTGGCGTACGCTCCATGATATCCCAAACACGACGGACGAAATCGACGGGCACATCATCCTGGAAAAGATCCGACATCGAGTTGACAAAAATTTTGCGCGGTGCCCGCCAGCGCAACGGTACGTTCAACGCGGCTTCGTTCAGATGCAGCCGCCCGGTCCATACTGGGTGCCCGTTGACCTTATGCGTCACGCCTTCATAAGCAGAATGACCCATCGCTTGCAGCCGCGACGCCATGCGCATCGCATAACAATGAGTGCAGCCCGGTGACACGATCTCGCAACCCGAAATTGGGTTCCACGTTGCGTCCGTCCATTCGATGTCACTTAACCCAGCCACATAAAACTCCTCATAACTTGAACTCGCGCTGACCGGAAATATTGCGAATTTTGTCCCAAAATTCGTTTGCAATCTTATGCCGGCTGGCAAAAGCGAGCCAGTATAACCTTTGATTCTGGCTGCCCCGAACAAGTTCAACACTACGGATATCAAGAAAGCCCAAACCAGCGATCAGCGTTCGCCAGTGCTCTAGGACTGCGGCACGTATCGCATCCAGGCGTTGATTGGTATCTACCTTAGAGCGCCAGCCTGGAGCGAATACGTCGAATACCGTGTGCTCGGCTGTCGTATATCGATCTGAGTTACGCTGCATATCTTGCACACTTACATGCATCAATAAATCAATACGTTTGAGCGCTGCAAGCGTGCGTATGACGTCGAAAGATAGGCCCGCAAGATTGTATGGATCGAGAAAAGCGAAATGCAGCCCGTGCGGATTTAGATGGGATACAACCTCGCGTGCCGTAACTTCGGCGGGCCCTACGTAACCAAATGCCGTGCCTCCCGCGTTTGCTATTCTTTGCACCGCGGCATCATTAAACTCTTGGCTCAAATCCGCGAGATGAATTTCCGAAAACGGAACTCCACCTGCCACTGCGGATTTGAACGCAACTAGCGGACTTCCGTCAACGATATGACCGCTTTCACGAATACGCGCGCGCCCGGGCCCGCAAAAGAGATCAATGTAGGTGGCACCACCGTGATATTCAGGAAAACGCGCGCCATCAGCGTATTTTCGGCGCGTCTCTCGCGTGATGTCTACGTATTTTCGCAACCGCTCATGTTTTTCAAGTGACCACTCTCCTACGTCTTCGGCAATTACCAATCCGTCATCAGGATCAATCATAAGAATCTACCCATAAAATTACTTGGAACAAAAATAGAACATGTGAAGTGATTTTGAAACAGAAATCTACGCGAAAGAACGGCGCACCGATGGACTCAGAGATTTTTCCGATACACCACGAAGCCGGAATGCTCGGCGACCTTGTCGTAGAGCCGCATGGCGGCGAAGTTGCTGTCTTGCGTGTGCCAATAGACGCGAGCCAGGCCGGCACGCTTCGCTTGCTCGTAAACGGCGGTGATCAGCTTTCGCCCGATGCCTTTGCCGCGCGCTGTCTCTTTCGTGAAGAGGTCTTGCAAATAACAGGTGGGCGCTATCGAGGTCGTGCTGCGGTGAAAAATATAGTGCACGAGGCCGATCAGATGCTCGTTGTCCTCCGCGACCATGCCATGAACCGGTTCGCCGTCTTCGAAGAAACGCTCCCACGTAATCTGCGTGACCTCATCGGACAGCGCAGTTGCACCGGAACGGCCATAAAATCTGTTGTACCCCTCCCAAAGCGAAAGCCATTGCGGAAAATCTTCGGGAACGACGAAGCGGATAATAGCGGACATTCTCACTCCCATCGCCGCGGCTCGGCGCGAAGGACTTTTATCCCTTAAGGCGCCGGTGCGATAGAGACAACCAATTCCTTCGCTCGGAGAGCTTTCCGCATCCGATGCGCAGAAAACTCGCGTCGACCTCTCTATAGAGGAAAGCTAATATGCGTCGTATTTTGCAGTATCCAGCCGCGCCAAGCACACGGATTTTTTGATCACGGCCAATAAAAAGCACATCCATCGCCGCGATTTTCAAGCGAGCCGGCGTCGCGGGCGCTGGGCTAGCGGTTGAGCCTGTGTTCGGCACAAGCGCAAAAAGGAGGGCAGTATATTTTGTTAAGACGGCGAACGACCCCGTCCCGATGTCGGAGTCCGTTCTTCGCGCTTGGCGTGAACTGGAATATGCGCTGAGCGCTGCGGGGTTTGCGGTCGAGGCAAATCGGCGGATCGAAGACGCGGGCTCCGACGCACTTCGTATTGTCGTGAGCAACTTCGGCACGCCCCTCGCAGCCGCAGCGCTCAAACGGGCGCGGATCGCAGTACCCGATGCGCCGGAAAGTCTCGTGTTGCTGGAAACCACTCTTGAAGGCCGGCCCGCAATTCTCGCATGCGGCTCGGATGCACGCGGAATGACGTACGCGCTGCTGGAGTTGGCGGATCGCGTGCGCCATGGCGATACAGCGCTGAAAATCGCAAAACCGATTGTGGAACATCCCGCGAATCCGGTGCGCAGCGTAATGCGTCAGTTCGTCAGCGAGACCTACGACAAGCCGTGGTTCTACGACCGTGCGATGTGGCCGCGCTATTTCGGCATGCTGGCGGCGCAGCGCTTTAACCGCTTAACGCCGATCTGGCAAATCAGCCTTATTTCGTGCTGCAGCGCACGTCACTCCGTTAAGCCACACGGTGATCGAAGCTGCCACGCTCGCACTGTTCAATTGCATGGATCAAATCGGGTAGGAGGAGCTCTTGCGAGCCCCCCCTCCCACACCACCTGGCATACTCAGCGTACCGCGGCGGTTTCCGACAATGCGGAGCGTTGCGGAAAAGAAGCGCCGCCAAGGCTCGGTATTCGACCAACGCCGTAGATGCTGATCCGCTCCACACGCGCACCAGACCCAGTTCCGCTTTCGCCGGTAATGCCGTGGCGAAGTAACCTTTCCATCGGAGAGCGTCACTTCCTTGCTGCTGTTGGGCATCTATCGAATGGGTTGAACCTGCTCCTTGATTGTCGAATTCGGCCCTTCATCCAGTTGCCCGGACTATTATGGCCTCTGCTGACTTCTCCCCATCCATTGGACGACGTTGCCGTCGCCCTACTCCGATCGCCGGAGAGACAAAGAGATCTCCCAGGGTAAGACGTTGATCCTTCGCTCGGTCGCCGCCGGATTTACCAATGCGCGTGTCCGAATGACTATTGGGCTTCCCCGTCCATGGCCGAGTTACCCCACCGCACCGGCCTCGTATCCGGTTTCTGTTCGTCAACTCCGAGCTTTGCTTCCAGCTTCCTCCCCACCCCGCCTCGCGACGACGCAGTTGCCTTCCGCTATCAGTTCCCGTCATCAGGGCCTGAAGAGGACTTCCACCTCCAACATCAACGCCATGCCTGGCACACCAAAAAAAGGCGCGGGGTGAGCCGCGCCTTTTTGACTTCGACGAGAGAGAACGATGCGAGGTTTATTCCTCGCTCTCTTCTTCTTCCTTCTCTTCTTTGTCCTTTTTGTCTGCGGTCTTGCGGCTGCGCTTGAGTGCGGCACCCAAGATGTCGCCCAGCGACGCGCCGGAATCCGACGAGCCGTATTGTGCCACGGCTTCTTTCTCTTCGGAGATTTCGCGCGCCTTGATCGACAACGCGATCTTGCGGGCGGCCTTGTCGACGCTGGTGACCAGCGCATCGACCTTGTCGCCGACGCCGAAACGCTCCGGCCGCTGATCGGCTCGGTCGCGCGCCAGATCGGAACGGCGGATGAAGGATTTGGCACCGCCGTCGAGCTGCACTTCGATGCCGCCATCGTTCACTTCGGTAACCGTGACGGTGACGACCTTGCCCTTCTTCAGCGGACCGGCCTTCTCGATGGGATCGCCGGTAAGCTGCTTGATGCCGAGCGAGATGCGCTCCTTCTCGACATCGACGTCGAGCACCTGCGCCTTGACGATTTGGCCCTTCTGATAATCGGCCACGGCTTGCTCGCCCGCCTTGTCCCAGGAGAGATCGGAGAGATGCACCATACCATCGATGTCTTCCGCCACGCCGACGAACAGGCCGAATTCGGTGATCGACTTGATCTCGCCTTCGACGATGGTGCCCGCCGGATGATTGGCGGCAAACACCTGCCAAGGATTGTCCTGCGTCTGTTTGAGACCGAGGGAAATGCGCCGCTTGTTGGAATCGACTTCCAGCACTTGCACGTCCACTTCGGTGCCGGGGATGACGATCTTGGACGGGGCGACGTTCTTCTTCACCCAGCTCATCTCGCTGACGTGGACGAGACCTTCGACACCCGGCTCCAACTCCACGAAGGCACCGTAATCGGTGACGTTGGTGACTTTGCCCTTGAACTTGACGCCCGGCGGATATTTGGCGCCGACGCCTTCCCACGGATCGGTCTGCAGCTGCTTCATGCCGAGAGAGATGCGCTGGGTATCGTGATTGATCTTGATGATCTGGACGGTGACGGTCTGGCCGACATTGAGGACTTCCGTCGGATGGCTGACGCGCCGCCAAGCGATATCCGTGACATGCAACAAGCCGTCGACGCCGCCGAGATCCACGAAAGCGCCGTAATCCGTGATGTTCTTGACCACGCCTTCCACGACCTGCTTCTCCTGCAGGCTGGCGACCAAAGAGGTGCGCTCTTCGGCGCGGCGCTCTTCGAGCACGGCGCGGCGCGATACCACGATGTTGCCGCGGCGGCGATCCATTTTCAGAATCTGGAAAGGCTGCGGCTGGTTCATCAGCGGGCCGACATCGCGCATCGGGCGAACGTCCACCTGCGAGCCGGGTAGAAACGCCACGGCGCCGTCGAGATCGACAGTGAAGCCGCCTTTGACGCGGCCGAAGATCACGCCGGTCACGCGGGTCTGTTCGTTGAAGGCGCGCTCCAAACGAACCCAGCTTTCCTCGCGCCGCGCCTTATCGCGCGACAGCACCGCCTCGCCCAGCGCGTTTTCCACCCGCTCGAGATAGACTTCCACTTCGTCGCCGACCTGTACCGTCACAGGCACGCCCGGCATGGAGAATTCCTTGAGGCTGACGCGCCCCTCGGTCTTCAAACCGACATCGACGATGGCGAAGTCGTTCTCGATGGCAACGACCTTGCCTTTGATGACGGCGCCTTCGGCGGGCGATTGGGTGACGAAGCTCTCTTCGAGCATGGCCGCGAAATCATCACGGTTGGGACTGGCAAGGGAGGTTTCATTGACGCGGGTGACGGATTGGTGGCGGACCATTAATTCCTCTGGGTTCGAACGTGCGAGCCGACCGGATCGCTCCGGCGGACTTCCTTGCAGGCGCGCGCCCGCAAGGCGGATTTGATTGCAGATAAGTTCGGGGCCGCTCGGGAGAGGCGCCGCCGGGTCTCCTAACCCCCTTGGCGGGCCTTGAGCGCGTTCTCGACACTGGGTGTGACCAGCGCGAGGGCTGCCGCGAACGCGGCGTCTATATCCAAATAAGAGGTGTCGAGCAAGCGTGCGTCGGCGGCGGGCTTGAGCGGCGCCGTGGCGCGGGTGCGGTCGCGGGCGTCGCGCTCCAGGATTTCCGCCAGAATGGCGGATTCTGCACGCGGGTGAGCGCTGTTTTGCAACTCCAGCCAGCGGCGATGGGCCCGAATTTCGGGCCGGGCATCGACGAACAATTTGGCGGTGGCGTCAGGGCAGATGACGGTGCCGATGTCGCGCCCGTCGATCACGGCGCCAGGCGCTCCGGCCGGCGGCGTTTTGGCAAAAGCGCGCTGGAATTGCAGCAAGGTGTCGCGCACCGCCGGGAAGGCAGAGACGATCGACGCGACATTGCCGATCTCGGCGGTGCGGATGGCGGGATCGCTGCCGCGGGTTGGATCGATAGCGCGCGCGGCTTTGAGCGCATCGGTTTCGTTTGCCGGATCGCCGAACGCTTCCAAAACACCGAGCGCCACGAGACGATAGAGCGAGCCGGAATCCAGATAGGCAAACCCGAAATGCGCGGCGAGCTTTTTCGCCAGCGTGCCTTTACCCGAGGCGGCGGTTCCGTCGACGGCGATGACAATGGTCATGAACGTTGCCGCTCCTGTGCGCCATGCCAAATAGAAAGAATGTCAATATCTTCGCCCGACACGCGATAGACAATCACGTAAGGCCACACCGTCGTGAGCTCGCGCGTGCCGCTCCGCGGTCCAGGCCTTCCGCGCTCGGGGAAAATCTCAAGTCGGTCACAGGCAGCGACAAGTTCAACGGCCACGCGAGAGGCGGCGCGGGGATTGTCGTCTGCTATGTATGCCCGGATATTGGCAAGGTCACGCAATGCGCGACGGGTGAAATTTACGGACATTTGGGCGGCGGCAATTCCTTAACGCTGCCCCACGACAGAAGCCAGCGCCGGACTTTTTCATAGGACACAGTGCGCCCAGCCTTGGCGTCTGCAAGCCCTTCGTCCACAGCGGCGAGGTATTCCGTGCCGTCTTGGGCATCTTTGTCAGCGGCGCATGCGGGTTTCGGTGCCATGTCGTTATAATAGCCCGGATCGATCAAATGGGAAAGTCAGAGGCACTATGCCGTTATACGGTTTTCAAGCTCCTTGGCCGGCGTGCCTTTACCCGAAGCGGCCGTGCCGTCGAGAGCGATGACGATGGGGGGCATGAAAGGCATCTTCCCTGAAATGCGGACGTTTCGCGACCATTATAGCCGGTCAAGACTGCGTGCATTCATCGCCCTGCACTATTGTGGCAACAGGATAGTATGACTGTGTCCGCGAATAACACGGGGAAATGACTTGCCATCACTCTTTCGGCATTTGGCATATGCCTCGCTATTTTGTCTGGCGCTTCCTATTGCCTTGTTGGGTTGGGCTGCAATCGCCGATATCGCAGCGCTTCCGCCGACGCCGGCATTGGGGTGGGTGCTTGCGCCACTCGGTGCGTTGCTGCTGGTTTGGGGCACTGTCGCTTTCATCGTCAAGACGGGCAAGCTGCCCGTCAGCACCGACCGCCCATCCTTTGCCGTCATGACTGGCCCTTATGCGATCATGTCGGACCCACTTTATGTCGGATTTTCGGCGCTCACCGCCGGCGTGTTCTGTCTAGTGCAAAACCGCTTCGGTTTTTGGATTGTGACACCCACGCTGATCGCCGCCACGATCGCGTTCACGTTGGGATATGAAAACTCCAGACGGCCTGCGCGCCTGATACCGGCACTATTCGACTGGCCGGAAGACGCTCGGCGGCCCGCAACAACACGCGAATATCTCGCGAGCGATTTGAATGCGCTGATTGTGACAGGTGTGACATTGGTCTTGGCTGGCGCTGAACCGACACGCCCGGTCGCATTGATCCCTGCTATTGCCGCATTCGCCCCCGCTCTTGCGGGATTGCTGGGATACACAGATGCGCAACATCTGAGGCGCGGCGTATTCGTCTTCACAATTGGCAGCTTGGCCAATTTGATTTGTCTGGGCGGCCATCTGCCAGGACTGACGGTCTCCATCGGCTTGGCGTTGGGGGCCTTTGCGGACGCCGCCACAAAACGCCGACTGCTGGTTTTTGTCAGTGCTGTTTCTCTTCTCGCCGCCGCGACCGCGGCAAGTTTGGCATATTTGGGAGTCGCGACCACATACGGCCCCGTTGTGGGATTTGTTGCCGCGCTCGCGATCCCGAGAGCGCATCGGGCCCAGCTCCGCCTCTCCGAATGGATTGCGAATTCGTGGTCCTCGATGCGGATTGGACCTGTGAGAGTTATAAACTACGCCATTTATCCCTTTATTGCTGCCTTCTTCGGTTCGCTAATTTTCGAAGCCGCGTCGAGCGGCCCGGCCGAATGGAATGTTCTAGTGATCGCGCTGTGTGGCGTCGTCGGTGGCGGATTGTGGGGGCAATTGCTCAAATCCACCGGGCGGCTGGCGCGGCCCTTTGGTTATTTCGGTGCGATGCTGGGAGCGACCATTGGTGTGCTGGCAGCTTCGGCCCTCACCGGGGTTTCGATTCTGGCAATTACGGGTGCGGGCGCGTTGGCAGCACCCTGGGTGCAAGCGGTCGGCAGGCTGCGCTGTTTGGTTCAAGGCTGTTGTCACGGTCGCCCGGCAGGAAATCCGCATCAGGCCATCGTCTATCGGCGACCGCAAAGTCGGGTGACCAGAATAGCAAAGCTCGACGGTGTGCCGGTTTATCCCACGCCGCTCTATTCAATTTACGGCAATCTTCTGCTCGGCATTCTGTTGCTGCGGCTGGATCTTGCGCATATGCCCGCTTCGCTGATCGCCGGGGTTTACTTGATTGGCGCTGGGGCGGCGCGTTTCATCGAAGAAGACTTCCGCGGTGAACCGCAGACGCGCGTGATCTTCGATCTCAAAATCTATCGATGGCTGGCGTTGGGCGAAGCGCTGGCTGGATCGGTGCTCACCATGTTCAAAACCGCACCGCTTGCGCCGATCCATATACCGAGCCTGGTGCAATTCGCCGCGGCTGTCGCCATTGCACTGATCGCGGGTATGGCCATGGGCGTGGATTTTCCCGAGTCACGCTGGCGATTTTCCCAACTCACGCCCAAGTGAACGTCCCAAAGTCACATGTTCGGCGAGAACCAGACCGGTCTCGTCGCGCATTCGGGTTTTCACGCAGGCTGTGTAGATCGCTTTGCTTTGGCGGATGCCAAAATCGCTGCCGCCGCACAACCGGCCCAACTGGGCAAGCAGGCGAGGACGCCCTGCCAGAGCATCACCAAATGTGATCTGAGTATACACATCGCCTAAACTGACGGTGGCATTAGCGATCGTTGCGCCGCTTGCATTGGCTTCGACATGGGTGGTGGCTTCGCCGTTGATAATGCCGAACCGGATGGGTTGGGGGCCGTCCGCAACAATCCAAGTCAAAAACGTATCGGCCGACAGATAGCGTCCCCACCACAATTCCTGCACGCCAGAGACTCCAAGGTGGGTGTTTCAAGACGAGGCTCTCGCCATAGCCGAGACCGTTTGGGGACGTGCTGCCCGCCGTCACGGTCGCGCGGCTGCGCAGATGGGTTAGGGTCCAGCGCAACGCAGCGTTTTCGAAGCGTAGTTGTTGATCTGTTTCGCCACCATCCCATACCGCCGAGGCACCAGGGAACGGAAAGGTTGTGGTTGACGGATCGCCTTTGCGACGCACGCCAAACGTCCTGCACGATGGGGGGATGCCCGTACCGGTTAATTCGCGATAACGCAGCTGCAACCCGAGAAAAGAAAGATCGGCGTCATAGGCGATAGCCCAAGCACCAGTGTCACTGACGACATCAAAATAGCGCTTGGTGAGGAAGACTCTTTGGTCAACAGTTCGCACATCAGCCCGCAGCGAAATCCGCCCCCAAATGCCGCATCAGATCTTCGAATTGCGGAAAGCTGGTGGCGATCATCGAGACGTCGTCGACGCTCATCACATTTCGTGCACCCAGCCCCATCACCAGGAACGACATGGCGATGCGATGATCGAGTTGCGTCGCGACCTCGCCGCCGCCGGGAACACCGTCGGCGCCGCGCCCTTCCACCGCTAGGCCGTCGGGCAATTCTTCCACCGCGAGGCCGCCGGCACGCAGGCCCGCAATGATGGCAGCGAGGCGATCGCTTTCCTTGATGCGCAATTCCTCCAGCCCGCGCATCACAGTACGCCCTTCGGCGAACGCGGAGGCAACGGAGAGAATGGGATATTCGTCGATCATCGCGGGCGCGCGCTCGGGCGGAATTTCGACACCTCTAAGCGCGGAGGCGCGCACAACAAGATCGCCAATCTTTTCGCCGCCGCTTTCGCGCGGATGGGTGACCTCAATATTGGCACCCATCTCCAGCAACGTGTCGATCAATCCGGTGCGGCGCGGATTGAGCAGAATTCCCGGCAAGGTGATCTCGGAACCCGGAACGATCAGTCCCGCCACGATCAGAAACGCCGCCGAAGAAGGATCGCGCGGCACATGCACGTCGACGCCTTTGAGCTCCGCCTCGCCCATCAGCGAGATGACCTCGCCATCCTCCTCCAGCTTCTCGACGGAAATCTGCGCCCCGAAGGCGGTCAGCATGCGTTCGGTGTGATCGCGAGTCAGCGTTCCCTGCGAGATGCGCGAAAGGCCCGGTGCATTGAGTGCCGCCAGCAGCATCGCCGATTTCACTTGCGCCGATGCAACCCTGACCTTGTGTTCTACGCAGATGGATTGGCGGGCGCCTTTCAGGGTCACCGGCATCAAGCCGCGCTCGCGGGCGCTGTATTCGGCACCGAACAATCTCAGCGGTTCGAGCACCCGGCCCATCGGGCGGGAACGCAAAGAGGCATCGCCGGTGAACACGGCGGTGACGGGCGTGGTCGCCATCGCTCCCATGACCAGACGCGAGCCGGTGCCGGAATTGCCGAAATCGAGCACATTGTCGGGTTCCCCCAGCCGCCGACACCTGTACCGTGGACGTGCCAGGCGCCGCGTTCGCCGACGCGGATCGCTTTGGCGCCGAAGGCGCGCACCGCTTCGGCCGTGTTGAGCACATCTTCGGCTTCCAAAAGGCCGGTAATCCGCGTTTCTCCTAGGGCCAGAGCGCCCAAGATCAAGGCGCGGTGGGAGATCGATTTATCGCCGGGCACTGCGGCAGTTCCCCTAAGGGAACCGGAACGGCGTGCTTTCAAGGGGCGAGGTTGGCTGGAAACGGACATTTGGAGTCCTTCTGCAAGGGCCCAGATTGCCTAACCTATCAGCTATTCCCGTCAAGGTCTTTGACAGGCCGTAACAACCGTGGCAAACGACGCGGCCTTACGGAAACCCGACCACCAGTAGGAATATGGAATTGGTCAAAGCTGATCTCGGAACGAAACGTGTTTGCCCCAGCTGCGGCGCGCGCTTTTACGATCTCGCAAAGCGGCCCATCGAATGCCCGAAATGCGCCTTCGCCTTCGAGCCCGAGGCGCTCTACAAGCAGCGTCGTCCGCGCCAGCCCGAGCCCGCCGCCGTTGTCGCGCCGGTTGTCGAGGCGGAGGACGAAGAAGAAGAGGTTGAGGTCGAGGAGGAAGAGGCTCCCATCGTCGAACCGATCGAAGGCGAGCCCGCCTTGGTGGTGCCCGGCAGCGATGACGACGACGAAGAAGAAGTTGTCGCCGAAGAGCCGGAAGTGGCCGAAGGCATGTCGGTGGTCGAAGGCGAAGATGCTGCCATCGAAGAGATTGTCGACGAAGAAGTCGAAGACGACGACGAAGACGACGGCCTCTTGGAAGAGGTCGAAGAAGACGAAGACGATGTCAGCGGCATTATTGACGCGGACATCAAGGAAGACGAACGCTAATATTGTTCGCTCCCGGTCCCCAAACCGGGCAGCCTTAGGGGCCATAGCTCAGCTGGGAGAGCGCCTGCATGGCATGCAGGAGGTCAGCGGTTCGATCCCGCTTGGCTCCACCAGTCTACGCCGCGCAGCGGCGGAGACTGCCACGGCGTAGTTGCGCAGCAACGAAGCCGGGCGACTTCGGCCCCGCGCGGCTACGACTTGGCAAGCCAATGCGAGTGCGGCGAGATATGAAATACGTATACATATTGGAATGCGTAGATGAGCCCACTCGCCACTATGTGGGGAGCACAGACGATCTGCGCTCGAGATTGAAGGCTCACAATGCTGGTCAGGTATCGCACACTTCAAAATTCAGACCTTGGCGCGTAAACACATACATCGCGTTCAGCGATAGCGACCGCGCAATTCTGTTTGAAAAGTACCTGAAAACCCAGTCCGGCCGAGCATTCAGTAGGAAGCGGCTGTGACATCACTCTGCGAAATGATTGCCGATACGTCATGACGGAGATGTAAGTACATCGCGCCTTCATGCACGATATGATCGGCTAGAAAAGACACTCGCCGAAGCTTCATGCGAATAATCGCGCGCCTGGTCTGCGTCATTTGCGCCACCTGGCTGTTGCAAGCCAATCCTTGCTTTGCCAACCAGAAGACGGCCGTCCAATTCGTCCATGCCGCGATCGCCCTTTACAACCCGAATGTCCGTTATGACAGCGGATATCGAAAGATCGCCTACCCGCTCGGCGATGTGCCGCAAAGCGTTGGTGTGTGTGCCGACGTCGTCATAAGGGCGTATCGCGCCATCGGTATCGACCTGCAGCGCTTGGTTCATGAAGATATGACGGCGCATTTCCGCGCTTATCCAAATCTGTGGGGACTGACGAGGGCCGATTCCAATATCGATCATCGCCGCGTGCCGAATCTGATAGTATTTTTTCAACGACACGGAAAAATATTGAAAGTCACGCACGATCCGGAGGATTACGGCGCCGGGGACATTGTAACCTGGAATCTGAACAAGCGCGGCTCTTTGCCCCATATCGAAATCGTCACCGACAGAAAATCGACCGACGGATTGCGTCCACTTCTCATGCACAATATTGGCGGCGGCCAAGTGCTGGAGGATGTGTTGTTCGCCTATGAGATCAGCGGTCATTACCGCTACGGATTGGATTGAACGGGACTATTTGCGGTTTCCTCTGTTCCGAACGAGATGCGCCTGTCTACCGGTTATCCCGCAAATCGGTTAGAAAAAAACCCCGCAGATAACCCTCACGTCTCCGACCCTCCCCCCATGAACATCGTTCCCGCCCTGATCGTCTTGCTGGTCTGCCAATTGGCAGGAACCGCTGTGCAACAGCTTTTCGCGTTGCCCGTGCCCGGCGCGGTGATCGGCATGGCGCTGCTGTTCGCCGCTCTGGTCATCCGGCGAAAAATTCCGGAGAGCTTGCAACAGACCTCGCTGACCTTGCTGCGCTACCTGCCGCTGTTGTTCGTGCCCGCCGGTGTCGGCGTCATGGAGCAATTCGGCTTGCTCCGGCGCGAATGGCTTCCGATTTCCGCCGCGCTCGTCGGTTCCGTCATCGCCACCATCGCCTTTACGGGCCTGGTGATGCAGGTTTGCCTCTAGCTCAGCGGTGCGAAGCCGGAACACGGCGGCAGAGAGCACGATGGCTGAGCTTCACCATCTATGGACGACGCTCGCGGCCTCACCGCTGCTGCCTCTGACCTTGACGCTGATCGCTTATCAGGTTGGTGCTTGGATTGCGGTGCGTACCCATTACCACCCGCTGGCCAATCCGGTCCTGATCGCCATCGTCGTTCTGGTCATCGTGTTGAAGATGACGGGCATCGATTACAAAACCTATTTCGCAGGCGCGCAGTTAGTGCACTTCCTGCTCGGGCCGGCCACAGTCGCTCTCGCGATCCCTCTCTATCGTGCCTGGGACCACATCCACCGCTCGGCCTTTGCCATTGCGGTTGCCATTGTGTCCGGCTGTCTGTTCGCCATCGTCAGCACGGTCGGCATCGCTTGGGCGTTTGGCGGTAGCATGGGAACGCTGTTGTCGTTGGCGCCCAAATCGGCGACGACGCCGATTTCCATGGGCGTATCCAGTATGATCGGCGGCAATGCTTCGCTGACCGCGATTTTCGCTATCCTCACCGGAATTCTAGGCGCGGTGTTCGCGGCCTGGATTCTCGACGCCGTGCGCGTGAAGGATGTGCGGGCGCGCGGACTTGCCGTCGGTCTGGTGGCCCACGGCATTGGCACCGCCCACAAACTGCAGGTCAACGAATTGACCGGCGCTTTCGCCGGTTTGGCGATGGGGCTCAACGGGCTAGCCACTGCGATCTTGGTACCGCTGTTGGTGCATTGGCTTGGGCACTGACGACGCGCGACGCCGCGCGGGGCAAAATCGGACAAAGCGCCCCTGCCGCACAAATTCCACCATAGATTGACTTTTGGAATCAGCAGTTTATTTGCTGTGGCGGCCGCTATTCTTTTTCATTTCGGAACTTCACACCCGCCAATAATTCCAAGTCAGGCCAAAGGCTTCACATGGAGAAACTCCTTCGGGTGCCGGCAATTCCGCCTTGTGAATTGGCGACAATTCGGACAAGACAGGAACATAGCGGGTGCGATAACACCCTTTGCACGTTTCCTTGCAGCAGCTTCGAAAGTCCCGCGTCTTGAACGCCTTCATTGATGCCCGCACTATTCCTGCGGGAACCGTCCTGGAACCGGATTTGGCAATCGTCGGCGGAGGGCCCGCCGGGATTTCGCTGGCGCTGGCACTGGCCAATACGCGTATCCGTATGGTGCTGCTGGAAAGCGGTGGCATGACCTTCGATGCCAAGACCCAGGCGCTCTATCAGGGCACTCGGACAGGCGCGCCTTATGTGACGCTCGACGCCTCGCGGCTGCGCTATCTGGGCGGCAGCACCAATCATTGGGGCGGCTGGTCGCGGCCGCTCGACGAAATCGATTTCGAGAAACGCTCCTGGCTGCCCCATTCGGGGTGGCCGTTCAAACGCAAGGAAATCGAACGCTACTTTCCGCATGCGCAAACGCTGTGCGAAGTGGGACCATTCATTTACGACAAGGCCGATCGCGCGGCCGTGGCGATGGGGCCGTTGCTGCCGCTCGGGCCGGGCGGCGTGGCGACACGCTGGTTCCAGTTCAGCAAGATGCGCGGCAGCGTCTTGCCGACCCATTTCGGCGACCGCTACGCCGAGGATCTCAAGCGTATTTCACGGCTCAGCGTTTATCTGCACGCCAATGTGACACGGCTTGGCATGGATGCGAGCGGCGCCAAGATTGAACAGCTCGACATCGCCACGCTCAGCGGGCGCAAATTTAAAATCAAGCCGAAGATCACAGTGCTGGCGGTCGGCGCGATCGAAAATGCACGCCTGTTGCTTGCCTCCAACGATGTCGTCCCGACCGGTGTCGGCAACACCCATGACATGGTAGGGCGGTTCTTCGCGGATCATCCTATTCCACGCGATACCGCAACGCTGGTGGTATTCGGTGGTGCGGTGGCTCCCTACTACACCGACATCCAGACCATTCGCGGCGCGATCATGCGCGCAGGCTTATTCCCGAGTGACGATTTTCGCCGCTCGCATGCCGTCATGGGCTCATCGATCACCATCGAAAACAAGACGGAGCTCGACGATCTGGGTAAGGCCGCGCTGGCCGCGTCCGCGGCCGCGCTGGGCATAGCGCCCGACAACGCACAGGCCTATTCGCTGGGTTGCGGCTTGGAAATTACCCCCGATCCCGACCGGCGCCTGACGCTGAGAACCGAAACAGACGCGCTTGGCATGCCCAAACTGAAACTACACATGAAGATCGCGGACACCGATTTTGCGCACTTCCGCCAGACCTTGAAAGAACTGGCGCGCCAGTTGCTCATGTCGCGCGCCGGCTTGCTGCGTCTGAATTTGAAGACGCGCAGCGAATGGCTCGACGGCCTCGATTGGGGCAACCACCACATGGGCACGACGCGCATGCATATCGATCCGCGCAGCGGCGTGGTCGACGCCAATTCGCAGGTTCACGGCGTACCCAATTTGTTCGTTGCAGGAAGTTCGATATTCCCAAATTATGGCGCCGCGAATCCGACCATGAACTTGGTGGCGCTGACGCTGAGACTGGCCGATCACTTGCGAGGCGTGCTGCGATGACGACAAGATTTTCCCGCCGCAACATTCTCATCGCCGGCGGCAGTGCCGCTCTACTGGTCGGCGCCAGCTATGAAGGGCGTCGGCTTTGGCGCAAGCATTACGCGCCAAGCCCGTATGACGATCTTCTGGTGAAGCTCGATAATCGCGACGCGGATGCGCAACTCGGCGAAGCGGTGCTGGGCGAGATCGACGATTTCAAGCCCAAAGCGGTGGCAGACAAATTACGCGCAACCCTCCAACACAAGACGCTGGCGCAAGCGGTGGCGGAGGACGCAGCCGAAGGCCGCGTGATTGAAGCCAATGGCTGGGTGCTGCCACAAACCTTGGCACTGCTCTGCGCCTTGGCCGCGAAGGCGCAATAACTCAATCACGTCAACGAGACTGCGCGGATCAATCCACGCAGGGAATTGCCGAGATAAGTTTCACCCCCAAGGTCTTGCGGCATCAGCACCGCTTCGACGCAACGCCCTTCCTCGATCAACGCGCGGCGCAACACGCCGTCGAGCGCGCCGGCGCCGAGCGGCGGAGTCAAAAGTTTTCCCTCGCGCGCGACGAAAACATTGGTGCGACTGCCCTCCACCACTTCTCCACGCTCGTTGAGGAAAATCACTTCGTTGCAGCCAAGCATCTTTGACAGCCGGGCGTGCTCGCCGTCGTAGAGATCGCGCCAATTCGTCTTGTGCTGCGCGAGAGCGTCTGTGCTCATGACCGCCCGCGGCGAGATGGCATAGGTCCATGCGGCTGGCGGCCGCGACAGGGGACTAGCGGTACATGCGAACGTTCCATCTTCCGATAGCAACAGACGAACGCGCAGCCCCTCTATAGCGTTCTCGACGGCCGCGCGCAGAGCCTGCCGCGCAACGTTCTCGTCGAACGCAATACCGAACGAAGCTGCGGAATACGCCATGCGTGCCAGATGCAATTCGAGCCGGACAAAGCCTTCGCGAGGGCCAAATCGCAGCGTCTCGATCAACTCCAAAGGCCGCCGTGCCGCTTCGACGAAACGTGCCTTCAGCAGACATTCGGCATATTCGTCCGCCGCGTCCGAATCCTGCACCACGGCCCCACCGATGCCGAGTTCGCCGCGCCCGTCCGCAATCGTCAATGTGCGGATGGCGACATTGAAACGCGCCGAGCCGTCCGGCGCGAAGACACCAATGGCGCCGCAATAGACGCCGCGCGGGCTTTGCTCCAATTCGGCGATAACTTCCATCGCCCGGATTTTCGGCGCGCCCGTGACCGAGCCGCAGGGAAACAGCGCGCGGACGACAGCCTCAACGCCTGTCCCGGGTTTCAACTGCGCCGTTACTGTGGAAACCATCTGATGCACTGTCGGATAGGTTTCCACCGCGAAGAGATCGTGGACAGCGACACTGCCGATTTCGGCGATGCGTCCCAGATCGTTGCGCAGCAAATCGACGATCATCAGATTCTCGGCACGGTTCTTGGTGCTTTCGGCAAGGTTGAGCCGTGCCAGCGCATCGGCGGCGGTATCGGCTTCGCGCGCCGCGGTGCCTTTCATCGGACGGGTCATCAGCGCGCCGTCGGCTTTGAGGTCGAAGAACAATTCCGGCGAGAGGCTGAGAATCTGCCTTTCGCCGTCGTCGATGTAAGCGCCGTAGCGGGCGGCGGAATGAGAGCGCAGACTGCGAAAATAGGAGAGCGCATCGCCAACAAAGGCGAAGCGCGAACGGAAACTGAGATTGGCTTGATAGAGATCACCCGCCGCGATGAGCTGGCGCAAGCGGTCGAAGCGGGCGCCATAAGCAGCCCGATCCCATTCGTGTGTCAAAGAGCCGGCATAAGCGCGACCCGCGATCCACGAATCGAAGGCGGCATCGAGGGAAGCGCCGACGATAATCGCCGGCGCGTCGAAAACGCCGAACCACAAAAGCGGCACCTCCCTTGCGGAAGGCAGCAAGGTGACTAAGCGTCTCTCGAGGACATAACCAAGCTCGTAGGAGAAATAGCCTGCGACATAGCGGCCGGAAGCAAGGGCTGCCTCGATGGCGTCCAGGGCTGCAGGAACCTCCTCCGCCGTGTTGGCGCGGATAGGCCCCAGCGGCCGCGCGAAGGCCTCCAGCCGCCCCTGGGCGGCATCGTCGAGGATCAGGGCAGGTCTCATGGAGGGTTTGTGCCTTGCCCGCCGAAGCGGGGCAATCATTGCTTCAGGATGTTCCGAACCTTCCCTTGATTTGGCGCCGCGACACCCCACATGCTGTTGGCAGGCGGTGCCTCTTTGGGCCGCCAAGACCCGCAAAGCCGCTTAAGGAGGGCTTTGGCCATGAACCGGACTGTGTATTTCAACAGCCCATTTCTATTGGGCTTCGACCACCTGGAGCGGCTGCTCGAACGCACCGCCAAAGCCGCTGGCGACGGCTATCCGCCCTACAACATCGAACTATCTGGCGACGACAAGCTGTCCATTACCCTGGCCGTGGCGGGATTTACGCGCGAAGAGCTGAACGTGACGGTGGAAGACCGCCAGCTCGTCATCCGCGGCAAGCAATCGGAGGCCGCCGACAAGAACTTCCTGCATCGTGGCATCGCCGCCCGGCAGTTCCAGCGCGCTTTCGTGCTGGCCGAGGGAATAGAGGTCATAAATGCGTCGCTCGAGAACGGTTTGCTAACCATCGAGTTGGCACGCCCGAAACCCGACACAATTGTGCGCAATATTGAGATTAAGGCGGGGCGCCTTGAAGCGAAGAGGTCCGTGTCATGACCGAGAAGATGATCGAATTCACACCGGAGTTTGACGGCCGTATCGCCTATATCAAACCAACGGGGAGTGCCGAAGCACATCGCCTTGGCCTAATCCCACCCGGCATCGAGTTGCCGCCCGGCGCAAAGCTCTATGTCTTGCACGCCAGCGACGGCAGCATTCTGGGCTACACCGACGCTTACGACTCCGCTTACGGCGCGGCCGTGCAGAACGAGCTGACGCCGGTGAGCCTGCACTAGCGGCGCTAAGCAGCGATCGGCTCGGCACCGCCCGACGACACCAAAAGCAATGGAAGGCGTATTCTAACGGTCGTTCCAGGACCGATCGATTCCGGCGCTAAGATCGTGCCGCCTAGCTGGCGTACGAAGATCGCGACATAGTCGGAGCCGCGTTTCTCCGGAACTTTCGCTACGTCCTTATTCTTCATTCCCACGCCATCATCGGCGACAGCCAATTCGATATCGTCGCCAACCTGCTGCACCCTCAGAACGACATGCCCCTTTCCGTCAGGAAACGCATGCTTGATGGCGTTCGTGGCCAATTCGTTGACCAATAGGCCGAAAGGTACGGCGCGGTCGGGATCGATATCCAACGCTTCCGCTTCGACCTTTATTGTGATGCCGGAGGTATTACCAAGCAGGCTCACGGACAGGGTCCGCGCAATTTCTTTGAGATAGGCGTCCACAGCGATGGTCCGGCCGTGGCTGGATTGCGATATCAAGTCGTAAAGCTCTGCTATTGCGGAGATGCGTGCTTGCATCGCTTGATAGCCAAGAACGCATGGGGCAGCCGTTCGCTTTGCCTCGAAGGCGATCAAGCCGACGACGACCTGCAGGTTGTTCTTGATCCGGTGAGAAATCTCGTTCGTCAAGCTTAGGGCGTCGCGTTCGCGTTGCTTGCGGTCGGTGATGTCCTCGAAAACAAGAAGCATCCGGCTGGTGTGATTGCCAGGCTGAGATATTTTTCGGGCGTTCAGATTGAAAACACGTCGGCCGAGACCGGGGAAATTATCCTCGATCTCGAAGTTCTCAATCGGCTTGTTTTCCGGAAGCACTCTCTCCATCAAATGACGAAGTGCGGGTACATCCCACTGGTGTTGGCCCAGTTCGAAAACGGGCCGCCCGTGCGCTTCTGCCTCGGTGGTCCCGAATATCGTCAGAAAGGCCTTGCTTGCCGTTACAATCGTCATGTCGTGTTCAAGGACAACAAGGGGATCGCGGATCGTATCGACGATACTTTTGGTCAGCTGCCAGTTGCGCTTGCTCTCGGCGCGGGCCGCGCGTTCCTCGCTCACATCCTCGATGGCGAGCAGGATGAACCCGTCGTGATCGCCGGGACGAAATATTTTTCGCGCATTGACCAGCATCGTGCGCCGGCCAATCGTGGGAAAATCGTGTTCGACCTCGAATCCTTCGACCGATGCCCGGTGGGGGATCACGCTTTCAAGCAGAGTGCGCAGTGACGGGATATCCCATTGCCGGTTTCCGAGATCGTAAATATGACATCCCTCGGTCTCGTCGGCGCTCGTGCGAAACGTCTGGTAGAAGGCGCGGTTGGCTGATGTGATGTTCAAATTTCTGTCGAGAACGATGAGAGCGCTCGGCACCGTCTCGACGATATCGCTTGCGGCAATATCGGACACGACCTTATCTCCCGAAACACGATCTGGCATGCTGATTGTCCTGGTAAATTCCGCGAAGTCCAAATTACGCCGCGCAAAGATTCTTGAAAGAATCTTCCAGCTGACGTGGCGTGTATGGTTTGCGAAGACCTTTCAATTACCCACAAAATTTGCTCCCGCCATCGCTCCTAATTCTATATCCGTCAGTCGCGACAGTCCTCGCCACATCACGATATTTCCGGGCGCTGGATCGTTGGCGCGGGCCAGATAACCACCGAGCCTGGCTATCTTGATGATGTAGCGTGAGACCGATTTGCGGTCGGGTGGTTCGCGCTTGTCAGGAACGAGATGATCGAGCAGACGTATTTCGGTTACCGTCAACGCGAGTTTTGGCGGTGCATCAGGGGCTGCGCGGTTGAGCATCGTCAGCCAGAATACCCGCCAGCTCACGATGCAAAAAATCGATATCAGATTGACGAGGCGCTCTGCAGTGCGGAGCTTGGATTCTTCAGCCTTGCAGCCCGACTTGAGGATTTTGTGGAATAGCTCGATTTTCCAGCGCAGCGCGTACCATTGAAGTTTCCCGACAGCGTCCTTGAGTGATCGAACCGGCAAGTCGGTGATCAGCTTCCAGTCGATTGGCTTCCTGTGTTTTGGCTTGCTGCGTTCCTGGGCATGGATCACCGTCAGCTCCAACGGTGGATATCGCTTCTGCTTTCCGATCGGTGGTAGGAGGTGAAGCTTTTCGTACTTGATCTCAAGAACGGCAACGCCCGGATTGCCGGTGGTATCTCGAACCTCGATGCAATGCCGGCCCCTGACCTTGGCCTTCTTCATATCGTCGGCAACCGTGTGATTTCCATCTCCCGCTAGGCGATCGACGCAGGTTCTGACGAGGAAATGGGTGCCGACCTCCCGCGCCGTGCAGAAGAGTTCGTAGATGTCACTCTCGCGGTCGCCGATGTGAACGCAACGTACCGGGTCACCCAAGGTCTGCGTGGACTGCCTGAGATTGTCCAGCCAACGAACGCTTTCTTTCTTTTCGATTGGAATCCGTGTCAGGTTGACCTTCTTCTTGAGTGCCGCAATTCCTTTGAATTTCTTCCGGGTCCAGAATTTGACTGCCGCCAGCCCCAGCGGAAGACCCTCGGTCGTCACCGCGAGACTTGAATGCATCAAGATGCCGCAAACAGTATGGGATCGGATACGACCGGCTTTATCCCTGCCGCTGTTGACGTTATAGGTCACGCCGATGAGATCAGGCCGTTCTCTCTGAAACGAAAACTCGGTCGTATCATGCAGAACTAAAACGGGGCCTTGGCTCGCGGCAAAACGCTCGTGCGTCGCTTGGAGGTGGCCCGCAAGTATGTCTTGTTCGTTGACGCGCGCGTTGGAGAAAAAGCGATATGCCGCCTTGGCGTTCGCCCAATCTTGGCAGGCCAACGGGATGCTCTCGCCCACCGCGCCACCAATCTGCCCAAGCAAGTTGCGGAATTCCTGCCCAGCCGCACGTCCTCGAACTCGCCGACGGCGACCTCTCGATCAATCCACGTCGCTGCCTTGCTGGCGGTGCCGCTGCCAGCACCGCTTCCATCTCTCATTATCACGAAGCACCCTCCCTAACGATTCGGGTGCTCGAAAATGAATCACAACCGATTCATCAGATTTAAGTATTTGCAAAAATCGGGTCGGAAGTCAGATGGCAAAAATGTGGGTAATTGAAAGTGCGAAGACAGCGCATGCCCTCCACAAACAGAGCTTTCATCTTGTCGGTAATGAAATTGCCTGTCGTGTAGAGGATGTGCAGTTCCGGGCGAAGCTTGATTGCCTGTTGCGCAAGCTCGCATCCGCCGATGACCGCCGTTTTGAGATTGATGTCCGTAAAGAGGACATCAATGTGCCGGGGGGAGCGAAGGAGTGCGAGCGCCTCGTCAACGTCGCTGGCGCAATACGTCTCGTATCCCCAGTCTTGGATCAGCATTTCCGTCAATTCACGGATGAATACGTCATCCTCGACAATCAGTATCACGGCCATTTTCTACGCATCCCACCGTGAACTATTTGCCGTTCAACATTGCTCCGTACACTCCAGAGCAACGCTATTTCAAGCCGGGACGGGCTGGCGCGGCATAATTGCCGTCGTCACCCGACTCTTCTCCCCACAATGGAAAATCCAGACCACTTTCGATAGCCTCGGAATCTACTCATCCGACATTCCAGTCGACAATGACATGGTATTAACCATTCAAACGCTTTGCCTCCGGTGCACCGGCAGTCGCCAAGGGCACGGTCGCAAAAATCTGGGTTATAAATCCTAGCAGGGCGCGTAAGTGAAACAGGCGATCTGGACTCAGACCTACGACGTCAACACCATCGTGTTGAACCAGCACAAGCGATTGGGCCTATTCGGTCTGTTGAACATCCTGCAAGACGCCGCCTGGATCCATGCCAGCCATCTCGGTCACGGCTATGAGGAGATGATCCAGCACGGCACGATCTGGGTGCTGACGCGACAGAAATTGGTGATGACGGACTGGCCCGTCTGGCGCGACATCGTCACGATCCGCACTTGGGTGCGGCCGATCGCCGGTGCCATTGCCAATCGCGACTACGAGGTCTGGGTCGGCGAGCGCAAGTTCGGCGAATGCACCGCATGCTGGCTGACGATGGACATGCACACGCGGCGTCCGCAAAAACTCAACCTTGCCGAAAATCAATTGGAAATCCGCACCGAAGGCGTTCTGACTCTGGTGCCAGAGAAAATCCCGCCGCGCACCGATCTTGCGTCCTTGGCAACATTTCGGGTCCGCAACAGCGATCTCGATCTCAACGGGCACGTCAACAACACGCGCTACGCCCAATGGATACTCGACTCTGTGCCGGATGCGCATGGCGCGCTGCGCGAATACGAGGTCAATTTTCTGGCCGAGACAAATGTCGGAGACGCCATCGTGATCGAGCGCTGCGCC
This sequence comes from uncultured Alphaproteobacteria bacterium, assembly GCA_963766355.1. Lineage (GTDB taxonomy): Bacteria > Pseudomonadota > Alphaproteobacteria > Micropepsales > Micropepsaceae > Rhizomicrobium. The sequence goes on from CAVXZV010000009.1 coordinate 127,820, forward strand.
ATCGCGCCCTCGGAAGCCTCGCCGCTGCGATGGCAGTATCAAGGACGGCGCGACACCGAAGGTAAACCGGTCTTTGTCGCCAGGCTTGGGGTTGTACCCTGTGGGTAGAATTAGGCCGCGACGGAATTTGCGTTGGCGGCGGGCTCGGTGAGAATGGCGTAAAGCGCTTCCGCCGATTTTGCCGCACGCAACTTTTCGCAGACCGCCTGGTTGCGCAGAAGACGAGAGACGCGTGCCAGCGCCTTCAAATGATCGGCGCCCGCACCCTCCGGCGCCAACAGCATAAACACCAGATCGACGGGCAGATTGTCGACGGCATCGTATTCGATCGGCGGATCGAGCCGCGCGAAGACGCCGGTAATCTTATCGATATCCGCAAGACGGCCATGCGGAATAGCGATGCCTTGCCCGACACCCGTGGTGCCAAGCCGCTCGCGCTCGTTCAGCGTTTCGAAGATGCGCCGGTCCGGCAACCGCACAATGGCAGCCGCGCGCGCCGACAAATCTTGGAGGAGCTGCTTCTTGCCCTGGACCTTCAACGCCGCGACGACGCCTTCCGGACTAAGCAAATCTGCAATCTGCATGACAGTCCTATTGCTGAGATTCAGGCTCTGAAAACGCTAAGTCTCCAACCACCCGTCTATATCATTACACCTTAAGTTTACGCCTGCATCGCGCATTTACCGCGGCCCACTATAATGCTTTTCGCGTCACAAAAGTTCCGCAATTTCCGGGGCCTCGTCTGAGGGGCGCGGACGTTTAGTCCTGACTTTTTGCAAAGTCAACGCTTGAAATTAAGGATGCCCGGCAAAGCTGGATTCTTCGCCTTTGAGTCTGCGCCGTTCCACGGACGAGGGAATGCGCATGGCCTCGCGGTACTTAGCCACGGTGCGGCGCGCGATATTAACTCCATCCGCCGTCAGCAAGGAAACGATGCGGTCGTCGGATAATACTTCCTTTACGCCTTCGCGCTCGATCATTTCGCGGATGCGGTCGCGCACGGCTTCGGCGGAATGGCATTCAGCACCATTAACCGATTGAATTGAGGCGGTGAAGAAGTACTTCAACTCGAACAATCCGCGCGGGGTGGAGATATATTTGTTCGAGGTGACACGGCTGACGGTCGATTCGTGCATCCCGATGGCGTCCGCGATAATGCGCAAATTGAGCGGCCGCAAGTGTCGCACCCCGTATGTCAAAAACCCGTCCTGCTGACGTACAATCTCTGTGGACACTTTCAGGATCGTGCGCGCGCGCTGGTCCAGGCTTTTCACCAGCCAATTCGCGTTGTTCAAACATTCGGTTAGATAGTTCTTGGAATCCTTGTCGCGGGCATGCGAGGAGACTTTGGCGTAATAACGCGAGTTCACCAGCAATCGCGGCAAGGTGTCGGAATTGAGTTCGATCAGCCAACTGCCGTCGGGCCCTTCGCGCACAATGACGTCCGGCACGACAGGTTGGACCGGTTCTCCGCCGAACGAAGAACCCGGTTTGGGCGAGAGACCGCGGATTTCCGCGATCATCTCGGAGATGTCCGCCGCGTCCACGCCGCAAATATGGGAGAGCTGCGCCAAGTCGCGCTTGGCTACCAAATCGAGGCGGCCGATCATCGCCTCCATCGCCGGGTCGAAGCGATCTTTGTATTTCAGCTGCAACGCCAAGCATTCAGCCAAATCGCGCGCACCGACGCCGACAGGGTCGAAGCCCTGCAGCACTTTGAGAACCGCATCGACGGTCTGTCGCTCGGAACCAAGCCGGGTCGCGACTTCGTCTAAATCGGCACGCATATAACCGGCCTCGTCGATGGAATCGATCAACGACACACAAATCAGCCGCTTCTCTGCGTCCAAGGCCGCGATAGCAAGCTGGTCCGTGAGATAATCCTTCAGCGAGCCGCCGTCGGCGACTGTGGATTCCAGAAGATCTTCGTCGCCTTCGAAGCGTTGGCTCGACTTTACGGTCGTCCAATCTGCGAGCGGTGTGTTCGCCGCCGCCGCCGGCGGAGCTTCTTCGCCTTCGCGAAAATCGTCGCGCGTTGTGTCGAGATCCTCACATTTGCCGAGATCGTCGCGCGCCAGCGCCGCTTCGAGCGGTTCGTCTGGTGTTTCCTTTTTGACCGCTTCGCGTTCCGCTTCGGCGACACGATTCTCATCGCGTTCCAGAAGCGGATTCTTTTCCAGCTCCTGCTCGCAATATTCCGTCAACTCGACATTCGACAATTGCAGCAGCTTGATCGCCTGCTGTAGCTGCGGGGTCATGACCAGGGACTGACCCTGGCGCATCTCCAATCTTTGACCCAGCGCCATGATCCGCTCCCGGCGCTACAGCGAGAAACGTTCGCCGAGATAGACGCGGCGTACGTCGCGATCGCCGACGATATCGGCTGGCGTGCCTTCCATCAGCACAACGCCATCATGCAAAATGTAAGCGCGGTCGATAATGTCGAGAGCGTCGCGCACATTGTGGTCGGTAATGACCACACCAACGCCGCGATTCTTCAAATGCTTCACCAGTTCGCGGATTTCGTTCACTGCGATCGGGTCGATGCCGGCCAGCGGTTCGTCCAGCAGGATATAAGAGGGATGTGTCGCCAAGGCGCGCGCGATTTCCACACGGCGGCGTTCGCCGCCCGACAGAGCGATGGCAGGCGTATTGCGCACATGGGTTACACCGAACTCGGCGAGCAATTCTTCGACCGCCGCTTCCAGCCGCCCCGGATCGGGCTCAACCAGCTCTGCCGTCGCGCGGATGTTCTCTTCGGCCGTCAGTCCGCGGAAAATCGAGGCTTCTTGCGGTAGATAGCCGATACCCAGTCGGGCGCGGCGATACATCGGCAGACGCGTCACGTCATAGCCGTCGACTTCGATCGTACCACCGTCGACGGGGATCAGGCCGGTGATCATGTAAAAGCACGTCGTTTTGCCGGCGCCGTTGGGACCGAGCAAACCAACAACTTCGCCGCGCTTCACCGATACGCTGACAGAGCGCACGACGGGGCGCTTGTTAAAGCTTTTGGCGATGCGCGTGGCCACAAGGCCTTTGCCGCCTTCCACCACCCGGGGGCGGGCCTGCTGCGTATCGCCTGTCATGGTCTTCGTGTCTGTCATCGCAAGAACTGTGCCTACTCGTGCTTAAGGAACTGTGAAGTCTAAGGATTTTCGTCCGACTGCGACTTAGGGGTAAACAGCCCCTGAACGCGCGTGTGCTGCCCCGTTTCGCCTTGGCCCCCGCCCAATTTCGCCAGACCCGTCACCAAATTGACAGTCAGTAGTGACCCTCGCATGACATTTTTCTCCTTCGTCAGCACGACGTGGCCGGTCAGCGTTATAATGCGGGGATTGACGTCATAAACCCCGCTGTCGCCCGTTGCCGTGCCGGAAGGGGCGTCGACCACCACCGCGCCGACCGCGATAACCTTGTCGGCCTTGCCGTCGACCGAGCTGATACGCACCGTGTCAGCGCGCATGCGCACTTCGCCTTGATGAATGATAACGTGGCCCGAATAGACCGCCATCTTCGAATTCATATCGGCAGACAAATTGTCCGCCGATACCTCTATGGGCGCATCCGGATTCTTCATGCCGAGCTTTGCTTGTGGCGCGGCGGCCACCGCCGCCGACATCCCGAATGCGAAAAGGAAAACCGTTAGCCCCAGCTTCATCGTCTCGATACCTTCTTCGGGTATATCGTGGTATGCACATGGCCGTTCAGCCGAATCTGTTTCGAGATCCGGTCGATGTGAAATCTGTCGGCGCGCAGGGTGCCTAACGGCCCGTGACCCGTTACCGTAGTGCTGCCGTCGAAAATATTCTTCTTGAGATCGACATCGACCGTGGCTGTGTGCAGTTCATAACCACTGTCCGTGAAGAGCGCGATATCCCCGTTTAACGTTAGCGTGTGGGCATCGGCGTCAAAATATCCGCTTTTCGCCGTCGCATTCATCCAGTTTTTTTGGTCATATTGCATGTCGGCTTCGACATCCTTCATCGTGCCGCGGTTTTGGTTCTTAGCGTCCTGAACAATCTGTGTTGCGGTGATGACATACGGATTGCCCTTCGAATCTGTGCTCGAAAAGTGCGGTTTGAGCATCGTCAGATCGTTATGAATGGCGCCTGTCTGCGAATAACTAAGTGTAACGCGCTCCTGGTGGCGCGGGACGAGCGAATAAGCAACCACGGCTGCCAAAATTCCAGCAGCCGCAAGCGGAAGCATACGCTTCATCACCGTCACAAAGCGGCTATAGCGCAGCGTTTCGAGCGCGGTTTGACGCGTTAGCTCTGACCAGCTGTGTAGGGAATGACCCGCGGCGGGCGCTGGCGTCGGCGGCGCCAAAGGTTGCGCCACAGCTTCCCGTCCCATGCGATCGCGCGTCATCTAACGCAAACCCGCGCGCAGACAGTCATGGATATGCAGTATACCAACCGGCTTCTTGGTCTTGGACTTGGCTTTGGCATCCAGCACAAAGAGCTGCGTGATCTGGTTGTCGTTCATGAATGCCAGCGCTTCAGCGGCCAGCCGATCCGACAAAGTCGTCTTGGGATTGCGCGTCATTACATCCGCCGCTTTTGCGGCGCGCAGATCGCGGTCCCAATGGCGGCGCAAATCGCCGTCGGTGATGATGCCGGTTAGACCGCCTTTCTTGTCGACCAAACCGACGCAACCGAAACGGCACTTTTGCATCGCCTCCATCGCCACGCGCAGCGAAGCGTTTTCGTCGGCGATCGGCAGTTCCGCCGGGCCGTGCATCAGATCGCAGACGCGTATCAAAGCGCGACCAAGCGCGCCGCCCGGATGAAAATTGCGATAGTCGTCGGCGGAAAACCGACGCCGTTCCATCAACGCCACAGCCAGCGCGTCGCCCAACACCAGCATCAGCGTCGTCGAGGTGGTGGGGGCCATGCCCATCGGGCAGGCTTCGCGCACCCGCGGCATCGCCAGCGCCACATCGGCCGCCCGCAGCAGCGTGGATTGCGGGTTGTTGGCCATGGCGATCAGTGGAATGCGGAAACGCTTGGAATAGGTGATGAGATCGGACAATTCCGCGGATTCGCCGCTCCAGGAGAGCATCAGAAGCGCGTCTTGGCGGGCTATCGCGCCCAGATCGCCATGACTGGCTTCTGCCGGATGAACGAAATGCGCCGGCGTTCCCGTCGATGCCAGGGTCGCCGCAATCTTGCGGCCGACATGGCCGCTCTTGCCGATACCACTGACGACCACTCGACCTTTAACGGCGAACAGCAAATCCACCGCGCGGGTGAATTCACTGTCGAGCCCGGCGCTCAGCGATTTGATTGCTTCGCCGGCAAAGTCGAATACGCGGCGCGCAGCGGCGAGATCGTCATCCATATGCTGCAGCGCGGAAGGAACCGCCTTGATGTTCGCGGGACGCATAAAACACCTATAAATTAGACTCGCGGACCCGCGCCCCCCTTAGGCCCAGCAAGTGCCCAATCTGGCGGGCACCGCGGACCCAAACTCCGGGAGAACCGGTCCCTAAGCGAAATTCGTGCCAAATGTGGCCCGAACTCCGGCTTGGTTCAAGCAACCTTCGCGGGGGGCGGTAAATAAGGCTTTCTACCGACTAGTGTCGTGGTTTCGAAGTTCGCGGTTTCACCGATATCAGCATCTGTCGCGAACTTCGAAACCAAAACGACACTAGCATCAATAGGTTGGCTAGTGTCCTTTCGATTCCGAAATTCGAATGAGGCCGATATCAGATGCAACGAATTTCGGAATCGGGACACTAGCGGCCGTTAATGTTCGAAAATGTCGGTTTCGGGCCAGCCGTTGAGGTCGAGTGCCACCCGCGCCGGCAGAAAGTCGAAACAGGCCTTTGCCAGAGCAGTACGCCCTTCGCGCGCCAGCATGGCGTCAAGCGCGTCCCTGAGGCGGTGCAGATAGGCAACGTCGTTGGCGGCATACGCCAGCTGGCGTTCCGTCAGTTCGGACGCACCCCAATCGGAGCTTTGCTGTTCTTTCGACAGATCGGTTTGGAGAAGCTCCTTTACCAGATCCTTCAGCCCATGTTTGTCCGTATACGTACGAACAAGCTTGGAGGCGATCTTGGTGCAATAGATAGGCGCCGTATCGACACCAAGCCAGCGCTTGAACATAGCCACATCGAAGCGTGCGAAATGGAAAAGCTTAAGGGTCTTGGGATCGGCGAGCATCCGTTTGAGATTGGGCGCGGCATAAGCGCCCGCCTCGAACTGCACCGCGTGGCAGACGCCGTCGCCGGCCGAAAGCTGCACCAAGCAAAGCCGGTCGCGTTGCGGATTGAGGCCAAGGGTCTCGCTGTCGACGGCGACGACGGGGCCAAGATTGAGATCGGCGGGCAGATCGTTTTTGTGAAGTTTGATTTTCAAGGCTGGAGGTCCGGCTGTGCTGCTGGCGTCGGTTTAGCATAACACTTTGAGGATTGGGGATAATTTTCGAAGCGGCGCGGGGAACAACAAGGGCTAGAAATACCTCACCACTTGAAATATCGCGCTGGTTTCGCGCGAATAGCTGCCCCATTCGGAGCGGCGGCCGCCGAGATCGCCGCTGAGATAAGCGCCGGCCGTCCAATTGTCGGAAATGTTGTAGCTGGCGTAAGCCTGCGCCAGGGCGGAGCCGTCATAGGCATCGATCAATGAGAACACGCCCAGTTCGAGATGCTCGACAAAGGCGTCGGAGGCATCGGCGCGCACGAAAATCTGCTGTTGGGTGATCGGTTGCTGGCGGTCGCTGACAACGCCGCGCACATACCACAGCTCTTGCGCCTGCGTACCGCCGAGCGAACCGATAGAAAACCAGTTGCGCCAGTCCTGCGTGGTAAAGCCGGCTTGATGATAGTGATATTCGAGATTGATGGTGATCTCGGACTTACTCGTCCAGGAAGCGCCCGCAGCCAAATCGTTGCGGAAGGTGCGCGCGGAGCTGGTAGGCGGCAGAACGGGTGCAAAAGACGGCAATGTGCCGGTCTTTTTGCCGAAGACGATGGCATCGCTGATATCGTTGGGCTCGACGGCGCCCGCCCATTCGGCATAGGCAACGATACTCTGGCCGATGGGGCGTGAGACATTGAATCCAAAATGCGTACGGCCGCTGTCGTGATAGACAAGAAACTGCGGACTGAGCTGCTCGACGTCGATGTTGAGTGCCACTTCCACGCGATCTGCGGTGTTGGTGCGGTCGAGATTGAGGCCAAAGCCCGACGAGTTCGCGAGCGGCGAAGGATCATAAAGCTTGGGTGCATAGGCAATGGTCAGCGAGCCGCCATCCCAGATGCGCTGGCCGCGCAGCATCACAACGCCGAGCCGGTTCTCGCGCTGCGCCGACGGGTCCAGCGATACTTGGCTGACGGTGGTGCGCGGTTTGAAAAAATCGGTCGGGTTAAAACCGAGCGCAATACCGTTGCGCAGATTGATCCGCCCTGCTTCCAGATAAAAGCGTTCCGCCGGCTCCCAGCTAACATAGGCTTCGCGCACATCGTTGCGCACTGCTTTGGTCGGGAAGCCGACGCCATCCGCTTCGGTCACGCCCAACCGGTCGCTAAGGTCGAACGTCAGGTCCTTTGCCAGCGTCCATTGATCGACACCGTCTAGGAACGTGCTGTTTGCCCAACGCGAAGACGGCCGTCCCGGTACAGGCACTACGAGTGCACCGCGCAAACCCGATAGCGCAAAATCGTCCTCGAGATAATATTTCCCAGACGACTTCTTGTTGTTATCGCCAACAGCAACCGTGTCCGCGTTACCGACGGCGGACGGAATGCGGTCGAGATCGCTATCTTGTTGCGCCCAGGCGGCGGGCGCCGTGACGCACAGAGCAAAGGCCAAGAGCGCCGCGCGCTGCATCAGTCTACCTTCAACCGCGGCAGATAATCGCGCTGAAACCAAGCATCCGGGATGGCCTGGGCGCGGTAGTCGCTGTTTGACATGGTGGTCACGAGATTCTGGTCGACCGCATCGATGATGATGGTTTCACCGGGCGGCGTGACGCCGAGCTGCGAGGAATATTTGTGGTAATAGGCGATCTTCAAAAGACGCCCGCTATCCGAATAAAACTTTCCTTTGATGGAGCGGCTGGTGGCCTTTTCGATCCAGAATTCGATGCGGCTGTAGACGGCTTCGGAGTTCGCCGCCTTCAAGTCGAGATGCCAGCAATCGCGCGACAGACGGTCGGCGTCCTGAATGGTCTCCGCGCCGATCAGGGTGGAATTGTAGTCCTTGTTGAGGTTGGCGGTAACGACGTCGCCGTCGGATGCCTGCCCCATCAGCCGCTGCTGGGGCGAAATACGGACACTGGCCTTGGACGAGGAATCGTAGAACCACATGTTGGAGCCGTTGAGCAGAACCATCTTGCCGGTGTCGCGGGCAGGATCGGTATAGCGCACAAGATTGCTGTATTGATGGGTTTGCTTGTCCTCGCGGGCATAGACGACGAGCACAACGCGATCGCGGGGCTGACCGTTGATATACTCCACCAGCGTGTCGGTCACCCGAAACGGCTGGCTGGGATTGCGCACCTTATCGGCGGCCGCAATGATGTCCTGCGCCGTCGGCGTTTCGGCGTGGGCACCCGCGACCAGAGCGATCGCTAGCGCAAATCCGATCATCATGCTTTTCATTTTCTGGTCCTCAAACATGGCGTAGCGCATCGACGACCATCATGCGCGCCGCCCTTGTGGCCGGAACGATCGCGGCAATTGTCGCCATTAGCATAAGTCCAAACCAGACGGAAAAGAGCAATTTCCCGACGCCTTGCGTCAGCACCACGAGAGGAACCGGGTTGGCTTGGCCCGGAGGCGTGTACATGATGCCCAAATGGTTGAACCAATTGGCGATCAGCGTGGCGAGAATAACGCCGGCAGTAGCGCCGATCGTCCCCAGCATCCAGCCTTCGATGAGGAACTGATGGCGGATGCCGCTGCGCCGCACACCCATGGCTCGCGCCGTTCCGATCTCGTTGGTCCGCTCCATGACGCTCATGCTCATCGTGTTGACGATGGTGAAGAGCACGATCACGCCCATAATAACGGAGATGAAAGCAAAGATCGCGCCCAAGAATCCGACGATCTGGTTGTATTGCGGCTCCAATTCGGTGAAGTCATGCACTTCCAGATCGAGGCCGTGTTTTACAAACAACGTGTTGAGGCGGGCGCGCGCCTTGGTCATGTCCTCGCTGCGGTGAAGCTGAATTTCGATGCTGACGGCTTTGTGTTCTTCGCGGCCATAAAGAAGCTGCTGCGCCAATTTCAAGTTCATGCCGACATAACTGTCGTCCAACTCCTTGAAGCCCATATTGCGTGCGCCGTTGACGAAGAAGCTGACGACATTCGGCGCTCCGCTGGCAGTGGCGCCCAGCAAATCGATGCGCGGCGCTTTTTCTACGGCGACGGGACGCACCGGATCGCGGTCGCGCGCCGATAGCTCAGCCAAATTCACATCCGGAGCGGTCGCATTGGAAGCGGGCGCCACTGTGGTTTTCGGCAGCGGCGGACAGTTGGCGATTTTCAGCGGCTGACACAGTCCGAGCACGCGCGCCAGCCCGATGCCGATGATGCCGTGACTTTCGTCGTTGTCGTGCACGCCGACATCGGGGATCGTGCGATCGCGCATTATGCCATATTCGTCCCAACGCCGCATTTTGATGCGATCGGAACCTACGAACCCGGTTCCGAAAAACGTCTTCGACGTGTCGATGGCAAAATTGCCGGCGATGCCGAACAACGAAACGGTCGGGGTCGCCACCGATACTTCGGGCTGCAGCTCGGGATCGTTTTCGATTAGCCGGATAACGTCCTGGTATTTGCCGATGCTATAGGCGGAGGGATTGCCCGACCCAAAATCGAAGTATCCCCGGTGGAACACCGTGAGATGGCCGGAATTCATGACGGCACCGGTTTCCAGACCCACCATCACGAAGGCCACATATTCGCCGAACAGGATCATCGCAATGGCGCCCACCGCGATGGCCGACGCGGTCATCAGCGAACGGCGGCCGTTGCGCAAGATATTCCGGAAGGCGATCTTGAAAAGCATCATTGGCCTTCTCCCTTGCGCCGTTCGACCAATTTACCGTCGCGGATGACGAACGTATCTTCGGCACGGGATATGAGTTGGGGGTCGTGCGACGAAAAAATGAAGCTCACCTTCTGTTCGCGCTGCACTTTGTGCATCAGGGCGATGATCTGCTCGCCGGTCTGGCTGTCGAGATTGGCGGTCGGTTCGTCGGCCAGCACGATTTCCGGGTGCTTGACCAGAGCACGGGCGATGGCGACGCGTTGCTTCTGGCCGCCGGAAAGCTGGTTTGGGCGATGCCGCCGTTGGTCGGCAAGGCCGACGGCCTCGAGCATCGCCAGAGTGCGTTCCTCGCGCTGCTTGGCCGGCATACCGATGAGCAGCAGCGGATATTCGACATTCTCGTAGGCCGAGAGCACGGGATAGAGATTGAAGTTCTGAAAGACGAACGCGATATTGCGAGCGCGGAAATCGGTGATCTTGTTGTCCGAGAGTTTGGCGACGTCTTCGCCGCAGACTTCGATGCGCCCCGAAGTCGGCACATCGATGCAGCCAATGAGATTGAGCAACGTCGTCTTGCCGCTGCCCGACGGCCCCACGATCATGGTGAAGCGCTGGCGCATGATATCCAGACTGATGCCGTTGACCGCCGTGACTTTCAGCCCGTCATCGTCATAGGTCTTGACGACATCGCGCAGGCTGACGACCGGAACGCCGTTTGGGTCGATTGCCATTCTTTCCCCTCTTCATTTCCCATCTTCCGTTCGGTGATGCCGTTTTTGGAAGACCGCCGAAAATTTACCCTACGCCAATATCTGCGACAGGAAGGTTCCTGTCCGACACTGGATCAGTTTAATATACGACGTAAATTTAACTGTCAATATACGTTGTAAATTGATACTGGCTAACCTATTTACCGTAGCCACAAAGCGCATTGTCGCAACGTATGTCATGACGGCGAGCTCCGAACGCCCACTCCAAGTTGGATAATATTCGTGCTGGGGTTCAGTTCACAAATAAAAGATGTGACCGGCTTTTGAAAATCCTTCAGCAAGCGGTTGGAAGAAAACCTCAAACTTTGGGCAGAATAGGTGCAAGTCGAAACGCTCCTGCCACTTAGTTTCTTTTTGAATAATGGGCTACTTAAGTCGTTAGCTGCACAACGTCCGGTATTAACCTTATTTGAAATAAGCTGGCCCATCATCCCTCCCCAATCAGGGCTGTTCAGTTCTCTGATGGGTGAGTTTGGAAAGCCACAGTTGGCAAGGAATTGAAGCGGTGATGGGAACGGTGGATTCCCAGGGAGCGGTGAATTTGAATTTGTGCGGAGCGGTCACGATTGGTGGAGGCTGTTCCGATGAAGGCGTTCGACCGGTTCCTAGCGTTTCTCGCCGCCATTCCCGATCCGCGACGGGCCGAAGGCAAGCGCTACGAGCAGAGCTATGTGCTGTTGTTTGCGATTTTGGCGGTGGTTTCGGGAGCCAACTCGTACCGCGGCATCCGCACTTTCATCAAGGTTCACCGGCGGCGGCTGAACAAGGCGTTCGGGATCGGTTGGAAGAGGCCACCGGCGCACACCTCGATCCGCACGATCTTGAGCGAACTCGATCCCGCCAGTGTGGAAAAAGCCTTTCGCCAACACGCGGCGAACTTGAACGGCACTGGCGGCGGCAGGCGGGCGCTGGCGCTGGACGGCAAGGCGTTGCGGGGCAGCTTCGACGCCTTTAGCGACAGCCGGGCCAAGCAGGTGCTCAGCGCCTTCGCCACCGATACGGCCTTGGTTCTGGCGCATGTCGAGATCGACGAGAAATCCAACGAAATCCCGGCGGCGCAGAAGCTCTTGGAAGACCTCGACGTTTCCGGCCACATCGTCACGCTCGACGCCATGCATTGTCAAAAAAAACCTTCGAGGCCGCCGCGGCAGCCAAGGCGCACCTCGTCGTCCAGTTGAAGGACAACCAGCTTGCCCTTTGCCGCAGGGTCGAGGCGGTTTGCGCCAAGGCGCCGCTGCTTTCCGGCGTTCGCACCGTCGATGCCAAACGGCGCAACCGTCACGAAATCCGTCTCGTCGGCGTCTTCGACGCCACCCCGGCGGTGGCCGGCACCGAATGGCAGCCATACGTCGCGGCGATCATCAAGGTCGAGCGCATCGTGCTGAGCTTCCAGCCCGCCACCGGACTTTGGAAAAGATCGCAGGAGGTCGCTCTCTATCTCTCCAGCCACCCTATCAAGGCCGCCGACGCCGCTCGCGTCATCCGCGGACACTGGGACATCGAAAACAGGTTGCATTACGTTCGCGACGTGACCTTGCGCGAAGACGCTTCCCGAATCCGCAAGAACCCCGCCATCTTCGCCACCATCCGATCCTTCGCCTACAACATCCTGCGCTTCAATCTCGCAGGCTCCTTCGCCCAAACCCGCTACGCCGCAGCCCTCGGCGGCCTCAAATCGCTGGCCGCTCTCCGCCTATGTCAAGAGAACTGAACAGCCCTGCCTCCCCAATAATTGGTCTGGTGCCATTGCTGCCAGAGGGGTGCGGATGTCGGTGCAAAACCTCGATCGAATACGCCGTGGTGTGAGAGTTCCCGCCATTGTTTTGGCTTGGTCGATTGCAACATTTGTCCCGGCGGCCGCAACCGGAAATCCTGAACAAGCCGATCTTCAAGCAGCGACGCGCGCGCTCGGCTTCCTGGACACTCTTCAGAACCAACCCGTGATTGTCATTGGCGTAGTATATTCAGACGGCGGCGCCACCAACAAAAACGAAGCCAGTCGGGTTGCGGGACAATTGTCGGTCATGCCAGGGGCCAATTCGTCGACCATTCGTGCGAACATTATCACCATCGACGAACTGGCTCACACAACGCAACATCTCGACGCGCTCTATCTTATGCCGAGTACGACAGCGTATGCCGGCATAATTACCGATTACGTACGCCGCCAGCACGTGGTGAGCATATCGAACGATCCCGCCTGTCTGGATACCAAACGTTGCGTTCTGATGGTGCAAGCCGGATCCAGCGTGAACATCGTTCTCGATACGGCCCTGGCCGAATTTGCCGGTGCGCATTTTTCTTCCGTGTTCACGATGATGGTGAAACGCAAATGACCATGGACACCCAAAAATGTCCCGGTAGCCGGCGCTTTGTCCGCTGCCGCCTGTTGACTGGATTCGCGATAGTGGCTGTCGCGTTCATGAACGTTTCGCCCACCCGCGCGCAATCAATGGATTATGGTTCGCTCACGCAATTATTCGGAGAATCTGTAACGACTGATGCGACAGGCACACCTCAACGTGCCAGCCAAGTCTCCGCGGACATGACCATCATAACTGCCGATCAAATCCGCCAGTCCGGCAGCCGCAACATTCCCGAAATTCTTAACGTGTATGTGCCGGGCCTCAATGTGCTGCAGGAAGGCATCGATGCGTTTGACGTCGGCATACGCGGATATCAACAGCCCTATCAGCCCCGTTTGCTCGTGCTGGTCGATGGCCGTCAAGTATTCGACGACGATTACTCCCGCATGTCCTGGGACAATATGGCTATAAATATCGACGATATTCGCCAAATTGAAGTTGTAAAGGGTGCCGCATCGGCGCTCTTCGGGTCCAATGCAACCGGCGGCGTCATCAATATCATCACCTATAGTCCCGACTATGACCGGAGCAATGTCGCCAGCATCAGTATCGGGACGCAAAAAACTTTTGTCGCCGACGGTACCGCGACATTCAACTTATGGGGCTTTGGCGGCATCAAAATTTCGGCGGGTTCGCTTGACCAGAAAGAGTTCAACACACCGCGCGAACCAGGCGACTTAACAGTTGGTCGCGTTAATCCATCGCACCGCTATGTCGCACAGAGTTCGGAATTCCGAGTGACCAACGATTTAACACTTATGACCGAGGCTACTTATTCCGAAAAAAACAACCAGGAAGCCGTCTTTATCGATGCCATCGATCCGGTGGAGTCGGTATCCTATTCGGTACGCGGCGGGATTGTATGGCAGACGCCCTTCGGTCTTTTCAAAAACGACAACTATCTCAATCATCACAATACGGTGTTAGACGCCGGGGTTCGCGGCCAAATAGATGTCGTCGATCAGCTGGTTGTTAGCCGGGTGGAAGATTTGTTCAGCGTTGGTACCGATCACACATTCCGCCTTTTTGCCGAATACCGAAATAAGCGGTTCAACGACCAGGGCTCGCCAGTGCTGGTCTACGAATATCCCATCTTCAACAGCAATACTTATACTGTGGGCGGCACCTGGCTGTGGCAATTCAACGATGCCTGGTCGTGGACGAATGCTCTTCGCATCGATCACATCGCCACGCATATGGGCGGCGTATTGGAAGCAGCGGCGGTCTATACATACAGCGACTATTCACGGTCCTACGATTTTGTCGCCGCGAATTCCGGCCTGGTTTACAAAATGACGGACGATGACACGCTACGTGCCGTTTATGGCCGCGGAGTCTCGGACCCGAGCCTGGTCGAGAACAGTTTTGGTCGCCCTATCGTGACCGGCAAAACGTCGGTAATCGACTACGAAGGCAACCCGTTCTTGAAGCCAACAATTGTGGAGAATTACGGTCTTAGCTACGAGCATGCATATTCTGACGTTTTCTCGGCGTTGAAATTCTCGGCCTATTACGAACGAAACAACGACCTGGCCGCATTCATCACATCCGCACCTCGGGTCGTCGGCGGTATCACCTATGCGCTAAAAGCGGCGCAAAATGTGGGCAACAGCGAAGGTTTGGGCGGCGAAATTGACTTGAACGGTAAGCATGACGGCTATCGCTGGGATGCAAGCTACAGTTACCAAACCAGCCACGACTCACCTCTTGTGGCGCAAATTTTGGACTACGCCAGGTCCGCACCGAACCATCAATTCCGCCTGCTTCTGGGTTATGCCAACGACAAATGGGACCTCAATCTGCACGCCCAATACTCCACCTCGACGGATATGTTACGCCTGACAAAGGTATTGGAAAGGGATTACGCCGGAGCATTTTATAGCTTGGGCGGCGGCGTGGGGTACAAGTTAACGGATAGTATCACCGTCTCTCTTGCAGGAACCAATTTGACTCGCGCGGTTACAAACGAGAGCGCCTATCCGGCCGTCGAACGTCAGTTGCTTTTGAACGTTACGACGACATTCTGAGTGCATTTGGTAAATGTCGATTATGAATATGCGCTGCGAACTCCCATATCCGCACGCCCGGTAACGTTGGCGCTGTTCAGATGTGTGCGCTATCCTCGGAATTGGAGTTTGCCGGCAAGAGCGGCCACACAGGCGCCGCGGACCGGATCATCCGCCAACTGTGCGCAGAGGGCGCTCAGATGACAGCAGCGCTGGTGACTTGGCTGGAAAACCGAAGGCGCTCGGATGTCGAAGTGCCGGCTGCGCGGAAACCGTTCGCCTGACACTTTGCTTCAGCGCCCTTCGACCTCTTCGCGCAACATTTCCAGTTCCAGCCAGCGGTCTTCGCAGGCAGCGCGTTCGCTTTCAGCGGCGGCAAGTTTGGCGGAGAGATCGCGACCTTTGACGGGGTCGCGAGCGTAGAGGTTTCCGTCCGACAGTTCCGTCTGTAACGACGCGATGGTTTTTTCCAATGCTGCAATCTTGGCGGGCAAGCTTTCCAGCGCATGTTTGTCCGCAAATGACAATTTGCGGCGCGGCGTATCGGCTTTCTTGCGTTCGCGCATTGCAGATTTGTCGTCACTTCTCGTGGCGTTTTTTTCCGCCGCCAATGCCTCAGCACCGACGCGGCGTTGCGCCGCCATGTCGCTATAGCCGCCTGCATATTCCGTGAAATGTCCGTCGCCTTCCGCCACAAGAATGGCGGTCACCGTGCGGTCAAGAAAATCACGATCATGGCTGACCAAGAGCACCGTGCCGGGATAATCGTCGATCATTTCTTCCAAGAGATCGAGCGTCTCCAAATCGAGATCGTTGGTCGGTTCGTCCAACACCAAAAGATTGGCCGGCTTGGCAAGCGCTTTGGCGAGCAACAAACGGGCGCGTTCGCCGCCCGACAACACGCGTACCGGTGTCTTGGCTTGTTCGGGCGTGAAGAGAAAATCCTTCATATAACTGACGACGTGACGCGCCTGGCCGCCGACTTCCACCTTGTCGCCGACGCCTCCCGTCAAGACCGAGGCTAAGGTGGATTCGGGATCGAGCAGCACGCGGGTTTGATCAAGCGTTGCGAGGGTAAGATTCGTGCCGAGGATCACCTGCCCTGCATCCGGCGCAAGACGGCCCGTCAGCAAATTGATCAGTGTTGTCTTGCCGGCGCCATTGGGGCCTACGATGCCGATACGGTCGCCGCGCAGGATGCGGATCGAGAAATCCTTCACCACATCTTTTTCGCCATAAGATTTGACGATGTTCGTCGCCTCGATAACGCGCGTGCCAGCGCTTCCCGCCTCTGTTGCGGTGAACTTCACCTGGCCCATGCTCTGGCGCGCTTCGCGGCGTTCGCGACGCAGCGTGGCGAGCTCGGCCATGCGCCGGACATTGCGCTTGCGCCGGGCGGTAACGCCGTAACGGACCCAATGTTCTTCGGCAGCGATCTTGCGGTCTTGTTTGTGGCGCTCGCGCTCTTCTTCTTCCAAGAGCTGATCGCGCCAAGCCTCATAACCTTCAAAACCTCGATCGAGGCGAAAGGTGCGGCCGCGATCGAGCCACACCGTGGCGCGTGTCAGATCTTGCAGAAACCGCCGGTCATGGCTGATCAACACGAGCGCACCGCCCATCTGCGATAGCTCTTCTTCCAGCCAGAGGATGGCCGGCAAATCCAGGTGATTGGTCGGCTCATCCAGCAGGAGAATGTCCGGCTTGGGCGCCAAAACTCTGGCCAGTGCAGCGCGCCTTGCCTGACCACCCGATAGATGTTCAACGGGTTCTGCGCCCGACAGACCCAATTGGCCGAGGAGATAATAAGCACGAGCCGGATCGTCGCCCGGACCCAGGCCCGCCTCGACATAGGAATGCGTGTCGGCGAAGCCGGAAAGATCCGGCTCCTGCGGCAAATATCGGATTGTCGCACCAGGTTGGGCGAAGCGGCGGCCCTTATCGGCTTCGACAAGACC
This sequence comes from uncultured Alphaproteobacteria bacterium, assembly GCA_963766355.1. Classification (GTDB taxonomy): domain Bacteria; phylum Pseudomonadota; class Alphaproteobacteria; order Micropepsales; family Micropepsaceae; genus Rhizomicrobium. The sequence goes on from CAVXZV010000009.1 coordinate 144,924, forward strand.
GGCGGCGATTCTGAGCAGCGTGGATTTGCCCGAGCCGTTACGTCCAACGATGCACAGCCGTTCGCCGGCTTCGACGAACAGCTCTGCGCCGTCCAGCAAGGGCGTTGAACCGATGGCAAGACGAATATCCTGAAGCGTCAGAAGCGGTGCGGCCATGGCGGTCCTAGTGTCGTGGTGCGGCGTGATTACAGTTTTCCGGCGCGCTTGGGAAACGTCCGCTAGGTTGGCCTGATGGTGCGCCCAACACATTGATCGTGTTCATAAAAAGACGCGGACCCGATTTGTGTGCGAACCAGCGCAATGACGTATCGATCGGCGCGCGCCAACAAGCATCAGGTAATCCACCACAATACCCAGTCACATCCTTAATGCCGCACCTGCCGGACCGCCCTATCCGGCCCACCCGCTTTACAAGATGTTTATTTATCATATAAAAATACAACAACGAGCGGCGGGAGCGGCCGCCGTCTGGCGTTTCGGTCTGAGGGTTACCGCATGCCCGCGCAAAAAGGCAGGTTCCGCAGCACCAAAAGCTACGGTTCTTCCGACCGCGACGGTTTCATCCATCGCAGCTGGATGAAAAGCGAAGGCCTGCCCGATCATGTGTTCGACGGCAGACCCGTCATCGGGATATGCAACACCTGGTCCGAGCTTACACCCTGCAACTTCCACTTGCGCGAAATTGCCGAGCATGTGAAGCGCGGCGTCTGGGAAGCAGGCGGATTGCCGCTGGAATTTCCCGCCATGTCTCTTGGCGAAACCCAGATGCGTCCCACCGCGATGCTCTTTCGCAACCTGTTGGCGATGGAAGTCGAGGAATCCATCCGCGGCAACCCAATCGATGCGGTCGTGCTACTTGGCGGTTGTGACAAAACCACACCGGGCCAGTTGATGGGCGCAGCAAGTGTCGATCTTCCGACCATTGTGATTTCCTCAGGCCCGATGTTGAACGGCAAATTCCGTGGCCGCGATCTTGGCTCCGGTACCGACATCTGGAAGTTCAGTGACGCCGTCCGGGCGGGTGAAATGCCGGAGGAGGAATTTGCTGCCGCCGAAGGCAGCATGTCGCGCTCTCCCGGCACCTGCATGTCGATGGGGACGGCATCGACTTTCGCCTGCTTGGTTGAAGCGATGGGATTGTCCTTGCCCTACAACGCCACAATTCCTGCCGTCGATTCACAGCGCCGCGTCTTGGCACATGAGAGCGGCCGCCGGATCGTTGAGATGGCTCACAAGAACATCCGTCTTTCGCATATCCTCACGCGTCAGGCCATCGAGAACGCGATCCACACGATTGCCGCCATCGGAGGCTCGACCAATGCCGTTATCCACCTATTGGCGATCGCCGGACGGTTGGGCATTCCACTACAGCTCAAAGAATTCGACCGGCTATCCAGCGAAATCCCGCTGATCGTGGATTTGCAACCCTCAGGCCGTTTCTTGATGGAGGATTTCCATTACGCCGGAGGATTACCGGCGGCGCTGAAACAAATCGCCTCCTCTCTTTCGCTCGATGCGCCCAGCGTGTGCGGCCGCACACTGGGCGAGATCATCGCGCAAGCCGAATGCTTCAACGACGACGTCATCCGGGACGTGGCGAGACCCGCGCGCGAACATTCGGGTATCTGGGTCTTGGGCGGTAATTTGTGCCCCAACGGCGCCATCATGAAACCGAGCGCTGCGAAGACCGCGCTTTATAGCCATTGCGGCCGTGCCGTGGTGTTCGAGAATATTGAGGATTTCAAGAAACGCATCGACGATCCCGATCTTGCGGTCGACGAGACCTCCGTCTTGGTCCTCAAAGGCTGCGGACCGAAAGGCTATCCGGGCATGCCCGAAGTGGGCAACATGGCGCTTCCGCGCAAGCTCTTGGCGCGCGGCGTCAAAGATATGGTGCGTATCTCCGATGCACGAATGAGCGGGACGGCATACGGCACGGTTATTCTGCACGTAGCCCCCGAATCCGAAGCCGGAGGGCCGCTCGCCATAGTGAAATCCGGCGACGAGATTCGGCTGGATGGTCTCGCCCGCAAACTCGATCTCTTGATCTCGGATGCCGAAATGGATGCCCGCTTGAAAGTTTGGCGCAGCGCACAGGCGCCACAGAAATGGTCGCGCGGGTATTATCGGCTTTATTACGAGCACGTTTTGCAAGCCGATCGCGGTTGCGATTTGGATTTCTTAGTCGGCGCAAGTGGATCCGCCGTCGACCGAGAATCGCACTGATGTAAAAGTTTCGCGCTTTTGTCTGCGTGCCGATCGCGCCGCATAAGCATCGAGAAAACAGAACGCGCCAGCAGCGCGAATTGCCAGGGGGTTGAACGCACATGCATCTTTCTCTGATAGACATCGCAGTCATTGTCACTTACGCCGTATTCATCTTCGCGCTGGCCCAATGGGTTTCGCGCGAAAAAGCGGGGCATCAAAAAAATAGCCAGGACTACTTCCTGGCTAGCCGTGCATTGCCCTGGTGGGCCATCGGTACTTCGCTGATTGCGGCCAATATTTCAGCCGAGCAAATCATCGGCATGTCCGGCTCCGGATACGCCATCGGACTGGCGATCGCCTCCTATGAATGGATGGCTGCGCTGACGCTCTTGATCGTCGGCGTGTTTTTCCTGCCGGTGTTCCTGAAGAACGAAATCTACACCATGCCGGAATTCCTGAAGCGCCGGTACGGACCGAACATCCAGTTCGTGATGGCGATCTTCTGGCTCGCACTCTATGTCTTCGTCAACCTGACCTCGATCCTCTGGCTCGGCGCTACCGCTTTCTCGACCGTGACCGGCCTGACTCAGATGCAGAGTATTCTGGTGCTGGCGGCGTTCACCGGTGCTTATGCACTGTATGGCGGCCTCAAAGCCATCGCTCTCACTGATGTGGTGCAGGTGTCGATGCTGGTGCTTGGCGGCCTGGTGATCCTGTTCATCTCCTTGACCCACATCTCGGGTGATGTCAGCGCGCTCGGAGCTCTGCACGGCTTCCAAACTCTGCTGGTAAAAGTTCCGAACAACCACTTCCACATGATCCTTCACTCCGACAATCAGTACTACAAAGATCTGCCGGGTCTGTCGGTGATCTTCGGCGGCATGTGGGTGGCCAACCTCTCCTATTGGGGCTTCAACCAGTACATCATTCAGCGCGGCTTGGCCGCCAAGTCGAATTCACGAAGCCCAAAAAGGCATCGTGCTGGCGGCATTTCTGAAACTTCTCATTCCGGTGTTGGTCGTGATCCCGGGCATCGCCGCAGTGTTGATTGCCACGAAGGCCCAAATGGCCTGCCCCACCGATGCAACGAAAGTCTGCGCCGATCACGCTTACCCGGTGTTGATGACGTTGTTGCCGCCGGGCTTGCTCGGGGTCGTGTTCGCGGCATTGATCGCAGCGATCATCGCTTCGCTGGGGTCGAAGGTAAATTCCATCGCCACGATCTTCACGATGGACGTCTTCAGAACCTTCAACAAAAATGCCAGCGAAAAAAAGCTGGTGATCACCGGCCGCATCACAGCCATCACCGCTTTGGTGATCGCGGTCATCGTAGCCAAGCCGCTGCTGGGCGGCTTCGACCAGGCGTTCCAATACATCCAGGAGTTCTCGGGTTTCTTCACCCCGGGTATCACCGTGATCTTCCTGCTCGGCCTGTTCTGGAAGCGGGCAACCGAGTTCGGAGCCATCACGGCCGCTGTCGGTTCGGTGGCGCTATCCTGCCTATACAAGTTTGCCGAAAACTTGGTGCCGCTAGCCGCCGGCCATCCGCAGGTGGCCAGCATGCTCGGCCAAATGAGCAACGTGCCGTTTATGAACCGGATGGGCTACATTTTCCTGATCTGCACCGGCCTGGCGATCATCACCTCGATGTTGCAACGGCCCAAGCCGGAGAACGTCACGGTCGATGTCACCAATGTCGATTATTCCACAACGACATCGTTCAAGATCGCCTCGGGCGCCATCATCGCCATTTTGGTTGCCCTCTACGCTACTTGGTGGTGAGGAATGGACGGAATTTTGGTTATTCTCTGCGTTGATTTCCGGTAACAGACATGGAACCGGTTGAGATCATCAAGGTTGGAAACACACTTGGCGAATGCGCCTTGTGGAATGCGGATACCCAGTCGCTGTGGTGGACGGACATTCAAGAACGCCGTCTCTACCGCTACGACTGGGAAACCCAATCGCTGACCGTTACGGCCACACAGGAGCGACTGTGTTCGTTTGGCTTCGTTCAAGGAAGCAAGAGCCTCATCGCGGCCTTCGAAAGCGGATTCGCGCTTTACAATCCATTCGACGGCGCCATGGCATGGCTGGCGCGGCTCGAGGGGCACCATCTCGGTATGCGGTTCAATGACGGTCGGGTCGACCGTCAAGGCCGCTTCTGGGCCGGCTCCATGGCCGAGACGGCAGGGCGTGCGGGCAAAGCAAGTCTCTACTGCGTAGACGGTGCGGGCCGGCCAAGCCGCCGCGAAAACGGCATCACAATTTCGAACGGGATTTGCTGGAGCCCGGACGGCACACGATTCTATTTTGCGGATTCTCCGCGCCGCACGATCTGGCGATACGAATTCGATGGCGCCAGCGGTGGAATATTCAATCGACGCGTATTTGCCGAAACACCGAAGCGGATTTTTCCCGACGGGGCTTGTGTCGACGCCGAAGGCTTTGTGTGGAGCGCTCAATGGGGCGCCGGGCGTATCGTGCGATATGCGCCGGACGGGCAAATCGACCGCATCCTCCAGGTGCCGGTCAGCCAACCTAGCTGTGTGGCTTTCGGCGGACCAAAGCTTGATCTTCTGTTCGTAACCACGGCACGCGACGGCTTGAAAGAAGATGCGCTCCGCAAAGAGACTAACGCTGGGGACGTCTTGGTGTATGATGTGGGCGTAGCGGGTCTCCCCGAAATGCGCTGTCTTTTGGATACCACGCGCATCCGGCGCCAGTTCGAGACCCACGAAAGGATGACTATGTCTCAGACTGACGGCCAAAATCTGACTTATAGAATTGTTCAAGATTTGGGCATCGCCATCGTCTCCGGCAAGTATTCGATCAAGAATCCGTTTCCCATAGAGGCGGACCTGTGTACGCAATATGGCGCGAGCCGGAGTGTTCTGCGCGAGGCCGTAAAAATGCTGACGGCAAAGGGGCTGCTGAGCGCGCGGCCACGCCAGGGGACCTGGGTTCAGCCGGAAGGAAATTGGAACCTTCTCGATCCGGACGTCCTTCGCTGGCTTCTCGAGCGCAAATTCTCGTTTTCCCTTTTGAGAGAATTTACCCAGGTTCGTTTGGCGGTTGAACCAAAAGCTGCGGCGCTCGCAGCCGTGGTGGCCGGCCCTGCCGAAAAAACCGCCATCAAAAACGCGATCAAACGGATGGTTGCCGCGGATGAAGGCGACGACGATCCTCTTGCCGCCGATATCGCATTTCATGTGGCCATTTTGTCGGCGACCGGAAATCGGTTTTATTTGCAGCTTAGGTCGGTTACCGAAACAGCTCTGCGTTTCAGCATTCGAATGACCAACCGCGTAAAGGGCGTTCACCGCGCCAGCACGAGCGATCACAAAAAAATCTCCGATGCAATTCTCGCCGGTAACGCTATCGCTGCGGAAACGGCAATGCTCGAACTCATCCAGGAAGCATTGGATTTGATCAAAAGAGCGGATAACGGACCGGCAGCGGAAACCAAACCCGCCGCCGCAAAAGCACGAAACTTGCGAGTGCGGAAGGCCGCATCGCAAGAGCGCAGCAGCGCCTCTTGACAGAAATAAACATATTTATATTATCAATGCGATGGGTGCCGTCGCCAGGCGCATCAATCATTAGCTATTTCGTCGCAGGTCCTTTTTCGCCTGACAATTTGATATGACAGCCGGATGACGACTTCTGACCCAAAAACGTCCACGTTCACGATGCCGGATAGGCGGCTGCTTCACCTCTATGGCAGCTTTTCCGGCCGGCCGGAATGGCCTGATGAGGAACACGCTCACGAGAAAACCTATTCGCATCGGCGCTGGCACCCGATGCGGCGTGAATGGGTTGTCTATTCCGCCCATCGTCAGACCAGGACATATAAGCCGGCGACAACCGCCTGCCCTCTCTGCCCCATGGCACCCGACGGCGAGATTCCCGTCGACGATTTCGAAATCGCGGTTTTCGACAACCGCTTTTCGTCGCTCCAAAAGGATTGTCCGAAACCGACTCTCACGGCTGGACCGGGCGTTGCGGTCGATAGTGCGGCGGGGAATTGCGAAGTTATCGTCTATTCTTCGGATCATAAAGCGACGATGGCGACGCTGTCTCAAGACCGTCGCGAACTGCTCGTCAAGGTATGGGCCGAACGCGTAAAGGCACTGATGCAGTTGCCGGAAGTGCAGTGCGTCTATCCATTCGAGAATCGCGGCGAAGAAGCGGGCGTTACGCTACATCACCCGCACGGACAGATTTATGCATTCTCATACCTGCCGCCCGTCATCGAAACGATGGCGAAAAGTTTTGCGGAAGGTTACGATTTGGCAAAGCTGGCAGCGTCGCCGCCGCATGAGGTCGCTCAAACGGAAAGCATGACGGCATTGGTGCCGCCTTTTGCGCGGTTCCCGTACGAAGTTTGGATTGTTCCGAAGATCTTCCGCTCGTCTCCTGCCGATTTGTCGGCGAATGAAGTTCGCGATTGCGCGAGCCTGCTGGCTTGTGTTGCCAAGAAATACGACACGTTCTTTGGTCGCATTTGTCCCTATATTATGGCTGTTTATGTCGCGCCACGCGGTGCGGAGAGATTTTTTCCCTTCCACATTCAATTCTATCCGCTTCTTCGCGCACCGCAGAAACTAAAATTCGTGGCCGGCGTCGAGCTCGGCACCGGCTCGTTTCTGGTCGACATCATGCCGGAAGCCGCGGCCCAGTCGTTGCGACAGGTTAAAACGGAGGACCTCTCATGAGCCTGTTTACAGCGAAGGCTCCGGCGCGCGCGAATATCATCGGCGAACATACCGATTATGGCACCAATGCCGGGCATGTCCTCCCGACGCCCTTGCCGTTTCATACCACGGTCTCCATTCAAGAAGTGACCGGAACGGCAGGACACTTGTCCATCATGAGCGAGAGTTACGGCAACAAACCCTGCGAACGTCAGGCGGATGACAAACCGCAGAAACATTGGACGGATTATATCGTTGGCTGCGTGCAGGTCATGGCCCGAAAGGCGAAATTGCGCGCGCTTGAGATCAAGATCAAGAGCGACGTGCCGATCGGTAGCGGTATTTCCAGCTCGGCGGCCTTGTGCGTTGCAGTGATCCGGGCGCTGAAAGAGTTGACTGGCATTGCGCTCGATGACGAACAAATCGCTCTCATGGCGCACGAGGCCGAACACGATTATGTCGGTGTTCCTTGTGGCAAGATGGACCAGTTTGTTTCCTCGATCGGCCGCCAAGGACAAGCGCTGCTCTTGAACACCAAAACCCTGACGTATCGCCATTATCCCTTGCCGCCCGATACCGCGATCATGCTGGTAGATTGCGGCAAGAAGCACGATCTGGCCAAAGGCGGCGGCTACAAACAACGCGTGGCGGAATGCGCCGAGGCTTGCAAACTCTTGAACGTCACGACGTTGTGCGAGCTTGGATTCAAAGATCTCGATCGTCTATCGGCGTTGCCGGATATTATTCGGCGCCGTGCGCGTCATGTCATAACCGAGAATCTGCGCGTGCTGGAATTCGTGGCAGCCCTGGAAAAAGGCGATATCGAAAAACAGGCGGACCTTATCGCGGGAAGCCATACTTCGCAGCGCGACGATTTTGAAGTTTCCATTCCGGAAATCGATGCCTTGGTCGAATCTTCCAAGCGTTTTGGGATCCGCGGCGCGCGTATTGTCGGCGGCGGGTTTGGCGGCTCCATCATTGCCCTGGTCCCTCAGGAAAGAGCCGTCGCTTGGTGGACTTTCGTCGCCAAGGAAAATCCGAACAGCAGGCTCATTTCAAACTATGCGCTCCAAAATACCGGGAGCGGATATGCCGCCTAATCCAGCTACGGTTCTGGTTTCCGGCGGTGCCGGTTATATCGGCAGCCATGTCACACATCTGTTGCAGCAAGCCGGCTTTGCTCCCGTCGTTGTCGACAGTCTGGTAAGCGGAAATCGGTGGGCAGCCGATAAGGCGAGTGCGTTCCGGCAAGGCGATATCGGAGACGCCGCGTTCATTGCCGCCGTATGTAGCGAATTTATGCCCGTAGCGGCTTTGCACTTCGCTGCCTTCATCGAGGTTGGCGAGTCCGTTAAGAAACCGGAGAAGTACTTCACCAACAATCGGGACAAGGCGAAAATCTTCTTCGACACGCTGGCAAGTAAGGGGGTTAAACATTTCGTTTTCTCCAGCACCGCGGCCGTCTATGGCGAAGTCTCGGGATCCTCGTCCATTCGCGAGGACCAGCCGACAAAGCCGGTCAATCCCTACGGCCAATCGAAGCTGGACGCGGAAACCCATCTGCGGTCGATCGGGAATATCTCGTCCGTCGCCCTGCGCTATTTCAATGTCGCGGGAGCGGCGCCGGAAGCCGGCTTGGGCGAATGTCACTTTCCCGAGACGCATCTTATCCCGCGGATCGTCCTGCCATTGATCGACGCGCCGAAGCGTTTGCAGGACGTGTTGGAATTGGCAGACGGTTTTAAAATTTTTGGGACGGATTATCCCACCCGCGACGGCACGGCGGTGCGCGACTACATCCATGTCGTGGATTTGGCGGACGCTCATTTGCGCGCCCTGCACTATCTTCTTGGCGGCGGCGTAACGAACATTTTCAACTTGGGAAGCGGTTCCGGTTACTCTGTGAAAGAAATTGTCGACGCGGCCCGCAAGGCGCTCGAGCGCGCGGATTTCAATCCCGGCATAAAGCCGCGCCGCCAAGGCGATCCCGCGACGCTGGTCGCCGACAGCACGAAAGCGAAAGCCGTTCTCGGTTGGGCGCCCGAGCGCGCCGTGGACCAAATGATCGAATCGGCGGCGGCTTGGCACAAAACGGATCGCTACCGCGATACGATCCTCAAAAAGGCCGCGTTGTAGCAGCACATGCCGACTACCGTTTGCGGTCCTTCCGCGATGTTCGACAGCGCCTAGCTAGAGCGCTCGCAAGGCGTCCGTCACAGCTTCAATTCCCGCTGCCGGTAGACTTCGTCCGGGCGGCCGGCAATGCGGGCGACATCGTTTTCGGAAAGAAAAATCGGCCCCCCAAGCTGCGCGGCGCCGACAAAGACTTTGGCCGCTTTCTCCGCCATCAGCATGGCGGCGAGAACAGATTGCCAAGTCCCACCCATGGTGATGATGCCATGGTTTTGCATCAGGATAACGCGAGGCCGGCGGCCGTGTTTCCTTACAAATACTTCCGTTTCGCGACGGATAAGCTGCGCCAGTTTCAAACCAGGATCGACGAGCGGAATGAATACCGAGGCTTCGCCGCAGCAGACAATCTCATCGGGGAACATCCGGCGTTCGGCAAGCTCGCGAGCACGCGGCGAACATAGAATCTGGTTTACCGCCGTGGCGTGGCTGTGTCCGACGAAGTTGATGCCGGGCTGTGAAACCGCCCAAGCATGAAATACCGCCTCGACAGAAGGCTTCTTTGCTTTTTGATCAACGCGCGAGGCCAGCAACGCGTCGTCGATCTGCCGATCGGCCATGTCCTCTTCGTCGAGCAAAGGCAACAGCGCGGACAAGCGACATTCGACGACGTCTTCCTTTCGCAAAGTGCCGAGACTGGTGCCACTGGCTTTGACGAGGTAGGTGTCTTCGGTCAGGCGCGCTGAGGTGTTGCCTTCGCCGAGCAAAGCGAGACCGCGTTCTTCGCGGCCGATTTCGTGGGATAGAGTCAACAAGTCTTCAACGACGGAATTTTGCATGGCGGTCAACTCATCTCCTGGCCACCGGTCACACTGATGGCTATACCTGTGATGTATGATGACTGTTCGGATGCAAGAAACACGACCGCGTTGCCGACATCTTCGTAGCTGCAGCCGCGCTTCATCGGCACCTGATCGACATAGGCCTGCCGGACGTCCCCGATGCTTTTCGCACCGGGCACTTTGCCGGCACGCAAATATTGGACGAACAGACCTTTTTCCGGATCCGTCCATAACGGCGAATCCAGAAGATTCCCGGGACAGATGGCATTGCAACGAACGTTGAACGGTGCCATTTCGAGGGCAACACTCTGCGTATGACCGATACCGCCGAATTTGCTCGCAGCATAGGCCGAATTGGCGGCGCTGCCTTTTTTACCGGACTTGGAATTGATATTGATGATCGATCCGCTGCGCTGCTGTTTCATGATGCGGCAAGCGTGTTTTGTCACGAGGAAATAACCAAATAAGTTCACGTTCATCACCGCCCGCCATTTCTCGGCATCGGCATCGGCTATGGGTTCGGCGATAAGAATTGCGGCATTGGCGACGACGATATCCACCCGGCCAAACTCAAGCACCACGCGGTCAAACAGCGATTTGACGTCCGGCTCCTGCGTCACATCCGTTCGCATGCCAACCACCCGGCGGCTCGTTTCCTTGGCGATGGCGGCCGCAGTATCCGCGACGCCCTTCTCGTTCAAATCCGCGATGACGACGACGCATCCTTCCCGGGCGAGCCGCTGCGAAATTGCCTGGCCGAGGCCTTGGGCCCCACCGGTCACGATGGCGACTTTATCCGGTAGATTTTCGCTCATGGTTTCGAAAACTGCTTTAACAACGCTTGTTCGGCTTGCCTGCCCCAGTGTCCGTCATCGAGCGGGATTTTGCTCTCCAGTTCGGTCAATGGTGTCAATTTCAATCCGCGGCAGGAGGGATAAACGATGATCTTTCCGGTCATCAGATTTTTCTCCACGGCCCGAATACCTTCGATCGCACCGTCTAAGCCCGAGACAGCGGCAACGGAAAGATTGGTATCCAACCGACGTGAGACGACTTTGGCCAGAACTTGCTTCATATCCTCGAGCACGGAACCACTCGTCCCGATGAAATAGAGCTGCTTTTCGATATAGGAATCGAGGTCAAGTTCGGCCGTTTTGTCGGCTGGGATACCCGCAAAAATATTGATGATGCCGCGAGGGGCTGCCGCATGTATCGCATGAGCCGCGAGCATCGGCACTGGCGCCATCAATACAATGTAGTCGAACTTATCGGCCAGTTTGTCCTTGGACGGATTATATGTGCGCAGCGTGAGTTTGTTTTTGCGGGCCAGAGGCATGGCCAGTTTCTCAAGAACCGCCAACCGTTCATCGCTGAGGTCCCCGGCGAACACTGTCACACCCGGCACACCCTGACAAAGGTCGCGGATGACATGCATCGTCCCCATCGGTCCCGCCGCGCCGATAATATTGATTTTGTCCTTAGAGCGGATTTCCGCCGTGGCGGGAATGGCCGCCATCGCCGCCGCGGGATCCGATCCGGTTGTGCCGACGATCCGGATGCTGCCGTAGTGCACGCGGCCAACTTGCGAGACAACCGGACGACGGAATTTTCCGCCGCCCTGGACGATGTTAAACAGACCACCGGGGGCAAGCTTGGGGAAAAGTTTCTCCGCCGTTTCCGGATTCGAGCCGAAATATATGACGTCGTCGTAAGTGGCATCCGTCAGATCGGAGACTTTGTCGGCAGTCGTGAATGTTGTGACACCGGGTCTGCCGCAAAGCGTTTCAATGCGCCTTTTGTCGACCGGTGTCTCGCCGACCACGAGTACCTGGCCACCGTCTTTTAGGGTCTGCCGCTGCTTTTCGGCATAAGAGTTCTCGACACACGCCCAGGGTTCCACAAGGGCGAGCGCAGAAGCCGATAAATCTTCGGGTACGGGTATGAGCATGGACTCGCCTTCCGGCGAAATGACCACGCGCTCATCCATCAGAACATATTCTTGCAACGCCCCTTCGAAATTGTAGCCAAATGCCGCATTGGAGCTTGCCGTCGGCAACCACCGGTAATCGGTTTGCACCAAAAACCGCTCGCCGACATGATGTCTTGTGACATCCGGACCGACCTTTACAATGCGAATGACGGTCTCATGTCCGGGTACCGCCGGTTGGTTGCCGGGTACATAATTCGGCATCTCAGATAGCGCTCTGGCATCTATACCGCTGGTTACCGGCGATTTGCGGGCATGGCCGGAAAACTGCTTGAGGAGCTTGAGATCGGAGAAACACAAACCAACAACTTCGACACGGCCCAACACCTGATGCGGACCCGGCTCAAAGACCGCCTTGGCATCGTTGATCTGTAAATGATCCGGACCGACCAACTGCACAGCACGTTGTTTTTGTGGAATGATTGTCATGTCAATTCAATGCAGCTTTGCCAGAATTTGTTCCGGCGTCGAAAACGACGTCAGATTGCGCAGTCGGTCTTCGGTCGAAGGCTGAACTTGGCGCCCCAATTCCTCGAAGAACGCATTCTTTGCGGACGGCGTTGCGAATGCCTTCCTTGCCCAAGCGCTGAGATAACCCAATCCGCTCTGCCGCTGCAGCACCGAATGGGCGTAGACGATGTACGCCCCGCGCAAAAACACCGGAACCAAGGGCTTAAGTTCCGCCGTCGCAAACGAATCCACGAATTTATGACCGGGCGAGTTCATTTCGGTGCCGACGATAATTGGGAAGTCGTGTTTCTCCGCCAAAGCCACGACGTCATAGAGGTTTTGCAGTTTTTGATCCCTGACACCGGGTGTGTAATTGCGATCGGGGATGATGTTCAGCGCCGCAGCACCCGACGACATGGCGACCTCGAACAATTCCTCGATGCATTTTTCGCCGTCGCTCGTTCCGTCGAGCCACGCCAGCGTCGGAATCGCGTCCGAATCCACAACAAAACGATTCATATCCGCCATCAGCGGGAACGAACCTTTGCCGGGCTGTACGTATCCTGCCCCACCTTTCTTCATTGTCTTGGCTCGAATTAAATTCTGCAGCCTTGCTCCGGCGGGCGGTGCATCGCCGAGCTTTTCCCTCCAATAGGCAGCGCGCTGCGCAGCATCGGGGAAAACCCCTGCCGCCTTTCGCTCGTAAGCTTCGCAGAGATGGCGCTCCGTCGGGTTGCCATTGGGCGTGAGCGGCACGACGTCATTGTCATAGTCGAGTTCCACCGGCCGCATGTAACGGTTGACGCGATCCACCATGTCGCGTGTGCGCTGCGCCGATGCGGCGCGCATTTTCGCCAAGAATGGATGGCGAACGACTTCCGTAAACCCGACGCCCATGTGATACGCAACACCGGGCTCGCCCGGTGAGTTGATTACGCGCTCGGAGAATTCGGGCACGAATACCCGCAATTTGAGACTGACACAGGTTTTCAAACCGATCAGGCGGCCTGCCTCTAAGAATTCTTCCAATGCGTCCAAGACATCGAAATCCACAACTCCCGCCACTGCCATCCCCGCTTTGCGGGCCAGCCAGGCGAATTTCGACGGCGAATAGCCATAAGCGTTGTAGGAAAAAAAAGTGTGGGCGTGGAGGTTAATGTCGGTGCCCGTTTCCGCTAACACACCGCTCTCAGCCTGGCGCCACAAGGCGGACAAAGCATCCCAGCGCTGCCGAGCGTCAAAACTATCAAGCTGCCGCTCCAACGACGCCGCCATGGATTTTGAATTATCAAGCTGTTGCGAAAGTATCGGGGCCTCCTGTGAAATCACTGTCTCGGTATAAGCTCGGAGAGCCCAATGCTCGACGCTCTGCAGGCCGCGTGACTGGCGACCAAATCGCTTGTCTTATGAGCGTCTTTCCAACACCCAGGACAACGATGCAACCATGTCGCACGGTCCACATCCTATTTATTTTGACTGATTTTGGTCGAATATGATTGAATAAGTCAAGGTAGCATCGTTTTATCGCCCGCCCCGGTCTAGACAGCAAAAGACAACACGGAAATGCACAAAAATGACGGAATTACCGAATTATCTGAGCGATTCCCGGCCAAAATTCGCGCCGTTTGAGATCGATTGCGGCAAAATCCCCGCCTATCGCTACAAGGGAAACGTTCAGTCTGAATTGGATGCCAAAACGCTCACGCGCGCCGAGGCTGTTTCCATCCTGGAAGACATGCTCGTCATCCGCGAACTCGAAGAAATGATCGTCAAGCTGCGTTCGGGTGCCTATGAACCAATTCGCGATTTCGACTATCGCGGCCCAACGCACGTTTCGGTTGGTCAAGAAGGTACGGCTGCCGGCGCTTGTTGTGCCCTGCAATTGCCCGACAACATTACCAGCACCCATCGTGGCCATGGCAAAGCCTGGCCAAGGGCACCGTCGCCATCCGCCAAATGACCGACGAGCAGCTTCGAAGCGCGTGCCAAACTGCAAATCCGTTAAACGCGAAGACCTGCTTGAAGCGGCGCTGGAAGAACATGTCTATCGCACCATCTGCGAACTGTTCGGCAAGGATGACGGATATTGCCGCGGCCGCGGCGGTTCGATGCACATCGCCGATTTTTCCGTCGGCCATTTGGGCGCCAATGCCATCGTTGGCGGCGGCGTGCCGATCGCCACCGGCGCTGCCCTTTCCAATCGTTATTTCCAACGCAACAATGTGGTCTGCTGTTTCGCCGGAGACGGTGCTTATGCCAATGGCGTCGTATTGGAATCGCTGAACTTCGCCGCCCAATCGCAATTCACCAACCATTATGCGGGAAACCGCAAATTCGGCCTGCCGATCATTTTCCTGGTTTGCAACAATCACTACGGCATGACGGGACGAACCGACGACGAAGTCACCGGAGTCGATCACATGGCGCGCCGCCCGGCCGGGTTCGCCGAGAACAATATGCACTCCGAAGTCGTCAACGGCATGAATGTGCTCGCCGTACGCGATGCCGTGCTGCGGGCCGGCAAGCTCTGCCGCGAAGGCAAAGGGCCCGTATTTCTCGATGTGGATTGCTACCGTTACTGGGGTCATTCCCTCAGCGACCCGCGCAACGAATACCGCACCAAAGAGGAGGAAGCTGCCTGGAAGGCGGTTGACGCGATCGAGACTTATAAGAAGGAACTAGTCGAGGCCAAAGTGCTCGATGCGAGCGGCATCCAAGCAGTCGAGAAACGTGTGGCCGATCGCAACGCCAACGCGGCCAGGCGCGCCGCAGCCGCGGCGGATCCGGACGCCAAAGATGTGCTCACATTCCTGTACACCGACACCAATAGCGAAAGCGTTCCGCAGGAATTCGCAAAGGCGGAATTCCTGACGCCCTTGCCGCAAATCAAACGAGTCAATGGCGAAATTGCCTACAAGGATGCCATCAAGGAAGCGCTGATCGAGGAAATGGCGCGCGACAAACGGGTCATTTTTTACGGAGAAGACGTGGCCGATTATGGCGGTGCCTTCAAAGTGACCAAAGGTCTGCTCGAAATATTCGGGCGCGAACGCGTCTTCAATACGCCGATCAGCGAACCTTGCATTTGCGGCGTCGGTTGCGGGGCAGCCATGAGCGGCCTTCGACCGGTGGTCGAGCTGATGTATTTCGATTTCGCGCTGATGTCGTCCGATCAAATCAGCAACCAAGCGGCAAAGTGGCATTATATGAGCGGCGCGCAAACCGAAGTGCCGCTGGTCATCCGTGCCTCCGCCGGCGGCGGCAAAGGCTATGGCGGCCAACACTCGCAGACGCTCGAATCTCTGTTTTGCCATATGCCCGGGCTCTACGTGGTTTATCCGGCGACGCCCGCTGACGTGAAGGGCATGCTCAAATCGGCAATCCGCGACAACAACCCGATCCTTTTTGTCGAATCGCAATCGCTTTACGCCATGAAAGGACCCGTTCCTGAAGGCGATTACCTCGTTCCACTCGGCGTCGCCGACGTCAAGCGCGAGGGCAGCGACATTACCTTGGTGACCTGGGGACCGTTCTTGCATGAATGCCTGAAAGCCGCTGATCGGCTGAAATCCGAAAGGAACGTCAGCGCCGAGGTCATCGATCTGCGCAGTCTGGTGCCGTTGGATATCGAAACCGTATTGCGTTCGGTGCGAAAGACCGGCCGCTGTATTGTCGCAAGCAACGCCGTTCACATAGGGAGTTTTACCGGCGAGATTGCCTCGACGATCCAAGACGCTGTGTTCGATTATCTCGATGCCCCAATCAAACGGGTTGGCGCAAGGAACGGAATCGCACCGCAGTCGCACGTACTCGAAGCCGCGTTCATGCCGAACGTGGACGACGTGCTCGCTGCTGCCAACGCCATCCTGTAAGGCGCGCCATGGCCATCCCCATCATCATGCCCAAGTTCGGTCAAATGACCGAGGAAAGTGCCATCGTCGAATGGCTCAAAAAAGAAGGCGATAAAGTTGCCAAAGGCGACACGCTTTTCACCGTCGAGACCGATAAATCGGTCATGGAGGTCGAGAGCTTCGAGGAAGGCACGCTGCTCAAAATCATGGTCGGGCTGGGCGTCAGCGTTCCCGTGCAAAGTATCGTTGGCTTTCTCGGCAATCCCGGCGACGCGATTCCCGCTGTAACCGCCCCGCCGCCTTCCGCACCACGGAAAACAGAAACGACTCCCGTGACAATCCCTGCAGTGCGGGCCGTTACACCGACATTGCCGACCTCCGCCCCGGTTGTTGCGCCAGCTGCCGCGCCTGCTATCGCGCTGGCCAAGGCGTGCATCAGCCCGCGTGCCAAGGCCCTCGCCCGCCATTGTGTGATCGATGCATCTGCCGTCAAAGGCACCGGTCCGGGCGGACGTATCGTCGAAAAGGACGTGAAAGATTATCTCGACGCGAAGGGGTATCATCAACTTCGCGTTTCGCCCGCCGCCAAACAGCTCGCCGCGAAAGAGAAGCTCGATCTTCTGGCCATTCACGGCACGGGTGAAGCGGGGCGGATCGGCATGGCCGATGTCCAGCGCGCCGTGGCGGAAAAACCAAAACCGATGAGCAAGATGCGCCAGATCATTGCGCAACGGCTGACGCAAAGTGTCGTCACGGCTCCGCACTTTTATGTTACAGCCGAAGTGGACATGACAGAACTCGTCGAATTCCGCGCGCGGCTTAAGGAAAAAGGTGCGCCCTATACGGTTACGGATTTCATTTCGCTGGCGGCCGTTCTAGCCCTGAAGAAATTCCCCGACGTCAACAGTTCGACGGACGGCAAGACCATTCGTTGGAACAGCCATGTACATCTGGGCCTTGCCGTGTCCTTGGAGCAAGGGTTGGTTGTACCCGTGATCCGCAACGCCGATGAGCTGACTCTCGCCGAGCTGAACGCATGCGCCCAGGAGCTTGCGGTCAAGGCGCGCGCCGGGAAACTCGGACCAGATGAAATGGCGGGCAGCACCTTCAGCATTTCCAATATGGGCATGCTCGACGTCGAAAACTTTACGGCCATCATCAATCCCGGCGAAGCGGCCATTCTCGCAGTCTCCACAACGGTGAAAAAGCCCGTGGTGCGCGACGACAAATTGGTCATCCGATCCATCATGAAGATGACCCTATCGTCCGACCATCGCTTGATCGACGGCGCAATGGCGGCGCGATTTGTCAATGCGGTCAAAAAGAACATCGAGGACATAACACTGTGGAAATCTTTGACGTCGTAGTCATCGGCGCCGGTCCAGGAGGTTATCCTGCCGCCATCCGAGCCGCCCAATTGGGCGCATCCGTCGCCATTGTGGAAAAAGAACAACTCGGCGGGACTTGCCTGAATTGGGGTTGCATCCCCACGAAAGCGCTTATCGCAGCGGCGGACACCTTCGCCAGGATCCAACATGCCCAGGCCTTCGGCATCACCGTCAACGGAGCGACGGTAGATTACGCCGCGATGATCGGGCACAAGAACAAAGTTGTCACTCAGCTTAAAGGCGGCATCAAGCAATTGCTCGCCGCCAACGGCGTGAAACAATTTACCGGCGTTGCATCCTTCAAGGATCGCAACACCATCGCGATCAGTGACGGCACGGCAATCGGCGCAAAAAAAGTCATCATCGCCACCGGTTCGACGTCGGTCATGCCGGGCTTTCTCCCAAAACACGAACGGATTGTTGAAAGCCGCGGCTTCCTGGATATCGACCGGCTGCCGGAACGTATCATCATCTTGGGCGGCGGCATCATCGGCTGCGAATTGGTGTGTATGGCGGCCATGCTCGGTGTGAAAGTGACCATCGTCGAACTGCTCGAAGACATACTGCTGATACTCGACGCCGATCTGCGGCGCGAAATTCGCGGACAGATGGAGAAAAACCTGGGTATTCGGGTCCTGTCGGGAAAAGCGTTAGAGAAGATTACTGCCGACGCCACAGGCGTCCGTGGCAGTTTTGGCGACGAAGTGATCGATGCCGACCTACTTTTGTGTGCCGTCGGGCGCAAGCCTGTGACCGAAGGCTTGGCCCTCGAAAAGGCCGGCCTGACGACCAACGAACGCGGCTTTATCCCGGCCGATGATTTCTGCTGCACCAAGGTCGCGACGATCTACGCCATCGGCGATGTGACGGGAAAAATACAGCTTGCGCATTTTGCAACGTCGCAAGGTATCACCGCCGCGGAAAACGCCATGCGCCAGAAGCCACAGCGGCACGAAACACTCGTGCCGAATGTGATCTTCACCTCACCCGAAATCGGCACGGTCGGCCTCAGCGAGGACGATGCGAAAAAACAGAACCGCGCCGTGACGGTCGGCAAATATCGTTTTGCCGGTCTCGGCAAAGCGCTTGCCGCCGGCGAAACAACCGGTTTCGTGAAATGGATTGCGGACGCCGCCACAGATCAGTTGCTCGGTGCGGCGGCGATCGGACCGCATGCCACCGAGCTCATTGCCGAGGCCACCAGCGCCATCCGTTCGGAACTGACCGCACAAGAACTCGGGCGGACCATTCACGCGCACCCGACGTTCAGCGAAGCTTGGATGGAAGCAGCGCACGCCCTGCATGGCGAATGCATCCATGCCCCGCCGCGGCCCGCTCGCCGCTAACTTGCGACGTTGCGCCGTTTGGTCTCGATTGCCGCGAACAGCGTGTCCGCAGCGTCCCGAAATTGCTTGACGCCCGCGATCAGCAATTCGCTGGTGATACGATCGAGCGATATTCCAAAGTCTTCTAGCGCGGTCAGATCGGCTTTCGCTTCGGCCAAACCGCTTTGAATCCGCGATGCTGGCTTGCCATGGTCGCGATAGGCGGCGAGCGTTTCAGGAGGCATCGTGTTGACGGTGTTGGGTCCGATCAATTCCTCGACATACAATACATCGGAATAGGACTTGTCCTTGGTGCCCGTAGATGCCCATAACAAACGTTGTGCCCGTGCTCCGCGTTCCACCAGCTTATTCCAGCGCGCACCGCTAAAGATCTGCTCGTATCGTGCATAAGCGAGCTTGGCATTGGCGATTGCGGTCTTGCCTTTCAGAGCGTCGAGCCGGCCGCGATCGGCCCCTTGAGACGCTTTCAACTTTTCCGCGATCTGGACATCCGCCTTGGAATCAATACGGCTGATGAAGAAGCTCGCCACACTTGCGATCCTACTCAAATTGCCGCTGCGCGCTTCGAGGCCCGACAAGTAAGCTTCTGCAACTTCCCCATACATGGCGCAGGCAAAGAGCAACGTGACATTGACGTTGATGCCCTCGGAAATAAGCGTGCGCACCGCGGAAACACCCGCCCTCGTCGCCGGGACCTTAATCATCAAATTCGGACGAGCGATCTCGGTCCATAGGCTACGCGCCTCGTCCACCGTTCCAGGCAAGTCGTCAGCCAAATAGGGCGAGACTTCTATGCTGACGTAACCGTCACGGCCGTCCTGCCGATCATAGAGCGGCCGCAGAACATCGCACGCATCGCGAATATCTTCCACCGCCAGCTTGCGAAACACCGTTGCGGCATCGTTTCCGCGCGCCATTTTGCGAATTTCTTCGTCATATTGGTTCGACTGGCCGATGGCTTTTTCGAATATGGACGGGTTCGAAGTCACGCCCATGACGCCGTCGTCGACGAGTGCAGCCAGCTGACCGCTGCGCACCAATTGCCGGCTCACATTGTCGTACCAAACCGATTGGCCGAGTGTCTCAAGCTGCTTCAGGGGATTCATTCCGCGTTGCTCCTAATTCCTGCGGTGTTTGCCGCGTGACTTATTGTTCGCCCGTACAGTGTGATCTTGGCGCACTACCACGGCGGGGCCTCGGCCGATTGCATCATGGAACGCCGCTGCAGCTCACCAGATCGCCATCGAAGGGTTCACCAGGCGTTAGCACATCCCAAGGCGGAAAATCAGCATCGATTAGCCGCAGCGCAGCGTATTCCAGCGGGAGCTTTGCCAGCGTTGTCTCAACATCCAGGACACGGACATCGCCCGTCTGAACGAATTTACTCGATTATGATTGAAGTGCGTGGTTTTTGGTCCTATTTTATGAGACCAGTAGCATTCAGAACATCGGTGCGGGCAACGCGTAGGCGCTGGCTCCCAATTATAGAGACGGGCGCTCTGCGCACATTGTAGCGCCAAGAACGAATGGAATTGCGACGTGTCCGAGATTCAATCGCCGCAGGCGCAGGAAGCAATCGACACCCACAATGCAAGGTATCTCGATTACATCCGAGAGGACAGCGAAGCGTTGGATCGCACCTGCGGCAGATTTAGTAGCGGTACTATTGAACAGCGAATCTTCGAGTTTTCGGTTGCCATTCACTGTTGGCGCGCCGGCACACGCTTCGCCCCTCTGACAACCACCACGCCGTCACTTGAAGGGTGGATGCCTTAATTGGATAATTGCGAATAAACTGCTTCGACGAGACCCAAAGATATGCACGCCGCCGAGCGAGACCGTTTCATCCTTACCCTTCTAGACGAACGAGGCTTTGTCTCGTTCCAGGAGTTGTCGCGCCGTCTGGACGCATCACCAGCGACGTTGCGGCGCGATCTCGACAGGCTTCAGGTCGGCGGCAAGCTGGTGCGGGTGCGCGGTGGAGCTCAACCATGCGTCGCCAACAGGGATGCCGGACATCATTTGCAGGGCGTTCCGTTCCACGAAAACATCAACCGAAATCGCGCTGCCAAGGAAGCTATCGGCGAAGCGGCTGCCGCGCTGTGTCGGCCGGGCGACGCGGTCATCATCGATGGCGGAAGCACAACCTTGCAGATGTGCGCAGGACTGGAACCGCTTGGACTACAAGTCCTAACGAATTCCCTGCACATCGTGAGTGCTTTGCTGCAGCAGCCGAATACCCGCGTATCCATTCCCGGCGGAGTCGTATTCCGAGAGCAGAACATCGTCTTGGACCCGTTCGATGACACATCCACTCGAAGCTTCCATGCCTCGCGAATGTTCGTTGGCGCGGCCGCCGTCAACCGTCACGGCTTGATGCAGAGCGACATTATCCTCGTGCAAGCGGAGCGGAAATTGTTGGACCTGACCGAAGAATTGGTTGCTCTGGTAGACAGCAGCAAGTTTCACGCTTCGGCAGGTCACCAGCTCTGTGAATTGTCCAAGGTGAACATATTGGTGACCGACAGCGAAATCGACGACGCATCCGCAAAGATGCTCGAAAGCTCGGGCGTCCGGCTCGTCGTTGTGGATGCAAAACGCAGAAACGTCCAGTAGATCAGGCGCCCGGCAACCCCGATTATTGCATCCGAGTAGCCCGTTCCTGCCGCATTCGACATTTGTGTCGCTTGGAAATACGGCGGGTGCGAAATTCGACCGGAGAACCGTAACGATGCTCAAGACCGGAATTCTAAACCCTCAGCTCAATGCCCTGCTAAGCCGCGTCAGACATACCAATCTTCTTGTCGTTGCGGATCGCGGTTTTCCATTTTGGCCGATGATCGAGACCGTCGACATCTCGTTGGTGGACGGCGTACCGACAGTGTTGCAGGTCTTGGCCGCTATCCGATCGAATTTCGTCATCGGCAAAGCTTGGATGGCCAAGGAATTCCTGCAAAACAACAATACGAAGATTCGAGGTCAATTTGTCGCCGCCTTAAACGGAATTCCGCTGAAATATGAAGCGCATGTGGACTTCAAGAAGCGCGTCCCCGGAGCCATCGGATTGATCCGTTCCGGCGATACGACGCAATACGCCAACCTGATTCTGGAAAGCGGTTGAAACAGAGCCTGAAAATGCCCCCCGGTCGGAAGAACCCGTTGCACCGACGGCCCCCATGCCGGGCCGCGCGGGAAACTGCGTCGATTTGCAGGGGCGCGGCTCGAAACATCATATTAGTAGTCTATTGTCGCACGCCGCAGCTCGCCGCTGCACAAAGCACTGGAAATAAGGGATTGCCAAAGAGCAGCCCACGGGAAACGAAACAGGGGAACTCAAGCCATGACCGCATCCGCAGAGAGCTCGAAGGTTGCCGTCAAGCGCAACGGTTTGTTCCGTACGCCTGACGGCAAAAGCATGTTCGCCACCTTCGTGCTTGTCACCACGCTCTTTCTGCTGTGGGGCTTCTGCAATGGCATGATCGATATTCTCAACAAGCATTTCCAAAGCACGCTGCACATCAACAAATATCAGTCCGGCTTCGTACAGTCCGCAAATTACCTGGCCTATTTTCTGATGGCGGTTCCGGCAGGGCTGTTGGCTCGCCGTTTCGGCTATAAGGGCGGCATCATCATCGGCTTGGTGCTGATCGCACTGGGAGCGTTTTGGTTTATCCAAGCGACCCAGATAGGAACCTATTGGGCGTTCCTCACCGGCCTCTTCGTTCTTGCCGCCGGCATGACATGTTTGGAAACGATCGCCAATCCTTATACGACCGTGCTCGGCCCGGTTGAGAGCGGTGCAACACGTATCAACATTGCCCAAACCTTTAACGGCATAGGCTGGATTCTCGGCCCGG
The DNA here is from genome assembly GCA_963766355.1 of uncultured Alphaproteobacteria bacterium. Taxonomy (GTDB): domain Bacteria; phylum Pseudomonadota; class Alphaproteobacteria; order Micropepsales; family Micropepsaceae; genus Rhizomicrobium. The sequence continues at coordinate 167,680 of CAVXZV010000009.1, forward strand.
TGGTCGGCGGCTATTTCGTCTTCGGCGGCGGCCATGGCACGACTGCCAACGCAGGGCTTTATATTCCCTATCTTGGGATCGGCATTGTCGTGACCGTGTTGATCGTCATTTTTGCTTTTGCCTATGTTCCGGACCTTCACGCCGAAGATGAAGTTAAGGCGACCGCAGGCGGCACGATTGGCAAACCTTTGTGGCGGCGCTGGCATTTCACTTTGGGCGTGCTGACCCAATTTCTCTATGTCGCGGCGCAGTCGGGCATTTTCGGCTTCTTCATCAACTACGTGCTGGAAAACAATCACAGCGTCACCGAATCGCAAGCCTCAACCTGGTTGGGCCTATTCGGATTTGGCCTGTTCATGGTCGGACGGCTTTGCGGCAGTGTTGTGGTGAGCTTGGCAAAACCGCACCAAGCCTTGGCGTTCTATGCGGCGCTCAATGTGGTTCTGTGCGTGTTCGCGATGGGCGGTGGTCAAATCGGTCTGTATGCTCTGTTGGGTACCTTCTTCTTCATGTCGATTATGTTCCCAACGATTTTTGCGCTCGGCATTCGCGGTCTGGGCGAGCACACCAAACTGGGTTCGTCGCTGATCGTGATGTCGATCGTCGGCGGAGCCATTGCGCCGCCTTTGATGGGGCACATTGCCGACGTCTCCTCGATGCGAATTGGCTTCCTGGTACCGTTGGCCTGTTTCGTTCTGATTGCCCTCTATGGCGCGTTCTGGCCGAAGCTCGAAGCCACCGACGCAACCGCAAAATAACACTGGCAATCTCTGTCGTTGTTGCTCGTCTTCATCGAACATGCCAGTTGGGTTGCCTGACCATTGGCGAGATTGCCGGCCGCCGTACATTGCTAACGATCGGAAGACTGTGCTTCAGCGCGGCCCAACAGCGCGACCAATGGGCTTTCGCGTTCGGAATTGCCGCCGCGCTATATGTTGCCTTGGGCGCAGGCATCGCGGCGAGCGCGGCAACGGGACGACTTGAAACAAGTGGCGCGCTGTGGAGCGGCGCCACGAGCGCATTGGCGTCTACATATCTTTTCTACCTTGCCGCGCGCTACCGCAGATTTGGCCCCGTCGGCCCCGACGAGGAGCGACTTTTGGAGATCGCCAATCTCCATCAACTCTGCGATCAAGAGCGCAGAGCGGAGTTGCTTAGTCTGATTAAGAAGGGCTGCGGCGGGCATCGCACAAAGCTTGCGCTGTGGCGCAGCCGCAAGCACTCACGGCGTTTGGCTTTGCGTTTCGGACAGCCCTTTGATCTGTGACACGCTGAGCGAGGTGGCATAGCTAAGGCCGCTTTTCGGAGACAGCGACGTCACCGGGAACAGAAGATAGCGACCTCTGATTCCATAAAACTCTTCGATATGCACCACCGCGACTTGCTCGCCGTGCGCGCCCCTGCTCATGAAAACAATCCTGCCGATGACGCGCCCTTTCTTGGTGTAGACCATTTTCCCCGTCAGATCGGCGGGCGATGCGACGGGACCAGCCAGCTGGCCCGTAGTCGTCACTGCATCCCCCTGCTCGGGAATGGATGCAGCCGGCGGTAAAGACGCGGCAGATGGCGGAGAACCGCTCTGCGCTTGGATCGGGCATAACGCGCCAAGACCCAACGCGATCACGGCACATTCCACGAGAAGTTTTCGCATTCTTGGCCTCATTGTTTGCGCTTCAACCGTCCGCGGCATCCTGGCATTGAAGCTCAGCCGGTCAGAAGCAACGCGCCTGCGAGGGCGAATAAGATAGCGGCCAATAGTGTCGTTATTTTACACATGAAGATTTCTTTCTGAGTCCGCGTCGGTCGCCCACAGATGCGAAGCCCTCAGACTAAATCCGTCCGATAAGCACCAGAACAAGAACGATGACGAGGACAAGGCCCAATCCGCCGCTCGGGCCATAGCCCCAATTGGAGCTGTGCTTCCAGTTCGGCAAGGCACCGACCAAAAACAACACCAGGACAACCAACAAAATCGTACCGAGCATAATTTGTGCTCCAGAGAATGGTGAAGTGCTGCGCTTACCGACGGCAGACGGGAAGCGGGGTTTGCATACCCGCTTCCGCACCTACCGTGTACGGATTACTTTGGTGCCGGCACCACAACGACTGTTGCGCCATTACCCGACCCGGTATTGCCTTTTGAGCCTTTGGCGCCAGTTGCACCGGTGTCTCCGGTAGCGCCCGGAGCCCCAGCGGCACCCGTGTCGCCGGTGTAACCGGTGTTGCCGGTATTGCCGGTATTGCCTTGACTGCCCGTCGCGCCTTGCGCGCCGGTGTATCCCGTGTTGCCGGTGTTGCCTTGCGGTCCGGCCGGGCCCGCGGGTCCGGTGCATGCACCGAGACCGAGCGTCGCAATCAATGCGACGATTGGCATTGCATATTTCATGTCGATACCTCTTGAGGAATGCGCGGCCGCTTAAGCCGGATCCGCAGTAACCTAGGCTGAAGCAACACGTTCGTTGCAGCCTCGGAAACTACTCAACTTGGCCGAAGGAACCGCGAAAGGGACCGCCGCACCGGCTCACGGTGACGTCGACGGCGAGCGGATTGCCGTGGCCGCGCTGCGAAAGATCGCCATACGTTTCCGCGATTTCGCCCAGCGTCGTGTCGGCGCCAAGATTGAACGATCTCACGGTGTCGTTAAAGACGAATCTCAATCGGCTGCTTCCCGCTTGCGCGGATTGTACGGTCTGCATGTGGTACTCCGAAGTCTGGCCGTCCACCGGTTCGCTTTGCCGGGACGGCGAGCGCACAGTCCACCCGACCGATTGGCTGCGATAGGATCGGAAATTACCTAACGGCGCCTATCTCACATAGGAAACCGATGCGTTGCTCGCGCCATCTGTTAGCTGGCAACATTCGCGCCGGCAGCCAAGGCCAGCCGGGCCAGCGCAGGCAATGATTTGGCGCCCGTCTTCTTCATAATAGAGGCACGGTGATTCTCGACAGTGCGCTGACTGATGCCGAGATCGGCGGCGATGTTCTTGCTGGGATTGCCTGCAAGGACCATTTCCATGATCGTCTGCTGGCGCGCCGTGAGCTTGCCGATACGGTTGGCCGCAGCCTCCTGCCAAGCCATCAATTTCGTCGAATCTCTGGCATGTTCGAGTGCACGCTCGACGCTGGCGAGCAGATCGTTCGCACTGATGGGTTTTTCCAGGAAGTCGAGCGCGCCCGCCTTCATCGCCCGAACGGCCATCGGCACGTCGCCATAGCCCGTGATCATGATGGCGGGCAGCGAATGGTCGTCATCATGGAGCCGCTGCAACAGTTCGAACCCGTCCATTCCCGGCAGAGAGGCATCGATCAGAAGACATGCCTCGCGTCCGGGATGAAAGGCTTCGAGGAACGCTTCGCATGTCGCAAAGTCTTCGACGACATGGCCCTTGCCTTCCAGGATGCCGCGAACGCCATCGCGAATATGGCGGTCGTCATCGACCACGAAAATCGCGGGCGGACCGGCGCTGGCGGCGTCTTTTGCGGGTTGTGGCGCGGGCCCCTCCGCCTCGGATTGTGAAATCGGCAGAAGCCGTTGAATAGTCTGCATCAGTTCGCGCAATTTCACCGGCTTGTTGAGCTGTATGCAGTTCTGCAGCGCGACCTCGCGCAGCGTACCAGTCGTGATATCGCCCGTCAGGATAATGACGGGGAGCTGCCGATAAAGAATTTCGCGTAGTTTGGCGGCGACCTGAAGCCCGTTCATGCCGTGCGGCAGATTGTAATCGGCCAATAAGATGTCGGGCCGGACGATTCCACGCGTCACCAGATCGAGCGCGGCGATACCATCAGCGGCCAATGCCGTGTGGTGCCCTTCTTCTTTGAGGATGAGATCGAGAAGTTCTCGCACCTCGGGATCGTCCTCTACAACCAGAATGGTGCCGTGGTGCAGCGCATCGGGGGCAAGCCCATTATCCTTGCCATTGCGTTTGTGTTTCAGCCTGACGGACAATTCCCTCGCCGGGAGCTTGACCTCGATCGCGAAGACCGAGCCTTTGCCGGGTTCCGAGGCAACGGCCACCCGATGGCCCAGGAGATTTCCCAAGCGCTGCACGATCGAGAGGCCCAGTCCGAGGCCGCGGCTGCGCTCGCGCGCGGCGTTGCCGAGCTGATGATACTCCTCGAAGATCGGACGCAATTCTTCGCCGGGAATACCGATGCCGGTATCCAAGACCTCAATGCTGAGCAGACCCGCACGTCGGCGGCAGCCGAGCAGAACCTTGCCGTGCAATGTGAATTTCAAAGCGTTCGATAACAAATTGCGGATCATCTGTTCGAGCAAGCGCGGGTCGGTGCGTATCGAAAGACCGCAGCGGACGACATGAAATTCTAGGCCTTGCGCTTCCGCAAGATAGGTGAATTCGTCCCGCAAAGTGTCGAGCAGATCGTTGATCGGAAATTCGATCATTTCGGCATGAACGGTTCCGGCTTCGATTTGGTTGATGTCGAGCAGCGCATTGAGCATGCCCGATATGGCACCCAGCGTTTCGTCGAGCCGGTCGACCAATCGCTGCGCTTTGCGCCCCTCGACGGTATTCGCCAATTGCCCTTGAAGCAAAGCAAGCGTCTGCAGCGGCTGGCGCAAATCGTGACTGGCGGCAGCAAGAAAGCGCGATTTTGCAATATTCGCCTGCTCCGCCTGCCGTTTGGCCAATTCCAGCGCATCCGCCGCGCGTCTCCGCTCGGTGCTGTCGACGAAGGTGATAATCACGCCGCCGACCGTGTTGTCCTGGGTGCGGTATGGCAACACGCGACGGACATACCAAGCGCCGCTGCGGGCCTCGATCTCCCGTTCGATCGGCACGAGGTTCTGCAGCACTGTCCGCGCATCGGTCAGCAAGTCGCCATCGGCCGTTAACGAGCTGAGGTCTGCAAGCGGCCGCCCTATATCAGTGGGAATGACGTTGAAAAGCAATTTCGTGGCGGGCGTGAAGAAGCGGATCTTGAGCGTGGTATCCAAGAAAAGCGTCGCCACATCCGTGCTGTAAAGTACGTTCTGCAGGTCGTCGGAGGTCGTGCGCTGCAGCTCCAGCGTTTCCTGGAGCTGGGTGTTGAGGGCGGTCAGCTCCTCATTGAGCGACTGCAATTCCTCCTTCGAGGCCAGCAGTTCCTCATTCGTCGATTGGTTTTCCTCGTTGACGGACAAGGCCTCTTCGTTGATCGCTCTTTGTTCCTCGCCGGAAATTTCCAGATTGCGGATGGCGCCTTCGAGTTCCGCGCGCGCCGCTTCGAGTTCCCGTTCGAGTCCGGCGACTTCGGATGCGTGACCCGCCGTCACGGGGCGATTTTGTTTGAGCTCGCTTTTCGGTTCGTCGATGAAACAGATCAACAGCAGCGCTTCGCCTTCGCTCACAACCGATTGAACGGCAATACTGAATGACAACGCATCGCCGCTTTTTGAGGTTCGTCCGCCCGCGACGACGATACGCGCACTCTCTAGACTTGCCCGCTGAATCGCGGACCGCAACTTCGTGCGCATGTCTTGGCGCACCATGGCCAGCAAATCGTGCGACGGATAACCCGGCGCCACGTGCAAATAGCGATCCGTCGGTCCCAAGGAATAAAGACACTCGTACTTGCTGTTGATCAGAACCGCGGCGGGCGCGTAATTCTCCATCACCATACGCCGGCAAAGTTCCGCGAGCACGGCCTGACGCGAAAGCGTTTGACCCTGACTGGTACGCGCGGGCGCGCGTACACCCAAGCCGGCGCCCACGGGAAAACCGATTTCGCCCGGCCAGCTGCGGCCGACGTGGCGATAGATGCGCTCCGCCTTCGAGATCACCTCGAATCGTGCATCGTCGTTGCTGAGCGATTCCGAACTTCCAAGAACGAGTATACCGTCTTTGCGCAGCGCAAAATGAAAATGCGATACCACCTTAGCCTGTGCTTCGGGCCGCAAATAGATGAGAAGATTCCGGCACGATATAATATCGAGACGCGAGAAGGGCGGGTCTGCCAGCACGTCGTGCACCGTGAATACGACTGACGAACGCAGTTCCGGCGATACGCGGTAACTATGACCCTCCTTCACAAAGAAGCGTGCAAGGCGTTCCGGCGAGACAACCTCCTTGATCAATTCGGGATAGAGGCCGTCGCGAGCACAGGCAATGGCGTCCGGGTCGACATCGGAGGCCAAGACCTGCAGTTTGAGGCTGCTCCGCGCCTTCGCAATCTGCTCGTTCAAAAGCATGGCAAAAGAATAAGTCTCTTCACCGGTGCTGCACCCCGCGATCCAAACACGTATGGATTGATCGGAAGCATGATCGGCAATCAGATCCGGAATGGTCTTCTTCGTCAGGAATTCGAAGACTTTCGGATCGCGGAAGAAGCTGGTGACGTTGATGAGCAAATCCTTGGCGAGTAGATCAAGCTCGGTCGCGTCGCTTCGCAAAAATGCGATATAGCGATCCTTATCGTCCGTTCGGATTGCCGCCATACCCATGCGCCGTTCGATCCGGCGCTGCAATGTGCCGTCCTTGTAGAGCGTGAAATCGTGATCGGTTTTCGTGCGCAGCAGTTTGATGACCTCAGGCAGCCAATTTTTCACAATGTCCTTCTGCGGCGTAACGCTTCGCGGTGCCGCGGTTTCTGTCCGTTTGGCGTATTTGACGAGGGCTGCGGCAATCTTTTCCACGGCAAGCACATCGTCGACGGCCCCCGTTTTTATCGCATTGCGCGGCATGCCGTCATAGCGTGCCTCACTGGGATCCTGCGCAATGACGAGGCCGCCCTTCTCCTTCAGGGCTTTCAATCCGAGACTCCCATCCGATCCCGTTCCCGACAGAATCACACCGACGGCCCGCGGGCCGTATTCGGCCGCCAGCGAGTACAACAGGAAGTCGAACGGCATGCGCGCGCCGTGGCGTTCTGCGGGTTTGGAAATCTGTAGAGCATCGCCAGCGACCGACAGGTAGGTTCCCGGCGGAATGACATAGAGATGATCGCGCTCGATCGGCATTCCATTTTTGGCTTCCAGCACCTTCATTGCCGTGTGGCTTGCCAGCAAATCCACCATCATGCTCTCATGCGTCGGATCGAGATGCTGGACCAGAATGAACGCCATGCCGTTGCCAGCCGACAACGGACCTATGAGCTTTCGACAGGCCTCGAGGCCGCCGGCCGAGGCACCTATTCCGACAATCGGAAACGCGGGAGTCGTGCGCTTGGGAACGCGCAATGGCGCGGGACGGCGGCTCGGTCGCGCTCGGACCTTTTTGGTCCGATGCGGACGGCTTTTTGGCATCCTGAGAATGTGCTCAAAAGTTTGCTTCCACGCGGGAAGCGCGGCGCGATTGTATCACAACAACCGGCCTCGCAAAGCGCGAGAATGCCGATCTGAGTAGATTCCGAACCTGCTCGGGGCCGCGCCCCTTCACTATGTTCCAAACACACTAGCCTTTGATCCGCGCGATAAATTTCCCCGCTCGAATCTGGGCGGCGCGCCGCCTTCGCGTTTTGCCACAATTGGAGATTCAGCCGACACGCTGTCCGAAAATAATCGGGCGCAATCCGTGGAGCTTCTGACTTGGCAGCGGCGAGCGATCTGTATGCCCAGACAAAACATGGCATCGGAACGGGCTCGCTAGCGGCGTTCGGACAATCGGCACGCGATGCCGGGCGGCCGACTTTAGCGATGTATCAACTGCCGATCTCTTCACGGAAATCTCTCGCGGCATCGACCACCAGCTGTGGTTCGTCGAATCCCACATCGCGCCGAAATAAGCCTATTCCCTTGTCCGGGGCGCTGCGTTTAACGTGAATATCGGAGTTATCCAGGACATCCAATGCCAGCCCGACACCGAGAACGGCACCGCACGGATAAGATTGGCTGGCTGCGCGCGGCCGTATTGGGTGCGAATGACGGCATCCTTTCCACCGCCAGTCTGGTGTTGGGTGTCGCCGCAGCCCATGGCACGCATAGCAGCGTACTCATCGCGGGCATTGCCGGTTTGGTCGCCGGCGCGATGTCGATGGCCGCCGGCGAGTATGTATCCGTGCACTCCCAGGCGGATACCGAGCACGCCGACCTCGAACGAGAGCGCGCCGAATTGAAAGCGGACGTCAAAGGCGAGCACCGGGAATTGGCGGAAATCTATGTCGGGCGGGGTCTTGAGCCGGCCCTCGCAAAAGAAGTCGCCAGCCAGCTCATGGCTCACGACGCGCTGGGCGCGCATGCACGCGATGAATTGGGCATCTCCGAAACGCTGATGGCGCGCCCAATTCAAGCCGCGCTCTCTTCCGCCGCCAGTTTTACGGTTGGGGCGGCCCTGCCGATTCTCGTTGCTTCGCTGGTTCCGCGATTCGCACTGATCGTTTCGGTGTCCATAACATCGTTGCTCTTCCTGGCGGTCTTGGGCGCCCTGGCGGCCCAAACCGGCGGCGCAAAGCTCGCGCCAAGCATCTTGCGCGTGACATTCTGGGGCGCGCTGGCGATGGGAATTACGGCGGGCGTCGGAGCGCTGTTTGGAACTGTCGTGTGATCGTCACCGGTCCGTCGCTTACGCTTTTCCGTCCGGCCCCACGGCATTGATTGCGGTTTGCAAAGCACCGACAGAGTCCTGAGTATTTTCCGAGCCTGCAGCGCAACGTTATCGCCGGATAGAATGCCCATATAGGCAGAATGGAACGCAGGTTTGCGGGCCGTGATGTCTTTTGCCCGTTCAGAAGCACGTGACCTTCGTGACCGGGTTGGCCCAGCACTCACAACAGGAACGCAAAATGATGAACTTCCGAAATATCTTTCTGGCAACGACGCTCGCCACAGCTTCTCTGATGACGATCGGTATGACGGCCCCGGCATACGCAGCTACGGCGGCCGACCTCAACAAGGATTCCGATCAGGCATTGCAGACGCTCTATAAGATCCATCCGTTCGCGGAGAGGCTTTCGCATGAAGCCAAAGCCATTCTGATTTTCCCGAATGTCGTCAAAGCCGGCCTGATCTTCGGCGGCGCCTATGGCGAGGGCGAATTGCAGCAGGGATCGAAAATCGACGGCTACTACAATTCCGTCACGGGATCCTGGGGCCTGCAGGCCGGCGCCCAATCTTATTCCTATGTCGTGTTTCTGATGACCAACAAGGCGGTACGCTACATCCACAACACGCACGGCTGGGAAATCGGCGTTGGGCCGACGGTCGTCGTCGTGGACGAAGGCAAAGCGAAGAATCTGTCAACCTCGACGCTGAAAGACGACGCGTATGCCTTCATCTTCAGTCAGCAGGGATTGATGGCTGGTGTGAGCATCGAAGGCACCAAAATCTCGCGCATCAAGGACTAAGGTTGACCTTGAACGTTTGATTATCTGAAGCGGCCGCATTTCCGCTTATTTTGCAGACATTTTTGGACGGGGATGATGCGGCATCCCCGACATTCTTCTTTGTCATTTGGGATTATATCGTGAAACCAACATTCGTCTATTGCATCGCCCTTGCCGCGCAATTGGGCAGTTTCGTCATACCCGCGCATGCGGAGACCGGTACGGAAAAAGGCACTTTCAGTATACTTTTCGAGAATGACGTGTTCGACAATACCGATCACGATTACACCAATGGCGTCGAACTTGCCTATACGACGGCTCCGGAAGATACGCCCGACTGGGCAATCCACACCGCAAACTGGCTGCCCTTCTTCTCCGAGAACACCGATGTGCGCACGCGTTACGCGCTCGGCCAGAGCATCTACACGCCAAACAATTTAACGCTGACAAACCCGCCTCCGACGGCCCGCCCTTACGCCGGCTTCCTATACGGCGCATTTGGGCTTGTCGGCGACACCGGCAGGCATCTGGATCAATTGCAGCTGACACTCGGCGTCGTCGGGCCGGATTCGTTTGCCGACAAAACGCAGACCTGGGTCCATACGATCATCAAAGACCAGAAACCTATGGGCTGGGCCACCCAGCTGCGTAATGAGCCTGGCCTCATCCTTCAGTACGATCGCAGCATCAAGCTCATTCCGCCAAAATCTTGGTTGGGTTTGGTGTTCGATTTCGAACCGCATTACGGCGCGGCGATCGGCAATGTCTACGACTATGCCAATCTCGGCGCGATGGCGCGCCTGGGCTTCAACCTGCCGAGCGACTACGGCCCGATGCGGATCGAACCGAGCCTGCCGGGTTCGAACTTCTTCGAGCCTAACGGAGGTTTTAGTGCCTATATTTTTGGCGGCGTCGAAGGCCGCGCCATTGCTCGCAATCTGTTTCTCGACGGCAATACATTCGAGGCAAGCCGCAGCGTGGATAAGATGAATCTGGTGGACGACATGGTGTTTGGCGCAGCCATCACATTCCGCGCCATCCGCATTGCCTTTACCCACGACATCCGCAGCCGAGAATACAAGACACAATCGACACCCGACCGGTTCGGCGCCGTCGATGTGTCCTTCCGATTCTGATGCTGCGAGGAATCGAAACCGTTGCTGCCTGAGTAGTTTCCGAACCTGCTTGGCAGCAGTGCGGCCCGCTAAGGTAAAGACGCTGGCGGATCGAGGCCAAGTCTTCGTCCTGTCAGCCAAAGGAGATTCCTATGAAAACGCTTTTTATCTGCGCCGCTGCGCTCGGACTGCTCGTGGCGGCGCCCGCGTTGTCGGCGCAGGACGACAGTCACCATAACGCCAGACAAGGCGCAGCTGCCCAAGGCGCCGCTCACGCCGCCCCTGCGGCAGGAGCCCATCAGAATGTGCAGGGGCGCTCCATGACCACACAACCCCATACCAGATCCGTTGGAACGTTTCAGAATGCACCGGGTTCGGGCGCGAGCCATACAAGGTCCGTGGGCACACATCAAAACTCGCACGCGGTCGCCACAGACAGTCAGAGATTCCTTCCTGCTTCCGGCGACACAACCCATAGCCAGACGGGCCGCTCGTCCGCCGGCGCCTCGCAAATGCAGACAGGCGGTAACGCGCGCAACGGCTCGGCGCGGAGCAATTCGGGAACGGCGGCAAATACAGCGGGACACCATCCCAGCATCAATTCGATGCGGCTCAATGTGCAGGCGACGCACCAATTCCATAACGGCAACTACAATGCGCCGACGGGCTATCAAGCCCGCCGCTGGAGCTATGGCGATCGTCTTCCGCACGGTTATTACAACCGCAATTATTGGCTAACCGATTACCTGATGTTCGGGCTGTTCGCACCGCCCGACGGTCTCGTCTGGGTGCGCGTTGGAGATGATGCGCTGCTTGTCGACGAAATCAGCGGCGATGTCGTCCAAGTCGATTACGGTGTTTTCTATTAAACGAACATTGGCGTGAGGACAGCAGACCCCGGGAGCAACACCCGGGGTCCGCTATTTCGCCAATAGCGGCGCTATAGGTCGTGACGTTGGAGGTTATACAATTCGATGGCTGACATGACCCGCGCGGCTGCGCTTCCCGGATTGGGATCCGAATATGATAATTTTTTGTTCGCCGACATCGGAGCGGACAACAACGGAACTTTGCTCAGCGTCCTATCCGCGCTGGCCCGTTTGGACCTCGACCCATGGCAGGAGGCGGCAAGATTGAACCAGTTGCCGGGCGCGGCGGCGATAGAGAGGCTGACGTCGTTGATAGCGGCGGTTTCGGACAAACCGCCGTCAGAGCCTTCGAAGATTGCCACGCGCTTGGTTGCTCTTCTACCGCGCCGGACGCCGATAGGCATTCCATCGCGCAAAACCCTCTTGGCCATTGGCCCGATACCCAGAGTGCAAGTCGCCATATATGTGATCTTTCTTTTGATCGCCTTGGTGTTGGCGGCCGAATGGTTCGTTTCAAGTCCCTCGTCGCTCGGGCACGTCGGCCGTGCGCACACATCGTCCTCCGGCACGGCTTCGTCGCTGAACTCCGACCGATAACCCTGCTTGCAGGAACAGGAGTACAGTTGATGAAAGCGCTGGTCTATTTTGGTCCCGGAAAAAAGTCGCAGGAAAAGCGCCGGCAGCCGGAAATCGCGACGTCCAGAACGTCATCTCACCTGGAGGGTTCATCGCCAACGTCGGCGTGCATGGCACGACGCTCGATCTTCATCCAAGCTTACAAAACCTTTGCGTACGCCGCCGCTACCGCGTGCCCTTAATGTGATCATCGAGACGTGGCCCGGCCCAAACCGGCGTCACCAATCAACAAGGATATTCTATGCGTAATCTATCCATCTTGGGCGTCGTTCTTGTCATGGTGGGGGTTGGCGGTCTGCTACTCGGCCACTTCAGCTACACCGACACCAAGCCCGTACTGGATGCCGGGCCAATTCACGTAACGACCGAGGAAAATCATCGCGTCTCGATTCCTTTGATCGCCGGCGTCGTGGTGATATTGGCAGGGGTCGGGCTGATCATCGTGGGGCGGCGAGCAGCGTGAGCGGAGAGGGCCAACGCGCTCCCAATCTGCTGTCGCGGCGTTTCGCCGTGATTGCCGGCACGGTCGCGCGCCTGACCGGTCACCCGCTCGCCTTTGTTCTGTCCTGCGCCATTGCGGCTGTCTGGGCGATTGCATCGATCGTTTTTCACCTCGCAGATCTTTGGCAGTCGCTCATCAGCACGGCCATGACGATGGCAACCTTCCTGATGGTGTTTCTTATTCAAAACACGCAAAATCGCGACGGTGCGGCCGTACAAGCCAAGCTCGACGAACTCATTCGCGCCCTCGAGCCCGCCAAAAACAAATTCATAGGAATCGAAAAGCGGACGATCGAAGAAGTTCACGAACTACGGCAAGAAACGGTCGAAGAAGTAAAACTTCTCGAAGAATTGGTCGTGGAAGTTCAGAATGAGCGCGACCAGCTCGAACAAGCGCAAGAGCGCCTTGCGCCCTAGTGTCGTGGTTTCGAAGTTCGCTGTATCACCGATATGAGCATCTTTCGCGAACTTCGAAACCAAAACGACACTAGCATCAATAGGTTGGCTAGTGTCCTTTCAATTCCGAAATTCGAATGAGGCCGATATCAGATACAACGAATTTCGGAATCGGGACACTAGCAGCAAAAAGCCGCCGACCAGGAGGGCGGCGGCTTTACGACCCGATCGCTGCGCATGCGCTGGGGGGCACTGAAACAGCGCAGCAATTGCCAGATGCGGCTAAGGCCGACGGTTAAAATTAGGCGAAAATGGCACGGGGCGGCAGCTTCGGAATCTACTTATATGGCGCCGGCCCTTTACCGGGTCGCGACCCTCCCGAGTTCCCTGCGTACATTCCGACTCTACCGCCATGTCCGTCTTTTGGCGCATGAACAGGGCTCGGAGTTCCCCGTCCCCACGGATGTACCGGACTTCAGGGAGTACCCAATGAACGCGATCACTTTTCCCCGCCACTTTTCCGTACGCAAAGCCAACGCAGTTCACGATGTTGGTGATAGCATCAAATCCTGGGGTAAGCGCGGGATGGTATCGGGAGGCCTGTTCGGCTTCACTCTTGCCGCGGTGCTCGTGGCTATTCCTTTGACGACCGATGTTCTAACATTCGGAACTATCGGCACTCTGATCGTCGGTGCGGTCGAATGCGCCGTCATCGCCGGGGGCTTCGCCGCAATGGCAGCGGCGCTCTATAGTCAAGGCGTGCTGCGTAGCGGTTCTGCCGGCTTCGAGCGGACAATCGCGGCCGACGCAGTTTGGCCACAGACAGCAATGCCCTTGTCCGATTGGCCGGCTCGGTGGGCATTTCCCGGCCGCTCCCTCACAACGCCAATTCAGCCTGCGACGGTCCCTTTCCAGGATGCCGCAGAACCTTCCCTGGAAGAAACTCTGCCGCCGTCGGGCGCGCTCGCCCTGTAAGCGAATGGCCGGCGTCTCCGAGATCGGTATCGAGGATTGAACGATGAACTGGGATCAAATCGAAGGAAATTGGAAACAACACAAAGGCTTGCTGCGATCGAAATGGAGCAAACTGAGCGATCGCGATATCGATGCCATCAATGGCAAGCGGTCGGAACTCATCGGCCTTCTGGAGACACATTACGGCCACGCCAGAGAGCAAGCCGAAAACGAAATCGATCTGTGGACTGCGCAAATAAAATAGTACGTTCCGCCGTATCGCGAGCATCGTCCAAACCGATCGCATTACGTCATCCTGTTTGCCGGCCCTTCCACTCCGAGTGCTTTGGCGAAGCCATCGCTCCAACGCGATCTCTCAGGTTCATCGGCATAAGGATTTAGCGCGGCAACCTTCCACAAATTCAAATCATCGCATTCGGTTGCGGGTAGATGAATTGCCGCGTTCCAACCTTCGGCATAGATGCGACTGAGAAGAAATGTGCGATCGACGGTCACGGCAAGCGCACTTCCATGGCCAATAACTCCTTTACGATTTCGCTTGGGCGGCAAAGCCGCGCACCCCGATCGGTAACGACGATCGGCCGATTGATCAATATCGGGTTCTCGATCATTCCATCGATCAGTTCGTCTTCGCCGACATCCCGCTCGTCGAGACGTAATTCATGGAACAAAGGTTCGCGTTTGCGGACGACTTCCCGCGCGGTCAAATTCATGCGAGCGATCAGATCCTTCAATTCTTCGCGCGATGGCGGCGTTTTCAGATATTCGATGATGCGCGGTTCGAGACCGGCCGCGCGGATGGCCGCCAAAGCGTTGCGCGAGGTTCCGCAATCGGGATTATGATAAATCGTAATTTGCATAGTTTTCTCCTAAAACCATTCATCGTGCGCGAGAAACAAAGCTAGCAATGACACTGGTCCTGTATGAAGGCGGCGGGCAATAGAAATACCCGCCATACGTCGCCGTTTCGCGACCGCCGGCATCTTCGCCCAGATCACGCAAAAGCAGCGCTTGCGGCGTCAACAGGCGCGAGGGCCTTCAGTTGCGCCAGAATGTTGTCCGAAGCGTTTGTGGCACATATCGAACGGTCCTGCGGCAATGGTCTCGTGCCATCCAGAATGCTCCGTAGCGTGGCGCGCGCACGCCCTACACGGCTTTTTGCCGTGCCCACAGGCGTACCGCAAATCTTCGCCACGTCGTCATACGAATAACCGCCGGCGGAGACCAAAATCAAAGCTTCGCGTTGATTGGCGGGGAGTTCGCTAAGAGCGCGGGCCGTGTCCGAAAGATCCATTGCCCAATCCTGCTGATGCTCAGCGGCGGGCAGGCGTTCGTTCACCTCAGAATCCCAATATGTTTCGCGTTTGGCCCGCCGCACATGCGTATAGAACTCATTGCGCAGGATAGTGAAAAGCCAAGCCTTCAGGTTCGTTCCGCATTGGAAGCTGTCGCGCGCGCGCCAAGCCTTTGCCAATGTCTCCTGCACCAAATCCTCCGCCATGGACTGCCTGCGGCACAGCCCCCGCGAAAATGTGCGCAATCTTGGGATAAGAGCGACGAGTTCATCTTGGAAATTCGACGCCGATTCGCACGATGTCTCGTCCGTTTCGCTCGATGTTTGTGCGACCATTCTTGTTTCTCCGCCGGCTGGGTTGCTTGGGAAAGCGCTCAGTACCGCTGGGGAACCAAACGGGAAGGAAGCCGACCTTCCTCCCCGCATTGTGTTCGGCGCGCCGTTTGCGTGCCAGACTCGGAAAACACTCAAGGCAAGCGTGCCGCTAGATCGGCTTAATGCCGCTGCCAGCCATGATCGCTGTCACGGTCGTGTTTCCAGTCGTGGTAGTTGCTGCCGTTTTGGCCGCGATAGCTGCGATAGTCGCTGCTATGGCGCCAGTGATGCCAATGATGGCTGTTGTCCCAATATCCATCGCGATAGCCGAACGCGATGTCACCAAATCCAATCGAAATCGTAGCGTGGCCGCGGTCGCCGCGGTGGTCGTAGTCTGCGGCACCAGCCGTGCCGGCCGTGGCGAGAGCCGTGCCGGCCAACATCACCGCGATCGCGGCGCCTTTTAAGAACATACGCATGGGTAATTCCTTCCATGCCGTCCAAACCGCACGGGTGCGCGGCGTAGCGGCAGTGTGTGTGGATCGTAAATCTCTGATGCCGGAGGGCCCGCCGGTTCGGTTTGGGGCTGCTGATCCGGTCTCGCCATCGGCGGTAGGAACTGCAGTCCGTTAGGTAGAATAAAAACGCCGGGTTTCAATCTTAGTTGCAGTATTCGTAACGAAATTCTCTAGCAGTTTGCTGAAAAAGTCTGGATTTGACGCTCCTGCGCCTTTGGCTGGCGGAACGGTGTGCTGCGGATTTGGTTTTTGACGGTGCTATTGGGGATTGGCGGGCAGGCTCGTCCTCAAGCGGCGATCAATTTTGGGATACGGACGAGATTGTAAGCGATGAGATTGAGCAGGAAGTCGGCGGCGACGCGGCGGATGCCGCGATGCTTGGTTTTGCGCATGGTACCGTGCTGCTTGCCCCAGCCGAAGATGCACTCGATCATCGCCCGGCGTGATTGCGACATGGCGTAGCCGATATGGCGGACGGTTCGCCCGTCGATGGCGCTTTTGCGCCGCTTGCCGGTTTTGGTCACGGCGTCGTTCTGCGTCACATGCGGCGTGACGGCGATGGCGCGAAGGTTGGCCACATGATCGGCGGTGTCATAGGCCTTGTCCTCGCCCGCCGTGATACGGCGGGCCATCTCTTTGCTCTTAGCTGCAAACATTTTTTCCGACGCTCGCCGCTCGGCCGTGCCATTGGCTTGCGTCACCATCCCGGCCACTGCCAGGCCATGGCGGTTCTCCATGATGGCATGGCCCATATAGCTGAGCTTCGCCTCTCGCCCCAACGCCTTGCGGTAGAGCCGGCTGTTTGGGTCGGTGACGCTGGCATGAGTGTCGTTCTTGCGCTTCTGACCGTGGAAGTTCGAGCCGTCGCCGTCATCGCTGCCGTCCTTGGGGCGAAAGCTCTTCTGCGAAGCCCAAGCCTCGATCAGCGTCCCGTCCGCCGAAAAATGCTCGTCCGACAATAGCGGCTTCACTTCGGGATGGTTCAATAGCTTGATCATGAACTTCTCGAAGGCTTCCCCGCCCAGCAGCCTGTCGCGGTTCTTGGTGAAGCTCGTCGGGTCCCACACCGGATCGTCCGGCGAGAGCCCCACGAACCAGCGGTACAGAAGGTTGTAGTCCAGTTGCTCCATCAATTGCCGTTCCGAACGGATGCCATAGAGTGCCTGGAGCAGCAGGGCGCTCAGCAATTGTTCCGGCGGGATCGACGGGCGGCCTTCCTTCGCATAGAGCCGCGAAAAGCTTCGGTTCAGTTCCTTCAGAACGTCCCGCACAAGCTCGCGTATCTTCCGCAGAGGGTGAGCCGCCGGAACCCGCGTCTCCGGCGAGACATATGAAAACAACCCGCCTTGATCCTGAAACCGCCCGCGCATTTTTGCCGATCCAACAGCCTCGCGACCAGTGAATCACGTCAAATCGCCAACAGCGAGGGGTTTTTCAGCAAACTGCTAGTAATAAACGATAGGCAGAACACGGCAGAGTGTTCGCATCTCTGCCGTCTCCTGTTCGAGCCGATTAGACGGCTTGAAGATTGACGGCCTTCGAGCCCTTGGCATCCGGCTGAACGTCGAACGACACTTTCTGGCCTTCTGCCAGACTGCGCATGCCCGACATTTCGACGGCCGTCGCATGGACGAACACGTCTTTGCCGCCGCCTTCCGGCGCGATAAATCCAAAGCCCTTATCCGTATTGAAGAATTTTACTGTTCCGATAGTCATTGTCTATTTCCTAAAGCATTAAGTTTCGCCCAAGCACATGCCCGGGCGGCGTAAACGAAGCGATCAGGTGGGGAAGTTCGGCTGTTTCGGCCAGGCGCGCACAATGCGGGTCGGGGTACAAACAGTGCGCTTCATCTGACGGAACGCCGTCGCACCTGTTACATAGATGTTTGTTACCCGCATTACAAGGTAATCTCGAGTAGGCGCCCGCGCCGGCTGCAAGCCTACCGATATCTCGAAAAAACGCTGGAAAGCCCCGCGCGGACGCCAAGCGACCGCGCGGGCCGCATTTCAAGGCGCGTATTTCAGACTGATCGAGCCAATGCCTGCTGCAACATTTAAGCCCCTGTTGTCGGACACGCTGAGCGGCTGCAGTGAGAATGCCTTGTCGAAGCCGCCGACGAGCACATTAGCCCCTATGCCGACGCCTGCGGTCGCGCCGGCGCTAACACCGACATAATCGCCTTCTAGCGCTCCGGCCCGGACATCCGAAGAAGGCGCGACAACTTCCCAAACCAAAACGCCACCTTCGGTATAGCCGATATCAACGCCAAATTTTGAAATCGAGCCGGTGTAATGGACGGCGTGCCTGTCGCTCTGGCGGAATACGCAGCGCAGGTCTTTTGACGACCCGAAAATAAAGCCCCAACCGCTGGCGACGCCGCATGTCAGTTCACCGACCTTCACACCATGTGGCGCGGCCTGTGCCGGCACCGCAATAGCAACGGCGCAGATCGCCACTGCGCTCATCATCAAACCAAGTGTCTTGTTCATTGTACAAAGTCCTTCTGTTGAGAAAAACCGTACGGATCGTGATGATCCGTACGGAAGTTTTGGCAATCATGCGGGCATGTTCGGTTGGAACATGTCCGAGCGTTGCCTATTCGGTGTACCAATTGCCGTCGCTATGGCGACACGCCGTTCCGTTGCGGCTGTAGTCGTGACCGTTGCCGTAACCCGCTTCACGAAAGTCGCGGCAGGTGTTGCCGTCGCGCATATACTCCCGCGTCGGTGTGAAACTGCCATGGCTGCTGCCGTCATCGTTGCGCCACTCGTAGCGGTGGCCGATGCGTCCCTCAAAACCTTGGCTATAGGAAATCATTGCGTAGCGGCGATCGTTGCAGTTCATGTCGCTAGAGATCGAATTGCCGACCATTCCACCGAGGATCACGCCGCCGACGACCGCGCCGCCATTGCCATGGCTTGCCGCGCCACCGATCAATCCACCCGCAAGAGCGCCCAAGACCATTCCAGCCCCGGAATTGCCTTCGCAATCGCGGCCGTAATAATTCGCGCCGCGGTCATATTGGACCTGATGGCGATACTCCTCTGGCCGGTACCGGTCGTTGCGATCGCGGTGGGCATAACCGTCATCGTAGCCGTAATTGTAGCCATTTCCGTACATCGGCTGATTCTGGTCTCTGGTCGCGCGCTGGTCGTTGCTCGGGCTTTGGTCGTAGGGGTCGGCGCTTGCTGCGCCTGCACAGAGAACGGCCGCGGCCGTGGCGAGCAATATGCTCATCTTGTTCAACATTGTATTTTCCTTGGGAGATGTTCGCGCGAGATTCCGAATGGAAACGGAGCCCAAATCGAGGGCCCCTACGCGTTCACTCCAGAAGGGAACCTTCTCACCGTTGTTTCGTTCCATTTATTCTTGGAAAGACCCGCGGCCTTCCTTTGCCTTGTGTCCACAAAAGGCTTAGGGTTTTTCCGCCAATGGAAAGTCATCTGTGAAAGGCCTCTTCGACAAAATCGGGGATGCGCACGCGTTTGCGCAGATCATCGTGGCAACACGAGGTGTGGAAACGTGACCCCATTGTCCCTCAGCCCCGCGTTAGGATTACCGGCCACACCCGTTCCACTGGATGAGCCCATCCGGGCGGAGCTGTTTAGTATCGATCGTCTGGAACAGCACGCGGAGAGCCTCGCCGCGGCACAGCGGGTCACAGCGAAAGCCAAAGCGGGACGCCCGCTCGGCCCGCGCTTGTACGACAACACCAAAGTTCTGACGGAAACCTTTCGCAGCATCGTCCGCGCCACCTACGCTCAGCAACCGGTCACGCCGGCCGCAGAATGGCTGCTGGACAATTTTCACGTCATCGACGAGCAGATTCGCGAAATCAAGGACGATCTGCCGCCGGGGTTTTATCGACGGCTTCCCAAGCTAGCGGACGGACCGTTGCAGGGTTATCCGCGGGTATTCGGCATCGCATGGGCCATTGTGGCCCATTCCGACAGCGCGTTCGATATTCAGAAACTTACGCGTTTTGTCAGCGCCTATCAGCGCGTCCAACCGCTGACAATCGGCGAGCTTTGGGCGATTGCCATCACTCTGCGCATCACTTTGGTGGAAAACCTTCGCCGCTTGGCCGAGGCGATCGGGGCACGGCTATCGGCACGCCAATTCGCCGATGC
Organism: uncultured Alphaproteobacteria bacterium; assembly: GCA_963766355.1. Taxonomy (GTDB): domain Bacteria; phylum Pseudomonadota; class Alphaproteobacteria; order Micropepsales; family Micropepsaceae; genus Rhizomicrobium. The sequence goes on from CAVXZV010000009.1 coordinate 187,688, forward strand.
ACTCGCAGACAGAATTCTAGGAACGGCATCCACGGATCCCGAACCCGTAACCATGATTCTGCTCGACCTCGAGCAGGTGCCGTGGTCGACGGCGTTTGCAGTGCAATTGTCACAGCGCCTGCGCGATCGCGATCCCAATACCACTCCGGCTCTTCGTTGGCTGAACGAACGATTGGAAGCAGTGGGCACAACCACGGACCAGATCGTCCGCGAGGAGGTTCAACGCCAGAGCGCGACGAACGTGACCGTTCGCAACGTCATCACGAGCATGCGCCTGATCTCGGTGACGAATTGGCCGGAGTTTTTTGAAAGCGTGAGTCCGGTCGACGCGGTGCTGCGCGCCGGGAGCGATTTTGCGGCAATGGACTTTCCGACGCGCGACCTTTATCGCCGCGCGATAGAAGAGCTCGCGCGAGGTTCCGGCCGCAACGAAGTCGACGTCGCGGAAAGAGTGATCGCTGCCGTCAACCGCGCCGGCAGTCCGCGCGCGGTCAAAACGCCCCCCCCACCTCGCGAAATGGACCCAGGATATTATCTGATCGCCGAAGGCCGCCGCGCCTTCGAGAAAGAGATCGGCTGCCGCGTACCGTTCCATACGTCCGTGTTCAGACTGAACGCCAGCATCGGCGTTATGAGTTATGTCGGCATGATTGCGCTTGCCACCGCCGTCGTTCTCGCAATGGCGTTGCTTGCCGTTGGACATGGCGGGATTGGCGGCTCCGTGCTGCTGTTGCTCGCAATCGCCGGACTGATTCCGGCGTCGGATGTCGCCGTCGCGATTGTGAACCGCGCGATTACGCATTTGGTGGGTGCAACGCTGCTGCCAGCGCTGGACATGCGCGACGGCCTTCCTGCCGACTTGCGCACTATTATCGTCGTGCCGACGCTTCTTATCGACATCCCCACCATTCAACGGCAGATCGAGCGATTGGAGGTCCATCATCTTTCAAATCCCGATGACAATTTCACTTTTGCACTGCTATCCGATTGGCGGGACTCCGCGACAGAGAACGCCCAGGACGACAAGCTGCTCCTCGATGCGGCAGCGGCCGGCATCGCCCGGCTGAACGCCCAATACGGTTCAGTTGAAAATAGTCCCCGATTCTTCCTGTTGCATCGCCGGCGGATATGGAACAAGGGCGAAAACAAATGGATGGGCTGGGAACGCAAACGCGGGAAGCTGCACGAGCTCAACCGCTTGCTACGCGGTGCAAACGACACGACCTTCGTACCGGTCGATGGCCTTGCGCCTGCCCTACCCGCCGGCTTCCGTTATGTCATCACGCTCGATGCGGATACGCGATTGCCGATCGGCACCGCAAAACGTCTGGTCGGTAAAATCGCACACCCTCTCAATCGCGCACGCTTCGATCCGCAAGCCGGGTTGGTGGTACAGGGGCACGCCATACTTCAACCGCGCGTAACCCCATCGTTACCCATCGGACGCGAAGGATCCTTATATCAACGTGTTTTCTCGGGGCCGGACGGACTCGATCCTTACGCGTTCGCGGTTTCGGACGTTTATCAGGACCTTTTCCAAGAAGGCTCGTATGTCGGCAAAGGAATCTACGACATCGATATCTTCGAAGCCGCTCTTTATGGGAAGATTCAACCAAATGCCGTTCTCAGCCACGATCTTCTGGAAGGCGTGTTTACCCGCGCCGGTTTGGCCTCCGACATAGAGGTCGTCGAGGAATTTCCTTCGCGTTACGAAGTGGCCATGGCCCGACAGCATCGTTGGACGCGCGGGGACTGGCAGCTCCTGTCGTGGATAGTCTTTGGGCACGGCGGCAAAACGCACGACAACCGTCCGGGGCCTGCGATCCCTCTGATGGGCCGATGGAAATTGCTCGACAATTTGCGCCGCTCCTTATCTGCCCCTGCGGCCTTTCTTTCCATGCTGATCGCATGGCTTCAGCCGCCGGCAATAGCCGAGATATGGACGTCGTATATTCTCTTGACCATCGCGCTGCCGCCTTTGCTACCGGCAATTATCGGCATTGTGCCGCGTCACTCGGGTATCTCGCTGCGCAACCATTTGCGCGCCGTGCGCGGCGACCTTGCTCTTGGTCTTCTGCAAACCGCATTTCTAGTCACATTTCTGGCCCACCAGGCATGGCTGATGGTCGATGCGATAGCGCGCACTTTGTTCCGCCTTGTCGTCCGCCGCCGATTGCTCGAATGGGTCACAGCCGCACAAGCCCATGACAATTCTCAGTTCGATCGTCGCACTCTGGCCATACAAATAGCGGTGAGCGCCACCTTCGCCGCGTTCGTCGGAGGAACTATCGCGCTCACCGGCCATGACACCTGGCCGATCGCCACGCCATTCGCGCTTCTGTGGATCCTATCGCCCGCCGTTGCGCGTTGGGCCAGTTCGCCTCCTCCCACCGCCGGTCATCTTTCGATTTCTGCGAGCGATACGCTAGCATTGCGGCTCATTGCACGGCGCACCTGGCGGTTTTTCGAAGAATTCGTTACCGCAACCGAAAACATGCTGCCGCCCGACAACTTTCAGGAAACGCCAAAGCCAGCCGTTGCCCATCGAATCTCGCCAACCAACATCGGTCTTTACCTTCTGTCGATTGTAACGGCCCGCGATTTCGGATGGCTCGGCACAATCGGCACGCTAGAGCGCCTCGAAGCCACGATGGCAACCATGGAAAAAATGGAGCGCTACCGGGGGCATTTCTACAATTGGTACGATACCTGCGATCTACGTCCGTTGGAGCCAAAATACGTATCCTCCGTGGACAGCGGCAATCTCGCCGGCCATCTCATCGCGCTCGCCAACGCCTGCCAAGAGATCTGCAACAGTTCCCTCTGGACCGCGCGCCGAACGGAAGGACTTCAAGACAGTTTGGCTCTTATACGCGAAGCGATGCATACGCGTTACAAAGACGGGCACGCTCCGCGCGGGTCGCGTGAAAAGTTAGACGCCGCGCTCGACGGCATCGCCGGACAGCTCTCGGATTCTCCGAAAAACCCAACACACATCGCGCAGCGGCTGACTGCTTTGGCACAGACGGCCGACGCGCTCGTTCCTTTGGCCAATGAATGGAAAAACGCCGGCGGCGACGCCGAGGCTGTCGTATGGGTCGAGGGTTTGCGTGCGACCATCGCCACCCATCAACATGATATCGAGTTGTTGTTGCCCTGGGCATTTCTCCTGAAAGACTACGATTTGCCCGGCAAAGATTGCATATCTTTGCTGGACGCGGTTCCGACACTCGGCGCACTACCGGAGTATTGCGAAACCGCACTTCGGGAACTGACGCACCAAGATGGAGAGAAACACAAGAATTCCGACGGTTTGATCGATGCGCTGGAAAAATCCATCAGCGCGGCGCTCCTGATCCGCCATCGTCTTTCGACTCTGGCCGAACGCGCCCGATCGATCGCCATGTCGATGGAATTCGGCTTTTTGTTCGATCCGGATCGCCAACTTCTTTCGATCGGTTATCGCTGCGCCGATGGCGGTCTGGATCCAAATTCCTACGATCTCCTAGCATCCGAGGCTCGCCTGGCAAGTTTCATCGGCGTTGCCAAGGGCGACTTACCAGCCAAGCATTGGTTCCGGCTTGGCCGCACGCTGACACCAATTCGCAACGGCTCGGCGCTCATTTCTTGGTCCGGATCGATGTTCGAGTATTTGATGCCGTCCCTGGTCATGCGAGCGCCCGCCGGCAGTCTGCTGGAGCAGACCAACCGTTTGGTGGTCTGGCGACAGGAAACTTACGGGAGCGAACTTGGCGTGCCTTGGGGTATGTCGGAATCGCAATACAACGCACGCGACATTGAACAAACATACCAGTATTCGAGCTTCGGTGTTCCCGATTTGGGATACAAACGCGGACTGCGCGACAACATCGTCATCGCGCCTTATGCCAGCGGCCTCGCGTCTATGATCGCCCCGGTGGCGACGGTGCAAAACTATAAGCGGATGACCGGGCTGGGTGCACGCGGAGCATATGGTTGGTATGAAGCACTCGATTACACGCGCGCGCGTCTGCCGGAAGGCATGAAGTTCACCGTAATCCGCACCTATATGGCTCATCACCAGGCGATGACATTGGTGGCCATCGCCAATGCGCTTCATGACGGGGCAATGCGCTCGCGCTTTCACTCAGAGTCTATCATACAGGCGGCGGAGCTTTTGCTGCAGGAGCGCATGCCGCGCGACGTCGCTTTGGCGCGGCTTCCCGAGCAAACGGCTCAAGTGACGGAAGCACAGACCTTTGTGCCCGAGATTCAGCGGCGCTATGCTTCCGCGCATTCGCGTTTTCCGCGCGCACATATTCTATCCAATGGGCGCTACTCGACAATGCTGACGGCGGTTGGTTCCGGCTATAGCCGTTGGCACGACATCGCGATCACACGATGGCGCGAAGATCTCACCTGCGACAACTGGGGTTCGTATATTCTTCTGCGCGATGTGCGGACAGGCGATATCTGGTCTGCAGGGTATCAACCTACCGCTGCGGAGTCCGACAGCTACGAAGTGGTGTTCTCCGAAGATCACGCCGAAATCATCCGGCACGACGCCAACTTGACAACAGCTTTGGAAGTATTGGTCTCCCCCGAACACGACGCCGAAGTCCGCCGCGTATCCGTCACCAACCGCGGCTCGCGCGCGCGCGAAATCGAGTTGACCTCCTACGCCGAGATTGCGCTGGCCCGTCAGGCTGACGACGTGGCACATCCGGCCTTTGCCAAGTTGTTTGTCGAAACGCAGTTTGAGCCAAATCTCGGAGCCATCCTCGCGACGCGCCGCCAGCGTTCGTCCGAAGATCCGTTGGTCTGGGCCGCCCATCTATCGGTCGTCGAAGGCGAAGCAATCGGCGATCTGCAATTTGAGACCGATCGGGCGCGCTTTCTCGGACGCGGACAAACTATTCGCTCGCCCTCGGCAGTTGCCGATGGTTGGCCCCTGTCCAATTCGCTGGGGGCGGTGTTGGATCCGATCTTTAGCTTGCGTCGTCGGGTGCGCATTCCGCCCGGCGCTACCGCGCGCGTCTCCTTTTGGACGGTTGTCGCATCCTCGCGAGACGACGTGCTCGATCTTGCCGACAAATACCACGACGCGACGGCTTTTGAGCGCGCGGCAACACTTGCCTGGACACAGGCACAGATGCAGCTTCGCCATTTGAGTATAGAGCCCGAAGAAGCGCATCTTTTTCAACGTCTCGCCAACCATGTTCTTTATTCCGACCCAACGCTGCGACCGCCTGCCGATGTCCTTAAGCGCGGTGCCCGTAAAGCATCCTCGCTTTGGGCGCAGGGAATATCCGGCGACCTGCCCATCGTTCTCATCCGGATAGACGACCTGGAAGATTTGAAGCTTGTGCGTCAGCTTTTGCGCGCGCACGAGTATTGGCGGCTCAAACAACTCGCCGTAGACCTGGTGATCATTAACGAGCGCGCCGCCTCGTATGTTCAGGACTTGCAGACCGCGCTTGATGCACTGGTGCGGATGAACCAGTCGATGCCACGGATCGCAAGCGACAATTCCCGCGGCTCTGTTTTTGTCCTGCGCGCCGACCTATTGGCGCCAGAGATACGCGGACTTCTTCAATCATCGGCCCGCGCCATTTTGCAAGGCAATCGCGGCACTCTGGCCGAACAGATCAACCGGGCCCGCAGCGTAAAACACGCAAGCCCGCCGCCCCTGCGGCGCTCGCCGGCATCGAGCGTGCCGGAAATACCGTTGGCCCGTCCTGCGATGGAGTTCTTCAACGGCCTCGGCGGCTTCACCAACGACGGGCGCGAGTACCTAACAATTCTCGAGGGCAATCAGCGCACGCCCGCCCCGTGGATCAATGTCATCGCCAATCCCGTTTTCGGCTTTCAAGTTTCGACGGAGGGAAGCGGATTCACTTGGTCGCTCAACAGCCAGCAGAACCTGCTTACCCCATGGTCGAACGATCCCGTGGGTGATGCGACAGGCGAGGCCGTTTACGTACGCGATGAGGATACCGGCGCCGTTTGGGGACCGACAGCTCTTCCAATACGACAGAAGACCTCCTCGTATTCTGCCCGGCACGGTCAGGGCTACAGCAAGTTCGAACATGTTTCGCACGGGATTGCGCTCGAACTTCTGCAATATGTGTCCGTTGACGATCCCATCAAAATCTCTCGGCTGAAAATAACAAATCAATCCGGTCGCGAACGGCATCTTTCGGTTACGGCGTATGTCGAATGGGTGCTCGGTGCAAATCGAGGTGCCGGCGCGCCGTTCATCGTGACAGAGGTTAACCCCCAGACCGGTGCGATGTTTGCCCGGAACCTCTGGAACGACCAATTCGGCGAGCGCGTGGCGTTCGCCGATCTGAACGGAAAGCAAACGGCATGGACCGGCGATCGCACGGAGTTCATCGGCCGCGATGGCGCGTTGGATCGTCCGCTCGCTTTGATGCCCGGAACACGTCTGTCAAATAAGGCCGGCGCCGGACTGGATCCCTGCAGCGCCTTGCAGACGCAAATCAGACTTGGCGCCGTCGGCTCGGCCGAAGTCGTATTCTTTCTCGGCCAAGCAGCATCGAAACCCGAGGCCGAGGCTTTGCTTGCCGAATATCGCAAGGCCGATCTCGACGCCGTGTTGCATGATGTCGCGAAGCAATGGGATGGCATTTTGGGCACCGTCCAAGTGAAGACGCCGGACAGGGCGCTCGACATCCTCATGAACCGCTGGTTGCCCTATCAGACATTGGCGTGTCGGTTCTGGGCCCGCACCGGTTTCTATCAGGCGAGCGGCGCATACGGTTTCCGCGATCAGTTGCAAGATGCGATGGCGCTCTGCGTATGCCGGCCCGATCTGGCGCGCGCGCATCTGCTGCTTGCCGCGGCCCGCCAATTCGTGGAAGGCGACGTCCAGCATTGGTGGCTGGCGGAATCCGAGAATGGCATTCGCACGCGCGTCACTGACGACAGATGTTGGCTAGCCTACTCTGTGGCCCATTACGTCAACGTCACCGGCGATGTCGCAGTTCTCGATGAAATGGTGCCATTTCTCGAAGGCCCTGCGCTTCGCGAAGGCGATCGCGACGCCTTTTTCCGACCGACAATTTCCGGCAGAACGGCGAGCCTATTCGATCATTGCGCGCTGGCGCTGGACAAGAGCCTGGCAACCGGCGTGCATGGCTTGCCGTTGATGGGGACTGGCGATTGGAACGACGGCATGGACCAAGTCGGCGGCGGCGGACAAGGTGAAAGTGTCTGGCTGGGATGGTTTCTCTATTCGACGCTGATTTCCTTTGCGACTCTGGCGGAGCGTCACGACAACTCCGAGCATGCCGCGGATTGGCGTCAGTATGCGATGGGTTTGAAAGGCGCACTCGAATTGCACGGATGGGATGGCGATTGGTATCGACGCGCCTTCTTCGATGATGGCACGCCACTCGGCTCGGTTTCCAATTCAGAGTGTCGTATCGATTCCATCGCGCAATCTTGGGCCGTCATCTCGCGCGCCGGCGAACCTGCGCGCGCGGCGCGCGCTATGGCCGCTGTCGATAAATATCTTGTGCGGCGCGATGAAAAACTCTCGCTGCTTTTCATGCCGCCATTCGATAAACCCGCACACGATCCCGGTTACATCAAAGGCTATCCACCTGGCATCCGCGAGAATGGCGGTCAGTACACCCACGCCTCGATCTGGGCCGCGTTGGCATTTGCGATGCAGGGCGACGGGGACAAAGCGCACGAATTGCTATCGATGCTGAACCCGATTAACCACTCGGACAGCAGCACGGAAATGCATCGCTATAAGGTCGAGCCTTATGTAGTTTGCGCGGATCTCTATTCCGTGCCGCCTCATGTCGGACGCGGTGGATGGACGTGGTATACGGGCTCGGCCGGGTGGATGTACCGCGTTGTTCTCGAAGGATTGCTTGGGTTTCGCTTGCAGGGCACCAATTTGGCAATCGATCCCTGCATTCCGCGCGGCTGGCCGAGCTTTGAAATCTCATTCCGCTACCGTTCTTCGCGTTATGACATATTGGTGGAGAACCCGCTTGGCGTATGCCGCGGGGTTCTTGCGGCGAAGCTCGACAGCGAGATGCTAACCGGAAGCAAAAAAACGCTGATCCCACTGGCCGATGATGGCAAACCGCATCGTCTGCAAATCGTTTTAGGGTAGCTGCGCCCGTTTCAATTTCCGCGCGGCTTTACCGGCGACACGGCCCCTGACCTCTATCCGGTGGCGACCAGAGGCTGGCGGTTGGACAATAGGAATTCGCCTCTTGTTCCCCGTTTATTCCGACATTTGACCCTTATCTGCTGCTATCGCGCAGATATTGCTGCGGCCAGACGAAAATTTGAGAAGTGCTGGAACCGACCGCCGGCTGCGGCATTGTACAAGGGCGAGCGGGAATTCGAGGCGGTGCCCCCCAGCCCCTATCAGTCCGTTTCGAGGACCCGCTCGTTCCGCAATTACCCACAGGTGCCCTGGATGAACTGGGACCGAATTCAAGGCAATTGGAAGCAGTTTTCCGGCAAGGTCCGTGAAAAATGGGGGCAGCTTACCGACGATGATGTCACCAAGATCGCCGGACGACGCGATCAGCTGGTCGGTAAAGTTCGGGAATCTTATGGAATCGCAAAGGATGACGCCGAAAAGCAGGTGCGCGACTTCGAGAAGTCTCTAGCAGTTTGCTGAAAACCCCCTCGCTGTTGGCGATTTGACGTGATTCACTGGTCGCGAGGCTGTTGGATCGGCAAAAATGCGCGGGCGGTTTCAGGATCAAGGCGGGTTGTTTTCATATGTCTCGCCGGAGACGCGGGTTCCGGCGGCTCACCCTCTGCGGAAGATACGCGAGCTTGTGCGGGACGTTCTGAAGGAACTGAACCGAAGCTTTTCGCGGCTCTATGCGAAGGAAGGCCGCCCGTCGATCCCGCCGGAACAATTGCTGAGCGCCCTGCTGCTCCAGGCACTCTATGGCATCCGTTCGGAACGGCAATTGATGGAGCAACTGGACTACAACCTTCTGTACCGCTGGTTCGTGGGGCTCTCGCCGGACGATCCGGTGTGGGACCCGACGAGCTTCACCAAGAACCGCGACAGGCTGCTGGGCGGGGAAGCCTTCGAGAAGTTCATGATCAAGCTATTGAACCATCCCGAAGTGAAGCCGCTATTGTCGGACGAGCATTTTTCGGCGGACGGGACGCTGATCGAGGCTTGGGCTTCGCAGAAGAGCTTTCGCCCCAAGGACGGCAGCGATGACGGCGACGGCTCGAACTTCCACGGTCAGAAGCGCAAGAACGACACTCATGCCAGCGTCACCGACCCAAACAGCCGGCTCTACCGCAAGGCGTTGGGGCGAGAGGCGAAGCTCAGCTATATGGGCCATGCCATCATGGAGAACCGCCATGGCCTGGCAGTGGCCGGGATGGTGACGCAAGCCAATGGCACGGCCGAGCGGCGAGCGTCGGAAAAAATGTTTGCAGCTAAGAGCAAAGAGATGGCCCGCCGTATCACGGCGGGCGAGGACAAGGCCTATGACACCGCCGATCATGTGGCCAACCTTCGCGCCATCGCCGTCACGCCGCATGTGACGCAGAACGACGCCGTGACCAAAACCGGCAAGCGGCGCAAAAGCGCCATCGACGGGCGAACCGTCCGCCATATCGGCTACGCCATGTCGCAATCACGCCGGGCGATGATCGAGTGCATCTTCGGCTGGGGCAAGCAGCACGGCACCATGCGCAAAACCAAGCATCGCGGCATCCGCCGCGTCGCCGCCGACTTCCTGCTCAATCTCATCGCTTACAATCTCGTCCGTATTCCAAAATTGATCGCCGCTTGAGGACGAGCCTGCCCGCCAATCCCCAATAGCACCGTCAAAAACCAAATCCGCAGCACACCGTTCCGCCAGCCAAAGGCGCAGGAGCGTCAAATCCAGACTTTTTCAGCAAACTGCTAGAACATTCGCGGTAGGCCGTCCCGACGATCGCGCGCGTTTTCCCAAGCGTTGCCGCTTTTACATCCTGCCCACTGCCGGACTGTCCAATCGTTCGCGCAGTTTGCGTGCGAGATTTTGTTGCGTGTAGGGCTTACTCAGAAGTTGCACATTCGCATCAAGCCGGCCGCTATGAACGATCGCGTCGCGCGCACCCATCGCAACGGACTTCAGCAACACGCAGCGAGCCTCTGATCGGAGGACACCAAGCGATAACCTCCATCCGGCAAGGGCACGCGTCGGCAGACCGCGGTCCGTGCATCAATTACACCGGCTTTGTGTTAGCGGCCGCAAGCAGGCGCCCATATGATATGCCTTCGTCGAGCCGACGATACGTCTCGGTCTGCAGTTCTTCCAGCCTGTCTGCTATAGAAAGCCTGACGACATCAAGGAGCACGCATTCGGGCAACGCGTCGGTCTTGCCCAGTGTCTCGATGACTTCGAAAAGCTTGCGATCCGCCAGTAGAAGCGAGGTGTAGTCTAACACGCCTGGCACGCCCAATTGGGACCTCGCGTCGCCTGCGAATTCGGTCAGGTCGGAAGGCTCAATGACAGTCTTGCAATCGGTTTTGTAATTCATCGCGCTAAACCTGTTTCTTGCTTATCTTCTTTGTTGCATTGTCGCTGGTGCCCAATTCTGGCTGCGTTTCGGCGCGTGCAGCCATCTCGTTGGTCACAATCAGGGACGCGAAACTCAGCACGTCGATATCGTTTTCGGTCATGCCGCACAGCCGCATCTGGAGATCCATATGCGCAATCCTGACCAACGACGCCGCGAACGAGAGCCCAAGCTCGTCCAGCTTCTCTATTTCATGCTTGAGCGCAGCAGCGCTCTCTTCCATTTTGTCAGGAGTGGGTAATGACACGGGTTCGCTCCAAGGGAGATGGCGACAGCTGCGCCGCCTCGATCCAACCCTTTGCCGTCATGATTGTCGCGTAGCGGCTCGCGAGGGCCATCACCGCGCGGTGACTGTCGACTGCGCTCAGACCGCTTAAGGGGCGCGTCGTCGTGGCGTCTTCGATCAGCCCCGTGCAATGATTAACTCGGGCCGCATCGGTAAGCGTGGTGAGGCACGTCGTGTCGGCCGAAAACCCTGCGAGTACGAACTCGCCACCTGCTTCATCCATCGCGCCGTAGAATTCCGCGCTCGTGTAGCAGGACGATGCCGTCCGGTCGAAGATCATGTCGGTCCGGAGCGGCTCGAATCCTTCGATCCAGCGCGGGACAGGCTGTCCCGCAAGACCGGCATAATCCCATGGTACCTTGGGAAGTGGCCGAACAAAGGCTACTGGCCACTTTTGGGATCTCGCACGCTCGAGCAGCTGTCGGCATTTCGCGAGGACAGGCAGCACCCGCTTGGTGCTAAACCCTGCCTCATAATCCAATTGTTCCTGGTGCATGTCGACAAGCACAAGGGGGGGAGCGATCCGTCGCTTGCGATACCGGTTGAAATGTACCACCACGCTCAAGACACGGGCTTCCCGACGGAAGGACGCGTGACGGGACGCGATGCGGACCGCTCCAGAACGCCCGGCATATGCCAGCGCCCTTCGGGTCGGATAATCACATAGGGATCGGTGCCGATCGTAATTGGATTTGGATGGGGTTCGATCTCGACCATCACCTCAACGTAGTCGAAATCCGAGAACGCGAACTCCTTGCCGCCTGGAAGAGGAACCGCTCCGAAACGGCCCCAAAAACCCAGGAGACGCCGCTGCGCATGGCCATAGATGCGGCGATAGCCCTTCACCCGGCAAAGCTCGATAGCGGCCCTCACCAGCAGGAAGGACAGCCGCGAGTTACGGAATTCCTTTCGGACCGCGAGGCGTTCCACTTTGGCGAAATCGGCGAAATGTCGAATGCGGATGCAGCCGGCCGGTTCGTCACCCGAATAGCCGATGAGATGAAGCGCCGAAAAGTCGTTTCCGTCGAATTCCTCGTCGAACGGACACTCTTGCTCGCCAATATACACGGCGCTTCGGATGCTCACCGCCCGCATCCAATCCTCAACGCTGCGCGCTACCGCAACAGAGAGCGTCCGCTGCGCGTTACCCTTTTGGTAGCTGTCATAGATCGGAGCATTGCTTACTTTTGTTTGCGAACGCTCGTAGACGTACAAATGCGGTGCATCGATGCCGTTGATGTTGACACCCTTTCGAAAACCAAGGACCTCGGTAAAGCGCGAGCCGTCTTTGGTGCTCGCTCGCGTAAATACCGGCACGCCGTCATAGGGGGGGGCCGACATCGCTTGCACGACCAGCGTCACGGCCGCGGCCAGCGTGCCGGGCGCATAGGTCGCCCACACATAGATGCCGGAGGGTCGCTCACCCGGCTTGGCCAACAGTTCAGAGGGAGGATTTGAACAATCGAGCGTCCGCGCCGCTAGCTCCTTAAGGCCTTGTTCCGTCAAGAGGAGCAGAGCCTGGAAGCCCTCACCCTTGGGGTCGGCAGGATTAAACGACGACTTGCGACCAAATGCCCAAATCGCCCTAGGGTTGTGGGCCATAATCCGCCGGACAACATCGCTGCCGGCCAGTCCGGGGATGTGCCATTTCGCCCGTTCCAGCAAATCGTCCATAACCTGTTCGCTGGGCTGAAAAATCGTTAACCGTCGCGCAACTCGTAGCGGATCGAGTTGCTCAAGAGCATGACTCTTCGGCCGACTGGGGGCGGCTGCCTGCTGGTTGGCGCGAACAAGAGACAGAGAATGTTCAGTCATTTTTTGCCCACCTGATTTTCATGTATGTTCTAGTCGAGGGAGACAGATCGGTATGCAGACCCGAGACGAACGGCCCGTTCTTCTTGGTGAACGGGTCGTCAGATCGCATTCCAAGGTTTTGCCCGACTGGGAAAGCGCACGCTTGTTTCTCGAGCTGGTCCGTCGTGGAAGCTTCCGGGCCACGGCCGATTACATCGGCCTGTCGGTAAACGCCCTGCGCAAACGGATCAGCGACTTCGAGAAGTCGCTTGGTGTCACGCTTGTCACCCGTCACGTCGACGGCGTCCGCGTCACGGCCGAAGGAGAGAAGATACTCGGCGCGGCAAATCAGATGGAGCAGGCAGCCTTCGGACTGGTGCAAACGCGCGACCGCGCCGACAGCTCTATGGCGGGAGAAGTTCGGCTGGCGGTGACGGAAGGCTTAGGCACGCTCTGGATCGCGACGCATCTCGTTGAATTTCAGCGCGCGAACCCAAAGCTCTTGCTCGATGTGCATTGCGCGATGCGTTCGATGGACGTGTTGCGCCTGGAAGCCGATATTTCCGTTCAACTCACCCGGCCGACCGCCAAAGAATTACGCGTGGCAAAGCTTGGACGCCTGCATCTGGTTCCGTTCGCAGCACAGTCCTATATCGATACTTACGGTGTGCCAAAAGATATACCGGACCTTGTCAATCACCGCGTCGTCCTTCAATCCGATGACCACCAGCTTTGGGACCAGATGTACGACGCGCTGTTCCCGGGTGTCCGTCCGGAAGGGTGGATATCGCTTCGCACAAATTCGAGTAGCGCTCATTATTGGTCTATCGCGAGAGGCGCAGGCCTCGGAATGCTGCCAACCTATGTCCATGCCGTCGGCGCGCCGGTTGTGCCGATCGATCTCGGTATGTATATGCCGATCGATATATGGATGACATATCACGCGGGTAGTGCGCGTATTCCTCGAGTACGCCGCCTAATAGATTGGTTGGTGACGGTGTTTTCGCCCAAAAAGTATCCGTGGTTTCGAGATGAGTTCATAGCGCCGGCCGATTTGGTCAAGCAGTACCATGGCACGGCAGAGGTGAGCCCGTTCGCGGGTCTTGTCGCGGAAAAGCGGAAGGCCGGCTAGTTGGATTTGAGGAGGAGTCATTTGGGTGGCGAGCGTTCGAATGATATCGATGAATTCGTAGCGGGAAAGATCCGGGCATATCGCAAACAGCTTGGCCTATCCCAGGTCGACCTCGCGGAAAAGCTCGGCCTATCGTTCCAGCAGATCCAGAAATACGAGAAAGGCGCCAATCGGATATCGGCGGGCCGCCTCTTCGAATTGGCGAAGCATTTCGGCATTCCTGTCGCAGCGCTCTACCCGCCAACGGGAGAGCCCCGAGAAGAGGCACTCGGCGAGGCAAAAGATCTGAAAGCGATTTCGGATTTCATGCTGAGCGCGGACGGTTGGCGGCTGTTTCGTGCCTTCCTGCGTCTTAAGGATCAGCGTACGCGCAGCAAAATAATCGCGCTGGTGGAGGAGATTACGGAGTCCTAGAGCGGACCTATTGTCTCGCGTCCATGGCGATTTCCTCGATTGCAGTGCGGCTGGTTCAATCGATACCTTGCAATTGATATTTTTTTGGCCACAGGCCGCGATATGCTGCGCCCGGATGTTGGGGATTTCCGCAATGACCGTAGACGAAGAAAAGATCGACGAAGCCGCCCTCGCGCTGCTCCATCTGACGCTGCATGATGGATTCCGGGCGTGGAAGAACTTCGACTGGGCCGTTCTGAGCCGTCTTCACGCCAAGGGTTTTATCGGGAACCCGGTGAACAAGAGTGAGCGTTCTTTTAATCCCACGTTGCTGATCGCCGGACGTGACGCGCAGGATGCGTGGTAAGTCGTTTGGGGTCGTGTATCATATATGGTCGACATTAGTGACGACACGAAGCCGGTTCGGCGGCATGTCGAGGTAACTGGCGTTGTCCGCCGGCGCCGCTGGACGGACGAAGAGAAGGGGCGGATCGTTGCGGAGGCGGTGGCGCCGGGGGCGGTGATTGCGGAGGTGGCGCGGCAGCACGATCTGATGCCGCAGCATCTGTCGAACTGGATCAGAGCAGCCAAGGATGGGCATTTTGCGTTGCAGGCAGACGATGTGCCGGCATTTGTGCCGGTGGTGTCGGTCGAGCCGGAGCGCAGGCGCAGACCGGCAGGGCGGGAACGGACTGCATCCATCGAGATCACGATCGGCTCTGTGAGGGTGAAGGTGCCGGGCGGTGTTGACGCGCGCGCCATCGAGGCAGTGCTGCGGGCGGTCAAGCGGGTGTCGGCATGAGCGGCGGAATGTTGATTCCGCCGGGGCCGGTCCGGGTGGTGATGGCGACGAAGCCTGTGGACTTCCGCAAAGGGATACTCGGCCTTGCGGCGCTGGCGAAGGAACAGCTGCGGATTGATCCCTTCTCGGGTGTGATCGTCTGCTTCCGTTCTCGCCGTGCTGACAGAGTGAAACTGATTTTTTGGGACGGCACAGGTCTCTGCCTTTTTGCCAAGCGGTTGGAGGGCAAGTTCGTGTGGCCCCGCATCGAAGACGGCGTGATGCGTCTGTCGGCGGCGCAGCTTTCTGCGCTGATTGAAGGTCTCG
>CAVXZV010000010.1:0-473245 GCA_963766355.1 uncultured Alphaproteobacteria bacterium
AGACTAACCCATTATGACAGTAACGTCGCTCACAGTCCCCGCCGGTCGGAGCGGGATTTCTCCCGCCACAGGTTTTCCATCGAGAAGAATGGAGCGCACGCCTTTGCTGACGCCCTCTGGGTTGCGAACTTCGATGCGATAGGTGGCGCCGCGCCATTTGCGAACGACCGAGAATCCCGGCCAGTCCGTAGGAATGCACGGATCCACGATCAAGCCCGTAAAGCCGGGTCGTACACCGAGAATCCATTTGGTGACGGCGGTGTAGTTCCAACCGGCACTGCCGGTCAGCCAAGGATGCCGCGCTCGGCCATGCTTTGCATGCTCCGCGCCATAGACGAACTGGCAATAGCTGTAGGGTTCGGCTTCGCGGATTTCGATCTTATCGTTCTGATGGTAGGGCAATAGGCTGTCGAAGAAGCGCATTGCGCGGTCGCCTTGGCCAAGCTTCGCCGCGGCGATCACTGCCCAGGGATTGGGATGACTGAAAATGGCGCCATTCTCCTTGATGCCTTTGTAGACGCGGCCCATGAAACCGATCTCGTCGTTGGGCCGGGAAAAGCTTGGTCGCAGAAGATGCAGCCCCCAAGGCGAGAAGAGGTGTTCGTCGATCGCATCGAGGGCGCGTTCGGCATGCTCGCGCGGCGCGGCATCTGAGAGGATTGCCCAGCTGTTGCTTTCGATAAAGACCTTGGCTTCTTCGCTGGCTTGGGTCCCAATTTTGAGGCCGGAGGCCGTGGTGCCGCGCGCGTACCATTTGCCGTCCCACAATTCCCGCTCGCAGGCGAGGCGCACTTTGGCGGCCAGTGCACGATAGGTCTCGGCGTCCGCATGGCGGCCCAAATATTCCGCCGCGTCTACGAAAGCGAGCAGCGCCCAATGGTGCAGGAAACTCACCATAGCGCTCTCGCCGCCGCCGAGATTGAGGCAGTCGTTCCAATCGGCGCGCAGGCCTAAGCAAATCCCCGAGGGTCCGACATATTTGGCGCTAAAATCGAGAGCCGCCTTTAGGTGGTCCCAGACCGTGGCTTCGCCCTTGTCGCAATAGGGGATCACTTCGTCGAAGAATGCCGTGTCGCCGGTTTCCTTTACGTAGTCGCAGATCGACGGGATCAGCCAGAGGTGATCGTCCGAGCACGCTTGTTCCGGTCCATGGATGTAGCTCGACTTGGCGGGCGCGTGGGCGATCGTCGGGCTCTTGAATTGCGGTTTCTGTTGCGGCTGAAACCAATCCGGATCGAACAGATGCAAGCCGTATCCTACGCTGACCTGACCGTTCAGCAATTCCTTGAGACGCTGCTTGACCTTCGCCGGGTTGGTGTGGGCAACCGCCATCACATCCTGCCCAGTATCACGATAACCCAGGCCCGTTCGCCCGCCCACTTCGATGAAACTCGCGAACCGGCTCCATACCACGCAGGTCTCCGCCTGGTAGAGCGTCCAGACATTGGCCATCGTATCGAGGCCGCGGCTTGGCGTGGTGGCCTGGAAGATGGCGCATTTCTCGTCCCAATAGTGTTTGAGATCCGCGAACGCGGCATCGACATTCTTGAAATCGCTGTATTTGGCCTTCTTTTCGATCCCCGCCGCGCGATCTCCATGGCCGATCAGGAAGACAAAGCGTTGCTCTTCACCGGGCGCCAGCGCGATCTGTTTGTGAAGGCTGGCGCAATGGTTGCCGGTCAATTCCGCACTGCCGCTGCAGCGCCCCGTCTCGACCGCCAGCGGGTTGCGTTCGCTGCGATAGGGCCCGATCCAGGCGTCGCGCATGCACTCGAAACCGTCGGGATCGAAACTGGAGGCGTGGTAGTGATAGGTCCACGGTTCGTAGTGGAAGTCGTATTCGATGACACCGCGGTTGTAATTCGAGCCGCTGGCATAAAGCGACATCTGAAAATTCTGATTGTCGATCTCGATGTGATGAAAACTCCACTCGAGATAACTGAAAATGCTAAGCTTGCGCCGGCGGTCCGAGATGTTCTTCACGCGCACGTCCCAGATCTCGACATCGTCTTCGCGCGTGATGAAGATCAGCTGTTCTGCTTGGATCCCTTTGTATTCGGCCTTGTAGCGGGAATAGGACAGACCGTGGCGGCATTCGTATTTCGCCAGGTCCAATGGCTTTCCCACCGGCTGCCAGCTGATGGTCCAATAATCCCCGTCCTCGTCGTCGCGCAGATACAGCCAATGCCCCGGCCAATCCATCGGTACGCCATTGGGGCGGAAGCGAGTGATGCGGCCATGCTCGGCGTCGCGATAGAAGCTGTAACCGCCTGCGACGTGGCTGAGCACGGCACACATCCGGTTCACACCGATATAGTTGGTCCAGGAAACCGGTGGATCGACCCGGTCGATTACATATTCGCGGTTTTCGAAATGGCCGTAACGCATGCATCCTCGGCAGGTTTTTTTGTTTTTGCGGAAACGAATTGCTTGAGCCAGACGATCAGCTCTTGCGCCTTCTCGGGACTGTCGGCTTCCACCGCCAGCCGCAATATCGGCTCGGTACCACTGAAACGCAGTTGGGCCCAATTGTCGTTGGCAAGGTAGAGCTTGGTGCCGTCCACATGACTGATGCGCTCCACTTGATAGCCGGCGACATCGCGGCAGGGCGCCTCTTTCAGCCGCCTCGGGATGGCGATCTTCATCTCCGGTGTGGCGGGAAAATTCTCCTCCACGCTGTAAAGCCGGCCGGTGAGGGCCCAAACTTTCTCTTGCAGTTCGCTGATTTTGAGGCCGGTGCGCGCGATCATCTCCACGACGATCGCGGAGGCGAAAATGCCGTCCTTGCCGAGAATATGTCCGCGAATGGTGAGGCCGCCGCTGCTCTCTCCGCCGAGCAAGGCGTTGTGCTCGACCATCGCGGTGGCAATATGTTTGAAGCCCACTGGGACCTCGATGCATTTTTCGCCCAACGCTCGGGCCAAACGGTCGAGAATGTGCGTGGTACTGAGATTGCGCACCACACAGCCCCGTTCGCCGCGTATCACATGGAGATACCAATAGAGCAGCACGAGCACGTCATTGAATGAGATATAACGGCCTTTCTCATCGACGATCGCGATGCGGTCTGCGTCGCCGTCCATCGCCAGACCGAGATCGTATTTTCTTTGCTGCAACTCGTTGATGAGATCGCGCATGGCCTCCAGATCGGGTGCCGGGCTGCGGCCGCCGAATAAAGGATTGTGCCGGTTGTGGATGAACTGAACCCGGCAGCGCGCCTCGGTGAGCACCGTTTCCAGAAGTCAATTGTCCCACGCCGTACATCGGATCGACGATCAATCGGAGCCCGGCCTTACGGATCACATCCATATCGATCAACGCTTCCACAGCATCGACATATTCGTTGGTGAAGTCTCTCACCTTGACGATGCCGGCCTCCAGCGCCAGATCCAATTCCAGCTTGATAACATCCGATGTGGCCAGTGCATTGGTCTCGGCTGCGATGGACTTCGTTTCGTGATCGAGCAACAACGAACCGTCGCCGTGAAAGACTTTGAGTCCGTTCCATTCCGGCGGGTTGTGGCTGGCGGTGAAGGCCAGGCCGTAGGCGCTACCGATCAAGGCGGTGGCATAATTGATGAGCGGCGTTGGAGCATCTTCGTTGCACAGAATCGTGGGAATGTTATTGCCGGCAAACACTTCGCTCGCGGCCTCGGCAGCCTGACGGCTGAGGAAGCGCCGGTCGTAGCCGACGATGACGCCCTTACTCTCGTTTCCGTTGCGTGCGCATTCATTGGAAAGCGCTTGGCAAAGACGCCGCACATTGTGCAGCGTGAAACCTTCACCGATGATGGCGCGCCAGCCGCCGGTGCCGAACGCCACTTCGTTTTCCTCCTCCTGGCGGCGCGGACGAAATAGCCGTTTCTGCAGGATGAAGGCCGCCTGATTTAGATCTTCGATGTCGTTTATGCCGCGCACCTCATCGGGATCGTAGAGCTGGAAACTGTCCACTTTCAGGCCGGAACGCAGAAGTTGCTGCACGCAGTCGGTCAAGCGCAATTCTGTATCGTCGTTGTGATTGAGACCGCTCAAGGCGTCGAGGATGGTTGTTGCGCGCACGACGTAAGCGCCTACATTCAATTCCCGCAGGCCTTCGAGTTCGGCGGTCGTTTCGGACTGCTCGATAATATCGAGAATGCGCCCGGAGGCATCGCGTCTGATGCGCCCATAAGGCAGATCCTCCGAAACGGTTGCCGTGAGCAGCGTGAGGTTGGCCCCTTTCAGTCGGTGGCGATTTAAAAGGCCGCGCAGCGAAGCCGGCCGCAGCAACGGCGTGTCTGCATAAAGGATGAGCAAGTCGCCGTCGTATCCGTTCAGAATCCCCGAGGCTTGCAAGACGGCATGACCGGTGCCCAATGGTTTTTCTTGGATGATATAGGCCGGTTCCCAGCCCAGCTTTTTCTGGATGGCGCTGAGCGAGTCCGGCGCGGCGACGACGATAAGGTCGTGCGGCTTGGCAAGTCCGCGCAAATTGCGCACTACATGTTCTATCACCGTGCAATCGCCTAGCGGTTGCAGCTCGAGCGCGCCGCCGCCTGAGGGCATCGATTTTTGTCCCGCAGCCAAAATGAGGATTTTCAAGGGCATGTTCATAGAGTTCACTCCATTCGGGCAGCGTCTGGCGGTGCTTCCTTTGAGGTATCTCGGAAGGGCACAAGCCAGGAGATCAAGAAGGAGGGGATGGTCGCCAGCATCACCAAGAGAAAGAATTTCTGGTAACCCAGCGCATCGCTCAAATAGCCGCTCATCGATGAGGGGATCAAAAAGCCAAACCCCATCAAGGATGTCGCGAAGGAATAATGGGCGGTGCGGTAGGGGCCGGGCGCGATTTGCTGCATCATGAAAAGCACGAGACCGACAAATCCAAAACCATATCCGAGCCATTCGAGGCTCACCAAGACGGTGATGATCGAACGGTCGGCGGGTTGCGCCAAAGCAAGGAAAAGATATACCGCGAAGGGAATATTGAAGGCCGCGCAGAGCAGCAGAAGCGATTTGCGCAGTCCCCTTCCCGCCGTGAAATAGCCCGCCGCGATCGAACCCAGCACAAAGGCGATCGGCGGAAAGACGCCGTAGAGCCATCCCGCATCTTCGGTCGACAGGCCTAAGCCGCCATGGTCGCGTGCGGCGCGCAAGAACAGCGGCGCGATTTTGATCGCCAGGCCTTCGGCAAAACGGTACAGCACCAGAAACACGATGCCCCACAGAATGTATTTCTTGCGGAAGAAGGTCACGAGCACATCGAGGAATGTGCCGGCGGCCTGGGCTGCGGAGACCGGTTTGGCGCGCCCGCCGGATGGCAAAAACAGCAGGTGCCAGAGGCCGATGATGATCATCAGCAAGCCGAAGGCGCAGAACACCATCGTCCAGGCCATCACCGGCCCGTAACGTTTTTCCAGAACGCCAGCCGCCAGAACGAAGCCGCCCTGGCTGACGATCTTGCCGACATTGTAGAAGGCGCCCTGCCAGCCGACCCATTTGGCCTGCTGTTTGGCATTGAGAACGGTGACATAGATCCCGTCTGCAGCCGTGTCGTGAACGGACGAATTGATGGCGCAAAGGCCGAAGAAGATGAGCGTTCCGGCGAACCAAAAGGGTAGATGCAGACTGAGCGCCACCAGCCCGAAGCTTATGCCGCCGCCGAATTCCGCGGCCAGGACAAATGTCTTCTTGGTACGGAACATCTCGATCAGCGCGCCCCAAAGCGGTTTTATCATCCAGGGAATCGCCACCAGGCTGGTGAAGAAGGCGATTTTGCTGTCGGAGAGGCCGAGGCTTTTGTACATGAATACCGAAACGACATTCACCATCACGAAGGGCAGGCCCTCCGCAGTATAAAGCGTCGGCACCCAAGTGGCGGGATGGAAGAAGCGGCGTTCGGCGACGACGGTTGCTGCCGGCGGCCCGGCGATGGAAATCTCAGTGGTCATGGTTGGACCTGGACTGGGTTTGTGCGGGAGGCTCGCGCCACGTATCGAGAAGAGTGGAAGCCTTTGCCTCAAACTCTTTTGACGAAATGGCCGACCCGGAGCCGCAGCTGGGAAGATTGTCATTCTTGAGAATGTGCCAGAGCATGATCCCATCTCTGCTCTGCGCTCGCCGGCTTAAAGGTCCGGCTTTCATCAAACGATCTACCGAATAGGGCCGGTTCACGGACACGCCGAATTGGTCGGCCAAGATGATCGAACCGGGGCATAGTGCTTGGCCGTCTTCGGCGACAAGTTTGCCGTCGCCCCATCCTTCCGGGGCGATTTCGAATCCGATATTGACGATGACACTTTTGGGCATCAGCGCGCGATACAACGTCCAACTCGTGACCGGATCGTAAGTCTCGTATCCCGCGTCATAGGACATGACGCTCACCATGCTCGGCATTTGGGCGATTTCGGGCTGTGCAAAGACCAGACGCTCTCGCCCGGTTCGACCTTCGGGCCAAGTGGAAGCCTTGTCCCCACAGGGCGAAAGTCCGGTGGCAGCCGTGCAGTCCGCCCCTGTCGACCACGCTGCCAGAGTCAATACTTTGTCGTGGCCGGCGAGATGGACGACCGCGTTTAGCGCGCGGATGGCATCGCGGTATTCTTGAATCGCGGCGGCATCCGTCCCTTCGCGTTCGTAATCGACATCCGCACCGTCAAAATCCAATGCTTCAATCATAAGGGCTAAAGCTTTGCTCACGGGTCCAACAGCTCTGCTGCGGCCTTCGGCTGCGAGAGCGGTCCAGTTGGTGTAGGTCGCCCCGCCGATCGCCAGCAGAACGCGCTGCTTGCGAGCATGCAGAGTGCCGATGGCCTGTTCGATTTGCTTTGGCGGGGCGCCAAAGCCCAAGCCGCTTCCCGACCAGGACGTCATGTCGCCGTTCCAGGAAAAATCCGGCTTAGCGAACGCGATGACGATATGGCTATAGGCCGGCGACACGGCTGCAAGGCCGGGCGCTGCACGTGTCCCGTCATTGCTCGGGTTCGATGCGATATCCGCGTCAAGCCAGCTCGGGTAGTAGCCGACAAAAGCCCGGCGCTGCAGAGCGGTGTCGGATTCGTGGGAGGGCGCGGCAACCGCGCAGAGGGCCGCTTGGCAACAAAATACAAACACGCCGGCGATCCATCTCATTACACCCACTCCACGTCCGCGTTGGCGCGGGCAGGGCAAGGTGCCGAGCCCAGCTGCACGGCTCACCCTTTTGGGAGCAGCGCGTTCCCACCAATCCAGCATTGTCTTATCTGCAATTCGCTGTTCATCAGGACAAGATCGGCGCGTGCACCCGGTTGGATGAATCCGATATCCTGTTCCAAACCGAGAAACTCCGCCGCGTTGCCGCTCGCCAGGCGCGACAGATCGGGCAGGTCGAGTTTGAAAATCGATTTCGCGTTGCGAAACGCGCTCGCCATGTCGAGATCCGAACCCGCCAACGTGCCGTCGGGGCCGACACAGACACCGTCTTTGACGGTAATCGTCTTGCCCATCAGTTCGAACGACTTGCGGGAGGAGCCGACACTCGGCATCGCATCGGTGACGAGCATGAGCCGGTCGCGGCCCTTGCAGCGTAGCGCAATGCGCATGGAGGCGGGATGCACATGGTGGCCGTCCGCGATGATACCGCACCAACTGGCGTCATCGTCCAGCGCGCTGCCGACGGTTCCGGGTGTTCGTCCACCCAGCTGCGACATGGCGTTAAACAGGTGCGTGAAGCCGCGCAATCCGGCGGCCAGTGCAGGCGCCAGCACATCGTAACTCGCATTGGTGTGACCCGCCGAAACAAGCACGCCTGCTTCGACGAGTGCCGCGATCATTTTGGGACTGGTGGTTTCCGGGGCCAGCGTCAGCATCGTCTTGCCGCGCTTGAGCGAGGTTACGAGTGCAAAGCTCTCCGCGTCCAGCACGCCGAAATTGGCGGCATCGTGGATGCCTTTTCGCTCCGCATTGAGGAATGGGCCTTCGATATGGATACCTAAAACACCGGGCACACCAGCGCCAATTGCCTCATCGACGGCGGCAATCGCCTGCGCAATGACGTCGAAGTCGGCGCTGACGATGGTCGGCAAAAATCCCGTGGTGCCAAAACGGCTGTGAGCGTTGCCGATGGTGCGCAGGGCCTGCACGGTCGGGGCATCATTGAAGAGAACGCCGCCGCCCCCATTGACCTGAAGGTCGATAAATCCGGCCAGCAGTGTTCCCCCATTCAGGTCATAAAGCTCGGCGCCCTGCGGCAGGGTGTGTGCCGGAACAAAGGCCGCAATCCGCTCGTCTTCGATCAGCACGGCTAGGCCGGTCGCCGTTGCTCTGCCCGTTACGATATGGCCATTAACAAGTGCGGTCGTCATCACAACGTCTCGGTCACTTTGTTGAGGTGAGGTGGTTGATCGGGATTGAGGCCGCGCGCCCGCGACAGCGATTCGGCCATGCGATAAAAACTCTGCAGGAACAATATCGGCTCCAGCGCAGGATTCGCTGCCAGCGACGGAAGGTTCACCGCGTGGAGGTTTTCAAATCCTGCCAGCAGCACATCGACGCCTTGCGCCGCAAAGGCCTCCACCGTGCCCCCGATGCCGGGTCTGGTCTCGTCGTTCTGTGAAAACACCAGGACGGGAAACCCTTTGTTCGCCAGCGCCATCGGGCCGTGCTGAACTTCTGCGGCGCTGAACGCCTCCGCATGCAAAGCGCAGGTTTCTTTGAGTTTTAGAGCCGCCTCTTGCGCCGCGCCGAAGCCGATACCGCGGGCGACGACAAACAAATCGCGTGCCTCGCGCAGTCTCGTTGTCGCGGCACTCCAGTCCAGCCGCCACGCCTGTTCCAACTTCGGCGGCAGGCGGACCAATTCTTCGCGCAAAGCGTCATCGCCACTCCAGGTTGCGACCAATTGTGCGATCGCGGTCAGACTGGCGATGCACGATTTTGTGGCAGCGACGCTGCGTTCGGGTCCTGCATGCAATGGCAAGACGATGTCGGCTAACTCAGCCAGAGGCGACTCGCCGGCATTGACGAGGGCGAGGGTAAACGCACCGGCACGCTTGGCGACGTCGAGCGCGGATGCAAGGTCGGGGCTCCGCCCGGATTGCGAAATCGCGATAACCAGTGTGTTTCTGAGCTCGGTTCTGGCGCTGTAGATCGAGCTGATCGATGGAGCGGCCGAAGAGGTCAGAATCCCAAGTTTGGTCTCTATGAGATATTTGGCGAAGGTCGCTGCATTATCGGAACTGCCGCGCGCCAAGGTGACAACGGCGCGAGGCGCCATGGAACGCAAATATGCGGAAACTTCCGTTATAACGTCGTCATTCTTACGCAACTGGTCGGCCACCACCTGCGGCGCTTCCTGCGCTTCGGTGAACATCTTCGTTTGGCCGATTTGCGGTGCGTTCAGTAGCAAGTCCTGCGGCATCCTCTACTCCGATGCGTTTAGGTCCGCGACGAAATCGTAGGTATCGCCGCGGTAATAGGATTGCGAAAATTCGACGACGCGGCCGTCGAGCAAAAAACCGCGCCGTTCGACCAAGAGACCGGCGTCTCCGACATTTCCTTGAAGGTGTTCCGCTTGCAGACTGGTCAGAAGAACGGCGCGCAAACGCTGCAAGGCGCGCTTGGGACGATGACCGGATTTCTCCAAGGCCTCATACAACGAGGACGTGACGGCATCGATCGAGGGCAGGCAGAAGGTCGGTATGGTGCAGAATTCCAGCGACATCGGTACGTCATCGGCATATCGCAAACGATTGAAGCGATAGACCGGCGTTCCCGGGCTGAGCCCCATCGTCATCGCTTCTTCCGGCGTCACGGTGCCTTGCGATCGCTTGAGCCAAGCGGAGCGTGGCGTGCGGCCTCGCGTCGCCATGTCTTCCGAAAAGCTTGTGAGTTTGGAGAAGCTTTTTTCGACGCGGCTTGCCACGAACGTGCCGGAGCCTTGGCGACGCGTCAGCAGTCCTTCGTTCACCAGGCCGTCGATGGCGCGGCGGACGGTGATGCGGGAGATCGCGAATTCCTCGGCGAGATCGCGCTCGGGAGGCAGTGCGTCGTTTGGTGTCAAAAGCTTCTGGGTGATGGCCTGCCTAAGACCACGTTGCAGTTGCTGATATAGCGGCAGGCTGTTGGCCTCATCTAAAGTGCCGATAATTGCTGAAATAGAAGGCACCGAAGTCCTCCGAATAAGTGTTTGCAACGCAATGGTATCATACCATATGACAGAATAATGGTACACTACCAATTAGATACCACGCGATGCCTATGGTTCGTCAATAGTAGAGAAAACCTCTGTTTTGTGACATATTTGGTACTATTCGATATTGACAGACAGTACCTCTTTGATGATGGTATTGCATTGGGCTCAAATTGATGCCCTGGGCGGGGTCGAGCGGGTCTCGCGGGGCAGCAAAGACGCAGAGGTCTGCATCTTTGGGGACACCAACGGAGGGTTACTGCAATGAAATTGAGGGAAGTACTTATCGGCTCTGCCAGCTTGCTTGCCATCACGGCCGCGACGGCACCGGCGCTTGCCCAGGACGCAAACGGACAAATGGAAACCGTTGTGGTGACGGGCTATCGCGCGTCGTTGGAACGGGCAATCGACATCAAACGCGATGCCACATCCATCGTCGACGCCGTGTCGGCGGAAGACATCGGCAAATTCCCGGATAAGAATGTCGCCGACGCGTTGCAACGCGTTCCCGGCGTCGATACGGTCTCGGCCGCGGCCGGCGAAGGCGGTTTCGACGAGAACGACCGCGTTTCGATTCGCGGCACCGACCCGAGCTTGACCCTGACCATGATCGACGGCCACCCGGTCGCCACCGGCGACTGGTTCGTTCTGGACCAGTATCAGGAAGTGGGCCGCAGCGTCAGCTATACGCTGTTGCCGTCGGAGATCGTGGCGCAGGCGAAAGTCTACAAGAGCCAGCAAGCGGATTTGCTCGAAGGCGGTGTCGCCGGCTCGGTCGATATCCAGACGCGCAAGCCGCTCGACTTGCCGGACGGTCTGACGTTGGAAGGCAGCGCCGAAGCCGCCTACACCACGTTGCGCAGCTCGACCACGCCGCAAGTCAACGCCTTGTTTGGCTGGCATGATGACGGCGGCAAGTTCGGCGTGATCGTCCAAGCCTTCTACGAGGCCCGCAACATCCGCCGCGAGGGACAGGAGTTCCTAGGCTACAATACGATCACAGCCAACCCGGCTGGCGCTTGCACGCCCGCGGGTGTTGCTCTTCCCTGTAGCGTAACCGCCGCGTTGGATCCGCAGCTGATCGGTGTGGCCTATCCGACGCTGATAGGCTCGACCTACTTCGAACAGCAGCGCATCCGCCAAGGCGCCATGGTCTCCGCGCAGTGGAAGCCTTCGAGCAACTTCGAGCTTGATGTACAGAGCTTCTATTCGCATATGGGCGCCTCCAACTATAATGAAAACGTCATGGCCTATGTGTCGCAGGAGATCGCGGACAACGCGCCCTCAAGCTACAAGGTCGTCAACAACACGCTGACATCAGCGACGTTCCCGGCCGTCACGCCGATGACGGGCTACACCAACGCCGCCGGCAGCAGTTACGCCGGTTACGGCGCCTGGGGCCCGAGTTGCGTCCTCGGAACGTCGCCCGTGGCGGGCAAATGCGCCATCCCCGGAATGGTCGCGGACTTTATCGACCGTCCCGGCTCGGGTTCCGAGACGTACTACCTGAACGCCGACGCGGCCTGGTCGCCGACGGCCGACCTGACGGTCAAGTTCAAAGGCGGCTACACCCATGGCGTCGGCAAGACGTCGTCGCAGCCGGCCTGGGAAGGCGAGGTCGAGGGTGGCCTCAACTATGCCATGAACGGCATCACGGGCGTGGCGTCCGTGAGCGACCCGGGTGCCAATCTGGCCAACCCGGCGAATTACGTGAACGACTGGGCGTGGAACGACGTCTTCAACACGGTCGACAAGGAAACCTACGGTCAGATCGACGCCGAACAGACCGTCCATGCCGGCCCGATCACGTCGGTCGAGGCGGGCTTCCGTTATGCTGAGCACAAGCGCCAAGTGCTCGGTTGGGTCTCCGGCACCTCCTACGGCGACACCGCGTCGGACATCGCCACTGGCAGCTATCCGTCGGGCTTCGGCAGCGATTTGCCGGGAAGCGCGAACTTGCTGACGGATGTGCCGCTTGGCAATCCCGCCAAGATCCAGAATTATCTCTATACGACCGCGAACTGGCGCGGCTACACGCTGACGCCTGCGGAAACCGTCAATCCCGCCAATGAGCGGTTCTACTGGCAAGGCAGCTTCGCGGTCAAAGAAGACGACATGGCCGCCTATCTCATGGCCAATGTCGGCGGCGATCACTGGAAAGGCAATTTCGGCGTCCGCATCGTCGAGACCGACGAGAACGTCGACCAGTACGTCAGCGACCCGGCCACCGGCATTGCCAACGCCTTCGGCAACTACGCCCTCAACAACGTGAAGCACACCTATTGGGACGTGCTGCCGAGCCTCAATATCAGCGTCGACCTCAATGACGTAAACAAGCTGCGCTTCTCCGCGGCCGAAACCATGTCGCGGCC
The DNA here is from genome assembly GCA_963766355.1 of uncultured Alphaproteobacteria bacterium. Lineage (GTDB taxonomy): Bacteria > Pseudomonadota > Alphaproteobacteria > Micropepsales > Micropepsaceae > Rhizomicrobium. The sequence goes on from CAVXZV010000010.1 coordinate 12,517, forward strand.
GGACTACAGCGCGCTCGGTGGCGCCGTCAACCTCACCGACCTGATCCTTACCGGTACGGGCGGCAATCCCAACCTCAAGCCGGTCAGAGCAGCGGTCTATCAGGCCTCTTATGAATGGTACTACGGGCCGCAATCGATGTTGGCGGTCGGCGTGTTCTACAACGACCTGTCGTCGTATGTGAGCTACTCAACCTTCCAAGGCTCCTATCTCAATGCGACGCTGACCGGCACGCACACCTCGACGCCAGTTTATTCAATCTACAACATCACCGCGCCGGTCAACAGTTCCGGTCAACTCGAAGGCTTCGAAGCCCAACTCGAGCAACCGATCTGGGGCGGGTTCGGCGTGCAGGGCAACTTCACCTACGCGGACGGCAACGACGCCAACGGGGGACCGCTGGTCGGCAATTCGAAAATCACCAGCAACATCAGCGCCTATTTCGAGAACGAATGGCTGAACGCGCGGTTGGCTTACACCTACCGCTCCAAGATGCTGGTCGGCCTCGACCGCAGCTTCGCAGAAAATCAGGACGCGGTCGGATCGCTCGACGCCTCGGTGCAAGTCACGGTCACCGACAATATCGCACTCACCTTCGACGGTCTGAACCTGAACAACCAGACCTTGAAGTATTATGGCAGCAACACATCGCAGCCGCGTGCGTTCTATTCCAACGGCAGCCAGCTCTATGCCGGCATCCGGTTGAAGTACTGAAAGCCAGTTGCGGACCCGGGCGTCTGACGCCCGGGTCTTTTTCTCACGAATGGCCTCTCTTCCTGAAGATATGGCGCGGAACGGCGAAAGCCGCTCCGCGTTTGTCGGCTGCGAACTACTTCAAGGCATCGAACAGCGCCCCGAGCCACGGCTCGTAAGGACGCCAGCGGCCGATCGCGCTCGCATACAAGGGTTGCCGCACTTGGTATTCGCTCAGCGTCCGCACCGCGCGACGGGTTTCATGGAAGTCGTTGCAGCGCTCGTCCCATGCGAGCCCGCAGAATTCCACCAGTCGGCGCGCCTCTGCCGCGAAATCCGTCACCAGCGTCTCGTATTGCACCTCAAGAATGGCGTTCGGCGGAAGAACCTTGTGCCAGTGCGCCATCAGCCTGTCATAAGCCTTATGGAAGCGCCCAAGTTCGCCAAGGTCGTAGGCGAAGTTCAAACCGCTCGCAAACAGCTTGCAATAACAAGAGAAGCAAGCGTCGCGCGGATCGCGCCGCACATGAATGATGCGCGCCTTCGGCAAGGCGAGATGGATCAATCCCAGATGATTGCCGTTCGCCGGCAATTTGTCGGTGATGCGTTTGGCTTTCGGCGCCAGCGCGGCGATGCGCATCGCATAAGAGCCGCCCAAACGCAGCAGCCCATCGCCGCCAAGCTTCGAAAGGCCGACGGGGTAATCCTCACCGCCAAATCCGGCATTGAGGAGGTCCTGAAAAACGGTCAGCTCGCCCGCTCCGAACATGTCGGGGTGGCTGGCCAGAATCTGCTCAACCAAGCTCGTTCCCGAGCGCGGCATACCCACCACGAAGACCGGCAGGTCGGAGGGATGTCCTTTGCCGGCATGCGCAGCGAGAGCTGCCGGCGTGTAGGCCGCTTCGATCTCGCGGAACAGGGCGAAGACCTGCGCTTCCGCATAGGGCACAAGCCTGCGATAGAGCCGGTTGCCTATTTCAAGCTGCGCGAAGGCCGCCGCAGCTTGCCCCAGCTCGTCATAGCCCTTGAACAATGCGAAATGGAGTTCGGCCTTCTGCCGTTCGTCGAAGCGATCTTCCTCGCGCAGCAAGGCTTCGAGCGCCGCAAGGCGCGGATCGTCCGGCCGGAAGGGTGCCGCCTCCGCCAGCGCGCGGTGATAGGCCGGCTCGTGCGGCGCAAGCTCCACCGCTCGCGCAAGCGCCTGCTGGGATTCGCTGAAATGTCCGAGTTGCTTGAGGACCGTCCCCAAGCCGAACTGCGCCTGTGCATTCTGCGGTTCGCCGGCCAGGATGCGTTCATAGACGCTCTTGGCCTTGTCCTGCCTGCCGGCCGCGGCCAGCGCCTCGGCAAGGCCGAGCAACGTGCCCTTGTGGGCGGGCACTTTCGTCAAAACGGATTCGAAACAGCGGACGGCATCCTCAGCGCGCCCGGTCCGCAGGCAAAGCTGTCCCAATCCGTACAGCGGGTCAGGGTCGCCGGGACGCAGCTGCAGCGCGGCGCGAAAATGCCTTTCGGCCTCGTCGAGCCGCCCCGTTTGCATGAGCCTCATCGCAGCTTGGCAGTGTTGCCGGACGGCATCGTTCATGGCGATCTGGGATTTCGTTTGCGGCGTGCGATACACTATATACCAGTCGCCGCGCGGGTTGCGCCGGGCGGCCTTTTTTTCTTTCCGGGGCGAGGTGTGGCCATTACAGTTGTGCCAGGGTTAACGCGCTCATCCTTTATGCCGCACTGGTTGCGCCTTCCGGCCGTCGCACTCCTGATCGTGCCGCTTCTTTCGGGCTGTCAGGCAGAGCTGAAACATGAACTGAACCGGTCCGCCGAACCCGTGCTGCCGGCAGCGCCGCCGCTGGCGTTGATTCCCGAACCGGCCAAGATCGAAGCCCATGCGGGCGCGTTCGCGCTGTCGGATGCAACGCGGCTTGTCTGCCCGCCCGCCGATGCGTCCTGCGAATGGACGGCGGGCTATTTGGCGCAGCTCTTGTCGCGCACGCGCGGCCTTAGTTTGAAAACCGCATCCGGCGAAGCCGCGCCAAACGCTATCGTGTTCCGGCGCACAGCCGGCAAGCCCGATTCCGAAGCCTATTCGCTCGAGGTGGAGCCGCAACGGATTGTGATCTCCGCTTCGGGCGATGCGGGATTGCTCTATGGCGCCGTCACGCTTTGGCAACTAGCGACGCAGGATGAGGCGCCGCAAGTCGTAATCCGCGCGGTTTCGATCGAGGACCGGCCGCGCTTTGCTTGGCGCGGAATACTTCTCGATTCGTCGCGGCATTTTCAGTCGCCGCAATTTGTGAAGTCATTCATCGACACGATGGCACTGCACAAGCTCAACGTCTTGCATTGGCATTTGACGGACGATCAGGGCTGGCGGCTGCAGATCAAGCGATATCCCAAACTCACTTCGGTGGGTGCCTGGCGGCGAATCCCCGGGCAATCCGGCCTGTATGGCGGTTTCTATTCACAGAGCCAAATACGCGACATTGTGGCCTATGCCCGGCAGCGCAATGTTACGATCGTGCCGGAGATCGAAATGCCCGGGCATTCGCTAGCAGCGATTGTTGCCTATCCAAAGCTGGCGTCCGTCGCGCATCCGCCAAGACGTGTGTCGAGCGACTGGGGGATATTTCCTTATCTTTACAATACGGACGATGCCAGCTTCGCTTTCCTCAAAAATGTATTGAGCGAAGTGATGGCCCTTTTCCCAAGCCGATATATCCATGTCGGCGGCGATGAGGCCGCAACAGATCAATGGAATTCCTCCCCTCGCGTTCGCCATCAGATGCGCGCCCGGCACATCAAAGATATGGAAGCGCTTCAAAGTTATTATTTTGCGCGGATCGGAAAGTTCCTCGATGCGCATGGCCGGCGCTTAATAGGCTGGGACGAGATCCTGAATGCCAAGTTGGAGCCGAAGGCCGCTATCACCTCATGGCACAGCAGCGAAGGGGCGATAGAAGCGGTGCGCCTCGGACACGATGTGGTGCTGGCGCCCAGCAACGCGCTTTACTTCAACAATTGTCAGACGGACGCAGCCGGGGAGCCCCCGTGCCGCGGGAACATCCTCACGCTGAAGGAAGTCTATAATTTCGATCCCGCGCCGCCAAACCTGAAGGCCGAGGAGATATCGCATTTCATTGGCGTCGAAGCCTGTATCTGGACCGAACAAATCCCTCGCGACGAGCTTGTCTCCTATGCCGCGTTCCCGCGCGCGGCCGCGCTTGCCGAGATTGCCTGGTCCCCCGCCGCGCGGCACGATTGGCAGAATTTCCTCCAGCGCTTGCCCGCACAAATGGGCCGTTATCGAGCGCTGGGCGTGGTGCATTCGGAAAGCGCTCTGAGCGTGCGGATCGAAGCGCAGGCCGATGTGGCGGGCGCACGCGTGTCGTTGTCCAATCAAACGGGTCTTGGCGAAATTCATTACGCGCTTGACGGAAGCGTTCCGACAACGGCTTCCCCGCTCTACACGGCGCCCTTCACCACGGCATTGCCGTCAAACGTTTTTGCGGCGCCGTTTTTGAACGAGCATGCACTGACGGCACCGGCGCGCGAACGTATCGACACTCTGTCGCTTCTGCGGCGCACGAGCTACGCCATGAAGCCGTGTAGCAACGATCTTCCGCTCTCTTTGGCAGGTGGCGCGAAGGCTGACGGCAGCCATGCCATGTTTATGGTCAATGTCATGAATCCCTGCTGGATATACCAACAGGCAGACCTATCGCAGATCGGCAGCATTGAAGTGACGGCGGGCCGATTGCCTTTCAATTTTCAGATCGGCAAGGACATCCGGATGATTCCGCTCACCCCTCCGCGGACGCCTGACGGCGAACTGGATGTTCATCTCAACTCCTGCCAAGGCCAACGCGTCGCTTCTTTGCCTCTCTCCCCGGCAGCGGCCGGCGGCGGTTTGACGACGTTGCGCGCGACGATCGCGCCGCACCAGGGCGTGCACGATCTCTGTTTCATTTTTACGCGCCGCAGTGTGGACCCCATCTGGGCGATTGACGAAGTACAGCTCCTCCCTGCCGCACAGCCGGAATGAGCCACACAAGGAATCAGGACGTGTCGAATTTGATATTGCTGGCGCCCATGCAGGGATGGGTCACAACGCTTGACGAGGTACCCGATCCCGTATTCGCCGACAGAATGATGGGTGACGGTCTTGCGATCGACCCTACCGATTCAACGCTTTACGCGCCGTGCGACGGTCTGATCGTTTCCTCGACCCCGCACGCAGTGACGCTCAGAGCGGATTGCGGTGCCGAGATTCTCGTTCATATCGGGCTGGAAACCGTGGCGCTTGCCGGCAAGGGGTTCAGCGGCCAGCTGGGCCAAGGCAAGCGCGTCAAAGCACGGATGCCGCTACTCAAATTCGATCTCGAATTTCTTGCCCCGCGGGTGAAGAGCTTGCTCTCGCCCGTCGTCGTCGCAAACGGCGAGGCATTCGGTATCGTCCGGCGCGCCGAGAGCTGTGAGATCAAAGCCGGCGATTTTCTGATGGAGCTCGCGCCCGTCGCGGTTAAGCCAGAAACCGGCGACGGGGTCGTTTCACGAGAAGTCATCATCGCTTCAGTCCATGGCCTCCATGCGCGGCCGGCCGCTTTGCTTTCGCGACGGGCCAGAGATTTTGCGGCGGACATCGAGCTGTTGCGAGAAGGGCGCCGAGCCAATGCCAAGAGCGCCGTCGCTGTGATGGCTCTCGGAGCACAGTGCGGCGACAAACTCATCCTGTCGGCAAAGGGAAAGGACGCTTCTCAAGCGCTCAATGTACTGGCGCGGCTTATAGAAACGGCATCCCGCGAGCCGACAGTGCCCGATCACATCGCGCCAACGCCCGCGCCAGTTGCCGTGGCAGCAATGGTCGATGTCGTGCATGGCATCTCTGCAGCACCCGGATTGGCCGTTGGCCGCGCGGTGCATTTGCGTGCCCAGGATCTCACTGTCGCGGAACCGGGTGCGGGCATATCGGTTGAGACCGCAGAATTTCAGCGCGCCCTTTCCCAAATCAAAGCGCGTCTCGAACAGGCCATATCGTCTACGAGCGGTGCGAAGCGCGATATCCTGGATGCTCATCTCGCGCTGCTCGACGATCCGGAACTGGTGGACGGCGCGCTGGCGCTGATCGAGCAGGGCAAAAGCGCAGGCTTTGCTTGGCGGCAAGCCATGCGGACTTATGCTGCAGTCCTGAGAACGAGTGACGACGCACGCCTGCGCGAACGGGTGAGCGATCTTCTCGATCTCGAACGCCAAGTCCTTGCAACTCTTGCGGGTAAATCTGCAAGCCTCGAAATGGACTTGCCGCAGCATGCCATCATTATCGCCGAAGAACTGCTGCCCTCGGACCTTCTCGGTCTCGATCCGGCAAGGCTTGCCGGTTTTGCGACAGCGGGCGGCGGTCCGACTTCCCATGTGGCGATCCTCGCCGCTGCTATTGGCATTCCAGCGCTTGTCGCCGTTGGGCCCGCCATTCTGTCAATTCAAGAAGGCGCTGAGATCGTCCTCGACGCGGATCGCGGCATGCTTCATCTCGCGCCGTCGCCGGCCATTTTGACGGCGGCCAGACAATCCGTCGGCAAGTTCAAGCAGCGACAGTCCGAGGCGTTGGCTTGTGCCCAAGAAAAATGCCGCACCGAAGACGGCACGCGGATCGAAGTGTTGGTGAATCTTGGCCAAGGGGCGGAGGAGGCTGGTGCCGCAATTCGTTTGGGGGCGGAAGGCTGCGGGCTTTTGCGCAGCGAATTCCTCTTTATAAATCGGCAAGCGCCGCCTTCCGAGAACGAGCAAACCATTCAATATCAAGCCATCGCCGATGCACTGGATGGCCGCCCTTTGGTGCTGCGTATTTTCGATATCGGCGGTGACAAGGCGGTTCCTTATCTTAGCCTACAACCGGAACCCAATCCGGCGCTCGGCCTGCGTGGCGTGCGTCTGGCATTGCGCCGTCCGGACCTGTTGAGTGTTCAGCTTCGCGCCGCGCTGCGCGTGAAACCGGCTGGCCGCTACAAACTGATGTTGCCGATGGTCAATGGCGTGGAGGAGGTGCGCGAGGCGCGCGCCATTCTGAGTCAACTCGCAGGGGAAATCGGCGTGGCCGTTCCCACGCTGGGCGTGATGATCGAAACACCGGCTTCTGCCGTCATGGCCGATAAACTTTTGAAGGAATCGGATTTCTTGTCCATCGGGACCAACGATCTGACGCAATATACTCTGGCCATGGACCGCGAGCACAGCGAGTTGTCGAGCCGCCTCGATGGATTGCATCCAGCGGTGCTGCGCCTGATCGCCAAAATCGCGGAAGCGGCGCAGCTGGCGGGCAAACCAGTCGGCGTGTGCGGAGCGTTGGGGGCCGATCCTCTTGCCGCGCCGGTGCTGCTAGGATTGGGCATCGCAGAGTTTTCGGTACCGGCGCCTGCCATTCCAAAATTGAAAGCGGCCATTCGCCTTTTGAATATGGATATGTGTTGCGCCGTGGCGCGCCAGGCGCTCGATCTTAAATCGCCGGCTGCGGTGCGCGCCTTTCTGCGACAGCAGTTTTCCAAGATGGATGCTGCGAGGGGGAGCGGGTCATGAAATCTGTCTCGGAAATGTTGCAGCCCCTGGGCCGCGCCTTGATGTTGCCGATCGTCGTGCTGCCGGTCGCCGGCCTGATGCTGCGCCTCGGGCAGCCCGATATCGTCGACTTTTTGCACCGTTACGGACTGCCCAGTTTTATCAATCTTCCGTTTATCGCTGCAGCCGGAGGGGCGATTTTTTCAAGCCTCGGACTCCTCTTCGCCATCGGTGTAGCCGTGGGACTGGCGAGGGAGAACCATGGTGCCGCTGGTCTTGCGGGTGCTGTGTGCTTTGTGGTCGCTACCGCCGGAGCCAAGGCCATCCTGCCGGTGCCGCCTGAAGCGTTGGCCGCTTATGGTGTTGCGGCGCATGATCTGGCCGTCGAAGCATTCAAGACCGATGCCCTTGCGAAACTGGCCGTTCCGATCGGCATCGTGTCGGGCATCATCGCGGGATCGCTTTACAATCGCTTCTACAACATCAAGCTGCCGGATTATCTGGCGTTTTTTGGCGGAAGACGATTTGTGCCGATCGTCGCCGGTTTTGCAGCTTTGCTGCTTGCCGTCATTGTCGGGGTCGGCGCGCCGGCCATTTCCCGGGGCATGGACGTCGCCAGTCATCTGGTCCTGAGCGCGGGACCCTTTGGCCTCTTTATATATGGCGTTCTGAACCGGCTGCTGATCGTCACCGGGCTGCATCACATCCTCAACAATTTCGCCTGGTTCATTCTCGGCGATTATCACGGCACGACCGGCGACATGAAACGCTTCTTCGCCGGAGACCCGAGTGCCGGCGCGTTCATGGCGGGTTTTTTTCCGGTGATGATGTTCGGCCTGCCGGCCGCTTGTCTTGCGATGTATCATGCCGTCGCACCGGAGCGGCGTAAGGCGGTCGGCGGCTTGCTAGCCTCGATGGCTCTGACGGCCATTCTCACCGGCGTGACCGAGCCGATCGAATTCAGCTTCATGTTTCTGGCGCCGCCGCTCTATGCCATTCACGCGGTGCTGACGGGCGCATCCATGATGTTGATGGATGCTCTGCACATCCGGCTCGGCTTCAGCTTTTCGGCCGGCTTCATCGACTACTTGATCAATTTCAACAAAGCGACCCATCCGTTTTGGCTGTGGCCGGTGGGCGCGGCGTATTTCGCGATCTACTACATAGCGTTCCGCTACACCATCAAGGCGTTCAATCTAAAGACTCCGGGGCGCGAGGACGACGCGCAATATTCCAAGAAATCGGTGATCGATGCAGAGGCGCGGGGACGCGCCTTTGTCGATGCGCTGGGCGGTGCGGAAAATCTGCAACGGGTCGATGCTTGCACGACAAGGCTGCGTCTGGAAATAGGATCGTCCTCCTCCATCGACGAACATCAGTTGAAGGCTCTGGGCGCGCGCGGTTTCGTGCGGCCATCGCCCCATGCGCTGCAGGTGGTTCTTGGGCCGATCGCGGATCAAGTCGCCGGCGATATTCGTGCCGCCTTGGCACAATCGGGGCAAGCGCTACGTTCCGGCGAGCAAACCGTGCCCGGTGAAGCGCCGGCAACAAAGCGCACCGAAGCGGCATTTACGCCCGATGCCATTGCCGCCATGGTCCGCGGGCTGGGCGGCCGTGAAAATATTCGCGCGCTATCGACGTGCTCCAGCAGGCTGTTGGTCAGTGTTGTCAGCCCGGCGCTGGCCGCAGAAGGCGTCTTACGCAATGCGGGAGCGCGCGGCGTCGTCAAACTGCGAGACAGTGTACAGGTTGTCGTCGGACCGAAGGCTGAAGACCTCGCCAATCAGTTGCGCGCGGAATTGGAATTGGCTGAGAGTTGATTTGCCCCTGGATCGGCGAAGTTTTTGGAAATTCGTTAGACGTCGCCGCATTCACAGAAATCCATGAAACAATTGGCAGATGACGCGCGAGCAATATTTGGACTTCAAGCCTGCAAAAAATAGTAGTCGTGTGTAGCTATATGAAGCACACATTGTCAGAATGCTTTCCAGATTGAAGGGGGGCACATATGCCGGTCTATACAGGTGGTCACGGTAACCCACGCGCAAAGCGCTTCTTGTTTGTCGACGCAGGTAGCCTGGAAGATGCGATAAAGGAATTTTCGACGCGCTATTTTTCCGGAATTGAGTTACCGATAAAGCTCTCAGCACTAAAATCAGGTTTGGGCGAATTCTTTGACCGCATCTTCTACTACGATGCTATCCACACGCAGCGTAGCGACGAAACGGGTGAGGTGTACACAGCGCGAACAGCGGCGAAACGTGAGCTTCTTGCCAATCTTGCAGAAACAGACGGTTTTGATGTTTTTGAAGGAGACGTTCGCCGACAGCGACCCGAGAGACCAGGCCAAAAGAAAGTCGATGTAGCAATCGCCGTTGACATGCTTACCCACACCTTCCGTGAAACGATGGACGAATCCGCGCTCCTAACTAGCGATCTTGATTTTGAACCACTTCTCCGCGCGCTCGCTCAACAAGGTATGTCAGTCACTCTTTACCACCAGAAAAAGGCGACTCGAGAACTTCGCCGTGCCGCGCTAGCAAGGCGATTGCTTGGGCCACAACTCCTGTGGGGTTTACTGACAGACGAGTTTTGTCGGGCAAATCCGGTACCGTATCGCACGCAGACGATTACTTTTATGCCGGTGGGAACGAAATTGGAGCAATGGGATGGAGAGTGTGGCACAGATCATCACGCGCTTTATGCAACCGGCGAAGGCTTCGCCATCGTCGATTGGCAGGATGGGCCACATCCATACAACGTCACTCAAGGAAGGGATCGTATGCGCCTCATTCTATTCTGTGAGGACGAATTTGGCTTAAAGGTGCCTGACAATATATCCAGATCATGATTAGGTCGCGGTGCAAGTGTCAGTGTTGAGTCGCGTGATTATCGGGACGTCCAGTCCATTTCCAAAACTTTGCCACGACTCGCACACCGATCAAGTTCTATTTCAACGCATTGCGCAGCGGCTGCAACCATCTTTCGTAAGCCCGCCAGCGCCCGATGAAACTCGTAAACAAGGGTTGGCGCACTTGGGATTCGCTGAGCGTGCGCACAGCGCGTTTGGTCTGGTAAAACTTCAGGCAGCGCTCGTCCCATTCAAGCCCGCAAAACGCCACGATCCGTTTTGCCTCCTCCGCGAAATTCTGAACTAAGGTTTCATAGCGCACCTCCAGCATCACCCCCTGCGGCAGCACATTGCGCCAATGCGCCATCAACCCCTCATAGGCTTTGTAATAGCGGCGAAGTTCGCCAAGATCGTAGATGTAGTTCAGGCCGCTCGCGAAAAGCTTGGAATAACATGAAAAGCAGGTATCGAGCGGGTCGCGTCTTACATGGATGATGCGGGTGTTCGGTAGCGCCAGATGTATCAGCCCGAGGTGACGGAATTGGCCGGCAACTAGTCGACGATGCGTTTGGCCTGCGGTGCCGTCGGTAGCCGGCAAGTTTCGTGTGCGTGCGGTAGACGATCACGGCCGTACCGGCGAGCGTTCGCTCGATGTAAAGCTCGTGGAGTAGAGCGACGCAGGCGTGTGATGCAGCCGCCAAATCGTCGGAGCGAATTGCCGCAGCAATCGCTCGGATTTGGAAGGCCATGCTAACCCGTCATGAAGTTTCGCAAAATAACCAGTCAACCAACCCACAAATGGGGCATGACAGCGTTTACTTAGAGTATGACAACGCTTACTCACTCGCATATTTCTATTTGTATGAGTTTTGGACGAGACATTATTTACCTTCCCAGTGGCATCCCCAATCGCATCGAAACAACTCAAGCCTTTACGTTTCGACCGCAAAATGATAGCGCTAACATAGTACGTTTTCTGGGGGCGATTGGCGCGCGTCTGGGCGCTTTGTCGCAAGAAGGGACAAATGGCACTCGAAAGTATTGTGAGCGTCGGCACGTCGCGGCCGAATGCGATCATGGCCGATCCGTTTAGCGAGCGCCTGCGCGCGGCGCGTGTTCGTCGTCGCTGGAGCCAAAAAGAATTGGCACGGCGCGCCAGTGTGGCGACCAAGGATATCGTGCATTTCGAGGAAGGATTTAGCAGACCAACCATCGATCGGCTTCGCCGTCTGGCAAATGCCCTAGAAGTTTCAACCGACTATTTGTTGGGTATCGTCGTCGCTCCGGAATTGGAAATCGGTGACGCTTTGTATCGGGCTGTGGGTCAATTGACCGACGAGGATCGCAAGCTCGCCCAGAATTTTCTAAAGATCCTGGTCGAAAACAACAATTTACGCCGGGACAAAAAGCAACAAGGCAAGAAGATGGCGCCGCGCGATGGGCGCGCATCGCAGTTTGCCATTATCCGCGGCAGCGATTCCGCATAGGATTCAATAGTTTTCCGCTCGTCATATCCGATTGATTCCTATGCGCAACGGCAGGCTCGCCAGCCCCGCGGAACGCGTTTGAGGACAAACGACATGATACGCCGGCTGAAGTCGGGAGAATATGGCTTGTATTCGCGGAAGAAAAACTTGAAGACCGGCAAGCGACGCAGTCTCGGCACGTTTCGAACACGGGAAGGGGCTGAGAAGCACGAACGCGCGGTGCAGTTCTTCAAGCGCGGCGGTCAATCGAATTGCACAATGATTTTGTGCAACGAACTTGCGATCAGGCGATCCACAGTCCTCGGTAGCGATGCCATTCTTCGATGCCGGCGGAGCGAGGATAGTTCCGGTCACGCCCTATTGCTACGCCACGGACCGCGAGTCGGCATCTGTCGCGGATGCGATCAAGAAAATGGCCGCGGGAGAAATCGACATCGGTGCGTTTACAAGCTCCCCGCAAATCCGGCGCCTGCTGGATGTCGCAGCCCTAAAGGGATTGGAACAAGAACTGGCATCGCGTTGGTACGACGGAATTTTGAGCGCATAGGCAAGTAATCGGTTTTGCAGGAGATGCGGGGGGTGATGCCCGGAGGCCCGCAATGAGCGCGTCGTGAAAAGCGATGTGCGCTATCGTTTCGTGATTGATATGGCGACGCTGAAGGGTTAACGCGGCGATGCTGTCAAAAAATCAAATCGGCCAATGCACGAAGGGAACCAGCATCGGCACGCGCCGCGCATAGGAATCGTAAGCTTGGGGGCCGAGTTCTTCGCGCAAGAAGCGCTCTTCGATGCGCGCCTTTATGTACCAACCCAGCGTCATCAACGTAGCGCCCAGGAATGCGGACGGCGTGCCCCAAGCAATAGCCGTCGCCAGCGAAGCGAGCGTAATTCCGGCGTAGATCGGATGGCGGACAAGGGCGTAGGGGCCGGTGTCGACGATGTGATGCTCGTGCTTGCGCGTCACCCTACTCGACCACAGCCGGCCGAGATGAATGCGCGCCCACCAGCAAAACGTAAAGCCGACGACCGTCAGAAAAACCAACACCCAGCCGAACCAATTGTTCGGCGTCCGCCAGAAACGATAGATCATGTCGTATCGGCCCGAAGCGAAACCGAACAGGAGGCAGAAGCCGATGACGGCCAGCGCTCGACAGACGAATTCGCTCAGCAATCCGGCGCGTTTGAGGGTCGGGTGGGTCCACACCGCAGCCGTCCACCAACTGACCAACCAGCCAGCCCAGACGACGAAAATAACGACCATCGGTTGCATGCCCGCCCCCCGGGGTACTCGAGTGCTGGGAAGCGGGTCTTAGTATGCTATCCCCTTAGAACGCAAGCGCTTTGGCGTGTTTTACCAGTGGCAATTTGCGGATGTCCGCCAGCACGCTTGCACCGATCTCGCCGTCCACCTCCACCAGCGCAATGGCGTCGGCGCCCGGCGCGCTGCGGCCCAGCGTGAAATTGGCGATATTGACCTTGGCTTCGCCGAGAAGCGTACCCAATCGGCCGATGAACCCCGGCTTGTCTTCGTTGACGACGTACAGCATATGCGGGGCGAACTCGGCGTCGAGATTGATGTCCTTAACCTGGATAAGCCGCGGCCTGCCGTCGGAAAATACCGTGCCCGCAACGCGGCGCGTCGATCCGTCGTCGAGTGTCGCAGTGACTTTGATATAACCTTCGTAGATTCCCTGCCGGTCGCGGCGGGTTTCGCTCACCTTGATGCCGCGCTCTTTGGCCACAACGGGTGCATTGACCATGTTCACTTCCGCCAGTTGCGGTTTGAGCAGTCCGGCGAGCGCGGCCTGGGTCAGCGCGCGCTGGTTCAGGGACGCCGCTGTACCTTCGTAGAGAATTTCCACCGCCCGAAGGCTGGTCTCGGTCAATTGTCCGGCGAAGGCACCGAGTCTCTCGGCCAGCGCGATCCACGGCCTTACCAGTGTCGCCTCCTGAGCGTTGATCGACGGCATGTTGAGCGCGTTGATGATCGCGCCGGTCAAGAGATAATCGGCGATCTGTTCGGCCACTTGCAGCGCGACATTCTCTTGCGCCTCTTCCGTCGACGCGCCCAGATGCGGGGTTGCCACGACCTTCTCGTTGCCGAAAAGGATATTCGATTTGGCAGGTTCTTCGATGAAGACGTCCATGGCGGCACCGGCCAGATGTCCGGAATCCAGCGCCACTTTCAGCGCCGCTTCGTCGATCAGTCCGCCACGCGCACAATTGATGATGCGCGCGCCTTTCTTCATTTTGTTGATGGCGTCGGCCGAGATGATGTTGCGCGTCTCGTTGGTGAGCGGCGTATGCAGCGTGATGAAATCTGCCCGCGCCAGAAGATCGTTCAATTCGGCTTTCTCGACACCCAACTCCGCAGCCCGCTCTTCCGAGAGATAAGGATCGTAGGCGACGACATGCATCTTCAGGCCCTTGGCGCGATCGGCCACGATGCCGCCGATATTGCCCGCGCCGATCAGTCCCAACGTTTTGCCGTAAAGCTCGGTTCCCATGAACCGGTTTTTTTCCCATTTGCCGGCATGGGTAGAGGCGTTGGCGGCGGGAATATCGCGGGCCAATGCCATCATCAGCGCAATAGCGTGCTCGGCCGTGGTGATCGAATTGCCGAACGGCGTGTTCATCACAATGACGCCGGCCGCTGTTGCCGCCGGGATGTCGACATTATCGACGCCGATGCCCGCGCGTCCCACGACCTTCAGTTTTTTGGCCGCCTTGATGACGTCGGCCGTGATCTTGGTGGCCGAACGGATGGCGATGCCGTCATATTGATCGACGATTTTGAGCAGTTCTTCCTTGGAAAGACCGGTCTTCACGTCGGCTTCGACACCGCGCATCTTGAAGATGGCGACGGCTGCGGGCGACAATTTGTCGGCGATCAAGACTTTTGGCATAGCTTTGTTCCTCAGTTGAGTGTTGCGCCGGGCGCGCGGCGAAAGAATGGTTCGATGCTCAGCACATGTTTGCGCAACGGGTCGAGCTGGCCTTGCGGATCGATATAGACGACGTCGATGGGTGTCCCGGGGATCGCAGTAGCCGCCACTTCGAAGATTTCTTAAATCAGTCGCGGCACATCGCCATCGGCCACCAGGCCGATCAAAGGATGCGGTGCCTCGGAACCGTCATCGCGTGCGACAAAGGCAAGATGGGCTTCGGCAATCAGCGAGCGGCTGATGAACAATACGCATAAGGCTTTCACGAGTTTCTTGGGATAGACCTTGGGTTGGCCGACGCGAATGGCGACGGGCTGCGTGGCCTGCAGCTGTGCCATCCAATAAGCGATCTCCTCGGGCACCAGCGTCTTGCCGAGTTCCGATTTGGGGTTGATGACAAAATGCGCCCCCCGCGCGCCGGCGAAAAGAATGCGCCCCAGCATGCGGAAATGGGACACGGGTTCGCCGGCAAAATGCTGCATCCGTTGGGCAGATGTAAAGATCGGATGGTAGAGCTGTCCGTCATTGGCGACCGTGTCGAGCGCCAGCCTTCCGCCATGCAGCAAGGCGCCGACGGCTTCCGGCGATCCCGGGTCGCCGAGCACGAACAGTTCCGATTCCATCAGCAAGCGATAGAAATGCGGACGTGCTTGATCTTGCGATGCTGCAAGCAGCATGGCTTCTTCCAATCTGTTTTCGGGTACGAAGATCATTCGACCTCTCAGGAGAAAAGGTTGATGCCTTCAGCCTGAGCGGACCTAGCCTCAGCCTGATTTCACCTTCGCCCAGGCCCAATCGAGCCAGGGCGTCAGCGCTTCCACATCGGCATGATCGACCGTCGCACCGCACCAGATACGAAGTCCGGCAGGGGCCGCTCGATAAGCCGCGATGTCCAAAGCTACGCCTTCCTTGTCCAAGGTCGAGGCGATTTTCTTCGCCGCATCGGCTTGGGCTTCCGGGGTTAGCGCAAGGAACCATGGATCGACGATCTTCAGGCATACGCTTGTGTTGGAGCGTATGGCTTCGTCCTTGGCCAAGAAAGCGGCCCAGTTCAATTCCTTCACCCAGCGCGCCAGCACGTTGAGGTTGGCATTGGAACGCGCCATCAGCGCCTTCAGCCCGCCCAATCCTTCCGCCCATTTCAGCGCATCGAGATAATCCTCAAGCGCCAGCATGGACGGTGTGTTGATGGTCTCGCCTTCAAAAATACCTTCCACCAATTTTCCACCTTTGGTCATGCGGAAAATCTTCGGCATCGGCCATTGCGGCGTATAGGACTCTGAGCCGCGCGACGGCATTGGGGGAGAGGATCAACATACCGTGTGCGGCTTCGCCGCCCAGCACCTTCTGCCAGGAGAAGGTTGCGACATCGATTTTCTTCCAGGGAATATCCATGGCGAAGGCGGCGGACGTGGCATCGCAGATCGTGATGCCTTCGCGCGCATCGCTGATCCAATCGCCGTTGGGTACGCGCACGCCGGAGGTCGTGCCGTTCCACAAAAAAACGATATCGTGTTTGGGATCGGCTTCTTCGAGCTTCGGCAATTCGCCGTAAGGTGCCTTGAAAATACGGCTGTCCTTGAGTTTCAGCTGTTTGACCGTGTCGGTGACCCAATCTTCGCCGAAACTTTCCCAAGCGAAACAATCGACGGTCTTCGGCCCAAGCATCGACCACATCGCCATTTCCATGGCGCCCGTATCGGAGGCCGGCACGATGCCCACGCGATAGTCGGCGGGAATGCCGAGCAACGCTTTGGTGCGGTCGATGGCGTCTTTGAGCTTTGCTTTGCCAGGTTTGGAGCGATGCGAACGGCCAAGTAGGGCAGCGTTCAGAATTTCGGGAGTCCAGCCCGGATGCTTGGCGCAAGGTCCAGACGAAAAAAAAGGCCGTGCAGGGCGCACGGCCGGTATATTACCGGTCATCTCACATTCCTTTCAGAATGTTGCACCTCGTTGGGGAGGTGTGGCCCGCCGATGTGTATAGAGATTCATTCCGTAACAGTCAAATCTATTTGCTGCCCTGTATCGGAACGTGTCCGCGATGTTTGCGTTTCTTGCTGAAGTAACCAAGGAAGGCCCGAAAATGCCGCTCGAATCCAATCCGGACAAGGATCCCGAAGCTGTCGAACTGGGGATTGCCACGGACAAAGTCTGTCAAATCATCTTCAAGGCGCAGCAATTTGACGCAAAGGAGCAGATCAGCGATCCCGACTCGGGGTCGAATGGTGCGGACGATGGAATGATAGACGTGCTGGATGACGGCCCCAACGATCCGGTTTACGCGGAGCTGCTGGAAGTCATCCGCGGACTCGATGTCGACGAACAGGCGGCACTCATCGCGCTCGCATGGGTTGGCCGCGGCACCTATGACGCGGCGCAGTGGAATGAGGCGCTCGAAACGGCGCGCTTGGAACATTCCAAACGCGCGGCGCAATATCTTCTGGGTCTACCGTTGCTCGCCGATTATCTCGCGGCGGGTTTGGAGGCTTTCGGCGAAAGCTGCGAAGAGTTCGAAGAGCGGATTTAGAAGCGGCGATTACAAAGCCAAATTTGTTTGGCCGGAAATGTCATCATTTGCGCTGCCGGATGCTCCTATACGAGGATATCTCCCGTCATATAAAGCGCGCATGGTCCCGACAGCATTGTCCGAGCGCCTTCATCGGTACAGATGAGATCGCCGCCGCGCGGCGAAATCTGCCGCGCCTTGAGAGCCTTCTTCGATAGTCGCTTGGCCCAAAACGGTGTCAGCGCGCAATGCGCCGATCCTGTCACCGGATCCTCCGGCACGCCTTTGTCGGGCGCGAAGAAACGCGAGACGAAATCGTAACCCTCATCGCCTTTTGCCGTGACAATCAGCCCCCATTGTCCAATCGAACGCAGCACGCGTGCAATGTCGCCCGGGCCTTTCATGGCGCGCACCGGTTTTGTGTCGTCCCACAAGGCGAGCAGATATCGGCCCATATAGATTTCGCTTGGCGGCAGGACGCCGAGCGCTTCGCCGATGTCGCGGACAAAATCGGCGGGCGTGTCGAACGGCGCCACAATGTCCGTCGGTAGCGACATTGTGTGCTGCCCGTCGCGACCGCGGGTGACGACCAGTTCGCCCGAGCGCGTCATGAAAGATACGGACTTCACCTCCGGATCGAGGAATTCGAATATGGTCCAAGCGCTGGCCAGAGTGGCATGACCGCACAGATCGACTTCCGCTGCCGGAGTGAACCAGCGCAGATCGAAGCGCCCCGGCGCGGTTTTCACGAAGAACGCGGTCTCGGCGAGATTGTTCTCATTGGCAATTTTCTGCATCAGCCCAGCATCGATCCAGGCTTCAAGCGGCACCACTGCTGCCGGATTTCCTTCCAGGACGTGGCGTGCGAACGCATCGACTTGCCAGAGTTTCAGTTTCATCGCCGCTTCCTCAACCTTACGAGAAAACGTTAGCGCGATCTTGGCGCATGCCGAACAAGCACAATTGCATAGCGGTCCCGAGCGCGCGGCATGGTTGCCGAGCAATTATCGCGACACTTCGGCCCAGCAGTCGTCGTTCTCGTAAACGCGCACGCTTTCGCAATCGGCAATGCGCTCCAAGAACCAGCGGGCAATGATCTCGGCCGTCGGGTTCTCCAATCCCTCAACCTCGTTGAGCAGGCGATGGTCCACTTGCAACAACAATGGCGCGAGGAGGGCGTCGACTTCCGAGAAATCCTTCACAAAGCCGCGCGCGTCGAGCGTTCCCAGCACAACGATTTCGACCCGGTAATTATGGCCGTGCAGATTGCGGCATTTGTGCCCGTCCGGCACCTTGGGAAGAAAGTGCGCGGATTCGAAGCGATAGATACGGCCGATACGCGCGGTGCTGTTCGTCATGACAAGCCAAACTTTGGGTAAGATGGGGACGGCGCCCTTTTATTGATAGTTGGGTTCAAAATCCACTGCGTCCCAATTGTCGTCTGATCGGCGTCGCGGATGATGGCCACGCTTGATTTTCGGAAGAAAATGAGGCTGGCGAATATAGCATCTGAGCCCGCGAGCGCGTAGGATTAGCGGCAAAAGTGGGGGTGTCATGCGTATCGGGATCGTGACGCTTGCGACGATCATTGCCGCTGTCATCCTCAGCGGTTCCCTTATCCTCACGGTGTATCGGGCCCACCAACCGGCTCCGTTGACAGTATCCGTCCAAGCCAGCCCGGCGCCCGCCGCCGCCAAGGCGCCCGCGGCCGCTCCGTCTACCTCCAAAACGACATTTGGCAATGGTGTCAGACGGATTGGTGAGTCCTATCGCAGCCATCGGCAAACCTTTGCCACGGTCTCTGACTATTCGGAACGCGCCCGCCAGAATTGGGTGGTCGGCTTGATCGGCTTTGCCATTTTCCTCTTTCTGACCTTGCCGAGAAACGTCGGCGGCGCACGTGCCTTTTACAATCAGATGATGGAACAGGCGCCGCTACCGCCGGACAGCAAAGTCACCGACGACGACTATCGACAAGCGCGCAAGGTGCTGTTCTTCTATCTGCTGTTTCTTCTCTATCAGATCGTGCAATTTCCGCTGACATTGGGTCACGACAAAGGCGTTCCGTTTTACGCCGATTTGATTATCCAGACAGCTCTCCTCATCTCAGTCGTGTGGGCGTACCGCGATCTCAAGCGCGGCTTGCGCGCCCGTTTGAGCAGCGATCCTGCACAAAAAGAAAAGTTGGACGATTGGCTCAACGAGAAGCTTGACGGCATGAATATACGCTGGCGCGATATCAGCAAGCTCGCAGTTGGCGTGTTTATCGCCGGCTTCACGCCGGCAGTGCTGTCCCATCTGGTGGGCTGGCTCGACGCCCTTACCGATTTCGGCGTGCGGATGGTCGGATAATTGAGACCGTCGTTTATTCCGCCGCGTTGACGTTCATCGTCGTGCTGCGTTTTTCGCGCAGCGCATTCTTCATGCTGCGCTGCAGCCGGTCGAAAGCCCGCACTTCGATCTGCCTCACACGCTCGCGGGAAATGCCGAAGCGGTGCGACAGCTCCTCCAGCGTCGAAGGCTCGTCTTGCAGCCTGCGGGCGCGGATGATTTCGCGCTCGCGCTCCGGCAACTCGCCCAAAGCCGCGTTGAGCAAATCGCGCCGTTCGGCGACTTCTTCGCTCTCGGCCATGCGAGTTTCTTGGTCGAGCGTGTCGTCGGCCAACCAATCCTGCCATTCCGAATCGCCGTCCGCGCGCAGCGGCGCATTGAGCGAGGAATTGGGAGCGGACAGCCGACGGTTCATATTGACGACTTCGGTTTCCGATACGCCGAGTTGGTCGGCCAGCGTCGCCACATGCTCGGGCGTCAGGTCGCCTTCTTCGATGGCGCTGATCTTGTTCTTGGCCTTGCGTAGATTGAAGAACAGTTTCTTCTGGTCGGACGTCGTGCCGATTTTCACCAGGCTCCAAGAGCGCAAGATGAATTCCTGGATCGATGCGCGAATCCACCACATGGCATAGGTCGCAAGGCGGAAGCCGCGCTCCGGATCGAAGCGTTTCACCGCCTGCATCAATCCGACATTTCCTTCGGCGACGATTTCGGAGACCGGCAAGCCGTAGCCGCGATATCCCATTGCGATCTTGGCAACCAGGCGTAGATGCGAAGTGACAAGCTTGCGGGCTGCTTCCGGATCTTCATGCTCCTTCCAGCGCTTGGCGAGCATGTACTCTTCTTCCGGTGCCAGAAGTGGAAACTTCCGGATTTCCGAAAGGTAGCGCGATAGCCCGCCCTCGCCATGTAGGGCAGGTAGCCCGCGGCTGCTCATCTTTGACCCCGATCGCTTTCGGGCGCCCAAATACGCCCGACTTAGACACTCTACCATGCCCCACAAACGGAGCGTGGATATCGTAATCCTATAAACCACAAACCATGCCGCAAGATGTAGGCGTGATTAAGGAATTTTCAAGCCCCGCAAGGCCTCGATAAGGCTGGATAAATCCGCTGGCCAAGGCGATGTGAAACGTGTGGTTTTGTGCATGCTGGGGTGCTGAAAACCGAGCAGATAGGCATGCAAAGCTTGCCTGCGAAAGTTTGTGACGGTTTCGTAAGCAGCATCTTCCGCCGGCGTCTTGGCCCGGGGCGATTGGCGCGAACGGCCATAGGAGGGATCGCCGATCAACGGATGTCCAAGGTGGGTGAGGTGCACACGGATTTGATGCGTGCGCCCCGTCTCCAACCGGCACTCGATCAGTGAGGCAAGGGGACGCTCGGGGTCGCCGAAGCGTTCCACCACGCGGTAGCGCGTGACAGCCTCCTTGCCGCCGGTGCGCAGTACGCCCATGCGTTTGCGATCGAAGGGGTTGCGTCCAAGCTGGGTTGCGATGACACCGTCGCCGAGGCGCGGGCTGCCCCACACCACGGCGTGATAGGCGCGCTCAATCGTATGTTTGGCAAACTGCTTGGCCAGACTTCCCATGGCGCGCTCGTTCTTCGCCGCGACCAATAGCCCGCTGGTGTCCTTGTCCAGCCGGTGGACGATACCCGGCCGCACCACGCCGCCCACGCCCGACAATGAGGCCCCACAATGGGCGATCAGCGCATTGACCAGCGTGCCGTCCAGATTGCCGGCGGCCGGATGCACGACCAGCCCCGCCGGCTTGTCGATAACGATCAGGTCCGCGTCCTCATAAACAACCGTTAGAGGAATATCCTGTCCTTGCGGCACGGCCGGTGCAGGCTGCGGCACGTTGATCGCATAGGTTTCGCCCGGTTTGACCCTATGGTTGGCGTCTCTTATCGTCTCGCCGCCGCGCGTCACCGCGCCGGAGTCGATCAATTGGCGCCACCGCGAACGGCTCATGTCGGCATGCGCACCCGCCAGGAAGAGATCGAGCCGGCATCCCGATTGCTCGGGCGTGACCATTGCGCGGCGCCACGTTCCGTGAGCGGAGGTTATTGTGTCTGACATTTCGACCGAATCCGATCCCAAGGCGGCAAAAAGCTACCGCCTGGCCTTGGCCGCCGTCATAGCGCTCGGTGTCCTGATTGTCATTGGCTTGGTGACGATCGTCGTCGGGCTGAAACTAGGGTGGAGCAAGTCTTCGGCGCCCCCGGCGCCGCCAGTTCCAAAGCCGGTTTCGATGACCTTGGCACCCGGCTTTACCATCCTCAGTTCGGATACCCAGCCGGGCAGGCTCATCCTGCATGTCCGATCGACCACGATGGACGAGATCGACATCATCGATTTGAGCGATGGGCATATTGTTAGCCAAATTCACGCTCCTGCCCCGAACTAACCCGCCACGCTTTGTCTTGGTCGCTCAGGAACTATGCAAAAATCCCGTCTTGAGCGCACCCAGCGGCGAGAACCCTCTGTCCCGATGGTTGCAAAATTTGTCATGCCGCCCGATTTGCGGGCTCAAATCGATGCCCAAGCGAGAGCAGCATACCCGCGGGAATGTTGCGGTCTGATCGAGGGGGTGCGGGAGCATAGCCACGCGCGCGCCGTGGTCTTACACCCAACGGCCAATTTCGCGCCCGAGAGTGACCGCTTTGAGATCGACCCAGCGGCACATCTGCGTCTCTTGCGCGAGTTGCGCGGAACGGAACGCGAGATCGTCGGCTGTTATCATTCGCACCCCGAAGGGCGGCTGGGGCCATCCGAACGGGACAGCGAGGACATGCGGGACGACGGGTTTGTCTGGGTGATTGCCGCAATAGCGGGCCTTGACGAGCCTGCGACATTTGCAGCCTTTATGGGCCACTCCTTTCAAGCTGTACCCTTGGCCGAATAGCGGCCCGCTTGAAGTCGCCCGCCCCCCGCAGTTATATGCGCGCCTTCCGCTTGCTCCCATCGTCTAGCGGTCAGGACGCGGCCCTCTCAAGGCTGAAACACCGGTTCGAGTCCGGTTGGGAGCGCCAATAATATCAATAACTTAGCTTGGGGGCCCTGTTTTCTGTCCAACTATTGTCCAATAAACGGGTGTAGACGGCTAGCGACAATGGGGTCCGGACCAACGCTCGCCCGCTTCACCGGCCCTCACGGCATGCCCTACATCTGGGCGCATGCCTTTTGCCGTGCTGTCATGCCGCTGCCCTGCCACTTGATGCGCTGATCCGGCGGACCGGCCCCGATCTTCCCACCTTCGTCTTACGCGGCCGACTGCATTGCACTGTCTACCGCCGCCGGGTAGCCACACGCTTCTTGATTTGAAGCCGTTCGCGTTCATTGGCTGTGAAACCAGCCACCAGCCCGGTTCCTAACCCCCATCGAATTCCCACTTCCCTTGCCGATACTCAGGCGGGAGCCATTCGGTGTTGCTGGCCTTTATCAGCCTCATACCCAGAGCGGTTATCTTCGGCGAGGCGTCCCGAAATTTCGCTTTTTGAAGCCGTTCGTCTGTTGTGATGAACTCAACACACCGCACCTCCAACGCCGCGGCAACATGCAAGCAGTCGGGGCCGCCGAGAACCAACCCATGTTCCCAACGCATGTCTTGCACGATTTTCCCAGTGCGCGGCGTCTGCGTGTGCAGAAAGACGTACTGCCCAGAGGTCAGGAGCCGACGAAACCTTTCCTGTATATTCTCTGGAACGGCCGATTGCGCCTTTTCAACTGCGACGCATTCTGCAAGCGAAAGCATCGAAGTAAAGAGCGCCACTTCCCCATTTTGATGGGCACGAAATAGTTGCTTCAGATGCCATACGTCTTCTGTTCGATCTTCCGGTAGCAGTTTGACCTGCTCTTTGACAGCATCGATGAAGCAGCAAGAATCCAGATAGATTGCCGGTTTAGTCACCATCTCCCCGCACCCAGTCGATATATTCGGAAGTCGTCATCGTTCCCGTAAACGCTGGGGCGCTGCCGAAAATTCCATTGAACTCAAACTCTGGTGAGGGGGGCACTGACACTGAGGGGCGGATTTAACAACTAACCCTAATTACCGCGTTAGTCGCGCGATCCCAGTGAATTTTTCCTTCGACGATCAGAACGGCGGTAGGTTTTTCGGTGGCGGCATGGATATCGTGATGCATGCTCTTTGGGTATTCACACCTTACCAATTCCCCCCCAGAAACAGGCCTGAGAGTAAAAAAAGTTGGGTCTGCGCCATAATGCCAAGCATGCATAATGCCCTGTATCGCGCCGTGCGTAATCATGGGCGCAGATAACAAAGCACGTATTTCTGCGGTTTTTTTGTAGCTTACTTCGTACATTTCCACTTCATTTGGATCGCGGACGCTATCCAGATCGTACACACCAGCAAAAAAGTGCTGCCCGGGCTCTAGGGCTTCACCAATCTTGGAGTATTCGGCGATGGTACCATACGAAACGTGCTTCCCGATGACACCTACAGGGTTATCGCCGAATATACCCGCCAACAAACCGCGCGCGATGAGTGCATCTGTTTCGATAGGAGCCCCCTCGAACTCACCATCAAACGCAACAGATTTATTCGTGAAGTTCCTTGCAAGCCAAGTTCCCTTCTTCGCTTCAAACCCCATGTCATGGGCAAAGGAACGAAGGAAGCGCTCAGTTTGAGATGCGAATACCCCAAGCCTATCCATAGGGGCTCCGGAGCCCCCCGGATTAAACCGGAATCGCACCTTAAGACGAGCCATGCTGGAGACATTTCCATCATCGTCACTGCGCGGTGATTTTAACGCGCCGAATGTGTCCCGGTAAAGAAGCCGCTACCCCTTGGCCGAGCGCAACGCCGTAAACGTGCGGCATTGGCTGCCACGACGCGGCCGATAGAGACGGAGTTGATCTTGCCCATAACGACAGAGCGCGCTTGCTTCGTCTCACGGTCGATCAGCGTGACCACTTTCATCTTGTGCTGCATGCCGCGTTCATCTTCACCTTGCGACGCCAACGACCGATATAAGTTTCGTCGACTTCTACCGGAATTCCCTTTCTCGCGACTCTCATGTGCCGTCGCTGGCTCCGCCAGAGCCATAGGTCCAATATGACAATCGGTGAGACGATCGCACTCGGGAGCATACAGCAATGAGCGTAGCGTCAAATTCAGCTGCATTACAACTTCGACAGTTCGTCAGTGCCGTGGAGAACACGATGGCAGCCCAAATGCCTTCCGGTGTGTCAACCGGCCAAAAGATAGATCGCAGAGACCCAGTACAGAGGTGCTTTGAAGAGTGCTTAAACGACATCCCTCCCGAGGAATGCGCCATATGAAAGCTGAAGCGCATCGATGCGCCGCGACCTTCATTCTTAACACTCAGATAACTTCCATCTTTCATTGCTGGAACGTCAGCCTCCAACCCAGGCAGTGCCATTGTAAACTACCGGGCAGAATGTCGAACCGCCGCCGGTCGGCGTCACACCGAATACGCAAGTTGTGGCGTCGGTCACATGCGCTCGCATTCCCGCCGCCGGAGACGTGATCGCCGACAAGCCAGAAACGAAATAGCCGTTTGTCGCAATCAGTCCAAACCTCGGATTGCCGTAAGCATCGATTTCGGTCATGAACTGCCCGGCTAAACCGCTTGCGGACTTCACACCGCCGATGGTCGAAACCGTGGGCAGCGGGAGCAACGATGACGAGATTATCCCCATAAGTGCAGAACTGGGAACACTCGTCAGAGGATAATCCGCTTTGTTTTTCTGGAGGCACGAGAAAAACTCATTCCATTGGTCTGCGGTCCACGTATCCCCCATAACGATCACATTCCCGCATGTGCTTTGGGCGGCAGCCGACACCATGATTCCGATCAAGAACGTGACAGCCACAAATGCGAGCGCGGATTTCCTAACCATATGATATTTCCAATGCCTCAAGCTGACTTGTGTCACCACATGCCGTGAACCTCTATTTTCCAACATCCGGTAGCGGCGCATCGGGATCGGTCAGCAGCGCTTCGAACATCGCTTCCCACGGACCGGCTCCGAGAATCTCCAGATTTGGTTTGGGGTCCCAAGGCTGATGCGCAGGCGAGCGTTCTGCCAAACCCATCGCCTGAAACCAGTGGAGCACATTCTCTGCGTCCACAAACTCGCGATAGGCCTTTTCGCGACGAGCAATGATTTTAAGCGATTCGGGCCTCGGCAGCGATTACAACGAGGGCACATTCCTTAATCTTGCTTTCGGCAAAACTTGGCCGCGTTTCCACTACGCTAAGTTTCTGACTGCAGCGCCTCTCTAGCCGCTTGAACTGTCGAAAGCTCATCTTCCGCATCTAAGAAAGCTTGCCGCGCTTGTTTGATCGTAACTGGCGCGGCGCCAACCTTACCAAGTAATTGGTTCGTCAAATGGTCCGCCGCATTCGTCTTGGCGTTTTCGATACCCTTCTCCGCGGCCTCAATAACATGGCGCGCTGCAAAAACAGCCTGTTCGGCGTTTTGGTACGCGCTCGTTATTGCGTCAATCTCAACCAATATGTCGTCGCGCTTTGCGATGGCCGCGGCGAGTGCCTGACGCTCGGGCGACCGCGATGGCCGCGACGGCGTTGACGAAACCGATGGTTTGGAACTTAGCGATTGTACATTGCTCATGATCACCTCCGATTGAGCCGAGCGGCATCAGGGAAGACTGTCAGGAAGCTGCTGTCCATTGCGCCGAACTGCTCTTCGCGCTCGTTCGCCGCCTCCACGTTTTCTTGAACGTTGAACAAGTGCTCGATCATCCCCTCAGCGTGCGCCAAATCGTTCGGCTGCAGCTTTTCGCGGAGGAAGTTGACCAATTGCTCATAGGCTTCGAGATTGATCGGATCGTCATCGCCTTTGGCATCGGCGCCATATACTTTCGCCATACGCCGCTGGGCTAAAGTGGCCTGACGATTTTTGATGAAATTTGGCAAGGCTTTGCTCCTGTGAATTAAAACCGCGACATCGCCAGCAACCGCCGTGCGCGGTTTGAAGGCTTATGATCGTGTATGCTCGGTACGTCCGATGCACCGTTCGTCAATCGCCTGGCGTCGGGGAACACCCGTACGAAACTCTCATTCCCTTGTTCACGAGCCGCATTATGCGCCTCTCTCATTTCGATACCGCATTTCGCGCGGTAGGGAGTTGAAAGCCATCAACGAGGCGAGGCCGTGACGGCGGCTGCTGTCCTGACCAATGCGAGCGTCGGTTTCCAGAAGGCGGTCAAGCATCGCCATCTGCAAATCGATCGCCGCAGCGTCATAACCTTCGCGTGCCAGAAAAGCGCGGAACCGGTCGAGCGTGTTACCATCGATGGAAATCATCGTGAGGAACTCCAATTAGGGGAAGCGAAGGGTATGCCAGCCGTGAAATTCGGGCTGCTGGCGCGCTGCATTAGCGCATCGCTGTACGTGCCGGACGCTGAATTGCACAAATTGATCAGCGCGACTATTCGGACGCGAGGCTCGCGCTACCATTTCAGGCGTGATGTTCTTAAGCCAATCGGCCTTTCCGTGTGCATTGACGATTGCCCCAGCCGCCGCATTGGCAAAATCGTCATGATCGCCCGGCTGATGATCGATTTTCGCGCCGCGGATTACGAGCGTGAGCAATTGCTCCTGTAGTTTCCCGATGTCGAGCAATTGAATTTCGCCCGCGTTGAGCTTGGGCTCAAATTCGTCGTAAATTTCGCTCTTGGAAAGAGGGCTGACTTCGTAAGTGACACCGTGATCGGAAAAGTCTTGGCGGAACGTCAGACCTGCGTACGCATCACCTACAACACGGGATAGGCCGTATTCCTTCAGCAGTCCCGCAAACTTCTTGACAGCGGCGCGCGGACTGAATGGCGGATGCCCCGTTTGGCATTCGAGCAAGTCCAGCACCGCACGGCACTTGTCTTTGTCGTAGTGGGCAACACCGATCACCGCGTCGTCGCTGGAGCCGCCCGACATATCGACAAAGCCGGTGTGCCGCCTGCTGTCCTCTCGGGAGAGCCGCTTTTGCTCGATATGATCGCCGCCATTACGGCATCACCGTCAAAGGCGGCACCATCGGGCGCACCGGTAGGTTCAGGTGCAGTCGGCGGTACTTGTGCGTCGGCAGTCGTCGCCGCTGCTGCGGCAGATAGTCGGGGTTTCCCCAGCCCGCCATGCTCGGATTGGCGTGCTCTTCGGGTGACTTGTCGGCAAAAGCCGGATCGGTCGTGAAATCGCCTCTGTACGACGAGAAGAACATTCGCGGATCGTCACCGCGCTTGCCAGCTTGCATATAGTCATACAACGGAATTCCCGGCGCATGTCGGATGCCCGCGTAGCTGGTGATCCAGGTCAGTGCGTCGAAGTTGTGTTGGGTTCGGCGCCAGAGCTTAGAAAAGATCGTGATTGCGATAAGTCCAGATTTCATCGAAGCCGATGAGCAGTTTCGTCTTGCCGTGTGCACCGGCCACGTCTGGCGCTGGCAGTATTTCCATCGTGCCGCGACCGTCTTTCCGGACGATCTGCTTGGCTTCAACGCGTACTTCGTGCGCCAAGATCGGATTCGACGTTGACCAATTTTTTGCCGAGTGAAAGATCGTCACCTGCTTGGCTTTCGTCATTGGCAAGGATGCTGAAATCATTTCCCTTGTCGGACGGCCACGCCAGAAATCGATAGAGGGCGGCGAGGATCAGGTCTGCGCTCTTCCAGTTCTTTTTCCGCGACCGAACAGGGCGAGATTGTATGTGGGGCGACCATCAGGATCGAACGTGTAGAGCGCGTGACCGAAATTCTCCCGACGATATGGATCGATGACGTCCATCAACGGGCGATCATCCAGCCACTTTAGGAACCCGAAGAATTCGAGCGGATGTGGCGCGCGTTCGGTCATGGTCCATACATCGCAAAAAGATGTTCCCTTGCCGCCCTTACTTCTCTGCCAGCGACCGCATAAGCCTCAATTCGGCCGCCTGCCTGACGCCGAGGGCAACTTGGTTTACCCGGTCCGGGAACGCGACCGTCCACACTGTCAGGCATGAAGGGGAATTCTAATCATCCTGCCGCCTCGCATGGCATAGGCGCGGGATTACCGGAGCGGGCCAGGCGTTCGGCCAGCGTCGGTTGTCGAGAGGGCGCTAATTTGGTTTTTATGGCCTCCAGGTCACGCAACAGGCGCCGTTGCGAATTTACGAGGGTCACGAAGGCCACTGGATCGATTGCCGCCCCTGAGGCTCGCTGGGCCTCCAAAAGCTCAAGCTCAACCGACACCTGGGCCAAGCGACGCACGACTTGCTGCGCCGTGGCAGGGAGGTTGGCGAAGCCACCAAGCTCTGCACCAAATTCAATCATCAGGTCACGGAAGCGGCGAGCACCCGCGGATCGGCCATCACCGAAAAGACAAGCCCGCGAGCCGTTCGAAATTGCGGAACGGACTTTGGTATTCCCGTGATCGATGCCGCGTTGATCCGCCACGAATTTACTCCGCATATTGTACAAATAATGGACAAATATGGTGCGGAGTGTCGAAAAACGCAATAAACATAAGTGTTTTTGCACGTCCACGCGTGTTTTTATTCGCCTTGGTACGGCGGTAACAACGCAATTTCGCATGATCGAACGCCACGCAAGAGAGAGCCGCGAAGAAAAAGATGCAGGGTGCAGGTATTGGAGCGGCAGCATTTTCTCTGCCCAGTTCCGCGTAGCAGGTGTAGCAAAGCCGTAGCATGTTGTAGCAATTGCTACGGGTGCATCGCAGGTGCGGCTGTAGCGTAGCACCCCCCTTATAGGGTGCTACACTTGCTACACCGCTACGGCACTTCGGCCGGTCAATGGCTATGCGGCCCATACCCGTCCCTCCCGTTCGGCCGCGAGGTGGCGGGCCTGTAGCGCATCCTTAATGCGATTGAAGGTCACCCGTGGGTTGGCATCGTCTGAAGTGATGACGCCCTTTTTCTCAGTTCATCCCGCCACGCATCGACAGGAACGGCCTGCACGCTTGCGGGAAGTTGAAAGGTCGCCGGGACCGGTTCGCCGGATCGGGCGACAAGGGCCGTGAGGGTATCGAGTGCGAGGCGGTTCCGGTCTGAAAGGCGGCGGGCCGGCGTGGCTTTTACGGCTTCACCATCGGCGGCGACGCAAACGCAACTTGTCACGGCATCACCGTCGGCGTCGGTGCCCAGGTCCACCGGTTCGAGGCGATTTATCAGCGCCAAGCCGTCCGGCATGTCTTTGGCGAAGTCGAGAGTTGCCGAGAATACCGACCCGCTTTCGCGCTTGATCGCGATTTGTGCATCGGCGGCGCCCATAAGGCTCGAATGCCCGCGCGGCCGGGTTGCCTCATGTCCGCAGTGATGAACCACCGCGACAAGGCAACCGAACCGTTGGCCTATCGCATCGGCGGCGCGCACCCAATTCGACATGTCTTCGTCGCTGTTTTCGGAGCCGCGAAGGGAGCGGTTGAGGGTGTCAACGAACACCGCGACGGGAGGCGCGCCGGGCATTTCGGCTTCAATAGCTACTATCAGTTCCGGGGTATCGGCGGCCAAATCGAGGTGTGTTGCCAGTAGGTGAAAATCCGCTTCGGCTTCGGCCGCGATGCCGTGGTGTTCGCGCCACGCTTCGATGCGATTGCCGAACGCGGCGCCGCCTTCGAGCGCGATATATACGACACCGCCCTGCATCGTGCGCAGGTCGCGATATTGCCGCCCCAGCGCGACGTGCAAGGCAATGTCGAGAGCCCAGAAGCTCTTGCCGCACTTGGGCGGACCCCAGATAACGGCGAGGCCGCGACGGGGAAGCAACCCCTTGATGAGGTGCGCCGCGTTGAGGTTGGCGTGCAGTTCCGCGAAACGCTGGAATTGAAAGCGTTCGTTCATGCCGCCACCGCCTTCTGGGCATGAAGCGCATCGTTAAAGTCTTTGCAGCCGTCCGGTGGCGTGCGAATTTCGACCGTGATGTTATGATGCTGTTCAGCGGTGCGTCGCGCCGCTGCCATGCCCGGTTCGTCATTGTCCGCGAATACGATCAGTGTACGGACAGTATTGGGAATTGCAACTTGGTGCATTCGTGCCGCGCCCAAACAACACCAAACGGGAAGCCCGGAAAGCTGCATCGCGGACAGAGCGGTTTCGACGCCTTCGGAAAGTCCCAGCGTCTCGCCCGCTGCCGCCAGTCGGACAGCGCTCGTGCCCATGAAGCCGAGCGTCTTTCGCGGCACTTGGCAATTACGCTTTCGCGGCACCGTTGGTTCAAGGAACGTCGTCTGCACCGCCGTCACCTTGCCGCTTGGCGATGCCAGAGCCGAAACAAGAGCCGGAATGGATCGGCCGCTTCGGTCCATTGTGGCGCATGGGGAATAGCGCAAGGACGGGTTGTCCGGGTTTGCGATACCGCGCGCCGAAAGATAACGAGCGGCCCATGTTCCCGTGATCGGTTTTGCCTCTCGCCAGATGCTTAAGGCCTGCGCGATTTTTTCGGAATGATCCGCAGGCGGAACGGGGCGCCGGGGTGTCGCCAGCCTGTCGCGGTTCATGCCTGGCCGCCATGACTTCTATTCCTAGGCGTTCACGGACATAATCCTTGCACTGAAGAACATCGTCGCCAGCAAACGACATAACGACGAATCCGTCAGGCGCCTGCGGATCAACCAATACCGACAAACTACGGTCGCGCGGGGACAGGTGTCCGGGGCCGGGGGCGAGCACATGGCAGCCGCGCGCCTCGCCCCCCAGCGCCTTCGCGACGCCTTGAGGTGAGAGGTTCATCGGCGCACCCGATCCAAGAGCATGAACCAGACGCGCGCGGGAAGCAGGATCAGCGGGTCGCTGTTGTCGCGGCGAAGGAATAGGACATCATTGTCGGCAAGCCATGACTCAAGGGTCTTGAACCCTCCGCCGGATGCACGGGCCTTAACTTCGCACAGTAGGGGGATGCCGTCCTTTCCGAACGGGAAAATGTCAACGTCATGTCCGGCGCCTCTGTAGTGTGCGGCGCCCGATAGAGGCACTTTCTCCGCGTGGATTCCGAGACGCCGGTGGAGGTTGACGATTTCGCATTCAATCCGCGCGCCCTTGCGCCGGGACTGGCGTCCGCGCTTGCTTTTTGCGGCGGCTGCGGTATCGTCTGCTTGCTCAATGTCTTTCTTAAGCCCGTCCGTCTCGCAAACGGCGGGCTTTTGCTTTTCCGGGGATTGCATGGTTCACGCTGCCACTTCCATTCGGCGACGCCATTCCGCGGCAGCTTCAGCGGAAATTAGAGTTCGTCCGCCTACTTTCATGATCCGCGGACCTTTCCCCGCTTTCAGGAGTTTGTAGAACATGGCGCGGCTGATGCCGTGTCGACTGCAGAAGCGGTCAATGGATTGGGCTTCAGTTTCGAGCGGCTGTGGGGAATTTCTCAATATCAATCTCCAGACAAATGGGTGTCCGAGATTAGATAAGTGTGCACGTCGAGAGAGTGAAGATGCGAAGCTCCACTTAGGCGGATCATTGTTCAGCCGTCCGAAAAAATGTCGGATTGTTGAACAGTCGTCCGGTACTACATCTCGCTCAAGTATCTTCTGATCGTGTCTTCCTTGTACGGAGTATCCCGGTCTGACAGACGTTTGTTGACCTCGGGCGTGATTATTTGGGCCGTACGCGCGTAATCGCTCTTTTGTTTTGGATGACGTGTCCAATATTCATTTGCAAGCTCCCAAATGACGGCTGCTGCATTCTCTCTGGGTTGTGATCGAGCTTTCCGAGCAGATGCGGTTTGCTTTTTCTTCTTGGTATCCTGAATGGCCTTCATAACTGGGTTTTCGATCACTCTGCCACCTATGCGGAAGGCAGTTGAAAGCCCACTTTGAAGAGCGACTAGACCGTGTAAGAGCCCTGGCCTTAATTTCGTGCATTGGAATTGTGGTGGAAGCGTGCTCTCGTGAACAAGTAAAGTCTCATAATCCTCAATGATTATACGCAAGTCAGATGCAAGTTCGCGTAATCGATCGGCGTCTTTTTTCAATGCGTTTTTTTGTTCGACTGTCACATCGGGCAATACGCTTACCTCCGCCGACGTTTCTTCGATCATTTTGATGAAGTCGAGAAGCGCTTGGAGCTGCCAATCATCAGCTAAGGGAAGATCGTCGCTGCTCATGCTTTCACCTGCATCGTTGAGACTTTGTGGTCTGCCTTGATGCCGAACGTTGGAGCCGCTGCACGAATCGCGTCCGCAATAAATGAAGGCGCTAAATGGCCGTAGTGCTTTTCCACCATCCGCGTGTCGGTATGGCCGAGATTTCGTGAAACGACCATTAGCGGCGCGCCGTTCATGATAGCGAGCGAGGCATAAGTGTGCCGTAGGCAATGGAACGATGCAGGCGGCTTGATCTTGGCCGCCTTACAAGCCGCGACCATCGGCCGGGATTGATGCGCGGTCTGCCAGCGCGTGCCGTCTGTCTTCGCCAGCATTGGCGTACCGCTCTCGCGCCCGGCCGACAAGCTGGCGAAGAAGGCGATCCCTTCATCCGTCAGGACGATGTGTCGACCCTTGCCGCTCTTGCTAATCCGGACATGCAACGTGCCGCTGTCGGGGTTGAAATCTTCCACATTGAGGGCGCACAACTCGCCGTACCGCGCGCCAGTGGCGAGGGCGGCTTGCACCATTTTCCGAAAATCCGGTGTGCTAGCATTAATAAGCCGCTTGGCTTCCTGTACGGTCAAATAACGAATACGGGCCGCATCTGCTTCGCGGAAGGGTTTGACGCGCCGCCAAGCATCGTCTGAGGCAATCTTTCCATTGGACCATGCGCGATTTAGGGCGGCCCTAAGGACTGTGAATGTCCGGTTCACAGTCGCCCGGCGGCGGCGCACGCCTTCGTCGTCGCTTGGGGCAGGGCGGTGTTTGAGGGATGCTCCCGGCCTAGAACGTAGCCGCGGAGCTTCCGCAGCGGTGTCTTTGATCCACTTTTCGATCTTCGCCGCGGTCAGCTTTGCACATTCGATCTTTCCAAGGGTTGGCACGATATGGGCGTAGGCGCGGTAACGGGCGTCTGAACCGGATTTTCGATTCTCGGAAAGCCACGCCAAATAGTCGTCAATACATGCCTTGACGGTGTATGGCCCCAGCGCAACAGGTAGCCCGGCTTGCACGCGCCGCCGCTCGACAAAAATCTGCCGGGCCAACGCTTGGGCTTGGGAAAAGCTGAGGATGGTGGCGCCATCGGCGTCAATCACGTCATCGGCGGTTCCGATAGTTTCGACGGCATAGGCGCCATCGTCGCGGTAGAAGCGCAATACCCACTTCCCGCCCCGTTTTCCCTTCCGGTACCCAAGATGCAGGCCGGTGTCGATTGCTCGGTAGTACGGCTTGCCTGAGGCTCTGAGGCGTACGCGCGCGGTGCGGGTGTCCAGTGCAGCGTCTCTGACGGTTCTCGACATGTCCAAATGTCCAATATTTTTTGCGGCCCAGCACGGGCGGAAAACAGTCCTCTGTCCAACTTCTGTCCAATATACGTAGAAAAATGTCCAAAAACAAGGGTGGACGCCAAAAGTGGAAAATCAAGAAAATGCTGGAATATATGGAATATCAGTGGACGCCAGAAGACGGTTTAACAACTCTCTCAAGGCTGAAACACCGGTTCGATTCCGGTTGGGAGCGCCAATACTGTTGTCCTACCCGACCAAGCAATTTAGTGATCCATAGCGTTTTGGCGTGGCCGCGGCCGTCGTTGTGTAGCCGACCGGGCGCATGTTGCCCAATCACGTGTCCTGGGAGATAAATTGACAAAACCTAACGCCGGTGCGTGTGCCTCGCGGTGCGTGCCCAGAAGAGGCAACTGCCCATGACCGAAAAGCGTAGCCAACCGTTGGCGCGAGACACAATGGCCTATGTTCTGGCCGGCGGACGCGGCGCCCGGCTCAAGGAGCTGACCGACAAACGCGCCAAGCCGGCCGTCCATTTTGCCGGCAAAGCCCGGATCATCGACTTTGCTCTGTCGAACGCCGTGAACTCGGGGATCCGGCGCATCGCCGTGGCCACGCAATACAAGGCGCATTCGCTGATCAGCCATTTGCAGCAAGGTTGGAACTTTTTCCGGCCGGAGCGGAACGAGAGTTTCGATATTCTTCCCGCCTCGCAACGCGTTTCCGAGACCCAGTGGTACGAGGGGACCGCCGACGCCGTCTATCAAAACATCGAGATCATCGACAGCTACCGGCCGGAGTTAATGGTGATCCTTGCCGGAGATCACGTCTACAAAATGGACTATGAGCTGATGTTGCGTCAGCATGTCGAGGCTGACGCCGACATTACGATCGGTTGCTTGGAAGTACCAAAGTCCGAAGCCAGCAGCTTCGGAATCATGGCCGTTAACGAGAGCGGTCAGATTACGGAATTCATCGAGAAACCCGCCGACCCGCCCGCCATTCCGGGAAGGCCCGAGACGTGCCTCGCCTCGATGGGTGTCTATGTCTTCCGCACCAAACGACTTCTCGAAGAACTCCACCGCGATGCCGCGGCGCAAGGTTCGACGCGCGATTTCGGCAAGGACATTGTTCCTCATATGGTGCGGACCTCGAAAGCGATCGCGCACTGTTTCGCCGATTCCTGCGTCCGGGCCGAAGGCGAGAAGGAAGCCTATTGGCGCGATGTCGGAACGATTGACGCTTATTTTGAAGCCAATATCGACCTGACCGACGTCGTACCGCCGCTCGATCTTTACGATCAAAGCTGGCCGCTATGGACCTATGCCGAAATCACGCCGCCCGCCAAATTCGTCCATGACGAAGATGGCAGGCGCGGCAGCGCGGTTTCTTCGCTGATATCGGGCGATTGCATCATCTCGGGCGCCCATTTGAACCGCTGTCTTCTCTTTACCGGTGTGCGCGCCAACAGCTTCTCGGCGCTGGACGAGGCAGTCGTGCTGCCGCGCTGCAAGATCGGCCGTCGTGCACGGTTGCGCCGTGTGGTGCTGGACCGGGGCGTGGTTATCCCCGAAGGCTTGGTTGTGGGAGAGAATCCCGAGATCGACGCGCAACGGTTCCGGCGCACCGAAAAAGGTGTCTGCCTTATCACACAGCCGATGATCGACCGCTTGGTGCTATGAAGATACATGTGCTTTCGGTTGCTTCCGAAGCCTATCCGTTGATCAAAACCGGAGGGTTGGCAGATGTCGTCGGCGCGTTGCCGGCCGCATTGGCGCCCCTTGGCGTTCGCTTGACGACGATGCTTCCGGGCTATCCGGCCGTGATGAGTGCGCTGGAAAAGCCCGAGCTCCTTCACGGTTATGATAACCTTTTGGGATTCGAAGCGCGGCTACTCGGCGGATCCGCTGGCGGAATCGAATTGGTGGTCCTCGACGCCCCGGCCTTATTCGCCCGCGATGGCGGTGCTTATTCCGACCCGGGCGGCGAGGATTGGCCGGACAATTGGCATCGCTTTGCGGCGTTGGGCCGGGCCGCTGCCGATATCGTCCGTGGTGCGGTCACAGATTTGCACCCGGATCTGCTGCACGTCCACGATTGGCAGGCGGCAATGGCACTGGCCTATTTGCGCTTCGCTAAGGATGCGGCGGCGTCAGTTCCCAGTGTCATCACGATCCATAACATGGCTTTTCCGGGTTGTTTTCCCGCCGAAATCTTTCCCGATCTTGGTCTGCCGCCCGAGGCATTTGCGATCTCCGGCGTCGAATATTACGGAGACGTCAGTTTCCTGAAAGCCGGTCTGCAGATGGCGGATGCGATCACCACTGTGAGCCCAACCTATGCGGAAGAAATTCGCACGCCCGCTTTCGGTATGGGATTCGAAGGCTTGGTTACGGCACGTCGCGATCGCATTTTCGGTATCCTCAATGGCATCGACACGGCGATATGGGACCCCGCCACAGACCCATATCTTGCTGCCACTTACGACGCCCGCACGTTGCAGCGGCGCGAACAGAACCGGCGCGCAATCGAATCCGCGTTTGGACTGTCTGAAAGCGATGCGCCGCTGTTCTGCGTCGTGAGCCGGCTCACCTTGCAGAAGGGCATGGACGTTCTAGCTGGTTTCTGCGATGCGCTTGCTGCCATGGGTGGGCGCCTGGCTGTCTTGGGAGCCGGCGAGGTTACCCTAGAGGCCGCATTCAAGACTGCAGCCTCGCGTCATCCTGGGCAGATCGGCGTTAGAATCGGCTACGACGAATTTCTCTCGCATTTGTTGCAGGGCGGGGCAGATGCAATTGTGATCCCCTCGCGGTTCGAACCTTGCGGCCTTACCCAGATATACGGACTGCGCTATGGCTGCGTGCCCATCGTCACGCGTACCGGCGGGCTCGCGGATACGGTGATAGATGCCAACGAGGCCGCCCTGGCCGCCGGTGTTGCGACGGGCTTCCAATTCGAAAGCGCAACACCCGACGACCTCGCCGGTGCGTTCCAGCGGGCGATTGCGGTCTTCGCGGATCGAACGGCATGGCGTTGTCTGCAAAAGCGGGGAATGAAGGCCGATTTCTCATGGAAGCGCAGCGGCCAGCGTTATGGCGAACTCTATCGGCGCCTTCTCTCGCGCTCTGCGTGACTGTCGCGACAAGCTCTTTATGCAAATCCCACTACCGGATGCGGTACATAAGGCGCTTCCAGCTTGGCGATTTCTTCGGGCGTTAGTTTCAGCGACAGCGCTGCAACCGCGTCATCCAGATGGTGCGGTTTGGAAGCCCCGACGATGGGCGCGGTCACCGGCGATTTCTGCATCACCCAAGCCAGCGCGATCTGCGCCCGCGGCACGCCGCGCGTCTTGGCCACTTCGCTGACCGCATCGATAACCTGGCGGTCGGCATTCTGCATGGCGACATAAAGCGTCGAGCCAAAGATGTCCTTGCTCTGCCGTTCGCTGATTTCATTCCAATCGCGTGTCAGACGGCCGCGCGCCAACGGACTCCATGGAATGACGCCGATGCCTTGATCGGTGCAAAGCGGCAGCATCTCGCGTTCCTCTTCGCGGTGCAGCAGATTGAGATGGTTCTGCATACTGATGAATTGCGTCCAACCGTTCAGGCGCGAGATGTATAGCGCTTTGGTAAACTGCCACGCATACATCGAGGAGGCGCCGATATAACGCGCCTTGCCCGCCTTCACGACGTCATGCAGGGCTTCCAACGTTTCCTCGATGGGCGTGCGATGATCCCAGCGATGGATCTGGTAGAGATCGATGTAATCAGTGCCCAGCCGGCGCAGGCTGTTATCGATCTCCTCGAAGATCGCCTTGCGCGACAAACCCATGCCGTTCGGCCCCGGCCGCATCCGGTTGAATACTTTGGTTGCAATCACCAACTCGTCGCGTTTGGCGAAATCCTTGATCGCGCGGCCGATGATTTCTTCCGAGGTTCCGTCCGAATAGGTGTTGGCCGTGTCGAGAAAGGTGATGCCCAATTCCAGCGCCTTGCGAATCAGCGGCCGGCTTTGTTCCTCGTTCAGAGTCCAGGCATGGGCGCCCCGTTCGGGCACGCCATAAGTCATGCAGCCGAGGCAGATGGGTGAGACTTCCAAACCGGATTTTCCGAGTTTTACGGACTTCATGGCGGCATCCTTTGTCGGGCGCGCAACCTTTACCCTTCGGACGGCGCCCCGCTCAAGGCTGAAAAACGAGACGTCTTCGTGGTTGGCCGCTCTCAACTGGGAAACCCAGTGTCACGCCGCGCGCCTCTCGCCGGTGGGATCGCGTCCAGTCTCGATTATCAGTGGATCGCCAATCCCGCTTACAAAAGCGAGCGTGGGCCGGTTTCGATCCTTGGCACGCGTCTGCACGCGGCCTTCCGAACGGTCTCCCCAAGTTGAGTATATTCCGACCCTGCCTTCACCACCGCACCATCGCGTAGTCTCAACCAGACACATTGTGCATCGGCGAGCGGAATTTCTTTGGTATCTTTTTCGTTACATCAAAGTAGGCGTGCGCCACGAGAGGACATACGTTGCAGGAATTATCATTGGAAAGCCGTCCCGAGAGCCACGACACGCCGACATTCGTGCCCCGCAAGGGCGTTCTTCTTAGGGAATACCACGTGGTTGTGGCTTGGTCCGATGGCCGTCGCCTTAGAACTGGTCGGTTTCTCCGCAAACTGGACGCCGCGCGTTGGATTGAACAGAAGTCGGCCGGATGGTTGGCCGAGTTCCGCGCGGCAGAAGCTTCGAATTAGCGCGCTTTTGGCGATCTCAAACCGGTCAATTGGACGCTTCAAACGCAACACGAACAAACAATGGAGAATGACTATGGCTGAACGGCAGAAGAAGAATGGCAGTAAGAACATCGATAAGCGGCTCGGAGCGCTGCGTTCCGAAATCGACGCATTGCAAGGAGATATCAAGGGTCTGGCCAGCGACGCCGGCAATGGTGCGGACGGACGCGTCCATCTCGCCATGCGCAATGCGGAAATCGTTGCGGAACGCGCCTACAGGTTGGCAGAGGAAGCGGCCACAAGCGTGGCCGACGACGTGGAAACCTGGACCAACGGCAATCTGGAGTCCGTGCGTGGATCGATACGGGAGCAACCATTGTCCGCCCTGTTGCTATCGATAGGCGCGGGCGCACTGATCGGCGCCGCCTTCATGCGTCGCTAGCCGAGGCAGTGCGGATTCCGGGCGGGGTTGCCGGAGGAATTCCGGCGGCGCCGATTTGCTTCGGCGCGGCCCTTCTTGAGTTGCCAGGGAGCCCTTCTCTGACGGAAGATGATGTCATCTGAGTAGATTCCGAACCTCCCCGTCCCGTGAACGGTTTTGCAACTATGGGATTGGCGGGCCGCGTGGCAGCCCGGACCGGCCGCAGCCGGCTGGACTGAAATTTATTGTCCCTGCTGTTATGCAAAATGGGACAAAGTGAACGTGTTCAATTCAAGCGAGGATCATATGGTTTTTGAATTGCCGCCCCTGCCTTACGCGAAGAATGCATTGGAGCCGGGCATGTCGGCTGACACGCTCGAACTCCATTACGGCAAGCATCATCGCGGCTATGTCGCTACGCTCAACAAGCTCCTTGAGAATACGGATTTGGCGAGCCAGTCGCTCGAAGCAATCATCCGCGCTACGGCGAAAGATGACTCCAAGACAAGTATATTCAACAACGCGGCGCAAGTGTGGAATCACACGTTCTTCTGGCATTCTATGAAGCCTGACGGCGGCGGCAAGCCGTCCGGCGATTTGGCGCGACTGATTGAGCGATCCTTCGGCAGCCATGAAAAATTTCAAGAAGAATTCAAAGACGCTGCCATGGGCCAGTTCGGTAGTGGATGGGTGTGGCTGGTCCTCGATCACGGAAAACTCGCCGTGCTAAAGACGGCGAATGCCATGAACACCATCGCGTTGGGCCAGACGGCCGTCATCACTTGCGATGTTTGGGAGCATGCATATTACCTCGATTTCCAAAACCGCCGGGCCGACTTCGTGGCGACATTCCTCGATCACCTCGTCAATTGGGAATTCGCGGCGCAGAACTTGGCCAAGGGCGAGGCGAGCTCGCCCACGTAAAAAATGAGGGCATGGTGGCGACAAGGAAGAATTCCTTTGGCCTGTCATACCCCACGTTCATCTTGGCTTCAGGTTGAATGCCCGAGAGTGGAAGGAACCAGTCCACCGGAAGACCGTTGGTTAAATAGGAAAATCTG
Organism: uncultured Alphaproteobacteria bacterium; assembly: GCA_963766355.1. Lineage (GTDB taxonomy): Bacteria > Pseudomonadota > Alphaproteobacteria > Micropepsales > Micropepsaceae > Rhizomicrobium. The sequence goes on from CAVXZV010000010.1 coordinate 52,453, forward strand.
CCCCAATCGCGTATGAGGTTAACCTTGGGTCAAACTGCAAAGCTGATTTCCCTAGCCACCGCCGTTCCCGGGCACGTCCTGCTGCAGGGCGAAGTTGCAGGCGCCGCCCGCGAAATGTTCGGCAGGCGATACGCCGCCTTCGATCGCATGGCCCCGGTATTCCTGACGGCCGGAATCCAGAGGCGATATTCGGCCCGTCCGATGGAGTGGTACGCCAAGCCGCAAGGCTGGAAGGAAAGAACAGCCGCCTATCTCGAAGTCGCGCAGGAACTGTTCGTCGAATCCGCGACCAAAGCGCTGTATGACGCGGGACTCATGGCGGCCGAGATCGATATCGTCGTCACCGTCTCATCAACGGGTATTGCGACGCCAAGCCTCGAAGCGCGCGCGATGGGCGCTATGGGATTTCGGGCCGACATCCAACGTGTGCCGGTCTTTGGTCTGGGATGCGCCGGCGGCGTGTCGGGCTTTGCCATCGCCTCTCAGCTCGCCAAAGCACAACCGGGCGCCAATGTTCTGTTGGTCGTTATTGAACTCTGCACGCTCGCTTTCCGTCTGGATCAGCTCACCAAAGCGAATATCGTCGCCTGTGCGCTATTCGGCGATGGGGCGGCGGCCTGTGTCCTGAGGGCCGGAGAGGCCGGCATTGCCGAAGTGGAAGCCTTCGGGGAACACACCTGGCCGGATACGTTGGATATCATGGGTTGGGATCTCGATTCACAGGGTTTCGAAGTTATTTTTGCGCAGGCAATTCCGTCTTTTGCCGAAGACAATCTCGGACCGGCGGTCACGGGGATACTGGAGCGTGCCCGTATCAGGATGCGTGATGTAGATCAATTCATTTGCCATCCCGGTGGCGCCAAGGTGATCGTGGCATTGGAAATGGCCCTGGGCATTGCCCAAGGCTCACTCGATCACGAGCGCGATGTGCTTCGGGAGTATGGCAATATGTCAGCGCCGACGGTGCTTTTCGTTCTCGATCACACGATGCGCGCCGGGCTTCCGCCGCGTTCGGTACTGACCGCGATGGGGCCTGGTTTCACGACAAGCTGCGTCTCGCTGAAGAGAGCCGCGTGATCGGTTCGATTGTCCTTTTGGTTTTCGTCACTGCGGAGCGCGTGGCGGAACTCTTTCTGGCCAGGCGCAATACCGCACGCTTGCTCGGTCGCGGCGCCAGGGAATTTGCGCCCGGCCATTATCCCTTGATCGTGGCGCTGCATGTCGTATGGCTCGGCGGGTTATGGCTGTTGGCCTGGAACCGTCCGATCCAATGGATCTGGTTTGCGATCTTTGTTGCATTGCAGCTCTTGCGCGTTTGGGTTCTGGCGACGCTGGGAAAACGCTGGACGACGCGCATTATCGTTCTTCCGGGCGCTTCTTTGGTGAAATCCGGTCCCTATCGCTTTCTCAGTCATCCCAATTACACGGTCGTTATTGGAGAGATCGCAGTTCTTCCGCTGGTCTTCGGGCTAGCCTGGTTTGCCTTGGTTTTCTCGCTCCTAAACGGCATTGTGCTTTTTATACGCATAAAAGCGGAGAACGCCGCGCTTGCAGGAGCATCCGATCTCGCTGACCGCCGCGGCTAAAGTGTCGCCCGCCACTTGGGCGGGCTTTGCCATGATGTGCATCGGCATGTTCATGGCCATTCTGGATGTGCAGGTGGTGGCGACGTCGCTGCCGACCATCCAAAATGCGCTGCACATCCCGCGCGACGAGATGAGCTGGATCCAAACCGCTTATCTCATCGCCGAAGTCATCGCGATTCCATTGACCGGCTTTCTGACGCGCCTGCTGACGATGCGCTGGCTGTTTGTCGTCACGATCTCGGGCTTTACGCTGGCGTCGATCGGTTGCGCGGCAAGCGGCAGTTTTGCAGGGCTTTTGGTTTGGCGGGTGTTACAGGGCTTCTCCGGCGGCACGCTGATCCCCGCCGTCTTCACCGCCGTATTCCTGCTGTTTCCGGCGCGGCGGCAAGACATTGCCACGACCATCGCCGGGGTCCTCGCCGTTCTGGCGCCCACAGTCGGGCCGATTGTCGGCGGTTGGATCACGCAAACCTATTCTTGGCATTGGCTCTTCCTGATCAATGTGGTGCCGGGAGTTTTGTCTGCCATCGCAACAGTATGGCTGTTGCCCGCGGAGAAGCCGAGGCGAGGCGAAGCGCGTTCACTGGACATGCTTTCCATCGCCCTTATGGCGCTCGCGCTGGCTTCCTTGGAGATTGCGCTGAAGGAAGCGCCGGACCGCGGCTGGCTGTCACCAATGGTCTACGCTCTGCTCGCCTTATCCGCTGCCAGTGGCCTTGGTTTCGTGCGCCGGTCGTTGGGCCGGCGCAAACCCGTCGTCGAACTTCGCACCTTGATGGACCCAGCTTTCGCGGTGGGTTGCTTTCTGAGCTTTGTGCTGGGCATCGGTCTCTTCGGCTCGGTCTACATGATGCCGGTGTACCTGGCCTATGTGCGCGGCCATGGCGCATTGGAGATCGGCACGATCATGCTGGTCACGGGCATCGCTCAATTGGCGACCGCGCCGATCGCCGTCGCGCTCGAACAACGGATGAATGCGCGCGTGCTGACGGCGGCAGGCTTTGCGCTTTTTGCGCTGGGTCTGGGGCTGAGTGCGTTTCAGACTCCCGCGACGGATTTCGACGGCATGTTCTGGCCACAGATTGTGCGCGGCATCGCCATCATGTTCTGCTTGTTGCCGCCGACCAGAATTGCGCTCGGCCATCTGGCACCTGCCGCCGTGCCGGACGCGAGCGGTTTGTTCAATCTGATGCGCAATCTGGGCGGCGCCATTGGCATCGCCTTGATCGACAGCGTCATTTACGGCCGCGCCCCAGCTCATGCGCAAACGATTGTCCATCAGCTGATGAACGGCAACGAAGAGACGGCGAAATTCGTCGGCATTCCGATGGCCATGTTCCGCGACCGCCCGACAGGTCCGCTCGACGCCTTCACCCAGGCGATCCTCAAGCCGATGGTCGATCACGCCGCCTTTGTGCAAGCGATGAATGACGCCTGGGCGCTGGTCGCAATTTTGACCTTGCTGGCGCTGCTCAGCGTTCCTTTTGCGCGCGTTCCGCGAGCGTAAAAATGCCGCGCTGCCGCCGCGGCCAGAAAAGCAGGGAGGGCCACTTTGGAGCATATCCGCGGCATTAAGCGCCGGGGCCGCAGGCAGGCCTGGGAAGCTTGTTCTCGGGCCTCATAGCCGCTATGAGTTCGCGCCCCTTTGAACGGCCAACCCTATGCCTCTGCTGCGATTTCTCCCCGAAGCCTCGAACATCGATTTTATCGGCGTGCGCTATTACGCCTTCGCAATCGACGGTTTGCTGCTTTTGATCTCGATCTTGTCCATTGCGTTTCACGGCTTCAATTTGGGCCTCGACTTCACGGGTGGCGTCCAAATGCAGGTCAAGTACCAGACAACCATAAGCCTTGCCGAACTTGCGAAGGTGCGTGGCGAGGTGACCGGCCTAGGCTTCAACGATCAGCAAATACAGACGATCGGTGGCGGCGTATGTGATAAGCCGACAAATTCCTGCGCGCTAATCCGGGTGCAGCCCAGAGCCAATCAGGACGGCAACACTGCGAAGGTTGAGATTCAGAAAAAGCTCGGCCCTTCCTACACGGTGGAGAGTTTCCAGGTTATCGGCCCGAAAGTCAGTGCCGAACTATTCCGCGGCGGCGTTAAGGCCACAATTCTGGCCATCATCGCCATTGCGATCTGGGTGGCAATCCGTTTCGAATGGCAATATGGCATCAGTGCGGCCATTGCCACCGGACATGACGTGCTGGTGACCGCCGGCATGTTCTCTGTCTTTCATATGGATTTCACGCTGACCAGCATCGCCGCCCTGCTGACGTTGGCGGGCTATTCGATCAACGACACGGTGGTGGTGTTCGACCGGTTGCGCGAGAACCGGCGCAAATACAAACGTATGCCGCTACCCGAACTGATCAATCTGTCGACCAATCAGATGCTGACGCGGACGATCCTCACTTCGGCGGCCACTGCGATCTCGATTATTCCATTGCTGATTTTCGTTCCGGCGCTGTTCGAGTTCACCGCCTCGATCCTATTCGGTATCGTGGTCGGCACCTTCTCCTCGACCTATGTCGCCGCGGCGCTCCTGCTCTATCTGCCCAAACCGGCGGGCGGGATCGATACACCGGCCGTTGCGCAGGCTTAAAAGCGAATACCGAAGTAGCGAATGGCGAGTAGGGAATCCCTATTCGCTATTCGCCACTCCCTATTCGCTTTTTTAGAGCGGGAACCAGTCGCGCTTGTCGGTGAACACTTCGTATTGCGCATTCACGCCCGCGCGCAGGCCGACGCCGGTGCGCATAGGCGCCAGCGTCACGCCGCCGGACCGCATATAAAGGACGCCGATCCCGGCCACGTAATAGATGCTGCCTTCAACGCCGGGGAAGCGCTGATAGAGGCGCCTCTCGCTTTTTAGATTGTAAATCAGCGTGAAGCATTTCGAAGCGTTGGCGCCGACGTCGAAGCCGACCGAGGGGCCTTTCCAAAAAACCTTTTTGGGATCGTGGTTCTTGCGGATCAGCCAGCCCGAACCGTAACGCGCGCCGACAACGAACGCGCCCGAGCCTTCGTCGCCCTTGATATAGGCATCCGGCTGGCCCAAATCCTTGAACACGCGCTGCACCGCTTTGGCGGCGACTTCAGTGGTCGTGCCGAAAAAATTGGCAGTCGCTTGGGTGATTTCGTGCTCCGTGTACGTTGCGTCGTCGGTGGTCTCTGTGGCCGGCTCGGCAGCAGGGGTTGCAGCGAAGACGGCCACCATGGCAATTGCGCCGGCAAGAATGGAACGCCTGATCATCAATACACTCCTCTCGAATCACAGTCCCCTACGGGCCGCAGCATCGCCCAAATTGGCGTTTTGCTCCAGCCAGTGCTCTACTTTCTCTCAATGATCCCATGACCTAGGCGTAAGGATTTCTCCATGGACGAACCCGCGAAAAAACAAAAACTGGGCTTCGCTGGAATACTGACGCTGGTTGTGTTGGGCGGGTTCCTGGCCGTTTCGATTGCATATGCGATTCATGCGTGGCTGGCGTTGTCGGGGGTAGCGATAAGCAGCACCGGCTGGTTCTTCCTCATTTGCGGCGTTGTCCTGACGTTTATGCTTGGCGCCGGCCTGATGGCGCTGGTGTTCTATTCCAGCCGGAAGAACTTCGACCGGTGATCTTTCTTCGCGGATGCTGGAGAGGGAGGCCGCCTCTCTCCGCCCCAGCTTAGGTCTTGACCCCGTCAAGTCCTCGCGCAACGAAATGCGGATTGGCGAAGCCGGGTTTGCCGTAGTGGAACGGTCTTCCTTCCGGCGTCGTCAAGCTGCCGCCCGCTGCCGCCAGAATTGCGTGCCCTGCGGCCGTGTCCCATTCCATAGTGCGGCCGTGGCGCGGATAGATGTCGGCTTCGCCCGCCGCCACCAGACAGAATTTCAGCGCCGAGCCCGCCACCAAAAAACTCTTCACCTTGTACGCGGCGAGATATTCTTCCGTCTTCTTGTCGTTGTGCGAACGGCTGATGGCGACGACCAAGCCGTCTTTGCCCGGCGCCCGCGCCTGAATGACTTTCGCTTCGGCGAAGTCGGGTGCGCCGCCCGGAGGGGCATAGGCTTCGAAAGCGCCCGACATCGCTTCGCCGAAAAACATACGGCCGATGGCCGGTGCATAAACTACGCCGCGTACCGGCTTGCCTTCGACGATTTCGGCAATATTGACGGTGAATTCCCCATTGCGGTTGACGAATTCCTTGGTGCCGTCCAGCGGATCGACGAGAAAAAAACGATGCCCGATTTTCGGGGTGTGCCCGGCGGCCATTTCTTCCTCGGCGACGACGGGGACCCCCGGCGTCAAATGCACCAGCCGCTTGAGAATGAACTTCTCGGACGCCACATCGGCGGCGGTGACGGGAGAGTGGTCGGCTTTGCGGGTCGCGGTGATTTCCGTGGTGTAATGCTCCAGCACGATCTTGCCCGCGTCATAGGCGATCGCGGCCAGGGCGCGCAGCATCGGCGAGGCGGCATGGGCGTGGATCGTCTCGGTCATAATTGCTCGCCTGACATATCAACTATCTCTATTGGCACGACATCACTGTGCACGATTCGCTTCCCTACGTTCTCGAAATTGACGGTCACGCGATTCCCTACAACCGATTGTACCTGTCCCAAGCCCCAGTCCGGCGCGCCCTTCGCCTCACCCATTGCCCGGGCACCAGAGTTGAGTGCATCTTAAGCATTCCTTAAGAGCCAAGGCCGACGATAACCATATACCAACCCTTCGTCACAGCCCCGGAGCCGGAACAACCATGAGCGACATTGATTTTTCAGCCCTTTTGGTTAGCCGGGTTTGCCACGACCTCGTGGGGCCCTTGGGCGCCGTGGTCAATGGCCTGGAAGTCCTGGAGGACGAACGCGACGCCGCCATGCGGGCGGATGCGCTCAAGATCGTGACCTCCAGTGCCGCCCAGGCGCTGGCAAGGCTGCAATTCATGCGCATCGCCTTCGGCGCCGCAGGTTCCGCAGGGGCGGAACTGGATCTGGGCGAGGTCGGCCGCTTGATCGCGGGCCTTTTTAGCGGCGGCAAAGTTGTCCTGCATTGGGAAGCGCCGCATCTGAACTGGCCCAAGGACTGGGCCAAGCTGGTCATGAACGCTGCGGTTATCGCGGGCGATTGCCTGCCACGCGGCGGCACCTTACGAATCGAAACCAACCCCGAGCCGGGCGTTTTCAGCTTCAAGATCATTGCGACCGGCCAAGGTGCTCGCATCGTCGAAGATGTCGAAAAGGCGCTGCATGGCGAAGCCGCAGATCGCACGTACGATGCGCGCGGCGTCCAGCCCTTCCTGACCTACCGGCTGGCCAAAGGCCTCAATGCGGGTTTGACGATGGCCGCCCGCGAAGGCCAAGTGGAGCTCGTTGCCGGTTAATCTCCGCGCCGGAGAATAAATCGCGCCTTTACTTTCGCCGTGTAGACTTTCCCCGGGGTGATAGAAACTCGGGCCTATGAAACATTGTCTTGTCGTCGATGACAGCCGCGTCATCCGAAAAGTCGCGTGCCGCATCCTAGAAGACCTTTCTTTTGCGACGGAAGAAGCAGAGGACGGCGCCGAGGCCTTGCAGGCCTGCCGCCGCTCCATGCCCGACATGATCCTGCTCGACTGGATGATGCCGAACATGAGCGGCATCGAGTTTCTGCGCAATCTGCGCAGCGAACGGCAAGGCGATCGTCCCGTTGTCGTTCTCTGCATGACCGAAAACGATGTGGCCCACGTCGCCGAGGCTCTTGGCGCGGGTGCCAACGAATATCTTATGAAGCCGTTTGATCGTGAAATCATGGCAGCGAAACTCGCGGAACTGGGCTTGGACGCGCAGAGATGAACAGCAAAGATTTTCTCTATCTTGCGGACATCCTACACCGCCGTTCCGGTATGGTACTGACACAGCAGAAATCGCATTTGGTCGAAAGCCGCCTGACGCCGGTTGTCCGCCGCTTCGGCTTCAAAGATTCTGCATCCATGTTGTGCGAACTGCGCCATGGCCATGAAGCCTTAGCCAGTGCCGTGACCGAAGCGATGACGGTCAACGACTCCGCCTTCTTTCGCGACCGCAAGACGTTTGACGAATTCCGCGATATCGTGTTGCCCGCATTGCTGGTGCAACGCGCCGCCACGAAACGCTTGCGGATCTGGAGCGCGGCTTGCGCGGCGGGTCAAGAATCTTACACGATTGCGATGATTTTAAACGACAAAAGACTGGCAGAGGCAGGCTGGACCATCGATCTGATCGCCACCGACATCAGCTCCGAAATGGTGGCTCGTGCCGTGGAAGGCCTCTATTCGCAGTTCGAAGTGCAGCGCGGGCTTCCTATCCGCAGGCTGATCAGCAATTTTACGCAGGAAGGCAACAGCTGGCGCATCTCCGAACAATTGCGCCGGATGGTGACGTTTCGCATCTTCAACCTCCTCAATTCTTTCAGCTGGTTGTCGGATATCGATGTGGTGTTCTGCCGGAATGTTCTGATGTATTTCGATCAAAGGACGCGCGCCTCTGTGCTCCAACGGATCGGTGAAAGCCTAGTGCCCGACGGATCGTTGTTGGTCGGAACCGCCGAAACCATCTCGGGATTGACCAGTTCATTCACCCAGGCCGAAAACGCGCCCGGCCTCTACCGCCGGACCAAGTCGCTGGCGCCATTGCTCCGTCTCGCCTCGGCGTGACGAAAGAAAGGACGGCGGGTCCTCCGCCGTCCTTCGCTTGGTGTGCCAGGCATGGCGTTGATGTTGGAGGTGGAAGTCCTCTTCAGGCCCTGATGACGGGAACTGATAGCGGAAGGCAACTGCGTCGTCGCGAGGCGGGGTGGGGAGGAAGCTGGAAGCAAAGCTCGGAGTTGACGAACAGAAACCGGATACGAGGCCGGTGCGGTGGGGTAACTCGGCCATGGACGGGGAAGCCCAATAGTCATTCGGACACGCGCATTGGTAAATCCGGCGGCGACCGAGCGAAGGATCAACGTCTTACCCTGGGAGATCTCTTTGTCTCTCCGGCGATCGGAGTAGGGCGACGGCAACGTCGTCCAATGGATGGGGAGAAGTCAGCAGAGGCCATAATAGTCCGGGCAACTGGATGAAGGGCCGAATTCGACAATCAAGGAGCAGGTTCAACCCACTCGATAGATGCCCAACAGCAGCAAGGAAGTGACGCTCTCCGATGGAAAGGTTACTTCGCCACGGCATTACCGGCGAAAGCGGAACTGGGTCTGGTGCGCGTGTGGAGCGGATCAGCATCTACGGCGTTGGTCGAATACCGAGCCTTGGCGGCGCTTCTTTTCCGCAACGCTCCGCATTGTCGGAAACCGCCGCGGTACGCTGAGTATGCCAGGTGGTGTGGGAGGGGGGGCTCGCAAGAGCTCCTCCTACCCGATTGTGCCAGGCATGGCGTTGATCTGGGAGGTGGAAGTCCTCTTTGGGCCGGTTGGCCGGAACTGATAGCGGAAGGCAACTGCGTCGCCGCGAGGCGGGGTGGGGAGGAAGCCGGAAGCAAAACTCGGAGCTGACGAACAGGAACCGGATATCAGGCCGGTGCGGTGGGGTAACCCGGCAACGGACGGGGATTCCCGAAAGCCAAACAGACACGCGCACTGGTAAATCCGGCGGTGACCGAGTGAAGGATCAGCGTCTTACCCTGGGATCTCTCTTTCGGTCTCGGGACGATCCCGAGCAGGTGGGCGGCAACGTGCACCGACGCTGAAGGAGAAGTCAGCAGAGGCCATAGTAGTCCTGGTACGGACGAAGGGCCGAATTCGACAACCAAGGAGCAGGTACGACCTATTCGATGAGCGTGAAGCGGCAGCAAGGCAATGGTGACCAGAAGGACCTCTTTGACGAGGTCCTGAAGGCATCGTTGCGCCACGGCGTTTCCGGCGAAGGCAGAACCGGGGCTGGGACGTGCGAGGAGCGGCAAGCGCACACGGCATGGGCCGAGAACCGAGCCTTGACGCAGCATCTGATGGAGGAGGTGGCCAGTTCGGCGAACCTGAACCAAGCCTATAAGCGGGTCAAAGCGAACGGCGGCGCGGCAGGCGTCGATGGGATGACCATCGCCGACTTGCGGGCGTGGATCGGATTGCACCGCGACAGGCTGATCGCCTCGCTGCTTGACGGCAGCTATCGACCGCAAGCGGTGCGCGGGGTGCACATCCCCAAGCCCGGCGGCGGGATACGCCAATTGGGCATCCCGACGGTGGTCGATCGCCTGCTACAGCAGGCGATCTTGCAAGTCCTGGAACCGTTGCTCGATCCGGGCTTCTCGGCTTCGAGCTTCGGCTTCCGCCTGGGGCGGAGCGCGCACGATGCGCTTCGCCAAGCTCGGCAATATGTGGTCAAGGGCTACCGGTTTGCCGTGGACATCGATCTGGAGAAGTTCTTCGACCGGGTGAACCACGACATGCTGATGGCCCGCTTGGCCCGGCGCGTTGGCGACAAACGTCTGCTGCGCATCGTCCGGCGCTTCCTTCAAGCCGGTATGATGCAGGACGGCGTGTGCACCGCACGGCACGAAGGTACGCCGCAGGGCGGGCCTCTCTCGCCATTGCTCGCCAACCTTCTGCTGGACGATCTCGACAAGGAGCTTGAGAAGCGCGGACACCGGTTCTGCCGTTACGCCGACGACTGCAACATCTATGTGCGGTCACAAGCATCGGGGGAACGAGTTATGGCGTCCGTGACGGCCTTCCTCGAAAGCAAGCTCAAGCTGCGCGTCAACCGGCAGAAGAGCGCTGCTGCCCCTGTCGAGGAACGTCAGTTCCTCGGCCATCGCCTGAACGCCTACGGCACAATGGGCATTGCGCCCAAGAGCCTGAAGCGGGCCAAAGATCGTCTGCGGCGGATCACGCGGCGCAACCGCGGAATCTCGCTCGCCAAGACAGTCGCGGAGGTGAACAGCTTCACCACAGGATGGGTAACGTATTACCGTAACGCCCAGTGCAAAGATGCGCTCGTCAACCTCGACGCATGGCTTCGTCGCAAGCTGCGTTGTGTGCGCCTCAAGCACTGCAAGCGCGCTCACTCAATCACCGTATTCCTCAAAGAATGCGGTGTTCCAGAATGGCGCGCCTGGCTATTGAGCCTCTCGGGAAAAGGATGGTGGCGCATGGCCGCAAGCCCTCAGGCTTCCGAAGCCATGACCATCGCATGGTTCAACAACCTCGGACTGGTTGGCCTCGCCAATCATCATGCCACGTTGAACGCTGTTGGAAACCGCCGGATACGATGAGTACGTCCGGTGGTGTGAGAGGGGGAGACCGAAAGGCCTCCCCCTACTCGATTTACAGACTTGCCCGCACCCCGGCATAGTATGCCCGTCCGGGCGCGCCATACCCCGCAACGGGTTCTGCACGATTTCCGAACAGATTCTCGACGCGGCCGAACAATTCGAGTCGCTCGTTCAATTTGTACGACGCGAACCAATTGATTTTGGTCGCCTCTGAAAGAGGCGTGAAGTGTCCGGCGTCGTCGAAGCGCTTTCCGATATAGGTTGCGCTGATGCCGAGCGAGAGCTCGGACAGAGGCATCCAGGTGACGGTCGCGTTGCCGGAATTCTGCGGCCGGCGCGCAAGTTGAAGTCCCGTCGCAAGGTCGACATCCGACAGATTGGTGTAATTCACCGTCGCGCTCACAGCATCGCTAAAACGGGCAGAGATTTCTGCTTCGACGCCGGTTGCTCGCGAGCGATCGACATTGAAGTAGTAGCCGCCCTGGGACGCGCGAAGCGTGCAGGCTGTCGATGTCACGCCAAAACAGGAGAAGAAATCGATCTGGTTCTTGGTGCGCCGCTCGAAATAGGTGAGCGAGCTACGCACACGTCCGTCCCACCAGACCTGATCTACGCCGGCTTCCCAGCCCTTTGCTGTCTCCGGCCGCAGCGCTTCCAACGGGTTGGAATATTGCGAGAACAGTTCATAGAGGCTGGGCGCCTTGAACCCGTCGCCGTAATTCGCCCGCAGCGTCGTGGTCGAAAAGACTTGCCAAGCGCCGGCGATTTTTACGGATGCATGTCCGCCGAACTCCTTGTCGTCGTCGTATCGCACCCCGCCGGTGAGCGTGAGGGCCTTGAAGAGCTTTGACTGCCACTGCAGATAGGTGCCGCTGATGCGGTCGCTTCCCGTGATAGGAGTAGGCGGGAAGTCGTAGACGCTGTGCGTGGTGAGCGTGCGGGTCTCCGTCTCCGCGCCGAAGGTAATCTCGTTGGCGCCGTTCGCCTCGAGCACACCCTGGTATTCGAAGCGTGTCGCGCCGCCCCGTGCGTAGAAATCTTCCGCCGGAGTTAAGGTCGGATCGAACGTCTTGCGGTTGCTGTCCGTGGATAGAATCGCAAAACGGTTTGTGAACTGCCCATCCAGAAGGGAAACATTCACGCCTCCATAGGCGGCCAAGAGCGTGTCTTTTCCGTATTGATGGGTATCTTGAAACGTGTAAGTTGGCGGCGGAAAACCGTCAAAGCTGTCGCGTGCATGTGTGTAGTATAGGCGCGCATCGAGACTGACATTATCGCTGATATGCACGCGAACGTTTCCGGTCGCCCCTAGATTGTGATAGCCGTCAGCTTCGCTATTGCCGTTCTTCGCGTCGGCCGCCGAAATCTCGTTGCTGCCATAGTAATTGGCCGCCGCACCATATTCGACGATGCCGCTTGTGCCGTTTGCGGCCAGATTAAAGTGATACGTGTCGAACGAGCCGCCCTCTCCCTGTGCGCGGAAGGCAAAAGGTGCATCGCCGCCGCGTTTGGTGAGAATGTTAACGACGCCGCCGATGGCGTCGCTGCCGTAAAGCGTCGATTGCGGTCCACGCAAGACCTCGATGCGATCGATATTGTTGACCAGCAGATCGCCGAGGATCGCCTCGCCGTCGGTGCTGCTCGGATCGTTGATCCGAATGCCGTCGACCAGTGCTAGCGTTTGTCCCGCTTCGGCGCCGCGCATCGAAATGGTGGTTGATTGACCCACACCTCCATTGCGCACCACGGTGAGACCTGGTGTTTGTTCGAGCGCATCGCTGACGACGTCGATTTGTTGGCGGTCAATATCCCTCGCCGTAATGACCGACACCGACATACCGGTCACTTCGAGCGGTTGCGGCGTCTGCGTCGCGGTAACCACGACGGTTTCCGGATTGTCCGATCCAAAGGCCGGCGCGAGGATCGCGGCCAAGGCGGCAGAGGACAAAAAAACAGACTTTTTCATGACGTTCTCCTGGTTTGAGCCAAGAGTCGGCACGCGGCAACGCCGATCGTGTTTTGCGAAGTAAGGTTTTGCGAACACCAAGGACTCCCGCGGCGACGACTCCACATTGTCGTCGCGACGGTTTCCCCCGCAGCTCCCGGCGCACCCCGGCCGAAAACAGGACGACCGCGTAGGGCAGGTTTCCTGGCTCCCGGGTCTTTGTTTCCGTCCGCCTTCCCAAAGCTTTCGCTTCAGTGGCATGTGGACGTTCGCTCACCGGTCACAGTTGCGGGGGCAGCCGCGGTATTACACCGCGTTCCCTAAACCTTACGCGCGGGAACACATAAGCGCGCCCGGCAGAGATCGTCAATCTCCAAACTGACCTAGCGACAGCAAATACAGTGCGAAATCGGTCGCGGACGCCGTTGCGGCGCGGCGCGGCGCATGGATAATCGGCGCAACGACAAAATGTCAGGGAACTCAGGAAGAATGAACGACACGCCCAAGACGTGGCCGGTTATGTCGATTGCGCGCGCGCATGCGCTGCTTACGGCGCCGGGCTCTCGCTTCGAGATGGAAGAGGTAGTCATTCGCGGCATCAAGACGCGGGTTTGGAAAAATCTTCCACCGACGCTTCGCGAGATTCTGCTTATGGCGCGTTCCTATGGAGCGCGCGAGTTTCTCGTCTATGAGAATGAGCGTGCCACGTTCGAAGATTTTTCGCGCGCCAGTCTCGCGATCGCGGCGGAATTGCGGCGACAAGGCGTCGTCAAAGGCGATCGTGTCGCGATCATCATGCGCAATGTTCCCGAATGGATTCCCATCTTCATGGGCGCGGCTATCATCGGCGCCATTGTCACACCGCTGAATGCCTGGTGGACGGGACCCGAACTCGAATATGGCCTGGTCGATTCCGGGGCCAAGGTCGCATTCGTCGATGCGGAACGGCTGGAACGCGTTTCCGAGCATCTGCCGCATTGTCCGGAGCTGAAGCTGGTTTATGTTTCGCGCTATTCCGATGAACTTCTGCATCCGATCGTCAAACGCCTGGAAGACGCCATCGGAATGGTGAACGATTGGGGAAAACTTCCAGTCGGTACGATGCCTGACGTCGCACTGAGTGCCGACGACGACGCAACGATCCTGTACACCTCCGGTACGACGGGAAGGCCCAAAGGCGCCGTTGGCACGCATCGCAATATGCTGTCGAATATTATGGCGTCCGGCGTGTCGATGGCGCGCAATTTTCTGCGCCGCGGCGAACCGGTTCCCATGATCGATCTCCATGCGGCGCCGCAGCGCGTCGGGCTTTTGTCGATTCCGCTTTTCCATGCCACGGGATGTTTCGCGGTGCTGGGCCCGGCCTTGTTCGCCGGCTCGAAAATCGTGCTGATGCGCAAATGGGAACCCGAGTTGGCCATGCAGATCATCGAGCGTGAAAAAGTCCATCAGGTGGGCGGCGTTCCGACCATCGCATGGCAATTGCTCGAACACCCGGCGCGCGCAGAATACGATCTCTCTTCGCTGGAGACCGTAGCCTATGGCGGCGCGCCGTCCGCACCCGAATTGGTGCGAAAGATCCACTCGACCTTCCCGAAATCGCTGCCGGGCAATGGCTGGGGTATGACCGAAACTTCGGCAACGTGCACCACGCATAGCGGCGAAGATTACGTTCACCGTCCCGATTCCTGCGGCCCTGCCACGCCGGTCTGCGATCTCAAGATTGTGAGCGTCGATGGCCAACACGAGCTGCCGGTTGGAGAAGTCGGCGAATTGTGGGCCCGGGGGCCGAACATCGTTAGAGGCTATTGGAACAAGCCGGAAGAAACCGCCAAGACGTTCGTCGACGGCTGGGTTCGCACCGGCGATTTGGCGCGGCAGGATGAAGAGGGATTCTGTTCATCATCGACCGCGCCAAGGACATGCTGATTCGCGGCGGCGAAAAAATCTATTGCATCGAAGTGGAAAGCGTTCTTTTCGAGCACCCAGCGGTGGTCGATGCCGCCGTCGTGCCGAAGCCTCATCATTCGCTGGGGGAGGAACCTGTTGCGATTGTGCATCTCAAGCCGGGCATGCATGCGACGGAGGATGAACTGCGCGGGCATGTCGCCAGCAAGCTTGCCGCCTTCAAAGTGCCGGTTCAAATCTTGTTTTGGCCGGATCCGCTGCCGCGCAACGCCAATGGCAAGCTGATGAAGGTCGAATTGCGAAAGTTGTTCGTCAAGCCGGCGGCCTGACATAGACGTCCGAAAATGGCCAGACGCGCCGCGTACTTTGCGGCATAGTCGGGCCATGGATATGCCCCCGCATGAGGTTTGCTATCGCGCGCTCGCGACGAAAGATGCGCGTTTCGACGGAAAGCTGTTTGTCGGCATTACGTCGACGGGAATCTATTGCCGTCCGATCTGTCCGGCGCGACCGGCCAAGCGCGAGAACTGCCGCTTTTTTGCCAGCGCCGCTGCCGCACAGGGCGCGGGCTTTCGCCCCTGCCTGCGCTGCCGTCCGGAAATATCTCCCGATGCCGCGGCGTGGCGCGGTACATCCAATACGGTCTCCCGAGCGCTGGCATTGATCGGTGAAGGAGGATACGACCGCGAAGAAAGTATCGGCGCCCTCGCATCGCGCCTGGGCGTCGGCGAACGGCAATTGCGGCGCCTGTTCGACAAACATCTTGGCGCTCCTCCCATCGCGGTCGCACAAACCCGGCGCATCTTGTTTGCCAAGCAACTTATTCAGGACAGCGAATTGTCGATGAGCGCCGTCGCGGATGCATCGGGCTTCGGCAGCGTGCGTCGCTTCAACGACGCTTTCCGAAAACTCTATGGCCGCACACCGCGCGAATTGCGCGTTCGCAAAGCCGGCGTGCATGCTTCCGCCGTGCGGGTCAAGCTTGGCTATCGCCTGCCTTACGATTGGGACGCGATTCTGGCGTTCTTGGCCGCGCGTACCGTGGAGGGCGTCGAGCTTGTCGAGCATAACTGCTACGCCCGCACGATCGAGATCGGCGGCGAGATCGGCAGTTTTGCGATTTCACCCGGCCGTGCCCATCTCGAAGCGATGATCCGGTTTCCGAATGTGCGCGCGCTGCTCGGGATCGTCGCGCGCTTGCGCCGTCTCTTTGATCTTGACGCGGATGTCGAAGCTATAGGGGCGCATCTTTCCAGCGATGCCGCTTTGGCGCCGCTGATCGCCAAACGTCCCGGCTTGCGGACCCCCGGCGGTTGGGACAGTTTCGAATTGGCTATCCGCGCCATACTGGGTCAGCAGGTCAGCGTGGTCGCAGCGCGCAAGCTTGCCGGCAAACTGGTGGAGCGCACCAGCCCCGTGTTGTCGAGCGATATCACGGGTCATGAACGGCTGAAGGCGCTCTTTCCCAGCGCGGCGCGCCTTGTGCGCACCGACTTAACAACGCTCGGGATGCCGCGCGCCCGCATCGCCGCGTTGCAGGCGCTGGCACAGGCCGCCATCGCCGATCCGAAACTGCTTGATCCGGTCGGTTCGTACGAAGAGGCCGTCGAGCAGATCTTGGCATTGCCGGGATTCGGTCCGTGGACAGCACAATATTGGGCTTTGCGTGCTCTGCGCGACAGCGACGCATTTCCTGCCGCCGATGTCGCGTTGTTGCGCAGCGCGGTTGTGGCCCAAAATGGCAAACGACCGACAGCAAAGGCTTTGCTGGCGCGCGCTGAGGTTTGGCGGCCTTGGCGGGCCTATGCGGCGCAGCATTTATGGGCGCATGACGGAGAACCGGTCCTTGGATAAGCCGTCGCGATTTTTCATCGACCGATTTCCGACACCGCTCGGCGAGGCTTTTCTGCTTTGCGACGAGGACGGCAACCTGCGGATGTTCGAGTGGTGCGACCAGGAGGAGCGCTGGGGACGCATCCTTCACGGACGTTATGAAGGCGCGACACTCGCTAAAGCGCGAGACCCCTTCGGACACGTCAGTGCCCTTGGCGCTTATATGGTAGGCGAGGTCCATGCCATTGACGCCTTGCCGGTTGTCTTTAACGGAACTGCGTTTCAGAATCAGGTTTGGCAAGCCTTACGAACAATTCCGGCGGGCGAGACCTTGAGCTATGGCGCACTTGCCAAACAGATCGGCGCACCCAAGGCTGTGCGTGCCGTCGGTCTGGCCAATGGTGCGAATCCGGTCGGTATTATCGTGCCGTGTCACCGTGTCATCGGTAGCGATGGTTCCTTGACGGGTTATGGTGGCGGGTTGGAACGCAAACGCTGGCTGCTGGCGCATGAGGCGCGATATGCTGGCGAAGGATTGTTTTGCAGGAAGGTAGCGACGTGAGCACAAACGACAAACAATTCCGCGCCCTACACGCTGGGCCCGACATGCTTATTCTGCCCAATGCCTGGGATGCGGGAAGCGCGCGCATAATCGAAAACGCCGGCGCCAAGGCGATTGCCACATCAAGCGCGGCGGTGGCATGGGCCCATGGTTATCCCGACGGCCAGCTTTTGCCGTTTGACGTCCTGTTGTCTACGCTGAAAGAGATTGTCCGAATCGTGCGCGTCCCGGTGTCGGCCGATATCGAGTCCGGCTATGCCCCAAGCGCGATAGACATTGACGAGAAGATCAGCCGCGTCGTTGCCGCCGGCGTTGTTGGCGTCAATGTCGAAGATGGCACCAGTCCGCCCTATCTTATGTGCTCCAAGATCCAGCGCGCAAAGGCCGCGGCGGCGCGCGCCGGCGTCGATCTTTGGTTCAATGCGCGCGTCGATGTCTATATCCGCAAACTGGCCGAAGGCTCCGCGGCGTTCGACGAAACCCTGCGCCGTGCCAAACTCTATCGCGAGGCGGGGGCGGACTCGATTTTCGTTCCCGCCTTGGTCGACGACGATACGCTGGCGCGAATGGTCCCACTGGTCGGGCTGCCCTTCAACGCCTTGGCGTGGTCCGGATTGCCGGATGCGGCTCGCCTTCGCGAAATCGGTGTGCGCCGGCTGAGCGCCGGCGGCGGTGTCGCAAAAGCCTCTCTCGGCCATGCGCTTAGCGCGACGAAAGCTTTTCTCGCCGAAGGCAGTGCGGAGGTCTTTAATGTCCCGTCCATGCCCAACCTGAACGATCTGATGCAGCGAGCCTAACTCCGCGGTCGCAGAAGAGGCGCAAATCGCGCATAACTTGCCCGGAACGATGAATCGGAGCAGGCATCTGCAATATGGCCAAACTATTTGCATTCCGGGAAGCCTGGCGCTGGGCCTTTTGGGGTACGGGCGCAGGGCTCGTCATCGGCGGTGGTTTGTTCGCGTTTTTTAACGGGATCGTGGTCTGGGCCGTTTTGTCGGCTCTCGCCGCGGCTGCACTTGTTGCGGGCGCCATCGTTATGCGGGTTCCGGTGCCGGCGCCCCGTACCGCTGCGAAACAGGATATTACGTTGCCGGTCTTAAGCCCGCTGGCGCGAGAAGTCCTGGAAACGCTACCCGATCCGCTACTGTTGGCGGATGCGAGCGACCGCGTGCTCTTCGCCAACAAAGCCATGCGCGACGTCATTGGCGTAGGAGTCGAGCACAAACATGTCTCTGCTTTGGTACGCACACCCAGCGTGCTGGAAGCTTTAATGCGCACCTCGGCTACGGGAGAGGCAGGCACCGTCGAATTTGCCTTCCGCGTGCCGGTCGAACGCCATTATCAAGCCTATACGGCGCGCGTGGGCTCCTCGCCAGTGGTCACGACGCTGTTGTTGCACGATCTGACATCGGTCAAACGCGCCCAACAAATGCGGGTCGATTTTGTCGCCAATGCCAGCCACGAATTGCGCACGCCGCTCGCGGCGGTATCCGGGTTCATCGAAACGTTGCGGGGGCCGGCAAAAGACGATTCGGTGGCACGCGAGAAATTTCTCGAGATCATGCGCGTAGAAGCCAGCCGCATGCGCCGTCTGATTGAAGACCTCTTGTCGCTGACCCGGATAGAGCTGAATGAGCACGTCCCCCCGTCAGGCGAAACTTCGCTGGAATCGGTCGTGCGCGAGGCCTCGGCCGCGCTCATGCCCCTCGCCGAAGCGGACGATATCACGGTCTCCATCGATGTTTCGGAAGCGTTGCCGCCGGTGGTGGGCCAGCGCGATGAGCTGATTCAGCTTTTTCAGAACCTTATTCACAATGCCATCAAATATGGCCGCGAGCGCGGCCAAGTCTCGATAACCTTACGCCAGACGGTGGCCGCAGGCCGCCGCGGGACGGACACAATGGTCACCGCTTGCGTGCGCGACGACGGCGAGGGAATACCGCCGGAAGCCATTCCCCGCCTGACGGAGCGCTTCTATCGGGTTGACGTCAAACGCAGCCGTGAGCGGGGCGGAACGGGTCTGGGGCTCGCCATTGTTAAGCATATTGTCAATCGTCACCACGGCCGCCTGCAGATCGAGAGCAAGCTCGGAACAGGCAGTAGTTTCACGATTTTTCTGCCTGCCGTTCGAAGAGCAGCCGAGGCCGTTGTCACAGAAGCGTCATAAAAACGTTGCATAGCCATGGCGCTTCGCGCCTATGACAATCCCTGGCGCGCCAACCGCTAGAACCGGACCAACCCAGATGACGGAACACACGGTGACAGAACACACGGTCAAAGCATTTACGGAACAACTGGAAAGCTTAGCGTCAGCGGTGGCGCAAATGGGTGGACTCGCGGAGGCCCAGTTGGCCGACGCCATCGATGCCATTGCGCGGCGTGACACGGGACTCGCCGAAACGGCCGTCGGCGGCGACAAGCGCATCGACGAATTGCAACAGCAAATCGAAGAGCAGGCGCTAAAGCTGTTGGCACTGCGCCAGCCGATGGCGGTGGACCTTCGCGAAACGCTGGCCGCTATAAAATGCGCTAGCGAACTCGAGCGCATCGGCGATCTCGCCAAGAATATTGCCAAGCGCGCTATCGTGCTCAACCGCGAACCGCCGATCCGCCTGACGCAGAGCTTGGCGCGGATGGGCGGGCAGGCGCTGGGTCAGCTCAAACTTGTGCTCGACGCGTTTTCCGACCGCGATGCCGAAGCCGCCGAAGCGGTGTGGCGACAGGACGGCGAAATCGACGAAATGTACAACAGCCTGTTCCGCGAACTTCTCACCTATATGATGGAAGACCCGCGTACGATCGGTTTGTGTACGCATTTGTTGTTTGTCGCCAAGAACATCGAGCGCACAGGCGACCACGCAACCAATATCGCAGAGGTCGTCTATCACATGGTGAGTGGCGGCCATCTGGCGATTGACCGGCCGAAATCCGATACCACGAGCGAAACCAACGTACCGTTCGAAAAGGGAATGTGATGAAACCGTCGGTTCTGGTTGCAGAGGACGAAGGCGCACTCGTCACGCTCCTGCGTTACAATTTGGAGCGCGAGGGCTATCGCGTCCTCGAAGCCCAGGACGGTGAAGAGGCACTGCTGGTGGCCGTCGAAGAAAAACCCGATCTCGTCTTGCTGGATTGGATGCTTCCGCAATTGTCCGGTATCGAGGTTTGCCGGCGCCTGCGCGGCCGGCAAGAGACCCGCAACGTTCCGATCATCATGCTGACGGCGCGCGGCGAGGAAAGTGATCGCATCCGCGGTCTCGACACCGGCGCCGACGATTATCTGACCAAACCGTTCTCGATGATGGAGCTCTTGGCGCGGTTGCGCGCCGTCATGCGCCGCATCCGCCCGAGCCTTGCGGAAGATGTGGTGACGGTTGGCGACATCGAAATGGACCGTGCCGCGCATCGCGTTCGCCGCGCCGGCAAGGAAGTTCATCTTGGCCCAACGGAATACAAACTGCTCGATCACCTCATCCAGCATCCCGGCCGCGTTTTTTCGCGCGAGCAATTGCTCGATGCCGTTTGGGGATCGGACGTTTATGTGGAAGCCCGCACGGTGGACGTTCACGTGGGGCGCCTCCGCAAAGCGCTGAACATCGACGGCGTTCAGGACCCGATCCGCACGGTGCGGTCGGCGGGCTATGCGCTGGAAGACAGCGTTGTCGCTATTTGAGTAGCAGTCGCGTTTTGCCCGCTGTTTCTCGATCTTTTGCGCCGGCGAGATTGCCCCTAGGGCAATTAGTCGTCCGTTAAGAAGCCTGTTTGAGGGGTGATAGCGGTGTGACGGCCTCACGGATCGCTGCAAGGATCAGATACAAAACAAGCCTCAGCCATTTGAGTATGAGACGGAGATTGTGGCCGACGGCGCTGAGCACGGCGTTGGTGTGATCGCCGTGGCGGCCCTTGAGATAATTGCGGCCAAGGTGGCCATCGCTCTTCATGTGTCCGATCACCGGCTCGATGGCCGAGCGGCGCCGAAGTTCGCGTTTGATGGCGCCGAAGACGCCGCGCTTCTGTCCGGAGGTGAAGACCCGAAGTGGCTTTGGGGCATTGTGTCCGCGATAGCCTTTGTCGACGTAGGCCCGCTCGATCTCGCGTCCGGTGAGTTGCTGCGTTTCCTCAATCACTTTGCCCAGCGTGTGGCCGTCATAAGGATTGCCGGGTAGCGCCTTGGCGTGGAGGACAAACTGACCGCCCTTGCAGCGGCGGTTGGTGGTGGTAACGGAGACCTTGACGCCGAACTCATAAGGCTTGTGAGCTTTGCCCTTGCCGATGCACTCGGTCTCCGGCGCATGCCAGGAGTAAATCTTACGGCCGCGCTGGTTGTGATTTTGCCAGCGGATTTTGAGGGCCTTGTCGAGCGGCTCGGCAAAGAACTCCTGCAGCCTATCGTTGCCTTCGATCTTACGCCGGACATCGCGGATCAACCGGCCCAGCCGGGTGCGCAGGAACCTCAATTCCCGGTTGGCGCGTTTGAACTGCTTGGCATGGATGTACCGGCCCGCCATCAGCGCCGCCCGCTTGGCCAGCCGCGCATAGGATTGCCTGAGCTTCAGCCCCTGCGCCTTGGCCAGGGCGCCGAGCTTTTCGATCGCCGTCAGCATCAGCTTGGCGTCGGTGGGATGCGTCACGTTCTTGGGCTGCACCGTCGTATCGACCGTGATCCGCGCCAGATCGTTCGTCTTCAAGGCGCCGCTCGCATGCGCCACCCGCAGGCTCTCGGCCAAGAGCGCGTCCAGCCTGCCGCCGATGCGCTTGCGCCAATGGCTCATCCCGGAGCGCTCATGAGGGAACTCGTGGGCGAAGAACTCCTCCCCGGTGAAGTATTGAAAGTACGGATCGTAGACCCAGCGCGCGCAAACTTCTTCGTCCGACAACCCGTGAATGTGCTTCAAGAGCAGAAGCCCGACCATGAAGCGGGTGGTCAGACCGGGCCGGCCGTCCTCGCTGAAGCAGCCTGACAACTCCACGTCGATCCACGCCCAATCAATCGTGCCCGCCAAACGGACAAGCTCGTGCTTGAGATTGATGATCTGATCGAGCCGCGCCCGGAACATGTCCTGAGCGCCCGTCCATTCCTGTTTGCCTGGCCGCATCGATGTCCTCCCGATGCGCTCAAAGAATCATAGATCGAGGCCCGACGGAATCCGCAAAATGCTCCTCGAAATTGCAAGCTTTCGTGTTCCCATCCTGCCAAACCCTGCAAAACCGATTACTTGCTCAAGCCCTCAAAATGCCGTCGTACCAACACGTTCCGCGTTCTTCACAGGCGACCAATTAGGGACATCTTGAGCCGCGCATGTTTGCTGTTAGAGTAATTCCTCATCGGGATCTGGGAAGCATCGCGCGGGCGCCGGAGATCACCTCTCCGGCGCCTTTTTTTGGTGTGCCAGGCATGGCGTTGATGTTGGAGGTGGAAGTCCTCTTCAGGCCCTGATGACGGGAACTGATAGCGGAAGGCAACTGCGTCGTCGCGAGGCGGGGTGGGGAGGAAGCTGGAAGCAAAGCTCGGAGTTGACGAACAGAAACCGGATACGAGGCCGGTGCGGTGGGGTAACTCGGCCATGGACGGGGAAGCCCAATAGTCATTCGGACACGCGCATTGGTAAATCCGGCGGCGACCGAGCGAAGGATCAACGTCTTACCCTGGGAGATCTCTTTGTCTCTCCGGCGATCGGAGTAGGGCGACGGCAACGTCGTCCAATGGATGGGGAGAAGTCAGCAGAGGCCATAATAGTCCGGGCAACTGGATGAAGGGCCGAATTCGACAATCAAGGAGCAGGTTCAACCCACTCGATAGATGCCCAACAGCAGCAAGGAAGTGACGCTCTCCGATGGAAAGGTTACTTCGCCACGGCATTACCGGCGAAAGCGGAACTGGGTCTGGTGCGCGTGTGGAGCGGATCAGCATCTACGGCGTTGGTCGAATACCGAGCCTTGGCGGCGCTTCTTTTCCGCAACGCTCCGCATTGTCGGAAACCGCCGCGGTACGCTGAGTATGCCAGGTGGCGTGGGAGGGGGGGCTCGCAAGAGCTCCTCCTACCCGATTCCGGTCAGAGAAGTCGGCGAATTCGGCTTTCCAGATTTTCCGGCTTTGTCGTCGGCGCAAAACGACCCACGATAGCGCCGGCACGGTCGGCGAGGAATTTGGTGAAATTCCATTTGATGCGGCCGATCCCGAGAATGCCGCGCTTCTGCGTCGTCAGAAATCGATAGAGTGGATGAGCGTTCGCGCCGTTCACTTCGATTTTGGCGAACATCGGAAAGCTCACGCCATACTGCATCGTGCAGAATTGGCCGATTTCGCTCTCATTGCCCGGCTCTTGCGCGCCGAATTGGTTGCAGGGAAAGCCGAGCACCGTAAAGCCCTGCGGATGCAGCGATTTGTAGAGTTTTTCCAGCCCGTCATATTGCGGCGTAAATCCGCATTTGCTGGCCGTGTTGACGATCAATAGGACGTCGCCGCGATAGCGAGCGAGCGGGTTTTCCTCGCCCGCCAGGTTCTTCACGGTGAAATCGTAGACGGTAGTCATAAGAGGCGCTTTTAGCGGCCGTGCGGATGACAAGCCCGCTGCGCATAAGTATGGCGCACCAGCACAAGCAGCGGATCGTGCGGATCTGCCTCCAACGAAAGCGGTTTCGCACTTCCGGCACGAACACTCTTTCGAATGTCCTTGATCCGGCCGCTCGCGCTGGGCTTGGCCAGCGCGAGCTTTGTCTTGGGCTTATCCGCGCGCTTGTTCATGCGGCCATCCTAACAAAAACCGCGCGCGCCGCCAACTCAACCGGCCATCTTGTCCCGGCGCTGCTGCTGCGGCTGGTAAGCCTTGCGGGCATGCGCTTCGCAATAGGGCGAGCCGTTTTTCGGCTTGCGGCCGCAGAAATGAAACTCATGCTCGGACGGATCGCCGATCGGCCAGCGGCACATACGGTCGTTGATCGTCAGCACGGTGGCGAAATTGCCGTCATCGAGCTGAAGCGGATCTTCCTCGATGATCGGTGCGGGCGGGACATGCGAGCGAATCGACACGCGCGGCGCACTGGGCAGTCGCGGGCGTTCGGCGCGCGACGGACTGGCACGGCCGGCGAGACCCAGCCTATGCACTTTGCCTATTACGGCGTTGCGGGTAACGCCGCCCAGCACGCGGGCGATTTGACTTGCCGATAGCCCCTCGGTCCAAAGATTCTTGAGCTGCTCGACGCGGTCGTCGGTCCAATTCGCCTGAGTCATCCCGTGCTCCTTCCGGTCTTGCCCGCCTTGCGGGCCTACCAAATATCGTAGCTGCTGTTGGAACACGCACAAGGCGTGTGGGAGACCTACAAGCTCTTCGTCCACAGAAACCGACTCAACGCTCGAATCCTCACAGAATCGGTGCATGAAATTAGAATCGCATGCGATTCCAAGGATGTGCCCTGTGCATAACGGCCCGATGGGGTCTTTCGCTTGTGTGGTATCGACAGAAAGCGGATAAAGCGCGCCCCGCATATGGATAATCCACAAGCGCGCACCATCATTGGAGGCTCACGTGTTCCCGTCATTGCTGCCAACCTACAATCGGACGGATGTCGCATTCGTCCGGGGCGAAGGGCCTTACCTTTTCGCCGAGGATGGGCAGCGATATCTCGATTTCGGGGCGGGAATCGCGGTCAATGCCTTCGGACATACGCACCCAAAACTTGTCGCTGCCTTAACCGAACAGGCGGGCAAGCTCTGGCACACATCGAATCTCTATCGCGTGCCGGGGCAAGAATCGCTGTCCAAGCGGCTGGTCGAGAACACCTTTGCGAACACCGTGTTTTTCACCAATTCCGGCGCGGAAGCCTGCGAACTCGCCTTTAAAATGGCGCGCCGCTACCAATATGTCGGCGGGCATCCCGAACGTTTTCACATCATCACCTTTGAGGGCGCGTTCCACGGGCGCACGCTGGGGGCCATCGCCGCAGGCGGAAACCCGAAATATCTCGAAGGCTTCGGCCCCAAGATGGAAGGCTTCGATACTATCCCGGCGGGCGATTTGAAGCTTGTCGAAGCGGCCATCACGCACGAGACCGGCGCGATTATGATCGAACCGATTCAGGGCGAAGGCGGCATCCGCGCGATGGCGCCGGAATTTCTGCGCGGCTTGCGCAAGCTGTGCGACGAACACGGTTTGCTTTTGATCTTCGACGAAGTCGCGACCGGTGTCGGGCGCACCGGCAAGCTCTTCGCCCATGAATGGCTTGGCATTGCGCCCGACATCATGCCGATCGCCAAAGGGATCGGCGGCGGCTATCCCCTGGGCGCGTGTCTTGCCACGGCCGAAGCGGCGAAAGGCATGACGCCCGGCACGCATGGCTCGACCTATGGCGGCAATCCGCTCGGCATGGCGGTCGGCAATGCCGTGCTCGATATGGCGCTGGCGCCGGATTTCCTGCCGCACGTGCAAGCCATGGCGAATTATCTCAATCAGCAATTGGGCGAGTTGCTCGCCGCCCATCCCGACGTTTTCGAAGAAGTGCGCGGGCAGGGGCTGATGCTCGGCCTGAAGCTGCGCGTGCCGAATACGGAATTTGTCGCGGCGGCGCGCAAACAAGGCCTGCTGGTGGTCGGCGCCTCCGACAATGTGATCCGGATTCTGCCGCCGCTTATCGTCGAAGAAACCCAAATACGCGAGGCGATGGGGATGCTGTCCGCCGCTGCCAAGACCTTTGCGGGCAAAAAAACGGTGGCGGCATGAACGGCCCCGCAAACAAGCTCGGGACGGTCAAGCACTTTCTCGATATTTCCGATCTCGATGCCGAGACACTGCAAGGGCTGATCGCCGAAGCACGCCGCCGCAAAAAGGCCCGCACGGGCCTTCCGCACGGCGTCACCGATGCCGACAAGCCGCTCGATGGGCGCGTGTTGGCGATGATCTTCGACAAGCAGTCTACGCGCACGCGCATCTCCTTCGATGTCGGCATGCGCCAGCTCGGCGGCACGACGATCATGATGACGGGCAGCGAAATGCAGCTCGCCCGCGAGGAAACCATCGCCGATACGGCGCGCGTCTTGTCGCGCTATGTCGATGCGGTGATGATCCGCTTGCTCGACCACGAGATGGTCTTGGATCTGGCCGCCAACGCCACGATTCCGGTCATCAACGGGCTGACCAAACTTTCGCATCCCTGCCAAGTGTTGGCCGATCTGATGACATTCGAAGAGCGCAAGGGTCCGATCAAGGGCCGTATCGTCGCCTGGAGCGGGGATTCGAACAACACCTGCGCCTCTTGGGTGCATGCCGCCGTGCGCATGGGCTTTACGCTGCATGTGGCTTCGCCACCGGAACTGAGCGCGCGGCCGGCCTTGCGCCATTGGGTGAAGGCCAATGGCGGCGATGTCAGCTTCGGCGTCGATCCGGAGAAGGCGGTTGCCGGCGCCGAATGCGTAATCTCCGATGCCTGGGTTTCGATGGGCGATGAAGATTCCACCAAACGCCACAATTTGCTCAAGGCCTATCAGGTCAATGCGCGGTTGATGTCGCGTGCGGCGAAGGATGCGATCTTCATGCATTGCCTGCCGGCGCATCGCGGCGAGGAAGTCACCGACGAGGTGATCGACGGCGCGCAATCCGTCGTCTTCGACGAGGCCGAAAACCGCTTGCACGCACAGAAGGCGATATTGAAGTGGTGTTTGGGATAATTCCCTTGCCCCGTGCTGGAGCGCAGTGGCCAGAGTGTTGGGAGGGGCGACGTACGTTTTGCGCCAATAGTCGCCGACCGGAAGCTGGGTGCGGTCGTTTCGTGGCGCTAGAATGACGACGCGTATCGGGGAAACGAACTTGAACATCAAAGCGATTGTAGCAGCGGCGGCCTTCACGGTAGCGCCCTCGATGGCAAATCCAACTGACGTTGTTGTTAAGAAATCCATGGATGTTGGGCCGGTATACAGCGTCGATGTAAGCAAGGAATGCACAGTTGGGATGGAGTTCTTTCCAAGCTATAGAAGCATCCAATGGCAAACATCGTGCCATAATGGCACACTCGATTTGACGGCAATCGTGGACAGCGTCCTAAACGCCGCGACCACGGACGGCATTGATCTTAAAGGTTACAAGTCCTTTGGGCTTGGTTTCATTGACGATGTGATTTGGCGACAGCGCCTGATCGATTGCTATGTCGCGCGCTTTGGATTGGACGAACGGCGGCTATTTCCGCAAGTCGATAGCCATGACTTTATCGATAAATGTCGGGTGTTCCGTGAACTTGACATGTCGTTTGCGAAGCGCGGATTGGCAATTCATGTCAGCAGTCTGGAAAAGGGAACGGCTATAGACCTAGCAAAGGACGAACGGAGCGGTGGTCCCGAAGTGCGGCTTCCTGCTGACGCCAAGCGCCACCGGGGTTTAATTTTCGAAAACGCCATCGTGTGGTTTGCTATCACCCACTAACGCCGTTCGACAGAACTCATAGTGACTGGCGAACGAATGTCGTGTCATGGCGGCGGGTTCAACGGATGAGCGCAACACCTTCTAACCTGGCTGGATGAGGAGGTAGGCACATGGAGACGACATCCCGGATCTGGTTCACGCCGTAGCAGAAGTCCGAGCTTTGGGAGCGCTGGAAGAGCGGACAGTGCATTGCCTCGATTGCGCGCACGCTTGGAAGACGGAACAAGAGTGGGGTTTATCGGATTCTGGCTCTCAACAGCGGCATTTTCCCGACGCCGCGCCGGCGTGCGCGGCCGTCTGGTGCGCCTCGACGCATCGTCGGCGCGATTTACATGCTGCGGAGCTGCATACTCAGAGATATTCGACGACGCCGAAACCCGCCTCCACGCGCAGAAGGTGATTTTGAAGTCGTGCTTTGGATGATTCCCTCGCCCCCGTAGGGGGAGAGGGTTAGGGTGAGGGGGCGTCAGGTTATGATCTGCGTTTCCCAGCCGTCGTATTCGCCGCCGGATTGCCGCGCTAGATTGGAAAGCATGGCGATGATCTTTTCTAGCACCTTTTCGTCGGGAACGTCCTTGTGGAAAAGAATGGCCCCGAAACCCGCGCCCGGTTTGTAAGGTTCGCTTGTTCCACGCAACTTGAACCCGGCAGCGAGCGCCTTAGTAACAAAAGAGTCGCGAAGAAGCGGTGTCGAAAAATAGGCGAAGTGATCGATTTCGCGAACCTGGGTGAGGGCATCGCCTTGCTGAACTAGGACCTGCAGTGCGCGCATTGTCGGATTAGTTGCCGGCATCTGCCCCCCTCACCCCAGCCCTCTCCCCCATTGGGGGAGAGGGAGAGTTGGAATTTGTCACGCAAACACCATATGTCTTGTCCATGCCAGACACCACCTACACCCCCGCGCCCACGGGCGGTTTTGTGCTGCCGTTCGACATTGTAGGCGCCGGTGTGCGCGGCCGCTTGGTGCGCCTCGACGCCTCGTCGGCCCGCGCGCTCAGCGCGCATTTGCTGGCCGAACCGGCGGGACGCGTTGCCGGCGAATTGCTGGCGCTTAGAGCGGGTCGCGAACCGCGCCATCAATCGCGGATGCAACGCTGCCTATTGTAGGCAGGCGCCGTTGGTTCTTGCTTCGGAATTCGGCGGAATTCGGCGACGCTTTACTTAATCACTCGATGGAAGTTCGGGCTGTAGCAGAAGCGGGTGCTGACGAAGAATTGGTGAATTAGGGAAGGCGTCGCCGATTTCTTCCTGATACGCAATCCCGATAGAATGTTTTCGTGTGTGTTTCCGACATGGTGCCTCGCGGCCGAAGATCGCATGTCCAGGATTAGAGATATTCCAGCCCAACACTATGTGGCCTGCTCGGCCTGCGTCAGTGAAACTCGAATTTGACTTGCTTCAGAGGCTGGCGCCATTCTCCCGAGCGATGCAAAGTTGATGCGACCTATCTTCCGACGGCGCCCATGAGCGGTGGCTGGACTATTCAAACACTTGTCCAAGAACTGGCCGGCCAGGGCGAGAAGCCGTGTCTAATTTCGATCGATGGCGACACAATCCGCCAGATTTCGTGCGCCAGTCTCGCGAGCCAGGTCCGCGCCCTGGCTTGGGGTTTGCACGAAAGCGGCCTTGGCCCCGGCGAGACCGTCGGTTTGATTGCGCCGAACGGACCCGATTGGGTAATTGCGCGGCTCGCGCTTGGCTGCACGGGAGCGTTGGTCCATACGCTCGATGATCTCTGCTCCGAATCCGAATTGAGTATTGCTCTCGCGGAAGCCAGGTGCAGCAGGGTCCTCACGAGTGCCGGACACGCCGCGCAATTGCGCGAGATCGATCCGGCATGCCGGCTCGTAGTCCTCGACGACAATCCAATTCCGGGCACGACCTCGTGGCGGAGCCTGTTCCTTTCGCGCACTGAAGCACTGCCGCCCGTGGATGCCGACGCGCCGGCCATGCTCGTTTACACCTCCGGCACGACGGGTCGTCCAAAAGCCTTCCTGCTGACGAGTTCCCAACTTTGGGCGAATGTCGCTGCGCTAAGTGCATCGGGACTGGTCCGGTCGGGAGATCGCGTTCTCCTGCCGCTGCCGCTGCATCATGTCTATCCGTTCACCGTGGGGATCCTTACGGTTCTGTCGAGCGGCGCGACCGTCGTGTTTCCCGAAGAGGTCGGAGGGCCGCAGATCTTGCGGGCGCTTTCGATCGCAAAAGTCTCCATCATTGTCGGTGTGCCGCGGCTTTACGCGGCACTCGTAAGCGGTCTCGATGCCAAGCTCGCCGCAAGCGGTGGCGTTTCCGCTGCGATCTTCCACATGCTGCTCGGCGTCAGCATCTGGTGCCGTCGGCATCTTGGCCTCAACGCCGGCCGTTGGCTTCTTGCTTCGGTGCGCAAGCGTTTCGGACCGCGGCTTCGCCTGCTGGCCTGCGGCGGCGCTCTGCTGCAGCCCGAGGTACTCTGGCCGCTGATCGGTCTCGGCTTCGACGTGCGCACGGGTTATGGGCTTGCGGAGACGGCATCGATTTTCACCGGCAATCTACCGAAGCACACACGCCTGGGCAGCGAAGGCAAGGCCTTTTGCGGTGAGATTCGCATCGTGCCCGTCGACGAAAACGCCGAAGGCGGCGATGGCGAAATCCAGCTTCGC
Source organism: uncultured Alphaproteobacteria bacterium (assembly GCA_963766355.1). Taxonomy (GTDB): domain Bacteria; phylum Pseudomonadota; class Alphaproteobacteria; order Micropepsales; family Micropepsaceae; genus Rhizomicrobium. The sequence goes on from CAVXZV010000010.1 coordinate 82,550, forward strand.
GGCCCCACCGTCTTCAGCGGCTACCGCAACAATGACGAGGCTAACCGCCAGTCCTTCACCACCGATGGGTGGTTTCGTACCGGCGATATCGGTCATCTCGATGCGGAGGGATTCCTCTTTGTCACCGGCCGGATCAAGGAGATGCTCATTCTCGGTGGCGGCAAGAAGGTGTTACCCGAGGATCTCGAGAAGCATTACGCAAGCCGTTTCTTTAAGGAGATGGCGATCCTCGAGCGGGACGGCGCGCTGGTGGCGCTGGTTCTCCCGGATCTTGAAGCGATCCGCGGCTCCGGATCGCCGCGTGTGGACGAAGTTATCCGTGTTACGCTGTCGGAAGCCGCGATGAATCTACCGTCTTACGAACGGATATCCGGCTACCGGCTGGTACGCGAGCCGCTGCCGAAGACGAGACTGCACAAGTATCAGCGCTTTCGGCTTCCAGCGCTTTACGAGGCCGCCGAAACCAGACGGACGGACGCGCCGCACGTCGCGCTGTCACACGAGGACGAGGCGCTGCTCAACAGCGAGCCGGCGCGCACGATGTTTGGCGTTCTCAAATCGCGCTACGCTGGAAAACCGGTGAGCCTCGATGCGAGCCCGATGCTCGACCTCGGTATCGATTCACTGGAGTGGATCGCCCTTGCGCTTGTGCTCGAACAACAAGCCGGCGTGTATCTGGACGAGAGCATGGCCGGCGAGAGTCTCACGGTTCGCGACCTCTTGCTCCATGCTGCCACGATGCCGGAAGGTCGGATCGGCGGGGAATATGACGAAGCCGTCCGGCATTGGCTTGAGCCCGCAGGTCCCGTGCTTCGGGTCATCGCGAAGCTGCTCTATCGTCTCAATGCGTTTCTCATGCCGGCGCTGTTCCGCTTGAGCGTGAAGGGACGGGAGAACCTCCCTGCGAGGGGTCCCTTCGTCGTCGTTCCCAATCACGAGAGCGACCTTGACCCGATGCTGGTGGCGGCAGCGCTGAGCTCCATCGAACTTCATTGGGGCGGAGATGCCGCCCGCTTGTTCGGGCGGCGCTGGCTTCATCCCCTCATGCGTGCACTCCACATGTTTCCCGCCGACGAGCGGCGTCCGAGCGAGACACTCGCCATCGCCGTGGAAGTGCTGCGACGCGGCGGGTGCTTGGTCTGGTTCCCGAAGTTCGTGGCGTTCGCCCGACGGACGGCTGCAACGTTTCCTGCCCGGAATCGGGCGGCTGCTGACGCAGGCGCGCGTGGCTGCCGTTCCGGCGTTTGTGGAAGGCGCCTTCGAGGCGATGCCGCGCAACCGCAAGCTTCCGCGTCTTCGTCCCGTCTCGATCACCTTCGGTCCGCCGGAAATGCTCATGGACGGGCCGCCCAGGAAATCGCCGATCGACTTCACGACGCTGTTGCGGCATTGGAGCCGCCAGCCTAGAGCGCACATTCTGGGCTGAATTGAATATGCGCCACGAAGCCCTATATTGACTTCTATCATGACCGATAAGACCTATATCCCCGCGCCCACGGGCGATTTCGTGCTGCCGTTCGATATTATCGGCGCCGGCGTGCGTGGCCGTCTGGTCCGCCTCGACGCCTCGTCGGCGCGCGCGCTCAGCGCGCATGCGTTGGCCGAGCCGGCCGGGCGTGTCGCCGGCGAGTTGCTGGTGCTTTCGGCGCTGCTTGGCACGGCGCTCAAGCTCGACGGCCGATTGACGGCGCAGACCAAAAGCGACGGTCCGCTCGATCTGGTCGCGGCGGATTATTACGGCGCCAAAGGCGACAGACCGAAAGGCGTGCGCGGCTTCGCGCGTCTGGACACCGAACGATTGGCGAAGATCGACGGCATGCCGACCTTCGCCGCTTTGACGGGCGCCGGCGTGCTGGCCATCACCATCGAACCGAAAATTGGCGGGAAAACCTATCAAGGGATCGTGGAGCTTTCGCCAAACGGCATCGCCGCATCGGCGGAAACCTATTTCGCCCAATCCGAACAATTGCCGACCTTGGTGCGCCTGGCTGCCGGCCCCGTCTTCACCGCCGGCAAACGCGAAGCGGATTGGCGCGCCGGCGGATTGATGCTGCAAGCGACGCCCGATGCGTCAAAGCAAGGCGAGGATTGGGAACGGCTCGAGGCGCTGGCGCGGACGGTCGAAGACATCGAGCTGCTCGATACGTCCTTGTCCGCAGAGACTCTGCTCTGGCGCTTGTTCAACGAAGAAGAAGTGCGCGTCTTGCCTGCCGAAGACATCGCCTTTCGCTGCGATTGCAGCGGCGAGCGTATCGCTGCCGTTCTGCGGTCTTATTCGGCGCAAGAGCGCGCGGGCCTCGCCGATCCCGACGGCGTCTTGCGCGCCCGCTGCGAATTCTGCGGCAAGGTGCATGAACTGGCGAGTAGCGAGATAGGGAATGGCGAATAGCGAAATAGCGAATAGCGAATAGGGAGTCATTTTCCCTAATCGCTATTCGCCAATCCCTATTCGCCCTTTTCCCTTACCCGTCCACACTCGACGACGGATTTCCGATCACACTGAGAAACTCGCGGCGCGTCAGCGGGTTTTTGCGGAATTCGCCATGCATGGTGGATGTCACCATCGTCACGCCGGTTTTGTGCACGCCACGCGTCGTCATGCATTGATGGGTCGCCTCGATGACCACGGCCACGCCTTTGGGTTCGAGCACATGCTGAATGCAATTGGCGATCTGCGCATTCATCGTTTCCTGCACTTGCAGGCGACGTGCAAAAACATCCACTACGCGCGCCAGTTTGGAAATGCCGACGACTTTGTTGTTCGGCAGATAACCGATATGCACGCGCCCGATGATCGGCGCCAAATGATGTTCGCAATGCGATTCGAAGCGGATATCTTTCAGCACGACCATATCGTCATAGCCCTCGACTTCCTCGAAGGTGCGCGAGAGAAATTCTTCGGGATCTTCGTTGTAGCCGGAGAACCAATCCTCGTAAGCACGGGCAACCCTTGCCGGCGTGTCGCGCAATCCTTCGCGCGTGGGATCGTCACCGGCCCACATCAGCAGCGTGCGAATGGCGTTCTCCGCTTCCTCGCGCGACGGGCGCTGGGTTGCGATCGTGCGGCTCCGTGAAACGGGCTTGATCTTGGCGTCGGACATCGGAGCATCTCCAGTGGAGGGGAGCAGTATTCGCGCCCAAACGCCGCCGGATCAACCCGCCGTTGTTAGGGCTTTCCCGCCGCTGTTAGGGCACTAATGTAACTGGCGACGCTCGTATGGACTTTCAAGCACAAAAGCGGGGATTTCCGCCTCGAAAGCTTCGCCGGAGGCTGAGCGCATCTGATAACGCCCGCTCATGAAGCCCGAGGCCGTCCCGAGCGGACAGCCGCTGGTATATTGAAACACTTGCCCGGGGGCGAGAACCGGTTGCGCGCCTACCACGCCCGGACCGCGCACTTCCTGCACATGCCCCTGCGCATCGGTGATGTGCCAATAGCGCGACAACAACTGCACCGTTTCGGGGCCATTGTTCTCAATAACAACAGTGTACGACCACAGAAACTGGCCTTCGCCAGGATCCGATTGATCGTCGAGATAGGCGGGTTTCACCGCCACGCGTATGCCCCGTGTGATCCGCTCGTACATGGCACGATTATCAAACACCGAGGCCCTGCGCCGCAAGGGCCGCGGAACCGACGCAGTTAACGTCGCACTTCCACGGTCACAACGGTGTTTACCGACTGCGCAATGAAGCATTCCTCATGGGATTTGTGGTGAAGATCGTCCAGCAAGGCCTGGTCTACAACCATCCCGGCGCCAAAACGCACCACGGGGCGCAAAATGACGCGCGCCATCCACAACTTGCCGTTGGAGCCTTTTTCCAGAAAACCGGCCGCGTCGTCATCGTAAGCGTCTACCGTCAGCCGCTTGCGCGCGCAAATGGCCAGAAAGGTGAGCATGTGACAACTCGACAGGGATGCGACATAGGCTTCTTCGGGATCGACCCGGCTGGCATTGCCTTTGAATTGCGGCGTTGCGGACGCGGCAAGCACGATCGCGCCGTCCTTGAAGCGCATTTCATGGTCGCGATTATACGTGTCGTAGGTGTAGTCGGCTGAGGTCCGCTTCCAACGGATGGATGCGCGATGTTCGGCCATAAAAACTCCGGTTTCTTTTGGGTGCGCCGCGAGATTAGGCCGCTGTGACTGTGTGAATAAAGCCCGCCAGCTATGCGCGGCGTTCTTGGCTTCATTGCGATCTGCGCGTCAGACTGTTGCCAGCGCTTGGTCCAAATCTTCGCAGAGGTCCGCAGGGTCTTCGAGGCCGACCGAAATCCGCAGCATGCCGTCTGTTACGCCCAGTTCCGCGCGCGCCTCTGGCGTCAGCCGCTGGTGCGTTGTCGTCGCGGGATGGGTCATGAGACTTTTCGTATCGCCCAGATTGTTGGAGATATCCACCAGCTGAAGTGCCCGTTCCATGCGGAACGCGCCGTCCTTGCCGCCTTCGACTTCGAATGTCACCACGCCGCCGCCGCCTTCCATTTGCGCCCGCGCCAGATTGTGTTGCGGGTGATCGGCCCGGAAGGGATAGAGCACGCGCGTAACTTTCTTTTGCTCGGCCAGAAAATCGGCGATCTTCGTCGCATTCTCGCAATGGGCGCGCATCCGCAGCGATAACGTCTCCAAACTCTTCAGATGCAGCCATGCGTTGAACGGGCTAATGCATGGCCCCGTGTTGCGCAGAAAGATTTGCAGATGGTCCTTGAGGAATTCCTCATCGCAGAGGATCACGCCGCCCAACGCGCGACCCTGTCCGTCGATATACTTTGTCGAGGAATGCACCACGATGTGGGCGCCCAATTCCATCGGGCGTTGTAGCGCCGGCGTCGCAAACGCGTTATCGACAATCAGCCTTGCACCGCTCGCAGTGGCGATCTTGGCTACCGCTTTCATGTCGACAATGGCCAAAGTCGGGTTGGCGGGCGTTTCCAGGAACAGCATTTTCGTGGCGGGCGTCATGGCATGTTGCCATTGATCGACGTCGCTGCCATCAACCAGCGTGTTGCTGATGCCGAACCGCGTCAACACCTCCTCGATCACATAGCGGCAAGCGCCGAACATCGCCTTTGCCGCAACCACGTGATCGCCTTGGCGCAAGACGGAAAGGAATGTCGCCGTCACAGCCGCCATGCCACTGGCCGTAGCCCGCGCGCAAGGCGCGCCTTCCAGCGCCGCCATGCGCGCTTCGAACATGGAAACCGTCGGATTTGCGTAGCGCGTATAGGAGTAGCCGTCGGCTTCGCCTTTGAAACGCAATTCGGCCTCTTCCGGCGCTTCGTAGGCGTAGCCGGAGGTCAGGAACAGCGCTTCCGAAGTCTCTTGGAAGGGTGTCCGCATCTGTCCGCCGCGCACCGCCTGGGTGCGCGCACGCCAATTACCGGGCTTTTTGTGTGTGGCCATGCCTTCGAGGCTTACTCCGTTCGCTCCTCAGGATGACGACAATTCGTCATGGTGAGGTGCCCGTCCGAGCGCGTCGAGGACGGGCCTCGAACCATGCGAGGCTTGCCCGGTTGGGTCAAGTTTCTTAAGGTCCTCCTCGGATATTTGGCCTGTATTTCGAACATGAACACCATCAGCCATCACGCCGCACTCGTTTACGTCATGGTTATTGTTTCCGCCGCCGACGGGGCGATGAACGAAAAAGAGATCATGGCGATCGGTGATTTGAGCCGACGGCTCCCCGTCTTTCACGGTTTCGATCGCGACCGCTTGCTCACCTTGGCCCAGGATTGCGCGGCAATCCTTCAAGAAGAAGATGGCCTGACGGCGGTGCTCGGACTGGTTAAAGAGGCCTTGCCCGAACACCTATGTGAAACGGCCTATTGGCTGGCGCTCGAAATTGCCTTGACGGACAGTCGTGTGGCGCTGGAGGAAATACGCGTCATCGAGACGTTGCGCCGAACGCTGGGGATCGACCGGCTCGTTTCTGCCGCCTTAGAGCGCGGAGCACGGGCCCGGTTCCAGATCGCATGAAGCGTCTCTTTCTTCTTCGCCATGCCAAAGCGAGCCGGGATACGCCCGGCATCGACGATATCAACCGCTGCCTGGCGGAACGCGGGCGTGCGGATGCAGTGCGCATCGGCCGCTTCATGCGCGACGAGGTATACATTCCGGCTCTGGTGCTTTGTTCGACATCCGCGCGGACGCATGAAACGCTGGCTTTGTTGTTACCGGAATTGGATGCAAGGCCGATCGTGCAATACCGCGCCGATCTTTATCTTGCCAGGCCGGAAACAATTCTAACGGCCGTGCGCCATGCGCGCGAAGCGGCCGGATCGCTGATGGTCGTCGCCCACAATCCGGGTATCGAAGAATGTGCGCGCGGTCTGGTTCGCGAACCCGCAGACCGTAAATTGCGCAAGAGCTATCAGGCGATGACGGACAAATTCCCAACTGGCGCGCTCGCCGTCATCGATTTCGATGTCCAGGATTGGACCGAGATCGGGCCGGGCGAGGGCGAACTCGAGCTCTTCGTCCGCCCCAAGGATTTGCGCGTGGATGAGGCGTAGAGCGATGTTATCGCGCCGTGCTGCGCTCCGCCAACGCCAGCGTTTTCCAGCCGAACGCCGCTTCTTGAACGGATTCGCCCATCAGCCGGGCCGTGCGCTCTGCAATGAGCCTTCCACCCATTGCTTCATAGAAAAACCGCGCGTGATTGCGGGCATGAGCCCAGATCACGCAGGACGTCATGCCGTTTTTCTGTAACGTGATGAACGCGCCTTTCAACAGCGCGCGCCCGGCGCCGCAGCCGTAAAAAGCAGGATCGACATACAGCGTGTAGACTTCCCCGTCGAAGCCGAGGCCACGGTCGCGCGAAGCCCCGAGACTTGCCATGCCGACGATTCCGTGGCGAATGTTCTCGGCGACCAGGACCGTTTCGCGGCCATTGGTGCGGATGGCAGCTTGCCAACGTGCGGTTTGGCCTCTGGGCGTCATCGCGCAAAGCAGTGAGCCCGGCAACACGCCGGGATAGGTATCTTGCCAGGATTCGATATAGACCCGCGCAATCTCGGCGGCATCTTCGTGCCGCGCCTGCCTGATCTGGAGTGCGAGGTTACTCATGCGTAAAGCTTTGCTCGAATACGCAGACGCCGCAAGAGATGTGGCAGGAATATTATTTGTTGCGCCAATTTATGACGCACCCTCATGCCGGCTGCACAAAACCAGTTGAAACAAGCATAACAAGGCCAACAACGGTTGGCGTGGCGGCACTCCATGGGCGTCTTGCGCTGCGGCGTTTCGGCTCACCTCGTTGAGTGCTATTCATCTGTCGCAGCACTCGGCCGCCGTGGTTGCGCCGACAAAGGTTCTAAATGTCAAACACGCCACGCTCGCCCAGTCACTCTGATCGCGATCCGTCGCGTTTGGCAGGCGGCAATTGCCGTTGCCATAAAAGCGTCAGCACTCCGTCCGCGGTACCGACGCAATGAAATATCCGTGAGCGCGAAAAAAGCGCGCAAGGTTCCGCTCGGATAGCCGCACCGCAGAAACCCGACGGCCCCGACGCGGCCATCGCGGCCTGCTGCGCGCGCCACAATTCAGGCTGACGCTATGATTCTGGAACCGCACGACGTCAAAACATTACGGCGGACAGTGGTTTAACGTGACCTTTGGGTGACGCGGCGCCGACATTTGATTGTCGCACTACTTGGAATATGGGCAAATCAGCGTACAGTGAGTCATCATCGACCGGGCCCGAAGGGCTGAAGGCATAACGCGATAGCGTCATAAAGCCGGCGAATGATGGCGGAAGACGTAGCCCGCGGTCGGTCTTAGACGCGCCTATGTGCGCGGCATGACAGTTGGGATGCGTAGTGACGACTAAGTCTCTGAAAGTAACGGTGGTTAACCCTTGATAGAAGTGAGGGATGAGAGGGTAGTCTTTAAGCGGTAAACTGATCTGTCTTGTCACGCCGTCTGTGGGACACGATATGTATTTGTCGTGAGGGGGTGTGTAGATACAACAGGAGTGTCGGTATCGATGGGTACGCTCGATGTCTTTGACATCTTTACGCGTGATTATGTGCGCGAACGCTTCGAAACAATGTCTTTGCGTGATTGGCTGCTCGCCGCGCGCGACGACAAAATGCTCTACGCCACGCCGTCCGAACGGATGGTCGCCGCGATTGGCGAACCCGATCTCGTAGATACGGCGCAGGACCCGCGGCTAGGCCGCATGTTCTTCAACCGTACGATCAAGATGTATCGCGCCTTCGAAGGCTTCTACGGTATGGAAGACACGATCGAGCGGATCGTCGGCTTCTTCAAGCATGCAGCTCAAGGTCTCGAAGAAAAGCGCCAGATCATTTATCTGCTCGGACCGGTCGGCGGCGGCAAATCTTCGCTCGCCGAACGGCTTAAGGATTTGATGGAGAAGCACCCGATCTATGTGCTCAAAGCTGGCGAAGAGATCAGTCCGGTGTTCGAATCTCCACTGGGTCTTTTCCGCTCCGCGGAATTGACCGATCTGCTGGCCGAAAAATACGGTGTCGAGAAGCATCGTCTCGGCGTCGTCATGAGCCCATGGGCCGTGAAACGCCTGGACCAGTTCAGCGGCGACATCTCCAAATTCGAAGTCGCGCGCATTCACCCCTCGAAGCTTCGCCAGATTGCCGTCGCCAAGACCGAACCGGGCGACGAGAACAATCAAGATATTTCCTCGCTCGCCGGCAAGGTGGACATCCGCAAGCTGGAACATTTCAGCCAGAACGATCCGGATGCCTATTCCTTCTCGGGCGGGTTGTGCCGCGCCAATCAGGGCCTGCTGGAATTCGTGGAAATGTTTAAGGCGCCGATCAAGGTCCTTCATCCGTTGCTGACGGCGACGCAGGAAGGCAATTATATCGGTACCGAAACGCTCGGCCCTATTCCGTTCCAGGGCATTATCCTGGCCCATTCCAACGAAGCGGAATGGACGGTCTTTAAGGCGAACAAAAACAATGAGGCGTTCCTCGATCGCATCTGCGTCATCACCGTACCCTATTGCCTGCGGGTGACGGAAGAAGCGCAGATTTACAAGAAACTGCTTCGGGCCAGCGAGCTGAACGGCACGCCTTGCGCGCCCGAAACGCTGGAGATGTTGTCCAAATTCTGCGTGATGACGCGGCTTAAGGAACACGAGAATTCCAATCTCACCTCCAAGATGCGCGTCTATGACGGCGAGAAGCTGAAGGACACCGATCCCAAGGCCAAGACGCTGCAGGAATATAAGGATCAAGCCGGGGTCGACGAAGGTATGACCGGCATTTCCACGCGCTTCGCCTACAAGACGCTGTCGGAAACCTTCAACTTCGACGTCAACGAAGTCGCCGCCGACCCGGTGCATCTGATGTATGTGCTGGAGCAGTCGATCAAGCGCGAACAATATGCCGACGATACCGAGAAGAAATATCTCGAATTCATCAAGGGCGAGCTGGCGCCGCGCTATGCCGAATTTATCGGCAAGGAAATCCAGAAGGCTTATCTGGAATCCTACGGCGAATACGGCCAGAACCTGTTCGACCGCTATATCTCTTACGCGGACGCTTGGATCGAAGATCAGGATTTCAAGGACGCCGATACCGGTCAGCTGCTCGACCGCAATGCGCTCGACAACGAATTGTCGAAGATCGAGAAACCGGCGGGAATCGCCAATCCCAAGGATTTCCGCAACGAAGTGGTGAAATTCGCGCTGCGCTACCGCGCTCAGCACGACGGCAAGAATCCGGCTTGGACGGCGTACGAAAAAATCCGTTCGGTGATCGAAAAGCGGATGTTCACACAGGTCGAAGATCTGCTGCCGGTGATCAGCTTCGAGTCCAAGAAGGACAGCGACACCGAGACCAAGCACAATGAGTTCGTCAAGCGCATGCTGGCGCGCGGCTACACTCCGCGTCAGGTCCGCCGGCTGGTGGAATGGTATATGCGCGTGAACAAGGCTGGATGATGGACAGCATCATGGTTCGAGGCTCGCTTCGCTCGCACCTCACCATGACGCTTTGCCTTAGCGTCATCCTGAGGTGCGTTGCGCAGCAACGCCTCGAAGGATGACGTAATGCCACATTTCATCGACCGGCGTTTGAACCCAAAGGGCAAGAGCCTGGCGAACCGCCAGCGCTTTCTGCGGCGCGCCCGCACGCAAATCCGCGAGGCCGTGCAGAAATCGCTCAAGGACTCCGCCGTCGCCGATATCGGCAAAGAGCGCAAGATCAGGGTCTCCACCAAGGGTACGAAAGAGCCGCGTTTCCGGCTCGATCCGAAATCCGGTGGCGAGCGCGATTTCGTGTTGCCTGGCAATCGCGAATACATGCCGGGCGACGAGATCCAGAAGCCGAAATCCGAAGGCGGCGGCCGCGGAAAAGAAGCCTCGGATTCCGGCGACGGCGAGGACGATTTCGAATTCATCATGCGCGAGGAAGAGGTGCTCGACATCTTCTTCGAAGATCTCGAATTGCCCAACCTTGTGCGCACCACGCTCAAAGAGACGCCGGCAAAAATCTGGAAGCGCGCCGGCATCACCAATACCGGCTCGCCCACCCAGATCAATCTGATCCGCACCATGCGCAATGCCTATGGCCGCCGTCTGGCCTTGAAACGCCCCAAGCTGTCCGACATCCAGGCGCTGGAAGAGCAGCTCGATATTCTCGAGCGCGAAGACCCGCTGAGTGCGGAGACGCGCGCCAAGATCGTTGCCCTAAAGGAAGAACTGGCGCGTCTCATTTCCAAACGCAAATGGGTCGGCTTCATCGATCCGATCGATCTGCGCTACAACTCCTATACCGAGCAGCCGGTTCCGACCAGCCAGGCTGTGATGTTCTGTCTGATGGACGTCTCCGGCTCGATGGGCGAGCGCGAGAAAGACCTCGCCAAGCGCTTCTATATGCTGCTGCATCTGTTCTTGAAGCGGCGGTATAAGCGCGTGGACGTCGTCTTCATCCGCCATACGCATGACGCGCAGGAGGTGGACGAGCACGAATTCTTCTATTCGCGCCAATCGGGCGGCACGATTGTATCCACAGCGCTGGACAAAATGCTGGAGATTCAAAGAGAGCGCTACGCTACGGCGGATTGGAACATCTATGCGGCGCAAGCCAGCGACGGTTATACCCAATCGGGCGATGCGCGGCACTGCGTGGAGATGTTGAACGCCGACATCATGCCGCTCTGCCAATACTATGCCTATATCGAGATTCTCGACGAGCGGGAGATGGAGGTTTTCGCCTCCGAGGATTCCGGCGCCGAGCTCTGGCGTGCCTATCGTACGGTCGCCGATCTGTGGTCCAACTTCGCGACCAAGCGCATCTCCAAGCCGGCCGACATCTTCCCCGTGTTCCACGAACTGTTCCGGAAGACGGAGGTAAGTGGGTGATGAGACGCCTTAATTTTTACCTCCCCTTTGTGGGGAGGTCGGCGAACGAAGTGGCGCGTAGCGGCAGCGCTCGCGCGGTGGGGGGCATACGGCGACAATTGCCCCCCACCCGACGCACCTTCGCTTCGCTTGGTGCGTCGGCCTCCCCACAAGGGGGAGGCAAATGAGCGCCAAAGAGACCAACCTCCTCTTCACCGAATCCGAATGGGATTTCGATACGCTCGACCGGACCTACAAGGCCATCGAGGAGATCGCGCTCAACGATTTGAAGCTCGATGTTTATCCCAATCAGGTGGAAGTGATTTCTTCCGAGCAGATGCTCGATGCCTATTCCTCGCTCGGCATGCCGCTGATGTATAACCATTGGAGCTTCGGCAAATTGTTCGCGCGCGAGGATACGATGTATCGCGCTGGCTATTCCGCGCTCGCCTATGAAATCGTCATCAATTCGAGCCCTTGTATCTCTTATCTGCTCGAAGAGAACACGATTACGATGCAGGCGCTGGTGATGGCGCATGCCGCGTTCGGGCACAATCATTTCTTCAAGAACAACTATCTCTTCCGCCAATGGACCAATGCGGAAGGCATTCTCGATTATCTCGCCTTTGCCAAGCGCTATATTTCGGCTTGCGAAGATCGCCACGGCCGCACCGAAGTGGAAGCGATCCTCGATGCGGCGCATGCGCTGATGGATCAAGGCGTGTTCCGTTATCGCCGTCCGCCCAAGCCGTCGAAAGAGCGGATCTTGGAGAAGCGCCGCCGCCGGTCGGAATATGAGGAAGAAGCGTACAGCGAATTGTGGCGTACACTGCCGGCGGGCATCGAACCGCCCGTTGCGCCCCCGGCGCTCGATCCCGAAGACGACTTCGACGGCGATATGAAATTGCCGGAAGAAAACCTGTTATATTTTCTGGAGAAACATTCGCCGTCGCTCAAGGCCTGGCAGCGCGAGACGTTGCGCATCGTGCGCAATCTGGCGCAGTATTTCTATCCGCAGCGCCAAACCAAGGTGATGAACGAAGGCTGCGCCACGTTCGTCCACCATACGATCATGAACCTGCTTTACGACCGCGGATTGATCGGCGAAGGCTCGTTGCTGGAATTCCTGCACAGCCACACCTCCGTCGTGTTCCAGCCGGAATTCGGCGACAAGCGCTTTTCGGGCATCAATCCTTATGCGCTCGGCTTCGCCATGATGAGCGACATTCGCCGCATCGCCGAAAGCCCGACCGGAGAAGATAAGGAATGGTTTCCGCAGCTCGCCGGGTCCGGCGATTGGATCGGAGCGCTGAAAGACGCTTGGGCGAATTACCGCGACGAAAGCTTCATCGAGCAGTTTCTGTCGCCCAAGCTGATGCGCGATTTCCGCTTTTTTTCACTTTTCGATAAAGCCGACGACGGCGCCTACAAGGTGTCGTCCATCCACAACGAGCAAGGCTATCGCCGGCTGCGCAGTCAGCTGGCACGCCAGTACGATGCGGGAATCGCCGATCCCAACATTCAAGTTGTCGACGCGAATTTGAAGGGCGACCGGACACTATTCTTGGAACACCACACGCATCGTGGCATCCCACTGCATCGCGCAACCAAAGACCTAGTCGTTGCGCACATAGAACAACTATGGGGCCACGACGTGGTCCTCGAAGACGTGCCAAACTAACGCAACACAGCGGCGTGCGTGCCGCCTGATCAGACGCTAAACAGCGCCGTGTAAAGCAGATAGCCCACACCGCCGAGCAGAATCAAAGTGAGGACGCCTGCACCGATCGATCTTACGGATTCAGAGATCGCATCCATGTTCGTCTCCATGCATGGCTGGGTCGGCCTTTGCGGCCCTCATGTTAACCAACCATTAGCCATAGCCTAGGCCGGTCACATTTGCGCCACAATGTATTTGAGCCGGTCCTAATCGTATGGGGGGTATGCACGCCAAGCATGCACATGAAACTGAGAGCTGGTCTCTCAATTTCGACAAGGAAGCCGGCCGTTCAGCTAAGCGATTATTTCCGCTGTATTATTTTTCTCCCGGCGGACGGGGCACCGGCGGCCGAGAGGGCCAGCCGGTATCGCGTTGCCGTGCGCAAGTCATGGCTTCCTTAGGAAGCCAGCCTTTTCGCAACGACCGTCACGGTCTCAATCGAAGGATCGACGGCAGTGGTCTGCACAGTCTTCGCTGGCGAAGAGGCCGGAACGGCCGCATGCGAGCTCAAGCTCAAGGCCGAAAAGCCAAACATCCCGACAGTTGCGATGATCACGGCCCAATAGAAGAACCGCGTGCTGCTAGTTTCCGTTTCTGTGTGTGTAAACATGTCCCTCACTCCTATTTCGCATTTGCGGCTCTCGCCGCCGTTAACCAAGTTCACAGCGCCTTTCGCTGCTTGGTTGGCCATGCGTGTCAGATAGAGTGTTTCGACTGTGGAACAATAGTTCTCATGCTGCACTGCAGCGAATGCTGGCCATGCACCTGACGCATGCAGACTAGCCTTGAAATCCAGTGACGGGTCACTACTGGTGACTTGATAATACCGTGCAGTGGCAGCTAGTCGAGTACGAATTCCCCAGGTGCACGCCTCCAAATGGCGGCGCTGGCCGGTTATTCGGTTGGCCCGCTATTCCCGGTCACGTTTCCACGCCTGTATTGTTGCCGGTGTGGACGATCACGCGCGGCGGAAAATCATAGGCCTTTAGCCGCTTCAATTCCTTCTCAAGAAGATCCTTTACCGCAGCCCGCGAAGTGCGCACCGCCTGCAGCATCTCGCGCGTGTTGAGAAGCAAGGCGGCGCCCTGGTGCCCCTTGGGTCCGGGAACTCCCAGCTGCAAAGGCACATCACCACCGACCCCGATTTTGACGAACTCGATAAACCAGCTCTGCCGCACCGTCTTGAGCGGATTGCCCACCAGCACAAGGCTCAGGCCTGTGCGATCATCGACCGGCTCAACCTCCACGAACACGCCCGATCTATCCGGCCGCCAAACGTCGTCGAGCATCGGCAGCTGGCGCCAGCCGCAATAGAAGTCGCGGCAGAGGGGAGGGCGTGTATCGTAGATGGTGCAGGCCGCAACGCAGTGACGGCAGGTCACGCCAGCTTCCTTTTGAATGTCCGGCTTGTCGATCGCCATCACGGTGCAGCACACAGTGCATTCGCCGCATTCGCGCCCCGGAACCAGTCCGATGTCCATCATGAGGCAGACGATGCCATGACTACTGCAACGCCGCTAGGGCAGGCGAAGAGGTGGCAAGAAATCGGGATCAGGCCATCGGTTTTTGTATTGCGCGGCGGTGAACTGTTCCAAATCGGGCATCGGAAACCTATCCCCGAAATCGCATTCCCCTATTGCCATTCGAGATGGTTTCCGCGCCGGACCCTCAACAAAACCGGAAATTAATTCATTATTCTTTATACGGTCATGGGCGACGATTGCGGAAGCGACACGCTCTGCTCGACGTGATTTGCTGTACGCCAGCAGACGCGTGCGAATTTGTAGCTGAAAGCGGTACACCCATGGATTCTGCAAGACTCACCGAAGGCGCGGTTCATCCCGAATTATTGCGCTTCGCCAAGCACTGCGATGAGTTGACGGGTGATCGCGAAATGCTTCGCCGGCGCGATTTTCATCCCGCCGATGTCCCTTGGATCCTCGGATCGCTCTACGTGGTCGAAGTGCTAAGCAGTGAGAACGATTATCGCCTGAAGATATTTGGTTCCGTGAACACCGCATTGTACGGCAAGGACTTCACGGGTTGGCGCCTTAGCGAAATACCCAACTCCATCATGCACCGGACTATGCGGGAGTATCTACACACCAATTACGACACCGTGGTTGCAAGGCGGGCACCGCTGTTCCAACACGGTAAACTGCTATGGAAAAAAACCAAGATCGACACTGAACGTCTGTCGATTCCGCTTGCGGAGGATGATGGCCGCTTGTCTGAGATCCTGGTGGCAGTGCATTGCGATAGACCCGAAGGTTTATTGGCCGTATTTAGAGTGACTGGAGCTCCGGATTTGATACCGCGTGGGCTTGACGACCAGCAATTCGTCCGCGACCCAGGTGCTGCGGCATCACGGACATTGCCGGATGGTAGCGATGACAGTGTCGGTCTCGATCATTTCGCTGGCAAAGGCGCATGTCTTTGACCGACGGTTGGCTGGTTCGTGGGATGCGTCAATGGGTACCTCGCCAATCAATACGCACAGCTTTGGATCGATGATCCTGCCGAAGCTCGGCAGTGTTCTATACCGGCGGGGCAGGCTCAGAGCATTGCTAGAGGGCCTTGCCGGTGTCGCGCCCATATCTTGGTAAATGAACGCTTTGCTCACTCAAAAGCGTATGGGTTGTAAAGTTAAACTGCTGGTTACGCGTACGCACCCGGTGACGCTTTCAATTACCCACAAAATTTGCTCCCGCCATCGCTCCTAATTCTATATCCGTCAGTCGCGACAGTCCTCGCCACATCACGATATTTCCGGGCGCTGGATCGTTGGCGCGGGCCAGATAACCACCGAGCCTGGCTATCTTGATGATGTAGCGTGAGACCGATTTGCGGTCGGGTGGTTCGCGCTTGTCAGGAACGAGATGATCGAGCAGACGTATTTCGGTTACCGTCAACGCGAGTTTTGGCGGTGCATCAGGGGCTGCGCGGTTGAGCATCGTCAGCCAGAATACCCGCCAGCTCACGATGCAAAAAATCGATATCAGATTGACGAGGCGCTCTGCAGTGCGGAGCTTGGATTCTTCAGCCTTGCAGCCCGACTTGAGGATTTTGTGGAATAGCTCGATTTTCCAGCGCAGCGCGTACCATTGAAGTTTCCCGACAGCGTCCTTGAGTGATCGAACCGGCAAGTCGGTGATCAGCTTCCAGTCGATTGGCTTCCTGTGTTTTGGCTTGCTGCGTTCCTGGGCATGGATCACCGTCAGCTCCAACGGTGGATATCGCTTCTGCTTTCCGATCGGTGGTAGGAGGTGAAGCTTTTCGTACTTGATCTCAAGAACGGCAACGCCCGGATTGCCGGTGGTATCTCGAACCTCGATGCAATGCCGGCCCCTGACCTTGGCCTTCTTCATATCGTCGGCAACCGTGTGATTTCCATCTCCCGCTAGGCGATCGACGCAGGTTCTGACGAGGAAATGGGTGCCGACCTCCCGCGCCGTGCAGAAGAGTTCGTAGATGTCACTCTCGCGGTCGCCGATGTGAACGCAACGTACCGGGTCACCCAAGGTCTGCGTGGACTGCCTGAGATTGTCCAGCCAACGAACGCTTTCTTTCTTTTCGATTGGAATCCGTGTCAGGTTGACCTTCTTCTTGAGTGCCGCAATTCCTTTGAATTTCTTCCGGGTCCAGAATTTGACTGCCGCCAGCCCCAGCGGAAGACCCTCGGTCGTCACCGCGAGACTTGAATGCATCAAGATGCCGCAAACAGTATGGGATCGGATACGACCGGCTTTATCCCTGCCGCTGTTGACGTTATAGGTCACGCCGATGAGATCAGGCCGTTCTCTCTGAAACGAAAACTCGGTCGTATCATGCAGAACTAAAACGGGGCCTTGGCTCGCGGCAAAACGCTCGTGCGTCGCTTGGAGGTGGCCCGCAAGTATGTCTTGTTCGTTGACGCGCGCGTTGGAGAAAAAGCGATATGCCGCCTTGGCGTTCGCCCAATCTTGGCAGGCCAACGGGATGCTCTCGCCCACCGCGCCACCAATCTGCCCAAGCAAGTTGCGGAATCTCCTGCCCAGCCGCACGTCCTCGAACTCGCCGACGGCGACCTCTCGATCAATCCACGTCGCTGCCTTGCTGGCGGTGCCGCTGCCAGCACCGCTTCCATCTCTCATTATCACGAAGCACCCTCCCTAACAATTCGGGTGCTCGAAAATAAATCACAACCAATTCATCAGATTCAAGTATTTGCAAAAATCGGGTCGGAAGTCAGATGGCAAAAATGTGGGTAATTGAAAGCGTCACCGGATGCGTACGGTTACGCCTAGGCGCTATTGTTGCATTCAGTGTGAGGATAGACAGCCTTTGCTCTACCAAACCCCAATTGAATTTAGGGCCGCGGCATCGCCCGCACTCGTCGACCGAGGCTGCGTAAACTTCATCAGCATGCGTGCGATAAAGCAGGAGTCGGGCGCGCGCTGGCCGCGTATCCGTGAAAGTGTATATGCACGCATAGAATCTCTGCTGCGCGAAAAACTCGCGCCGACGGACTTTTTTGCCAGAGTCGATGACGATACTTATCTCGTCACGATGCCGGAGGCGGAAAAGGAATATGTGAACATTGTCTGCCTTCGCGTTTCTTATGATTTGTTTGCGAGTTTCCTCGGGGACTACGACATCGGCCATGTCCGGGTTAGCACGGCCTCCACAGTAGACGAAGACAAGCTATTTCTGCAGCCGCTATCGATGGTCGAAATTGTCGTGTTGGCGGGAAAGGCCGGCATTCAGGATATTCGACTCCCGAAAGACTTGGTGTGGAAAAATGGCGCGCTCTTGCCCGTCAATGCCGTTCGCTCGGCTAATGATATCCGCATGGCACCGGTGCCTACTCCGAAAAGGACATCGACGTTGTGCATTGAGCATCACTTCGTCCCCGTGTGGTGTGCTCCGGTTGACGCGATAACGATGTATATTTGTGAAGTTAAATCGATCATGACGGCGGCAAAGCCGCACAAAATTCTGACGATGGCGCAGTTGTCCCTCAAGGATCGAATAGAAGTCGAACTATCTTGTTTGCACGCGGGGACGCAGCAACTCGTCCAACAGATTCCGTTGGGCAATCGGTTTCTGCTTTGCACGCTGTTTTCGTTCGACGTTCTGGGCTCGCCGGCCGGACGAATGGAAATTCTCTCCTATTGTCGAAATCTCGATTCAGAATATCGCCAACACCTCGCCTTTATGATATCGGAAATCCCTCCCGGCGTTGCCCAGACCAGACTCAACAACCTCGCTAGTATTCTTCGGCCATTCGGGAAATCCATTGCGGCGTCCGTCGCGCCTGGGCAAAGAGATTGCTTTGCCTATCAAGGCGTCGGGCTTAATGCGGTTGTTATACGCGGGCGGGAGCAGGGTCCGAGTCTAAGATTGCAGTAGGGAGGACATTATCAATCTGGCGCAGGCTGCCAAGACCGTCAAACTCGCTACATTCATCACGGATATTAACAAAGTCGACACGCTCATGGCGGCGCATGATGCCAATATCCAGTATCTCAGCGGCTCCGTCGTCTGCCAGCCCGTCGATGAGCCTTACGGCATGTCGCGCCTCACATGGGACAATATCTATTCGTCCTGCGTTACGCTGCCCCTTCCAATTTCGGCGTAAACCTCAAACATCCGAAGGCAGCCGCATAAAGGGCTTGCGAACGCCTGCGATTGCTGGAGCATCTGCGCGAGCGTTCTCAAGAATGCGGGAACAGAGTGTGCGGTTCTTGACGCTCCGCTTTCGATCGACGAGCCTTATGGCGGAGGTGAGATCATGGAATACAATGCCCGCCGCCATTCTCGCCGGATAACTCAGCCGTGCGAATAGCTTGCGCTGCATTTGGTAAAAATCTCTGCGCTGTTTCCTTGCCAACGCTTCTGACCTTGCGGACCTTTAGGTATTTTCCGACCCCAATTCTGCGAGGGCCTGCTGCAGACGGCGGTATTCTGTTTCCAGCACCGCGATTTCCTCACGGTTGTCCGGAAATCCGCCGGAGCCGCCGATAACAGCGCCCGAAGGAAGACGCAGTATCTCAATTTGGCGCTGACAATCTTTCAACGCTTCGGTCAACTGCTCTCTTAAGGATTGTCCCATATCTTCAGTCCTAAGCCGCATGCCTACTGCTAAGCATGAGCATAAGCCAGAATGACTACACCGCTAGGGAATAAAACTCCTTTCAAACAGAGACAGTGCCCATTCTTGACCAAGTGCAGATGGCACGGGACCATGACGATGAGCCAACGGGGAAAGCCCTAGACGCGAAAGGTCATACGGGAAGGCGTGCGTGCCCGAAAACAAAGCAGGACCAAGGAGTACCGGCAAAAGCCACAAATCCCTCTGCGAGGGCAATTGTGCTTGGAGCGTCTCAGAATGACGACGCGACCTATCCCACCACCGGCTTGTCTTGCAGCCGCGCAAAGAATTTCTGCGACTGCTCCGAGCCCTGGAAATAAGGCTTGGCGGTCGAGAAGTCGGCGATCTTCGCCCAATTCGCGGCAACGTCGTCGGCGTTCGCTTTGTGGCCAAGATTGACGCCCTCAGTTTCCTCGATGCGCGCGGCGGCGAACACGCCGGCCCCGGCGGTGAGGATCATGCCGGTCGGCGCTTCTTCGCTGGCCAGAAACACGACGCCCGGCGTAACGAACTCCGGTTTCAGCATTTCCAAGATATTCGGCGGCATCAAATTCTCGGTCATACGCGTGGCGGCCACCGGGCAAACGGCATTGACCTTGATGTTGTCCTTGGCGCCTTCCAGTTTCAGCGTGTTCATGAAGCCCACCAGCGAGGTTTTCGCGGCGCCGTAATTGGTCTGGCCGAAATTGCCATAGAGTCCACTCGACGAGGTCGTCACCACGATGCGGCCATATTGCTGATCGCGCATGATCTGCCACAGCGCCTTGCACGGCTTGACGGTGCCCATCAGATGTACGGCCATCACTGCGTCGAAATCTTTCAGCTCCATCTTGGAGAAACTCTTGTCGCGGAGGATGCCGGCATTGGCGATCAGAATGTCGACGCGTCCGAAGGCATCCATCGTCTGCTTGACGAGATGGGCAACGCCCGCGTCGTCGGTGACCGACGCGCCGTTGGCAATCGCGGTGCCGCCCGCCGCATTGATTTCGGCGACCACCGCTTCGGCCGCGGCGCTGTTTCCGCCTGTCCCATCGATGGCGCCGCCCAGATCGTTGACCACGACTTTCGC
This sequence comes from uncultured Alphaproteobacteria bacterium, assembly GCA_963766355.1. Lineage (GTDB taxonomy): Bacteria > Pseudomonadota > Alphaproteobacteria > Micropepsales > Micropepsaceae > Rhizomicrobium. The sequence continues at coordinate 102,799 of CAVXZV010000010.1, forward strand.
GCCCCGCTTGGCAAGTTCCAAAGCATGCGCGCGGCCCAAACCGCCGCCCGCGCCCGTCACGATTGCGACTTTGCCGTCGAAACGAATGGCCATGGGAGTTCTCCTGAAACGCCGAGTTTTTGGAACGCCAGTGATCGCCTAGGCGCGTCGAACGGTCAAGCCGTTGCTGCTTTCCGCTGGGCCAACATCCGCCGCAAATACGCATTCGCGGGATGCTCGATCAGGACGGCCAGCAACGCGCCCCACACAATGCAAATGCCTAGCAAGACGAAAGGCTCGATCCACCACGCCAAACTGCCCCAGCGCAAACCCAGCACCATCGTGTCGTCGGGCGGATAAAGACGTTGCTCGAAGGTGCGAATGAGCTGAAGCCAGAAGGTCTGACCCATATAGATCGCGTAGGACCATTCCCCCAATTTGAGCAGCGGTCTCGTCGACATGGCGCGAGCCAAAAACCCGCGATCGAAAGCCAGCGCGAAGATCAGCGTGTAAAGCGCCAGCGCGAACCAGATGTCTTTGGGCGTGTGCGACCAGCCCGTACGATAAGTCGCCCAATAGAAAAATCCCAGCACCGCGACTTGCGCCAGGTGATAAAACCATTCCGGCAGCTGCTGCGCGCCCGCGTCATTCGCCGCGCGATAGAGCATCGCCAAACCGACGCCGACCGCGAACCCGGCCATGCCGCGCAGTGCCCCGTTGTGGAAGGTGATGTCGAGACCATGTCCCGAGGTTTGTGCCATAAAGGTCAGCGCCGACAATCCTGCGCCTAACATAACCAGCGCACGCAAAACCCCGCCGCGCGACAACAACACGTAAATCGGAAACAGCAGACAGAGCAGGAATTCGATGCTGACAAACCAGGATGCGCCGTTCCAGGTCAGCCAAGGAAACAGGTTCCACGCCTGTACCAGGAACAAATTGGCGACGAAGCTCGGCCAGGTGTTCACCGACGCATAAGGCTGGTGATAGATCGAGACATATCCGCCCCAGTAAGACAGTTGGTTCAAGGTCAGCATCAGGAACAACATGGAAAACAGCGTGACAATATGAACCGGATAGAGCCGCGACAGCCGCGCTTGCAGGAACGGAACGAACGCCTTGCCGCGCCAGAACTCTTGCGCCCGCGCGCCGTAAACATGAAATCAAGATGAAGCCCGATAGGGCGAAGAAAAACTCCACCCACAAATAGCCCTTGCCGACTGGCACATCGAACCAGGTCGCGCCACGATAGCCGTGACCTTCGCAAAAGTGGTAAAGCACAAGGATCAGCGGCGGCAGAGCGCGAGCGCCCGAAAGCGCTTTGATCTCGGCGGGACGGGTGGTGGTTTGCATCGCACATCTATCAAATCGGCGTAGAAGTGTAACAAGGCGTTCGGCAAGGGGGCTAGCGTGCTTAAGTTTCTCAGTGGTCTCCATCTGGAGAACCTCGGCGGCCTTCTTCACCTCCAGTCCCTGTTGGGCATTCTCGCCATCTTGACGCTGGCCTGGCTGCTTTCCGAGAACCGCCGCGCCTTTCCGCTGCGCACCGTGGTCGTGGGGTTGGCGCTGCAGATGGGCTTGGCGCTGCTTCTTCTGAAGGTGCCGGTGGCGCGCGATGCGCTGTTTAGTCTCAACAGCGTGGTTACGGCACTGACCGATGCAACCAAGGCCGGTACGTCATTTGTGTTCGGCTTCATAGGCGGCGGCGCGCCGCCTTTTGCGGTGGCCAATCCCCGGGGCCTGGTCAATTTCGCGTTCGGCGTTTTGCCGCTCGTCATCGTCATCTCGGCTCTTTCGGCATTGCTTTGGCACTGGAGAATTCTTTCCCTTGTGGTGAAGGCCATTGCCTTCGTGCTGCGCAAACTGCTCGGGATCGGCGGCGCGGTCGGGCTTGGCAGCGGCGCCACGGTCTTTCTCGGCAATGTGGAGGGGCTACTGGTCGTTCGTCCTTATCTCGGCAAATTCAATCGCGCGGAATTGTTCATCATGTTCACGGTGGGCATGTCCGTGGTCGCCGGAACGGTCTTCGTGCTCTACGCGACGATCCTCAACCCTGTCTTGCCGGGAGCGCTGGGTCATATCCTTATTGCATCGATGATGTCGCTGTTCGGTGGCATCGTCGTCGCGCGCATCATGATTCCGGGCGAAGCCGCTACCGACACGGCGGAAGAACATGAAATGAAATACCGCTCGAGCATGGATGCGCTCTCTCACGGTACCGAAGTTGGCCTCAAGATATATTGGCAAATCATCGCGATGCTGGTTGTTGTGGTGGCCTTGGTGGCGCTCGCCAATATGATTCTCGCCCATTTGCCGCCGGTATGGGGCGCGCCCGTTACGCTGCAGCGCAGCTTCGGCTGGCTGTTCGCGCCGGTCGTATGGCTCTATGGCGTGCCATGGAGCGAAGCCGCAACAGCGGGAAGTTTGATGGGAAGCAAGACCATCCTTAACGAACTGATCGCCTATATCGACCTTTCGAATATGCCGAAAGGCGCGTTGGATCCCCGTTCGACGTTGATCATGGTCTATGCCATGTGCGGTTTTGCCAATTTCTCGTCGGTCGGTATCGTGATCGCGGGGATGAGCGCCTTGGAACCGGGCCGTCGCGACACGGTTGTACCGCTTGTTATGCGCGCACTTTTGGCGGGTACGATGGCCAGCGGCCTCACCGGCTCGATGATAGGTTTGCTACCGGTTACGTAAGCGGCAAATCTAAACCATCTCTTAACCATCGCCGGGTGACTGTCAAACGAGGCGTAATATCTCCCCGTGCGACAGATGCCGACGAAGGACGAATCTCACCAAGCGGCATCAGGCACTGGCGCAAAGCCGGGGAAAGCGGATGGCCGTATCGCGCTGACCGATATCGACAGCCCCGTATTGCAGCAAGGCATCGCCTATTGGCGCAGGTTGTGCGGCGAGCGGAGTTTTCCCTCTCGCGACGATGTCACGCCGCGCGGACTTTCCAGCCTGCTGCGCAATACGACGCTGCTGCGCGTCGTCGATGGCGGCAAGGACTACGACTACCGCATCGTCGGCGACGCCTATGTCATGGCGCATGGTATTTCCTTTCAGGGCAAGTTGTGGAGCGAAACGGACAAACTGTCTCCCGGTTATCACGCCATGATTAAGTCCATCTATGATCGCGTCGTTCGCAAGGCGGAGCCGCTGGCGATACGCGGTTGGATAGAGCGCAGCAGCCAACAATCTGAACCGATCTACAGCGAATATGTATTCCTTCCCTTAGGGACGGATGGCGCAATGGTCGATCATATCCTGGTCTTTGCCGTCTACGCACCGCGCGAAAAGCTCGACTAGCCTTTCCGGAATATGCGCTATTCTCGCCGTGGGAACACGGCAGGGAACACGATGGCGCTCGACGCAGAAACCCGCGAACAACTTCTCGATACGGTACGCCGCTTCGTACGCGAGAAATGCGTGCCGATGGAGGCCAAGGTCGCGGAGCAGGATCGCATCCCAGACTCTACTCTGGCGGAGATGCGCGCGCTGGGACTGTTTGGTCTATCTATCCCAACCGAATATGGCGGCCTGGGCCTTTCGATGGAAGAAGAAGCGCTCGTCGCCATCGAACTCGGATACACTTCGCCGGCTTTCCGCTCGGCGATCGGCACCAATGTCGGCATCGGCAGTCAGGGCGTGGTGATGTTCGGCTCCGATGCGCAAAAGAAGGAGTGGCTGCCGCGCTTGGCAAGCGGCGAGGTGATCGCCAGCTTCGCCTTGACCGAACCGGATGCCGGCTCCGACGCGGCCTCTTTGCGCACCACCGCGATCCGCGACGGCGACGACTATGTCGTCAACGGTACCAAGCGCTACATTACCAATGCCAATCGCGCCGGCATGTTCACGCTGATGGCGCGAACGGACCGGGCCAAGCACGGCGCTTCGGGAATCTCCGCCTTCATCGTCCCGGCGGACTTAGCGGGCATCAGCATCGGCAAGCCGGAAAAGAAGATGGGCCAGCAAGGGGCGCAAATCTGCGACGTGGTCTTCGAAGACGCGCGCGTGCCGGCCCATCTGCGGCTGGGCGAAGAGGGCGAAGGTTTCAAGCTCGCCATGAAGGTTCTGGATCGCGGGCGGCTGCATATCTCCAGCGTCTGCGTCGGTGTGGCCGAACGTCTGCTCGAAGAGGCCGTGGCTTATGCGCGCCAGCGCGAGCAATTCGGCAACAAGATCGGGGAGTTCCAGCTAATACAAGCCATGCTGGCCGATTCCAAGACCGAGGCCTATGCCGCACGCTCGATGTTGCTCGATGCCGCACGGCGCTACGATGCCGGCCGGAGTATCACGATGGAAGCGGCCTGCACCAAATACTTTGCCTCCGAGATGGTCGGGCGCGTGGCCGACCGGGCGGTGCAGATTTTTGGCGGCGCCGGCTATGTGGCCGATTATGGGATCGAACGCTTCTATCGCGACGTGCGTGTCTTTCGTATTTACGAAGGGACCAGCCAAGTGCAACAGCTGGTCATTGCGAAGAATCTCTTGAAGAATTGACACCAGCCGAACGAGAATTCGCTCTCGCTTCTTCGCGAAAAAACTTGTGCCCTATTTGCGCAAGCGGGTGAAAGCCACCGTCAGTTAAAGGTGTCAAGCCGCCTGTTCGAGAATATGGATTTCCAACGTGCAGCGTTTTCCGCCGCGCAGCACCAACTCTTTAAGCTCGACACGCACTTTCTTCTGTAACAATGTCTCCCAGGCATATTGATGCCAGCCCATCGAGCAATTGCAGACGACGGTCGGTGTCTTGGCGGAAAGGCCGATCAGCGGGCAGATGCAATCAGTTCGCTCTTGACTCGTCGCAATGATGACATTCCGTTCGCGATCATAGATGGGCAAATCACCCGATCCGTCGTTCTTGATAAAATTGATGAACCCATCAACGTCGCCGCGGTATTTCTGGAGCGCCGCGCCAAACGTACTCGCGCAATAGCCGCCGACTTCGTGTAAAGTTGCGGTCAAGTCCTTTTCGCCCATCTTGTCGAGGAGGACGTTCATCAGTTTGGCATAGCGCTCCTTGACGAAGGGCACGCGCCAATCTTCCGCAGGTGCGATTGCTGCGCCGGCAGCCGGAGCAGTTACGCAAGCGGCAGCGCAGGCGCATAGCCCGCCTGCACAAGTTCTCAGGAATTCCTTGCGAACCACCGGTGTACCTCCGCCGCAGTTTGCGGACGGCATATTACACCTTGGGTTTGTGCGTACGAGCCCCGCGATGTGATTTGCGAACGAGTTGCTTTCCAACTTGTGTTGGCTGGCTCTGCGCAATCGCCATCTCGAATGGCACCGCAGGCAATCCTTCGGAATTGTAGACATTGCAAAGCGGAGAGTCGGCCCAGCAATAGCGCACCGTCACGGCATCGCTGACGCCCGACAGATCGAGATCGATTTCATCCTTGTTCTGCACGGCATCGACGAAACTGCAGTTCCATGCCTTGTCACAGACTTGAAAGCCGACAGGCCGCTTGGCTTCGGTAACAAGCAAACCTTGCGCGACATGCGCGAAGCTCACCGCGACCGTGTTCTGATCGCGCGTCGCAGCCACGGGTGTCGGTCCCAAATCCACCACGTTCATGCCGTATACCAGGCGTTCCGCCACCAGAGCCAGTCGCCGGCCCAGTTCCTGTTTGTTTGTCGGATGAATGTTGTCGACTTGTCCAAGATCGATGGTCACCGCTAATGCGGCGTTCGGCGTTTGGTCGGCGACGTTGCGTTGGACTTCGCGAAACTGCGCCCAATCCGATTTTCCGGGTTTGGTCGTGAGCGGACCGTAATTGGGAAGCTGCACGATGATGAACGGCGTATCGCTGCCGAATGCTTTCCGCCAATCGTCGATCATCGCCGGCAATAGCCGGCGATATTCTTCGGGCTGCCCGGCATCGGATTCGCCCTGATACCAGACAATTCCGCGCACGGGCGTGGGACCGAGCGGATCGATCATGCCGTTGCGAAGCACGGTCAGACCGAACTGATTGAGCCAAGGGACATGCGGAATCTTGCCGGCCTGGCTCATGGTCGCCGACGTCTTGTAATGCCAGGGCGTCTTAAGAGGGATGACGGAACCATCGCCGAGTTTAAGCGTGAGCTTTTCCGCCGGGGTGAGCATTCCGGCGCCGCCGTACACGCCCACGGCAATCACATTGCGGCCTTCGTGCAGCGTTCCGGCCGGAACGTCATAAATACGCTCGACGTCATAGCCTTCGTAAGCACCGACTTCGACGCCATTGACCCATGTTATGTCTGCCTGATCGGTCTTGCCGAGCGATAGAACGGCCGACTTCTTGGCTTGATCGGCGCTGAGATCCAGAGTTTCGCGCAGCCACACAACGCCGTTGAATTTCTTCAGCAACGGTACGGGCCATTCCCGCCATGTGCCGGTCGGAACGATGCTGTCCCACGCGGAATCGTCATAGGCCGGATCGTACCATGGGGGTGTCGCGGCACTGGCGGGATCGTGCTGGAGCCACCAGCTATGGGCGATTTCGCGCCACTTTTTCTCGCCGTCCTTTGAAGATTTGGCGTAGATCGGTAGCACGTTGAGATACTGATCTTGGCCGCCCAGAGCGCGCATTTTGTCGGCGCTGATCCAAGTTTGAATGACGGAACCGCCCCAAGAATCTTCAATCAACCCGATTGGGAGATTCATGACCGGCTGCAGGTGCTTGCCGAAATTGTAGCAAGTCGAAGAAAAATCCCGAACCGTTGTGGGACTAGTGACCGCCCAGCTAGCGTCCGCACCAAATGTCTCGCGCCGTGTGGGGCTGGCGAAACGCTGCACATGGAAAAGTCGGATGTTGCGATTGTTGGCGTCGTTGATGTCGGAGTCGTAATTCGGTGCTGCGTACACCGGCATTTCCATATTGGATTGTCCCGAGCACAGAAAGACGTCTCCGATCAAGATATCCTTCACGGTTTGAGTTTTACCCGTGCTGCTGGTCGCGGTCAGCTGGTACGGGCCGCCGGTCTTCAGCGGGGCCAGCGTGGCGATCCATTTGCCGTTAGCATCGGCCGTTGCGCTTGCGGTCTCGCCTGCCAGCGACACATCTATGTTAGCGCCCGGGCCGGACAGTCCCCAAACGGGGATAGGCTTGTCGCGCTGAAGAACGGCATGATCCTGAAAGGTTGTGTAGAGAAGCGTCAGCGGCTTGGGCGGAAAAGTGGGCTCGGGTTTCATCTTGTCTTGCGGGGTTGTGTTCGCGGTTGCGAGAAAATCGGACAGCTGCGATGGCGAACATCCGCTCAGCCCCAATGCCAACAAAGCCGCCCGGGCGATCTGGCCACACTTGCTCATTCGCGCTTCCCCTCTATTCTTCCCAACTCAGGTGGGTTGTGACAGCGCTATCATAGTGATTGGGCATTGGCCAGCGGACCGTGAGCCGCAATCGGACACAGGGCAAATGGGCAAGATAAGTTTCTGCTGGGCAGGTTTGATCGTTGCCGCGATTTCACTGACCGCTTGCGCCCCCGTGATTGCGCCGCTTGGCATTGAAAACCAAACGCCCACATTGAACAGCGACGCGTTTGTCACCCGCGACGGATTGCACTTGCCGTTGCGCCATTGGGATGCCGGCCATCCGCGCGCGGTGATCGTGGCGCTGCATGGCATGAGCGATTATTCGAATGCATTCGATATGCCCGCGACGTGGTGGGCGCAGCAGGGTATCACCACATATGCTTACGATCAGCGCGGCTTCGGCAAGGCGCCCAATATCGGTATCTGGCCGGGAGCCGAAGCGTTGCGCGACGATCTCACCGATTGCATCGAAGCCGTGCGTTCCCGCAATCCCGGTGTGCCAGTGTTTGCACTGGGCGAAAGCATGGGTGGCGCGGTCGTATTGACGTCGCTGGCGGACGAGCATCCGCCGCGCGTGGATGGAGTCATTTTGGTCGCACCTGCCGTTTGGTCTCGCGAGGACATGCCCATAACCTACCGTGCAGCGCTATGGCTGACGGCGCACACCGTGCCGTGGCTCGAGCTTTCGGGCAGAGGATTGAAAATCTGGCCGTCCGACAATATCGAGATGCTGCGCAAAATATCGCGCGATCCCCTGTTCCAAAAGAAAACGCGGGCCGACGCGATATGGGGTTTGGTTGGGTTGATGGATTCCGCGCGCAATGCACCGGCGCGAATACAGTCCTCGCCGCCGATCCTCTTTCTCTATGGCGCGAAAGATCAGATCATCCCCGGCGAGCCTACGGAAGCCGTTATCAAAGATCTCGGCACTCGCGCCGAAGTTCACAAATATCCGGACGACTACCACATGTTGTTGCGCGACCTCGATGGTCCGAGCATTTGGCAAGACGTCGCGGCTTGGACCTTGTCGAAGGCGTCTAAGGATTGATCGTTCGCGCGTCCAGGTGAACGACTGCCGAAGCACCGACGTCTGTGGCCGAGTTGCCCAACGTCACACGGTAGTCGCCCTCCGCCAGCTTCCAAACATGTCCTTCGGCGTCGAATGTCGCCAGCAACCGCGCATCGGAGTTAAGGGTCACGTGGCGTGACTCACCGGGCTTAAGTTCGACTTTGCTCCAACCGATCAGGCGCGGGACGCCGCCCGGCGGCGTGGCATAAATTTGCGCGGTGGTTTTGCCCGGACGCGAACCTGTGTTGCGCACATCGAAGCTGCCGCTGATCATATTGCCGCCGGTGGCATTCAATCCGCTATAGGAAAATGTGCTGTAGGAAAGTCCGTACCCGAACGGAAACAGCGACGTCAGTTTCTTTGCCGCGAACCATTTGTATCCGATATTCGCTCCTTCGACATAATTGATGTCGAAAGGCGATTTGGTATCGGGTCCGGTGATTGCAACCTGGGGATAGCCTTGGCCTGGGATGACGGGCCGCGGCAATTGCGTTTCGCTTTCTGGGAAAGTGATCGGCAATCGGCCCGATGGGTTCACCTGGCCATACAGAATGCGTGCGATCGCGTTGGCACCGCGGTTACCCGGATACCAAGATTCCAATACGGCGCCCACTTTGCCAAGCCAAGGCATGGTCACGGGACCGCCAGTCTCCAGAACCACAATGGTTTGCGGGTTGGCCTCGGCGACGGCGTCTATCAGCGCGTTCTGGAATCCGGGCAGTGCCAAATCGGGCACATCCCAGCCTTCGCTCGCCCATTGCAAGCCAAAGACAATGACGATGTCCGAAGCGCGCGCCAGTGCTGCCGCTTTGGTGATGTCCGTGCCGTCGTAATAGACGACGCGCGATCCGCGCGGCGCCAGATCGCGGATTGCTTCATAAGGAGATGGCGGATCGAAGATCATCACGCCATTTGGCAGTCGCGGCCGGCTGTTGGGATCCACGATGACGCCGCCGCCCGTCAGGATTTCTTGCTCCGGTGCGTCACCGATGGGAATAACTTGCGAAGAACCGCTACCCGACAGCACGCCGACATCGGCGTAACCGCCGATAATCGTGATGCGGCGCGCGCCATGGCGCAGGACCGGCGACAGCGGCAGCAACTCCTTGTCGTTCTTCAACAGAACGATGCCTTCTTCCGCGTCGGTTTGCGCGACCGCAAGGTCGGTTTTCTCGTCGATCGGCTGCTTGACGACGGGATGATCGACCAGCCCCTTCGCAAACATGGTGCGCAGGATGCGATGGACCATGTCACGCAAGCGTGCCTCGGGCACAGTGCCGTCGGTGACCGCTTTGGCGAGGGCATCGCCGAAATAATCTTCTTTGTCGTGGCTGTAGGAGGATTCCTGGTCGAGACCGCTCATGGCGGCGGGGACCGTCGAATGCACCGCGCCCCAATCCGACAGCACGAAGCCCTTATATCCCCAATCGCCTTTCAATACTCTGTTCAGCAGAAAATCGTTTTCGCAGGCATACACCAGATTCACGCGGTTATAGGCGCACATCACGGCGCCCGGATCGCCATGCTCGATCGCAATCTCGAAAGCCAGCAAATCGCTTTCGCGCATCGCCTGTTCGGTGATGTTGGCGCTCATCGTGTTGCGCCCGGTTTCCTGATCGTTCATTGCGAAGTGTTTGATGGTCGAAATGATGTTGACGTCTTGCGTGCCGTGAATGGCCTCACCGGCCATCGTCCCCGCCAGTAAGGGATCTTCGCCGACATATTCGAAGGTGCGGCCGCCGCGCGGGTCGCGCGCCAGATCGACGCCCCCCGCAAGCATCACATTGAAACCCTTGTGTCGTGCTTCGGCGCCGATCATCGCGCCGCCCGCATAGGCCATCGAGGCGTTCCAGGTGGCCGCCGTCAGGAGCGAAGAAGGAAGGGCCACGGCTGTATCGCCGGGACGCATGCGCCCGCCATTGGCAACGCCGAGACTGGCGTCGGATTCTGCGCAAGGCGGGGATACCAAGTCGCGAAATGCCCGGTACATAACCCGCCGAACCGGGAAGGTCCTTACGGATCGCTTCGCTGTAAAGGTTCGTCATCCCGGGCCGGTTGGCCCCGAAATATCCCTTCACCAGCGTCAGTTCTTCGTCGCGCGTTATGTATGTCTGCACCAGATCGGCGCGGGCATCCGGTGCAAGCGATTTTTCCATCCATGGAAGTGGCCCGCTTGGCAGAGGCGGCGGTAAAGCCGGAGCGGAAATTGGTGCAGGCTGCGATTTACTTGCCTGCCCGATGTGATGCGCCTGCTGCGTCTTGGGTTGCGCCAAAGCAGCGAACGGAACAGCGAACGTCAGAAGCAACCCTGCCCGCAGAACTCGACCGACCATGAAATGCCCCTCGGTATTGCAGGAATTCTATGACGTGTATCGCCCTTTGTCACGGCGGCGTCTTGGTCCGGCGATTTCTACCGCGAATATTGTGGTAGTAATCACCCGCCAATTCTAACATTCAGTGAACAATGTATCTCACGCAAAGTCGCAGAGCCCTGCTTTAAGGAATGGCCGCCTTCGGCGCCAGTGCCGGTCTTGCCGGTTGCGCTCTGGTCGATGGCCGCCCTGGTTTCGACGCAGTGGTAGCAAAAGCGGACCGCACCCAGGAATTTTCAGGCTCGCCGCTCTATCAAAATCTCGCGGCAGCGATCGCGGCAGCGCCGGCGAACGGCGCGCAACCTTTCCGGATTCTACTGACAAAGGGCCAATGGCGCGAACGGATCGTCATCGACAAGGCGTTCATCCACCTGACCGGGGAGGGCCGCAACGAGAGCATTATTGTTTTCAATAAGGGAGCCAGCGATAAGGGGCCGGATGGCCAACCGCTCGGTACCTTCGGCACGGCGACGATGATGGTGAGCGCGCCCGATTTTTGCGCCAACAGACTCACCATCGCCAACGATTTCGATTATCCGGGGCACGCGCCCACAGCGGATGACAAGACGGGAAGAAGCGGTGCTCAGGCCTTGGCCCTGGCTATCGAAGGCGATGCCGACCGCACGTTTCTCGAGGATATTCATCTGCCCGGTTATCAGGACACGCTCTTTGCGGATACGGGGCGCAGCCTGTTCCGCAATTGCCAGATCGACGGCTGTGTCGATTTCATTTTCGGCAAAGGCCGCGCCGTATTCGAGCATTGCGATATCTTGTCCAAACGTCGCCCGGGCCAGGATTTCAACGGCTTTATCGCCGCGCCGGATACCGATATGCACCAACCCTACGGGATGGTCTTCACCGGTTGTCGCTTGTTGAAAGAGAAAGACGTGGCGCCCCATACGGTCGCGCTGGGCAGGCCTTGGCGCCATACGACGGCCTTTGCCGATGGGCGCTACGGCGATCCCGATAATGTCGGCGCCGCGGCGTTTCTGCATTGCTGGATGGACGATCACATCGTCGCCGAAGGCTGGTATCCGATGGGCTACAATGCAAAAGGCGGCGGAAGGGCGATGATGCAGCCCGAAGAAGCACGTTTCTATGAATTCGACAGCAGCGGTCCGGGGGCAGGTTTACCGTCCGCACGCCGCCGTCAACTGAAGGCAGACGAGGCGCGAGCCTTTGCTACGCCGAACGTGCTGCAGGGTTGGGGGGCATCGGATTAAGGTCTATTGTGGCCTCTATATAATTCCGGAGGCGACGATGGTCCGACAGCACATTCTGATTACGGCGATCTTGTTTGGCATTGTCGCCGTCGTATCCCTGTCCGCCGAGGCGAAGCCGCCTGCAGCGGGCCAGGCCTTGCTGAGCGAGGCGCAGACCGAACTCGCCGGAAAAAATTGGCAACAAGCGGCCGACACTTTGAACAAGTTGATCGCGCTCGATCCGCGGTGGGACTATTACCAGATGCTGGGCGGCGCCGAGCTCAATCTGGGACAATATCAGGAAGCGGTCGATACCTTCGACAAAGGCATCGCCGTTGTACAGGCCGACAAGAAAATCCCCCGTGCAAAGCTTCATGCGGCGCTCGCTCAAATGCTGACGAACAAAGGCAACGCGTTCCTAAAACTCAAGCGAAACGACGAGGCCGTTGCGGCCTTCAAGGATGCGGCGGGATATTCCGCCAATCCCGGCACCGCGTGGTTCAACATCTGCGCCACCGAATACAATATCGGAGACACGGCCGATGCCGTCGCCACTTGCTACAAAGCGATTGCAGCCGATCCAAAGAAAGCCGACGCTTATTTTATCAAAGGATCGCTCATGTTTGCCAACGGCGTGCTGGACAAGGACAACAATTATGTAGCTCCGGCCGGCACGATCGAGGCGCTGAAAAAATATCTGGAGCTTGCGCCGGACGGCGCCCATTCCGGAGATGTGCATCAGATGCTGGACTATTTGAACAAACCCACCAAACCTTAAGGCGACCGGAGGTTAGCGGATTGCCGCTACGCGCGCTGCTTGGCTGATGGCATCGTTGCCATAGGCAGCGAGGAATGTGGTTACGATGCGTTCGATATGCATTTCGAGCCGCTCGGAGCTCATATCGACATCGACATTCCACAATTGTTTGCGGTTCAAGGGCCCGGCACACAGATCGAGGAACTGTTCTGCTGCAGCGACGGTATCGATCTTACGAATCTCACCGGTTTCTATTGCCTGTTCGAAGTACTCCGCCATGCGCTTGATACCGCGGCTAGGCCCGATTTCGTAGAGCTCCCGTCCGATTTCTGGAAACCGTCCCGATTCCGCAACCACCAACCGATAGAAGGCCACCACGTCCTCAGCGAGCAGCATGGGCAGAAAACGGCGGATGAAATCTGCGAGCGCTTTGCGGATTCCGCCGGTCATTTCTCCGACGTCGAAAAGCGAGATCAGCTTCTCCGTGCACATGGCGTCCGCGACGGCGAGAAACAATTCCTTTTTGGACGGAAAGTAATTGTAGAGCGTCGCTTTTGATCCACCGACACGCGCGGCGATCTGCGACATCGATGTGCCGGAATAGCCGTCCTGCAGGAAGGCCGCCCGGGCGATTTCCAGGATGGCCGACCGGCGATCGTCCTTGCCCGGTTTGCTGGCGTCCGGCGCATACATTGTCACATCCTCCGATAACTTACCGTACGGTACAGTTTGTCATTGACTTTGGCTCAACCTAACCCCAAATTGCCATAGATACAACAGTACCGTACGGTACAGTCGTAGATTAAGATATCGAGATTTCAATGGGTAAGCAGGAACTCTCGGCTTTGGGCCTGACCGCTCGCAGCAGCGGTCTGGCCGTGATGGCGCTTGCGGTCCTGACAGCCTGCGCACCAGACCTTGGTCCGCTGCCCCAAACCCAAGCCGCCGCCAACTACGCGACAGCAAAAAGCTTCGCCGCGCCCGACGCGGCCTGGCCGTCGGATGATTGGTGGAAAGCTTATGGCGATCCTGAGCTCGACAAACTGATCGACGAAGCTTTGGCTGGCTCGCCGGATCTCAAAATGGCGGCCGCCAGGGTGCGCGGCGCCGAAGCCATGGCCGATATCAGCGGCGCGAATTTGTGGCCGACGGTGGTTGGCGAGGCCGGTCTGCAAGAAACCGAAGAAACGCGCAACATCGGATTTCCGCCGCTTTATACGGCTCTGCTTCCGCGCGGCTGGCATCACGCCGCGGAGGTCGCTGGGGAATTTCAATATCAGCTCGATTTCTTCGGTAAGAACCGCGCAGCGTTTGCCGCGGCAACGTCCACCGCGCGAGCGGCGCACGCGGAAGAGGCCGAAGCGCGCTTGCAGATTTCAACCGCCGTCGCGGCAACCTATGCCGTCTTGGTGCAGCTCACCGCCGATCAACAGACGGCGGATGATGCCGTCCGCATCCGCCAGGAAAGCGCCGCGCTGGTCGAACAGCGTTTGAAGAACGGCTTGGAAAACGACGGCACGCTCAGCCAGGCACGCGCCCAACTCGAAGCGGCCAAGGTGGAATCCGTCGCGATCGGCCGCATGTCGGCGCTGGTTCGCAATCAGCTTGCCGCCTTGCTCGGCAAAGGTCCCGATCGCGGCCTCGCCATCGTTCCCGCCGCGGGACAGAAAGTCCGCAGCGTCGGGCTTCCCGCGACGCTGTCGGTCGATCTGATCGGACGGCGCCCCGACATCGTCGCCGCGCGCTTGAACGCGCAAGCGGCCGCATCGCAACTGGATGTCGCCAACGCGAATTTCTACCCCGATGTCGATCTGGTCGGAAAATTCGGCCTGCAAACTCTCGATATTGCGACGCTCGTGCAAGGTTCCTCCGAGATGGGACAGTTCGGTCCCGCGATCCATCTGCCGATTTTCGATTGCGGCCGCAACACGGGCATCTATCGCGCCTCCCGCGCGCAATACGACGCGGCCGTCGCACTCTACGACAAAACCTTGACCGGCGCTTTGCACGACGTGGCGGACGCCTACATCAATCAGCGCGAGCTGGCGCATCAACTTGTGCATGCCCATGCGTCGCTGGCCCAAAGCGAGAAAGCCTATTCCGTCGTGCGGCAACGCTACGACGCGGGCCTGTCGCGTTATCTCGATGTCTTGACGGCCGAGAACATGCTGCTGATGCAGCGCCGCGCCGTTGCCGATCTCGAAGCACAAGCCTTCGCTTATGACGTCGCTTTGGTGCGCGCCTTGGGCGGCGGTTACCTCGTTCAGAACTGATTATTCAGGTTGGAGCATTCGATGGCCGACATTCATTTCTTTCAAGACGCTCGAACCGCTGGCTTTCGGATGGTGAGCTGGTTCAAGGGCGCCGATGCTGCCTCCACCGAACAGCGCTTGAAGCTGACGCGGGAGCGGCTGTTCCTAGCGCTTGGTTCTGTGATCGGCGTCTTGGCGGTGGCCGGGTTGGCGTATTGGTTCCTCATCGGCGCGCATTACGTTTCGACCGACGACGCCTATGTCAACGCATCCTCCGCGCAAGTCACGCCACTGACCAGCGGCAAAGTACAGGATGTTCGGGTGCACGACACGCAATTGGTCAAGCGCGGCGATGTGCTGGTCGTGATCGATCCGGAAGATGCCAAGCTGGCGGTGGAACGCGCCGATGCTGCGTACCAGCTGACCTATCGCAAAATCCAAGCGGCGGTCGCCACCGCCGGCGCTGCGGATGCGCAAATTCAAGCCCGCCAAGCCGATTACGCCCGCACCAAACTCGATTACGACCGAAGGGTGAATCTGGTCTCCACCGGCGCAGTGTCGCGCGAGGAATTGTCGGCGGTGAAAGATAATTTCAATTCCGCCACCGCGGGCCTAAGTGCTGCCAAGGGGCAATACCAAGCGGCCATGGCGATGATCCGCGGCACCGATGTGGCGCACAATCCAGAAGTCCTGGCGGCGAAGGCCGCGCTCGATACCGCCAAGCTCAATCTCGACCGCACGGTGGTGCGCGCGCCGCTGGACGGCATCATTGCGCAACGCCAAGTGCAGATCGGCCAGATGGTCGGCGTCGGTATTCCGCTGATGGCCGTGGTGCCGGTGACCGAGGTTTATGTCGATGCCAATTTCAAGGAAGGCCAGCTCGATCGCGTGCGTCCCGGTCAACCGGTGAGCTTGAAATCCGATCTCTATGGTTCGTCGGTGACTTTCCACGGCCATGTCGCGGGCATCGGCGGCGGCACCGGTTCGGCCTTCGCCGTGATCCCCGCGCAGAATGCCACCGGCAATTGGATCAAAGTCGTACAGCGCGTTCCCGTGCGCATCGCCCTCGATCCGGCGGAATTGGCGGAGCATCCTTTGCGCGTCGGTCTGTCGATGACTGCGACGATCGACGTGTCGGAATAGACGCGCCAGTTCGCAGGACTGCGTGTCATTTCTGCTCGACGATAGACAAAAGCGGTGGGCTATGGTCGCTTAAAGGCGCCGAAAGTGAGGTGCCCGAATGAAACTGGCGCGCGTGATCCTGTTTACCGCCCAAATGGATGCGATGAGCAAATTCTATCGCGAGGTGCTTGGCCTCAAACAAGTCACGCTGGAAAAAGGCTGGCAGGAGTTTGCCGCAGGTGGCGCGCGCATCGCGCTGCATTCCGGTCCGCCATCGCCGGGCCGCAAGGGTCCAAAGATTGTATTTCACGCCAAGGACGTCGCCGCGACGCGGAAAAAGCTGGTGGCGCGGGGCGCAAAATTCGGCAAGGTGAAGGACGGCGCGTTTTGCCTTTGCGACGGCAAGGACCTGGACGGCAATCCCATTCAATTGTCCAATCGCTGAAATCGGGACGCTGGACAGATAATGAATCTGCTGATCCGTCCTGAAGTACCAGCTGACATCTCCGCCATTCGCAAGATTGTCGAAGACGCCTTTGGTCAAGCGGCCGAGGCGAGATTGGTGGATCAACTGCGGGCCGATGGAGATGTCATTATTTCTGCAGTTGCCGTCGATGCGGATCACATCGTTGGGCATATCTTGTTTTCAAAGATGGATGCGCCATTCCGGGCGCTTGGGCTGGCTCCGATTGCGGTCGCGATTGATCGGCAGAGGAAAGGGATTGGCAGTGAATTGATCCGCTGGGGCTTGGTGCAAGCGAAGCGCGATAGATGGGAAGGCGTTTTCGTTCTCGGCGATCCAAAGTTCTATGGAAAATTCGGTTTCAGCGTAGAGCTCGCAAGCGGTTTTCAATCGCCCTATGCGGGCCAGCATTTCATGGCTTTTGCATTGAATGGCTCTTTGCCGGTGACAACGGGAAAAGTGGAATACGCCGCCGCCTTCAAAATGCTCGACTAATTTGAATGGCCCACTGCCAGCTGTCGATGTCGATAGTCGCCTTTGGGAGATTGGTGATATTGTGAAGATGGTCGAGGAGTGGAGGCGGCAGAATGATTTTCCGGCGCGCACTTTTATGGGGTTGGGGAATACTGAGTGCGGCGTGGCTGGTGTTCATCATAGTCTGGGTCGAGATTGTAAATTGCTTGGGTCCGGACGCCGCTGTTCTTTGTGCGGTCCATGATCCCAACTCTCCCATCATGCCGCCCGCCTGGGCCATAGGTCTTTTTGGGATTGGCTTTCCTCTCGCTGCACTGTTTCCTGTCATGCTGATTTGGTGGCTTACGGGGTCTGGCTGCGCCGCCGATCCAGAAATTCAAACTGACCAGTTTCCTCATCGCTTGATATTTGTTCCTGCTTTGTTCTATCATCTTTTCCCACGTTTTGGCGCTCATTTTCGCGTTCTGAGCGTGCGCCCGCGTGGGAAAAACGGATGCGTAATCGTGAGTGTCACAGCGGCAAATATCACGTCTCTGCGCGCCTCCCTCGCCGGAGGGGCAAATCCGCAAAAGCGCGTTCCGCTCGGATTTAAGGATGCCGATGCTTGTCTGAAAGGCGGGCTGCCATGCGGCGCGCTGCATGAAATCTTCGCGGATCCCAGTCATGAAGCCGCGGCCTCTGCTTTCACCGCGGCGCTGGCCTTCCGTTTGGCCGCGAAAAAGCGCGTGCTGTGGATCCGGCAGGATTTTTCCGCCCTCGAATTCGGCGAACTGGCTGCAACGGGACTTTTAGAACTTGGTCTCGATCCGGCGCGATTCCTGGTTCTGCGTCTCTCCGATGTCACGGATATTCTGCGTGCCGCCTGCGATGCTTTGTCTTGTGCTGCGCTCGGCGCGGTGGTGATGGAATTTGCCGGCGAGCCGAAAATCCTCGATCTGGTGGCAAGCCGAAGGCTGACGCTCGCTTGCACCCACAAAGGCGTCACTGCCTTTCTGTTGCGCTTCAACGCCAAACCGGAAGCCAGCGCAGCGGAAACCCGCTGGCTCATCCGCTCCGCGATGGCTTGCCAAGTCGTAGCCCGCGCAGCGGGCGAAGACTGGGGCAGGCCCGTCTTCGAAACGCAGCTGCTGCGCAACCGGCATGGCGGGCTTGGGCGTTGGGTTATGGAGTAGAATTGCGATGACGGTCTCTTCCGCAAGGCGGATTCTCGCGCTGTGGTTTCCGCGTCTGGCGACCGACCGCTTGCAGCGGCGGTGGAAGGCGCAGCAAGCCGCTACGTCGCCTGACGCGGCACCGCTCGTCGTCGCCGCCAAGCTCGACAACGCGCTGCGGCTCACCGCGGTCGACCGTAAAGCGACCTCGCTTGGTCTTGCTGCCGGAATGCCGCTGGCCAATGCGCGCGCCATGCTGCCGGCCCTGAAGGTCATGGTGGCGAACGACGCGGCAGACCTTGCGCTGCTCGAACACATCGCCGATTGGTGCGACCGCTTCACGCCTTTCGTGGCGCTTTATCCGCCGCGCACGCTTTTTCTGGATGTCACCGGCGCCGCCCATCTCTTCGGCGGCGAGAAAGCCATGCGCGATCGCATTTGCCGAAACCTCGCGGAGCAAGGTTTCGCGGTGCGCGGCGCCATGGCGGGAACCGCGGCGGCTGCACGTGCGCTCGCCCGCTACAAGGATGGAACGATCGCCGCACCCGGCGCAGAAGCCGCGCTCATCGCGCCGCTTCCCGTCGAGGCTTTGGATCTGGGCGCCGTCATCACGCATGCCTTCCGCCGCGCCGGTCTTAAAACCGTCGGCCAAGTGGCGGGCCGCAACCGCTCGGAACTCACTGCGCGTTTCGGCGCCAGCATGGTGTTCAGCCTCGATCATGCTTTGGGCCGTGTCGAGAAACCGATTTCGCCGCGTCTGCCGCTTCCCGATTACCGCGCGGAATGCCGTTTCGCAGAACCGGTCGTGATGCAGGACACAATCCTCGCCACACTCAAATCGCTTTCGGCGACTTTGTCGGGTGTGCTGGAAGAACGCGGCGAGGGCGTGCGCCGTTTGGAAGCCGCATTTTTCCGGGCCGATGGCGCGGTGCGGCGCATCGCTGTCGAAACCGGTCAGCCGGTGCGCCAGCCCGCCATCATCGAGCGGTTGTTCCGCGAGAAACTCGATGCGCTTTCTGATCCGCTCGATCCCGGCTTCGGTTACGATCTTATCCGCTTGGGTGTCAGCCGCGCCGAACGCGCTTCCAGCGAAACCGCCGGCTTCGATGCCGATCTCGAAGTGGAAAAGGAAATCCGCTTTCTCGTCGACCGCATGGCGGCGCGCTTCGGCAGCCAGCGTATTCTCTCCTTCCAGCCGAACGACACGCATATTCCCGAAGCGGCTTGGGCCGCGGTGCCGGCGCAATATGTCAAAGCACCGAAAAGCACTTGGGAAAGAATCCGCGGGGAAGGCGAAGCGCCGCGCCGTCCGTTGCGTCTGTTGGCCAAGCCCGAACCGGTGGATGTCGTCGCCGAACTGCCGCAAGGCCCGCCGCAGCGTTTCCGCTGGCGCAGCGTGGTGCATCGCGTGAAAGAGCTCGAAGGGCCCGAGCGCATCGCCATGGAATGGTGGCGCCATCAAACGCCGCAGCCGACGCGCGATTATTTTCGCGTGGAGGACGAAGAAGGCCGCCGCTACTGGCTGTATCGCGACGGCGGGCGCGACGCACCGCGTTGGTTTCTGCAGGGTCTCTTCGCATGAGCGCTTATGCCGAAATCGCGGTCACCACGAATTACTCGTTCCTGCGCGGTGCTTCGCATCCCAAGGAGATGGTGGAGGCCGCCGCGCGGCATGGTTATGCCGCCATTGGTATCACGGATCGCAACACGCTGGCCGGTGTCGTTCGCGCTTATGCGGGTTTGCAAGAGATCGAAGGCAAAAAACCGAAGCTGTTGATCGGCACACGTCTTGTGTTCGCCGACGGCACACCGGACATCCTTGCCTATCCAACGGATCGTGCGAGTTATGGCCGGCTCTGCCGTCTGCTCAGTGCGGGCAAGTTGCGTGCCCCGAAAGGCGAGTGCCTTCTGGCGCTCGATGATCTTCTCAAATGGCAAGAGGGATTGCTGCTGGTGGCGATGCCGCCGCAGCGGGGCAGCGGGGAAGGAGGGGGTGCGCCCTTCAAAAAATCCTGGAACGATCATCTTGCGGAAGAAGAGGGAGGACTTCCCTCATTCGCCCCAGAGGCGGCCATAACGAATATGGATTGGCCGGTCTTTCTAAGAAAGTTGCGTGAAGTGGCGCCCGGCCGCGTCTGGCTTGGCGCTTTCATGCCGTATCGCGGCGATGACCAGCGCCGCTTGAGCGAATGGCAGCGCATAGCACAGGCTGCCCATGTCCCGCTCATCGCCACCAATGACGTGCTTTATCACCATCCCGATAGGCGCGAATTGCAGGATGTCGTCACCTGCATTCGCGAACATGTCACGCTGGACGAAGCGGGCCGTCTGCTCGAAGCCAATGCCGAGCGCCATCTCAAACCGATGGAGGAGATGGCGCAATTGTTCCGCCACGCTCCGGGCGCGATCGAAGAGACCATCCGTTTCGCCGATCGCATCAGCTTCTCCCTCGATCAGCTCAAATACAATTATCCCGACGAGCCGGTGCCGAAAGGAAAAACCGCGCAACAGCATCTGAGCGATCTGACTTGGGAAGGGGCGGCGAAGTTCTATCCCGAAGGTCTACCCAAAAAAGTGCGCGAAACGCTGGAGAAAGAGCTTGCGCTGATCGCCACGCTCGAAATCGCGCCCTATTTCCTCACCGTGCACGACATCGTGCGTTTCGCGAAATCGCAGGGCATTCTCTGCCAGGGTCGCGGGTCCGCCGCCAATTCCGCGGTCTGCTATGTGCTCGGCATTACCGCCGTCGATCCGATGCAGGTCGATCTGCTGTTCGAACGTTTCGTCAGTCAGGAACGGCGCGAACCGCCCGATATCGATGTCGATTTCGAACATGAACGGCGCGAAGAAGTCATCCAGGAAGTCTACCGGCGCTATGGCCGCCATCGCGCCGCTTTGACCGCAACCGTCATCTGTTATCGCCCGCGCAGTGCCATTCGCGAAGTGGGAAAGGTCTTCGGCCTGACCGAAGATGTCACGGCAAACCTTGCCAGTGGTATTTGGGGCAGTTGGGGCAGCCGGCTCAGCGACAATGAAATCGAACAGGGGCGCCTCAATCCCGGAAATCTGCTGATTGCGCGCGCGGCAAAAACCGCCAATGAGCTTATGGGTTTTCCGCGCCACCTTTCGCAGCATGTCGGCGGCTTCGTGCTGACACGCGATCGGTTGGACGAGATCGTCCCCGTCGGCCCCGCCACGATGGAAGATCGCTTCTTCATCGAATGGGACAAGGACGACATCGACGTCCTCAAGATCATGAAGGTCGATGTGCTGGCGCTGGGCATGCTGTCCTGCATCCGCAAGGCTTTCGCTCTTATTCACACCGAAGAACGCAAATCCTATGATCTCGCCAGCGTGCCGCGCGAGGATCAAGCGGTTTACGAGATGCTGCAAAAAGCCGACGCCATCGGCGTATTCCAAGTCGAGAGCCGTGCGCAGATGAATATGCTGCCGCGCCTGGCGCCAAAAAAATTCTACGATCTAGTCATCGAAGTTGCCATCGTGCGGCCCGGCCCTATCCAGGGCGATATGGTGCATCCCTATCTGCGGCGGCGCAGCGGTATCGAAAAAGTAGATTACCCATCCCCATCGCCGGAGCACGGGCCGGAAAACGAACTGCGCGCCGTCCTGGAAAAAACTTTGGGGATTCCGCTTTTCCAGGAACAGGCGATGAAACTTGCCATCGTGGCCGCGAAATTCACACCCCAAGAAGCCAATGGCTTGCGCCGTGCGATGGCGACATTCCGCAATGTTGGCACCATCGACAGTTTCCGGGAAAAGTTGGTAGGCGGCATGGTGCGGCGCGGCTACCAACAGGATTTCGCCGAACGCTGCTTCAAGCAGATCGAAGGCTTCGGCTCTTACGGTTTTCCCGAAAGCCACGCGGCGAGTTTCGCCCATCTCGTCTACATCTCGGCCTGGATCAAGAAGCATCATCCGGCGGCTTTCGCTTGCGCGCTTTTGAATTCGCAACCTATGGGGTTTTATGCGCCCGCCGAAATCGTACGCGACGCGCGCGAACACATGGTCGAAGTTCGCCATGTCGACGTGAATTTCAGCGATTGGGACAACACGTTGGAGCATTGCGAAGACGGGTCGTTGGCCTTGCGCCTGGGACTGCGGCAGATCGACGGCTTCGGCGAAGACTGGGCGAGGGAACTGGGCGAAGCGCGCGGCAACGGCTATTCCGGCATAGACAGTCTGGCGCGGCGGGCGCGCTTGCCCAAACGCGCCCTCATCATTCTGGCGGAAGCGGATTGTTTCCAATCCTGCGCCACGGACCGGCGCGAGACTTTATGGGCCGTGCGCCGTCTCGCCGATGACGACGCCTTGCCGCTGTTCGCCGCGCAGTTCGTCGAAGAACAACCGCCCGAAACCATCGCGCCTTTGCCGTTGATGCCGCTCAGCGAGCATGTGCTGGCCGATTACCAGATGCTGCGTTTGTCGCTGCGGGCGCATCTGATGCATTTTCTTCGCGATCTGTTCCGCTCGGAAGGCGTCATGAGCTGCGATGAAATCGCTCATGTCGGCGACGGCGTCTCTGCCAGCTGCGCCGGCATCGTGCTGACGCGTCAAATGCCGGGCGATGCCGGGGTCGTTTTCATCACCCTCAGCGACGAGACAAACATCGCCAATGTGGTGGTCTGGCCCCGGCTGGTCGGGGAGTTCCGCAGAGAGATTATGGGCGCGCGGCTGTTGCTCATCGAAGGAAAGGTGCAACGCAGCCCGGAGAACGTGGTCCATCTGGTGGCCAAACGCGTCTTCGACCGCACGGGGGAGCTGGATCGTCTATCGGAAGGCGATGGGGACGGGCCGTCTTTCCGCTCGCAAGCCGCCCGGCCAAGCCATCGCCATCCGCGCAACGTACGCGTCGTGCCCAAGTCGCGGGATTTTCATTAGCAGCCGATTCGAAGCCGGCCGTTTTGCCCATTTCCGCCGGCGCGGTGCGTTAGTTTGATTTCTGGCCGCATGAGTAGGAACGCTCATCGCCGTCTGCAACGTCCCTTTGAGGCGTCTGCACCCATTCGAAGCAAGCGCGAACAGTCCAGAAAGCCATGAGCGAAAAACGCCGCACAAAATGCCGAAGCTTATCGATCTGCCAGCCAATTTCGAGAGCGCATAAGCGTAACACGCCCACCTTTGGCGGTCTGCCAAGCATCTCAGTGTAGCCGCGTCTGGTGAGCCAATTCCGCGCCGCGACTTCAATGAGACCAACCATAGGAAGCGAAAAGTCCTTCTTCCACTTCGCCATCGGCGCAGCGTTGATGGGCTTCAGGAGTTCCCTGTGCGCCGGGTCTAACTGTCCATCGGGCAATTTTGGGGCATATTTTTGCGCCGAGGCCGAAACCTCCAGCATACGGTCTTCGAAATCGACACCGATGAAGCTGCAGATATCTCTCACCGTCGCCTCGGGGCGCTCGATGAGATCCTCGTATCGAATCCGTCTTATTTTCTGCGGCGCAAACTTCTCGAACCTATCGGCAAGCCGCTCGCATTTCGCCCAATATCTCGCGACGTAATACAAATTGGTGAAATTGAACGCCCGTCTTTCTTTTACGAGAAAAGAACGCACGACCGCTCTGGGATCGCGCGTCATGTGAATGATCTTCGCGTTGGGAAATGCTCTGACGATTTTCCCTAATCTCTGCACGTCTTCCGGCGATTTATATCCCCAGCAAGTCTTGCCTTCTATCGCGGCATAGTGAGACACCGTTAGATCAATCGCTTCCGCATAACAGGATGCGGTTGCGAGTTTCGATCTCAACTTGGCGGATTGAATCATTTCAGGATGGGGCGAACTCTTGCGGAGCGTGAGCGTCCAGTCCTTACAAAACCTGTTGAGGGATGGCGTATGGGCAAGCGGGCCGTGTCTTCGGCTCCTGGCCAATGGGCTGGTCTCCCCGAGGATTGCCAGAGTCCGATGCCGATTGAGGATCAGCCGAAGCAGCGTGGTCCCACATCTGCCCGAGCCTACGATAAACACCGGTGCGATCGAAGCGACTTCACCGAGTGGAAAAGCAACGCTCTGTGTACGCAGCATGCTTAACTCGAACCAATGGGACACCGGAAACACCGGCCGTTTTAACGTGCTCCATCGGATCGCCGGCCAACGAAACTCTGTTGGCTTACGAATGCGAGCATCCACTGTACGCCCCCAACTGGCGAGCCCGCATTCGGCTGTAACGTTATCTGTGGCGAACTCCGTCGCGATGTCGGATTCGATTTTTTGCACCGATATTCTTCTGGCGTTGGTGCATTCAGCGCGAAACGTTTTGACACCGGTGTCGTCGAACTTTTTTCAAAGACAGTTCCGATCGATTGCCCATAAAGGCGGCAACGCTCACCCGTCCGATCCATGCAGTGCGTAGTGCTCGGAATATCGCGCGAAGATATCCGTGAATGTCATCGCGCATTGGGCCTCCGACACGCCTTCGCGAAACACTCTTAGAATGAATCTCGCCCCTGAAAGCTGCGCCCCATTAAGGCTATCCGGCGGTTCTGCGGCCTTATCCAGCCCAACATTACATAACGTTTAGGTGACCGATGGATCTTGATACAACGGCGGCACACCTGGACAATCTTGGCTTTCTAGATTGCCCCTACGTCCAAAAAGGACAAAAGGGGCACGCCATGAAGCATCGGGATTCCGCCAAATCGGCCATTGAGCCGCTGGGGCAAAGTCAAACTTGCCTCTCTGTTCGCAACGCCGCCGTCGTCGTCTCGGTTGGCCTCCTTACAACCTTGGCGCTTCACGATCCGGCAGTTGCAAGCCCCACTATCAACACCGGTTCAACCACCAATGCGTCGAGTTTGGGAACTTCGGACGCTCCCGTCCTTAACGGCGGGACATTAAAGCTCGATGCCGCGACAACCCTCGCCAACAATTTTACGCTCAATGACGTCAGCACCAACACCATCGATGCGGACGGTCACGCTGCGACGATGAGCGGCGCCTTTACCGGCACAGGACCAATAATCTTCACGGACAGCGTCGGCGGTGGGAATGTCACGCTCAGCAGCAGCGCCAACACCTATAGCGGCATAACCACCATCAATAGCGGTGCCACGTTGACGCTTTCCGGGACTGGGACGATCGTCGATTCGCCCACTCTCGTCGACAACGGCACATTCAATATAGCTCCGACCACGAATGGTGCGACTGTCGTTTCTCTTTCCGGCTCTGGCGCGGTCAATCTCGGCGCGGAGACCCTCACTCTCTCGGAAGCCTCGGCCACCTTCTCGGGAACTATTGCCGGTACGGGCGGACTCGTAATTTCCGGCGGCGAGGAAGTATTCACTGGGACAAACACTTACACCGGTGGCACCACGATCAATGGCGCGCTTCAAATCGGCAGTGGTGGCGCGGCCGGCTCGATCGTCGGTAATGTCGCGGACGCCGGGACACTCTCGTTCGATCGCACGGACGCCATAATTTTTGACGGAACGATTTCGGGAACCGGCAATGTCAGCCAGCTGGGCAGTGGCAGCCTCACATTGACGGCAGCCAATACCTATACCGGCACGACCACGATCAATGCGGGTACGCTCGCCCTATCGGGCAACGGCAGCATTGCGGGTTCCAGTGTCAGCGACACAGGTACCTTTGATATTTCCGCGACATCGGGCTCGTCGATCGCCTCGCTTTCGGGCACCGGCACGGTCCAGCTTGGATCGCAGACGCTCACATTGACCAAGGCGGCCGGGACCTTCTCGGGTGTTATTGCCGGAAGCGGCAATTTCGTTCTCAACGGTGGCACGGAGCTGCTTTCCGGCACCAATACCTACACGGGATCGACGACCGTCAATGCCGGCACGCTGGAGCTTGGTTCCGCTGCGATCACCAATAATATTGTCGACAGCGGCACGGTTGCATTCGACACCACAACCACTCTGGCAATGAGCGGCGTTGTCTCGGGATCCGGCGGCGTCAGTCAGATCGATGGCATCACGACGGTTTCCACGGCCCAGACCTATACGGGTGTTACCACGATTTCGGGCGGCACTTTCGCTCTTTCGGGCAGCGGATCCATCGCGAATTCGAGCGGCGTGGTGGCGACCGGAACGTTTTCCATTGCGTCGGCGGCGACGGGCGTCTCCATTACTTCTCTTTCCGGAACCGGCGCGGTTCAACTGGGCGCCATGAACCTGACGCTCACAAACGCTTCTGGCGCTTTCTCCGGTGTGATCTCGGGAACGGGAACTCTCACGCTCGCAAGCGGCAATGAGACGTTGTCCGGTTCGAACACGTTTACCGGTATTACGACGATTGCGGGCGGCACACTCGTGCTTTCGAACCCGACCAGCTTGGCTACGTCCAGCATCACTGACAATGGGACCCTCGACATATCGTCGATTACATCCTTTGGAACAGCAACATCGACATCCATAATATCGTTGCGCGGCAGCGGTGCCGTTGTGTTGGGCACCAAAACGCTCATCCTGACGGATGCAGCCGACACGTTTGCCGGCATCATATCGGGCACGGGCGGCATCAACCTAAGTGGTGGAACGCTAACGCTCACCGGCGCCAACACCTATACCGGCACGACAACGATTTCGGGCGGTAACTTGATGCTCGCCGGAGCGGGAAGTCTGCTGAACAGCGACACAGTGGCGGATACGGGAGTCTTTGATATCTCCGGCGTTACATCTGGCCCAACGGTTACGCTTGGTTCGCTATCCGGTTCGGGCACGGTTGTTCTCGGCGCTGAGAATCTGAACCTTAGCAATGCGAGCACGACATTTGCCGGCGCGATTTCGGGCGCGGGCCAATTGATCGTGGGCGGCGGAACGCAAGTTCTGTCAGGAACGAACAGTTACACGGGCGGCACGACGATCAGTGCGGGAACGCTCCAGATCGGCAGCGGCCTTTCGAGCGGTTCGATTGTCGGTAACGTGGTGAACAACGGCGTCCTTGTGTTCGACCGCGAAGATTCGAGCGCGTTTTTGGGGACGATCTCGGGGACGGGCTCGGTGGTCCAAATGGGCAGCGGCACTACGATCCTGACCGCAGCCAACACCTATTCCGGCGGTACCACCATCAATGCAGGAACCTTGCAGATCGGCAATGGCAGCGCCAGCGGCTCCATCACAGGTAGCGTCACGGATAACGGCACGTTGGCATTTGGACGTTCCGACACCACAACCTTCGGCGGCGCAATCTCCGGAACCGGCGGTGTCACCCAGATCAGCGGAACGACCATACTGACCGCCATCGACAGCTATAGCGGCGCTACCACGATCAACAGCCTCGCCGGCCTCACGCTTGCCGGGCCTGCCAGTATTGCCAGCTCCAGCGGCGTCACCGACAACGGCGCCTTCGACGTCTCCGCTACGACGACAGCACCGCAAATTGCTTCGCTCTCCGGAAGCGGCACGGTGACGCTCGGGGGACAAACTCTCACATTGACGAATGGCACGGGCGTCTTCTCCGGCACGATTTCGGGAACCGGCGGCCTTGTGTTCAGCGGCGGCAAGTCGGAAACGCTTTCGGGCGCGAACACCTACACCGGCAGCACGACCGTCAACAGCGGTACGCTGGTAATCAACGGGTCGATTGCGAGTTCAATTGGTGTCACCGTCAATTCCGGCGGCACCTTGGCCGGCGCCGGTACGGTTCCGGCGGTCGTCCTCGCAAGCGGCGGCACGATCGCTCCGGGTAGCTCTGGAACGGGGACGCTCAACGTAAACGGGGCCGTCGCATTTTCCTCCGGCTCCGATTTCGTCGTCGACCTCAATTCAACGTCTGCCGGAAAACTTTCGGCGAGCGGTGCTGAAATCCCTGGCAGGAACGCTTTCGATCGTCAGCACCGACGGGACCTATCTCCTCGGGCAAAAGATCACGGTGCTGACGGCGGCAGGCGGGGTGACGGGAGATTTCAACCTAACCCAAATCACCGGCACCGGCGCCGAGTTTTCGTCCGCCCTTTCCTACGACGCACACGACGTCTTTCTCGAGATCAATTTGGCGAAACTTTCTCCCCTGCTGCCGACCGGATCTACGGCGAACGAAAGCAAAGCGGTTGGCGGTATAGATGCTGCAATCGCGGCAGGCAATACGTTGCCGAGCCAATTCGAGAATCTCGGCACTGTGTCGCCAGCGGCTTTGCAGACCGATGCGGGGCAATTCGCCGGAGAAGTCGCCGCCGACGTTGCGCAAGCCGGAGATTCGCTATTCGATCCCTTCCTGAACGCAATCTTCCACCATGTCGCCGACGAACAGCCGACGGGATCGTCACACAGTCAGATGCCGCAGCGGAACGAGGTATGGGCGTCCGGGATCATGGGAACAAACCTTACAACGGGCGACGACACGCTCGGAACGCACAGAGTGAAGTCGAACATGACGGGAGCGGTTGCCGGCGGCGATTGGAACATCGAGCCGGATATTCTGATCGGTGCGGCGGCATCGGCGGGATCGTCGAACTTCACGCTCTCCGACAGTTTTGGTAAAGGCAAGGTAAACGCCTTCCAACTTGGTGTTTACGGGTTCTATCAGTTCAGCCGCCATTTTTACGGCTCCTTCGCCGTCGCTGGGGGATTGGATGATGTCACCACAACCCGCGTCCTGACCGTTTCCGGAACCGACACCCTCACCGGAAAATTCAACAGCCGCATCTTCGGCGGACGGTATGAGACGGGCGCTGAAGTGGGATGGCTCACGCCGTATGTCGCATTGCAGGACGATCTGTTCGACGCGCCGAGTTACAAGGAAACGGCGTCCTCAGGATCGGACACCTATGGGCTCAGCTATGCCGGACACATGACCAACGCGGCGGACACCGAACTGGGATTCCGCCAGCGCGGAGACATAGACCTAAACGACTGGATGCTGAAGTTTTCCGATCGGTTCGCCTGGCAACATGATCTGTCCGCCACGCCATCCACCAAAGCCGCCTTTACCGCTTTGCCTGCCTCGAGCTTTACCGCTTATGGCGCGCGCTCCGGCAAGAACGCCCTGCTCGTATCGTTGGGAACCGGTCTTGAAAGCAAGGATGGATTCGGAATCGATCTGCACTTCGATAGCGCAATCACTTCCACATCTCAGACTTACACCGAAGCAGCCGAACTGAAATTCGCCTGGTGATGGCGGCGACAATAAACGCAGGTGTTTCCGCGGAAGCGCTTCATTGATCAGGCTGCGCTATTCGTAGTGAAGCGCGTCGATCGGATTGAGCTTTGCGTGCCGGATAGTAGCCGAAAAAAATTGCAACGGCCGCAGGGAACGGAAACTCGTACAGGTTGGCGGCAAGCGAGCCCCGCGCCGGCCATGGGCGAGCGAGAAAATTATAAACGACACGATGATCCCGACGAGAATTCCTGCCACACTGCCGGTCAAACTCAACAGCTCGGATTCGACCAGCAACTGCAGCAATATTCGCATAAAATGCTTGTTGTACCCGTCAGAAGGACATACTCAGCGCGATTTGTGGTGCGACATAAGACGATGTGTTGCGGCCAGCTGCCGAAAATTCCACGCCGACGATAATACCCACGCTGTCGGACCAGTTGTATTCAACCGCCGGTGCCAGTGCGAATCTGGCACTGCGCACGGCGTTCGTATTCAGCACATGATCTGCAGCGTCTGTCCCACTCAGGTGGAAGCCGGCAGAGTAGTTTTGCACCAAATCGAGAGCCAACACCCAGCGCTGGTCCAAGCCATATCCGGCCCCGAGCCCGACTGTCGATGAAAAGCCGGGCGCGACTTGCCCGTGGAAACCCGCGTTCGTTCCATAAACGCTGATATCTTGCACGGACACGTTGGCCGCGGATTCGTAAGCAGCGCCGTAAAATCGAAGCCGCATCGGATGATGACCCCAAGTGTCGAACAGGGATTGAAACAGCAACCCCTCTTTGAGTGTGTAAGCGCCGCTGCCAAATCCGCTTAAAGTGTTGTGCAGGTGCTCATAGTTTCCCGTTGGTATGGTGACGCCCAGCGCGGCCGTGATAGACGGCCAACCGGTCTTATTGTTCTCGTCATTAAAGCGATATTCGAATTCGATCGGCAGATCGCCAACACCGCTATATGTCGTCTGCGTGTTCCAAACGACAGACGCAGACGGCAGAGCTTGAACCGTCAACCGGTCGGTAAGGGCATATTTGACTGCGGTCACCGATTCGACCTGATTGATATCATTGGCAACCGAATGATGGATGCCTTTCGTATCGTAGGTGCCCGTGTTGCTCTGAAAAATGAAGTAGGGCTCGACCGCCAAAATTCCTGTCTTGGGTAAGGCGGGTGAGGGCGCTTCCAGCGACCCTGTGAACCATTGGCTTTGTACGGCCACATCACCGGCGACTTCTTGCGCATAGGCGCAGGAGAGCGAACTTGTGACGGCCAAGAGCGCGAGGATCCAAGGCGACTTCATATCAATGCACTCCACCGGCCAAACCGGGGAAAAGTGCGAGCAATGCACTTGCCATTCCGCTCACCGCGATGGCGACCACGATAAGTCCAAATACTTTCTCCGTAACCAGCAGTCCCTCGGCGCCGATCAGCTTGGTGATCGGCGCGGCGAGAAAATCCAGAGCAACGATGATCGCAGCGTTGGCGAAGATTGCGACCATTGCGGCGATATACACCGGCTTTGAGCCGCTGCCCCAGGCTATGATCACCGAAAGTACCCCGGGCCCGGCATAAATCGGAAACCCCAGCGGCATGATGCCAACTTCCAGCGGTGTGGGCACTTGTTTGCGTCCGCCAATCGCAATCTTGGTGTTGGAGGCTGCATGAAGGTGGTGCGTGCGCGCGGGCAGCGCGCCCTTGGCGCCATCGGTATTGGCGGTCGGGGTCGGCGCATTCAACATTTGCCAGCCGATAACAGCGATGACGGCCATACCGGCGACGCGCAGTGCCGCCACGCTGATGCCGAAAATGTTCAAGGCCGCGTTGCCGACAAAAAGCGCAATCAAACCGGCGACAATGTAACACGCTGTGGCGATCAAGGCGGTTTTGCGCCGCTGCGGAGGTGTTTGACCGTCCGTCGCGGCCACAAAAATGGGAAGAACCGCGATCGTTCCGGTAATGGCGAACAGGCCGACAATCATCGTTAGGAATGAACTGGTATCCACGTTTTAACCTCCGAACCGAAAAGTATTCTGAAACGCGAATCGCGGGCTAATGCGCCTCGCCGATTGCGGGGTGTAGTGGTTGAATCGGTTTGGCTGCAGAATTCGCTTGGCGAGCTTTGATTTGCCCTTCGAAGGGTTCGAAATCCGAATCCGTCGCTTTCCAACTTGGTTTGTGGAATGCGTAGATAAGGAAGGGGATGGCGACGAAAATTGCGCTGCCGACCAACAAGATGCCGACGTAGATGGCGGGGCTTCCGGTACTGATCTGCTCGGGCGGGATGAAGCTAAATGCCATGGCGACCAAAGCGCCCAACAGACCGACGGTTCCGACAAACCACATGCCGAAATTGCCGCCCGGTATCCGAAAGGGGCGCGGCTTGTTCGGCTGGGTGTAGCGCAGACGGATGGCCGCCACATACATGATCAGATACATGACCAGGTAAATGATCGTCGCCATCTGACTGAGAATTTGATACGCGGATTGAACCGACGGCAAAACGGTGAAGGCGACACAAAGAATTGTGACGAGTAAGCCCTGCAGCAACAGGATGGATACCGGAATCCCATGTGCATTCGTCTTCTGCAGCACGTGGGGAAGGTAACCGGCCTTGCCCACCGCCAAGAGACCGGTCGAAGGCCCTGCCACGATGACGCTGACTTGGCCAAGCACACCAAAGGCCAACATCGCGGCCATGACATTGCCGAGCCAAGGCAGACCAAACGCCGTCCACAGATCGCGATAGGTGATCAGCAGGCTTTGGTTGAGATTGATGGCCTTCTGGGGAATCACGACGCCCACGGCCAACGTGCCCAGCACGAAAATGGCAACCACCAGAATTGTGGCGATCAGGACCGACAGAGGGTAATTGCGGGATGGGTTCTCTAGGTGCCGCACATGCACGGCCTGCATTTCCATGCCGGCAAAATACAGAAAAATGCCAGCCGCCAGGACCATGTTGCGAAAGTTGCCGAAGTTCGGGATGAACCCGGTGTGCAGGGGCATATGTATGGGTTTGCCCATCGCGACATAAACGACACCTAGGAGGATCAGGATCGCTCCCGGAATGATGGTGCCGAACAAGCCGCCGAGCGAACTCAGCTTGGACGAGGCTCCGATGCCGCGAAATGTGAAGAGCGTAACGAACCAGTAGACCGCGAGCAGGACGGCGATCGTGTAGAGTTTGTTATTGGCGAGCGCCGCATCGAAACTTGGCGGCCACAAGATGTAGGCAAGCGCTGCCGCGCCATAGATCAGCACCGTCGGGAACCAGATGACGATCGCCTGCCACTGATAGTAGATGGCGGCAAAGCCCCATCGCGGTCCGAAGGCCTCGCCGACCCAGCGGAACACGCCGCCCTGATTGGGGAACGCGGCGGCCAGTTCCGCCGCGACCAGGGACGACGGGAATGAGAAACACGATCGCAGCAAAGATGTAATAGAAGATCGATGTCAGTCCATACTCCGCTTGCGCCGGCAGTCCGCGCAAACTGACGATCGTCGTCACATTCATGATCGGCAAACGCCATCATGCTGATGACGACGGTTTTCTTGCCGTTGTCGGCTTGCCGCCATGCGGCAGTCCACGCGACGACGGCGTTGCCGCTTTTGCCTGCGGCCACGGTTTGTTGAGCGTTCGTGACGGCCATCGTCTCAGTGTCCTTGATGAGAAGGACGAGACAGCCGGGCGATCAATCGCCCGACTGTCTGTAGACGAGTCGAATGTGGCTTAAGACTTCAGCACCTCATCGCGTGCCGCGTGCACGCAATGCAGCGCCCATTTCATGATTTCCGGCGTGACGAAGACATTCATAGGGAACGACTTGATCGCATAGATCACCGCGTCGGCGTCGGTGCCGTCGAGGTTGTACTCGGCGTTCCGGAATCCCGTGCTGAAGCTCATATAGGGCGTGTATTTGCCGTCGATTTTCTTGCCGGCGCGGAACCATTCGTAGAGCTTGTCGCCGACATCCTTTGTCAGCTTGTTGTGCTTCAGAAGATCGGCGCGCGACGTACTGCTCGTTCAGCTCCTTCTTGAACTGCGCCGTTGCGTCGACGCCCTTTGGGATAGACGCGGAACAGCGTGATCAGTCCGGTATCGTCGGGATTGACGCAGACCATGTCGGAATGAGTCTTCAGCAGATCGTAGAGGATAGTATTTGGTCTCCAGAATGCCGCCGAGAATGGCTTGCATGCCTTCCTTGCCGAAATATTTCAGCGTCGCCCATCCGGCGAGCGAGCCGGATGCGGTTCGCGATACTTCGAGCGTGTAATACATCGGGTTATAGGGCGTGCGTACCTGCAGATAGGCGTCGCCGCCCCAACGATGCAGCGACTCGAATTCCTCGGCGTTCTTGTAGAGGAAGCAGCTGCTCACATAAGGCGCCCAGCCGACCTTGTGGAAGTCGATGCCGACGGCGTCGGCATGGCTGAGTTCTTTCATGCGCCTGGCCGTTCTGCTTGAGGATCGGCAGGATTCGCTCGGAGAATTCCAGCGGGTTCTTCTCGAAGTCGTAGTCCTTGAAATAGATCCACGACCAGCCGACCACGGCGTCGGCATAGAGAATGGCCTTTCCGAAACCCTGCGGGTTCGGATAGCGATCCAGCAGCTTGCGGACCTTGGCGATGGGATCGATGGCGCTGGCATCCGTCGTGCCCATGGTGCAGACGACGGTGGCAACCGGAATTTTCTTGGCCGCGAGATCCTTCAGGATTTCTTCCAGATGGACCACATCCATCTGGTTGGTAGTTAACGTCCGTCCGGACATGGACGATGTTGTCCATGCCGAGCCCCATCCAAGTCGGTGGCGTTTCGCTGCACGAAATGGGCCTGCTGCGAGCAGATGACCTTGGCATCCGTGCGTACGCCCTTCAGTCATTGAATCTGGCAGCACGCGCGTCAGGCCGTATTTCAGACCGTAGGTCCAGCAACCGCCGCCGCCCCAGGTGTAGATGGCACCCGTCTTGACCGGGATTCCAGCCGACGAGATTGCCCAGCATGCCGGCCGTTTCGAGCTCGGCGATGATGCACGTTCTGGGCGTATTCGCCTTCCAAAATATTTGCCGGGAAGACCTGCGACAGCATCGAAGCAATGACTGCCGCCGTATTGGGCTGCGGGATGACGTTGCACATCGTCAGCGGGTTGCCCCAGTTCGCCGCGCCTTCGAACAGCTTCACGACATCGTCGAGAACGGCGTCGAGATCGCCCATCTTCTCGGGGGATCGCGAGTTCTTGACATCGGGATATTTGTAGGTCGAGCGCGCCGCTCTTGCCGAGAAAGGCAGGGCCGCCCTTTTCCGGACGAAGCTTGTCGAGCTTTTCGACGAATTTTTCGATCTGATGCGCCAGCGGATCTTTGGTGCCGCGGAATGGCGAAGGAAATTCGCTGGCCATATCGGTATGATATTTTGCCCATTTCGGCGCTTTGCCGTGGGCCGTGCCGTCGGCCTTCCAATGGGCTTCATAGTCCTTGGCGTGATCGTTGGCGGGGGCGTGTTTTTTTGCCTTGTCCACACGTGTCATTTCGTTCATCGGATATGTCCTTGGGGTTGCCGGTGCGTGCCGGGTGGGCCTTGCGCGAGTATGGGTATGCGCATTATTGCGGAAGCAATAGGCTCGGAAACTACTCAGAACTGCGCAGCTGAAATGTCGCAAGACGTCTCGAAAAAAAATAAACCCTGCGCATTCGCGCGCAGGGCTCTAAAGCGAATTGGAAAATTTACTGATGCCATCCGCGGTCGGAATCGCGATCGTGCTTCCAATCGTGATACTGGTTGCTCGGCGCGGCTCTGTAATTGCGCGCCTCGTTTCGATTGCGCCATTTGTGCCAATGATGACTGCGATCCCAGTAGCCGTCTTGATAACCGAAAGCGACGTTGCCGAGATTGAAAGAAATTCCAACGCCTGCCGCGCTTGCTGTGCTGGGCACGGCGATTGTCGCACCGGCTAGTCCAGCGATGATGATCGCACCGGTAAGAAGTTTGTGCATGTTCTATTCCTTCTACGTTGTTATGGCCGCGAAATCGCCGGGCATGGCAACTTTGCGGTGAACGCGTCTTTGAAAGTAACGGCAGGGGACCGTCGGCTTTTGGCGCTATCGGGAGAACCGCGATCGGTCAGTTTTGAAATCTGCCGGTTGATAGTTCGAAGCGTAGAAGGCGCAGCCCAATGGCGATAGAATCGGAAACTACTCAAATCATCGAACGACCATTATGTCGTTGCCGGCGAACGAACATTGTCCAAGCCGTGCGTTGACGTGCCTGGCCCTACTCATTTTGAGGACGTTTCGCGGGCTCGCGTCGCGGACAGTGAGGGCAATCGCTATTCGTAGTGAAGCGCGTCGATCGGATTGAGTTTTGCGGCCTTGCGCGCCGGGTAGTAGCCGAAGAAGATTCCAACCGCTGCGGAGAACGAGAACCCATACAGAATGGCGGCAAATGAGACCTGCGTCGGCCATTGGGCGAGCGAGGAAATGACATAGGACACAACGATCCCGACAAGGATTCCGGCCACACCGCCGGTCACGCTGAGTAGCACGGATTCGACCAGGAACTGGAGCAGCACTTGGACCCGACGCGCGCCGATCGCCATGCGGATGCCGATTTCTCTCGTTCTTTCGGTAACAGACACCAAGAGAATGTTCATGATCCCGATGCCGCCGACGAGCAGCGAGATGGACGCGACCATGGCCAAGAGTGCGCCCATGACCTGGCTGCTGCTTTCCTGCGCGGCCGCGACCTGGCTGAGATTTCGCACACTGAAATCGTTGAGTTGGCCGGTCCGGATATGGTGACGGCGCGCCAGGGTCACGATGACTTGGGCGATTGCGGTGTTCACCAGCTCGGCTCCTCCCGCCTGGACATAGATGCTGTTGACGTAGCCGGTCATGCGGGGAGCTATGCCGAAGGCATTGGGCGCCGGCGGATAGTTGGTGCTGACCTGATTTAAGGCTGCTTGCGGCGCGGCGACACCCAAGACTTTGCGCTCGGCCGTGTTGAACGGGATCATGACGATGTCGTCTTGATCCTGCCCATATCCGGTTTGTCCTCTGCCGACCAGAAGACCGATCACCCGCATGGGAACGCCTTTGATCAAAATGATCGCGCCGATGGGGCTCTCGCCGGGCGGAAAAAGATTCTGGTAGACCGTCTGGCCGATAATACAGACCGTTTCGGCGACGTTGTTTTCCTGTTCGGTCATCGTGCTGCCTTCGGCGATCGTCCAACTGACGATCTCCAGATAACTGGGCGTGACGCCTTGGATCGAGGTGCTCCAGTTCTGGTCGCCATATTCGACTTGGCCGGACTGTCGCGTGAGGTAGCTGACCCGCTGCACGGCGGGATCGTCGTGCAGGATGGTCTCGGCATCGGTCACCGTCAGGGTGGATGCGCTGCCGGCCCCGGAGCGAACGCCGCCGGCACCCGACGCGCCTGGTTGAACGACCACCATATTGGTTCCCAGGCTCTCCAGCTGTTTTTTTACCGCGGCGCTGGCGCCGTCTCCGATGGCGACCATCGCAATCAGCGCGGCCACGCCGATAAAAACGCCGAGCATGGTCAGGACCGAACGCAGTTTGTTTCGCGCCAAGGCCTGCAACGATGCAAAGAAGATCATCGACAGGAAGGCCGTGCGAAAGCCGGAATCGGCCCCAGGAGGTGCGGCGCCAGTTGCCACGGTTGGAGGCGCAGCCGTCACGACCGCATGATCGGTCGTCTCAACGGCAGTTTGATGCTCGTCCGAAAGGACGTGTCCGTCGCGCATGACGATCATCCGGTCCGCATAGGCGCCGATATCGGATTCGTGAGTCACCAAAATCACGGTAACGCCCTGCTCGCGATTGAGCTTGCGGATGATATCCATGATTTCGTGCGAGGTACGCGTATCGAGGTTACCGGTCGGTTCGTCGGCAAGCAGCACGGCGGGCTGGTTGATGAGGGCACGCGCCAGCGCGACGCGTTGCTGCTGTCCCCCGGAGAGCTGACTGGGCGTATTGGTAGCGCGGTCTGCCAGGCCGACGCCGGCCAGCATCTCATGGCCGCGGTCGTTTCGGTCCTTCGCGGTGAGCGCCGCCGCCGCTCCGTAAAGCAACGGCAGAACGACATTTTCCAGCGCGCTGGTGCGGGCAAGAAGATTGAAATTCTGGAACACAAAGCCGATGCGCCGGCTGCGAATATCGGCCAGTTGCGGTTCGGTGAGATGCGCCACGTCGCGGCCTTCGAAGATATATTGGCCGCTGGTCGGCTGATCGAGGCAGCCGATGATGTTCATCAAGGTCGACTTGCCCGAGCCGGACGATCCCATGATGGCGACGAATTCGCCGCGAGCGACGGAAATGCTCACTCCTTGCAACGCATGAACCTCAGTATCGCCGAGCTTGAAGGATCGAGTGAGGTCGATGAGGTTGACGACGGGGTCGGCCATGCCGGTCGCCCTTAAAGGTGCAGCGAAGATGTGGGTGCCGCTTTGGATTTGCCCGACGTTCCGCTCGCCGCCACGGACAACACGACCTGATCTCCGGGCTTCAAATCTCCGGATTTGATCTCGGCGAAACTGTCGTCATCGAGGCCCACCGTGACGGGAATCGCCACCAGCTTGCCGTCCCGCTTCACCCAGACAAAACGCTGCCCGCTCTTGGCGGTCTTGACGAATCTGTTTTTGGCCGCGCCTGTCGGGGTGAACCTTAGCGCTTGCGATGGGACCCGCAGAACGTTTCGCGCTTGGGCTTTGACAATCTTGGCGGTCGCCGTCATCCCCGGCTTGAGCAACAGGTCCGGATTGGAGACCGTAATCACGACGTCGTAGGTGATCACATTCTGAACGCTGATCGGCGCTTGCCGGACCTGGGCCACTCGGCCATGGAATGTCTTGTTCGCAAAGGCGTCGACCGTAAAGCTGGCGTCGGCCCCTTTGGTTGCGCCGGCGATGTCGGACTCGCTGACATTGGTGTCGACCTGCATTTTGGTCAGGTCGGTGGCGATCAAGAAGAGCGTCGGAGTCTGAAAACTTGCGGCCACCGTCTGACCGGCCGTGACATTGCGCGACACCACCGTGCCGCTGACGGGCGAGACGATCTTTGTGTAAGCCAAATTGATCTGAGCGGCCTTCAGTACCGCGGCTTTCTCGGCAATCTGCGCGGAATCAAGATGGGCGAGCGCGATCGCCTGTTTGTTGGCGTCGCGCGAGGCGTCGTCCGCATCATGCGAGATGGCGTTTGCCGCCAGCAAGGCGTCGTAGCGCTTCTGATTGACTTGGGTATAGGCGACATTGGCTTGATCTTTGTTGAGCTGGGCCCTGGCCGTGTTCAGCTCGGCTTGATCCTGATCCACAACAATCTGATAGGGCTTCGGATCGATCGTGGCACACAATTGACCGCTCTTGACGCGCGTATTGAAGTCGCAGCTGAGCGTCTCGATTGTGCCCGAGACATAGGTGCCCACTTGCACGGTGACCACGGGATTGACCGATCCGCTGGCACCGATGGTCGTGACGACATCGCCTCGCGTCACCGCGGCCGTCGCATAGCTTGTCGGTGCGGGGCGGAGCACGAACCAATAGACCGCGGCACCGAGCACGACCACGCCGGCCGCGGCCAAGAGGGCGATCTGCTTCCAATTGAGTTTTTTGATCATGGCTTCGACGCGAAGGCCGGCGGCGCGCGCACGATCGCTTTGCTCCGCAACAAAGTGCGCCAAGCCGGGACGCGCGGCGCTGTTAAGGAGTGTCATGGCAATCGCTTTTGTGCATGGTAGGCCTTGGGTCAGCCACGAGCGGGGAAAGGACATTCGTTTTTCGGCAGGGTCGCGCGACCGAAGCCACAATACAAGGTATCATGTCGGCAATGGCAGACTCGGAAACTACTCAGAGATTTGGTTGCATAAGATCGTGGGCGCCACAGCGTGAGACGTAGCGGCGTTCGCGCAAAAGCGGCTTGGCTGGTGCAGCGGCTCTGGGATAGACAGAATTAAGTCATTGGGTGGGGGCGCATGAACCATTTGCGGCAGGTGTGGCGATTTCTTCTCGGCGTCTGTCTGTTTGCCGTTGCTGCTTGCACCCAATTGCAGAGCGGGCTCGCGGTGGAGCGTTTGCGGAGCGATCTGCTGGCCGGGGCAAGTGCCACGCAGGTGCTGACCCAGTATTGCGCCAAGCTGAAGCTCGCTTCGCCGCCTGTCATTCACGCCGTGAGGGACCAGGCTACAGAACCCGCGCCGCCCGAGGTGCGAGCACTGTTGAAGGCTGGAGCCAATGAGACGGTTCGCTATCGCCGGGTGCAGCTGATGTGCGGCGATCATGTTCTGTCGGTGGCGGACAATTGGTATCTGCCGTCTCGTCTAACGCCCGAGATGAACAAGATGTTGGACGAGACCGACACGCCGTTTGGCACCGTGGTGCGCCCGCTCGGGTTTCATCGCAAAACGCTGGAGGCAACCGCGGTGAACAGCCCGACGACCATTCTGCGCGTCAGGGCATTGCTTCTCACCAGTTCGGACGCGCCGTTCAGCCTGGTTGTGGAGAATTATAGTTCTGATCTCGTTACAAGCGGTAATTCGAAGTGACTGTTCCACTGACGAGGGCTGCATAGACTTTGACTTGGAACGACGGCCCGCCATCCCTGCGCTTTGCAGCTTAGATATGAGGGCGTTCTTGCATTGATGTCGGCCTGGCTGTCGTCCCAGGCATTGGGTTTCGGTTCGTCCTCTATCGAGCCTGTTGCGAAGACCGCTATATCTCCTTCGACGATCTCGGCTCGCGCCCGTGAATCCCAGCTGCGATGCCAGAAGTCTGGCGGTCCGAAAACGCATAGTGCGTTCCAAACCCGGTCATCTTTGAAGCCTACGAAATGGAGAGCCATGGAGCGGGCAACGTGTTGTGGCAGAACATTCTCATGCAGCTTGGTGCAGTGCGGCCAGAAGCTCGTAGGAGCGGTTCACCAGCACGGAGAAATGTCCTTCTTTCTCATAAAAAGTCGCCACGGCCTTCAGGCGCCGCGCCATGCGCTGTGCATAGTCCACCGGCATGATCCGATCTTCTCTGCCGTGGAAAAGAAGGACGGGAACGCGCACTTTCTTTATGTTGAAACCCCAAGGGCGCACGAGCCGCTCGATGTCGCTGCGGTTGGCGGCGGGGCTTTGCCGCGTGCTTTCCATCATGGTGCGTGTGAGGAGGTCGAGCTGTTCGGGGATAGCCGCAAGACGGCGATCTTCGCTCCCGAACCAATTGGCCATGCGCACGATGCGTGCCCGGGTCATCTCCTCGCTTGGCACTCCGTCGGGATGGAATTCCACCAGTCGCCGGTGCAGATAATCCGGAAACAGAAAGGCGACCCACCATATGAGGCGCCGGATCATTGGCCCGGTGCGGCGCGCGATCTCCGGCGAGGGGACTGCACTGACCAGCGAGCATGCAAAGATGCGATTGGAAAGCGCGTCCGCACAGGCCAGTGCATAAGGCGCGCCGGCCGACATGCCTTGCACCGCGAAACGCTCGATGCGCAGTTGGTCCGCGGCCTCCGCGATATCGGCAGGCCAGTCGAGCAGCCGGTCGCCCATCTTGGGGTCGGAGAACCCAACGCCCGGACGGTCGAATGCGATCACCCGCATGCCCGCCCGCGCTGCGGCGTCGGCTAGCACCAACGCCTCGAGCCGCGACGAACCGTGACCGTGAAAATGAAATACCACCGCGCCATGCGGCGGGCCGACGTCGAGATAACCGAGTTGGCGACCGTCTTTCAGCACGATTGTCGAACCCGGCTCGATGGACGCGTGGTTCATGTCAACATCCTAAACGCAGCACAAACCCGCCCCGATGTATTCTTGCGCCGTGGTGTTACAAGCTGCGGATTATGTAGATGTACCACATCGTGGGATCCAGTCCGACTTCGCTCTCGCTGCGCTACGCCGGACACGCTTCACCCTAGCGAGCCAGGTGCGTCTGGCTGTGCCACGCGTAGCCGGCGTAGCGAAGGCTGGCTTGCCAAGTCGTAGCTGCGCGATCCAATTCCGGCCCGTCTTCGCGCTGACGCGCTTCGACGTGGCGGTCTCCGCTGCTGCGCAGCGAAGACTGGTGGGCGCGACAGGGATTGAACCTGTGACCCCTCCCGTGTGAAGGGAGTGCTCTCCCGCTGAGCTACGCGCCCCCGTTTCCGGCCACCCGAAGCCCGTGAAAGGGCGCAGATAGGGGCGGGGGAAAGGGCTATAAGACCGCCGGGCAAGCAGCGTCAAGCAGTCCGTTCAACGCTCCCGGCAAGCCGCTCAACCGCCGCCGAAGAGCGGCCCAACCGCCGCGGGGACTTCGCAGAAATTATCCACCACGGCGTCCGCGCCAAGTTTGCGGGCCGGCTCGGGCGTGTAACCATAAGAGAGCAGGATCACCGGCGCCCCGCCATTGCGTGCGGTCTGCACATCGGTCACGGAATCTCCGATCATCACCGCTCCGCTGCCCGCCCCGCCGATCGCCTGCACCACATCCTGGAAGATGCGCCCATCGGGTTTGGTGTAAGGCCGTTGTCCCTGCCCGAAGATGGCGGCGAAATAGCCATCGAGGCCCAGCTTCGCCATCAGCAACATGGTCAAATCGTGCGGCTTGTTGGTGAGCACACCCATCCGCGCGCCCGCCGCTTTGAAACCCTTTAGGGTCTCCGCCACGCCGGGATAAGGCCGGCTGCCGTCCGCGATGTGGCTCCTATAATGGTCGATGAAATTGTCCATAAAGCCCTCGATCCGCTCCGGATCGGCCGCGGCGCCCGTCAGTTTGAAGGCTTCGCTCATCATCACGCGTGCCCCGAAGCCTACCAGATGGCGTAGATCCGAAAGATCGACGGGTCGGCGCCCCGCGCAAACCAGAACACTATTGAGTGCCGCCAAAAGGTCCGGGGCGGTATCGACGAGCGTGCCGTCCAGGTCGAAGATGAGGGCAGGTGTCATGTCTGAACCATAGGGGATAACATTCTCCTGCGGGCGGCAATATAGCGTCGCAAATCGTCACTTTACCCTTATGGCACGGCGGGTTATCGAACAAGCATGGCGCGCGCAGGGATCATATTGGCCGCAGGTCAGGGAACGCGGATGAAATCCATCCGGCCCAAAGTCATGCACGCCGTCGCGGGCCTTCCCATGCTGGGGCATGTGATCTTGGCGATGCGCGGCGCCGGCGTGAACCGTATCGTTGTGGTGACGTCCGCCGATGCCGAGGAAGCCCGTACGCTGGCCGCCAAGATGGGCGCGCAGTCGGTGGTGCAAGATCGTCAGCTCGGCACGGGCCATGCGGCGGGGTGTGCGGCGCCCGCATTGAAAGATTTTTCCGGCGCCGTGATCGTTTCTTATGGCGACATGCCACTCTTGACGTCGGCAACATTCGAGGCGTCGTTCAAGGCCCAGGAACGCCCGGGCATGGCGCTGGTGGCATTCCATTCCAAGAATCCCGCCGCTTACGGACGCGTCGTGCTGGATCGGATCGGATTGCTCGAGCGCATCGTCGAATTCAAAGATGCCAGCGACAAGGAACGCGCCATCGATCTCTGCAATGCGGGAATCCTGGCCGCCGATTGCATGAGTTTTATGCGTTGGACGAGCAAGCTCGAGAACAACAACAAGCAAGGCGAATATTATCTCACCGATGTGCCGCTGCTCGCCAAGGTCGAAGGCGTGCGTTGCGCCGTCGTCGAAGCGGACGAAGCGCAGATGATGGGCGTCAACAGCCGCGCCGAATTGGCCGCAGCGGAGGCGGCGATGCAAGCGCGGTTGCGAGCCCGTGCGCTCGAAGCGGGCGTCGGTATGACCGCGCCGGAAACCGTTTTCCTGTCTTATGACACGCTGCTCGAAGCCGATTGCCAAATCGAACCGCATGTCTTCTTTGCACCGCGCGTGGTCGTGCGCTCCGGCGCGCTGATCCGCGCGTTCAGCCATCTCGAAGGCGCCGAAGTGGGCAAGGGCGCTATCGTCGGGCCTTATGCACGCCTGCGCCCCGGCGCCGTTCTCGAAGAAAACGTGCATGTCGGCAATTTCGTCGAGGTCAAGAACGCGAAGTTGGAAAAGGGCGCCAAGGCCAACCATCTTACCTATCTCGGCGATGCGCGGGTCGGCGCCGGTGCCAATATCGGCGCGGGCACCATCACCTGCAATTACGACGGCTTCAACAAGAGCCTGACGGATATCGGCGCGGGCGCCTTCATCGGCTCCGACACCGCGTTGGTGGCGCCTGTGAAAGTGGGCGATGGTGCCATCACCGGTGCCGGCTCGGTGATTACCAAGGATGTGGCGGCGAACGCGCTCGCCTTGACCCGCGCGGAGCAGAAAGAAATTCCCGGCTGGGCGGAAAAGTTCCGCACCCGGAAGAAAGCGGAAAAATCCGCCAAAACAAAGGACAAGTAAGATGTGCGGTATCATCGGCATCGCCGGCACCAGGGATTGTGCACCGGTTATTCTCGACGCGTTGAAGCGCCTGGAATATCGCGGCTACGATTCCGCCGGGATCGCCACACTGGTGGACGGCGCGATTCACCGCCGCCGCGCGCCGGGCAAGCTCGTCAAACTCGGCGAGGCGCTGCAAAAGCATCCTCTGTCCGGACATACCGGCATCGGTCACACCCGCTGGGCCACCCATGGCAAGCCCTCAGAGATCAACGCGCATCCCCATGCCAGCGAACGCGTCGCCATCGTCCATAACGGCATCATCGAGAATTTCCGCGAGCTGCGCGCCGAATTGCTCGCCAAGGGCCACAAATTCGAATCCGAAACCGACAGCGAAGTCTGCGCACACCTCATTACCGACAATCTTCAGCAGGGCATGACGCCGGAAGAGGCCGCGAAAGCGGCGGTGAAGCGGCTGACCGGCGCTTATTCGCTGGCGATGATCTTCAAAGGCGAAGAAGGACTGTTGATCGGCGCCCGGATGGGAAGTCCGCTGGCCGTCGGTTACGGCGAGCACGAAGCCTATCTCGGTTCGGATGCCTTCGCCTTGGCGCCTTTCACCAATCGCGTGGCTTATCTCGACGACGGCGATGTCGCGGTGGTGCGCGGCAATCAGGTTTCCATCTTCGATGCCAAGGGACGTCCCGCCAATCGCGAAGTGAAGCTCACTTCGGCCTCGGCCGGTCTGGTCGACA
This sequence comes from uncultured Alphaproteobacteria bacterium, assembly GCA_963766355.1. Taxonomy (GTDB): domain Bacteria; phylum Pseudomonadota; class Alphaproteobacteria; order Micropepsales; family Micropepsaceae; genus Rhizomicrobium. The sequence continues at coordinate 147,116 of CAVXZV010000010.1, forward strand.
AAGCCGGTCACCGCCATTTCATGGGCAAGGAGATTCACGAGCAACCCGATGTGATCGCCCACACGCTGGCCCATTATCTCGATCCGGCGGGCCCGAATGTGCACTTGGCCGATCCCAAATTGGCCAAAGCCTTCGCCGACGCCACGCGCCTCACCATCTCGGCATGTGGCACGGCCTATTATGCGGGACTGGTCGGCAAATATTGGTTCGAGAAGCTGGCGCGTCTGCCGGTGGAAATCGATGTCGCATCGGAACTACGCTATCGCGACGCGGTCTATCCCAAGAACGGCATGGCGCTGTTCATTTCGCAATCGGGCGAAACCGCTGACACGCTCGCCGCGTTGCGCGATGCCAAGGCGCAAGGCCAAACCACGCTCGCCATCGTGAACGTGGCCGAGAGCACAATCGCGCGCGAAGCCGACGTCGTGTTGCCGACATTTGCCGGTCCGGAGATCGGCGTTGCGTCCACCAAAGCCTTCACCTGCCAATTGTCGGCATTGGCCGCACTGGCCATCGCCGCAGGCCGCGCGCGCGGCACGTTGGATGAAGCGAGCGAGAAGAAACTTTGCGCCGCGCTATTGGAAACCCCGCGCCACATCGTGGAATTCCTCAAACACGAAGCGAAACTCGAAGCGCTCGGCCAAGACATCGCCAAAGCGCGCGATGTGCTCTATCTCGGCCGCGGCCCAAGCTATCCTTTGGCGCTCGAAGGCGCGTTGAAGCTGAAGGAAATCTCTTACGTCCACGCCGAAGGTTATGCGGCGGGTGAGATGAAGCATGGCCCGATTGCGCTGATCGATGAGAACGTGCCGGTGATCGTCATCGCGCCGCATGATGCGCTGTTCGAAAAAACCGTTTCCAACATGCAGGAAGTGATGGCGCGCGGCGGCAAGGTGTTGCTGATCTCCGATGCCGAGGGCATCGCGGCCGGCGGGCAGCAAGTCTGGGCCAATATCGAAGTGCCCGCTGCCGATCCGTTCATCGCGCCGTTGCTCTATGCCCTGCCGGTGCAATTGCTGGCCTATTATGCCGCCGTCGCCAAAGGCACCGACGTCGACCAGCCGCGCAACCTCGCGAAGAGTGTGACGGTGGAATAGGCTTTCCTTGCGAGTTGACGGCTCAAGCCCGCGTCAGCCGTGGCGCAATTTCAGGAACAGGATGGCAGACGTAAACACCAGCGTGACGGTATTGGCAACGATGACCGGCAAACTGGCGATGGCAATCCCGTAAACAATCCAGAGGGCGACTCCCAGCGTCATCAGCGAGAACATGCCCAAGGAAATATCGGCCGTGGATTTGGTGCGCCATGCTCGCATCACCTGTGGCAGATAAGCGGCGGTCGTGCAGATGGCTGCCGCAAAGCCAATCACAGAATACAACGATGTTTCCATTGAAACCGCATCCATGAGAGGCCGAGTAATGCCCGAGCGGTCTCCGCCACTCTTGGGCTCGCCCGCCGCCTCTTAGGGCGATGCGATCCGAATGTCTACTATCCATGCCGATGGCCGGCCCAGCGTATCGCCGATTGGGCCAGCGCTGGCGCCGTTCAAAGCTTGGCTTTGAAAAACGTTACGATCTGCGCATTGAAACTTTTGTGAAACGCTGCGCGGTCGAAGCCGTCGGCATCGCTGCATATCATTCGGATGCCGATCAAACCACAGGGCACCATGAATGAAAAATGTCCTGCGCCCGGGATGAGATGCCATTCCACCTTGCTGCCAAGCGCTTCGCGCACCGGTTCGGCGTTGCTTGCTGTGGGCACACTTCTGTCGAGCGTGCCGCTCCATAACTGAACCGGCATAGTTACTTTTGTGAGACCATTGGGCACGAAGGCGAAGCCCGCCCCCGGGGCGATGACGACCGCCGCTTTGATTCTCGGATCGTGGACAAAGTCCTGCGGTCGCGGAGCCGCTTGGTGCGATTTCCATATCTGACAAGCGTATTCCGGTGTTTTGGCGCAATGGCTCGCAATCGAATCCAGATCGGGCACACCGCCGATGGCGATCAACGCCGTCGCGCCGCCAGCCGAAAAGCCGAATATGCCGATGCGATGGGCATCGATCCGGTCATGATCGCGCCACGACGTCAGAATGTAGTCGATTGCGATGGAGATGTGCCGGGCACGGTCGATAAACCATCTGGGTCTGCCGATCGCACTTTGGTCCTTATAATTGTCGCCTGTATGCAAAGGTGCGGCGACCACAAAGCCCGCGTCAGCCAAAGCCAGCGCCGTATCGGCATGACTGGCCAGCGAGCCGGCAATGCCGTGCGATATGACGACGAGCGGCAGCCCATTTCCTGCAACGGGGGCGTCGCGAGACACATATTGTACAATCGTGCCGAGGAGCATGGGCCGCGGCGATGCTTGCGTGGGATACCAAATGCCGACTGTCAGGGGCGGGCCTTTGGGATCGGGCACGCTGACAAGCTGAAAGCCGACCGGGTGATGAGTTTTGAGCCCTGTCGCGGCGATGTAGCCGACAAGGCACAGCAAGGAGATCAGAAGCGCACCGAACCCGACGCCAATCCATTTCCACACGGTTCAATCTCCTGACCCACCTGCGGGATTATAAAGAACAAGCGACGGCAAGACGACCAACACCGTGAAGGCCGGCGTATTCGTTCCTCCGGCAATTTCGCTTCCCCAAACACGCTGCGGCGGTCGGCCGCAAGGTGGAAGATCTGTTCCATCTGTCGGTTTGAAGGCTGGACCGCAAAGGAAATATCGGTTTGAATTCGGCCATGAGCGACCTTACAGAACTGAAACGGATGGCCGCGGCGCGCGCCCTCGAATTCGTCAACGACGGGATGCGCCTGGGGCTGGGATCTGGCACGACCTCGGAAATTTTCCATGAGCTTTTGGCGGCGCGCGTGCGCGGCGGTTTGAATGTCGTGGGCGTCCCCACCTCCGAACGCGTGGCGGAAAAAGCTCGCACCTTGGGTATCGCGCTGGCCAAGCTGGACGATATTGCGCCTTTGGACCTCACCGTGGATGGCGCCGACGAAACGGACGGCAATCTCGATCTGATCAAAGGCGGCGGCGCGGCGCTGCTGCGCGAAAAGATCGTGGCGGCGTCGTCAAAAAAAATGCTCGTCATTGCCGATTCGAGAAAACTCGTGCCCAAGCTGGGCCGTTTTCCGCTGCCCGTCGAAGTGCTTCCCTTCGGCCAGGCCACCACTGCCGCACGCATCGCCAATGCCATCGCCGCGATCGGTTATCCGCGCGTGCCCGTGACCTTGCGCAGCAAAGACGGCGCTCCGGTCAAGACCGATAGCGGAAACCTGATTTACGATTGCGCCTTTGGCGTCATCACCGACGCCGCTCTACTGTCGGCAACGCTGTCGGCGGTCGTGGGCGTGGTCGAGCACGGGCTGTTCGTGCACATCGCCACGACATTGGTGATCGCGGGCAGCGATGGCGTGCGCGTTATTGAACGAACGGAATAAGCGGCACCATTTTCACCAGGATACGCGAGACCAGTCGTGGATGACGGCCGGGAACCGGCGCCAATGCGTAGGGCCCATCCTTGCCGCAAGCCTCGGCACAAGCCAGAGTCGGTTTCCAACCGTCTACGCCCGTAAGCCGCTGTGCCGTCGGCACGTCCGCGAGCACCAGCGACATGTCGGAGATGGCCTCATGGGACATTCCGAAATAACTGTGATCAAGGATGTCCGCGGGCGGGCCCGAGGCATCGATCACATCGACGATATGCGTTTTGTCGTCGGCGCGGTAACGCAAATCGGCTTGCGGTTCGCCTCCCAACCTTGGCACGCCGCCATGGGCGCCTTTCGAAATCGCCAGAACCGAATCGCCAGCGGAGGCGTAAATTGTGGTCCGCAGCACATAAGGCGCCGCATCGTGCAGCAGATGGGCGAAGTCGTCATTGTGCGGCTCGACCCCGATATCGGCTGCCGTCAACACCAACTCGTCGATGAAGCCGGGTTTCACAGCCTCGCGCCCGCGCGCGAAGGCCGACAGCGTCGCCATCACCAGCCGGCTGCCCATACTGTGGGTCACGATTTTCACATGCAATCCGGACTCGGCCAATTCGCGGAGGAACTCCGCGAGCAACGGTTCGGCGTATTGGCTGTGTTCGATATCCGCCGCATAGCGGCCGAGTTCAACTTCGCTGCTCCAGCTGAAGGTGGCGATGGCGCAACCGGATTGCGCATCGTGGGCGATCTGGCCGGCGCGTATGACCGCGCCGTCGAAGCCGGTGTGGAAACCGTGCACGAACAAGAACACCGAATTGCAATGGCGCGCCTGTGCCTGCACTTCGATCAAACCCACCGCTCCGGCTAGCGACCCTTTTGTGCTGGCGCAGGTCTCTGGCGTGGTACGTTCGACATAACCCCAGCGCGGTTCTTCGCCAGCGAGCAAAGCGGGTGGGATGATCGCAAGCGCCATCCCGCAAGAGGCGTTGTCGGCCCAATGCTGGCCGAACCCCGCCGCCGCCTTGGCGTCGGGTTCGCGGTCCGTCACATAGACCACATTGACATAGGTGGATTTGCCGTCGGGGGGACGCCAAACCGAGCGCACCGGCCCGAAATCGTCGATCGAACAGGCGCCCAAAAGCGTGCCCAGCGCCAGCATCGCGATGCGAAGAAATATCTGTTTTGCTCTCGCCAAAGTGCCCCCCGGCGTTGATGGTCTATCAAAGCTCGGATAAGCGATGGCTGGCAAGAGCAGGAACGCAGCATGGCGCAATACGATTACGACCTTTTTGTCATAGGTGGCGGGTCCGGCGGCGTGCGTGCCGCCAGAATGACGGCCCATTTGGGCCATCGCGTCGCATTGGCGGAAGAATCCCGAATGGGCGGCACCTGTGTCATTCGCGGCTGCATTCCCAAGAAACTGTTGGTTTATGCCAGCCATTTCGCCGAGGATTTCGAATTGGTGAAAAGCTTTGGCTGGACGGTCGGTGAAACCTCGTTCGACTGGCCCACTCTGATCGCCAACAAGAATAAAGAAATCGCCCGGCTCGAAGCTCTTTATCTCAAAGGTGTGGAAGGAGCAGGCGCCACCGTTTACCACGAACGCGCCACATTGCTCGATGCCCATACCGTCGTCCTGTCGGGCGGCCGCAGCTTTACCGCCGATAAGATCCTGATCGCCACGGGCGGCCATCCCACGCGTGAGCTAATCGTCAGCCCGGGTGCCGAGCTTTGCATCACCTCGAACGAAGCCTTCGATCTGAAAGAATTGCCTAAGCGCATCGTCATCGCCGGCGGCGGCTTTATCGCGGTCGAGTTCGCGCATATTTTTCACGGCCTGGGCGTGGATGTGACGCTGGTTTATCGCGGTCCCAAGGTTCTGCGCGGCTTCGACGAAGATTTGCGCGATTGCCTGCACGCTTCGATGGCGCGCCGCGGCATCCGCGTGCTGACGAACACAATTTTTGCATTGGTCGAAAAGCGCAACGGCCGGCTACTCGCCACGACCACTAGCGGCGAAGAATTTGTCGCCGATCAAGTGATGCTCGCTGTCGGCCGGGTGCCGAACACAACGGGACTTGGCCTCGAACGCGCCGGGGTCACGCTGGGCATCCGCGGCCGCGTCGAAGTTGATCCTTTTTCGCGCACGGCTGCAGAGAACATTTACGCCGTCGGCGATGTCACTGATCGCATCGCGCTGACGCCTGTGGCTATCCATGAAGCCATGGCCTTTGTGAAGACCGCGTTCGAGAACACGCCCACCCGCGCGGACCACACACATGTTCCCGCCGCCGTATTCTCGACGCCCGAGATCGGCACCGTCGGTCTTACGGAAGCAGAGGCGCTGGAACGCGGCCACAGCATCGACGTTTACAAATCCACCTTCCGTCCGCTGCAAATCACGCTGTCTGAAGGCGGCGACCGCATGCTGTTGAAGCTCGTTGTCGATCAAAAAACCGACAAGGTCCTCGGCTGCCACATTTTCGGGCCCAACGCCGCCGACATGACCCAACTTGTCGCAGTGACACTCAAAATGGGTGCAACGAAGTCGCAATTTGACGCCACTATGGCGCTGCATCCCAGCGCCGCCGAGGAATTGGTGACCATGCGGACGAAGGCCCATTCGAAGACGCCGTAGTGGTTCCAGGACCTCTATATCTCGGAATTATCCATTTAATTCAGATTATTATCCAATACTCTTTGCCGGGAGCGAATAATAGAGTACTCTGTATTGTAGAGTAACACGTATAGGAGTATAACTCTGTGGTACAGAGTATATGAGGAAATTCGAAATGACACATATTCGCTGCCTCGCGGCAGCTTTATTGGGCCTGTTCATCGCCTTTGCTCCAGCCGCCGCTCAACCGGCACCATCTGCAGTTCGGACTCCAGTGCTCGGTATGCCGGTCCGGGAGAACGGTCTTGTTGCCACTTGGTATCCGCCAGCCAGCGGCAACCGCGGTCCCGTGATCATCGCGCTCGGCGGTTCGGAGGGCGGAGAGAAGGGTGGTCAGCTTTTGGCCACCGCATTATCGCGCCAAGGTTACGGTGCACTGGCACTGGCCTATTTCGGCGCCGAAGGACTGCCGGTAGCGGCACAGAACGTCCCGCTGGAATACTTTGCCAAGGCGATCGATTGGCTCCAGGCGCAGCCGCTCGCCGACCGCAACCGCATCGGTATTTACGGTGTCTCGTTCGGTGCAGAAACGGCGCTGGTGGTAGCCGCGCATGATCCGCGAATAAAAGTTGTGGTCGTTGGCGCGCCCAGTTCGGTTGTTTGGCAGGGCTACAATCCGAGCGACTATATGAGTGTGAAATCCACTTATTCGCTGGACGGTCAGCCGGTGCCCTTCCTTCCCTATGACAACAGCAGAATGTTCACCTCAGTGTTCGATCTCTATCAGCGCAGTCTCGCCACGCTTCCAGCGCATCCGGACGCACAGATCGCGGTTGAGCGGATTGGCGGTCCGGTACTGCTCTTGTCGGGCAAAGCCGACAATTTGTGGCCGTCTTCTGTGATGGCCGATCAGGTGATGGCACGCCTCGACGCCAAGGGCTTTCGCTATGCGCATATACACATCGCGTATCCCGACGCTGGCCACGGTGCGACGACACCGCCTATCGGCAATGCCTCGATGGCCGGTATGGACAATATCGGCGGCACGCCGCAAGGCAATGAAGCGGCTCGCTCCGACATGTGGAAGCGGGTGACCGCCTTCTTCGCACAATATCTGTAGTCTGCGTAAAGAGGACGCAGCGGAATGGGCTGCGTCCTTTTAATTCCTCTAATTCTACGAATGGAGGCAGCAGGCCGATTAACGCTCGGTCAACCATACGCGCCTAACGTGTTGCCATCTGTATAGCGCACGTAGGGAGAGTTCGATGGCGTTTATGAATTGGGGCGACGCTTTCAGCGTCGGGGTGCAAGCCATCGATGATGAGCACCAAGAGATGTTGGCCTTAATCAATCAAGTTCACGACCATTTGTGTTCTTCGACGCCGGATGAAGATCTGCAAAAAGCATTTCAACGGCTGTCATCCTACACCGTTACGCATTTCTGGAATGAGGAAAGATTGTTTCTGGAAACGGCGTATCCTCGCGCTACCCTCCATGCGCGCAAACATAAACATCTGCTGACAATTCTAGCCTGCTTCCAAACCTGCATCGACAGGACGGGGCGCTATTTTCAGTTGGACGAGCAACTGGGTTTTCTGCACGACTGGTGGCTTGACCACATCACCACCGAAGACGCATGGGTCGGTGCTTATCTGACGCGCCAAGAAGCGCCCCCGCCTGAATCGGACATAAAGGGGCATGACGTTTAGTTTTCCGCATCAAGGTAGGATTGCAAAATCTAGAGATGGAATAAAGCATTGACCTCTTCATTTCAGCGCTGCACAGCCAACTCGAGTGCCGTTCGTTTGTCGGGGAGCCGCATGACGTTCTTGTCTTGGAGTTCCGAATTCAGCGTGGGTGTTCCTTCCATCGACCGGGAACACATGGAATTGATGGATTTGGTCAATCAAATCCATGACAAGCTTTGCGCCTGCGCACCGGAGACGGATTTGCGAATATCGTTTCTGCGACTGTCGACTCATGTCCTCAGGCATTTCTGGAATGAAGAAAAACTGTTTGTCGGAACATCGTATCCTCGTGCCGCCGCACATGCGCACAAGCATGCCAGTTTGTTGGCGGCTCTCGAGGCCTTCCAAAGGCGCTTGACCCCTATGGGCCAATCGTTTGCGCTTGAAGAACAATTGGATTTCCTGCGCCATTGGCTTATGGACCACATCGCCACCGAAGACACTTGGCTCGGTGCATATCTAACGCGCGATGAGACGCCGCCGTCATCCTAGGACGTTTCGTTGGAGCAGAACGTTTTTCAGGTGAGGTCGTCGCTGGACGCGACCCAAAGCTGCGCCAAGGATTCGAGTCCCACGGCGTCTTCGCGGTCGAAGCGATTCAGCAAGGGGCTATCCAGATCGAGCACGCCGATGACGAAATGGCCTTTTTTCAACGGCACGACCAGCTCCGAGTTCGACGCTGGATCGCACGCAATGTGACCGGCGAATTCGTGGACGTCGCCGACCAGCACTGTCTGGCCATTCGCCGCCGCCGTTCCGCATACACCCGAGCCCGCTGGAATTCGCGAGCAAGCAGGCTTTCCCTGAAACGGCCCTAGCACCAGCTGGCTGCGCCGGCGGAAATAGAACCCGGCCCAGTTGAGATCGGGCAATGTCTGCCAGATCAGCGCGGAGATATTGGCCGCATTGGCGATGGGATCGCGCTCGCCGCCGAACAGGCTGCGCGCCTGGCGCACCATGTCTTCATACAACGTGATTTTCTCTGACATGGACGGTCGCTCTCCCCATTCCTTTCGATCCGGCGCATTATAGAACAGCGCCGTGCGTTAAGAGTGGGTTTTCGCGCCGAGGTTTCCGTGGTGCTTGGGTTTCGTCATTGGCGCGTCGGCCAGACGATCCAACAACTGTGCTGCAAGCTGCAACAGATCCCGCTCCACAGGCGATAGTTGCATCGCAATTGCGGCGGCGAGCCAAGCCTCCTTGTCGCTGGCATTCTCATACAGGACGTCCCGTCCGGAAGGCGTGATCTCCATGATATGTTGGCGGCGGTCTTGTGCGTCCTGCCGGCGCGAGATCAGCCCGTCCGTTTCCAGATCGGCCAATATGCGTGTCAGCGATTGGGGCTGAATGCCCTCGGCCGAGGCCAAGGCCCCGGGCATTGCAGGGCCGTCGTGATAAAGACGGCTGAGCACGCTTAGCTTGCCGGGGCTCGTTTGTCGGTCGTGCCGTTCGGCGCGCAGGCGGCGATTAAGCTTTGAAAGCGCTCTGCGAAGCGCAACAGCGGTCTCGGGAATGGGACACTCGTTTGTCACAATCAGTAAGATACAGCGTACTATATTGTAATGGCAACTAGCGATATGTCCTTAATTGCCCTATAGTACCAAGAAATAGAGTTTGCAAAAGGTACGCTAATACGTACTAATTATTCCCGATGGGACGAAAAAACTATTCCAGCCGTTGGGAAAAATATTGCGATGACACTTCGAACCGATCGCGTCGGCGGGATGCAATGGGTCATTGCGGCCATCGCAGTGATCGCAGCCGCTTTCCATCTCGCGACCGCCGGACGCTACGACATTTTCCGCAACGAGCTCTATTTCATCGTGTGCGGCTGGCATCCCGCGTTCGGTTATGTCGATCAGCCGCCGCTTGTCCCCTTGCTCGCCGCCGCAACCCAGAGCTTCGGCGACAATGTTTGGCTGTTGCGCTTGCCGGCCGTCATTGCGGCGGTTGCCCTGATCCCGTTGACGGTCGCGCTGGCGCGTTTGTTCGGCGGAAGCAAGACGGCATCGATTGCCTCGGCTCTTGCCGCCGCGACGGCGCCGGCTTTGGTCGGAATGACGACGACGCTGACAACCGAAACATTCGAACCGCTCTGCTGGACCGCCTGCGCCCTTCTTGTCTCCCGGGCGCTGATACGCAACGAGCGCCGAATGCTTTTGTGGGCGGGTTTTGTTGCGGGCGTCGCGATGGAGATCAAATACGGTATCGCGATTTGGCTCATGGCACTGGCCGTCGGCATCGTCGCGACTGGGGCGCGCAGAGTTTTAGCTTGGTCCTCGCTGTGGCTGGGCGTGGTTCTCGCTGCTGGGCTAGCGGCACCGAGCCTGATTTGGCAAACCATTCACGGTTGGCCGTTCTTTCAAGTCATCGCCCATCACGCCGCGTCCATTCGGCCCTTTACCGGTGGCCCGCTGCGTTTCGAGATCGGGCAGATCTTGGCGATGAATCTCATCCTCGCGCCGCTGTGGCTCGCCGGCGTCGCCGGGCCCTTCGTGATCGCGCGATTGCGCGGTGCGCGGTTCCTCGCCGTTGCGTTTGTGGTTGCAACTATCATCGTCCTGATCAGCGGGGGGAAGGACTACTATCTCTTCCCGGCGTATCCGGTCGTGTTCGCAATCGGCGCCGTGGCCCTGCAAAATCTCCACCGCTGGGTTATGCGAATTTGGTTTGCCGTCGCGCTGCTCAATGCCGCGATCATCGCTCCCGTCGTACTACCGCTCCTCGCGCCCGACGCGTTGGCACGCTACCTCGCGAGAGGACATCTTAAGCCGCAGCCGGACGAACGCGAGGCGCTGGGCGCGCCACTGACCCAAGTCTTCTCGGACGAGTTCGGTTGGCGCGATCTGGAAACGCAAGTGGCGAGCATTTACCGATCGTTGTCACCGGCAGATCAACGACGTGTTGCGATCTTGGCATCCAATTATGGCGAGGCCGCTGCTATCGATGTCTACGGGCGCAAGGACGCATTGCCGGCAGCGCTTAGCGGCCAGAACCAGTATTTCCTTTGGGGTCCGCATGGTCATGATGGAAGTCTCATCATCTTGATCAATGGGGACCCCGAGCATTGGCGCCGGAAATGCCGAAGCGTCGCGATCGTTGGCACTTTTGGCGCCGATTACGCGATGCCCTATGAAACGGATCGGCCGATCTTGCTCTGTCGCGGTTTGTCCGACGATCTGACGAAGATCTGGGGAGGTTTCCAGCGGTACGATTAAGGCGGACGCCGCAGCCTCCCGCCACAGCATGCCGTTCCCGGTTGGGTAAGTTTAACAAGCGGTTAAGGTCCGTGGTTAACCGATTGGAAACGCACCGCGGGCAATTATTGCCGGTCCAAAGCGGCGGAAGCGTCCCATGATCCGGGTCCTACTCATCATCACCTTCATGCTGGCCAGCATCGTGCTGGGCAGCATGGCTGGCCTTTACCAAGGTATGGCCACCGGCATCTTGTGCGGCTTGATCTCATTTCTCGCCATGCTGCAGATCGATGCCGCGATCGTGCATCGTCGTTTCCGCAAAGCGCACAATGTCCAGATCGGCAAGTTGAAGCGCAGCAATGTTCTCTTCGAAAAAGCTCTTGCCGACACCCGCACCAAAATGGACCAGGTGACCAAATCTCTCGAAGCGCGCGCCAACGCCCAGGGCAAAAAGATCGTTTCCGAACTTCAGGTGCTCGAAAGTCTGATGCGCGAATTCGCAGGCAAGATCTCGCAAAAGGCCGCCGCCGAAGCGCATGACCTGCGGCATCACCAACGCCGCACGCGCAACTCCGCGCCGACCTATATCGACAATCTGGCCGAGCCGGAGCTTTTGGAAACCATCCGCGCTTCGCTCGAAGAGAACCGCGTCGACCTTTACCTTCAGCCTATCGTCAGCTTGCCGCAGCGTAAATTGCGCTTCTACGAAGCGCTGTCGCGGCTGCGCGCCGAAGACGGTTCGGTCATCATGCCGGCGCAGTACATCAAGGTCGCCGCTCCGGCAGGCCTCATGTCGGTGGTCGACAATCTTTTGCTGTTCCGCTGCGTGCAGATCGTGCGCAAGCTGACCGCCAAAAATAAAGGCATCGGCGTTTTCTGCAACATTTCGGGCGACACGCTGCTCGACGCGGAATTCTTCCCGCAATTCTTGGAATACATGCACCACAACCGCGATCTGGCGGGCCAGATCGTGTTCGAATTCTCGCAAGATGCGGTGCTCAAGGCCGGCAAGAGCGGCGAAGCCAATCTGCATTATCTCAGCGGTCTCGGGTTCGCTTTGTCTATGGACCATGTCGAAACCTTGGCGCTCGATTTCACCAAGCTGAAGAATATGGGCTTCCGCCATCTCAAGGTGCGCGCCGATACGCTGACCAAAGGCATGGGCATGGCGCAGGCCGCCGTCGGTGCCGAAGACATCAAGAAACTGCTGGAACGTCACGGCCTCAATCTGATCGCCGAGCGGGTGGAAGACGAGAAGACCGTCTTGCAACTCTTGGATTTTGCCGTCGATTTCGCGCAAGGCTATCTGTTCGGCGAGCCGCGCGCGCTGCGTGAAGACGCACTTCGCCCGCCGGAGAAAGTGGAACCGTCCGCGCCCGTCATTCCGTTCCGCAGAAGCGCTTAGCCCCTTTCCAATTCGCGCAGATCGCGGCCTGTTTGGCGCAAGGCGTACCGACGCATTGCGAGGCCGCGGATGGCCGCGCCGTATCCCTCTTGGTCCGACGAGCCAAAACGCTTGACGCCTCTTTTATAACCGTTGCTGGACCGGCTCGAACAAGAATAAGAAGTCCTGGCACCGGAGTGCCGTTCGCGCTATCGCCAATCTGTTCCTGTTGAAAGGGTCAAATGACCGAGTATCCGACCATACTGTCCGGCCTTTCCGAGATCGCCGCCGATTACGACGCGGTCATCTGCGATGTTTGGGGCGTGGTGCATGACGGCCTCAAGCCGTTCTGGCCCGCTGTTGAGGCGTTAAAGAATTTCCGCGCAACGCGCGGACGCGTGGTGCTGTTAACCAACGCACCGCGTCCTCCAGCGGCGCTCGACAAGCAATTGGCCAACATCGGCGTGCCGGCCGATTGCTATGACGCGATCATCACGTCCGGCGGTGCGGCGCGCGACGATATCGCGGCGCGCGCCAGCCACGCCACGTTGCGCATGATGCATCTTGGCCCGCCGCGGGACCATCCGCTTTTTGAAGGACTCGATGTCGAATTGGTCGGTCCCGACCAGGCGTCGGTCGTGCTGGTTACCGGGCCTTATGACGACGACAACGAAACGGTCGACGACTACGTCGAACTTCTTTCCGAATTGCTGAGCCATGGTCTGTCGATGATATGCGCCAATCCCGACATCATCGTGCCGCGCGGCGAGCGCTTCGTGCATTGCGCCGGTGCGCTGGCGCGCGCCTATGAAGCCATCGGCGGCGCAGTGACCTATTACGGCAAGCCGCATCCGCCGATCTACAAAATGGCGCTGGAGGCGGCAGGCGGCGCCCTGCGTCCGCTGGTGATCGGCGACGGCATGGAAACCGACATTCGCGGCGCGAACCGCGCGGGGATCGACGCGCTGTTTATCGCTCACGGTCTTCACCGTAAGGAAATCTCCGGCTTGACGCCTCAATCCGTAGCTGCCTTGTTTGCTTCGAAGGGTGTGTTTGCGCGCGCGGCAATGGGCGCGCTTGCGTGGTAGAGTGGCGCTCCCCTAGAGCAACGGAAAGGATTCGCGGAGCATGACGTATTACATCGACGATCTGCAACCCGGCATGTCCGAGAGTTTCTCCAAGATCGTCAGCGGGCGCGATGTGCAACTTTTCGGCGAGATTTCTGGGGACACGAACCCCGTGCACTTCGACGAGGACTTCGCCAAGACGACGATCTTTAAAGGCCGCATTGCGCATGGCGTTCTGTCGTCGAGTTATATTTCCACCGTACTGGGTATGAAGATGCCGGGCCCCGGCACGATCTTTCTCAGCCTCGCCACACGATTCAAGGCGCCGGTGCGTATCGGCGACGAAGTGACGGCCATATGCACCGTGCGCGAGGTGATTGCCGAGAAGCGCCGGGTGGTGTTCGATTGCGTATGCAAAGTCAAAGATTCGGTGGTTGTCGAAGGCGAAGCGGTGGTAATGACGCCTTCGCGCCCGGTGGCGTGACGTCGCGATGAAGATATTCCGACACATCGGCGACGTGCCGGACGCGTATAAAGGCGCCGTCATCGCCGTCGGGAATTTCGACGGCGTTCATATCGGCCACAGAGCCTTGATCGGCGAAGCGGCGGCGCGCGCGACGGAACGCGGCGCGCCCTTGGCCGTCATGGTCTTCGAGCCGCATCCGCAGGAGTTCTTTCGCCCCGGCGGCGAACCGTTCCGTCTGACGCCGTTCCGCACCAAAGCGCGTTTGATTGCGGAGCTCGGCGCCGATGCGCTGTTCGCGCTCGCTTTCGATGCCGAGATGGCCCATCGCAACGCCCAAGATTTCGTCATGGATATATTGGTGAGGGGACTGGAGGCCGGCTGTGTCGTGGTCGGTGCCGATTTTCAGTTCGGCAAAGGCCGCACCGGAGATGCGGCCGTCCTTTCCTATATGGGCGAGATGGAAGGTTTCTCCACGGTGATCTTCGATCCGATCATGTCCCGTGTCGGCGAGAAGATATCCTCCACCCTGATCCGTCAGGCATTGAAAGCGGGCAATCCCGAAGAAGCCGCGCGCCTGCTCGGCCATCCCTTTGCGGTCGAGGCGCGCGTCGAACGTGGCGAAGCCCGCGGCCGCACATTGGGGTTTCCCACCGCCAATATGCATTTCGAGAATTATATCCACCCTGCCTTTGGCATTTACGCCGTGCGCGCCGCGGTGCTGGAGGACGAACGTGTCGTCTCACGCCATGATGGGGTGGCAAATTTGGGTATCCGCCCGATGTATCGCACCGAGTTGCCCATTCTAGAGACATTCTTGTTCGGTTATTCGGGCGACCTTTACGGCAAGCACCTGTCGGTCGACCTCATCTCTTATCTCCGTCCCGAAGCGAAATTCTCGGGCGTGGAAGAGCTAAAAGTTCAGATGCACAAGGATGTCGAGAACGCCCAGACGGCGCTCGCAGCCAATATGCCGTGACCCCTTGGTTGCCTCCCCTCGGTGGGGAGGCCGGTTCGCATTAGCGAACCGGGTGGGGGGCCGCTTGCTACAATTTGCCCCCCACCCGATCTGCTTCGCTTCGCTCGCAGATCGACCTCCCCACGAGGGGGAGGTGAACGCTGGACCGTTAACCTCTGCGCTGTTAGAAGACACGTCCCTGATTTGAAGGCGGGAATTATGTTGGTTTTCGGCGGGATTGCGCGAATTCGACGCCCGGCTTCGCGGGCGGGGGCCTAGCACCCGCCGGTTGCGAAGTCCGGGACAACTATGCAGCCGATTCGCAACTCCTGACCGATTAAGGCCAACGACATGTCCGACAAGAGCAAAGAAAATGGCGCGAAAGATTACCGCGCCACGCTGTTTCTCCCCCAGACCGAATTTCCGATGAAGGCCGGCCTGCCAGCCGCCGAGCCGAAATGGCTTGCGCGCTGGGAGGCGACGAACCTCTACGCCCGCATCCGCCAAGGGGCGAAGGGTAGGCCGTTGTTCGTCCTTCACGATGGGCCGCCCTATGCCAATGGCGAGATCCATTCCGGTACCGGCCTCAACAAGATCCTCAAGGACTTTGTTGTGCGTTCGCAGACCATGCTCGGCAAGGACGCCCCTTATGTGCCCGGCTGGGACTGCCACGGCTTGCCGATCGAATGGAAGATCGAGGAGAAATACCGCGCCGAAGGCAAATCGAAAGACGATGTGCCGATCGACCAGCTGCGCCGCGACTGCCGCGAATTCGCGACCCGCTGGATCGATGTGCAGCGCGCCCAATTCAAGCGGCTGGGCTGCATGGGCGAATGGGATCATCCCTACACCACGATGAATTATCGCGCCGAAGCGACCATCGCCGGCGAACTGCACAAATTCGTGGCGAACGGACTGCTTTATCGCGGCTTCCGCCCGGTGATGTGGTCGCCGGTGGAAAAAACCGCTCTTGCGGAAGCCGAGGTCGAATATAAAGAAAAGCAATCGCCGACGATCTATGTGAAGTTTCCGATTGTGACGGGCGAGCATGCCGGCGCGTCGGTCGTGATCTGGACGACCACGCCATGGACCATCCCCGGCAACCGCGCCATCGCATTTTCGCACGGCATGGATTACGCACTTTACGAAATCGTCTCGGCGCAAGAAGGCGCGCTCGGCAAGGTCGGCGACGTCATTGCGCTGTCCGATGTGCTGGCCGGCCAAACAGCAAATCACGCAAAGATCGAATTGAGGTTTCTGCGCGGTATCGAGCCTGGCGGGATCATCTGCGCCCACCCGTTCCGCGGCCAAGGCTATGACTTCGACGTCCCGCTGCTTGCCGGCGAGCATGTCACCGCCGACACCGGCACAGGTTTTGTCCATACCGCGCCCGGCCACGGCGAAGACGATTTCGAATTATTGGTCGGTTTGGATAGGCAATATCCGGCAAAGCATCCGGACGCCTTCGCTATCGTCGGTCCGGATGGCTCGTTCAATCCGCAAGTCCCACTGTTCGCGGGCAAGCGCATCCTCACGCCGGAGGGAAAAGACGGCGATGCCAATGGCGCGGTCATCAAGGAACTCATCGCGGCGAATGCGTTGCTCGCGAAAGGTTCGCTACGCCACCAATATCCCCATTCCTGGCGCTCCAAAGCGCCGGTGATATTCCGCGCTACGCCGCAATGGTTCGCGGCGATGGACAAGGCGGTTCACAACGGCAAGACGTTACGCGAACTTGCCATGCAAGGCATTCGCGACACGAAATGGTATCCTGAGGCCGGCGCCAACCGCATCGGCTCGATGGTGGAAGGCCGCCCCGATTGGGTGCTGTCGCGCCAGCGCGCTTGGGGTGTGCCGCTCGCAATCTTCGTGCACAAATCGTCCGGCGAAATCCTCAACGATGCTGCCGTCAATGCGCGGATCAAGCAAGCGTTCGAAAGCGAAGGCGCCGATGCCTGGTTCAATTCGCCGCCTTCGCGCTTTCTCGGAAGTCTCCCAGCCCATGATTATGAGCAGGTGAAGGATATTCTCGATGTCTGGTTCGATTCCGGTTCCACCCATGTCTTCACGGTGGAGCAGCCCATCGAGCCGTCATGGCCCAAAAAAGATCGTGCCGATCTTTATCTCGAAGGTTCCGACCAGCATCGCGGCTGGTTCCAGTCCTCGCTTTTGGAATCCTGCGGTACGACCGGCCACGCGCCGTTCGAAGCGGTGCTGACGCATGGCTTTGTGTTGGACGAGAAGGGCTACAAGATGTCCAAATCGCTCGGCAACACGGTATTGCCGCAGACGATTGCCGATCAGAACGGCGCAGACATCTTGCGCCTGTGGGTGGCCTCTTCGGATTTCACCGAAGATTTGCGTATCGGCAATGACATCATCAAAGCGAATGTCGATGCCTATCGCCGCTTGCGCAACACCATCCGTTTCATGTTGGCCAATCTTGCCGGCTTCGACGAAGCCGAACGCATTGCCGCCGGCGAGATGCCGGAACTCGAGCGCTACATGCTGGCCAAACTGGCCGAGCTCGATGGGTTGGTGCGCAACGGCTACGCGCAATACGATTTCAACAAGGTCTACAACGCGTTGTTCACCTTCTGCACCAACGAGCTGTCGGCATTTTATTTCGATATCCGCAAGGATTCGCTATATTGCGATCCGATCGGCTCGCCGCGCCGTCGCGCCGCCCGCACCACGACCGACGAAATCTTCCGCCGTGTCGTCACCTGGCTGGCGCCGATGCTCTGTTTCACGATGGAAGAGGCATGGCTGTTGCGTTTCCCCGGCGAGAGCGAAAGCGTGCATCTGCATACTTTTCTCGAAACGCCCTCCGCATGGGCCGCGCCTGCGCTGATTGAGAAGTGGAACCGCATCCGTACGCTGCGCCGCGTCGTCACCGGTGCCTTGGAAATCGCCCGCCGCGACAAGGTAATCGGCGCAAGCTTGGAAGCGGCTCCCGTTCTTTATGTTTCCGATGAAGCCGATGCGGCCATCCTGGGCGGCGTCGATTTCGCGGAAATCGCCATCACCTCGGGCGCCCATGTCACAACCCGCGAACCGCCCTCAGATGCCTTCACGTTGCCGGAGGTTGCAGGTGTCGCCGCAGCGTTCCATCACGCCGAAGGCGATAAATGCGCGCGCTGCTGGATGATCCTGCCGGAAGTAGGCAAGAATGCCGCCCATCCCGATTTGTGCAACCGTTGCGCGGGGGCGGTGGACTTTTTGGAGCATGTATGAGCGCACGCCATCTTGGTCTCATCGCCGCCGCTGCGGCGCTGGCGCTAGACCAAGCGACCAAACTTCTTATCCTTTACGGCCTCGGTGCCGTGCATTTGGCGCCGGGCCGGGCCATATCCGTTCTACCGTTCTTCAATCTGGTCATGCTTTGGAACCCCGGCATCAGTCTGGGGTTGTTTCCGGCCAACGGGCCGGAACAAACTGTGCTCTTGGCGACATTCCAATTCCTGGCCGCCTGCGCCTTTCTTTGGTGGCTATGGTTTGTTCAAAGCCGGTGGTTGGGTGTGTCATTGGGTTTGGTGATTGGCGGCGCGTTAGGCAATCTCATCGACCGCTTGATTTACGGCGCGGTTGCGGATTTTTTTCATTTCTACGCCTTCGGATACTATTTCTATGTGTTCAATATCGCAGATGCCGCGATTACCTTTGGCATCCTCGGATGGTTGTACGACGCGTTGTTAAATCGCCAACCCACGCCAGGCGAGATCGGCAAGGAGACCAACCTGTGAAGAGTTTCTTGTCACCAAACCTGGTGGTTCTATTCGGCGCCTGTAAGGCGTGTGCGACATGAGCGCACGCGATTTCGGATTGTTGGCCGCGGCCTCGACCCTGATCCTGGACCAGGTCACCAAGCTGTCAATGCTCTATGCTTTCGGTTTTGTGCACATGCTGCCGGGCGAGGCCGTGTCGGTATTGCCTTTTTTTAATCTTGTTATGGTGTGGAATCCCGGGATCAGCTACGGGTTGTTTCCGGCCAGCGGACCGGAAGGAACTGTGTTTTTGGCCACTTTTCAGCTCCTCGCGGTCATGTTCTTAGGCTGGTGGTTGTGGCAGTCTCAGGGGCGGACGCTGGCCCTGGGGCTCGGGCTGGTGATTGGCGGCGCGTTAGGCAATCTGATCGATCGCTTGGTTTACGGTAAGGTCGCCGACTTTTTCCACTTTCACGGCTTCGGCTACGACTGGTATGTGTTCAATGTGGCGGACGCCGCCATTACCTTCGGCGTCATTGGATTGTTGTACGACGCGCTCCTAAAGCCCGACACGCCGAAAGGCGAGGGGCGCGCCGGCAAGGAGTAACTCATGAAGTTTCATTCGTCGTCTGTGATGCGTGCCGCCGTCCTGCTCGGAGTAGGGCTAGCGCTCGGCGCTTGTTCTTCCATCCGCGATGCCGCAGGCATGGAAAAGCAAGCGCCCGACGAATTTGCGGTGCTTACCAAAGCACCGCTGGTCATCCCGCCGGATTACAATTTGATGCCGCCCAAGCCGGGCGCCGCGCCGGTCAATCAAACCGACCCGGTTGATGCCGCGCAAACCGCACTGTTCGGCAACGATGCCGCGACGATCGCTTCGAACATCACCGGCAATTACAGCCAAGGCGAAAAGATGCTGCTGGCTCAAGCGGGCATTGCCAATGCTGATCCGGATATACGCATCAAGCTGCAATCCGATCATAAGGCGATGATCGGTGCCGACGATACCTTCACCAATCAAGTTCTCTTCTGGAAAGGGCCGAAGCCCGATACGGGTACGGCCGTCGATGCCGATGCCGAGGCCCGGCGTATCAGCGCCCAAAAAGCCGGCCAGGCTCCCGATCAGGCTCAGAAGCCCGCCCCCAAAGAGGAAGATAAGAGCGGCTGGTTTGATGGCTGGTTTGATTGGCTTTAGTAGAATTTCGGCTGGCGCGTTTCTGCTTGCTGCTTGGGTAATGACCGCGGGACCGGCCTATGCCGAGCCCGCCAAGACGTTTCAATTCGCGCTGCAGAACGGTTTGCAGGTCTTGGTCGTGCCCGATCATCGCGCGCCGGTCGTCACCCAAATGTTGTGGTTCAAGGTCGGCGCGATGGACGACCCGCCCGGCGTTTCGGGACTCGCCCATTTCTTCGAACACATGATGTTTCGCGGCACGAAAACCGTGCCGAGCGGCCAGTTCTCGCAAAGTGTTGCGCGCAACGGTGGCGACGACAACGCATTCACCACCCATGATTACACCGTGTTCCACGAGCAGATCGCCAAGGACAAATTGCGCCTGATCATGCATTTGGAAGCGGACCGTATGGTCAATCTCGACCTGTCGGATTCTGCCGTCGGCACCGAACGCGATGTCGTGCTGGAAGAGCGCCGCATGCGCATCGACGACGATCCGGATGCCCTGACAGAAGAGCAGGTCGAAGCGGCCCTGCATCTCTCGCATCCTTATGGCCGTCCGGTGATCGGCTGGCCCGACGAGATCCGCCATATCGGGCGCGTCGAAGCGGATGCTTTCTACAAAAACCATTACGCGCCGAACAACGCGATTCTGATCGTTGCCGGCGATGTGACACCCGATGGCGTACGCGCCGCCGCCGAAGCGGAATATGGCTCGCTCCCCGGCCGCGAACTTGCGGTACGCGCCGAATATGCGCAGCCCACGCGGCTTGGTGAAACGCGGCTCGCGATTGCGCGTGTGGACGCCAAAGTGCCGCTGTTTCTGCGTCTCTATCGCGTGGAGAGTTATGCGCAAGCCGCCCCCGGCAAGGCCGAAGCGTTGGAAGTTCTGGCAAAGCTCTTGGGCGGCGATCCGACTTCGGCGTTATACCGCAAACTTGTCGTTGAGCGCCGGCTCGTCACCGATATTTCGGTCTCCTATGACGGTTACACCCGCGATGCCTCCGAATTCGCCATCAGCGCGCAGCCGCGGCCCGGCGTGCCGCTGGAAGCTCTGGAGCACAGCATCGACGAAGTGATCGGGGATACTATGCGCCGCGCGCCGTCCAAGCTCGAGCTTGCGCGCGCCAAAGCGCAGCTTGTGGCCGGCGTCACATTTCGTCGCGACAACCAGTTCGAGATGGCCTCGGCTTATGGCCGCGCGCTTGCCGTCGGCTTGACCGCCTTGGATGTGCAGCAATGGCCGTCGCGCATCCTGGCCGTGAAGGGCGATGCCGTGCGCAAAGCCGCGCTCGATGCGCTCGTCAAGAAAGAGTCGGTCACGGCGTACTTGACGCCGTCCTCGAAATGATCCCGCGCCGCGCGCTTGCCGTTCTGATCCTATTCCTCGCGATGCTTGCGCCGGCCGGTGCTGCCGGCGTGAAGTCGCTGAGTGCCGTCAATGGCGCGCAGGTGTGGTTCGCCGAGGATCATACCGTTCCGATGATAGCGCTGGTGGCGTCTTTTCCCGCCGGCTCGGCTTACGACCCCTCGACCAAGGCGGGCATGGCGTCGTTTGCGGCGGCTCTGATGAACGAGGGCGCCGGCAATCTCGACAGTCAGGGGTTTCAATCGGCACTTGCCGATCATGCCATCCAGCTTTCGGCGCAAGCGGACCGCGATACCACGACAATCACGCTCTATGCCTTGTCGTCCGATGCCAAGGAAGCGTTCCGCTTATTGGCTTTGGCCTTGTCCCGCCCGCGTTTCGATGCCGGCGCCGTGACGCGGGTGCGTCTGCAGTTGCTTTCCGCCATCGACGAGGACAGCGCCGATCCGGCGACGGTCGCCAACAAAAGTTTCTTTAGCTTTTATTTCGGCTCGCACGCCTATGGCCACCCGGTGGAGGGCGACACACGCCCGCTCGCTTCGATCTCGGCTGTGGAGCTCAAATCCTTTGCCCACAGCCATTGGGTGCGCACCGGCTTGAAGATCGCTTTGGCCGGCGACCTGTCCCCATCGTCGGCAACCAGCTTGCTGCATTCCGCCTTCGGCCCGCTGCCCGCCGGCCAACCGGCTCCGCCCCCCGCCCCGTCGCGCGTGGGCGCCCCCGGCCTGCATGTTCTGCCGATGGGCGAACCGCAAGCGGTTGCCGTGTTCGGCCTGCCCGGATTGTTGCGCAGCGACCCCGATTTTCTGGCCGCCTCGATAGCGAATTACATCCTGGGCGGCGGCTCCGCCTCGCGCTTGACGGAAGAGATTCGCGAGAAGCACGGCCTCACCTATGACGTGTCGACGCAGCTTGTTCCCATGTCGCGCGCCGGCCTGTGGCTGGGTCAGGTTGCAACGCGCCGCGAGGCCATGCGCGAGACGCTTTCTTTGGTGCGCGAAACGTTGCGCAAATTCGCCGCGGAAGGCCCGACCAGGCAGGAACTCGACGATGCAAAAACCTATCTCAGCGGCTCCTTTCCGCTCGGGTTTTCCTCGAACGCCGGTATTGCATCCCAGCTCAACACATTTCAGCTTCTGGGCCTGCCGATCGATTATCTGCAAAAGCGCAACGATCTGATTGACGCCGTCACAATCGAAGATGTGCGCCGCGCCGCCCGCCGCCTGTTCGATCCGTCGAAGCTGACCATCGTCGTCGCGGGGACCTTGCCGGCGGTGAAAGGCGAAGGCGGCAACGAGTAATGGTCACGGCCCGTGCATGCGGGCCAACCAGCGGTACAATTTTTCCGGAAAGGCCCCAACTCGGCGGCCCGCGGGCCAAGACCGGGGTGCACAGTCCGGCGGTTCATCTGCCCCCTATGAAAATCCCCCGGCTTCCCGAAGGCACCGCATTACCGCGGGCGATTGCCACCAAGGTACCGCGCGACGCTGAAATGTCCGGCACGATATGCTGACAACGGGATCTTCCGTCCCGCCGACCGCTAGGTAATCTCGTTCGTCTTTACGAGCACGGACCCATCCGGCTCCAGTTGACCAAGCAGGTACTTCTTTCTCGCCCGCGCCTCGATATCGCGTCGATACTTTTTGAATGCCGCTTCCGGGCGCAGCCGGTCGCCATCCGAAAAATGATCGGCGAGCGCTTCGCGCGAAATCGCGCAGCGAACTCGTTTTTTGCCTTCTTGACCCCAGAAGATGATTCCTATCCCGAAATCGTTCGTGAATTCCTGATCCGGGAACGCGAGCGTGCGCTTATCGGTCATGCCGAGCACATCCAAAATGGCGAGAGCGTTGTGAAGCTGAATATCCTCGTCGTTTTGCTCGAAGCGCGAGATCGTCGGCGTGCTCACTTTGGCAAGCGCCGCCAATTGCTTCTGCGTAAGCTTCAATCCGTGCCGTCGCCGGACGGCTTCTTCGACAAGAAGCGCCCAGTTGAGGCGAAACTCCCGTTCCATCTGCGCTCCATCAGTTCGAGCAATTCTTCGCCGAGGATGTCGGCGCCGATCTTCTTTGCCGCATCGGTTACGGCTTTCTCTGCCGGCTTTCGGCGGTTATCGAGGCTTTCAAAACTGTCTTTCAATAGATCGCCGTCGAGGCCATGCGCCTTGCCGAGCGCGATCAAGTGCTTGGGCTTGATGTCTGCAAGCGGGATGTTCGCGTTGCCGAGTGAAAGCGCCAGCGTTTTGAAATCGGGGTAAAGCGCTGCCGCGACAAGGTCGTAGGCAGGCGTGAGGCGCAGCCCATCCAGCGTATGGAACATGGCAAAGTTCTTGAGGTGCGCATCGGTGTTGCCCGTCAGAAAACAAACGAGGACACGGCGATATAGCCGCCACGCATCGACCGGCGTACAGCCCGGCGTGTTGCGAACAAACGCCGCCATATCCTCGTACGAGGCTTGGTATTTGTCGTCGCCGGAGCGCTTGCCGAGGAGCTGACTGAATTCTTCGAAGTGGCGTTTCGTGCCGCTACTGAGACGGTCGAAGCGCTTGACCAAAAGAACGCGTTCGTCACCCAATCCCTCAAGCACACCAATTTGCACGTCGGCGATTGTGTCGTCCGGTAGAAGCGCTGTGTTGGCGATCGTCGTGAGGAATTCGTTTTCGACGATATCGCGCAGATTGCCGGATGGGCGTTTGGCTATATAGCTCGAGCGTTCGTTGCCGCGTGCGGGACGAAACCGTCGGCCTTCTTTAACCGCGAGCAATTTTGGCTGAACGCCGGAAAGCGACGCACGGCTTGCCAGAGCGGCATTCGCAACCGCATCGCCGCCATCGATGGAAGGCTGGTTTATCGGCGCGGGATCGATGACGGACACCGCTCCCGCACAGTCATGACCGAAAGCGAGCAAGAGAGGCAAACGATTGGCGGGATCAACGTTGAGCGCACGGGCCTGCGCATTGCGAAGCCAGCCCTCGGCGCCGAGATTGTCGAAAAATGGATGCAGGCCTTGCTCGCAGACATGTGGCGCCGCTTGTCGAGGAAGCGTGAAGGCAATCGCGGGACGGGCGTGTTCCAGATAGGCCGGGTCGTAGGTGAAGACACACCGCCCCCCCGGCTCCTGCCGGAGTTCACCGGCATAGTCGTCGCCATAATAGACTTTGCTCCAAAGTGCTGCCGCCATATAAAACCTGTTTTATCTCAATTCATAATTATATCAGTAAGATAAAAGATAATGTATATATTGCGCGCACACTAGTCAATTTATAAATGATATTTTGTTTGTGTTTTACAGGTAGATTCGTGGGCTAAGCGCAATCCTTCGCGGCTCGCTTCCGCCTTCTGTAAAGCTTCGGCGGCCAGATTTGCCCGGCGAAGCCTTGCCTGCCCGCGCGGAGCCGACGCTCCACTTCGGCGAAGGCAGGGCGTAGCCGAGGGGAGGGAATCCTGTCCGAATCCGCTACATTCCCCCCATGAGAATCCGCCGGCTTCCCGAAGGCACAATCAACCGCATCGCCGCAGGCGAAGTTGTGGAGCGCCCCGCCAGCGCCGTGAAAGAACTGGTGGAGAACGCGCTCGATGCGGGCGCCAGCCGCATCGACATCGCCTCTTCTAATGGCGGCTGCGATCTGGTGTTGGTGGAAGATGACGGCGAGGGCATGGAGGCCGACGATCTCTTGCTCGCGGTGGAGCGTCACGCCACCTCCAAGCTCGGCGAGGATAATCTTTCGCATATTATGACCATGGGCTTTCGCGGCGAGGCCTTGCCGTCGATCGGCGCCGTGGCGCGCCTTTCTCTCGTCAGCCGCACCAAAACAAGCGAAGCGCATGAAGTTCGCGTCGATGGCGGCCATCTACGCGGCCCGTCTCCCGCCGGTTTCGGTGCGAAGGGCAAATCGGGCACGCGCGTGGAAGCGCGTGAATTGTTCTTTGCCACGCCGGCGCGGCTGAAATTCCTCAAATCCGCGCGTTCCGAAGATCTTGCGACGAGCGATATCGTCAAGCGCCTCGCCATGGCCCGCGCCGATGTCGCGTTCACGCTGACGTTGGATGGCAAACGCGTGCTCGATCTTCCGGCCGAAGCCGATCTCTTCGCCGGACGCCTCAAACGCCTGGCACGCCTCATGGGCCGCGAGTTCGCCGACAATTGCGTTCCGGTGGAGGCCGTCCGCGAAGGCGTGCAGCTTTCCGGTTTTGCCGGCGTGCCCACCTACAACCGCGCCAACGCGCAAATGCAATACCTCTTCGTCAACGGCAGACCGGTGCGCGACAAGCTGTTGATCGGTGCGGTGCGCGGCGCCTATGCGGATTTTCTGGCGCGCGACCGTCATCCGGCCCTCGCACTGTTCCTGGAATGCGATCCGGCTTTCGTCGACGTCAATGTGCATCCGGCCAAGTCGGAAGTCCGGTTTCGCGATGCCGGTCTGGTGCGCGGGCTGATCGTCTCGGCCTTAAAGTATGCGCTGCACGAGGCGGGTCATCGCGCTTCCACCACGGTTGCGGGCGATGCGCTCGCGGCACTACGCCCGCATGGCGGATATAGCGAGCCGGATTATAGGCCATCGCACTATCGGCCGTCGTCGGCGTTCAACGATCCCACACGCGATTTCCAATCGCCTTTGTTCGCCCAACAAACGCCATCCGCTCGCGTTGAAGCCGCAGCCGGGACGCCCGCTCCGGATTCGCCGTTGGGCGCCGCCCGCGCGCAGCTGCATGAGACCTATATTGTGGCGCAGACCCAAGACGGCATCGTCATCGTCGATCAGCATGCCGCGCATGAACGCCTCACCTACGAAAGAATGAAACGCGCCATGGAAGCGGGCGGCATCGCCCGTCAGCCGTTGCTGGTGCCCGAAGTGGTGGACCTCGATCCCGCCGAAGTGGATCGCTTGGCATCGCGCGCCGCCGAGCTCGCGGAACTGGGACTGGTGGTCGAACCCTTCGGGCCCGATGCGGTCGTGGTGCGCGAAGTGCCGGCCATGCTCGGTCAAATGGATGTGAAAGGCTTGATGCGCGATCTGGCCGACGACATCGCCGAAACCGGCTCGGCGTTGTCGTTAAAGGAACGATTGGAAGACGTCGCCGGAACCTTGGCCTGCCACACTTCGGTGCGCGCCGGGCGCCGTCTTACGGCCGATGAGATGAACGCGCTGTTGCGCGAAATGGAATCCACACCCCATTCCGGCCAATGCAATCACGGAAGGCCGACTTATGTGGAACTGAAGCTGAGCGATATTGAGAAATTATTTGGGCGGCGGTAACCCCGGCACCCGCTAATCGTTCCGCCGGAACTCAACAAGGGCCTGCCACGGAACCTCTATTTTTTTTCCGTGTCGCGTTTTGGGTTGGTACTGCCATTTCTTCGCGCACGCAATTGCAGCTCTGTCAAAGTCAACATTCCCACTCGATTTGGCAATCTCGACGTTTGCCACGGTTCCGTCGATTCTGATCCGAAACGATAGCTTCACGTTGCCTTCGAGGTGAGCTTTGATAGCGGAAGCAGGGAAATATCCCGCGCAAGAATGGTAGGCTGGATCATAGGGGACGAAAGTCGTCGCATATGCCGATGAGGCGAGGACAAGAAACGGAAGTGGTGCGAGTATCCATCTCATTGCCATTCCCCATAATTCCATCCTTCTATAAACGCCCTCGTCACGGCCTCCGGCTCCTTCCCGATCACGGTACGAGGTACGTCCGCGGCGACGTCCACTTTCTTGCCCAGTTCCTATCCCGTCCCCCCTGCGCCGCAATTACTTCAGCGCAAACGCATTCAGAAAATCGAGCGATGCCTTGCTGTTTTCCTCGCCCGACGGCCCTAGGAACAGTTCCTGATACAGCCGGTCCCCGACGATAAAGAAGCGCGCATGCATCGTCTGTTTGCTGGACGCGACGTCGATCACCGCATCGCGGCCGGCGACGTTGCCCAGCGTGTATGGATCAAGGCTGCGGATCGTTCCATTCGAATTTGTGGCTGCGCCATTGGCCACGCCGTTATAAACATCGTCGAGATTCCGCTGCGCGATCGCGCCCGCCGGATAGTCGGTTACGCCGACGAAATACGCAGTTTCTCCGACGCTGCACATGTACATGGTCAAGGTGACATTGCCGACATTGGTTGCTACGGGCTGGCTGCTCAATTGCGATTGACAAGGAAATGTGGCCGAAAAACCCCATTGCGCATTGTCCATGGTCTCGGCGCGGACTCCCATGGCGAAAAGTGCCAGCGCGCAGGCCGCAACGGCCGCAAGCCGCGTCGCTTTAACAAAATTCATCATCTGCAGTTCCCCCCAATTGTCGGCCCCCGACTATCTCGTGCCGTGTCGATAACAGCTTGGATCGTTGCGGCCTTTCTGGCAAGGAGCCCCGTTGCTTGCGGGGAACGCGCCGGATTTCGCTTACGACCACGCGAACACCATCGCCCGAGTGCCCGCAATATTGCTGGCCAGGCGGGGCGCGACGACGACCGGTGAGATGGACACGCCGCTCTTCGATTCGAGTGCCGGCGCGGTCAGGCGGTAAGCGCGTGTCATGGTCCGCCCGCGCAATTCCGGCCAGTCGAGAGACACATCCACGGCTTCCGGACCCTTGTTGATGAGTGCAAGCAGCAACGCTTTGCCTTTTCGCCCCGCATAAGCCGTCAGATTGGCGTCCGACGTCGCGTCGCATTTGAACAATTGGGTGCCGGAAAGCAGTTGGGCAAATTGCATTCCGTAAAAAAGCGGCCGCAATTCGGCGCGGCCGTCGCCACCGACGGCAATCGGCGTGTAATATCCATCGCCGCCGCCATGCAAATTCACGCCGGCATATCCTGCGCCTGCGGTTTCGAGCATCATGTCTGCGCCCCACAAGGCGGAAGCAAACGCATCGCTCACGTCCGGTCGGCCGCCGCCATAACAGGAATTGGTTTCCGTCAGGCGAAAAGGTTTGCCGCCGGAAGCGGTCGTCGCCTGGTGCGCCTGCACGATCTGATTGTCGAGATGCGGACTTGGTCGCAGCAAGCGCGCGGCATTCATCGCCGGGTCTTTGGCCGGTCCCATGGCATAGTAATGGCTCGACAACATCACCGCGTCGCCGGCGGCGCGCTTGGCGTAAAGCTCGACCCATTCCATATTCGCCGCGGTGTCCGGTCCGGCGAAAGGCGCATGCGGCACCGCGTCGCGCACCGCCCGCACAAACGTTTGATAGCCGGAATAATATTCCTCGAAATCATAAGCCTTGTCGCGGAAGAACGGATTGTCGCCGAAAAAATCGGCTTCATTGCCTACTTGGAAGGCGATCAACTTCTCGCCCAGCATCGTGGCCACGTGAACCGCTTCGTCCCGCGCCCGTTCGGGGCTGCCGGAACCGAAATTTAATCCATAGATCGCTTTCCAACCGGTGGCGTCGAGGAAGCCGCGCAGAGCACGGATCGCTTTGGGCGTGATGGCGCCGCCCCGGTCCGCGCGCACACGGGGATCGGTCAGCTTCCATTCCCAATAGGTTTTTCCATGCTCGATCGCCGCCGCAAGCTTGGGGGTCATGAAATCGCCCGCATCGCTTTTCCACCGCGCCACATCGCTCAAATTGCCGCCGAAGCGCACCACGCCGTGAGGGCTCAAATGCTTGACCGCGGCGACCAGCGAAACGTTTTCTTTGGAGAAATAGGAAGGATTGTAAAGCTGCGGACTTTCATAGCTCAGCCCGGCAAAATCGAGCGGCATGGTGGCGAGCGCTTCGCCGCTCACCCGCACAAGGGTTTTGGCGTGCCCTGTACCGGATTGTGCAAAAAACTTGGGGCTCGCGATGCCCGCCGCAACAGCGGAGGCGGTTAGCGATAGAAATGTCCTGCGGGGAAAGATCATGCAAACGTCCGATTCGGTTTTGGGACTCGTGCGCGGAGAATCTCTGCCCTTGACGCGCCTTTGTCCAAATATTCGCCAGTGCCATCACCGTTGCAGAAGGAAGACGACGCGCGTGTCGCCATATGTTCTTTCATCGATCCGCTCGTATCCATCCGGTGACGGAACGTCTTCGTCCTCTGCCATTTCCGCAACGACAACAGCGGTATTCGCAAGCCATCCGCCGTCACGCAAACTCGTCAGCGCGGGCGCGACCAAGCCTTTGCGATACGGGGGATCGAGGAAGGCAAACTCGAACGGGCCGCCCGAACCCGCGGCCATCGGGCCGAGCTTGGTGGCGTCGCGCCGCCAGATCTTGCTGGCACCGGTCAGCGACAGCGTTTCGACATTCTCGCGGATCAGCGCGCGGCTCTCCGCGGCATCGTCCACGAACAGACAGAAGGATGCGCCGTGGCTCAAGGCTTCGATGCCCAACGCACCAGTCCCCGCGAACAGGTCCGCGACACGCGCGCTTTCGAGCGCCACCCCAAAATCGTGGTGGAGCAGGATGTTGAAAATGGCTTGGCGCACCTTGTCGGAGGTCGGCCGCACGCTTGCGTCGCGCGGCGTGACAAGCCCGCGCCCTCTCATCGTGCCCCCGGTAATGCGCATAGCTAGGCCCTGAACTGCAGAATGAACTTAGCCCACCGCTTCACCTTCACGCGAGTGCCACATAGCCACCCTGGCGCCCCATTCCAAGCCGCGCTATGAGCAAGTCATGATACGCAGGATGTGGCTCTTTCTTCTTCTGGTGGCGGCGTCGCTCGCGCCCGCTTCGGCCCAGATCGATCAATTGCCCAAAGTCCATGCGCGGTTCGTCTCCGAATACGATGGCATAGCTCCCGGCGGCACAGTCACGGTTGCCCTGGAAGAGAACATTCGGCCCGGCTGGCATACCTATTGGTCAAACCCCGGCGATGTCGGCCAGCCGACCGAGATCACGTGGACCTTACCGCCGGGTTGGAAGGCCGATGCGATCAAGTGGCCTTACCCTCAGCGCGAGCCGGTCGGCCCCCTGATGGACTATGGCTACGAGGGCAAAGTTTGGTTGCTCGTCGATTTGCACGCGCCCCCCGATGCCAAACCGGACGATGTGGCGAAGCTTAGCGCCGCCGTGCAATGGCTGGTCTGTGCCGAAGTCTGCGTACCCGAAGACACAACCCTCGGCCTCACGCTTTACGTAGATGCCGCCCCACCCCCTCCCGATGCGGTCATGGCCGAACAATTCGCATCGGCGCGCGCCAAGATTCCCGCCCTATCGCCGTGGCCGATGCGTTTTGCGCTGGCAAACGACTTGAAGCTCTATGTCAAGGCGCTCGCTCTAGCGTCGACGGCGCGGCCCGTTGCGGCGGCGTTCTTTCCACTTCAATCCGGTGAAGTGAAAGATGCGGCCGCGCAAACGCTCGAATTCGCCAATGACGAGAATCGTGCTCGTTTTGCAACCCGGTACCGCAAAGTTGCGCGCCCTGGACGGTGTTCTGGTGCTGACATCCGCCGACAATTCGGTGCAGGCACTACGCGTTCATGCCGAACCTGGCGCCGTTCCATCCGCAAGCGGCGGTAGCGGTGAAATCGGTCTCGCATTGGCGTTATTCTTAGCCTTTATCGGCGGTTTGATCCTCAACGTCATGCCTTGCGTGTTGCCGGTGCTGGCGATGAAAGCGCTGGCGGTCGCAAGCCACGCCGGTGCCGAACGTGGCCGGGCGCGCGCCGAAGCGTTCTCCTATTGCGCCGGGGCCGTCCTCAGTTTTGTTGCCTTCGGGCTTGTGATTGTCGTGTTGCGTGCTGGCGGCGCTGCCGTCGGCTGGGGCTTTCAGCTGCAGGAGCCGCTCGTTGTCGCCGCTTTGGCGCTTTTGATTTTCGCAGTTGGTCTCAATCTGTCGGGCGTCTTCGAGGTCAACGCGATCACGGCCGGCGATAGCTTGGCCCGCCGCGGCGGCAATGTCGGGGCCTTTTTTACCGGCATTCTCGCCGTGGCTGTGGCCGCGCCTTGCACAGCGCCTTTCATGGCAACCGCCATCGGTTATGGTTTCACGCAATCGCCGCCCGTCGTTCTGGCCGTCTTTGTGGCTTTGGGATTGGGCTTTGCGTGGCCGTTTTTGCTGCTGGGTTTTGCTCCCGGCTTGCACCGCATGCTGCCCAAGCCCGGGCCGTGGATGCTTCGTTTCAAACAAATCCTGGCGCTGCCGATGTATGCCGCAGCGGGTTGGCTTGTTTGGGTGCTAGCGCAGCAAGTGAACCACGATGGCTTGATCTCCGCGTTTGCCGCTTTTGCCGCGCTCGGCGTTGCACTGTTTGTATGGGGAGCCACGCGCGTCGGCGCAGATTGGACACGTTATGCGGGAACATTCCTGGCATTGGTCGGGATTGCCGTGACCGTGGTTGCCTTGTCGTTCGTAGAGCGCGCACAAGCTCCCGCGCCGTCGCCCTCGCAATTCGCAGGCATGCAGGCGCAAACCTACACGCCGGAACTTTTGGAAAGGCTCCGCAACCAGCATCGCGCAATCTTCGTCGATGCCACCGCGTCTTGGTGCATCACCTGTTTGGTTAATGAAGAAGCGGCGCTGTCGCGGCCCGCTGTCCGCAAAGCTTTTACCGACAAACATGTCGTGTTGCTGGTCGCCGATTGGACAAACCGTAATCCGCAGATCACCGCTCTTCTTGAAGCGCATGGCCGTTCGGGCGTGCCGCTCTATCTTTATTACGCGCCCGGTGCGACGGAGCCGAAAATCCTGCCGCAGGTTTTAACCGAAGGAATCGTGCTTCAAGCACTGGAAACCGGAGCATGATCTTCTGGGATTGAACCTCTGCGAAGGGCATTCTCCAACTATTCCGCGGCTCGCGCGCCAAGCCATTGTTCCAGATCCGCAATCGCGCGGTGGGACATCGCCTTCTTGCGGTCGCGGCCGCGAATTTTTTCCGAAGCTGCGAATTCGGGAAACAAGCCGAAATTCACATTCATCGGCTGGAAGGTCTTGGCATCCGCCCCGCCGGTAATGTGGGCGAGGAGCGCGCCGAACGCCGTGGTGGGTGGCGGCGGCTCGCAGGATTCGCCGCGCGTTTCGGCCGCTGCAAAACGGCCGGCCAGCAAGCCGATTGCGGCGCTTTCCACATAGCCTTCGACACCGGTGATCTGTCCCGCGAAACGGATTTGCGGTCGCGCTTTCAAGCGCAATTGAGGGTCGAGCAGACGCGGCGAGTTTATGAAGGTGTTGCGGTGCAACCCGCCCAGCCGCGCGAAACTTGCATTCTCAAGACCGGGAATCATGCGGAAGATGCGAGATTGTTCGCCATGCTTCAGCTTGGTCTGAAAGCCGACCATGTTCCACAGCGTTCCCAGGGCATTGTCCTGGCGCAGCTGCACGACGGCGTGCGGCCGCGCGCCGCTGCGCGTATCGCAAAGCCCGACGGGTTTCATCGGTCCGAAGCGCAAGGTTTCGACGCCGCGCGACGCCATCACTTCGATGGGCAGGCAGCCCTCGAAATACGGCGTCGTCTTTTCCCATTCTTTGAAATCGGTCTTCTCGCCCGACAGCAGCGCTTCGATGAAGGCGCGATACTGTTCTTCGTTCAGCGGACAATTGATGTAATCGGCGCCGTCGCCCTTATCGTAACGCGACTGCATCCAAGCGACATTCATATCGATGGAATCGCGGTGAACGATGGGTGCGATGGCATCGAAGAAGGAAAGAGCCTCTTCGCCGGTCAGGCCGCGGATCGACTGTGCCAAGCCGGGCGCGGTAAGCGGGCCGGTGGCGATGATGGTGGAACTCCAACCCGCGGACGGCAAATCGGAGATTTCTTCGCGAAGGATTTTAATGTTGGGATGTTCGCTCAACGCCTGGGTGACCGCGGCGGAAAATCCGTGACGATCCACGGCCAAAGCACCGCCGGCCGGTAGCTTGTGCACGTCAGCGGCCCGCAGGATGAGCGAGGAGGCGCGGCGCATCTCCTCATGCAACAAGCCGACGGCGTTGTTCTCCCAATCGTCGGAGCGCAGCGAATTGGAACAGACGAGTTCCGCCAATTTAGCGGTCTGATGCGCTTGCGTGCCCCGCATGGGCCGCATTTCGTGCAGTACGACAGGCGCACCGGCCTGAGCCGCTTGCCATGCCGCTTCGCTGCCGGCCAAGCCGCCGCCGATGATGTGGATCGTGTTGTTCAACGTGTTTCCTCTATGGAACCTCAATCGCGACGCCCAACGCGAATGCGCGCGAAACTACGATAACACGAACTGCGCCGAGGTCGTTGTTCGCCGCGGAAATCTCGCCGTTAGCCGCGGGCCGCTCGCATTGCCATTAACGCTTATTGAGTAGTTTCCGAGGCTGCCAAACCAGAATCGCCGGTGGCAGTATTCTAGCGGCACAATCGCCCACCCGACCGGCGCAATCGCCCTCTCGCGGCATTTTTTGCGGCGCGACGGAGCCGGAACGCTGCTTTCGCGTTTCGATATGACGCGGATACGGCATAGAGAAGGAAGCCAATCATGCATTCCGTTAAGACACTCGCCCTTTGGGGCACCTTGGCACCGTGTTTCGCACTCGCCTTATCGGGCGCGGCAATCGCACAGACCGCGACATCGTCCAGCCCAGCGGAGAAGGCGCAGACGCAGCAGCTCAATCAAAACGCCGATAATCAAAACGCAGATACGCAGAGCGACGTGAGCAACACGCAATATCAGGCGCAGCAGCAGCAATATCAAGACCAGCAGCAACAATACCGGGCGAACCAGCGCAAATACGAGGCGCAGGCGGCACGCTACGAAACGGCACGCGAACGTTATGCGGCGGAACGCGCGAGCTATCATCGCGACACTTGGCCGGCGCGTTACGAACATAGCATCATCGTCAACACAGCCGACCTCATGGGCGCCCGCGTGCAAACCTCCAATGGCCGCACGATCGGTCATGTCGAGGAAATTGCGCAGTCGCCGAACGGCCATGTCGACGCGTTGCGCGTTGCACTCGATAGCGGCAACGGCGATGTCTGGGTCGATGCGGGCGATCTGCGCTTCGATGCCAATGAAAAACTGGTGATGACAGATCTGGATCGCCGGGATTTGCGCATTATGTCCCGCGAAACGTTCTGAACGGACGGCAAGGATTCCAAATCTTCCCGTCGTGAATGATAAGCGAACTATTCCTGGAGAACCCTCGCGCCTTACGACGGGCGCTTTCTACGAAGCCCCAACTGCCGTACCGCGCAAGATTGGGGCTTCGGTCTTTTTGCGGAGGTATCCGTGAGCCAGACCATTCGATTCCAACACCCCGAAGCACGCGACAGCTACTACTGTATGGTCGTCGAAAACGAAAATTATACGGCAACGCAAATCCGCAATCTCGAAGCCATCGGCTATATCGTCGTTGAGGTGTCGCGGCCTGCTGCCCAACGTTACCCGCAGCGGTCGGAAATGCGATTATCCGCAAGACGATGATCTATCCTCGCGCATTGTGCGGTTTTTGACTGCCGGAACATGCAGCCGTCTGGTCGGGTGTTAGATCCCTATGGTTGCATAGCGATCAAACCAAGGCTGTGCCTGTTCGAGCTGGGTGGCGAGTTGCAGCAAAGTGACCTCGTCGCCATAAGCCCCGACAAATTGGACGCCGATGGGAAGGCCCGCGGCGTTCCAATGCAGAGGCAGATTGATCGCGGGCTGGCCGCTGACATTCTGGATAGCGGTGTAAGGCACATAATCGACAAGCGGCGCGAGGCTCTTGGCCGGATCGCGCTCGTTGATGTCGAGCGTGCCGAGCTTGGCCGGCGGCGTGCCCAGGGTTGCCGTCAGCCACAAATCGTACGTCTGATGGAATTTCGCGATGGTGCGAACCGCGAAATTGATCGTCATCTTGGCCTGAAGATATTCGCTGGCACCCACCTGCTTGCCCGCTTCGTAGAGGCCAAGCGTCAAGCCTTCGAGATTGTCCGGTGAGGGGGTTTGCCCCGACAGCCGTGCGATCAGATCGATGATCGCCGCCAAATTTCCGCACCAGATCGCCGTGAAGGCAGGCTGCAAAACCGAAAGGTCGATCTCGGGTGAGGCCTCTTCCACAATAAGCCCTTGAGCGGCGCAGAGCTTGGCGGCCTGTTCCACCGCTGCGAGACAATCGGGGTGCAACGGCTTGCCGTCGAGCTTCTTGTTGGCGACGGCGATGCGCAGGCGCTTCGGCTTTTGCCGGGCGGTCGCCTGGTAGGACGCCGGCGCCGGCGGCGCCACATAAGGATCGCCCGGCTCGTAACCGGCTGCCACATCGAGGAGCGCCGCCGTGTCGCGCACGCTGCGCGAAACGCAAAGATCGATAGCCAGTCCGTCTACCGTTTCGGCCATGTCGGGACCGACGGACACCCGTCCGCGCGTGGGTTTCAGTCCGACCAAGCCGCAGCACGAGGCGGGAATGCAAATCGATCCGCCTCCGTCATTGGCATGCGCCAAGGGCACGATGCCTGCGGCCACTGCCGCTGCCGATCCGCCCGACGATCCGCCGGTGGAGTGTGCGAGGTTCCATGGGTTGTGTGCGGCGCCATAGAGCCTGCCCTCGGTGGTGGGCATCAAGCCGAATTCCGGGACATTGGTTTTGCCGAACGTCACAAACCCTGCTTTGCGGAAGCGCGCACCGAGATACGAATCGTGATCGGATGGAAAGGGTGGGAAGAAGCGTGAACCCTGGCGCGTCGGCGTGCCCTGCCATTGCAATGAAATGTCTTTCAACAGAAATGGAACGCCGACGAATGGGCCTTGCGGCAACGCGCCGCCTGCGGCCTTGCGCGCACGATCATAGTCCTTGAAAATGATCGCATTGAGCGCGGGATTAAGTCGTTCGGCGCGGGCGATCGCTTCGTCGAGGATTTCTGTCGCCAAGATCTCTTTTTTTGCGACAAGTTGTGCCAGGCCCAAGCCGTCGTGACGGCTATATTCGCTAAAGGACATCGTATCTCCCCGGTGTTTTGAGAAACTCTAATCGCGCACTGACAGGCTGTCACCGGTGGAAAACCGGCCCTGACCTTGGGACAAAGCGCGATTTGCGGTTGTGTTTTTCTTTTTTTGGCACCAGCCGCGCCCTATTCATGCGGCGTCGCAGCAAAACGGCCAACCGGTGTTACCGTGTCCGAATCGGCAAGTGCGACTTAAAAGAGCCATCCGTAAGGGCACGGAAATTTGTCGTAAATCCGAATGAAGGTTAAGCTATGGAATAGGGAAAATCGTGTGTTCAGGGGGTGGAAGCAATGAAAAAAATTCCGTTGGAAGCAACGCTGGCTGGCGCGTATCGCTTTTTGTTCACCTGCATCGTGTCGATCATCGGGACCATCTGGTTTCCGTTGGCGTTGTTTGCCGGGTTGGTTGCCGGTCTCGCTTATGTGACCTTGCCGCATGCTTGGCTGTGCGGGGACTTTAGTAGCGTCGCGCATATGGACCCCAAGACTGTGGTCCTGACATACGTTCCCAAACTCGGGCCCGCGCTGGCCGCCGATCTGTGTGTGCTCTTCATTGCCGGGTTGCTTGTGCGCTCCATGATCACAGTGGGTTTGCTGCGCCACGCGATCGGTGAGAAGAAGAGCATTACCTTTATCTACTTCTCGCTGGGTTCGCGGGTGTGGCGGATGGCGGCCTTGGCCCTACTGACTGTGGTCGCGGTCATCGCGCTCGAAATCGCCGTCGGCATCGTATTCGCAGTGATTACCTTTGCCGTGACTGCATTCTTACCGCATGGGCCGGTGTTGGCTGTAAGCGCGATTTACGTCGTGGCCGGTGTGCTGGCGATATTCCTTGCCGTGTACACAATGGTTCGGCTGTTCTTCTTGATGCCAGCGGTAATCGTTGCCGAAAACAAGATAAGCTTCGGCCGTTCTTGGTCACTGGCCGGAGGCAATTTCTGGCGCATCGTTGTTGTGATTCTGCTGGTAATAATTCCAGCTGTCTTCATCGCCGACATCGTCCTGTATCTAACAGTGCTGCCGGTGGTTATGACGGAAGCCATCAAGCAGCATCCGCAGGGGCCGGCTGAGGCGATGGCCTTCTTGAAATCGCTTTGGCCCTTACTGCCGACGGTCCTAGCCATATATGTGCTGCTGGGGATCGCCCTTGCGGGGCTAATGACAGGGGCAATCGGAACCGCCTATAAGTCACTGATCGAGCCGCCCAAGAGTGAGCCGCCTGCTGCCGCAGCACTGCCGCCCGCCGAACCGGTCGTGCCGCCCGAAGTGGCTCCATTGATTCCGGACGCCCCCAAGGAACCGGCTGCGCCGACTGAAACGACGGATACGGCGCCGCCCGCCGCAACAACAGATGTTTTGCCAACCGAATCGGCGCCTAAGATTCCGGATGCGCCCAACTAAGGAAACTGCCAGCGTATGAACAAGATCCCGGTGATTCAGACTGTCGCGGAGTCCTATCGTTTTATCCTCGGCAGTCTGGGACAGGTCATCGGGCT
This sequence comes from uncultured Alphaproteobacteria bacterium, assembly GCA_963766355.1. Lineage (GTDB taxonomy): Bacteria > Pseudomonadota > Alphaproteobacteria > Micropepsales > Micropepsaceae > Rhizomicrobium. The sequence continues at coordinate 184,531 of CAVXZV010000010.1, forward strand.
GATATGGCTGCCGGTCCTCTTTTTGACGGTCGGCAGCTATTTCGCAATGATCCTCTGTTTGCCCGGGATGGCCGATTCGCTCGAATCCGGCGATATAAGCCAGCAGGCGCTTTGGTCCCTGCGCCTGCTGGCGTTCGACGTGGCGATGATTGTGCTGCTCTCGGTGATTGCGGTCGCCGTAACGCGCGAAATCCTGAACCCCGCCAAAAGCATCTCTTACGTACATTTTTCCTTCGGCATGACCGAATTGCGGGTGGTTGGAGGTTTTTTCGGCCTGATTATGCTGATGATGACTTTCGTTTTTGGCCTGCTTGTGATCGGCATGGTTGCTTTGATCGCCGTGAAGGCGGGAGCGGCCGGTGCGTTGGGTGCGCAACAAGCACTCAGTGCAATAGGACTGATCTGGCTGATCGGCTTTCTGGCGATATTTTTCATGCTGGTGCGGCTCGGTTTTCTGATGGTGCCTTCCGCTGTGGCCGAAGGCGGTTTTGGCATTGAACAAAGCTGGAAGCTCACCAAGGGAAATTTCTGGCGGATCATGGTGATCGCCTTGTCAACGATCATACCGTTGACCTTGGTCGCCGTCGTAGCGGAAAACGTTATTTTGGGACCGGGATTTGCTGCCCTTCCCGCCGCCACTGCGTTGAAGGGCACCGCAGATTTGGCGCGCATGCAGGCCGCACAGATGCGACTGATCTCGGCTCATCTGCCGATGCTGATGGGACTCGGATTTTTGATCGCGCCGCTCTTTTATGGGCTGACGTTTGCTCCCGCAGCCTTTGCCTATCGCGCCTTGAAGGCAAAAGCTGGCGCGCAGCAGTCAACGCTCGCGGCATAGTTTCCTCAGCGACAGACGGATGGCGTCTATGAACAAGCTTTTTCTGGGCGTGCTGATCGCCGGTCTACTGACGGGATGCGAATTGCTGCACTTCGCCGAACCGGCAGAGCTGCCGACCGTCTGGACATTCGACAATCTGGCAAACATCGGTGGTCACGCCGCCCATGTGGAAGGGCATCCGCAGCTCGTCTCCACGCCCGGCGGAAGGGCTGTGGCGTTCGACGGCGTGGATGACGCGTTGTTCATCGACGACCATCCGCTGGCCGGCGCGGCGACGTTCACGGAGGAAGCCTTCATTCGACCTGACGGCGGGGCCTTCGAACAGCGCTGGCTGCATCTGGCCGAGATCGATCCGGCGACCGGCAAAGACAGCGGTACGCGTTTTCTGTTCGAGATCCGAGTGGTGGGCGATAGATGGTATCTCGACGCATTTGTCATGGGACCGGGCTACAAACTGACCCTGGCGGTGCCGGAGAAAACCTTCCCCATCGGCCGCTGGTATCACGTGGCGCAAACCTTTGACGGGAAAATGTATCGCAGCTATGTCGACGGCGTGCTGCAAGCGGAAGGGCCGATCGCCTTCACACCGCAAGGCGAAGGTCACGCTTCGATGGGTACGCGGATCGACCGGCGGAACTATTTCCACGGTGCAATTTTAGAGGCCCGCTTCACGCCGCAGGTGTTGACACCGGACGAATTCTTGAAAATGCCCGCCGGACTGAACGGGCAAGGGAAATGAGCCATGGACCGCAAAGTCGACATTAAGAAGCGCGCCGTGCTGCTGAATGGCTTCTTCAAAGTGGAAGAGGTCGAGCTGTCGTTCGAGAAATTCGACGGCACGATGAGCTCGCTCGTGAACCGGCTGAATCTCGATCGTGGCGATGCGGTCGCGGCGGTTCTGTTCAACACCAAGCGTCAGCGCGTCATCCTCGTGAAACAGTTCCGCTATGCGACGCTTGCCAAAGGAACAGGCTGGATGACGGAAATCGTCGCCGGTTTGCCGGACGCGGGCGAGGAGCCCGAAACAACGGTGCGCCGGGAAATCCTGGAAGAGACGGGCTACAAAGCGGAAAAACTGGAGCGGATTTTCACGTTTTACGTCTCTCCCGGCATCACGTCGGAGCGCATCCATCTTTTTTACGCAGAGACGGGCGACGCCGCGGCGAAGGGCGGCGGGCTCGAGGAAGAGAATGAAGACATCCAGGTTCTCGAGCTGCCGCTGGACGAGGCGATCCGCCAAGTCGAAAGCGGGGAGATCGCCGATGGCAAAACCATCATCGGTTTGTTGTGGCTCAAGGCGCGGATGGGGCAGGGACAGGGTGTGCCACGGCCGGCCGCTACCAAAAATCACCGCCACTTTTGAGGCGGGGACGTGCGGCGAGCACATGCGAAGATGCAAGGACACGCACGAACTCCCATCCTTGCGTGCTACAGTCCGCGAAAGTCATCCTTGAGAAATCGATCGTGAGATTACGCCGTCGTCACGCCATTTTGAGAGCTTCAGCGGGCGTCTTACATGGCGTCGTTTGCGCATGGCTCGGTTCGACGTCGGCCTTGGCAGCGCAGAATTCGCCCGCCTGCCAATCTCTCAGCAAAACGCTGGATGCGGAACCTGCCGGCCCTGTCTTTCTTGCGAGTTATCCCACGGTGAAAGAAGGGCCGCTGCAAGGCGTGGCGTTTCTTTACGACAACGCGGTTGCCACTATCGCGCTGGTGGCTTGCGGCGAGCCGCAAAAAGCCAAGCGGATCGGCGATGCCATGCTGATCGCGCTGGACCACGACCGCTATTGGCATGACGGGCGGTTGCGCAATGGCTATGCCGCGGGGCCGGTGCCGTCCGGTCCCGTGAAGCTCGCCGGCTGGTGGGACACCAAACAGAACCAATGGGTCGAGGATCGCTACCAGGTGGGCAGCGACAATGGGAACATGGCCTGGGCGATGCTGGCGCTATTGACCTTGGATCAGACGGCCGACGACCGGCGTTATCGCGATGGAGCAGGGCGCATTGCGGCTTGGGTGGCACAATGGCGCGATAAGCGCGGGGCGGGAGGGTTCACCGGCGGGACGTTTGCGTTTGAACCGGCGCCGGATTCTCTGAAGTGGAAATCGACGGAACACAACACCGATCTGGCGGCGGCCTTTTCGTGGCTGGCACAAGCGAGCCACGACCAGACATGGCTCAAACCGGCGCGCAGTGCGGCGAAATTCGTCGGCGCGATGTGGACGCCGCGATGCGCTTGCTTTGCAGTGGGAACGGGAGAGGACGGACGCACCCGCAATGTTTTGCTGGCACTGGATGCGCAAATCTGGCCGTTGCTGGCATTGCCGCAAGCGGCATCGCGCTATCGCGTTGCGGTGAAATCCGTCGAAAGCAAGCTTGGCCAGGACGGCGGCTTTGCTTATGGCGCGACGAAGCAGGGATTGTGGACCGAGGGCACGGCGCAAACCGCGCTCTTGCTCGCATTGATGGGGCGCGAAGCCGAGGCAAATCGGTTGGATAAGGTTGTCGAAGGCATGCGGGCGCCCGACGGCTTTTATTACGCGGCGAACGCGCAGGCGCTGCCGACCGGTTTTATGTTGGACACCGATCCCAGCCAGCCGCGGGTGTATTTTCATATTCCGCATTTGGCGGCGCTATCTTGGGCCGCGCTCGCCGCGCGCCGCTTCAATCCCTTCACGGGGACGAAGGCGTTGCCTTAAACAAGCGCGTAAGAGAGGACGGCAGTCTTATGTGCTCCGCACATTCTGTGTTGCTGTGGCCGGATAACGTCGGCGAGGAGGTGTTGGGCCCGGCGATGGCCTACCGACACGAGATCAGTTCTCGCTATAGGGCCAGCGAACCTTGTTGCTGTAGACTGCGTGAATGAACCATTTCGCCAGCCAGGATTTCTGGGACTTGTATGACCGGTTGCCGAAGGCCGTGCAGGAGCTTGCCGACAAAAACTTCAGCCTCTTGAAAGACAACCCAAAGCATCCATCACTGCATTTCAAAAAAGTTGGGAGATTTTGGAGCGTCCGCGTTGGTGCTCATCATCGCGCGCTCGCCACGGAAGTCGACGGCGATATGCGCTGGCATTGGATCGGCTCGCACGCCGACTATGACGACCAGACGGGTTAAAGTTTTACAGCTCGCGAAACCGGCCTGCACGAAAGTCGGCTTCGGATTTTTCGACAAGCTTATCGAGCTTTCCATTCAGGGAATCGCGTTCGATCTTGGCGTCGAAAAGTGCGGCATCGAACTGCTCGTACCAAGCACGAAACTTGGCAAGCTTATCCGGCGAGAGCTGCTCAACAGCCTTTGCGATTTCTTCAACACTACCCATAGACCTACTATAACACACTGGAATGGATTAAGAAAACCCATCTCAGAATGGCCAAATCCTGCTACTCCGCCGCCTTCATCTTCCGCGATGATGCTGCAATCCGCCCCGGTGCGGTGCCTTTAAGAAGCGGCTTTAAGTATTGCCCGGTGTAAGAGCGCGCCACCTTCGCCACGTCTTCCGGCGTGCCGGAGGCGACAATCTCGCCGCCGGCGTCGCCGCCTTCGGGGCCCAGATCGACGATCCAATCGGCGGTCTTGATGACTTCCAGATTGTGTTCGATCACCACCACGGTATTGCCGTTGTCGACCAGCTCGTGCAGCACTTCCAAAAGTTTCTTCACGTCGTGGAAATGCAAGCCGGTGGTCGGCTCGTCCAGAATGTAAAGCGTGCGGCCGGTGGCGCGGCGCGACAATTCCTTCGATAGCTTAACGCGTTGCGCCTCGCCACCCGATAGCGTGGTGGCCTGCTGGCCGATGGAGATATAGCCGAGGCCGACGCGCGTCAGCGTGTCGAGTTTCTCGCGGATCGAGGGCACCGCGCGGAACAATTCGGCGCCCGCTTCCACCGTCATGTCGAGCACATCGGCGATGGAATTATCGCGGAATTTCACCTCCAAGGTTTCGCGGTTGTAGCGTTTGCCCTGGCAGACATCGCATTGCACATAGACGTCGGGCAGGAAGTGCATCTCGATCTGGATAACGCCGTCGCCTTGGCAGGCTTCGCAGCGTCCGCCCTTGACGTTGAACGAGAAACGCCCCGGCTGATAACCGCGCGCCTTGGCCTCCGGCAATTCGGTGAACCAATCGCGGATCGGCGTGAAGGCGCCGGTATAGGTCGCGGGGTTGGAACGCGGTGTGCGCCCGATCGGCGATTGATCGATGTCGATCACCTTGTCGAGAAATTCGAGGCCTTCGATCCTGTCATGCGGCGAGGGATGTTCGCGGCCCTGATTGAGTTTGCGCGAAGCGGCTTTGTACAGCGTCTCGATGACCAAAGTGGATTTGCCGCCGCCCGACACACCGGTGATGCAGGTGAGCGTGCCCAGCGGAATCTCCGCCGTGACATTCTTCAGATTGTTGCCTTTGGCGCCGATAACTTTGAGCCAGCGATCGTGCACGGCTTTGCGCCGCTTGGCAGGCAGCGGAATCTGCTCCAGCCCGACGAGATATTTGCCCGTCAGGCTGTTGGGATTGCGCATGATGTCTTCGGGCGTGCCTTCGGCGACGATGTGCCCGCCATGAATGCCGGCGCCCGGCCCCATATCGATGACATGATCGGCGGTGCGGATGGCTTCCTCGTCATGCTCCACCACGATCACCGTGTTGCCAAGATCGCGCAGGCCCTGCAGCGATTCCAGGAGCTTGATGTTGTCGCGCTGATGCAGCCCGATAGACGGCTCGTCGAGCACATAGAGCACGCCGGTCAGGCCCGAGCCGATCTGCGAAGCCAGGCGGATGCGCTGGCTTTCGCCGCCCGACAGCGTGCCGGAATTGCGGCTCAGCGTGAGATATTCGAGGCCCACATTGTTGAGGAATTTCAGCCGGGCGCGAATTTCTTTCAGAATGCGCGCGGCGATTTCCTTTTGCTGCTTGGTTAGATCCTTGTCGAGATCGCGAAACCAGGCGTCGGACAGCCGGATCGATTTCTCGCAGACCTGGCCGATATGCAGCCCGCCGATCTTCACCGCCAAAGCTTCGGGCTTGAGGCGATAGCCGTTGCAGACCTCGCAAGGCGAAGCGTCCTGGAAACGCTCCATCTCCTCGCGAATCCAAGAGGAGTCCGTTTCCTTATAACGGCGTTGCATGTTCGGAATGACGCCTTCGAAAGTCTTCTTGGTCTCGTAGCGGCGCATGCCGTCGTCATAGATGAATTTGATTTCGTCCTCGCCCGAACCGTAAAGGACGATGTCGCGCACTTTCTTGGGCAGATCTTCCCACGGCTCGTTGAGCGAAAATTTGTAGTGGCGGCCGAGCGCCTCCAGCGTCTGCAAATAATAAGGCGAGGAGGTTTTTGACCATGGCGCGATGGCGCCTTTGCGCAAAGCCAGCGACGCATCGGGCACGATCAGCGCCGGATCGAAATAAAGCTGGGTGCCCAGCCCGTCGCAGGCGGGGCAGGCGCCATGGGGATTGTTGAACGAGAACAGCCGCGGTTCGATTTCGGGAATCGTGAAACCGGAAACCGGGCAAGCGAATTTCGACGACATCAAAAGCTGACGCGCTTTGCCGTCCTTGTCCCTCTCGTCCGCGAATTCCGCTATGACCAAACCTTCGGACAATTTCAGCGCGGTTTCGATGGAGTCGGGCAGGCGGTTGCCGATGTCCTTTTTCACTGCGATGCGGTCGACCACCACTTCGATGTCGTGCTTGAGCTTCTTGTCGAGCGTCGGTGTCGCGGCGATCTCGTAATATTTGCCGTCGACCTTGACGCGCTGGAATCCTTTCTTCTGCAGCTCTGCGAGTTCCTTGCGGTACTCGCCTTTGCGGCCGCGCACGATGGGGGCGTTGATGTAAAGCCGCGTGCCGTCCGGCAGCGCCAGAATGCGATCGGCCATCTGGCTGACCGTTTGGCTTTCGATCGGCAAGCCGGTGGCCGGCGAATAGGGCACGCCGACGCGCGCGAACAAGAGGCGCAGATAATCGTAGATTTCCGTGACAGTGCCGACCGTCGAACGCGGGTTTTTGGAGGTCGTCTTCTGTTCGATGGAAATGGCGGGCGAGAGGCCTTCGATGTGATCCACATCGGGCTTCTGCATCAGCTCCAGAAATTGGCGGGCATAGGCCGATAGCGATTCCACATAGCGGCGCTGGCCTTCGGCATAGATCGTATCGAACGCGAGAGAGGATTTGCCGGAGCCCGAAAGCCCGGTCATCACCGTCAGCTTGTCGCGCGGAATATCGACATCCACGTTCTGCAAATTGTGCTGGCGCGCGCCGCGGACGGAGATGTTTTTCTGCATCGAAGTCTCAGTTCTTTTCGTGATACGTTATGTCAAAGTGCTTTAGTGTATTTGGATAGGCCACTTTGTAGACCCAATCCTTGCGTGCCTTGTCTTTGTAGACCGCAATGCCGATCCGCATCCCATCCGGAAGCAGTCCCTTTTTCTGCGTGTCGACAATTTCTCGCACAACCTGGTCTACACGCTTGTCATCCACATACAGGTAGAAATTCGCTGCTCCGCCACCCACATCGTTGCCGTCCGAATCAAACCCGTATTTCGTACCGAGGTCATCCAGTTTTCCCTGCACGTCGAATATTTGTTCGCCCGAGAGGCTACTCCAATCCTTCCCAACCCACTGAACGACGACCTGCGTTGTCCCCGCCCAAGCTGCGCTCGATATCAACGAAAGGACTGCTACCAATAGCGCTCGGATAGAGATTCTTTTTCCGCATGGATACGTACCTGGTTAGACCAAACGAGCACTTTGGCGGGACGGCTTGGTCACGGCAACGGCGCGAATGTGATGTTTCCCTTGGCAAAGCGCCGGCGCCCCAGACCGACCCCCAAGAACAGACATGATGTGGGGTCTGCGATCCGGATTCTCAAGCTTTGTGCCCCTTCCAATACTCACCCATAGAAGAACGAATAAGGAACGACATGTCGCACGAGTCGAGAATGCTGTCCAGAACGGCACTGCGAGGCGGCCAAAGAAAATAGGAGGGCGGCTAGCTGCCGGGCGCCTGCTTTGTGCTAGTCAGTCCGGGGGGACAAACCGATGCAGTCCATCATCGCTTGGGTGGAACAATTCCGAAAATCCAGGACCTATGACACGCTGGTGGCGCTGCCGCTGGTCGTCTGGTTCGGCTGGGGCATGGGCGACGACGGCCAGACGATCCTGGCGCATCTTCGGGCGATTGCGGCCGGTACCGAGAATACCCTCGGCATTCTGCAGATGCTGGCCTTTGTCGGCTCCGTTGCCTTTACGCTGCTGCTCATCGTCATGCTGCTCACGCGAACGGCACCGCGCGCCAGGGCGCCCGGTATCATGCCGCGCGCGCTCGCTTTGATCGGGACCGGATTGGGAACCGCTTTTGTCGGTCTGCATCTTCCGCCGGTGGTTCTGCCGATTTGGGTTCAGGCGCTTGTCGACGTTCTGATTTTCGGGGCCAGCATTATGGAGATCGTCATTTTGCTGAAGCTCGGAAAATCCTTCGCCATCATTGCAGATGCGCGGGAATTGGTGACCAGCGGACCCTATGCCGTCGTCCGCCATCCGCTTTATGTTGTGGAAGAAATCGGCATCCTGACCATGTTGATCCAATTCTGGGGGCTCGCCGCTCTCGCGCTGACCCTGGCACATATCGCGGTACAGGTCGCCAGAACGGTCTACGAAGAAAGAATCCTAGCCGAGACTTTCCCCGAATATCGCGCCTATCAGGCCCGGACATGGCGTTTCATTCCCCATGTGATTTGACGTCGCGGCGCCGCTCTTCGGCGGTCACAGGTCTTGGAACAAATAGGGAACAATGCTATAAAGAGTCGATCTTCATGGCTGTCCACAGGCACGCGCCCGCGGTTTGTGGCACTGCGGTGATGCGCAGACTAATCTGCGCCCAACAAGCGAACGGAGTTGGAAATGGCTGGCAGCGTCAACAAGGTGATTTTGGTAGGCAATCTGGGCAAAGACCCGGAATCGCGGCGCATGACCAGCGGCGACCTGGTGGTCAATTTGTCGGTCGCCACCTCGGAAAGCTGGCGCGACAAGGCGTCGGGCGAGCGCAAAGAGAAGACCGAGTGGCACCGGGTCACGATCTGGAACGAGAACCTCGCCAAGGTCGCCGAGCAATATCTGCGCAAAGGCTCCAAAGTCTATTTGGAAGGCGCGCTGCAGACCCGCAAATACACCGACAAAGACGGCGTCGAGAAATACTCGACGGAAGTCGTGCTGCAACGCTTCCGCGGCGAGCTCGTGATGCTCGACAGCAAGGGCGAGGGCGGGGCGCGTGTCTCTTCGGGCACCAGCGATGCGCCGGCGAGCTTCGATCGCAGCGACATGGACGACGAAATACCGTTCTAGTAGAATTTCTAGCTGCTTTTTTGGGAAGCAGGATGGAACGAGCATTGAGAAGTCAGGTCTTCGTTGGAATGGCGGTTGTCATTTGGTTCGTCGCGATGTTCTTCGAACCGTCGCAGCCGAAATTCTTTTCCACGAAATTTGAGCTTGTTCTCGTGTCTGCTGTTATCGGCGGTACCTGGGCCGTGGCGAGAATGCGTGCAAAAACGCAAATGCCCTTGTTTATGTACTTTGTTGGCCCGCTTCTCGTTGTGGCGGCAGGCTTTGTCGCCAAAGTGGTGGTGGCATAGAACAGCTCGGGTGACGCCGTTTTATGAAAAGGCTTCTGGTTGTTGTTCTTGCGCTGGCCCTGGCCGGCTGCGCCAGTTCGTCGGGAGAGAAAGCCCAAGGCTTTCTCAACCGTGACGTCGAGCATGCCTACATCCCGCTGGAAAGCTCGATCTATTTGCTGTTCGAGGGCAGTGCGGCCGCCGTCTCGATCGGCGAGGGCATTGCGGTCACCACCGCACACACGGCCAATTTGCTCGACAACAAGAGCATTGTCGGCAAGTCGGCCAGTTACGACCTGCTTTTTTTCCATAGCGACAAAGCAACGGCCAAGCTGCAAGTCGCATCGCCCCACCAGGGCGAAAAGATTATCGCCTATGGGCAAGGCCGCAGCGGCGAGTTGCGCAAAGCCGAAGGCTTGGTGACGCGTCTTGATGCACCCGTTGAGGCCATGTGCGCCAAATGCGAGGTACAATCGGCTTTCACCTTCGAAGGCAATGCCGGGCCCGGCTTCAGCGGCGGGCCGGTTGTCGACGCCGCCGACGGACATCTGGTCGGCATCGTGTTCGGTTATGTGGATGACGGCGGCAGCAAGGGCGGGCGGGTGATCTACGCCTACACCATGCGCCGCGTGATGGCCGAACTGGACAAAGTCGAAGGCAAACTACCTGTGGATGTCGACTAGTCCCGCAGCGGCCAAATCTGCCCTGTTCGAGGCTTCAAAATGGGCACCCAAAGCCTGGAATTCGCGGCATCTTTCGCTAGCCGAATCAATTGGCGAAATGCTAGGTAACCAGGCCGTTTTCCGGGGGTCCCGGGCGGCAGCAACAGGGACCTGAAATTGAGCGATACACCGCCGTCCGCGCCCCCTCCTTCGGGCTTTAGCGTCAATCCCATTGCCATCGAAGACGAGCTCAAACGCTCCTATCTCGACTACGCGATGAGCGTCATCGTTTCGCGCGCCCTGCCCGATGCACGCGACGGTCTCAAGCCGGTGCACCGGCGCATTCTCTTTTCGATGCACGAGAACGGTTACGACTGGAATAAGGCGTATCGCAAATCCGCCCGTGTGGTCGGCGATGTCATCGGCAAATACCACCCCCATGGCGACCAATCGATTTACGACGCGCTGGTGCGCATGGCGCAGGATTTTTCCATGCGCGCGCCGCTGATCGACGGGCAGGGCAATTTCGGTTCGATCGACGGCGATCCGCCCGCCGCGATGCGTTATACCGAAGTGCGCCGCGCCAAGATCGCCCATGCGCTGACCGAGGATATCGACAAGGAAACCGTCGATTTCCAAGACAATTACGACGGTTCGGAAAAGGAACCGGTCGTCCTTCCCGCCCGCTTTCCCAACCTTCTGGTCAACGGGGCCAGCGGCATTGCCGTGGGCATGGCGACCAATGTACCGCCGCACAATCTGGGCGAAGTGATCGATGCGTGCCTCGCCTATATCGACGATCCGTCGATCGGCCTCGATGCGCTGACCGAGATCGTGCCGGGCCCGGATTTTCCCACCGGCGCGTTGATCATCGGCAAGCAGGCGGCGCGCGGAGCGCTGGCGCGCGGACGCGGCTCGATCTTGATGCGGGCGCGCTGCCATGTGGAAGAAATCCGCAAGGACCGCGAAGCCATCATCGTCACCGAGATTCCCTATCAGGTGAACAAGGCGCGCATGCAGGAGAAGATTGCCGAGCTGGTGCGCGACAAGCGCATCGAAGGCATTTCGGACATCCGTGACGAAAGCGACCGCCACGGCATGCGCGTGGTGATCGAACTGCGCCGCGACGCCTCGTCCGAAGTCGTTCTGAATCAGCTCTACCGCTTTTCCGAATTGCAGACGAGCTTCGGCGTCAACATGCTGGCCTTAAACGACGGCATGCCGCAGCAGATGAATTTGAAAGACCTGCTGGCGGCGTTTGTCGTGTTCCGCGAAGAGGTCATCACCAAGCGCACGCGCTTCGAGCTCGGCAAGGCGCGCGACCGTGCGCATATCTTGGCCGGACTGGGCGTGGCCGTCGCCAATATCGATGAAGTGATTGCGCTGATCCGCGCCGCTCCGGATGCCAACACGGCGCGCGAACAGTTGATGGCGCGTGCCTGGCCGGCGAAGGATGTCGGTCCGCTGGTGGCGCTGATCGCCGATCCGCGCAATTCCATCGCCGAAGACGGCACCATCCGGCTGACCGAGGAACAGGCCAAGGCCATCCTCGATATCCGCCTGCAGCGCCTCACAGCTCTCGGCCGCGACGAAATCGGCGAGGAAGTGAAGAAGCTCAGCGAGGCGATCAAGGATTATCTCGAAATCCTGCGCTCGCGGCCGCGCGTTCTGAGCATCATCAGAAACGAGCTCGACGTCGTGAAGGCGGAATTCGCCACGCCGCGCCTGACCGAACTGGTCGATGCCGATGTCGAGATCGAAGACGAAGCGCTGATCGAGCGCGAAGAGGTCGCGATCACCGTCACCCACGCGGGCTATATCAAGCGTACGCCCATCGCCGAATATCGCGTGCAAGGACGCGGCGGCAAAGGCCGCTCCGGCATGGTGACGCGTGAAGAAGATTTCGTCACCAATCTGTTCGTGGCGTCGACGCACGCGCCGATGGTGTTCTTCTCGTCCACCGGCATGGCGTACAAGCTCAAAGTCTGGCGGTTGCCCGAAGCGCGCATTGCCGGCAAGGGCAAGGCCATGGTGAACCTGTTGCCGCTCAGCGAAGGCGAACGCATCACGACCATCCTGCCGCTGCCGGAAGACGAGACGCAATGGGAGAAGTTCAACGTCGTCTTCGCCACCAAATCCGGCAATGTGCGCCGCAACGAACTGTCCGATTTCGTCAGCATCAACAAGAGCGGCAAGATCGCCATGAAGCTGGCGGAGGGCGACGGCATCGTCGGCGTGCAAATCTGTACCGACCGCGACGATGTGCTGTTGACCACGCGCAGCGGCAAATGCATCCGCTTCCCGCTGAGCGATGTGCGCGTCTTCAAGGGACGCGAATCCACCGGCGTACGCGGCGTGAAGCTGGCGGCGGGCGACGAAGTGGTGAGCCTGACCTTGCTGTACCATTCCGACGCTTCGACTGCGGAATCTCGCGCCTATCTCAAGCAAGCCAACGCTGCGCGTCGCGCCGCGACCGGCGAAGAGGAGATTCCCGTCGAGGACACGGATGACGCCGAAGACACAGGCGAAGAGGCAACGCTGACGCAAGAGCGTTACGCAGAGCTTGGCGCCCGCGAACAGTTCATCTTGGCGGTTTCGGAGAACGGCTTCGGCAAACGCTCGAGCTCCTATGAATACCGCGTCACCGGACGCGGCGGCTCGGGCATTGTCGCCATGGGCATGGGTAAGAAGAACAGTGCCATTATCGCCGCATTCCCGGTCGAGGAATCCGACGACCTCATGCTCATTAGCAATGCGGGCCAGACGATCCGTGTTCCGGTCGGCGGCATTTCCATCCAAGGCCGCGCGGCACAGGGCGTCGTGGTCTTCCGCGTAGAAGAGGCCGAGCGCGTGGTTTCGGTCGAACGCATCGAGGATGTTTCCGGCGGAGAGGACTGACGTCATGGCGAAGAAGCGGGTGGCCCTTTATCCGGGCACTTTCGATCCACCGACGCTCGGCCATCTCGATATCATCGAGCGGGCCGTCAAACTGGTGGATCATCTGGTCATTGGAGTTGCCTCCAATCCCTCCAAATCGCCGCTCTTCACGCTGGAGGAGCGGACCGCGATGATCCGGCATGAAACCAAGCGGTTCACGGGCGCCGGCCGCGCAACCGTCGAAGTGCAGCCATTCGACGATCTGCTGATCGAATTCGCCGAGAAAGTCGGGGCCAGCATGATCGTGCGCGGCTTGCGCGCGGTCTCGGACTTCGAATACGAATTCCAAATGGTCGGAATGAACCAGCGGCTAAACACCGAAATCGAAACTGTGTTTTTAATGGCCGATCCGCGCCATCAAGCCATTGCTTCGCGGCTGGTCAAGGAGATCGCCAAGCTGGGCGGCAATGTGACACCATTCACCAGTCCGCATGTCGCGAAGCTTTTGAAGAAACGCTGTCAGGAATTGAGAAAGAAGAAAAAATGAGCGCCGAGAATTTTGTCGTCATGGAATTAAAGAGTGGGCCCGTGAAGATCGCGTTGCGCCCCGACCTTGCGCCGAACCATGTGGCGCGCATTACCGAGCTGACCAAAGAAGGGTTCTATGACGGCGTGGTGTTCCACCGCGTCATTCCGGGTTTTATGGCGCAAACCGGCGATCCCACGGGCACCGGCTCGGGCGGCTCGAAATTGCCCAATCTCAATGCCGAATTCTCCGCCGAAAAGCACAAGCGCGGTACGGTTTCCATGGCACGCAGTGCGAGTCCCAATAGCGCCAATAGCCAATTCTTCATTTGCTTCGACGATGCACCTTGGCTCGACCGCCAATACACGGTGTGGGGAGAGGTGGTGGAGGGCATGGAACATATCGACGCCATCAAAAAAGGCGGCGAACACAACAACGGCGCGATCTCCGGCGAGCCGGACAAGATATTGAAGATGCATTTGGAAGCCGACGCCGCATCTTAAGTCCTAGTGTCATGGTTTCGAAGTTCGCGATATCACCGATATCAGCATCTTTCGCGAACTTCGAAACCAAAACGACACTAGCATCAATAGATCGGCTAGTGTCCTTTCGATTCCGAAATTCGAATGAGGCCGATATCAGATGCAACGAATTTCGGAATCGGGACACTAGCGGGGCCCGCCGCAGGATCATTCATGACCGATGGCGCAAACCGGGTTGCTACGCTCGAATTGGCGCTGCAGCAGTTTTGTGTGCGCCTGAAGGCAGAGCCCGATGCCATTGACGCGTTGTTCGGCAAGGCGCAGCTCTTGGCTCTGTTGGGACGGGACGAGGAGGCTAAGCAAGCTTTCTTAGCGGTGCTGCGGTTGGAACCGACCCATCTGGGCGTGCTCACCGATCTAGGCGGGCTGTCGCTGGCGACGGGTTACCATTCCGCCGCGCTGACGCTTTATCGCCAGGCCGTGGAGTGTCATCCTCAATGTGCGACGGCTCATGTCAACCTCGCCAATCTATTGTCGGACGAGAGCGATCCGTCGGAGGCGCGCCGACACTATGAAACGGCTCTCAAGCTCAATCCGGGCCTGGCCTTCGCCCATCAGGGGCTTGCCGTGGTGCTGGCAAAATTCGGCGAGCATGCGTCCGCCGAAGAGCACCGCAAAAAGGGGTTTGTCGGTCACAGCATTGTCGCGCGGCCGTTTCGCGGCGACGGTAAGCCGGTTTCGGTGTTGCTGATCGTCTCGGCGCTGGGCGGAAACATCCCGACGGAATTGTTACTCGACGGACGGATATTTGCGGTCTCGGCACTTTACGCGGAATACCACGATCCCACACAACCCTTGCCGCCACATGACATCGTCTTCAACGCGGTCGGCGATGCGGATTTGTGCGCCCGCGCCTTGGACGAGATTCCGCGCATCCTGGCTCGCACGAAGGCGCCGGTGATCAATCCGCCGGAGCGAATTCTGCCGACGGGACGCAGCGCCAATGCCGAGCGCTTCGCGGCAATAGATGATGTGATTGTGCCGCGCACGTCTTTGTTTTCGCGCAAATCGCTGGAACGCCCTGACATTGCGGAAACCCTTCATGAGCAAGGCTTTACATTTCCGCTACTTTTGCGGGCGCCGGGATTTCACACGGGCCAGCATTTTTTGCGCGCCGACAACGCTGCAGAATTTTCCGCTGCGGTTTCTCAGTTGCCGGGCGACCAGCTCTTCGTCATCCAATATCTCGATGCCAGAGGCGCGGACGGCTTGGCGCGCAAATACCGCGCGATGATCATCGATGGAGTGCTGTATCCGCTGCATCTGGCGCTGTCGCAATTCTGGAAGGTGCATTATTTCACCTCGGACATGGCAGCTGAGCCGGCCCATAGGCAAGAGGAAGCAGCTTTTCTTTCCGATATGGCGAGCGTTCTAGGGCCGAAAGTTTTGCAGAGCTTGATGCGGTTGTGCGAAGCGTTGCAGCTCGACTACGGCGGAATTGATTTTGGTGTGTCACAAGACGGCAGGGTTCTACTGTTCGAGGCCAATGCCACGATGGTGATCGCACCGCCGACGCCGGAGCCCATGTGGGATTATCGCCGCGAGGCTGTCAGCCGGGCGCTTGAAGCAGCGCGGCAGATGGTGATCGCGCGGGCCGCAAAGCGCCCGTCTCGCTCTTGATGCGGTCAGCTCGCGGAGCCGAATTTACCGCTTGTGCAGGATTCTGCGTTAAGGCTGTCCGGTTGTTGAACGGGGACTGATATGCTGACAAGGCGATCTCTGTTGGGAGGCTTGGCAGCGGGATATTTGGCGGCGGATGCCGCGCCGCAGGATTTGCCGCTTCGGCAGCGCGCGGCGAAGAGCGGGCGCTTCTATGGCTGTGCTGCGGGTTCCTATCAGCTAGACGATGCGGAGTTCGCGCAAGTTCTGGGGCGCGAAGCGAATATCCTTGTTCCCGAATACGAATTGAAGCGGCTGATCGTCGAGCCGTCGCCGGGGCAATTCGATTATTCCGGCGCGGACCGCTTGCTGGCATACGCTGCGGCGCATGGCATGGCGATGCGCGGCCACACGCTGGTCTGGTATGCCGCCAATCCGGATTGGCTGGAAGCCAAAGTGCTCGGTGCGCCGGATGACGAGATACTGACGGATTATACCGCCAGGCTGGTGCGGCGTTATCGTGGAAAGATGCACTCCTGGGATGTCGTCAATGAGGCACTCTATCCGCAAGACGGACGCGCCGACGGCTTGCGCAACTGCATCTGGCTGAAGCGCTTCGGTCCCGGCTATATCGATTTGGCTTACCACGCCGCCAAACAAGCCGATCCCGATGCGCTGCTGGTTTACAACGATTGGGGATGCGAAGGCGGCGAAGCGTGGAACGACAGGTTCCGCGCGGCCACTCTGAAATTCTTGGAAGGTGCGCTGGCGCGCAAAGTGCCGATCGAAGCGCTGGGCTTACAAGGACATCTGTCGGCATTCGGTCCGCCCGTCGATCAGAAGAAGCTGCGCGACTTTCTCGATCAGGTGCGGGCGATGGGGTTACGCATTCTGGTCACCGAGCACGATGTGGACGATAGCAAAGGGCCATCCGATATCGCGTTGCGCGATCGTGCCGTCGGCGACGCCAGTGCGCGGTTTCTCGACGTGGCTCTGGCCAACCAAGCGACGCTCGCCGTTCTGACCTGGGGACTGTCGGATCGCTTTCTAAAATCCGATGGGGGATTGAGAGCACTGCTCTCGGGATATTCGCCGCGGAAACTGCCGCTGGATGTGAATCTCGAGCGCACACCGATGTGGGGCGCCATCGCCAAGGCGTTTCGTTGACAGCGCTGCCATTCATCGCAGCGGCGCGGAAACTCAACAAACACAGCATTTCATTCACGATGCCAAAATTGTCGCATTTGAAATCTGAGTAGTCTCGTGTCGTTTCCTAATGTTGCTTCTCTTAAGAACTCGCGGGATATTGCCGCGAAGAACAATTTATCCGCGCTCCCAAGGCGATGTCGCGCCGGACCTCAAAAAATAAGGAATTAATATGATAATCGTGCGTAGCCCGCTTCGTATCACGCTTGGCGGCGGCGGAACGGATCTTCCCTCTTACTATCGCGAACACGAAGGCGAATTGATCTCGGCCGCGATCGACAAATACGTCTACATCACGCTGCATCACGGTTTTGCCGACGAGATGCTGGTGCGGTATTCGAAATTGGAACGCGTCTCGTCGGTCGATGCGCTGGAACATCCGATCATTCGCGAAGCGATCAAAATGTTGGACGTCGATTGCCGCGGCCTCGAGATTACCCATATGGCCGACATCCCCTCGGAGGCAGGCCTCGGTTCGACGGGTAGTTTCACGACGGCGCTTCTCAAAGCGCTGCATACCTTGAAGCACAATCCGGTGCACACACAGGAACTCGCCGAGCAAGCCTGCGAGATCGAAATCAACCGGCTCAACGTGCCGATCGGCAAGCAGGATCATTATATTTCTGCGTATGGCGGCATCACCTGTTTCCGGTTCTGCAAAGACGATCGGGTTGAGACTTGGCCTGCGCCGATCAGTCCCGAAATCCGCGACAATCTTGAAGACAGTCTGGCGATGTTCTTCACCGGCTATTCGCGCCAGGGAATGTCGAATTCTGAGAGAGCAGGACGAGAAGACCAAGCACGACGACGACGAGATGCTGAACAACCTCCATTATGTGAAGGACATCGGCAAGCGCATCCTCGAAGCATTGCAGGGCGGCTATTTGAACGATTTCGGCAAACTGATGGACGAACATTGGCAATTCAAGAAGCGCCGTTCGGGTGCGATGTCCAATCCGAAGATCGACGAATGGTATGAACTTGCGATCGCCAATGGCGCGACGGGCGGCAAATTGATCGGAGCCGGTGGGGGAGGCTTTTTGCTGTTCCACACGACGGACAAGCCCAGACTGCGCCGCGCCATGGTCGGTTCGGGGCTGCGCGAAGTACGCTTCCGTTTCGATTTCGAAGGCACCAAAGTACTTATTCAGTGACACGCTGAGCAAAGCGCGCTAGGCAAAGGCACATTTGGCGGAGGGCTAAATGGTTCGTTGCTTGGCCCTGGACTTCGGGGCTTCCAGCATTCGTTTGGTCGATGTTGCTCTAACGGACGGCCGGATATCGCTGCACGAACTGGCACGGCTGAACAACGGCGCCCAAACGGTCGATGCACGAAAAATCTGGGATTACAAAGGGATTTTCGCACAGCTCAAAGCTGCTCTGGCGGATGCGGGAGCCTCCGGCGTGCCTTACGCGAGCATCGGCGCCGATTCCTGGGGCGTCGATTTTGCGGTCATCGACAAAACCGGCGAGCTGATGTGTCCGCCCGCGGCCTATCGCGATGCGCGCACCGAAGGGCAGGTGGAGCGCTACACCGACCGGCATCTGTCCGCGCACGAATTGTTCGAAGCGACTGGTCTTCAATGCTTGCCCTTCAACACCTTATTTCAGCTGTTCGCCCAAAGCCAAAGCGAACCGCATGTGCTGAAACACGCCCATAGGCTGCTTCTCACAGCCGACTATGTGCACTTCTGGTTGAGCGGCGTGGCCGCAAATGAACGCACGCTGGCTTCGACCAGCCAGATGCTCACCCTCGATGGCCGATGGTGGCCGCAAACGCTACAGACTCTAGCACTGGACCCGGGTGCGCTAAGCGATCCCGTCGCTCCCGGAACGTTGCTGGGACCGCTTCGCGCTGAGCTGGCATCCGACACCGGGCTTGGCGGCTTAAAAGTGATCGCGCCGGCCGCGCACGACACGCAATCGGCGATCGCAGCTATTCCGGCTACCGGCGATGGTGACTGGGCTTATCTTTCCAGCGGCACCTGGTCGATCATCGGCGTCGAATCCGAGATTCCATTTAACGACGCAGCCGCCGAAGCCGCCGGCCTGTGCAACGAAACCGGCTATGGCGGCACCTATTGCGTTCAGTCCACGGTCACAGGTTTGTGGCTGGTTCAAGAAATTCAGCGTTTGTTGAACGACACTTCGGACGGCAGCGTCTTGGCGGCGCAAGCAGCGCAATCGCCCGCGTTCCGCTCTGTGATCAACCCGGCGGATAGCCGGTTCTTCAACCCGCCCGACATGATCGAAGAAATCCGGGCCGCTTGCCGCGCCGCCGGCGAGCCGGAACCGAGAACACCGGCCGAACTTGTGCGCTGCGCCTATGACAGTTTGGCGCTGCTTTATCGGGCAGTGCTCCTAAAACTGGCAGCGGTCACCGAGCGGCACTTCACGCGGCTGCATGTGGTGGGTGGCGGATCGAAAGCCGCTTTGCTCAATCAACTCTGCGCTAATGTGACCGGCCTGCCCGTTGTCGCCGGTCCGGGGGAAGCGACCGCGCTCGGCAATGCCATGGTACAATTCATCGCGCTCGGCCAATTGTCGAGTATTGCAGAAGGGCGCCGGTCTATCCGCGAATCCTTTCCGCCGACGCTGTTCCAGCCAACCAAGCTAATAGGCTTGCAAGAAGCAATCAGCCGATTTGACATACTTATATGACAACGCTTCCCGGGCCGGTATAATGGTCCTCTGACGCAGAACAAAAAATAGCGGGAGGACTCTCGAAATGAACAGCGTGTTTGATGGCGAGCCGCCAAAAATCGGCATCCGCCCGACAATCGACGGCCGCAAAGGCGTGCGCGAGAGTCTGGAACAACAGACCATGAATATGGCTGCGGCGACGGCGAAGTTGATCTCTTCCACGCTGCGCCATCCCAATGGCAAGCCGGTGGCCAGCGTGATTGCCGACACCACCATCGGGGGGTTCCCTGAAGCCGCCGCCTGCGCGGAAAAGTTCCGGCGCGAGAATGTCGGCGCCACGATTACGGTGACACCATGCTGGTGCTACGGCTCGGAGACCATGGACCTCGAGCCCTCGCTCCCCAAAGCGGTGTGGGGCTTCAACGGCACCGAGCGGCCTGGTGCCGTGTATTTGGCGGCGGTGCTGGCAGCGCACAATCAGAAGGGTCTGCCGGCCTTCGGGATTTACGGACTCGAAGTCCAAGATCGTCACGATGCGACGATTCCGAGCGATGTCCGCACCAAGATATTGAGCTTCGCCCGCGCCGGATTGGCCGTGGCGCATATGCGCGGCAAGGGCTATCTGAGCCTCGGCGGCGTGTCGATGGGCATTGCCGGTTCGATCGTCGATCAATCCTTCTTCCAGAAATATCTCGGCATTCGTACCGAATGTGTCGATATGAGCGAAGTGCAGCGGCGCATACAGCTGGGCATCTTCGATCCGGCCGAGTTCGCGCGTGCAAAAGCCTGGGTGAAGGAGAAATGCATCGAAGGGGCAGACCTTAACGACGAAGCCGACCGCCATACGCCCGAGCAGAAACGCCGCGAATGGGATATCTGCATCCAGATGGCGATGATCGGTCGCGACTTGATGGTCGGCAATCCGCGCCTTGTGGAAATGGGTTACGGCGAAGAGTCTAACGGTCACAACGCCATCCTCGGTGGCTTCCAAGGACAACGTCATTGGACGGATTTCATGCCCAATGGCGATTTCATGGAAACGCTGCTCAATTCGTCCTTCGATTGGAACGGCGCACGCGCGCCTTATGTTCTGGCAACCGAAAACGATTGCCTGAATGGCGCCGGGATGCTGTTCAATCATCTTCTTACCGCCAAGGCGCAGATATTCTCAGACGTACGCACCTATTGGAGCGCGGACGCGATCGCCCGGGTCACGCGCTGGAAGCCGCAAGGCGCGGCGGAGGGTGGGGTGATCCACCTGATCAATTCGGGCTCGACTTGCCTTGATGCGACAGGCGAGATGACGGTGGATGGAAAGCCCGGCATCAAGCCGTTCTGGAACGTCACGGACGCCGACATCGACGCCTGTTTGAAAGCAACGAGATTCGCCCCAGCTGACGTGTTTTATTTCCGCGGCGGCGGCTATTCGACCGACTTCACGACCAAAGGCGATATGCCGCTTACTATGATTCGCCTCAATCTGGTGGAAGGCCTGGGTCCGGTCCTGCAGATCGCCGAAGGTGTCAGCGTGACGCTGCCCGATAAGGTCCATGATACGCTGGATGCGCGCACCAATCCGACATGGCCGACGACCTGGTTTGTTCCACGTCTCACCGGACGCGGACCGTTCAAGTCGGTGTATGACGTCATGGCGGCATGGGGCGCCAATCACGGCGCAATTACGCACGGACATGTCGGCGCCGAACTGATCACCTTGGCGGCGATGCTGCGTATTCCGGTGTCGATGCACAATCTGCAGGACGAAACGCTGTTCCGTCCCAGCGCCTGGAGTTTGTTCGGCATGGATCCGGAATGCGCCGATTACCGGGCCTGTGCCGCATACGGACCGCTTTACGCTTAAACGGATAGGTTGGACATCGCTTTTGATCCGTTCGAGGGAACACGCTTGCGCGACAAAGCGCGCAGCGTTGTCGTTAATATTGGCGGCTTCAAACGCGCCGAAAGCCGCGATCTGTCGCGATAAAGCGTTGGTTAAGCAGCGGCATGGCAGCAATCTGCAACATTTAGTTTATCGTCGGGATTGGCATCGAGTCCTAGAACTCCCGCAACTAGTGGAGTGGATTTGACATTCGCTAGCCTGCTTGGTGCGAACACCGAGAGCGAATGTCAAATCCAGAACTCCACTAGAAACCTATAGTTGCTAGTGGTCCTTTGATTTTAACATTCGCATAAGTGTCCGGCGCAAAGGGTATGCGAATGTTAGAATCGGACCACTAGCCTGCACCGGAGATACTCCATGGCCGATCCCATTCCGTTTATCGATCTACAGGCACAGCGTCGCCGGCTCGGTGAACCACTCAACAGGGCCATTGCGGCGGCCGTCGAAAGCGGCGCTTGGATCATGGGTCCGCAAGTAGCGACATTTGAAAAGCAACTCGCGGAGTTTGCCGGAGTGAAGCATGCCATTGCTTGCGCCAATGGCACCGATGCACTTTCGATCGTTTTGCGTGCTTGGAATATCGGGCCAGGCGACGCGGTGTTTGTACCGACATTTACCTTTGCCGCTTCGGCAGAAGTGGTCGCACTGGTTGGCGCCTCACCGGTGTTCGTTGACGTGCTCGAGGACACCTACAATATCGATCCGGCCAGTCTGGAAGCGGCCATCGCGTTGGTGAAGCGCGAAGGCAAACTGAGACTTCGCGCCGTGATGCCGGTGGATTTGTTCGGTCAGCCAGCAGACTATCGCGCCATCGAGCCTGTCGCGAAGCTCGAAGGACTTAAGGTGTTGTGCGATACGGCGCAAGCCTTCGGCGCAAATTACAATGGACGCGTCACAGGCAACATCGGCGATGCGGCGGCAACCAGCTTCTTCCCGGCAAAACCATTGGGTTGCTATGGCGACGGCGGTGCGAGTTTCACCAACGACGACGGATTGGCCGATCTCCTCAGATCCATCCGTAATCATGGACAAGGCGTGGACCGCTACGAGAATGTCCGGATCGGCATGAATTCCCGTCTCGATACGATTCAGGCGGCCATCCTGATCGAAAAATTGAAAATCTTCCCGGAAGAGATCCAGCTCCGCGAAGCGGTGGCGCGGCGCTACAACGCCGCTTTGGCCAAGTCCAACCGCATCGTCGTGCCGCGTATAATTGCCGGCGCACAATCGACCTGGGCCCAATATGTCATCCAGGTACCCGACCGCGACAAGCTATCGGCGCATTTGAAGGCAAAGGGAATACCCACGGCCGTGTATTATCCAATTCCTTTGTCGGCGCAGAAGGGTTATGCGCATTTCCCCAGCGCGCCCATTCCCGTCAGTGAAAAAATCTGCCAAACGGTCGTCGCGCTGCCAATGCATCCTTATCTCGATGCCGCCACGCAAGACTTCATCGTTTCGGCCGTATTGGAAGGCGCCGGCTGATAAATTGTTCCGTTAGGAAAGGCTGCGCGGAACACTGCTGCGTTGCTTGACAGGCAGGCGGCGCTACGTGACGTTGCATGCCTTCCTTTCTCGGAATGGTCATGCGCCGCGCCTTAACGCGCCTTTCGGACGAGACTTTCGATCTCTTGATCATCGGCGGCGGCATCACCGGCGCCTGCATCGCGCGCGATGCGGCGTTGCGCGGGCTCAAAGTCGCGCTGATCGAGAAAGGCGACTTCGCCGGAGCGACAAGCGCGTTCAATTCCAAACTGATCCATGGCGGGTTGCGTTATCTGCGCAATTTCGAACTCGGTTTGGTCCGTGAATCCTTGCGAGAACGGCGCATCTGGCCACACATTGCGCCTCATCTGGTCCATCCGCTGCCTTTTCTTGTGCCGCTGTTCGATGGGAACCGTTCGGCGCGCGCGACACTCGCTGCGGGCCTGTCGCTCTACGACATGCTGTCCTACGACCGCAATTGGCTCGCCGATTCCTATCAACGCTTGCCGGGCCATTCCTGGCTCGACAAACACGAAGCGATCAAACGCGAACCGCTGTTGGACACGCCGGGATTTGCAGGGGCCTTTCTTTATTACGATGCGCAAATGTATGCGCCCGAACGCTTGGCGCTGGAGTGCCTGATCGACGCCGACGCGCATGGCGCGGCAATCGCCAATTACGTGCAAGCGGAAACTCTGGTTTTGCGCAATGGACGCGTCACCGGTTGTTCCGCGCAAGAGTTTTTCACGCGGGCATCGTTTGATATCCGCGCGAGAGAAACCCTGGTCGCCACCGGGCCGTGGACCGATCTGTTCATGGAACGGGCGTTGAGCAAGCCTGCATCCCGCAAACTCCTCCGCTCCAAGGGTATCCATGTGATTGTTCCCGCGCGTATGCGGGAATGTGCTCTCACCATGGCGGTGGGACGAGGGCATTTTTTTGTGCTCCCGTGGCGCGGACATACGATTCTAGGCACCACCGATACGCCCTATGCGGGCGCCCCCGACGACGTCGGTGTGAGCGCGCGCGACATCGCAGAGTTTTTCTCATTAATCAATCGGCATTGGCCGGCCGCACAATTGCATCTCAATGACGTGGAGTATTCCTATGCGGGTTTGCGGCCGCTGGTGGACGACGGATCGAAGGACACCTATGGCGCCAGCCGTCGCGCGGCGATCCTCGATCATGCCAAGAGCGAAGGCATTGCCGGATTGACGTCTGTCATTGGCGGCAAATGGACGACGTCGCGGGATATCGCGCAGAAGTCCGTCGACATCATCGCTAAGAAGATCGGTCGTCACGTTGCGCTTTGTTCAACTGCGACCGAGCGACTGCCCGGAGGGGCAATCGACCGGTTTCTTGATTTCGAGCGCACCCAAAAATCGAGCTATCCACAAATTCGAAATATCGCCCATTTGGCGCGACTTTATGGCACGCATCTGCCGCTTGTGCTCGAACCCGCCATTGGCCGGCCTGAACTTGCACAGGCGCTTGGCGCGACCGGCGATATTGCCGCCCAAATTATCCATGCCGTCCGTCAGGAAATGGCCGTGACGCTCGGCGATGTGGTGATGCGGCGCACCGGCATCGGACAATTGGGCTTGCCGCAAAGAGACGTGCTTGATGCAGCGTCCAAGCTCATAGGTGCCGAGCTGGGCTGGGATAAGACGCGTTGCGCCCATGAAGTTGAAGCGCTGCTACCCCTGTTCCGGATGCAGGGTGAGACATAAGCTCGAGATCGATTTCTGCCCGAGGGAACTCGGATGTAGGGTGAAGGTCATCCCAATAATCGCCACTCAGGGACAATGCGGCGCCTGCCGATGCTTGACGGCGCACCAGACGGGGGAGCATTAAATCATTCCGCCCCGTCGAAAATCGAGATTGTATTCGACATAAAGTGCCGAATTCCGGCAATTTCGCCCTGGATCGACTGTCAATTCTCGCGTAAATTGCCGAGCTGTCGTCGCTAGCGCCACAAAAAGTTCGCGCGCGATCGTGGGGGGCTTGATGTTTTCCGGTTCAACGGCGGCGTTTCAGATACCGTTCGCGATCGGCATCGCCATTGCGCTGCTGGTTTGTCTCAACGCCAGAACGGTCGGCGAGCGGTTTGGCGTCATGGCCTATCCCGATCTCGGCCGCAAGCGGCATGCCAATCCGACGCCGCAGGTTGGCGGCATTGCGATTTTGCTCGGTCTTGTCGGCTGGTTGACGACCAGGTTCTACCTTGTGGGGGACATCGAGTTGCCATTGCTGCTCGCGATGTTGCTGGGCGCCGGCGGCTTGGCGGTGGTCGGCTTCGAGGACGATCAAAAAGAGACGTCGCCTCTTTCGCGCGTGCTACTACTTTTGGTGTTCATGGGCGTTGCGTTCGCAATCGATCCGCAGTTCATCTCCCCTACGCTCAATTGGGGCAGCTTCAGTCCGACGTCAATTCCCGTGTGGGGTTATCTCCTGTTGATGGGCGTCACCGTCATCGGTCTGGTAAATTCGGTCAATATGGCGGACGGGCAAAACGGGATCGTCGGCAGCATGATGCTGGTTTGGACCGGCTGCCTCATGATCGTGATGCACGGCCTCGGCGCGGCGATCGCCGGGGTATTGTTTTGCACCAGCGCAATCTTCCTTTTTTTCAATCTTCAAGGAAAGATTTTTCTGGGTGATTGCGGTTCGTACGGCGTGACCTTTGCGGTCGGACTCCTGGTGACGCTTGCCCATGCGCGCGGCGAGGTGACGCTGGAAACCGTCATCGTTTGGTTCTTCATACCGGTCGCCGATTGCTTGCGTCTGCTGATCAGCCGTCCGTTGCGCGGCGTATCCCCATTCCAAGGGGACCGCGATCATTTCCATCACCGCCTGGAGGATAAGCTGGGCAAACATCAGGGCCTTGCCACCTATTCCGGTGCCGTTGCAATTACTTCTTTCGGGGCAACCTTGGACCCGCGATTTGCGCTCGTCTGTCTTTGTGTTTTGTCGGCGTTTTTCTTTAGCTTTGCGTGGCTTACCGATGCGACGCAGATCGCTGTGCCGCAATCCGAACCGGAATCCGATCGGGATGAGGCCTCCCCTGCTGCTGGCAATGTTGTATCATTGGGCAGCGATGGTAAAGCTAAGCGTCGCGGTACAATGTGACCGTACCGGGGCGGGACGAGGCGCCCCATTCCCTGGGCCATTAGCTTAGTGTCGCGGTAAAGAGAGGGTGATTCCTTGTCTCGAATCTCCATAAGAAGCGCTTTGAGCTTCTCGTTATCATTTCTCTCCCGCAATTTCTTGGAGATCGCTGCCCGCATCGTCCTGCCGGCGCTGATCGGCTGGGTCGTTCTCTACATTTCGCTCTCGCTCTATCTTTCGGAACTTGTGAGATATTTGGATAACCCTAGCGATCGTATCGCCAGCGTTATTCTTGGTCTTGCAACGGGTGGCCTTCTGCTGACGTTGCTTCTGCATTCGTCGATCGTCACTTCGGTTACCGAATTGGCCATGGGCGTTCCGAGTATCGGTTGGAAGTATTTCCATGCAGCAAGGCGCGAGTGGCGCGTCTATGCCGCCAAGCTCCGCTTTCTTTTGGTCGTCGCCATCTGGGCAATCGCGCTTCAAATCCTCAGATTCGTGGTGGTGAGACTTCTCTCTCTGAGCTATTTCAATGGTGTCCTCTTGGCCGTCATGGCGATCGGCGTGTTGTGGCTGGTCGTTCGCCTCTGGTTTCTGCTGGCGCCGGTGTCGGTGGCAAATGCGCGTGGGCATGTCCTGCGGCGGGCCTGGCAGCTTTCGAGCGGTCATTTCTGGCGCATCGCTTCAATCGTGGTGCTCATCCTCTTGGTTGGATTGGTGATAGAAATAGCCGGCGAAACGATATTGCGCATCGGCGGATTCCTGCCGCCGTTTCCGAGTTCCGGCTCTCTGGCCGGGTTTGCGCGCATGTATCAAATGATACTCCCTCATGCCCTGCTTGTGATCGCAGTCGCGTATCTGGTCGTGGTCATTTTGCTAGCCGGTGCCAGAGCAGACGTCTATCGTCAGCTTTCAGGACGGCCAAGTTCCGAGTAATTGCCACACAATGGATGTCGACCAGTTCGATTTCGATCTGCCGGAGGAGCTGATCGCACTGCGGCCGGCAATGCCGCGCGATAGCGCTCGTATGCTGGTCGTGCGCGGCGATGGAGAATTCGAGCACGCGACGTTGCGCGATCTGCCGCACTATCTGGAACCGCGCGACACGCTCGTCGTCAACGATTCGAAGGTCATTCCGGCGCGGCTTTTCGGGCGACGCCTGGGACGCGCAGCGGAACCCAAGATCGAAGTGCTGCTCCACAAGCGATTGGCGGCAGATCGTTTTCTGGCCTTCGCGCGCCCGGCCCGCAAGCTCGCTTCAGGCGACCGGCTTGCCTTGGGTGCGACAATTCAGGCCGAGGTTTTGGCCCGTGGGGACGGTGGGGAGGTGGAACTTCGTTTTGCGCTGGCCGGAGCAGCGCTCGATGCCGCTATTGCCGTCGAGGGCCAAATGCCCTTGCCACCCTATATCGCGGGAAAGCGAAAAGCGGACGAGCGCGATGTGCTGGACTATCAGACGGTCTATGCCCGCGTTGAGGGGTCTGTGGCGGCGCCCACCGCCGGGCTTCATTTCACACCCTCTCTGTTTGAGGCCTTGGCGGCGCGCAGGGTAGGCCACGAGACCGTGACGCTGCATGTTGGGCCGGGCACGTTCTTGCCCGTCAGTGCCGCCGATACGGCCCAGCACAAGATGTATCCGGAATGGGCCAGCCTGACGGCGGAGGTGGCGGCGCGGCTGAATCGGGCACGAGCGGGGGGAGGGCGGATTGCGGCGGTCGGCACGACTTCCCTGCGAGCGCTGGAAAGCGCGGCCGCGCCGGACGGCCGGCTTGGTCCGTTTGCGGGCGAGACGGACATTTTCATAACGCCCGGCTACCGTTTTCGGACCGCCGAAGTGCTGTTGACCAACTTCCATCTGCCGCGATCGACCCTTTTCATGCTGGTCAGTGCCTTCTGCGGCCTCCAAACGATGCGAGCGGGCTATGCCGAGGCAATTCGGGAGCGTTATCGCTTCTATTCCTATGGCGATGCCTGCCTGCTATTGCGTCCCCCGCAATGAGCGGATTCGGGTTTGAACTTCTGGCGCGGGACGGTGCGGCGCGTACGGGGCTCATCCATACGCCACGCGGCGAGATTCGGACGCCCGCCTTCATGCCGGTCGGCACGGTTGGTAGTGTCAAGGCCATGCTGCCGCAAAGCGTGCGCGAGGCGGGCGCGGACATCATCCTCGGCAACACCTATCATCTGATGTTGCGTCCCGGTGCCGAGCGCGTTGCGCAGTTGGGCGGGCTGCACAAATTCATGGGCTGGGAGCGCCCGATCCTCACCGACTCCGGCGGCTTTCAGATCATGTCGCTCTCCAAACTGCGAAAGATTACGGAAGAGGGCGTGCGCTTCCGCTCCCATATCGACGGGACCGAGGAATTCCTCACGCCGGAACGGGCGATGGAAATCCAACGTCTGCTCGGATCCGACATTCAAATGGTACTGGACGAATGTCCGGCTCTGCCGGCGGAAGAAGCCACCATCGAAAAATCACTGGCGCTGTCGATGCGCTGGGCAAAGCGTTCGAAAACCGCATTCGGCGAGCAACCGGGCAGGGCCTGCTTCGGTATTGTCCAGGGAGGAGTATTTGCCCATCTGCGGGAACGCTCGGCAGGCACGCTCCGGGACATCGGTTTTGACGGTTATGCCGTAGGCGGTTTGGCGGTGGGCGAGCCCCAATCGGCGATGTTTGACACCCTCGAGGCCACGGTGCCGACGCTTCCCGAAGATCAGCCGCGCTATCTGATGGGTGTCGGCAAGCCAGACGACATCGTGGGGTCCGTTCTGCGCGGTATCGACATGTTCGATTGCGTGCTTCCGACGCGCTCAGGCCGGAACGGGCAAGCGTTCACCTGGAATGGCACGCTAAATCTGCGCAATGCCAGGCATGCGGACGACCCCGCGCCGCTCGATCCGAACTGCAACTGTCCGGCATGCCGCCAGTTCAGCCGCGCTTATCTCCATCACGTGGTGAAGGCAAAGGAGATCATCGCCTCTATGCTCCTGACCTGGCACAATTTGGCTTTCTATCAGGACCTCATGGCAGGATTGCGCGCTTCTATCTCTTCTGCCTCGCTTGCGGCCTTTGCCGACGGATTTCGGGCGCGCTATCTGGAAGAATAGAAAAGACAGGCTCTGGCGGAACGCGCTCTAAGTCGCTTCACGGCGCGTGATCATGGTATTTCCGAGCGCCAGCACATCCATATTGGTCCGCAGGAAACAGTCCAATGCTTCCTGCGGCTGGCAGACGACCGGCTCGTTCTCGTTGAACGAGGTGTTGAGCACCATCGGTACGCCCGTGATGTCGCGGAAGGCTTCGATGAGCTGATAAAATCGCGGATTGGTGTGCCGATAAACGGTTTGCGGCCGTCCCGAGCCGTCGACATGGGTGACGGCCGGTATCTGCGAGCGCTTGTCTTCCCGAATTTGAAATACCTGCATCATGAAAGGCACGGCGTCGTCTTCTTCGAACCATTCTGCGACCGCGCCCGACAGCACCGAAGGCGCAAACGGCCGGAACAATTCGCGGCGCTTAATCTTGGCATTGAGGATCGCCTTCATGTCGGCCCGGCGAGGATCGCCGACGATGGAGCGGTTGCCGAGCGCGCGAGGACCCCATTCCATGCGCCCCTGGAACCAGCCGATAACCTTGCCATCCGCCACTGCTCTTGCCGCCCGCCGGCATAACACATTTTCATCCGCAATCTCTTCGACCCCACATCCGGCCGCGTCGATTTGTGAACGTTGCGCTTCGATTATGGTGGCGATTTCCGGCTGCGAGAATTGCGGACCCCAGAAGGCGTGATCCATGACAAAATGCCGGCCGCCTCCCAGCTTGTCCCACACGGCGTAGGCGGCTCCGATGGCGCCGCCCGCATCGCCCGCCGCGGAATGCACATAGACGCGCCGAAACGGCGTCATGCGGCGCACTTTGCCGTTGGCAACGGAATTTGCGGCACAACCGCCGGCCAGCGCCAAGTCCGTCAGCCCGGTGCGTTCCTGCAGTTGGATCAGCATATGGAAGAATGCTTCCTCGTACATCGCCTGCACCGAGTGGGCGATATTGTGATGCCGCTCGTCCAATGGCTCGCCCGGATGCCGCCGCGGTCCCAGAAGCTCCTCAAGCGCGGGCGAAAAGAGATTGTCCACTTCGGGTGAGCCCGCTTCCCATTGGTAGGGAACATACTCCTCGTGATGCTGGAAATAGGCCAGATTCAGTTCGAAGCGGCCGTCCGGCTTTAGCCTCACAATGCGCCGCATGGCGTCGAGATACGTTGGCTTCCCGTAAGGCGCGAGGCCCATCACCTTGAATTCATCGCCATAGTGGGGAAAGCCGAGATACTGTGTCAGCGCCTGATAGAACACCCCAAGGGAATGCGGAAAATAAACGCGTCCGCCGACCGTAATTTTGCCCCCTCTGCCTTCGCCCCATGCCGTGCTTGCAAAATCTCCGAAGCCGTCGACCGACGCAATGGCCGCGTTGAAAAATGTCGATACGTAATAGGCGGAGTAGAGATGGCACACATGGTGCTCGATGTTGTGGAAAGCGCCGCGAAAGGGCTCATCGGGAAATTGACCGGCCAGCAATTCCAGGACGCCTTGACGTCTTGCCCGGTTGCGCAGGCGATGCAGCACGAGTGCAGGATCGGGCCTGCGGCGTATCAGAAAGCCAAGCTTGCGCGCCATGTTGGCACGGTTGTCTTGATTGATTGCTATGTGGTCCACCTCGCTGAGGCTTATCCCGGCTTCGCCAAGGCAATAGGCGATCGCATGCGCGGGAAAGCCCGCCCAATGCTTGATACGCCGGAAACGCTCTTCTTCGGCCGCAGCTACGATGTAGCCGCGGCGTATCAAGGCCGCGGCGGAGTCGCCGTGAAACGCGTTAAGACCGAGAACGTACAATTTGAGCCCGTTTCGAGAAGCACATAAGTATACTCGTACGCATCGTCATAAACAGAGCCAACGATGTGCGGACGCCCACTCGGGGACTGTGGTTCCGAGCGCGCACATTCATGGTTTGTGGATGAAGAAGAATAGCGTGGTGTCGAGGACCGGCGGCAAAAACCGGTGCATCACCAACAGCGCCCGATACAGAAAAGCGTTTCCGAAATAGTAGGCGGGTTCTGCCGAAGCTGTGATGCAATAGGTTTCGCATGACGGAAAAAGCCTGCGGACCTGCTGGGGCGTGTTCATCTTGTAGGCTGTCGGGAACACGTCTTGGGCTTTTCGATCGGGCTGCACGTGCCTAAGCGCGCCGACATGCCGAGCGTTCGGGGTTAGCCTGGAAAGGATAGCCACATAGCCGTATTTGTTGGGCGTTCTGGCGCAAATGTAACCACCCGGCTTCAGCACCCGTAAGAGTTCTGCAGCGACGAATTCCGGATCGGTTATGTGCTCGAACGTCATGTCGCTAACGATGAGATCGAATGCGCCGTCGGGAAACGGAAGCGACACGTTTGGCGAAATGACGACCTGTTCGTGCGAGCGGGGATGGGTTTTGACTGCCGTGTCGACGTCGCAGGCGCAAACGCGCGCGCCATTGAACCGCAGATCTCTGAGATGGGTGTTTAAAGCCTCGGAGGAGTCAAAGGTTTCTCCCCGTCCAGCACCGAAGTCCAAGACATTCTTCACGCCATGCCGCAGCATGATGGCTCGCACGAAGGAGTAGAATGTCAGCGTACCGGACAGTTTTGAGAAGCCGTCTATGTGCCTCTCGGGGTGAATTGCATCAAGAAAAGCCATGAACGTCCCAATGCCGCGTAAGAAATGACCACGGCCTGTATAGCAGCGCCTATTTGGATGCGCGAATCTGCGTTTCTCAAGCTCGTTCGCCGGTACCAGCGGGTACGCATCTGGTGCGAATCACACGCGGCTTGTCCTTCTTAATCGCATGCCGAGGCTTTGCGGCATCCCCGTCGCATTTCAAATCTTGCCCGCGCATGATCGACCCTCTGCGCAGGCGGGGCCGCGTGGCGAGGGTTCTCGCCGATGATCGATCCCGGTCTCGCCACGATGCCGGCGTGATTTCGCCAAAGCCGGTTCCCAGTCCGGAAGGAAAATTTTCCGTCTTGTGATGCCAGCCTCAGGCAATGAGGGTGCGGGACGCACCTGATTTTCCGCGAAATTTAGGCTCTAACGCCCAGTTGACCCGTCAGGTCCCGCCCCATATGGTCCGCCGCCTCCTGCACCGCGCAGGGGCAATCCTTGAAGCGAGCCCGTAGCTCAGGGGTAGAGCATTTGACTTTTAATCAAAGGGTCGACGGTTCGATCCCGTCCGGGCTCGCCAATATTTCGTTCACGGAAGACTATTGCCAGCGAAGCTGACGCAGTTTGCGCGCCGGCTTCGCGAATAGGGCCCAGTCGATAAGTCCCGCACCCAAATGCCTGCGCCGCGACTTCAGGCAGTTTATATTGGTCTTGATGACCGACCATACGCTTTCCGTGCTTGCTCCACCCACCTTGAAATCGATCAATGGGTGCGAGATATGCGCGGTACGCGGTGCCTGAAGTTCCAGGGCCCTCAGCATAAAATCGTAATCCGCCGCGATCTTATACCTGAGATCGAACGCCCCGACGGCGGACGCCAGTTCGCGCCGAATGTAAAAGGTAGGGTGCGGCGGCATCCAGCCTCGCCGGAACGATCCGGGGACGAACGGTCCTGTGTGCCAGGTCCGCACAATGTGCCGGTCCGTATGATCCTTCACCATGACCAGATCGCCATACACCGCATCGGCAGTCTCCAGCGCCTTGGCGATGCGCGCAAGCACCAAATCGTCGTGATAGGAATCGTCGGAGTTCAGAAACCCAACGGCATCGCCAGTATAGTTCTTCAGTCCCTTGTTCATCGCATCATAGATGCCGCGATCCTTCTCGCTAATAATTTGGATCGCGTCGCTGGCAAAGGAACGTACGATATCGAGCGTTCCGTCTTTCGAGGCGCCGTCGATGATAAGCATTTCCTTGTCGGGATGGGTCTGCTCCAAGAACGACTCGATCGTGCGCGCGATGGTAGCCTGCGAATTGAAGCTGACGGTGATGGTGCTGATTTTCATTTAGGCACGCGATTTTCCAGGAACCATCGGTAAGTCAATTCAGCTGTCAGCCCAAGCCCTTCAACTCGGCAGTTTTCGCCGCGCCGCATGTCGTTCACAAGTGCGAGGGCGTAAGGAAGGCTCGGCTTTGTTTCGGCCGCGGTCATGGGATTTCAATCGTACCGGTTGTTGCGCTGTTCGCTTGCCACTTGCTTGATATCTTCGGCGACCATTTCGGCGACCAGATCGTCGAACAGCGTTTCATGCTTCCATCCCAGTTTTTGATAGGCCTTGCGCGGGTCTCCCAGGAGCTGTTCGACTTCGGTCGGGCGGAAGTATTTCGGGTCGATCCGCACGACAATCTTGCCGTCCCGTGCGTTTTTTCCGATTTCGTCGACGCCATGGCCGCTCCAAACGATATCTCGTTTCGTTTCGGCAAAGGCCTTCTCTATGAATTCGCGGACGGAATGCGACTCACCCGTCGCCAGCACATAATCGTCCGGCTCCGGTTGCTGCAGCATCATCCACATACCTTTGACGTAATCGCGCGCATGCCCCCAATCTCGCTTGGCATCGATGTTCCCGAGATAAAGACAGTCCAGCAGCCCCAGCTCGATTGCCGCAATGGCGCGCGTTATTTTGCGCGTAACGAATGTTTCGCCGCGCAGCGGGCTCTCGTGGTTGAAGAGGATGCCGTTCGAGGCATGGATGCCATACGCCTCGCGATAATTGACCGTCACCCAATAGGCGTAAAGCTTTGCGGCGCCATAGGGTGAGCGCGGATAGAACGGCGTGGTCTCACGTTGCGGTATTTCTTGAACCTTGCCGTAGAGCTCCGAAGTTGACGCCTGATAGAAACGCGTCTTATCGGCAAGCCCCAAAAGCCTGATCGCTTCCAGCAGCCGCAAAGTTCCGATGCCATCGGCATTGGCCGTGTACTCTGCCGTCTCGAAGCTGACCTGCACGTGTGACTGGGCGGCGAGGTTGTAGATCTCGTCCGGCTGGGTCTCCTGAACAATGCGGATCAGGTTTGTCGCATCCGTCATGTCGCCATAATGCAGGAACAACCGCGGGTTTGGTTCGTGCGGATCTTGATAGAATTTGTCGATGCGGGCGGTGTTGAACGACGACGACCGGCGCTTCACGCCATGAACCTCATAGCCTTTTGCGAGCAACAACTCGGTCAGATAGGCGCCGTCTTGCCCCGTCACGCCGGTAACGAGAGCCACGCGTCGTTTTGATTTTATGGCCACGTAACAATCTCCCTGAAGAAACAGTACCGACATTGCACGGAGCGAAGCTGGAACCGAAGTGAATATGAGTTTGCGGCAAAGGGTAATTTTTTGCAACGCGACGCGATTGAGCGGCCCGCATTGCCATCGAACGGAAAAGGCCAATTAATCTTGGATGACCGCGAACCTGCGATAATCTTGGGCCATTCCAAATAATGTCTGTACGGTCTGATTTATGTCCGGTGGTACGTGCCGATGCAGCCTCTGCTGTCCTGCGCTCTCCAGCGCTTTTAAGTGCTGCCTCAGGGTTTCCATATCCGTGGTAATTTGCGCCTTATCAGACTCGAAAATTCCGGAGAAATACTCTCGCGCGTCCTCCGTGAGGAAGATCGGCCGATGACCGAAATAGGATGCCTCAACCGCAGCGCCCGACATCAGCGAGAGGACCGCGTCTACGTTGCGAAGTAGCGCGGGCAGCGGCAACGACGATGCCTCCTTAACAATAACGGACGGACCTTCGAGCGCGATAAGGTTTTTGATGCCAACCCCGCGATTATACACGGGCGAGGGATGCCGGCGCAGCCACCAGCGCCACGAGGGCGGAGACGAACGCACGAGGTCTGCCAGTTTGTCCCAGACCATGCTGTAAGCTTCAAGATCTTGAAGCGCTACGAGTATATCGAACGTGCCGGTGCTGCGCTGCTTGAGCGTCTCGATCATTGCATCAAATTTGCGGGTCTGCACGGCATTGTCGTCGAACCATATGGCAAGTTGAGGGTGCCCGCCGCAGACCCCGCGGTGCCATGGCTTTGTCAGGCGTCCTGCCCAGGCGTTGATCGCCTCTGCGTCCTCATTCGACCAGTTCCAAAATGCGGCCGGCAAAACCGAATATCCATCGGCAGGAACCGCGGACCAAAGATCGTAGGCTTCGTGAAGCCCATCCTGCGCACCATGCTGAATGTCGACGGACAGTATGCCGTGACGCCTGCAGGCCAGATTGAAGGCATACCCGATGTCCCAATAATAGCTTACCGTGAATCCGATCCTGGGTTGAGTCCTAGCCAGCACGCGATCGAAAAGCCAAGCCATTGCGGCAACCCGCGAGCCCAAATGCTCTAGAACGGGGCGGTCGAGTACTTTGGCCTTCAGGCCGTTGTCCCGTAGGAACTGCCGTACCTCTTGATATGTTGGAAGATTGACTTCGTGGGTACGTGCGGCGTGAGCCAACAGCCGACCCCAGGAGATGATCCACTGTACGGAATATGTATCGCGCTCGCGCGGGAGTTTCTGTGTGCGCGGCTGCATCAGCAAGCTGCGCGCACCGTCTGCCTCAATTGCCTCGATGACGGGCGCGCAATACCGATCCCGCCAGGCATCGCCGACGAAGTCCAGAGAGATACCATCGCCAAGGAACAGCGCATCTACGGGACGCAGCAAAAGCGTCTCATGCTTCCAGTCGCGGAGATTTTCAAACGGTTGGAGGAGAGGAGACATGCCGTAGCGCAATAGTTGTGCTCCACGCGCAGTTTTCCCCGACGATCGCGGCGCATCGCACTTGTTTCCCCGCGCCGTTTTTTGAATCATTTCGGCGCGAATTTCGATGCGTATCAGAGGCCACATGGGCACACCATCCACGCTCCATCTCGAAACGGGATAACGCTTCTCGCATTCCTCGATTGGAGAAAGGAATTCATGTGGTAGGTTTGTGCGGTCCGTCATTCAGGGACTATTTCCACCTTGATTGTCGGCACTGCTCAGGGCGGGGGCGGTACGATAAAAGAAAGATGTCCACGGCATGGGCATGCAATAGTTGGCGACCAGGAACACCGCAACAAACTCGTAGAGGGCGGTAAAGAAGTTTGTGGCCGCCACGCCCATGACTCCGAAGAAATGGCTCAGTACGAAATTAAGAGTAAGATTTACGGCAAGTCCAACAATACTAATGTACGAGGAATATTTGTTTCGCTCGACATAGGCAATGTAAGGAACCAAAAAATAATAGGCGCCTTGCAGGACGGCCGAACCCGTGAGCCACCAGATGAATCTTGCACTGCCGGCGAATCGCGAGCCCAGAAGGATGCCGAATGCGTAGGGTGCGACGGCGGCAAAAACAATACCAAGACCGGCAATGATCGCAAAAGCCGCGTAGGTAATCTTCACGATCAAGGCGCGATTGACGTTTTCCACGCTCAGATGTGCGTAAAGCCAAGGGACCCAGGCTTGCTGTGCCGCATTTCCCAGTATGCTAAATATGCCCGTCAGAGACAAAGCGACCGAAAAAAGACCGATCTCGGATAGGTTTGTGATCTGGCTGAGAAAAATACGATCCGAAACGCTGCGTATCATGAAGGCCACGACATGCGGAAGAAGAGGCAGCGAAAAAAGGATCGCGTGGCGCGTAAGATCCTTTCTAATTTTTCCACCCAACAGCCCGCGATGCCAGAGGTATAGCAGGCTCACGCCGGCCATCAGCGGTATCCCGATGATGCTGCCGGCGACGCGGCCTTCCCAATTTCGGCTAACGCCAACCACCAAGACCAAACTGATAAGAGAAATCGCAAATGCTTGGCCGTTGTACAGCACAGCATACACTTTCGCGCGCATTTCAGCATTCACATAGGCCAGTGTAATGTTGCAAATGAAGGTGGCGACGGCGACCACGGGTACAGCCAGAATCCAGATCATGGATACGGGCAGCAGGTAGCGCGCGATGAGCGAATAGCCAAGAACAAAGGCTATGAACACGACGAAAGACGATACGGCTAATATCGGAAAAATACTCGCGATGTAATCGCGCATTTCGTTTTGATGTTGCAACGGGTCGGAGTTTTTCTGAAAATATCGACGATTAACAGCGGCGTTTGTGGAAAGTCCAACAATCGGCACCGAGAAGCTGAGCAGGACTTGCCACATTGCCGAGACGCCGTAGTCCGATGGCCCAAGAAACCGCGTAAAGACAGGTATCAGCAACAGCGGCAGGGCGCTGTTGAGCCAAAAACTGAAGACATACACGGAACCGGTCTTCCACAGACGCGAAAGGTTTGGAGCGGCAGATCTTGTCATTGTGCGATTGAAGGAGCGGCCATGTGCTATGGAGCGGTAGAACCCTGAAACCTCTAGGTTAAAAGCCCAGTTAATACCAGCCCAACACCTCTTAGTAGTGTTATAATTGGAAAATTGGCCGTGAATAATCCCCAGAGCCGCTATCATCCGGAGCCGTTATGACGGATACGACACGACAGAGGAACAAAGCGATTGCCCTCATTCCCGCGCGCGGGGGATCGAAGGGGATCAAAGATAAGAACATCGTTCCGCTTGCTGGCAAACCGTTGCTCGGTTACGCCATTGAAGCGGCGCTGCGATCTGGCGTGGTCGGCCGGGTGGTTGTTTCTTCGGACTTCGGAAGGAATCCTTGCGGTTGGCGCTGCGCTGGGCGCCGAGACGTTATTGCGCCCCTCCGAATTCGCCACCGATCTCGCCAGCACGGATGATGCGATCGCTCATTTCATCGCTGCTCTGCAAATCGCTCCGGAAACGCTGATCGTGCTGCTCCAGCCGACCTCGCCGCTGAGAAACGCCGCCCACATCGCCGACGCCGTGGCATTGTGGCGCGAGAAACAGCCTGCTTGCCTCGTCAGTGTGTTCGAGCCGATTGAACACCCTGCCAAGAGTTTTCGTTTGGATCAGGATGGAACGCTGACGGGGATGTTCTCGGCCGACGCGCCATTCCAGCCGCGTCAAATTCTGCCCAAAGCGTTTATGCCAAACGGCGCGATCTACGTCTTTTCCGCGGGCGCATTTCTGGCGTCGGGAACAATTCCGCGTAAAGGACTGCTGCCATTTTTCATGGACAGAAATTCCAGTCTCGACATAGACTGCTTGGAGGATCTGGCGGTCGCCGAACGTTATTTGCAGAAATCGTCGCATGACTGAATTTTCCATCCAAGGGCGCGTGATCGGCATGAATCGGCCGCCGCTGGTGATTGCCGAGATCGGCATCAATCATGGCGGCTCGCTCGACGTGGCGATTGCGATGGTCGACGCAGCCGCCGATGCCGGTCTGGAGATGGTCAAGCACCAGAGCCATGTCGTCGAAGATGAAATGTCCTCCGCGGCCCGCAATGTCATTCCGGGTAACGCAAGCATCTCGATTTACGACATCATGGCATCCTGTGCCTTGGATGAGCCGGCGGAGCGCAAGCTGCAACAGCACGCAAAGTCGCTCGGCCTAATTTTTATCAGCACGCCGTTCTCGCGCGCGGCGGCAAATCGGTTGGCCGCGATGGATGTTCCCGCCTACAAGATCGGTTCGGGCGAGTGCAACAATTACCCGCTGATCGATCATATTGCGTCGTTCGGAAAACCGATCATTCTCAGCACAGGCATGAACGACATTTCCGGCGTCACCAAGGCCGTCAATGTTATCCGTAAGCACAAGATCCCGTTTGCGTTGTTGCATACGACAAACGTCTACCCGACGCCTCCGGAGTTGGTGCGTCTCGGAGGTATGGTGGAATTGAAAGAAGCTTTTCCGGATGCCGTGGTAGGTCTATCCGACCACACGCTGACCAACCATGCCTGCTTTGGAGCCGTTGCCCTCGGGGCATGCATTTTGGAGCGGCATTTTACCGACCGGATGGACCGCGAGGGCCCTGATATAGTCTGTTCGATGGATCCAGGGGCAGCACGAGAATTGATCGAAGGCTCGCGGCTGTTGCAGCTTGAACGCGGTGGCCGCAAGGGGCTTGCTCAGGCCGAGGAAGTAACGGCTCGTTTCGCTTACGCGACGGTTGTGACAATTCGAACTATCGGCGCAGGCGAAGCCTTCACCAAGGAAAATTTGTGGGTCAAACGGCCCGGCGTAGGGGAATTTCTGGCTGAAGCTTATGAGAGCTTACTGGGGAAACGGGCCAGCCGTTCCCTGCCTTCCGACCACCATCTGGCGACGGACGACGTCGCGCGCTAGACTTGCATAAGGCCAGTCTTTGCGGGACTTTAGACACCGCCGATAGCCTTCTTAAGGGCGCTCTCGATAAGCCGTTTTTGGCTCTGTTGAGCAGTCTCAATTTTGTTGAGTAACAACAGCATGCCGAGCAAAACCGATATTCTCGCACTGGTTTTCGACTGCCTGGATGATCTGAACAAGCAGTTGCCGCCTGCAGAGCGGGTCATAAAAAGCCATGACAGCATGCTTGTCGGGACAGACGGCAGCCTTAACTCGCTGTCCATTATTACGCTGCTTGCAGCTGTCGAAGATGCGATGTGCCGCAAATATGGCCTAACTATTTCGCTCATTGATGACCCCGAATTGGCGGGGGAGGCCAATCACTTCCGCACTTTGGGAAGTTTGGCGAGTTACATAGCCGAAGGAAATTCCTAACTTGACCCGCGGCGTCCTGATTTCCGACTTCAATATCGATCCGCTTGCCCGTTACTTGCGCAATTGCTCCGATCTCGACGTATCGGCAATGCCGTATAATCAGGTTCACCACGCATTGGAATCGTTCGAAGCAGAAGTGGCAGTGATCTGGGCACGTGCGGAAAGTGTGTTGTCCAGTTTTGCAGAGGCGCTCAATTTTGCCGACGTTGATCACGATACTTGCTTGGAGGAGGTCGAAGCATTTGCCGACCTTCTTGTGCGAGCTTCCACCCGCTGTCGGCATTTATTTGTGGCGAGCTGGGCTCTACCTCCCGACAGGCGTGGTTATGGTCTGCTTGACTGGAAACACAATGTTGGCCTGGCGGGGCTTGTTGCGCGTATGAACACGCGCCTTGCAGAATGTCTTGGCGGGCAAAGCAATGCATACGTGCTCGACAGTGGGCGATGGCTGGCTTCTGTGACTCAGCCCAGCGCGGCAAAAATGTGGTTCGCCGCCAAGGTTCCCTATGCCAATGGAGTCTTCCAGGCTGCTGCGGCCGATATCGCCGCCGCTTTAATGGCGCTTGCGGGAAAATCCCGGCGCCTCATTCTTGTGGACCTGGACAATACGATTTGGGGCGGTGTGATCGGCGAAACTGGGTGGCAAGGAATCCGCCTCGGCGGACATGACCACATCGGTGAAGCTTTTGGCGCGTTTCAGCGTGCTCTGAAGTCGCTGACAAAACGTGGAATTCAAATTGCCGTTGTCAGCAAAAACGACGAAGCGGTTGCGCTCGACGCGTTCCGGCACCACCCCGAAATGACGCTCAAATTGAACGATCTGGCTGGGTGGCGCATCAACTGGAACGACAAAGCGGCCAACGTTGCGGCGCTGGTCGAAGTACTACAGCTCGGCCTCGCCTCGGCTGTTTTTATTGACGACAATCCTCAAGAACGCGAATTAGTGCGCAAAGCCTTTCCCGAAATCCTGGTTCCGGACTGGCCACAGGACCCATGTCTTTATGCCGAAACACTGCTGGCGCTGGACTGCTTCGACACAGCCGTCCTCAGCGTCGAAGACCGCGGCAGGACGGCCATGTATGTTGCCGAACGCGGCCGACGGGAAAGCCGCACGCAGATTCTGTCATTGGCGCATTGGTTGGAAACACTTGGAACGACGGTGACAATTCAACCACTGCGGCCCGACCTATTGGCGCGCGTGTCGCAGCTTTTCAACAAAACAAACCAATTAAACCTATCCACGCGCCGCTTGACGGAATCTGAACTCATTGCCTGGGCAGAAATTCCGGGGAATAGCCTGCTCACCATAAGTGTTTCCGACAAATTCGGCGACATGGGACTGTGCGGAATCATTGGTGTTTCTGTGACATCGGACAAATCCCAGATCATCGACTTTGTTCTGAGTTGTCGAGTGATGGGGCGCGGCGTCGAAGAAACAATGTTTTATTTGGCGGCGGTGGGATCCATTCGAATGGGTGCGCATCGCATGATTGCGCGTTACATACCAACGGAGCGCAACAGGCCTACGTTGGATGTGCTGCAAAAGTGCGGGCTGAAGGAAGAAGCGCCTTGGGTCTTTGGCTGGGACTTGACGTCTTCCTATGAAAAGCCGGCTTACGTAACGCTTATTTGCGGATTCGCAGCTGACGTCTGAGCGACATGGTGAACATACGAAAACTTCGTCGATCGGATATTTCGCTGCTGATGCGGTTTATCGATGTGCATTGGCAAAAGAATCACATTTTGTCTTACGACCGGGCACTGCTGGACTGGCAGCATGCCGAGGAGGGAAACGATACTTACAACTATCTGGGAGCATGGGACGGCGATGAATTGCTGGCGATACTGGGCTATATACCGACGCGTCGATACGATGCATCTTTGACCGGTAATGCCGACAATGTCGTCTGGCTTGCTCTGTGGAAGATTCGGTCGGACGTAAAAATTTCCGCTTTAGGCTTTCGCCTCCTTCGTTCTCTCGAAGCCATCGAACCAAATGCGGGCATCGGTGTTCTGGGGCTTAACCCGTTGCATCTGCCGATGTACAAGGCAATGCGGTACGAGACCGGTGAGTTAAGCCATTTCGTTTTGTTCGACAAGGACGCGGAGCTTAGCTTGGCGAACATTCCGAAAGGCATGACGCGTCCTTGCGCGCGCGCGGGGCGCGTTATTCTCCAGGAGTGCGATGGCGCAGCGCTCGTTCAAGTTGCAGACACACTAACGCTGAAAGAACGCACCAATCAATTGCCCAGGAAATCGGCGCGCTATTTCGCCAACCGGTTTTTCTCTCATCCACGATACCGTTATCGCGTTTACGCCGCAGTGCTCGATGGTTCGCCTCGTGGTCTGCTTGCCACGCGAGCCGCCGAGCACAATAACAACCGCGCGCTTCGAATCGTCGATTGGTATGGCGATCCCGACGCGGTGGCCGGTATTGGTTCTGCCGTGCAACGCTTGTTGCAGCAGGAAAAAGCAGAATATGCCGATTTCTGGCAATATGGTATCGATTCAACGTTGCTGACAGCAGCCGGCTTTATTCCTGTTGCGCCCGATGGTGAAATTGTGGTTCCAACGTTCTTCGAGCCCTTCGTGCAAGCAAACCAACGGCTGCACTTTGCGTTTCGCGGTCGTGGTCCGTGCATGTTGGTAAAGGCAGACGGCGATCAGGATCGTCCCAATCACTCGGCCGATATGCCGTGAGCG
Source organism: uncultured Alphaproteobacteria bacterium (assembly GCA_963766355.1). Taxonomy (GTDB): domain Bacteria; phylum Pseudomonadota; class Alphaproteobacteria; order Micropepsales; family Micropepsaceae; genus Rhizomicrobium. The sequence goes on from CAVXZV010000010.1 coordinate 226,855, forward strand.
AAACTTTATCCTCCGGACACCGATTCCAGATCGCCGACATCGCGAGGTTTGCAGACCAATCTCTGGACGCGAATCCTATACATATTGACCCGGAACGTGCACGGCGACTATTGACCGGGGGCGTAATTGTCCACGGCATGCATTCGCTCTTGTGGACATTGGAGCAGCATTTTGATCATGGCGGTGGGCGGCTTACCGGAATTGCCGCAGCTTTTCTAAGACCAATTCATTTGGACGTTCCTCTAGCGTTAAGTCGAAAAGTCGAAGAGGACGGAAGTTGGTGGCTCGAACTTCGAAATCCGGACGAAGTTGCCGCGACGTTTCAATTGAGGCCGGGAGATCCGCTATCGACGGTGGAGCTTCCGAACCGCAACGACTGCTCTGTCTATGTGCCGAAAGATTTTGCCTTTGCGGCCATGAAGAGCGCCAGTGGGGTTATCGATGTGGACGGATACGCAGAAGCGCTGACCGCAGTATTCCCCAAATCTGTCGACGCTATGGGCGCATTGCGCGTCGCAGGGCTTATGGCTCTTTCAAAGCTCGTCGGCATGGAATGTCCCGGCCTTCATTCGCTGTTTGCTGGACTCGATGTCACACTGGACGGCAGTGCACAGAACTTGTTGTGGCGTGTGACAAGGCACACGGTACCGCAGGCGCCGCTTGTTCTAACGGTCGCCGGCGCAGGCCTGTCGGGCACGCTCACCGCTTTGATGCGTCCGGCACCCGTCGATCAGCCCTCGATGCGAGAAATTGCATCCCACGTCCAGGCCGGAGAATTTTGCGGACAACGAGCGTTGATCATTGGCGGCAGCCGCGGTCTCGGCGAGACCGTGGCAAAAATTATTGCGGCTGGTGGAGGATCCTGCACAATCACTTATCATACGGGAAAAGCCGATGCCGAACGGGTCGCGGGCGAGATTGGAAATTTAAACGGGGTTTGCCGCGCCGTTCAGTTCGATGCGGAGGCAAGCATCGACGAACAGCTTGACCGCCTGCTCGCTTCATCGCCGACCCATCTATATTACTTCGCGACGCCGCACATCGGCGGTCGATCCGCTCGCGTTTCCGACCCTCAAATGGGGGAAAAATATCATCGCGTCTACGTGGACGTTTTCGGGGAACTGTGCATCGCCGCGGTGAAACGATCACCGGTTAAGGCATTTTACCCCTCCACTATCTTTGTCGACCAGTCTCGGCGGGAATATGCAGAGTACGTCATTGCGAAAGCAGCCGGCGAATCACTTTGCGCGCATTTGAACCGCTCACAACCCGGACTTTCGATCCTATGCGTTCGCTTGCCACGGCTGAAGACGGACCAAACCGCTGCGCTACTGGCCAAACAAGCTGGAGAGACGATGCCCTGCATGCTAGATATCGTTCGCCGTCTGCAGATGCTTGAGGAGCACGCATCGTGAATGACGCGGTCAAAGCCGAAGCGTGGGATCAATCTTACAAGCGCAGGGAGAACTTCGTTTTTTCGCCGGCCGACGAAGTTGTGCGCTTCGTTTCGCGCTATCTGCGGCGCCGCAAGGGGCTCGACGAAGTGGTCGACATCCTTCCGGGTGCCAAGGGCGCTCGGGTCGTTGATGTTGGCTGCGGGATTGGACGCAATCTGGTTTTTGGATCGCAAATGGGCGTCGACATGTGGGGCGCCGATTTGTCCGAACGGGCCGTATCCGTCGCGCGCGAAAGCATGGAACGCCTGCTTGGGACGATAGGTCGCGACCGGGTAGTCGTCGCAGACGTGCGTAATTTGCCTTGGCCCGATGCGCATTTCGATCATGCCTTGTCCGACAGTGCTCTCGACAGCATGGAGTCCGAAATCGCAACGGGCGGAATTGCAGAGATCGCTCGTTTGGTTAAGTCCGGCGGATACTTTTACTGCAATCTCATCTCGGGGATCGGTGTAACGGACGATGAGGAATTTGCAGGAGAGATTGTCGTCGACACTGTTCACGAAAGAGGAACAATCCAATCCTATTTCAATGAGACGAAAATTCGGCGAATGATGGAGCCGCAATTCGAAATCGTGGAACTGACGCTTCACCTCATACGTGATGTCCTACGAGATCGACAAGCAGGACGCTGGCACCTCGTCATGCGCCGCCGCTAATGGACCCATGAGGCAATGTCCAGGAACATTCTGATTATCGATTACGGGATGGGAAATATTCAGTCCGTTCGCAATGCATTCGAACGACTTGGTTGCGCCGTGACTTGTTCGTCCGACGCATCGGACATCCATACGGCGGATGCGCTGGTTCTGCCCGGCGTTGGAGCATTTGGCGAAGCTGCCGCGAATTTGAAAGCGAGCGGCTTGGACGACGCAATCGTCAATGCGGTCCGAAACGAAGGCAAGCCCATTATGGCGATCTGTCTTGGGATGCAGCTTCTGGCCGATGAATCCGAGGAACGCGGAAATCATCGCGGGCTGGGGCTTATTGCCGGATCCGTACGACGAATTCCAATTTCCGAAGGGCTACGCCTGCCGCATATGGGCTGGAATGAACTGGAGATAGTTCATGCCGAGCCGATTTTTAAGGGCGTCAAAACGGGCGATTGCGTGTATTTTGTTCACTCCTTTCGCTTCGAGACCGACGAACAATTTGTCGCCGCTCGCACGGATTACGGCGGAGATGTGGTCGCAGCGGTGCAGCATGAGCGCATTTTCGGACTTCAGTTCCATCCGGAACGCAGTCAGACGACGGGCTTGCGGCTTCTCAAGAACTTCATCGATTTCTCCGTCAACCTACGCGGCCGGACGGCAGCCACATGTTGAAGCACCGGCTTATCGCCTGCTTGCTTATGCGCGACGGGCTGATCGTTCAGAGTATCGGATTCCGCCGCTATCTTCCCATCGGCCAGCCGCGGTTCCCGATTGAGTTTGTCTCTCGATGGGACGTCGATGAAATTGTGCTGCTCGACATCAGTGCCGGTCCACAGGGGCGCATTCCAGAATTTTCCGTCCTGGAAATGTTGTCGCGCTCCTGTTACGTCCCATTGACGGTCGGCGGGGGCATCCGTTCGGTAGAGGAAGTGAGCGGCATCATTCGGGCCGGAGCCGACAAGGTTTGTGTCAATACAAACGCCGTTGCACGCCCTCAGATGATTACAGAAATTGCCGACCGGTTTGGCGTTCAGTGCGTGGTTGTGTCGATGGATTGTCGCGAAGAGCGCGATGGTTCCTATCAAGTCTATACAAAGTCCGGCAAGCACCCAACCGGACTTACACCGGCGGTCTGGGCAGAAAAGGCCGAGGCGCTTGGCGCCGGAGAGATCTTTCTCAATTCCATCGATCGCGACGGAGCCCGGTGTGGCTACGATGTTGCTCTCATTCGTCAGGTGACGCAGGCTGTGTCGATCCCCGTAATCGCCTGTGGCGGGGTTGGCGCATACTCGCATTTCGCAGCCGCAATTCTCGAAGGAAATGCCTCGGCGGCAGCCGCGGCAAACCTATTCCAACATCACGAACACAGCACGATCCTGGCGAAAGCTCACATGCTAAAGGCCGGCATCGACGTACGGCTTGACAGCGCAGCCAAATACCAGGATCGCGAATTCGATGAAAATGGGCGGCTGCTGATGATCTCTGCGGACCGTCTATCCGAAATCGAATTTCAGCGCAGTATGGTTGACCGGCTATGATCTACTGCAAGCGTTGTCTGTATCCGGCCAACCATCCCTATGGAATGGTCTTTGATGAGGACGGCATCTGTATGGGATGCCGGATACACGAAGAAAAGGACGAACTCGATTGGGACGAGCGTTCTCGTAGACTAAAACAAATCGTCTACGAAAACGGCCGACGCCTCGGAAAGCGCGGATTTGATTGCATCGTTCCTGTTTCGGGCGGCGGTGACAGCTATTTCGTCGTTCATACCGTCAAAAACGTCCTCGGCATGAATCCCCTCTTGGTTCATTACAATCACGAATACAATACCAAACGCGGCATTCGAAATCTGGCCAATCTCTGCACCGTATTTGACTGCGACATGGTCGAATCGACGCTTTCGCCTGAGCTGCTCAAGCGCATCACGCGTCACACATTAAAGAAGTTTGGCAGCATGTATTGGCAGGTGCTCGCTGGTAGCTTGACGTTTCCCGTGCAGGTCGCGGTTAAATTCCGTATCCCGTTGATCATATGGGGCGTGCAACCATGGTCGGAGCAGACGGGTATGTACTCTCATATCGATGAAGTCGAGATGACCGAACGTTGTCGCAAGGAACATCCTTTGATGGGATTCGCCGCTGAAGACCTGATCGACGCCAACGCGGGAATCGAGCGCCGCGACGTGCAACCTTGGATATATCCATACGACAATGAACTCGAAATGGTGGGTGTTCGCGGGATCTATCTGAGCAATTACATCAGGTGGGATTCCAAGGTGCAGCATGAAAAAATGATCGACCTTTACGGATACGAAAGTGCACCTCAGCAGCGCACGTTCAATACCTATGAAGATGTGCATTGTATCCATTCCGCCGGGCTGCATGACTATTTGAAGTTCCTCAAGCTCGGTTATGGGAAGGTCACGGATCACGCTTGTCGGGAAATTCGCCTTCGGCGCATGACGCGTGAACAGGGTATTGAGATGGTTCGTCGTTACGGCGAGATTTTCCCGAAGGATCTGTCTGTCTTTCTCGAATGGTCGGAACTCTACAAGAAGGAGTTCTGGTCCTGCGTAGCCGATCGGCGCGACGCCGAGATCTGGCGGCGTGACGCGTCTGGAGAATGGGAGCTAAAAGATAGTATCGTTCATCATGCAAGCGATGAATCCGTTGAAAAGGCACGGCTAGGTCTTCTCGAGCCAAGCTGCGAATTTCGTGTAACCCCGTCGGCAGAGCCGAATGCGCCGGACGACAGCTATCTGCTGATGGGCCGAAGTTACATCGACAGCAGGAATTTTGGAGCCGTCGAGCCACAGCCGGCCGACGGCCAATTGACGCCGCGTTTGTGGAAACAAGAACCTCTCGTTTGAGCCCGTGTATGCGCTACTGCAATCGATGCGTTATGCCCGATACCAAACCCGGCATCGTCTTCGACGACCAGGGGATATGCAGTGCCTGTCGCTGGATCGAGCAAAAGAAAACGATCGATTGGGATGCGCGTGCGGCGCGCTTAAAGGAGATCTGCGATGCCGCTCGCGGCAGCAACGGCAACGGGTATGAATGCATAGTTCCCGTGAGTGGCGGAAAAGATAGCGTCTATCAAGCCTATGTCATGAGCAAATTGTTCGGCTTAAGAACACTTTGCGTCATCGTAGCGCCCCATCTGCAAACGCGCGAGGGCATTTTGAATTTGAATGCGCTGGTGGAGAATATCGGAGTTGATCTGCTGAAGGTCGCAGTACGACCAACTACGTTAAAGAAAATACGCCGCATGGCATTTATGAAAATCGGAAATCCAAATTATGCCGAGCACCGTGTTGTGTTTGCGGCTGTGGCACGGGCGTCACTTTTTTATAATGTGCCGCTTGTCGTTTGGGGAGAAGATATCGCCACGGAATACGGCGGAAACATCGCGGCTTCGGTAAGCAACGATGGATCTGCCGAGGATCTCGCATCGAATGATCTTTTCCGAGAAAGCAGCTTCGAAGATCTGCTGGAAGGAACTATTCCCGAGAATGAACTCTTCTTCTATCATCAGCCGTCAAAAGAAGAGCTGGCGCGGCGCAAGGTGAAAAGTATCTATCTCGGCTATTATCACTACTGGGACGGATACAGGAATTACGAAGTGGCCAAGCGCTTCGGCTTTCGCCCGCGAGAGGAAGGCCCGCTCCCCGGAAACGTCGTTGCTTACAACAATATCGATGAGAAATTGTGTGAGGTCCAATACTGGTTCAAATTCCTGAAGCTGGGGTTCGGGCGGGCGACGGACGCAGTGTGCCAGCAAATTTGGAATGGGCGGCTGACGAGAGAGGAGGGCGTAGAGCTGGTCAAGGCCAAACAATACGAACTCCCGGCTTATATTCCGGAATTCCTCGAATACCATCAGATCAGCGAACTGGATTTCTGGCAGACAGCCGATAAATTTCGCAATCGTGATCTCTTTCACATGGTCGGTAACGAGTGGCGCCTCAAGGAGGAGCTAACGTGACGCCTGCTTACGCATCCCAGCCCTTTGCCCACGGTCTGATGCTGCACCATTTTCATGGAGGCGTGCATCCCAAGGGTCAGGGCGCCATTACCGCGGAGCAATTGGACGCGATTATCGAATTCGTGGGCTCTGAACAATTCTTGCCGGCGCAGGACTGGCTTCGGCGCAGCACCAAAAACCAGCTTTCTGCGGGCGATCTTTGCATTACGTTCGATGACGCATTGCGCTGCCAGATTGATATCGCCCTCCCGGTTCTGGAAGCGCGCGGCTTGACCGCGTTTTGGTTCATCTATTCTTCGGTGTTTGAAGGTGTCATTGAGCGGCTGGAACTCTATCGCTATTTTCGTACGGTATATTTCTCCGACATGAATGCTTTCTACGATGCATTTGACGAGGAGTGTAGTCGCTCTCCATTTGCTGAGGAGGCAAGTCGCGCGCTGGCAAGTTCATCGGCCCGGCACCACCTATCCGACTATGCATTCTATTCGCCGCGCGATCGCAAATTCCGTTACCTGCGCGATTGCGTGCTTGGCAAAGAGAAATACTTTGCGATTATGGATACGATGGTGGGCCGCGCCAATCTCGACCGTCAGGTACTAGCCAAGCTGCTCTGGATGCAGGACGGGGATCTTAAACGCCTTGCGTCTTGTGGACACGTGGTCGGACTGCACTCATATTCGCATCCCACTTTAATGGCTTCGGAATTTAGACAGTTTCAATCTGAGGAATATGCAAAGAATCGCGACCATATAGTTCGCGTGACAGGGCAGCAACCGACAACGGTTGCCCATCCCTGCAATTCGTACGGGCCGGAGACCCTCGCCATTCTTTGTGACATGGGCGTTGAGCTTGGTTTTCGGGCCGATATATCGGCAGGACCAGGTTCCCCCCTCGAACGTCCACGCGTGGATCACTCTGACGTCCTGGCCATTCTGAATAACGCGTAAGGTCAATGGAGTGCAGAATTAGGCATCGGCGGTGCACTATGCTATTCTGCTCGAAAGTATGTGTGTTAGCAGGCACTTAGGTCGCGCAGGGCGATTCGCAAAGGGGTTCAATCGCAAGTCCGGCGTTCAAGCCGTAGAACGTCGGGCGCAACATGGGTGATCTCCGAGAAAGGCCACTCCAATTAATGAGATGAATATTACCGTAACAGGGGGGAGCGGCTTTCTTGCGCGCGCGGTGGTTTCAGCTGGCTTAGAGCGAGGGTGCAAGGTGAGGTCAGTGACGCGAAGCGCCGCCGCTCGCTGGCCTGAACCCGTCACGCCCGTATATGTCGATACCTATTTGGATACACCTCCGCCTCTGACGGACAATGATGTACTCATTCACTTCGCACAACCGAATGTTGTTGCTGATCCAGTGGATCGGTATGAAGCCATTAAGATCGTCAAGCATCTGACCAGGTTGGGGTACAGGCGAATAAATTACGCATCGTCCGCAGCTGTCTATAGCGATCGCAGTTCTAAACCGCACCGCCCAGACGAACAATTATCGGCTGATACACTCTATGCCGCGCTGAAGCTGGAAAGCGAGCGGCTCGTCGAAAGCAGTAGAGGAATTGTGATGCGCCTGGCAAACATGTATGGACTGGGCCATTCCAATAGGTCTGTGCTGTCTCGTATCCTATCTCAGATTCCCGGCAGCGGTCCGTTGATTGTTCAATCAGTTTCCCCTGTCCGTGACTTTTGCTGGGTCGGCGATGCCGCGGCGGCTGCGCTCGATCTTTGTGCATCGGATGTAAGCGGAATTTTCAATATCGGAAGCGGCAGAGCAATATCTATCGGCGAACTGGCCCGTGCGGCTCTCGAAATGGCGGGCGAAAGCGACCGCTCCGTCGTATCAGAGGAACCGGCCGGCGTGCCATCTGTGCTTACGGTCGATATCTCAGAAACGACCAAAGCGTGCGGTTGGGTTCCCAGGACCACTCTAGTTGAGGGTCTCAAGCGTATGATGGCAGGCACAGAATGAGCAAACGTGTTATTGGCGTGTTCACAGGGAATAGGGCCGAGTATGGGCTGCAATACCCCATACTGCGTGCCATCGAAGCCCATCCCGAGCTTGAATACCGCCTCATCGTTTCCGGCGCGCATCTCGACAAGGATTTTGGACGCACCTTGTCTGAAATCCAGAATGACGGGTTCACGATCCATGCCGAAGTGAAGATCGATATGGCAGAGGATACGCTTTACGCCACTGCCCAAGCGATCGGGACCGGTGTTTGCTCGATCGGCGAGGCGCTGAACAAATTGCGGCCGGATGTCTTCGTTGTCTATGCCGACCGGTTTGAGGGTTTCGCCGCCGTCATTGCCGGAACGCAGATGAACATCCCGACAGCGCATATCGAAGGCGGCGATCTGACGGAGGGCGGTGCGCTCGACGATTCGGTGCGCCATGCGATGACGAAACTCGCGCATCTGCATTTCACAACAAATCAGCAGGCGTCGAATCGCGTCATGGGAATGGGAGAAGAGCCTTGGCGGGTTCACACCGTCGGCTTCCCGGCGATCGATTTGATACAGGACGGAATTTTTGCGACCCGCGAACAAGTGGTCGCTCGCTACGGCCTCGATTTGGCTCGTCCGATCGTCCTCTTTACACAACATTCGGTCACGACACAGTTTGACGAAGCGCCCAATCAGATTCGCCCATTGCTCGCCGGTCTGCAGAGATTGGCGGATGAGGGCGTACAAATTCTCATGACCTATCCGAACAACGACGCGGGCGGCCGCCGCATTGTCGGCGAGCTCGAAGAACTAGCAAAAATCGGGCATTCCAATATTCAGCTTCATAGATCTCTCGGCCGCGCCAATTATCATGGCGTGCTCGCTCTGGCGCGTGATTCGAGAATTCGCCTCGCTTGTGTCGGTAATTCCTCATCCGGCATAAAGGAAACGCCCGCCTTCGGGTGCCCCAGTGTCAATGTTGGCTCGCGGCAAGACGGGCGATTGCGGGCGCTAAACGTCATCGATGCGCCCTATGACACAAGCGCACTGATGGCTGCCGTGGAAAAATGCCTGTATGACGAAGCCTTTCGCAAATCGTGTCGAAACGTCGAAAACCCATATGGTATCGGCGACGCGGGAAAGAAAATAGCCGAAGTATTGGCAAATATCCCGCTGGACCAACGCCTGATACGCAAGCGGATGACGCTGACAGGCGAGACAAAAGACGGCTGGTTTCGATGAACATTGAGGTCATTCGCGAAACGGCAAAACTGCGCAACGCAGTCGATGCGATCGAGCGGGGACGTAAGAGCATCGCGGTGATGGTCGACGCCGATGGCAAACTTATCGGCACCATCAGCGACGGTGATGTGCGCAGGGCGCTTTTGCGCGGCCTGCACGCCGAGTCACCGGCACAAGAAATCGTCAACCGAAATCCGCTGATAGCTTATGAGGGGACATCCGCCGAGGAAATTGCAGGCCTTTTGGCAACGCGCGGTCTCGAAGCCCTTCCGATCTTGGATAAGGAAGGCCGTTTCCTGCGTACCGCTTTCGTTGAAAGCGTCACGAGTATTCAAGGCGGACCAACTTCCGCGGCCGGATTCTGGGCTGCTGTCATAATGGCGGGCGGCGAGGGGCGGCGGATGCTACCCTTCACGATCGATACGCCCAAACCAATGCTGCATGTGGGCGGCATGCCGCTCATGGAAAGAAATATCCGTGCGCTGACGCGCCTAGGGATCACGCGTATTTTTATTTCGATCAACTATCTTGGCCATGTCATCGAAGAACATTTCGGCGATGGCAGCGTTCTCGGAGCCAGGATCGATTATCTGCGAGAAGCGGAACCGCTGGGTACGGGTGGGGCCATTCGCCTTATATCGGAGAGGCCGCAGGGCCCTGTGTTGATCATGAATGGGGATTTGCTGACGGGCTTAGACGTCGGAAAACTCTTGGCATTCCACACCGAGCAAGACGCGCAGATCACGGTCGCTGCGAAGGAGCATGTGATCGAAGTTCCCTTCGGAGTCCTGCAAGTCGATCAGGAGCACATCACTGCGCTTGCAGAAAAACCCAATGAGCGTTTCCTATGCAATGCCGGCATCTATGTTCTGGCGCGCGAAGTATTTGACGATCTGCCGGCGGAAGCGTCTTTCGACATGACCCACCTCATCGCTCGCGCTATTAAATCCGGCCGCAAAATTGTTGCGTTTCCGATGTTCGAATTGTGGAAAGATATCGGAACGCCGCAACAACTGGACGAGGCTAGGACCTTGGTGGAATTGGGAGAGATTTCCGATGTCTGACGCATTGCGGGACGCGAGCGTTCTGGTCACTGGCGCCGACGGATTCATCGGCAGTCATTTGGTGGAGCTGCTGGTGGCGCGTGGCGCCAAAGTCAAGGCTTTCGTTTATTACAATTCCTGGAACAGCATTGGTTGGCTGGCAGATGTGCCCCAGGCAACGCGTGATGCGCTCGAAATCTTCAGCGGCGACGTTCGGGATACTGAGCGGGTAGGCGAAGCGGTGCGCGGCTGCAGCCATGTTTTCCATCTTGCCAGTCTCATTGCCATTCCCTACAGCTATGTGGCAGCGCGCTCCTATGTCGAAACCAATATTATTGGCGCCCTCAACGTTCTGCAGGCCTGCCGCGAGAACGATAAGCTCGTTCGACTGGTGCATGTCTCGACCTCCGAAACTTATGGCACTGCCCAACGCGTTCCGATCGACGAAGATCATCCCTTAGTGGGCCAGTCGCCATACTCTGCCAGCAAGATAGGTGCCGATAAGATGGCCGAAAGCTTCTATAGGTCATTCGGACTTCCGGTCGTGACTGCTCGGCCATTCAATACATTCGGCCCGCGCCAGACGGCACGCGCGGTTATCCCCACGATCGCCAGCCAACTTTTGAGCGGCGTCAAGGAACTTGAGCTGGGGGCATTGACGCCAACGCGAGACTTCAGTTTTGTCACGGATACCGCCGAGGGCATGATTGCACTAGCGCTGACCAAGGATATCGCGGGGCGGATCGTCAATATCGGCTCCGGGGAGGAATGGTCGATCGAACAGACTGCCCGCATGCTGATGGAGATTACCGGTCATAATGTGCCGATCGTGACACAGGAAGATCGCATGCGGCCTGATAAGAGCGAGGTCAACCGCCTGCTGGCAGATAATTCCCGCATCCGGAGCCTGACCGGCTGGACGCCGAAGATTCCGTTCCGCGAAGGTTTATCGCGTACTGTGATGTGGATTCGCGCCAACCAAGCGCTGTTTGCGGCTAGCCGTTACAGCATTTAGGTCGACAAGGCGCAGCGCCTGCCAAGCAGCAACGGAACCGCTATCTCATGATATCGCGGGACTCGGACCTGCCGTTCCCTGGCGCCAAAAGGATTGTTCGATTAACTTTCAATGAGACCACAGGTCGGGGCCGCTTGATGCTTTTCACATCCGTTGCGTTCTTTCCCTTCCTGATCCTTGTTTTTCTGATCTACTACCTGCCGGTGACGGGGAAATGGCAGCTTCCCTGGTTGGTCGCGGCGAGCTTATTTTTTTATGCGCTTAACCAGCTCTCTCTGGTCCTGCTCCTTCTCGCGATTGCTGCTGTCGATATTGTGTGCAGCCATCGCATCGTTGTCTCGCAACGGCCGCGCCTTTGGGCTATAGCCGGTGTGGTATCCAACCTCCTCGTATTGGCCTTCTTTAAATACAATCATCTCTTTGCTTCGCTATTCTCGTCGCTGACGGCGCAGAACGACCCCATTCGCGCGCTGTTCCTGCTGCCGCTGCCTATCGGAATCTCATTCTACACTTTTCATGGCGTGAGCCTGCTCATCGATACATTCCGACGGGAACCAACGCGGGCCGTGGTCGGCAGCGCACGTGATTTTCCGAGCCATATGCGAAACACATTGCTCTACATTTCGTTCTTTCCGCAGCTGATTGCGGGACCGATAATGAAGGCGCGTGATTTCTATCCACAGATCGGGCCAAAACGATTTGGCGCTATCGACTGGGACGGTGCGATAGAGGCCCTCATCATTGGATATTTTCTAAAAGTGGTCGTTGCTGACAATTTGAGCCAGCAGACCAGTTGGCTCGCCTACCCCTACTTCCTAGGGCTCTCCAGCTGGAATTTGCTGCTCGTATTGCTGGGGTATTCGGCGCAAATCTTCGCAGATTTCGCCGGATATTCGCTTATTGCGATCGGTTTGGGAAAGCTCTTCGGATATAATCTGCCTACGAACTTTCTTTTCCCTTACATCTCGGAAACTTTTGCCGAATTTTGGACGCGTTGGCATATGTCTTTGTCGGCATGGCTGCGCGAATATCTTTACTTTCCGCTTGGCGGCAATCGCAAGGGCCGAGGCAGGACCTACTTCAATCTAATGACAGTCATGACGCTGGGTGGTTTATGGCACGGCGCTGCGATCAGCTACGCGGTGTGGGGGTGTTGGCATGGCTGCGCTTTGGTATTGGAGCGGGCCTGCTCTCACACACGTTTTTATAGCAATCAGCATGTTGTGGCGCGGGTTCTGCGTGGGGCGCTCGTTTTTTTCGTCGTTAGTCTAGGCTGGCTGCTCTTCAAACTGCCAAACTTCCACGACGTTCTTGCCTTTTTTGGGGCTCTCGGCCGCAATGGAGACGCAACGATCACCAAGACCAACGCTATCATGATTTTGATATATGCGAGCCCGGTGGCCCTTTATCATCTGCATTATGTTCTAAAAAGGCGCAAGCTTGCGTCGGGTAGAGTGACGGGGCTCGGTGGGACAGCCAGATCGCTCGGCTTTGGGCTTCTAAGCGCCGCAATCGTGCTAAACCCAGGACCGCCCCAGACCTTCATCTATTTTCAGTTCTGAGCCCCATCGATGAAATCAAGCTTACGAGGCGCCGCCGTTTTCGCGATTATAATCCTCGGCACCTACGAAGCCGCGCTTCGGATGACTGCGCCGCAGGTGGATAGCGGACAGGACCAATTTGCAACGAACTCCATTCGGCTGGAGAACTACGTCGACAACGCACAGAGCGCGACCGGCGTTGTCTTGGGAAGTTCCTTGACCGCCCGTGTTCCGTCCGATGCATGGCCAAGAGAATGGCAGGTGCTTAGCCAGTCTGGCGGGAATGCTCTAACCGGCCTGGAGGTTATCGTTCGTACCACGCCGTTGCCGAAACGGATCCTGATAGAGATCAACACGCTCGATTCGCAAGCGAGTGCAGACGACGTCGCAAATGCCGTCGATTGGACCAGGCGAGACATCCGAAAGGTGCTTTGGCTCTCGCGAACGGCATATCGACCCGCAAATTTGCTCGTATGGAGTCAGCGTCCCCTTATTGGACCGAATTTCGAAGGAGCCGCCGCAGGCTTTGCAATGCTACTTGCGGGACAACGTAAGGCTCATGCTCTTCCACCGGACGCATGGTTGGCGGGAAATCTTCGGCGGGTAAAGGAGATTGCCGACTTTCTGAGGCGCAAAGCGGTCAAGGTTGAGTTTTTCGAAATGCCGGTTGACCGAGAACTTGTGCAGACCCCGCGTGCGCAAATTATTCGGCGCGCCACAATGAGTACTTTTCCGGATTCAACCTATTGCTGGATCTCGGTGGACGACGGTGGAAACTGGCGCACGATAGACGGCGTCCATCTTGTAGCTCAGGATGCGCGCCGAGCAGCCAGAAGACTGGCCTCTTTACCTTGCGCCGGGAACGGGCCGCGCCAGTGAATTGTTCGACCGCGTCGGGTTATCGATTATTCAGTAGCGTCAAACGTAAAGACGCTATCTCATCGCCTGCTATGGCGCCGTATAACTGGTTGCCCTCATCGGAGAGGTGTGATCCATCGGCGAGGAGATAGTCCTTTTGTTCGTTGGGTTTCAATGAACGTATGAAATCAGATGGACCACTTAGTGGAATGAAACCCGCGTCCTGAGCGATCGTCTTCCAAACCTTATTGGGTCCGATTTCGTTGCCATCGCAATTCACCATTAGCGCAGGGATATCACGGTAGTTTTCTCTGAGTTTGGTAAGCAGCATTTTTGTCAGTGGGATAGAATCACGTTCATATTTTTTCTCCAGTGCATCTGGAAGCGGTCTGGCATAACCTCCATATGACCTGAATTGCATTCCCCCTATGACACCGTCAATTCTATTGAAGAGCCGCGATTCACCGATGAACGAGCGATAGATTGCCGCAATAATTCCCGGCACATATTTGGGGCCGTGCGCGTCCAAACTCGCATATGGCCTTCTCATGTACTGGCCCCTCACAATCGTCTTGGTTTCCCATTCGTAGGAGTTGTTTTGGAAGTCGTTCGAGCAAAACTGCAATACGAACAAGTTTGGCTTGATGGTATGAGTGAGACGCTCCGACAAAAGCAATTCTTGATAAGTTCCCCAACCACCGGTGCCGCCCGCCAACACGTAGAAATCACGTAACGGCCGATGCGTGCGCTCCGCGATCCGCTCGGTCATTTTTGCATACCACATCCGATCGTCGGATGCGTAAGGATCCATGGTGTAGGAGTCTCCAAGCACGAGGATCTTTATGGGAGCCTTATCATTTTCTCCAAAATACCTTAAGCCAATCTTGTTTGTCCTAAATGACACCAAGTATGTTTTTCCTCCTAAAGTCTTTTGGGTAAACTCGCGATGATAGTTCTCTTTTAATTTCCAGCCCAACAATCTATCCCTCTGGTCTGGGGCGGGGCGCAAGACTGCGGAGGCGAGTTCAAGGCCGATCAACGCAATCAAGGGAAGAAAGAGTGACAACAAAAAAACAATCGCGAGCTCTTTTTTTGTCCAGTTCATTTCGAATGCCCCCCGGCATCGCCCAACCAAGGGGACAATTCTACGCCGCCCGCGCGATCGAGCAATTGCTTTGCAATGGGACGCCGTGGGACAAGACGGCACAAGGTTAAATCCCTGCTGGAAGCCGCACATTTGGCAACCGGGACCGCCTTAAGCATTGAATTCTCGTAGCAAATTTCCGCATGGGTACGCGGCAGGACACGAGGTGTCAGATTTTTATCAGGTACGCCCCCCCAGAAAACTTGTGTTGTCCGCGAGGCCGCTCTACGCAAAGTCTCATGAGGTGCGGCCGCTCCGCCACACAGAGTCCGCGATTGATGTGCCGTACCTGGGGCACACTGTGGGGAGCACAATTGTGCGCGTGTGTCCCTCACGTCCGAACGCAAATTGGATTGCAAGCTTCGACGAAACGCTTCGGGGACGCGAGTGTTCGCGCAGGGGGCTGTCCATACAGTGCAACCGTCAATATAGTGCCGACGACAATTCGCGGGGCCGTGGTGCTACGGAGAAGCTGCAAGCCCAAAAGAGCGAAAATACTTTGCCTATGCGGCCAAGGTTGGAGCAGGTTTGAAAGACGTCGGGCTCTGCTCCAGTTCGATGAAAGTGGGGACGCAGGCCAAAGTCCACCGGTGTTGAGGCTTTCGACGGATGCAAAAGCGACTTCGCAATATCTCGGATGCGGATTTCAATAACTTTCTAGAATTTGCAACGAACCACCCTGCTGTTGTCAAGCGCGCCCACCTGCTGCAGAAGCTCACGATATTCAATTTTGTCGCGCCGATCGTCGAGCGCTACAAACCGGAGACGATCCTGGAGATCGGATGCGGCCTGGGCTTTCATTCGGCTCTCCTGACGAATTACGGTCGCGTCTCCGCGACGGAACTGGAAATCCCCGGAAGCTTCGCCGTCGTTGACAATGACATCGCAAGCGGCCGCGCCGCCGTATTTCGAGAACTGGCCAAGAGCGAGGTTCAATTTGCAACCCATGACGGCCGGATTATTCCGTTTCCCGACCAATCGTTCGACCTCATCTTCCACAACTCGGTGATCGAACATGTTCCCGATATTGCCGCATTCAATCGCGAAACGAATCGGTTGTTGAAGCCAAACGGCATCGTGATCTGTATCACGGGCACGCCGGCGCTTTGCTGGTTCCGATTTATTCGCGATTACATTTTGAGACTGCCGGTCACGATGGCGGGAGCGTTTGTCAAAGAATTGGGTATCACGAAGCGCCCGAAGATCTCCGATCAGATCAAGTCGCTATTGCCAAGAAACGCGCAAGCGGCCCCGCAAGTCCCTTCCATTTCCGGTTGGAACACACGGCTGTTTCACTACGTCTATAGCCCACTCTACAATGCCGTCGTGCTCGATGAGTTGGCGCAGAGCGCCGGTCTCGGCAGGGACGAGGCGCTCGCCGCCGCTTACGGCCATTTTCGAACGTCACCCCTCAATAGGCTTCAATATTATTTGACGCCCAAGACGCACGGTCAACACTACCGCAGTGTCTGGCACGAAATGTCTGAGTGGCGGCTAGATCGTTGGCGGGACACGTTTACATCGGCTGGTTTTGATCTTGTTGAGCTTGTTCCGTACCGATTTCACCATTTATTCGAGACCACGTGGAGCGGTCCGATCAACTCCGCGTTCTATCATTGGGCGGCGCCCCTGATCGAGCGCTGCGCGCGCTCAATTCCCGTCGGCCTCAGCTCAGAATTCATCCTGGTGGCGCGAAAAAATGATCGCTCCGTAAGGAGTACGGTCACTCGAATTTAGACTTCATTGCCGACGGGAAATAGCACACTTCAACATCATCTGGATCCAGCGCGGCTCAGAACGCCGGCGACAGCATTTGCGGCCGCGGCATTCCCCTCCGGGGTCCAATGGATGTCGAGCCAGTTGTAGAGCCGCTTTCGCCCAGTTGCGGCATCGCGAAGATCCTGGGTGATGTCGGCTGCCGGAATGTGCTGCGCGTTCAAGTAGTCGACGAAGGCGGCATCAAATGCGCTCTCGGCGGCGACATTCCTGACGCCCAAATGACGCCAGCGATTCTCGTCCTCAGGATAAATGACATAGCTCAATGGGAAATACACGATCTGTAGCCGAGCGCCAGACTCTTGCACGGCTTTTGCGAGGTGTTCATAAAATGCCGTTGCGTCCCGTACCTCCGGCTTTTCAATATTGAAGTCGGCCTGCTGCACCAATTCACGACCTGCTCCTTGTACAGCATTGTTGTGCGCGCTGGATTTCGAATCCAGCCAAGATTCGAGATCATTCCAAACCATCCAACCGTAGAAAACAGTTGCGAACTGTTTCACGCCGTCGCGCCAGCGTTGACCTGCCGACAAATCATTCTCAATCAAATAGCCGTTGGCATCCGCCGCATAATTCCAATGCTGCTCGCTCTTAACCGCCATCGAACCGTAAATGAACTGAATGACGAGATCGGGCCGATAATTTCTGCCTATATGTTCGTACCAGTTTAGCTGTGATGCCGGCTGCATCGCAGGTATTCCGGCATTGATGAGTTCGATCTTGCGACCTTCAGCAAAGCCGCGTTGTTTCAGGAGGGGTGGGAGCAGCGCGGCAAAACTCTTCTCGTAGTCGACACCCCACCCGTACGCAAAAGAGGGCCCCAGGAGAAGTATCCGGTAAGTGTCTGCGGGTTTCTTGATTGTGTATTCCAAGCCCGGCGCCGGTACCCGAAAGCCCGCTTGGTTGATATAGTAATGGGCTTGGAATTCGTTTGTGTGATGGTCGTAGGAAAGCCCTGGGCGGTTCATATAGCCGGCGAAGGTCTCGCTCTGGTAGAGGGGCGGCGAGCCCCGATGGAACAGGAAATCGCCGACCATGACGTAATAGAAAAGCTGCAGCGCGATCTCTACGAAAGCTACGACAAAAATAATATATCCTATGTGCCCCGCGAGCTTTCGAACACGCTTACTGCCTATGATGCTTTGGAAAAGGGCGCCCATGCAAAAGCATTTACAGGCTCGCTCACGCGTTTGTCCAGTTGTATTACTCTGCCGCAAATATCTGGGATGAGACCCAATTCCAAGCTGCCAAGGTCGGTCTTTGCCACCGCCCCGTTCGCAGCCAAAATGCCCTATCGTTTAGAAGCCTTTAAGTGTTATCTTGGCTACGATATGGCGGCCAATTTTCACGAACACTTCGAAGAACGGGTCGAGCGTCCCTCCGACCGTTCGACTGGGCTGGTCTTTGCATCGGCGAGTGTAGTATTTGCAGTCATCTATCATCGGAACGCGGTGATATTGCCCGTCGGTTTATCGCTTGCGCTTCTATTTTTATGTGTGAGCGTTTTTGCTCCGTATCTTCTGCGGCCCCTTAACATTGTTTGGTTCGGCCTCGGGTTACAATTGCAGAAGATTATACGTCCCCTTGTGATGGCGGTCCTGTTTCTTCTAATCATCGTCCCCGTCGGTTTGATCATGCGGTTGCGTTATGACCCATTGCGGGCGAAGATTGCGCCTAGTCCCAAGAGCTATTGGATTGAGCGAGAACGCAGCCGATCTGGGGATGGTGTGGCGCCGTCCATGAGAAACCAATTTTAGCTCAAAATGTACGGAAGAGATGCAGCACAATGAGAACCTTCGCCAAAGAATTCTTTGCCTATCTCATGGCGCGTAAGAAAATGTGGCTGCTGCCCATCATCATCACGTTTCTGTTGATCGGCGGTCTTCTTATTCTTGCCCAAGGTTCAGCCGTCGCACCGTTCATCTATACAATTTTCTAGAGCGACGAAATTTGGGCATGCGAATTCTGGGAATCTCCGCATTTTACCATGACAGCGCTGCGGCGGTTGTCGAGGACGGAGAGATAATTGCCGCTGCGCAGGAAGAGCGTTTCACGCGAAAAAAATTCGATGCGCGTTTCCCCCAAAACGCCATTACCTACTGCCTGGCCGAAGCCGGCGTTAGGTTGGAAAATATCGACCATATCGCTTTTTTCGAGAAGCCATTCCTCAAATTCGAGCGGCTGCTGGAGACGTACCTTGCAAATTCCCCGAAGGGATTTGCTTCCTTCCGCCGGGCAATGCCGCTGTGGATCAAAGAGAAGTTGTTTCAAAAGTCTCTTTTGCTGAAGGCGTTGGCTTCGTTCGCGCCTCAAGTCGATCTCGACAACAAATTGCTCTTTGCCGATCATCACCAGAGCCATGCCGCGGCAGCATTCTACCCTTCGCCATTCGACGAAGCGGTGATTTTGACGCTGGATGGCGTAGGCGAATGGACCACTGCTTCTGTGTCCATCGGCAAAGGCAACGCCATTGAAACCGTGCGCGAAATCAAATGGCCGCACTCTCTTGGTTTGTTGTATTCCGCTTTTACCTACTACACGGGCTTCCGAGTCAATTCGGGCGAATACAAAGTGATGGGCCTTGCCCCTTATGGTGAGCCGAAATACGCCGATCTTATTCTGAAACATGTTGTCAAAGTCGCCGATGATGGCAGTTTTTGGATGGATCAAAGCTATTTCAATTATGCCACCGGATTGACGATGACGAACAAGAAGTTCGAGCGGCTGTTTGGCGGTCCGCCTCGACGTGCCGAAAGCCCTTTAACACAGCGTGACATGGATCTTGCAGCCTCCGTTCAGGCGGTAACGGAAGAAATTCTGCTGCGTATAACGCGAGAACTTGCTGGCAAATATGCCGTTGAAAGTTTGTGCCTTGCCGGAGGCGTGGCGCTGAATTGCGTCGCAAATGGGAAAATTCTGCGGGATGGAAAATTCAAACGTATCTGGATTCAGCCTGCCGCCGGCGACGCGGGTAGTTCGGCCGGCGCGGCACTCGCTGTCTATCACCAACATTTGGGCGCGTCCCGCAACAGAACAAGCCTCCAGGACGGGATGAAAGGCGGGTTTCTCGGCCCTTATTATCCGCAGAGCGAAATCGAGAAAAAGCTGGCTGCTGTCGGCGCGAAGTTTCATGTCTTTGCCGACGACGATCTTCTGCAAAAAACAGTCGATGCATTGGATGCGGGACACGCCGTGGGATGGTTTCAAGGCCGTATGGAGTTTGGCCCGCGTGCGCTTGGCAACCGTTCCATCCTGGGCGATCCACGCAAGCCGGAAATGCAGCGCCAGTTGAATCTCAAGATAAAGTACCGCGAGAGCTTTCGTCCTTTCGCACCATCGGTCTTGGCTGAAGATCTTTCCGATTACTTCGAACTGGATTGCGAAAGCCCCTACATGACGTTTGTAGCCGACGTGCGCGAGAATCGTCGTCGCAAAATGACGAACGTTGAAGAAAAACTCTTCGGCATCGACAAACTCAACGTTCCGCGTTCAGACATTCCCGCCGTCACACATGTGGACTATTCGGCGCGAATTCAAACGGTGCACAAAGAAACCAACCCCCGATATCATGCGCTGCTTGAGGCCTTCAAAAGCCGCACCGGCTGCTCTGTCCTGGTCAACACCAGCTTCAACATAAGAGGTGAGCCGATCGTTTGCACACCGGAAGATGCATTTCGCTGTTTTATGGGAACCGCTATGGAACTGCTCGTGGTTGGCAATTGCATTCTTCGGAAAGACGAGCAAAAAGCGGTTTCCAATGACGAATATCTCAAGGCATTTGAGCTCGATTGAGATTGCCAGCTGTTAAACAAGCATCACTGCTTCATATGAGCCGCTAAGTCGGTATTGCGCTTATTCTGCGTTTCCTTAGAGCGGGACGTTACGGGATGTGGGTGCCCAACTCCATTCTTTCGAGTCGAATCACCGCATCGACCTCTGGAGATATGGAAGATATTCGAGACTTTGCTGCCATACCACCTCTCGTATCTCGGAAGACGCGCTGACAAGCAGTCTGGCCCTTATCAATAATATCAACGGCTTAGAAAGTGAGTCATTTCCTTGTCTCCAGCGTTACCGCCAAGCTAGATCGCGGATGGTGCCGGACAACGTGGGCGGAGAACGAGCATCGCCTGGCCCGGCCTTCAACTTGTGGAAGCCCACCGATGGCTTGTTTGGCCCCTGCCGCAGCTTATGTTATTGGACGAGGGCGGTGCGATAGAGCACCATAATCCCGCGCTGTTCCGAACGGCCATCGGTTGGTTCAGGCACCGCGTGGACGTGGATGAATGAACTCGCCTTAGCGCTAGCATAGGTAGGGCTATAACGTTTCGGAAATCTCGGCATACCTGCCTCCAAGAGCAGGACCTTTATTTTAAAGGCAAGGGAGACGCTGAGATTTGGATCGGTCGTCGGTTGGAGCCAAGATGAGTGAGTGCGAACTGACGGTATTGATGCCTTGTCTTAATGAGGCAAAAACGGTCGGCATTTGCGTTCGTAAAGCACAGCAATTTCTGGAGCGTGCCGGCATATTCGGCGAAGTCATCGTCGCCGACAACGGCAGTACGGACGGATCTCAAGCGATTGCGACAAGTGGCGGCGCACGAGTCGTGAACGTTTTGGAGCGAGGCTATGGCAATGCTCTTCTGGGCGGCATTGTCGCGGCGCGCGGCAAATACGTCATCATGGGCGATTGCGATGATTCCTATGACTTCAGCGCACTTTCCCCTTTTGTCGAAAAGCTGCGCGAGGGTTATGCCCTTGTGATGGGGAACCGTTACAAAGGCGGAATTAAACCTGGTGCGATGCCGCCACTGCACCGCTATCTCGGAAATCCTGTTCTTTCGTTGCTGGGTCGCATTTTCTTTGGCAGCCGTTGCGGTGATTTTCAGTGCGGTCTACGCGGCTTTTCTCGCGAGGCCATAATCGCCTTGGACCTGCAAACCCCAGGAATGGAATTTTCGACAGAAATGGTTGTGAAAGCCACGATCAGAAAGCTAAAAATCGTGGAAGTGCCTACAATGCTTTGGCCCGATGGCCGGGGTCGTCATCCGCATTTGCGGACTTGGCGGGACGGTTGGCGCTACTTACGATTCCTACTGCTTTTTAGTCCGCGCTGGCTATTTTTGTTTCCCGGTGTCGTGATGTTCACGATTGGGTTGCTGGGCACAATAATTCTTGCCCTGGAACCTCTCGCGATCGGCAAAGTGACTTTCGGAATTCATACGCTTTTCTACTCCGCGATTTCGATGATGATCGGATTTCAGTCCACCCTGTTTTGGTTGTTTGCCCGTATGTACATTATGCGCGAGGGCATTGTTCCTCCGGATAGATTATTCCGGAAAATTGCAGCCATTTCGACATTGGAAATTTGTCTGATTGTCAGCGCCATTCTCATATTTGTTGGCGTGGCGCTCAGCGCTTACGCATTGAACAATTGGAGGTTTTTGCAGTTTGGCCCCTTGAGGGCAGACGACACGATGCGTCTCGTCATTCCGGCGGGCACGATAATATTGATCGGTGCGCAAATCGCATTTGGTTCGTTCTTTCTCAGTGTGCTTGGAATCCGCACTTCAAGTCATGCCCGTTCCCTGTTGGAAGGGTCCGCGAGCACCCAAATCAAAAGCTAAGATGCTCGGCGGTCTGCGATGAAAATAAATCGCCAATACAATATTGCGGCCGCAAGCTCATTGGCCGTGAAATTCGCCCATCATCAGCGCCAGAAAATGTACTCGCGTTTTGTCTTTATGGCGGCTCCCACCGAGGCGGACACTATTGCAGATGTTGGGGTCACGAGTGACCGCGAATATAGCCACTCAAACTACTTTGAAGCTTGGTATCCACATAAATCGCGTATTACAGCGGTCGGTTTAGATGATGCCAGATTTATTGAAGCGGAATATCCCGGCGTGACATTTATATCCGCGGACGGATGTAATTTACCGTTTGATGACAATTCGTTTTGCTTTGCGCACTCCAGCGCTGTGCTTGAACATGTAGGGAATCGCGAACGGCAAATATGCTTTATCAAGGAATTATGGCGCGTCGCACGCAAAGGCATATTCGTTACCACGCCAAATCGGTGGTTTCCGATCGAATTCCATACACTTTTGCCGTTACTGCATTGGCTTCCGCCAAAGCAGTTTCGTCGTATACTGAAGCAAACAGGCAGAGAGTTCTTTGCACTGGAAGAAAATCTCAATCTGCTTTCGCACAATACGCTTTTGGCGATTGCACGTGCCGCGTCGCTTTCCAATATTCAAATATCGACAGTATCGCTGATCGGATACCCAACTAATCTGCTTCTGTTTGCTGCAAAGGCAAATTAAAGTTTGTAGTGAATATAAGCCGGCCTTAAATTTTCAGTCTGGGTGAACATGATTGTCATTTGGCAGAGGGCTAATAGTATTCTGCAAGAAGTTTTTGGGAGGACCCGGTCCTGGAATGTTTTGACCTGGCCGCGACTACTCGTGCTTGCAGCTGTATTCTGTGTTGTAGCTTTCTCAATCAGACCTACTTCGCTTCTGGATGTTGTTTCAGCTGGTGACGATACGTCATACATCTCCCATGCTTTTGCAATAGCTCTCGATTTCCATCTGCGTTATGAGAACGAACCGGTCTTCGGCCCGGGCTCCGGACACTTATTGGCACCATCGGGACATGTGCCCGCTCATCCCATCGGGCCCGGGTTAATGGCGGCGCCATTTGTCGCTTTTTTTTCTATATTCGATCATATCGCTGATAATCCAATTGTTCGAGATCACAGGAATTATCCCGGGTCTTGGTCCCTTTTCGGATTTATGGTTGCTGCAGCAAGTTGGTTTTTGTTGGGGGCCTGGCTGTATATCAACGCACTAGAGGCGATCGGTGCGAAGACAGGCCGATGGATGCTTCTCTTGTTGGTGTCGGGAATCGGGTTGCCCTATTACGTGCTATTGCGTCCTACCATGGGGCATGCCTTCGAATTTGCAGCTGTTGCATTGGTGTTTTGGGGGGCGACACGAATCGCTACGCGAGGGACAATCAACCGCGCAATCCCGGAAGTCTGCATGGCGATTGGGCTGCTCCTTACCATGCTTGTGCGCGAGGCGGATGTGAATGTTTTGCTGCTGCCAATCATAGTTTGGGGATTGCTGTACTTGTGTGGCCGAGGCGAACGGCCAACATTGACGGCTCATTTCGACGGTTTGATCCTAGCGATCGCAACAAGTTGTGCCTGTTTGATTTGGATCAGCTTCAATTTGGCGCTTTATGGCGTCGCCGTACCCGGGATCGGCGACACATACGGCTATAAGCAGTTCTTTCCAATTCCACGCGGAGGGGTTTTGGGGAGTGCGCGGGAAGCCTTGCGAAGCCTTCCTCTTCTTTGGCCGCTTCTCACCTCGTCTGAATTTGGCTTGATCTATTCGTCGCCTATCCTACCGGCCGGTGGGCTCGCTTTCATGCTGATATTGGCCAGGAACTGGAAACAAAAAAAATTGGTGACCGTCGTTACATTTATTGCCTGCGCAATTTATGTGTCCGTACCTCTTTCAATCGTGTTGATTTTTAAGACAACCGGTGAGTCCTTTGGGTATCGCTATTTATTCGACCTGTTACCGATCTGTCTTCTGAGCACAGTTCTGCTTCTGAATGATCCCACACACACGCGGACTGCTAAAGTGGCACGACCAACGCTTGTCCTTTTGAGTATTTGGGCGCTCATAGGGGTGATGTTTGTTGACACCAATCCGGAATTGACATCCAGGAAAGCAGTCAATGCGCTTGGCCAAGACAGTTCCCTTAGCATGGTCGGCTACGAGACCGGCTTGGTTAAGGTAATTATGACGCCAAGGGGTTGGGTTAATATGGCAGTGCGTCGCCTGCCGGGGTTCGTTGCGGTTAGACTTACCGCGACGAACAGCGATATCATTCGCATCAACCCGTCATCCCTACCACCCAATACCCAAAACACTATCAATCGAATCCGAAAGATGCGCAGCAGTTTATTTTATGCTGTCATATTGTTTTGCCTAACTTTTCCGTTGTGCCTCGCATTTCTCTGCGACGATATGTTTCGAAAATGTATATTCAACTTCCTTGAGAAAATCCGCCGACAAAAATCTAGATTAGCGTAGGGACTACTTTGAGGTTCACAGTGAGCGATTTGCCGGCACCCTTTGACGGCGATGTTGACTTTGGCAGGAAGATTGATCTGCGTTGATTCACGCGGCGCGTTGTTGCGGGCGGAGGTTTTCGGCCCAGGTCCATGGCAGAAGCTCGTCAAGACGGGCGTTGGGCCACAGATTGACGAGCCGGGCGAGAACATCGGCAAGGTAGGCTTGAGGATCGATGCCGCCCAACTTGCAGCACTCAATCAGCGAAGCCAGGATCGCCCAACTACGGCCCCCGTCGTCGTTGCCCGCGAAGAGCGCATTCTTTTTCGTCAAAGATTGGGGCCGCATGCTCCGCTCGACGATGTTGGTGTCCATCTCGATGCGCCCGTCGTCGAGGAAGCGGACGAGCCCGTCCCAATGATGGAAGGCATAGCGGATGATCTTTGCCGTGTCCGATTGGCCCGGCAGACGTGTGTGCTGTTGCTCAAGCCAAGTCCTGAACTCTGCGACAAGCGGGGCGGTTTCCGCTTGCCGGACGACGCGGCGTTCATCGGCGCAGCGGCCTCTGATCCTTGCCTCGATCCCATAAAGCTGGGCAATCCACGCAACGGCTTCGGTGGCAACCGGCGCATCGCCGCGCTCGGCGATTTCGAAGAAGTCCCTCCTAAGGTGGCTCCAGCAAAAGGCGATCATGATCCGTGAGCTGGTCCTGGAAAATCGGACAGGGTGTTAAGGTGTATTCCTCGGAGACGAGAGGAATACGGAATGAGAACGAGAAGGCGTTTTTCGGCTGAGTTCAAGGCCCGCGTGGCGCTGGAGGCGCTGCGTGGCGACAAGACGGTGCAGGAGATTGCGGCCAAGCAGCAGGTGCATCCCAACCAGGTGAGCGCATGGAAGCGACAGGCGCTGGATGGTCTTTCGGAGGTGTTTTCGAACGGGCCAGACCAGGAGCGGCAGGACCACGAGACGGAAATCCGCGACCTTCATGCCAAGATCGGCCAACTGACGGTGGAACGCGATTTTTTGTCCAAGGGGCTCAAGCGATGAGCCGGGAGGACCGCAAGGCGATGATCACGCCCTCCCGCTGCGATCTGAGCTTGAGCCGGCAATGCGAACTGGTGTCGATCAGCCGGTCGTCATTTTACTACACGCCGCGCGGGGAGAGCGCGGAGAATCTGGCACTGATGCGCCGGATCGACGAGTTGTTTCTGCGTTATCCGTTCTACGGCAGCCGGCAGATGGTGCGGCAGTTGCGCCGCGAAGGCATCGCCGTTGGCCGTCATCGGGTTCGCCGGTTGATGCGGCGCATGGGGCTTGAAGCGATCTACCGGGCACCCAAGACCAGCACGCCGCATCCCGAACACCGCGTCTATCCCTATCTGCTGCGCAACGTGGCGGTGACGCGTCCCGATCAAGTCTGGTGCGCCGATATCAGCTACATCCCGGTGCGGCGCGGCTTCTTGTACCTGGTGGCGATCATGGATTGGGCGAGCCGTCATGTGCTGACTTGGCGATTGTCGAACACCATGGACGCCGGGTTCTGCGTCGAGGCCTTGCAGGAGGCGCTGGAACGATACGGCAAGCCGGACATCTTCAACACCGACCAGGGCAGCCAGTTCACCAGTATCGACTTCACCGGCGTGCTGAGCGATGCCAAAATCGCCATCTCGATGGATGGGCGCGGCCGCTGCATGGACAACATCTTCATCGAACGGCTGTGGCGGTCGCTGAAATACGAGGCGGTCTATTTGCACGAACTGACCGACGGCTTCGAGGCCGAGCGCGTCATTGCCGAATGGATCGATTTTTATAATGCCGCGCGCCCACACTCTTCGTTGAACGGCGCGACACCGGCGGAGTTTTACGCCGCGAACCGGCCTGTGGATATGACGCTACGCTTGGACAAGGCTGGCGCCTTGCCCACATCTCCACAGGCGCAGCAGCAGCAAAAGGCTTTCGCAATGGAACGGATTTTGGCAGCATGATCGACAACTGGAATACACCTTAACCGGGCTGTCAGACTGTCCAACCAACCAGGACCAGCTCACCGGTCGGCCGGCAAGTTCTTGTACGGCGCATAACCGTCGCATTGCACGATGCCGCGGTAGTTTTCGAGCAGATCTTTGAGGTATTGGCCGCCGCGGCCGGGTGCGTAGCTATAGAAGACAGCGGGTGGATCGGGTCCGTTCCATGGTCTGTCGTCGCGGGCCATGACCCAGAACCAGCCTTGTTTGGTTTTGCCGCGGCCGGGATCGAGCACCGGTACCGGCGTTTCGTCGACCGCCAGCTTGGCCGATGTCAGAAGGTTCTGTTTCAGCCGCTCGTAAAGCGGCTCAAGCTCCGTCGCTGCGTACCCCACCCAGAACGCCAGCGTCGAGCGATCAAGCTCGATACCCTGGGACAACAGCATTTTGGCTTGGCGGTAGAGCGGCAAGTGCCAGCCGTATTTGGCCACCAGCACGGACACGACCAGACTCTCGGTCGGAATGCCGGATTTGATCAAGTGCTCGGGCGCCGGAGCCTCAACAATAGTTTCGCAGGCACGGCAGGCCAGTTTCGGCCGGTGCGTGACGATCACCCGGTACAGTGCCGGGACAACGTCGAGCCGCTCCGAGGTCTCTTCACCGATGACATGCATCGGCTTGCCGCAGCACGGACAGTTCGTGTTGTCGGGCAGGGCCGTCTCATGGATGTGCGGCAGATGGGCCGGCAGCGCCCCGCGATTGATCTTCCGGCGATGGTCACTGGTGGGAGCCTTCTTCTCTTCGATGGCCTCATTCCTGGCAATCGCCTGCTCGATGTCCTCCAGCGCCAACTGCAGCTGATCGGGCGGCAATTTCGCCAGCCGCTCGCTCTTGGCCTCGAACCCCTGCGCCTTGCGCAACAGGCGGCGCAGACGGTCGTTGATTTCCACCAGCTTGTCGCGCTCGGCGACCACGGCATCGCGTTCCGCAACCGCCGCCAGCGCAAACGCACGCAGCGCGTCAATATCGTCAGGAAGTGAATTGGCAAGCGATGCCATGCCCGAAGGGAAGCACAAAATACGCCGATTGTAGCGCGCTTTCTTGCATCCGATTCACTTCACCGCAGGTCACTGCACAGCTTCCGGCGCCGGAACGCGGCGAACATGTACGCGCATCCAATCGAGACCTTCAATCAGCGCAGAAAGCTGCGCCGCCGACAGACGCATCACGCCGTCTTCGATGCGGGGCCACACGAACTTGCCCTCCAACCGCTTGGCAAAAAGGCAGAGACCTGTGCCGTCCCAAAAAATCAGTTTCACTCTGTCAGCACGGCGAGAACGGAAGCAGACGATCACACCCGAGAAGGGATCAATCCGCAGCTGTTCCTTCGCCAGCGCCGCAAGGCCGAGTATCCCTTTGCGGAAGTCCACAGGCTTCGTCGCCATCACCACCCGGACCGGCCCCGGCGGAATCAACATTCCGCCGCTCATGCCGACACCCGCTTGACCGCCCGCAGCACTGCCTCGATGGCGCGCGCGTCAACACCGCCCGGCACCTTCACCCTCACAGAGCCGATCGTGATCTCGATGGATGCAGTCCGTTCCCGCCCTGCCGGTCTGCGCCTGCGCTCCGGCTCGACCGACACCACCGGCACAAATGCCGGCACATCGTCTGCCTGCAACGCAAAATGCCCATCCTTGGCTGCTCTGATCCAGTTCGACAGATGCTGCGGCATCAGATCGTGCTGCCGCGCCACCTCCGCAATCACCGCCCCCGGCGCCACCGCCTCCGCAACGATCCGCCCCTTCTCTTCGTCCGTCCAGCGGCGCCGGCGGACAACGCCAGTTACCTCGACATGCCGCCGAACCGGCTTCGTGTCGTCACTAATGTCGACCATATATGATACACGACCCCAAACGACTTACCACGCATCCTGCGCGTCACGTCCGGCGATCAGCAACGTGGGATTAAAAGAACGCTCACGGTTCACAGCGCAATCGGTAACTAACTTTGTGGCGCTTGATCCCCGCTGCAAAGCATTAGTTCGATCGCGTAGACGGCGAAGAATTGAGCCATTAACCGGTCATACGGGGCCTTAGCCGGCAGTGGGGCACCGCTGCGCAAGACATTCGCCTAGGAATTTGTCGAAGGCACCCACATACTCGGTAACATTGCTCAAATATTTGCGCTGCGCGATTTTTTTCCCGATGCAAGAAGCGAACACAGTTGCCAGCGACAGAGGGTCGCCCGCGCGATAGAATTTGACGGAGTCGTGAAACCTTTCCGCTTCAAAGAGAAACTCCGGCGCCCCCAGGCCTGGCATAATCACGCCGCAGCCGGAATAAAGACCTTCGTAAACCGTGCGCCCGATGCAGGGCTGAGGATCGC
Source organism: uncultured Alphaproteobacteria bacterium (assembly GCA_963766355.1). Taxonomy (GTDB): domain Bacteria; phylum Pseudomonadota; class Alphaproteobacteria; order Micropepsales; family Micropepsaceae; genus Rhizomicrobium. The sequence continues at coordinate 255,962 of CAVXZV010000010.1, forward strand.
CGCGAACGATGTAATCCGTGGATGCATAAATCTTCTTCACATTATCTTCCTCACCCCAAAACACGATTCTGGGATCTTGGCCGGCAAGCACTCGGCAATAGGCGACATAATCCTTTGGGCCATTTCCGACGATCAACAGCAGCGTATCTTCGCCGGCGCCCTGTCTGAAGCTCTTTATCGCAAGTGCGGCCCCTTTTATCTCAGAGACGCGGCCGATCATGCTGAAGACGGTCGTATACGCGCCGAGACGGGGATGCCGGAATTCACCCTCATAGCGACCGACATCGCTCATGTGGATCGGGTTGTTAAGCGTCGTGGAGTGTGTGTGGCGCAGGGCGTGCTCAAACGGCTTCCGGGTTGCGGCGTCGATGAAAATTATGCCCAGGCCACCTGCCAACTTGTCGATAACCGGAGAATTTGGATCGATGATGATATCGCGCATATGCGTCACGGCTGGCATTCCGGGTTGTACCATTTGGTGCAGCACTGGAGAATTGAAATGAACGACGTCGTAGGCGTTGCTGTCGAGAATATTGCGAAACCGAGCGCGATCGCGCTGCCAATTGAGCCAGTGAGCGACGCCGTGAACTTTGTCGGGCACGCTGCGCTTAATGCCAAGCAATCCCAAATCGACCGGTAAAGATAATTCATACACGCGCCGTATAGAGGGAAATGGCGCTGCAAAAGCGTTCAAGTCGCGTGGGTGTTGAAATGAGCGCGGCACCAGCAAATCGGCTTCGACGCCGCGATAATGTTCGAGGAGCAGCTTTAGGCTGGTTGCCGCCCCATAGCAGCCTTCCAGGGTATGCGTGACAAACAAGATTTTCTTGCTCATTGGGCGGGCAAATCACAAAAGCCTTGTTCAAGATGACCGGTGTTCAGCATCGTGCATGCCGCAGGACGATTTCACAGATCCTATCAACGTCTTCATCAGCCAATTCGGGAAAAATCGGCAGGCTCAAAACCCGCCGCGCCGCACGTTCGGTCGTTGGCAACGCGCCGGGCATCGTCGCGCCCGCGAAGGCCGCTTGGAGATGCAATGGAAGGGGATAGTGTATCCCTGTCTCGATCCCCTCTTGAGTTAAAGCATTGATGACATCTTCTCGATTGGAAGTTTCAAACACATAGAGGTGGTAGACAGGCGCGCTTTCATTTGTCGGTTGGATGGTTTTGAAGCCGGCCGGCCGCAATCGACTATCGTAACGCGCCGCCAACCGCCGCCGAGCATCCGTCCAAGTATCCAGATGCCGCAATTTTACCGATAACATCGCGGCCTGAAGCGCATCCATGCGCTGATTGTAGCCGATAATATCGTGCTCATATTTGCTGGTGCGTCCGTGATCGCGCAGTTTACGGAGCAGGGCGGCGGTGTCTGCCGAACCGCAAGTTACAAAGCCGGCATCACCATAGGCTCCCAAATTCTTGCTCGGAAAGAAGCTGAAGGTTCCGCAGTCTCCAAGCGTGCCAACGCAACGGCCACGGTACGTCGCCAGATGTGCCTGCGCGGCGTCCTCGATGACTTTGATTCCGTGCTTTCCGGCAATCTTCAGAATTGAATCCATGTCGCAAGGCGTACCGTACAGGTGCACCACGATCACCGCGCGCGTCCTGGGTGTGATGGCAGCTTCGAAGCACTCAGGATCGATGCAGTAATTGCCCGGATCGATATCGACAAAGACCGGCGTGGCACCGACATGACATATGGCTTCGGCCGTTGCGATAAAGGTGTGCGATACGGTGATGACTTCATCGCCGCGACCGACACCAAGCGCTTCCAAGGCAAGCGACACGGCGGCCGTTCCGTTGGCGCATCCTATCCCGTGCGCTGCACCCAGCTTCTGCGAGAAGGCGATTTCAAAGGCATCTACCGATGGGCCTTGGATATATCTGCCGGTACGAAAAACCTCATCGATCGCCGCGTGGATTTCCGGTTTGAGGAATTCATATTGTTTCTTAAGGTCGACAAGCGGAATACGCGTCATGGAAGTTCTCGGGCGACGGCTTCGATGTTACCGGACGCAGCGAGCTGATAGCGTGTGCCATCGATAGGGCAGACGAAGTCCTTACCGAGCACGCCGCCCGCCTTGCTCATCCAGCCGATGCGCCGACCTGGATTGCCGACAATGAGCGCAAAATCAGGAACGTCATGGGTAACAACGGCACCCGCTCCGATGAAACAATACGCACCGAGCGAATGACCGCACAGGATTGTGGCATTTGCGCCGAGAGTGGCGCCGCGTCCCACCAAGGTTGGGCGGAACTCGACCTTGCGTTCGATCTCGGCACGCGGGTTTATCACATTGGTAAAGACACAAGAGGGGCCGCAGAAAACGCCGTCTTCAAGTGTAACGCCGGGATAGAGGCTGACGTTATTTTGAACTTTGCAGCGATTCCCAATTGTTACGTCCGGTCCGATCATCACATTCTGGCCGATCACACAGTCTCGGCCGATCCGAACACCGCTGAGCACGTGACAGAAATGCCAAATCCTGGTCCCGGCGCCGATTTCGACTGCTTCGTCGATATAAGCGCTTTCATGAATGCTCGCATTTGGAAAGCGTCTTTTGAACTCGGCTTGGCGATCCATTGAAACCCCGCGCCCGACCAGCGATTGTAATGCCGTCTTGGCTCAAGATGACACGGTGCATTGTGGGCAGCAAGCCAACTATACCGGTGGGCTGATTGTCCGATTATGCGCCGTTCGACACCTTCCTGGCTTGAAATCGGTCGATGGCCTAGCCGCCTACCGATGTTGGAATTGGATCTCCGATCCGGTTCTAATGGATTCGTAAATGGCACAAATCAGTTCGACTGTCTTTCTCGCCTCCAGCCCGTCGACCAGAGACGGCGCTCTATTCTGTATGACTTCGACAACGTGGTTGAGATAGGCGATATGACCGAAGCCATAGACATCGGGCGGGTCCTCAAAGAAATTGCCGACGGCCTCCTTGTCTTCCGGCCGCACATCGGCAAAGTTCCAGGTACGCAGACGGTTTACGGCAAAGCCGGCGATTTCTACCAAGCCTTTTTCGCCAAGGATGGAAAGCGACCCTTCGGTGTCTTTCGGCCGCGCCGCGGTGGTCGCTTCGACCACGCCGATCGCCCCGCTTTGGAAAACAATGACCGCGACACCTGTATCCTCGGCTTCGATGTCGACCAGTGCCGTGCGCGCCTTGGCAAACACGGAAACTGGTTTGCCGAGAAACCACTGCAAGAGATCGATGTGGTGGGCCGCCTGATTGGCGAACACCCCACCGTCGAGCGCGTAAGTGCCTCGCCAAGGGGCCTGATCATAATAGCCCTGGTCGCGGCACCAGCGCACGCGCACTGTGCCCATGACGAGCTTGCCGAAGCGGCCCTGCCGATGGGCTTCCATGAGTTTCTGGACAGGCACATTGTAGCGATTCTGCTTGACCACGAACAATTTTGTGCCGGCTGCATCGCAGGCACGGATCATCTCGTCGGCGTCTTCGGTCGCCAAAGCTATTGGCTTTTCGACCAAGATATGTTTGCGATAGGGAGCAAGCTCCAGGCAATGAGCGGCGTGATTTCCGCTTTCCGTCAGAATGCTGATGACGTCCACGTGGTCCGCAGTTTCCTTCATCATCTGATGCAAGTCGGTGAACCAGGGAACGCCAAAACGCTCACCCGATTCGCGTGCACGTTGTGGTACAATGTCGCATACTGCCACAAGCTTTGAATTTTGAATCCGCCCTTCGGAAAGGATTTTGAGATGCTTCTGAGCTATCCGCCCGCAGCCGACCAAAGCAAAACCCAGCATCACATCCAGCCTATTCTTTGGGGCATCTGAGGACATATGGCCCGGCACGCCAACTCTAATACCCTATAGTGGAAAAGCGAAGTTTCCCAAGCCAGTTATGCGCAGCGAAAGGCGGCATATCCGCAATGAAATACCAAATCTGTTCCCGCTGCGTCATGGACACCTCCGATCCGCTAATAGAATTCGATGAGCAAGGCCAATGCAATCATTGCCGTGCTTATCGGGATACGGTTTGCCAGTTACCTCGTTTTCGGCCCAACGCCGAGGAGGCTCTTGCGCAACTCGTGGCGGAGGTTCGGCAGCGGGCAAAGGGCAAGCGCTACCACTGTGTCATCGGAGTTAGCGGCGGAGTCGATAGCACTTATCTTGCCTATTATGTGAAGCGGGTACTTGGGCTAAACCCTTTGGCCGTCCATGTGGATAATGGTTGGGACTCGGAACTGGCGGTTACAAATATTGAGCGCACGCTCTCCGCACTAAACATCGATTTGTACACGGAAGTACTCGATTGGCGAGAATTCTCGGCCCTTCAGCTAGCCTTTCTTAAGGCCTCAACGCCCGACTCCGAGATTCCCACCGATCACGCAATTTTTGCGACGTTGTACAATGTGGCCCTTAACAAAGGCCTTTCAACAATTCTCGTCGGGGTTAATTTGGCGACGGAATTGGTGCATCCGCGTATGTGGTCCTACGGCCACCAGGATTGGATCTACATCAAAGGGCTTAACAAGAAGTTCGGCACGTCGCCGCTGCGATCCTTTCCGCATACGTCTATGTGGAAATACTATTATCTATTCAAGGTGAGAAAGCTGAACGTCTTACGGCTCTACGATTTTGTACCATTCGACAGGGGGCAAGTGGAGACGCTAATCGCCAACGAGCTTGGATGGCGACCATATGGAGCAAAGCACTTCGAGTCGCTGTATACAAAGTTCTTCCAAGGATATTTGCTGCCGCGGAAATTTGGCTTTGACAAGCGACGGGCACATCTTTCCAGCCTCATTTGTGCCGGCCAACTCACGCGCGATCGGGCGCTCAACATGTTGCAGGCGCCGAGCCTCGCCCCCGAAGAAGAGAGCCCGATGCTCGATTATGTGGCAAAAAAAATGCGGATTTCTCGCGCAGAGCTCGACGCCATTTGTCGCCAAGAACCACGGACCTACTCGGATTATCCGAACTCGGAAACGAGCGGACTTGTGAAGATGGCCAAGAGAGTGCACCGGCTTTTTGGGGGAAATTCCATCCAAGACGGTATCAGGTTATAGGGCAGCGCTGATAGGCCGGACTGCTGCTGGAGTATCGCGCTGATTCAAACATGTACGCCACGACGGGTCTAGAATGAAATTCTCCATCGTCACAGTATCCTTCAACCAGGCGAAGTTCTTGGAGCAGGCAATCCGTTCCATTCTGGATCAGGATTATGCCGACATCGAGTATATTGTGGTCGATCCGGGTTCGACAGATGGAAGCCGAGAGATTATCGAGCGATATCGCGGGAAAATTTCCAAAATTATTTTTGAACCCGATCGTGGCGCTGCCGATGGCTTGAACAAGGGGTTTGCGAAAGCCGAAGGAGAGATTTATGGATTTCTGAACTCCGACGATGTGCTGCTCCACGGAGCCATCGGCCGTGTGGCAGCTTACATCCTTGCTCGACCGGACACGGATATTCTTATGGGGCATGAGTGGATTATTGATGCCGAAGGGCGTCAACTGAGGAACGCCTACACCGACAAATTCGACGCACGTGCATTTGCCTATAGCGGCGGCATTATCTGCCAACAGTCAACATTTTTTCGGGCAGAGTTATTCAAGAAGACAAAGGGTTTTAATATTCACAACTCAATTGCTTGGGACGCCGAACTGTTTCTCGATCTATTGCAGCACGCTGTAAGACCGTTATATGTAGACGACTTTTTTGGCTGCTTCCGAATCCACGGCGATTCTATCTCCGGGGGACGCAAGACGGAACTTCGGCAGCAATACCGTGCTTACGAGATGGCGCGATTTGAGCGCATAATGGGAAGGCGCTGGAGAAGGAGCGATTATCTATTCTGGCTCTTCTACGCAACGCGTAAATATCTTCTTGAGCCGCGCGCGCTGATAGAACGGCTGCGTCTGGGCTCGATGGACCTGCGATAGACAGCAAATGGCCTAATTTTAGCGGCGGGCACAGTCGTATTGGCGAATGCAAACTCCGGTGTTGTCACCGTTCCGACGGATTCTATTTCTTCGTCATTTGGGCAATCAAGAAGGATCCCATGGCAAGCCGGTGAGTCATAAAACGGGCGATGCTGTCTGGCAGTAGACGCTCTAGGATCCGTTTGAGCAGTCCATGCGGCAAGGGAATGGCTTCGATGCACATTCCGTATACAGATGATTTCGTCGTAAAAAGACTGCCGGCGAACCGGTCCCACTCGTCGCGTGTGTAATAGCGCGCAATCGCGCCATCGGTCGTACTCTGGCGGACCTCTCGAATTCGGCTTCTGCCGGGCACTCTGTCTTCAAGCAGCGCCTTGAGGAAGGCGAATAGATAATAGCTCCACCATGACCGGTAATACACCATCACCGTAGCCTGCCCGCCGGGCCGCAGCACCCGATGCATTTCCTTTAGGATGCGTCCTGTGTCGGCAGAATGGTGAATGACTCCCCAAGACCAGATAAAGTCAAAGCTGCCATCGGCAAAGTCCATCGCCTCCGCATCCATTTGCAAAATCTTGGCCGGAACATTGAACAGCGCCAAGCGGGTTCTTGTCATTGCCGTCGCTCTAGCCGTTAAATCGATTCCGACGTACGAGCCCGAACGGGGGGCCAGCAGCTGAGCATGCGAGCCATAGCCGACGCCAATCTCAAGAACGTCCTGAGAGCGTAACTTGTCGAATGATATCAGCGTGTCGAAGGGTATGTCGCGCCAAGGTAGGAACCTGCGAACTGACGAAAAAAATCTCTGATCGATTTCCGCGAAATAGGCTTTCGTGGCGTCGTCTGACGCCAGCTCATCGCGCCAATCATAACGCATCGGCGAGCCTTCCCACCATGCTTTGTTGGCGAGCTGCCATTGCTGGCGTTGTTCGTCGTCGACGGGCAATTGCGTTGGGGCATTAAAATCCGCGACCTTGTTTGTGAACTTGCCGTCGAAAGCAGTGCCTGTCATTTAAGGCGCTCTGAAACAGAATGTGGGAATGGGCGAGATATTGGATAATTCATTATTGAGATGCAAATGTTCGCAGGGTTACCGCCGGTGACAGCTATTCTTTTGTAGGACACTCTCAAGTCAATCGTCCAATTGCATTACGTGTCGGCAATACGAGCGGCGCGTTTGACGACGAACGGCGCGAATAAAGCAGCTTCACGTCGGTGCGTCTACGCGACGAGGCCATGGTTTTTGCGTCAACGAGGTTGATCGGACTTTAGGATGCGGCGGTGTATCGCGCCGCCCTCTTGAGCGCGAAAAGCTGTATCGCATACCGCAAACCAAGGCTCCTCCCCGTCAGAGTGTCGATGGCGCCTCGGACCCCGCAAAAACCATCTAAGACAATGAAAGAAAACCATTTTCAGGCAAATGAATCTCTGATAGGTCAACGGCAGGGACGCGAACCTCTATCGCAACGCACGTATAATCCGGCGATTCTGGTAGATATGGTGGTTGGGAGCGTCTGGTCTACTCTATCTGGTGGTGTCATTCCGCAGGATTAGGTGCAATACGAGGTTTGGCTGACCAAGTGCTAGAGGCTCGCAGTGAGGGGGGATCCTAAATCGGTTGAGATTTTCCACTGCCGAATTTGGGGCAGTTGTGGACGCATGATCGGCGACGATTCGGTCCCGGCGAACACATATGGCCGGCATGGCGATCATGCAAAGGCATCGACAACCGATTCGCCAACCGCATGAGCGACCATTCTCCGAATTCTTCCGGCGCACGAAATGTTTGGCCCGAAATGGTCGATGGCGGCTCAGAGGCGGAGCCGCGGTGGTATGCGGTGCAGTGTCTTTCGCATCGCGAGTCCATGGCATCCTCACATCTGCGAAATCAGGGTTTCCCGGCATTCTTGCCGCGCCGGCAAAAGATGCGCCGCCATGCGCGCAAGATCGATGTCGTACTTGCGCCATTCTTCCCAGGATATCTTTTCGTTCAGCTCGATCTGAAGCGCGACCAATGGCGCAGCGTCAATGGAACTTACGGAGTCGGGCGGCTGGTGATGCAGGGCGACGTGCCTGCACCGGCACCGCGAGGCGTCATCGAGGCTTTGCGCGATGCTTGCGACGAGAACGGAGTATTGCGCCTGCCGAACGATGACCTGAAGCCTGGTCAGTCGGTACGCATTCTCTCGGGAGCTTTCGCGGATTTTGTCGGGGAAATCGACCGTCTCGACGATGCCGGACGCGTTCGCGTGTTGCTGGACATTATGGGGGGTGGGGTCCCCGTTGTGCTCCCCAAACGCAGCGTTATGCCGGCGAGCAATACTCCTTAGCGCGTCGGCACCTCGGCTGAGCTTACAAGAACCGGATGGCGCGTCTGTCACCCGGACGACGGTAGTTTGCTTAAGCGGCAAGCGAACGCGCCGAATAATGGCGCAATACTTGGAAAAGTGGAGGCACAATGCATCTGCAACGGCGCACTCTGATTACGGGTGGGGCAGGCTTCGTGGGTTCATTTCTCTGCGAGGCATTGCTCGCGCGGGGGCACGAAGTCCTCTGCATCGATAATTTTTATACGAGCTCGCGGCGCAATATCGAGCATTTGATCGACCACAAGAGATTTGAATTGATGCGTCACGACGTGACGTTTCCGCTCTTTGTAGAGGTCGACGATATTTACAATATGGCTTGTCCGGCATCGCCTATCCATTATCAGCGAGATCCGGTCCAGACAACCAAAACATCGGTGCACGGTGCGATCAACATGCTGGGGCTGGCCAAACGTGTGAAGGCGAAAATCCTTCAAGCTTCAACCAGCGAAATCTATGGCGACCCTAGCGTTCATCCGCAGACGGAGGAATATTGGGGCAACGTCAACACCATCGGGCCGCGGGCTTGTTACGACGAGGGCAAGCGTTGCGCCGAGACCTTGTTCTTCGACTATCACCGCCAACATGCCTTACGCATCAAGGTCGCACGCATCTTCAACACGTATGGCCCGCGCATGCATCCGAATGACGGAAGGGTGGTCTCCAACTTCATCATGCAGGCCCTGAGGAATGAGCCCATCACCTTGTATGGCGACGGAAATCAAACGCGTTCATTCTGCTATGTCGACGATCTTGTGTCCGGGCTGGTCGCGTTGATGGAGACAGGTGATGACGTCACCGGTCCGATAAATCTCGGCAATCCTCACGAATTTACGATCCGCGAACTCGCAGAGAAAACCGTCGCGATCACCGGATCGCGCTCGAAGCTCGAATTCAAGCCGTTGCCGACTGACGATCCAAAGCAACGCAAGCCCGATATCACGCGCGCCAAGAAGCACCTCGGGTGGTCGCCGAAGATCGAACTCGATGAAGGGTTGAAAAAGACGATTCCCTATTTCGAAGGCTTGCTTTCCAGTGGGCTAGCGTCGTGAACAACAAATCTGCAGCTTTTAATCGCCTGCGTTACGCCATCCGCGCAAAGATCTGTCGCGCATGAGTGTCGTTCTGGTAACGGGTGGCGCGGGTTATATCGGATCGCATGCCTGCAAGGCGCTTGCGGCGGCAGGCTATACGCCGGTTGCTTACGACAATCTCGTTTACGGCCACGAATGGGCGGTCAAATGGGGACCGTTTGAGAAGGGCGACATTCTGGATTCGGCGCGCCTCGGCGAGGTCATGGTCCAATACCGGCCAGCCGCGGTCGTTCATTTTGCGGCATTCGCCTATGTCGGAGAATCTGTCTCTGACCCCGCAAAATACTATCGCAACAACGTGGTGGGGACGCTGTCGCTGCTCGAAGCAATGCGCGCGCATAAAATCAACCAAATCGTGTTTTCGAGCTCTTGTGCGACGTACGGGATTCCCAACTCGATCCCGATTTCCGAGGACGCGCCGCAAAGACCGATAAATCCTTATGGCGCATCGAAACTCATGATCGAGCAAATTCTGTCCGATTACGAAGTTGCATACGGTCTGAAGAGTGTCGCCTTGCGCTATTTCAACGCGGCCGGTGCCGATCCCGATGGCGAGACGGGCGAAGACCACAATCCCGAGACCCATCTGATTCCCTTGGTGCTGGATGTCGCGGCGGGTTCGCGGGATAATATCACGATCATGGGCGATGATTATGCAACGCCGGACGGCACCTGCATTCGCGATTACGTTCACGTCAGCGATATCGCCGAGGCGCATGTGCTTGCGTTGAAGAAACTAGACACCGGTGGTCTGCGCAAAGCTTACAATCTTGGCACCGGCATAGGGATTTCGGTTTCCGAAGTGATCGAGGCGGCGTGCCGCGTCACCAGGCGCAACATCGCGGTAGTGCGCGGTGCTCGCCGCGACGGCGATCCGGACGCCTTGCTGGCGGATCCCGCGAGGATTCATGCGGAATTGGGTTGGAAACCGCGCTATTCGACGATAGACGAAATGATCGCAACGGCGTGGTCCTGGCGACTGCGGGACCGGAAATGGTGAGCGGACCATGTGCGGCATAAACGGAATTTTCGCCTACCATCCTGCGTCCAGCATACCCAAGAGCGCCGAACTTGTGGCGACACGCGACGCCATGCGCTTCCGCGGCCCGGATGGAACGGGAGAATGGTGGAACGAGGAGCACAGGCTTGGGCTTGGCCACAGGCGGCTCTCGATCATCGATCTGTCGGATCGCGCATTGCAGCCGATGATCAGCGCCGACGGCCGCTATGCGATCGTGTTCAACGGTGAAATTTATAACTATCCGGCTCTTCGCGTCGAACTTGAAGCGCAAGGCGTTTTCTTTCGCACGACTTCCGACACCGAAGCGATCTTGCACTTGTTTGCGCGAGACGGCGTGGAGATGGTGCATCATCTTCGCGGCATGTTCGCACTTGCCATTTGGGATAATCTCAAGCGCGGCCTCTTCTTGGCACGGGATCCCTACGGCATTAAGCCGATGTACACAGCGAATGACGGATGGACCTTCCGCTTCGCATCGCAGGTCAAAGCTTTGCTTGCAGGCGGTCAGGTTTCGCGCGATCCCGAACCCGCAGGCATAGTCGGCTTTCATCTGTATGGCAGTGTGCCTGAGCCTTTTACGCTCTATCGCGACATTCGCGCATTGCCCGCCGGTCACACGCAATGGGTGGATGCAGAGGGTCCGCGCGAGCCCAAGCCATTCTTTAACCTCGCCGCCGTTTTGGCCGAAGGCGCGCACAATCCGGCTCCTGCGAGTGAACTGCGCGACCGCGTGCGCGCAACGACGCTCGATAGCGTGCGCGCACATATGTTGGCCGATGTTGAAGTTGGCGCTTTTCTCTCCGCCGGCGTCGATTCCGGGGCGCTGCTCGGTTTGATGCGCGATGCGGGGCAACGCGATATCCGCACGATCACACTCGCCTTTGAGCAATTTCGCGGGACCGAGGAAGACGAAGCACCGCTCGCCGCGCGCGTCGCAGAGCGCTACGGGGCGCAGCACATCGTTCGGTGGGTTGGAGAACAGGAGTTTGTCGACGATCTACCGGCAATCCTCGCCGCTATGGATCAACCTTCGATGGACGGCGTGAATACCTGGTTTGTCTCGAAGGCCGCAAAGGAGGCGGGGCTCAAAGTCGCAATTTCGGGACTTGGCGGCGACGAGCTTTTGGGCGGCTACCCGAGTTTTGCCGAGATGCCGCGTTGGCGCCGTCGTTTCGGACCATTTGCCATGGTGCCGGGGCTTGGTCGGTTCGCGAGCACACTGATTCAGACCTTCGCTCCTGGACTGGCGGGCACGCGCCCGAAATCGCTCGGTATGTTTGAATTTTCCGACAGTTGGCAGGGCGCCTATTTGCTAAGTCGCGGGCTGTTTTTGCCCCGCGAATTGCCAAGAACTATTGATGCCGAACTCGCCTGTGAGGGATTGCGGCGTTTGCAGCCATTGCGCCGTCTTGCTTCGACACTTACGCCCGATCCGGGCAGCGATATGGGCCGCGTCTGCGCGCTCGAATCCGCGAACTACATGCGCAACCAACTTCTTCGCGATGCCGATTGGGCCGGCATGGCGCATAGCCTCGAAATTCGCGTGCCGCTCGTCGATGCGACTTTGGTCAAGTCGCTCGCCTCATCGATTGGCGGTCTGACGCAAGCGGCCGGAAAGACCGCGCTTGCGAATGCTCCGTCGCTGCCGTTGCCCGATGAGGTCACAAAGCGAAGGAAAACGGGTTTCGGCGTACCGACAAGAACGTGGATGGCGACTGCGGCGGGTTTGCGGTCGCCGGCCGGTGAGGCAGGTGAGCGCAAGGGGCTTGTCTCGCGGCGCTGGTCGAAGATGGTGCTCGGCACGTTCGGCGCTGCGACGCAAGTGCCCGCTTGCTAATGCCGTCGCTGAATATTCTCGCCCTTGTGACAGACGCATTCGGCGGGCGCGGCGGCATTGCCCAGTATAATCGCGATTTTCTGAGTTCGCTCGTCCAGGGGGAGTCCGCGGCGTCCGTCGTCGTGGTGCCGCGCCTAGCGCCCGATCCTGCCGTTCCGCCTACGGGGATCGTACAAGTCTTGCCGCGCCTCGGACGGGTTGCCTATGCGTGGAAGGCGCTACGTATCGCGTTGAGCCAACACTTCGATGTAGTGCTGTGCGGACATCTTTACATGGCGCCACTGGCGTTGCTGATCGCGCGCTTGTGCGGCGCGCGGTTTATCATACAAACACACGGCATCGAGGCGTGGCCGCGGCCAACCCGCCGTCGCCTAGCCGCGGGCGAAGCCGCCGATCTCATTCTTTGCGTATCGCGATACACGCGTGCGCGCGTTCTCGACTGGGCCGCAATCCCGCCGGAACGGGTTCTGGTCGTGCCAAACACAGTGGGTGAAATCTTTGTACCGGGCGACAGTACGGCTTTGCGTACAGCATGGGGTCTGCAGGACAAATGCGTGCTGCTAAGCGTCGGGCGGATGGTAGCCCACGAACGCTACAAGGGTCAGGATCGCACGATCGCTGCGATCCCGAAGCTCGTGGCGGCGGGTCTCGATGTGATCTACGTGGTGTTGGGCGAGGGCAACGATCGTCCCCGGCTGGAAGAATCTGGCGCGTGCGATTGGGGTCGCGGATCGTGTGCGGTTCATCGGCGCAACGGCGTTGGAAACATTGGTTGCCGCTTACCGAATGGCAGATCTTTTTGTCATGCCGTCGACGGGAGAAGGATTCGGTATCACATTTCTAGAGGCGATGGCATGCGGAACACCGGCAATCGGCCTCAATGTCGCTGGTGCGCGCGATGCACTTGGCGACGGCGATTTGGGGCTTCTTGTCACCGAAACAGAGTTTGAGACCGCGTTGCTAATGGCGCTGGAACGGGCCAAGCCCGATGCCCAAGCGCTCCGCGCGGCGGTACGCGGCCGCTTCGGTCATGAGGCTTTCTCCGCCGGTGTTCGTGCTGCTTTGAGCCGTCTGAAGCAAGCTGCGTGACCACAGCGCCGGACCAGCCGATGCGCGATTTTATAACAGGAGTGGCGGGGTTTGTCGGAAGCAGTCGGCGGATTTGCTCCATGCGATCTCGAGGTCTTCGGTGACGGACCGTAAGCGGAGGCCTGTCAGGCTGCCATTGATGCCGGCGCCGACGGCGGCAAAATTCTCGGTGCCGGCGGTGGCGGCTTTCTGATGTTTTTCGCGCCACACGAACGTCACGACGCATTCCGCAGGGCACATCAGCTCTTGCGCGAAACACGCTTCTACTTTGCCCCGCAGGGCAGCAGCATCATCCTTGTCCCTTGAGCAGTTTACTTCCCATGGATGTGACGCAGGAAATCATCCTCGAGCCCGGACGCACGGAACGCAATTATTGGCGCGATCTTTGGCGCTATCGGGAACTGTTCCAGGTGCTGGCCGCGCGCGACGTCGCGGTTCGCTACAAGCAGACCGTTATCGGTATCGTGTGGGCTATTCTACGCCCCTTCCTGACGATGCTGATTTTTACCGTCATTTTTTCGCAACTCGCCAAGCTACCAAGCGAGGGGCAGGCGCCTTACGCCTTGATGGTTCTCGCCGGTCTGCTGCCATGGACATTTTTTTCCACGGCGCTAACGGACGCGTCGACCAGCTTGATTACCAACTCCAATCTTATCGGCAAGGTTTACTTTCCCCGGTTGATTATTCCCACAGCGACGATCGTCGTCGCTTTCGTCGATCTTTTGATCAGTTTCGCCATCCTCATCGTGATGTTGTTCTGGTATCGATTTTTGCCAAGCTGGCACATCGCGTTTCTTCCAGTTTTTGTGGCATTGGCGTTTCTCGCTTCGCTCGGGCCGGGTTTGTGGATTACGGCCCTCAACGTCAAATACCGCGACTTCCGCTATGTCATCCCATTCATCATGCAATTCGGCCTCTATGTTTCTCCCGTTGGCTTTAGCTCCAGCGTAGTTCCGGAGAAGTGGCGCTTGCTTTACTCGCTCAATCCGGTTGTTGGCGTCATAGACGGTTTTCGCTGGAGTATTTTGGGCGGGCAAAGCCTTATCTATTGGCCGGGCTTGGCGCTCAGTCTTGCCGTCATTGCATTTTTTCTGTGGCTCGGGATTCGCCAATTCCGGAAGATGGAAAAGACTTTCGCGGATTTGATTTGAACCATCACGACACTCTAGCCCGGGCATGATCGCAATCGTCGATTACGGTTTGGGTAATCTTGGTTCCATTCACAATATGCTGAATCGCGCCGGCATCGAGTCTACTATCACCAGCGATCCAGGCGTCATTCGCAGTGCCGACAAGCTCATTCTCCCGGGGGTTGGTCATTTCAAGTTTGCCATGGCAACGCTGCATGAGCGCGGCCTTGTGAATGTGCTGAACGAACGTGTTCTGGAAGCGCAGGTGCCTCTTCTTGGAATATGCCTCGGCGCGCAACTTCTCGGTCGCGGAAGCGAAGAAGGCGCGGCGGCGGGGCTCAATTTCGTCCCGATGGACATCGTGGCGTTCGACAAAAGCCAAATGCAGCGCGGTGAAAAAATTCCACACATGGGTTGGGCAACGACCGCACACACCGAATGCGCTTTATTCGACGGCATGACCGCGGATCCCCAATTCTATTACGTCCATTCGTTCCATTTCAAATGTGACGATCCCGCTATGGTGGTCTGCACCGCCGAACACGGTTATCGCTTTGCCTCAGGCGTGGCTTATCGCAATATTTTCGGTGTTCAATTCCACCCGGAGAAGAGCCATGCCTATGGCCTGCAATTGCTCAAGAATTTCGCTGCCGTGAAACGCACCGCGTGACACGCATAAGGGTCATTCCGGTTTTGCTTCTTACGCAGAATGGTATGGTGAAAACCAAACAGTTCACTCAACCGCGTTATTTAGGCGATCCGATCAATGCGGTTAGAATATTCAATGAAAAGCGTGCAGACGAACTGGTTCTTCTCGACATCGAAGCCACAAAAAAAGGGCGCATCGAATTCAACTGGATTTCCGATATCGTGAGCGAGGCCTTTATGCCGATCGCTTATGGCGGCGGAATTAATTTCCTCAGCCAATGCGTCGAGCTTTTCAAGCGTGGCGTCGAAAAAGTTGTAATCAACTCCGCGATTCCCGAGCGGCCGCAATTGATTGCAGAAGTGGCGGAACGTTTCGGCACTCAGGCCGTCGTCGTCTCCATCGACGTCAAGAAGAATTTCTGGAAGAAGAACAAAGTCTACACCCGCAACGGCAAGAAAGAATCGAAGTTCGATCCGGTAGAGCTCGCGCGCAAAGCCGAGGCGCTCGGTGCGGGGGAGATCGTTCTCACATCGATCGAACGCGAAGGAATGTTCTGTGGTTACGACACAGCTCTTTTGCAAACCGTCAGCAGCGCCGTCGGCATTCCCGTGGTCGCCAACGGCGGCGCGGCGTCCGTGGCCGATTTCGAGTTGGCAGTGAAGGAAGGCGGATGCAGCGCGGTCGCGGCAAGCAGCATATTCGTGTTCGCCGGAAAGGGTGAGGGGATGCTCATAAATTACCCCTCGGAATCCGAATTGCAGGAGCAGCTTTGGAAGCGCGTCGCTTAGAAAGGGCGTTGGTGACACACCCCGGGTCCCCCGAACTTCGCACAGGCATCACGACGCCTGTCGCGATCAGCGTGGAGAACCTCTCCAAGAGCTATCTCGTGGGGCACGAATCTGCGCGCGGCCAAGGGTATAAAACGCTGCGCGAAACGCTAACCCGCAGTGTCAGGAACTTCGGTCGCAAGGCCGTGGACATGGCGCGCGGCCGCCAGATCATTCAGGGTGACGAGATCGAAGAGTTCTGGGCACTGAGGGATGTATCATTCGAAGTCGGCCGAGGCGAAGTCGTCGGCATCATCGGGCGCAACGGCGCCGGCAAATCGACCCTGCTTAAGGTATTGTCGCGCATTACCGAGCCTACCGAAGGACGGGTCACGATCAGGGGCCGCGTCGCCAGCCTTTTGGAAGTCGGCACCGGCTTTCATCCGGAGTTAACGGGCCGCGAGAATATCTTTCTTAATGGCGCCATCCTCGGCATGACGCGACGCGAGATCAAAGAGAAGTTTGACGAAATCGTCGCTTTTGCCGAAGTTGAGAAGTTCCTCGACACGCCCGTCAAGCGCTACAGTTCGGGTATGTATGTTCGCCTGGCATTTGCCGTAGCCGCTCATCTGGAACCTGAAATCTTGGTGGTGGACGAGGTGTTGGCGGTCGGCGACGCGCAGTTTCAAACCAAATGTCTCGGAAAGATGCAGGACGTCGCACAAGGTGGACGCACTGTTCTCATCGTCAGCCACAATATGCCGATGATCAAGAGTTTGTGCACCCGCACAATTGTCCTTTCATGCGGCTCGCTGGTGAACGACACCGATGTTGAGTCCGGAATACAAGCCTATCTTTCCGACGCAAAAAATGTTGAGAGCGGCTGCTCACTTGGCGAGCGCACGGATCGAATGGGCGACGGAAGACTTAGATTTCGCGACGCTTATCTGATCGGCACCGGCGGCGTGAAAAATGTTCTCTATATGGGGGAAGAAACTCAAATAGTCTTGGAATACTCGACCACCGAGTTGATCAAGAAATGCGACATAAGCATTCATATCGAAAATGTATGGGGTCAGATTATCTTGCGGCTGGCGACTCGCGAGACGGCTGTTCCCCTCAACGATGTGGGTGGCAATGGGACAATCGTGTGTACAATCCCAAAACTTGCTCTGCTTCCCGGGAAGTATTACGTGCTTCTTGCTGCGTCAGTTCCTCCGGCTTATGAGTATCTCGATTATATTTCGCATGCGGCTTCATTCGAAGTGGTCGAATACGACGTTTATGGATCGGGAAAAGTTCCGGAATTTGGTACGTTTTACACAGAGTGTGAATGGCATCTCCAATCCTAGAATTGGTGGTGCCCCTCCGAGAACGTCCGTCCTACGCGTTCTGCACAAATGCGACGTTTTGGCTGCGTGTTCCAGGCTTACAATCGCGCATGAGAATGTAAATGTCGGTTTTTCACGGTAGACGAGAAACGAGAGCCTGAAAAAATGGGATTTATCGGCAGATATTCGGCAGGGTTCGCAAGGAGGATTACGACGTTTGGACTGCAATCCTTAAATCCCGGTCAACGCGCGGAATTTCTTCAAATGTTGGTGGAAGACAAGGTCACGGTTATTCCGATCGACGGCGCCAATATCTCCATGTACACGCCGTTCCCTGGACTCATCTACCGGTCCGACGCACTGCTTACGAAGGAAAAAGACACAATTGCGTGGATCGATGGTCACAAGGTAGGTTCTGTTTTCTGGGACATCGGCGCGAATATCGGCGCCTACAGCCTTTATGCCGCCATCAAACGACATTCGACCGTGCTTGCGTTTGAACCAGCTTCGACCAATCTTTATGCGTTGAACAAGAATATTCGTCTTAACAATCTTGGCGACCGCGTGAGGGCTTATTGCATCGCCTTCTCCAACAGCAAAGGTTTGGGTGTGCTCAACCTGTCGTCCGATGTGATAGGAGCGGCAGCCAACCAATTTGGAGAGCCTGGTGACGTATCGCCATACTCAAATCCGACGATGCCGCAATTCACACAAGGGATGCTGGCTTTTGCAGTAGACGATTTCATCGAACAGTTTGCCCCGCCATTCCCAAATCACTTGAAACTCGATGTCGACGGCATCGAGTTGGCTATCTTGTCGGGGGCTCGCAAGACACTGAATGATCCCCGACTTGAATCCGTCATGGTGGAATTGTCGGTGACGGACAAAGAAGAAACAGGAAGTGCCGTGGGTATTCTTGAACAGGCAGGGTTTGAGCTTGTCGCAAAAGGGGAAATTCAAGGAGTTGGAGAGATGATTGCGGCAAACCATCTCTTTCGACGCACTGTGCAATTCGCCAACGCTGCCAACAAGGTGTCCTCATGAACTGCCGAGTTTGCGGCTCTTCGCGAGTAACGAAGGCCGGCGATATAGAATATTATACCGGCTTCAAATTTGCGGTCTACGATTGTGCAGAATGCCGAAGTCGCTTTACCGAGCATCGGGACGCAACTTACGAGATGCTGCATTCCAATGACGGCTCCTGCTATGGCCTTCAATTGGAAACGGCTCTGAAAGCCAAGAAGTTTTTTGATGCCAAAGACCTGGACGGTTTAAAACACGAACTGGCCTCCAGTTCGAAAAACAAATTCATTATCGAATCGATCGAACGTCTTCCGAAAACGGCGCGCATTTTGGAAGTTGGCTGCTCGAGGGGGTATTTGACGTCTTACGCCATTTTGGCAGGGTACGACGTTATCGGCGCTGATGTGTCTGGTGCCGTTCTCGATTTCGCCAATGCGAATTTTGGGTCGCACTTCTACGAATCCTCTTCGCCGGTGATTGCCGAACGAGCACCCTTCGATCTCATTTATCACATTGGGACCATCGGATGCGTCGGGGATCCAATGGGGTTGACGCGCGCACTTCTGGGAATGCTAAAACCAGGAGGTAAATTGATCTTCAACGCGCCAAACGCAGACGCATGCTGGCTAAGAGGCCAACTCTGGATCGATTTTGCCCCGCCTCCGGACGTCACAACTCTGTATAGGCCGGGTTTTTGGTCGCGTTTCTTTTTGAACGAGGCTCGCGTGTCTGAAGAGGTCGAGAAGTGCACTCCAGACTATTCTCTAGCCCTAACGTTGAGAAAACTATTTCGCCGGTGGCAACCGCCCCGTCCCGTTTCTGTCAACGAAAGCTATGCACGTTACAAATATGGCCCGCCGGTGAATGCGAGCAAGTTCGAAAAACTTTGGGCAGTATTCGAGATGATAGCGACACGAGCCATCTCAAAACTCGGTTTGATATCGTTGGTGCCTGCTCAGCCATCCGCCTTCGGTATTTTTCTAACGCTCACGAAGAAATAGCTTGGGCACCCAACGCATCAATGATCACGAATTGTCGGACGCACCGTGTTGTCGACGAGCTCGGCGCGGTGCTGTCCGAGATTCAAAATACGAAGGCTAAAGCGCCCATTTGGACGTAAGCGATACTGCCGGTGGCTCCTCCATTCAAGGATGCCGGCCCGCTCATAGTCGAATTGACTTCACCTATTATTTCAAATGACAACAGTTTGGATTTTTCTGCGGCCGTTTGTCATGGCGTGACATGTTGTTCGCACACGCAGGATTTCGTGGTGATATGTTCGAGCAAGATTCCAGACTTCCTGTATTCGTCCTGCTCCAAAGAGTTGCGGTAGAAAGGTCTGTTATTCGCTCATGCTGAAGATTGGCATTATTGGTACCGGCATCATTGCCGAAGAGCATGCAAAAGCCATCGCGATGTTATCGGGCAGCGCGACACTTGTCGCAGCCGCCGACGTGGTCCCGGAGAAACTTGGGAAATTTCGCGACACGTTTCACGTGCCGCGCGGATATGACAACGCCGCGGCTCTGATCGCCGATTCCGAGGTGAATTTGGTCGTGGTCGCCACGCCGCCGTCGTTGCATGAGGAGGCCGTAATTGCCGCGCTGAACGCAGGCAAGTATGTCCTTTGCGAAAAGCCGCTCGCCCAATCGCTTGCCAGCGCGGCACGTATTGCCGCCGCCGAAGCGCGTCATCCCGGGCATCTCTCGGTGAACTATCAACTGCGTTACGCGCCGCACTACCGGCGTATGCTTTGGCTGATCGAGCATGGTTGGATCGGCACAATCGAAAGCGCAACGGTTGAGCGCCACGGTTACATTCCACATACCACCGTCGGCAAGGGCGGCTGGTGGGGTGCATGGGGCGTGGCAGGCGGCGGCGTGCTCATGACCCAAATGATTCATGAGCTGGATATTCTTCTTTTGGCAATGGGACAGCCGCGTTCGGTCAGCGCGAAAATGGACACCCGTTATACAAGTATCGAATCCGAGGACTGGATAGAGGGAAAGATTCAATTCGACAACGCGCGCACCGCACACTTTGCGGCGTCCGTTAATTCGGGCCGCATGCGCGGAGGGTTCGTCGTCAAGGGAAGCCTGGGATCGATCTCTCCGGGCAAGCTGAACTTGGCCGACCCGGGCAATGAGGCAAAGGCACTCGCCGCAGTCAATGCGGCGTTACCCGATACCAAGCCAGCTTCGCTGTCGCTGTTCAGCCGAGCCGTGCGCAAGATCGGGCGTAAGCTCGGCAAAACGGACAAGCCCGAATTGTCGGCGCACGCGCTGCTCTATCGCAATATTGCGGCCTCTATCGCAAAGGGCGCCGCGATGCCGATTCCAACCAGCGAAGCGATGAAGACGCTCCAGCTTTGTGGCGGCGCATATGAATCCGCTGTTGGCGGGAAGGATGTTGCGCTTCCACTCGACGCCAAGGCCAAGACCTATGCCGGCATGTCGAAGGAAGCCTATGCGTCGCGGGCTCCGGCAAGAGCAGCCGAGATTCCGGCCGTCGCAGTACTGCCCAGAACCAAAGTTGTGCGCGTCGGCTTGATTGGGTTGGACACCACCCATGTGACGACCTTCGCCGACATTCTCCACAATCCCTATAACGGCGACCACATTCCCGGGGCGCGGATTGTCGCCGGGTTTCCGGGCGGATCGCCGGACATGGCCGCGAGCGCGGATCGCGTTGGCGGCTTCACTGCAGAACTTCGCGACAAATACGGTGTGCCGATCCTGGATACGCCGGAAGCGGTCGCGGACGCTTCGGATGTCGTCTTTATCCTTTCTTGCGACGGGCGAACTCATCCCGGGCTATTCCGCTCGGTCGCCGGCCGCGGACGCCCCGTCTTCATCGACAAACCGCTGGCCGTATCATTGCCGGACGCAAAGCAAATCTATGAGCTTGCTGCGAAGACGAATACCAAGGTTTTCGCGAGTTCCGCCTTTCGCTGGGCGGACGGGCTGGTTGCGGCGCTGAACGCGATCCGCGCCTCGGGAGAGAAAATCAAGGGCTGCCGCGTGCGTTATTGGGGCCAGATTCAGCCGACCCAGGGCCGTTTTTTCTGGTACGGCATACACGGCGCCGACATGTTGATGGCGGTGATGGGCAGTGCTGCAAACACTGTGGAAGCCAGGACGGAAGGCACAAAGGACTTCATCGAGATCGAACACAAGGACGGCCGGCGCTCGACGATGATCGGCGATCTTTATGACGGCACGTTCGAGGTGAGCATCGATACCGACAAGCGCACCATCGATATTCCCGCCGGCGGCGCGATTTCAGCCCGCGCGTTGGCCGCGGCCCTCGATGTGTTGACGCCCGGCGGTTATCCCAGGCTTTGGCGCGCATCGGATGCCGGTTCGGTGTCCGGACGTCCCGGAAAGTCGCTGGACCCGGATTCGGCTGAAACACTCGACGTGATTGCGCTGCTCGACGCCGCAGAACGCAGCTACACCAGCAAACAAAAGATAGCGCTCTAAGCGCGGAGACGAACATGCTTCGATCCATCAGATTGATTGTCGGTCCGCTGGCCAAGAAAGCCCTTGTCGCGGCCAATATCGAGCCGGCCTATGTCAAGGCCGTCATCAAGAAACCGCCGATGATCCATGGCGGTCCGCGCGCGCGGCGTTTTCCGTGGCCGAGGCGGCGGCACTTCGACGAGCGCGAGCGCGACGCCGTGATGGCCCTGATGAATCGCGAGATACGCCAGGGCGGCGCCATCGTTTATGGCGGACCGGAAGAAAAGCTATACAGCGAGGCATTCGCCAAATATCTCGGCGGCGGCTTCGCCAAAGCCGTCAATTCCGGCACCAATGCCGTCTATGTCGCACTGCGTGCGCTAAATCTCGAACCCGGCAGTGAAGTCGTCGTACCGCCGATTACCGACCAGGGCGGCTGCATGCCAGTGGCGATGATGAATTGTATTCCTATCCCGGCCGACTCCGATCCCGGTTCTGTCAACACTTCCGCGGAGCAGATCAGAAAAGTCATCACGGACCGCACGTCTGCGATTCTCGTCGCGCATATCACGGGTCATCCGCTGGATATGGACCCAATCCTCGAATTGGCGGCTGAGCGCGGTATTCCGGTGGTGGAGGACTGCGCCCAGTCTCATGGAGCGCTCTACAAGGGGCGCATGGTTGGGACGCTTGGCGCCATATCCGCATTTTCGACGATGTTCGGAAAACAACACTCGACTGGCGCCCAAGGCGGGGTGGTCTTCACGCGCGATACGATGCTCTTCGCTAGGGCGCGCCAGATTGCGGACCGCGGTAAGCCCGCCGGCGTTGTCTGCCCGGCCGGCAATACGGTCGCCTCGCTGAACTTCAATCAAGACGAGATCAGCATGGCCATCGGCCGCGTCCAGCTTGAGAAGCTGCCCGGTGCGATTGAAGCGCGAAGGGCCTTTGTCACCGCCGTCGAAAAGGGCGTCCAGGGCGTCGAAGGGCTGTCGCTGGTCGGAGCGCCGAAAGACTCCGCCGGATCTTATTGGTTCCTGCTCGTCAAGCTCGATTTTTCCAAACTGCGCTGCACGGCGCAGGAATTCTGCCATGCGTTGGAGTTCGAAGGTATCGGCGGTGTCCAAGGCGGTTATCCGTTTTATCCTACGGATCACCCTTGGTATCGCGATGCCATCGTCTACGGCACAAGCGGTCTTCCCTGGTCCATCGTGCAGCAGAAGCCAAAACATTTCGAATTGCCGAACGCCCATGAAGCCAACCGGATGATGGTTCGCGTCGACGTTCATGAGCAACTTGGTCCAAATGAAGCCAGAGATCTTGTAACCGCCCTGAAGAAGCTTGCTCGCCACTTCGCGATCAAATGACGGTAGCTGTTTCCGTTATTACGCCGACCAAGAATCGCCTTGCGCTGTTGTGCCAAACGATGGACTCTGTCCGGCGGCAGAGCTTTCACGACTGGGAGCACATCGTTGTCGACGATGGATCGGATGATGGCACTGACGAGGAAGTAAAGCGACGAGCCGCCGCCGATCCGCGCGTCCGTCTTATTCGACGCACGGGCACGAAGACCGGTGCGAATGTGTGCCGCAATATCGGTATCCGCGAGAGCCGCGCCGATCTGATCGTCTTGCTCGATTCGGACGATTTGCTCAGACCGGAATGTCTCGGGCGCCGGGTGGAGTTCATGCTGAGAAATCCCGATGTGGATTTTGTCGTGCACCGGGCAGGAGTCTTTTCCAAACAAGTTGGCGATCTGACCCGTCTCTACCATGAGCATCCATACGGCGACGATCTTCTCAGTTTCCTCTCCCATGAATGTGTCTGGGAAATCACCGGCCCGACATGGCGGAAGGCGTTCCTGCAACGCATTGGAGGATTCGACGAGAATCTGCGCAGGATGCAGGATCTCGAGCTGCACGTGCGTGCACTTTGCTCCAATTCCAAATACCTCTGTCTGCCAGAGGTGGACCATGACATAAGCTGGGCACACGATTTCACGCGCACCAGCGTCCGCCATATGCAGGACGGGACGTACATCGAGGCGTGTGAGGAAGTCCGAAAAAGGTTGCGGGAGCTCGTAGTCGCCGGAGAGCTGTTGACGTGGTCACGGGAACGCGTCCTGATCGGGCTTGCTTTTGAAAATGCTCTTTCGTGGGTGCGTCTGGGTAGCCTTAGACGTGCGATAAAGATTTGGAACCGGTGTTGCCACGAGGAAGTCGTTCCCTTTCACCTGCATGTTGGTGGTCTTTTGATGCTCGCTGTATTTCGAATCAACGTCGATGTGACTACACCGCACCTCGATGCGCAGGTGCTATCCAAGCGGCTTGTCAACAAGTGGAAAGGGTGGGTTCGCTTCAGACATGAACCCGCGTTGCGAGAATCGAAAGTGAAGAATGATTAGCCACCGCAAAGACTCAGACAAGCCGGGGACTCTAATGCTGGGAGTGGTAGTTTGAGCGACGGAATTAACGTTTCCCGCAAGCCTGTCGATTGCATCTATATCGGCGCGTTTGGCGGGGATCCGCGCCTGACGCGGATCTGCGTGGCGAGCATCCGCTATTTTTATCCCGATATTCCCATTCGTGTTCTTCCCGGCAGCCCTCTGAAGCCCGGACTGGTCAAGGAGTTGAAGCGTTACTGGAACACCGATATTGCCGATCTTCCCGATGCCGGTCTCGATTACGGCTCGGGCTTCGTCAAATTGGAGCCGCTGTTCGGCCCGCCAGGCGAGCGTTTTCTGATGATCGACGCCGACACGGTGCTATCCGGACCGGTACTGGACATTTGGCGGGAAGGCGATGCGCCGTTTCTTGTGGACGAGGAGGAGCAGCCCGATCATGAGATCAAGCGCCTCTATTTCGATTGGGAAAAGATCTCCGAGGTAATCCCGGGCACGAAGCGTCCCCAATATGTCTTCAACACGGGCCAATGGTTCGGCACTTCCGGCCTGGTGACGAGAGATGACTTCGCGCCGCTTGTGGAATGGACCATGCCGCGCCGCCTGCGCTATCCCAAGCATTTTATGACCGGCGATCAGGGCATTCAGAATTACGTCTTCAACCTCCGCGCTGCTGCCGGAACACTTCCTGTCCAACGCCGAAAGATCATGTTCTGGCCGGTCCATGCCATGGAAGGGATGGATGCAAAGCACCTCGCGGATCGCACTGCGCCGGCCTATGTGGTTCATTGGGCGGGCCTCAAGCGCCGCTGGCTTCAGGACATGGTGCGCCCCGACATGTTGGAGTTCTTCGAAAAATACTACTATCGGCCCATCCCATTCGGCGGCTCATTGCGGGTATTCCGCGCCATGGTCGACATTTTATCGCAATGGCTGCACAAACAGCGCGTCAGGATACGCCAGCGCTGGCGTCAAATCAGCGGCGCAGGGCACTAGGGAGCAATGGGGGCCGAACCAATTGCCGTACTCTGAGATCGTGGGCAAGGGGGGCGTTTCTTTCATTCCTGCCGAGGCGCGGGGTCCTCTGCCGCTTCTCACGACGCTGAGGTTTTTTGCCGCGAGTCAGGTCGTGGTTTTTCACTATTTTTCGTCAGCGCAACCGAGCTTTCTAATGAATCTAGCGAACGCAGGGCGCGAGGGCGTTACGTTCTTCTTTGTTCTGTCTGGTTTCATCTTAGTTTACGTGTACGGACAGCCTTCGTCGCAAAGCGGGATGACTGTAGCCCCAAAAGCGTTCTGGAGAGCACGCTTCGCTCGCATTATGCCCGCGTATTGGCTCGGGCTCCTGATGGGAACGCCGTTGCTTCTATATAGCACGTTCGTGTCCCACATCACGCCATATGGCAAATTCGCCGCGGGTGTGCTGCTGATCCCGTTTCTGCTGCAAGCGTGGGTTCCATCGGTTGTCGAAACTTGGAATCCGCCAAGCTGGTCTCTCTCCGTCGAGGCGGTGTTTTACGCTTCTTTTCCTCTCTTGTTGCGCTACACGCGCGACTTGAGATGGGACCACATCCTCTACATTAGCATGGCTCTGTTATTGGTGATGGAATTATTCTTGCACACAATCGCGCCCCATGTGAGCAACGAATTTTGCTGGTTCTTTCCAATCTTTCATCTGCCGAAATTTATGCTCGGAGCCGCGCTTGGGCGCGTCTTTCTTTTTGGGCCGCAACTGTCTTCTAAAAGGCATGTTACAATTTTCTTGGTTGGTGCGGTCGCAACCGTACTCGTTGTAGGGCTGCGGCATGTCTTGCCATGGTGGGCATGGAGCAATGGAGTATTGGCCCCGCTTTTTGGCATGGTGATTTTTGGTGCGGTCCGTGCCTCGTACGCTCTGAGGATGCTCGCAATTAAGCCACTGGTTCTTTTGGGTGAGGCTAGCTATGCCCTTTACATCGTGCATATGCCATTCCTTTTTTGGTGGGGATGGACAATTAGTCGATTTGTACGGGCAAAGGCGGAGGACCCGGTGATGTTTCCTCTGTTTTTCCTTTCTGTCGTTGCTCTGTCCCTTCTTGTATTTGTCTTTATTGAGCGGCCCATGCGGAGATTGTTGCTGGGGCATCGCGAACACCGGATGGGTTGATGTATGTTATAGCCGCTGCGACCGTCATCATCTGCATCCTTAGTCCGCAGTGGGATTATTTAAGCTGCCCACTTGAGCCACTGATATCGATGATTTTCCCTAGGAAACGAAATTGACAATGTTCGCAAGGCTCGAGCTGCGCTGAACCATGGGAGCGTTGCGACTCTTCCTTGCGGTTTCTGTATTGGTGGCGCATGCCGGCCCAATTTTCGGGCTGAACCTGATGTTCTCCGACGTGGCCGTCAAACTCTTCTTTATCATCTCCGGATTTTATATGTCCCTGGTGCTTTCGGGAAAGTACGAGGGCAAGAGTTTGCGCTGGACTTTCTATACCAACCGTTTTCTGCGTTTGTATCCCGCTTATTTACTGGCAATTCTTCTCACCGGCGCTTTGTTTCTTACTGCCGATCATTTGCCCAACGCCCCCGAAAAGAATCTTCTTGCCGGCGAAATCATCAAAAGATTTTCGGGAGGCCGCGGCGAGCTGGACGGATTTTCATTGGCCGCGCTTGTGATCCCCAATTTCTTTATCGTCGGCTCTGATGTCGTATGGCTCTTCCATCACAGCGTCAGCGCCGGCTGGGAGTTTACCTTCGGGATTCTGGGCCATCATCCCGGAGCCATCCGCGGCGGCGATTATTTGTTCATCCAACCGGCTTGGTCGATCGGCGTCGAATTGTGGTTCTACGCCTTGGTGCCGACGCTTTCGCGGGTGAAGACTCCGTTCATTGCCTTGTTGGCGGGGGCCTCATTGGCGCTTCGTTTGTGGATGGACTGGCGCCATCCCTGGATTACCTATTTTTTCTTCCCCGCGGCCCTCTGCTTTTTCTTGTTCGGCATGTTGGCGCACCGCTTCTGGGCCTCGCCGCTGTTCAAACGTCTCGCTACCCCGTCCAGAGTTCTGGACTATCGCGGGAAGTGGTCTTGCATTGCTGATGTTACGCGAATTCATTCCTGGATTTCGCAATTATGCGGGGCTGATTTATACGGTCGCGATTTTCTCTCTGCCGTTCATATTTCAAGCCTTTAAGAATATCTCCTGGGATCGCTGGGTCGGTAATATGTCCTATCCGGTCTATCTGTTTCATGTCGCGGTCATCATGGCGGTTCGCGATTTTTTGGGATCTCATTCGACGCTTCTGATTATTGTCCTCACACTCATTCTGGCTTTTGTTGTGAACTATTTTGTCGAGGAACCGTTGGAGCTTTACCGGCAGCGCCGGGCGACCAAGCAGAAGCGATCGGAGAAACTAGAAGGCGAACCCGCGGCGGGTGTCGCACCGGGCATCGAAAACTCCCAGCAAGCGCCCGTGGCTTAGAGCATGTTGCCTCTATCGGTTATTATCTGCACCCACAATCCGCGAGCGGATTACTTCGGCCGTACGCTCGAAGCCCTGCGCGGTCAATCGCTGCCGCGCGAGCGATGGGAGTTGGTTGCCATCGACAACCACAGCGACCAACCGATTTCGGGGCGCATTGATTTCAGTTGGCACGGGCGCGCGCGGGTCATACGCGAAGAGAAGCTCGGTCTCACACCGGCACGCCTTCGCGGAATTCGCGAGGCGACCGGTGATTTGTTCGTCTTCGTCGACGACGACAATGTGCTCGACCCGGATTACTTGGAAACCGCTTTGCACATCGCGCAGGAGCGGCCCTATCTCGGTTCGTGGAGCGGCCAATGTCGCCCCGGTTTCGAGGAGACGCCGGCGGAATGGACGCGCCGCTATTGGGGCAACCTTGTGATCCGCGAATTTGACCATGACAAATGGTCGAACCTGCCTCGCTTGGCCGAAACCATGCCGTGTGGAGCGGGGCTGTGCGTACGGCGCGATGTGGCGCAACACTATTTACATCTGAACGAATCTGGAAAAAGGGCGGTTCAGTTCGATCGTACCGGAACCTCTCTTCTGTCCGGCGGCGATAACGATTTGGCGGCTTGTGCTTGCGATTTGGGACTGGGTGTCGGGCTTGTTTCCGCGTTGAAGCTGACGCATCTGATACCGCCCGTGCGATTGACGGAGGACTATTTGGCGCGATTGGCGGAGGGAATTTCCTTTTCATCCGTCCTGCTGGATCAGGAGCGCGGCATTCAAAACCAATCCCGAAGCTTGCCGGGACGCATCATGGACTTTTTGCGGACCATTCGTTTGCGCCAACCTCATCGCCGTATCGTCAGGGCAGCCTATCGCGGCCGGGACCGCGCAATTGAATACCTCGCCACAAATCGAACAGGCTAAGCAGACAAATGGGGACCCATTTGGCATGATCCAAAGTCTTAGGCACAACATTCATCAGATCTTGAAGGTAACACCTGCGATGGCGGCGCGCGTTGCATCGAAGCTTTGGGAAATGTCTGATTGTATTGGAAGCGTAGGAATCCGCGGGAGGCGGCCTTTGTGCGCACGATACGTTCAATGCGTTCGTTGGACTTAGGCGCATGGCCGAACAAGGGGGCAGAATTGACGTTCTGGATGGCTGGCGGGCAGTCAGCGTGGCCATGGTTATTGTCGGCCACCTGCTGAATTACTCAAACATGCGGATCGACACGCCATTTGCTCACTCGTTTACGCAATACGCCGATCTGGGCGTGCAGATTTTCTTTGTGATTAGCGGGTTTGTCATCTGCCGCGGATTTATCAAAGAACGAGCGGAGTTCGGGCGCGTTTCGTTGCCGGCTTTCTATGCCAGGCGGTTCTTTCGGATCATTCCGCCGCTCAGCATCTATGTTTTTGTTGTCGCCGTCTTGGCATATACCGGCATTGTCGAACCGATTGCGATCTTTACGACGCGCAGCCTCGTCTTCGCCTGCAATTTTCCCAAAATCAATTGCGGAGGCTGGCTGGGTGGCCACACCTGGAGCCTATCGACGGAAGAACAGTTCTATTTGATTTTCCCTCTCATATTCGTACTGTCTGGCGCTCGCGGAAATATCGTGACAGCAGGGATTGCTATCGCACTTCCGTGCCTTTGTCTGCTTTTCTACGCGACGAAATTCACCGAAACAGCGACCTTCATTTCATTCTTTATCTCCATCGCCGCCGGTGTAGCATAGGCGATGAACGAGAGAATTGTCAGAGTCGCTGCCAATGCAATTCCGCGCGGAACATTTTTTGTCGCGCTAGGGCTGCTTCTGACCATTGCTCACTTTACCGGCAATAGGGCAGCAACTGTGTTTAATGTCCTGTTCGTTGCGCCGCTTATTGTGGCCATTCTTATACTATCCATGAAAGATATCGCGCTCGTCAGCGCCTTCTTGAAAAGCGGTCCGGTCCGCTGGTTTGGTGTTGTGTCCTATAGCGTTTATCTTTGGCAGCAATTGGCGACGGCCGCATTTCCGCACGCCGGAATAGGGTTTTATGCCGCCAGCATGAGCGGATGCCTGCTATGGGTGGCAATTTCATTTTACTGGATCGAAAAACCGCTGATGCAAATGGGGAGAATTGTGTCGATCAAACTCAGGCGCACATCACGAGCGCCCGCGAGCTCCTAACGTTGCGATCGATTGGAAATTATCCGTTTGCGGAACTGAAGGATATATTTGCGGCTGGTGGCTTTCGTGTTCGTTACTTGGACCAGGACGTGGAGACTACGGACAACCCAAAATATGGGACGGTGGTTTTGGAAAAGCGCGTCTGATTCCGTGACCGAAGAGAGCAACGCCGCAGTTTTGTTCGCGCAATGACGCCGCCGCGCGTTCTGCATATTGTCGAGAGCCTCAACCGCGGTGCCGTGGAGAACTGGCTTGTGCGCATGCTGCGCCACGCGCGTGCCCGCGGCGTCGATGTCGATTGGAGCTTCTATTGCGCGTTGCCGGACCCGGGCGCATTGGACAAAGAAACCATCTCGCTCGGTGGTCGTGTTTTGCCGTCTCCGGTCCCGATCGGGCAAAAGAAAAAGTTCTTCCAAGCGTTGCGTAGCGAATTGCGGCACGGAAATTATGACGCGCTGCATTGCCATCATGATTTGGTCAGTGCTGTCTATCTTCTGGCCTCGACGGGAATTCCGATACGACGCCGCATCGTTCACGTACACAATGCCGATGAGAATGTCCCTACACCAAGCCCCTTTAAGCAGACGCTCCTTCGCGGGCCGATGCGTCGGGTCTGCCTCGGCATGGCCGATCGTATCGTTGGAATATCCAATATCACCTTGGACACATTTCTCGCCGGCCGGGTGCGGCGGCGCGGACGCGACATCGTTCACACCTACGGAATCGATCCCGCGGCTTTTCGTGCGGCAAAAGGAGACCGCGCAGGGTTTCGCCGCTCATTGGGCCTTAATGAAGATGCGCGGCTACTCCTTTTCGCCGGTCGCATAGTGCCGGAAAAGAATCCGCTGTTCGCGCTCGATGTTTTGGCAGAAATGCGCCGTCTCGATCCCTCGGTCGCCGGGGTTTTCGTCGGGTCCGGCTCGCTGGATGGGGCGCTCGTTGCTCGCGCGGCAGAACTCGGTCTAAGCGCCAATTTCCGGGCGCTGGGCTGGCGAAACGATGCCCCCGACATTATGTGCTGCTGCGACTGGTTCATCCTGCCGCGGCCCGAACGGCCTAAGGAAGGTTTCGGAATTGCCGTTGTGGAGGCCCAGCTGGCCGGATTGAGCATGGTGCTTTCGCTGGGTATACCGGACGATCCGCTATTGTCGACGGCCAGTTTCCGCCGGCTGCCCCTGGCGGCCGGCGCGGAGGCTTGGGCACAGGCTGCCATCGAGCTCCTTCATCAGTTGACACCTTCGCGGTCCGATGCGTTGGCTGCGCTCAAGGATTCGCTGATGGATATGGACAAGGCGCTCGACCACCTGCTCAAGATCCACGCGTGACTGCTGCCCGCAAATTCAAGGTTCTCCAGGTGCTCGATACGCTGAGCATGGGAGGTGCCGAGACTTGGTTGATGGAGGTTTTGCGTCTGTGGTCGCACAACAAGACAGGCCAAATGGACTTCTTGTTAACCGGCGGGACGCGCGGAATTTTTGACGACGAGGCGCAACAACTCGGTGCGAAGCTCCATTATCTGAGATATGGGCGGAGCGGTCTGACCAAATTCGTCAACGAATTCCGGAGCATCCTGAAACAGGAACAGTACGACGCCATCCATGACCACGCGGATTATGCAGGAGGGGTTCACTTTCTTTGGGGGGCGGGTTGTTTGCCAAAGGTGCGCGTCGCCCACGTTCACAATCCGTGGCTTCACATTGAGACGAATTACGGGACCAGTGCTTCACGCCGGCTTACAGCGCGTTTGGGAAAATTTTTGGTTCGCCAGTTCGCCACACATATATGCGGCACTTCGGCCGACATCCTGCGCCAGTACGGGTTTCCACTTCGGTCGCAGGGACGGCCGCAAACGGCGGTGCTGCATTGCGGCTTCAACGTCGGGCGATTTAATGCCCCTATTGGGCCAGATCGGTCATCGGTTTTGAGCGAGTTCGGTTGGGACGGATCGGCGCGCATCGTGCTTTTTGCCGGCCGCTTGGATCGTGCGCTGGAATATGAGCATCCACAAAACCACAAGAATTCCTGGCTGGCGCTAAACGTCGTGCGGGCTGCGGCGGAAAAGGACAAGTCCATTTGCCTTCTTATGGCAGGGGATGGGGTACCCCAACGCCAAGAAATGCAACACCATATCGATAGGTGGGGATTGTCGAAGCGGATCCGCCTGCTTGGCGTTCGAACCGACATGCCAAGGCTAATGCGGGCGGCCAACATGCTTTTCTTTCCGTCCAATCAAGAAGGATTGGGCATGGTGGCTGTGGAGGCCCAAGCGGCCGGATTGCCCGTCTTGGCAAGCGATGCGGTGCCTTCCGCGGCAAAGATAATGCCCCAACTCTATCGGGCGTTGTCTGTTCATGCGTCTCCTGCTGAGTGGACCGATGCGCTGTTTGCGACGCTGAACACGCCACGGGCACCTCTGGACGCGGCGCGGAAAGCGGTCGAAGCATCGGACTTTTCCATTGAGAATTCGGCAAGCCGGCTAGTTCAAATCTACAGCGCGGGTTGCCAAGGATGAAACTACTTGTCGTCGAACCGGCAGGCAATCTCTGGGGATCTGAGCGGGCATTGCTCGATCTTCTTGATGGGCTGAAAGGAATCGACCCGGCAGTTTGCTGTCCGCCGGCTACGGCGCTTCAAGCTGAATTGGAAAGACGGCAGATCCGGATATTCTCGTATTTTATTTATGCCCTTCACAATAAGTCGAGATGGAAACGACTTGAGGCGGCCTTTGGAGTTCTACGCGCCTGCCTAACCTGGCAGCCCGATGTCATTTATTTGAACCAGAGCGGCGTATATCGGACGGTGCTCCCTGCCGCGCGGTTGTTGCGGCTGCCGATCGTCGCCCATGTTCGAATTTTTGAGGATATCGAATATCTTGCGCGACAGGCGCCCGATCCGGACCGGTTACGCGGTCTCATAGCCATCAGCGGCGCGATCGACTCCTCGATTGCGGCGGCCCCCTCGCTGTCACGATTGCGCCACCATCGACTTTATGACGCCTATCGGCGTATGCCGCCTTCCACAGCCATGCCCGAGCGAACGCCAAATCGTATTGCTTGCGTGGGACGTGTGGTTCCCATGAAGGGCCAAGATGTGCTGATAGGAGCTATGACACTGCTCGATTTAGAAGGCGCAGCTCCGGAATGCCTAATTGCCGGTGACGGCGATCAGGGCTATGTCGCGCAGCTCAAGTCCGCCTCGCCCGCGAACATACGATGGCTGGGATTTGTGCGGGACGTAGTTCCACTACTTAGAAGCTGTAACTTTTTGGTCTGCCCTTCGCATTTCGAGCCTTTGGGGCGGGTGATTTTCGAAGCTTGGGATGCAGGCATTGTGCCCGTCGTTTGCGCGAAAAGCGGCGGTGCCGCAGAAGTTGTGTCCGCGTCTGGCGGAGGCATTTTGTATGACGCGCCGACGCCGGAATCTCTCGCGGCTGCATTGCGTCAAGGGCTGGCGATGAACGCCTCGACTCGGGAAAACCTCATCCAAAAAGGTTGCACCTGGATGGAACGCCACTGCGACCCGCGAATCTATGGGATGGCGATTTCCGACATATTTTTGAATGCGGCGCGCGGCACCGTGGAACTTGGTGGCACAGGAAAATGAGCTTCATTCTTACCATTTTGAAACGTTATCCCGCTTTGTACGAATTCCTCCGCTATGGCGTCTATGCGCGGTTCCAGTCGAGTAATAGGAAACGGGTCTTCCAGAAAATATACCAAAACAATCTTTGGGACGACCACCAATCCGTCTCGGGTCCCGGATCCTCTCTCGATACCACGGGTGAACTTCGCAGCGCGCTTCCAGCCTTACTGGCGGAGCTACAGGTGAAATCGCTTTTGGATTTGCCGTGTGGCGATTTTGAATGGATGAGGCATGTATCACTGGGAATAGAGACGTATATAGGGGCCGACATTGTCGAGCCGTTGATCGAGAAGAATCGCAGTCTGTATGGCAAATTCGGCGAATTCCGGCATCTCGATCTGCTAACCGACGCGTTGCCCGCGGTCGATGCGGTTTTTTGTCGAGACTGTCTGGTCCATCTCAGCAACCGAGACATCGTGCTGGCCTTAAGAAATATTCGCCGATCGGGCGCGCGATATCTTCTAACGACGACGTTCCCGGAATTGACCGCAAATACCGACACCGTCACGCCCTATTGGCGCGCCATCAGTCTTCAATTGCCTCCTTATAATCTGCCGCCCCCCAGTCATCTGATCAAAGACTTTTCGCAGTCTCAGCGTAACGATCAGGGAAAATATCTGGGCGTTTGGCGTATCGCTGATTTTGGATCGATTTTGCAATGACGTATCGAACGCATTCCATGGACAACACGTGATGCTTACAGGATTTCGAGAAGCGCTTCGGGAGCCGGTGCCACTGCGTTTTCTGATCATGCGGTGGCTTGACCGGCGCTTTGGCCTATTCTCTTACCTAACCGGCTTGGAATTGGGTTCGGTGGATCGTGCCTGGTATGGCTATCCGCTTCTTCATAGCGCATGGACCGCACGAAAACTGGGGTATTCGCGCATCTCCGCGATCGAATTCGGCGTTGCGGGGGGGAATGGACTTGTTGCTCTTGAGCAGCATGCAGAGCGCGTCCGCCTGGAAACCGGAGTCGAGATTTCCGTGTACGGCTTCGATACCGGGGAGGGGATGCCCCAGCCGCAGGATATGCGGGATATGCCTTATCTTTGGCAAAGCGGGTATTTTGCGATGGACCAGGCGAAGCTGAAGGCGCGGCTGCGGTTTGCCAAGCTCGAGCTGGGGCGTGTCGAGGACACGGTGGCGCAATTCTTCGACAAAGAGAACCCGCCGCCGATCGGCTTCATATCCTTCGATCTCGATTATTATTCATCGACCGTCGCGGCTCTGAAAATCCTCGATGCGGAGCACAAGCAATACTTGCCAAGGGTTGTGTGCTATTTCGACGATCTGGCCGGCGGAATTCTGGATGCCTACAATGAATTTACCGGCGAGATATTGGCCATCAAAGAATTCAACGATGCGCATGCGGACGTCAAGATTTCGCGCGTCCGGGGATTGAGCCATCACTCCAAGAACATACCGGCGCAATGGCACGAAAAAATCTACGTCGCCCACAGGTTTTCGCATCCCGAGTACGGAAAGCCGTCTTCGGACACCACGGAACTGGCGTTGCGCGACTGAGCGTCCGCCAAAGTACATCCAGCAGAGATCGGGTTGAAATCGCATTCCTAAGATGCAACCGTTTGCCGTATCGTCTGGAGGCCGATTAAGGACTTTAGCCAGGAATCTTGCCTTGTCGGTCCAAAGCCTTTTCATGCGTCCATCGGACGAGCCTGTATTGCGCCTACTGTATTGCCATTATCTCTTTGTTCACCAGAGGAAGCGGTTCGAATCCGTCATTCGCTATCTTCAGAGCATCGGCGACTTCGTCAGCACCGATCATGTGCTGGACGTACTTCATGGCCGAAAGGCTTTGCAGCGGAATTCCTTCCATCTTTCGTTCGACGATGGGATGAAGAATGTGGTCACCAACGCGTTGCCCATTCTGCGCGAGTACAAAGTTCCCGCGATCCTGTTTGTACCGACCACGCTTGTTTCCACGCCTCCCGGAGCATATGGCGAAATCCGGCGCATTCTGGTTACAACCGATATCAACGCGGAGATCGTCACTTGGGGCGATCTTGAGAAGGCGCGTGAGGCGGGCTTCGACATCGGGTCGCATACTCGTACTCACGCGCGGCTATTGCATATGCAAAATTCCGCGACCGCCATCGAAGACGAGGTTTTCGGGTCGAAGGCAGACTTGGAAAGACACCTTGGCACGGAATGCCGCTACATATCCTGGCCGTATGGAAGGCTTCTGGATGTCGATGACGATGTCCTCGGAGTGGTGCGGAAGGCGGGCTACCAAGCGTGTTTTGGCGCATTTCGTGGACATATCGAGCCGAAGCTCACGAATGCCTTTCGCATTCCCCGGCACCACATCGAACCTCAATGGCCTTTGTCGCATGTAAAATGCTTTGCGCTCGGCGCCTGGGAGTCGTGAACCTGTGAAGCTTGTGGTGCTGACCTCATACCGGTTTGGCATCGCCTCTGCGTGCCTTCCCGTGCTCGTCCAAAGCGACAAATGCGTCGTTACGAGAGTGATCGTTTTCCGCGGCCGCGCGGCAAGCCGCCTGCGGCGTCTGCAGCAAAAGGCCAGGAAAACGATGCGGATCGGGTTGCTCGGGGCGCTGAATGGCATCCGCATGCGGCGCTGGTACGAAGCCACGCCCACAGCGGATGTGGTCGAATTGTGCGAGCGACTTGGCATTCCGGTTTTCGAGACGGATCAAACAAACAGCGACGAAACGGTTCGTTTGATGCGGGAGGCCGGAGCAGAGCTTGGCCTGTCTCTTGGCAACAGCTACATCGCGGAGCGTGTTTTCAGTGTTCCTAAATTTGGCATGATCAATGTCCACGGCGAACGGTTGCCGGAGTATCAGAATGCACAGAGCGTCATTTGGCCGATTTACAATCTGGAATCGACAACGGGGTTGACGATCCATCAGATCGATCGCTCAATCGATACAGGAAAAATCCTATATCGGGAGGAACACCCGATTGTCTTTCATCCCCGCCTAAAAGATTCCGTGCGCGCGACACTGAAAATCACCGAAGGACGAACGCCTGCCGCCGTCCGATATGTCTGCGAGAATTACGAGCGCCTGTTGGCCGGTGCAACCCCGCAACAAAAAGGCGATACATTCACGACGCCGAATATCCGGCAGTATATTCGCATGGCAAGAAACAATCGGCGTCTATACCGCAAAATCGAACATCTCGCCGCGGTGCGCACGAAGTGACGAGTATTCTTTTTCTTGGCGAAATCGGGCTCGGGCAGACGTCGCGTATGCGAATGCGAGCTTTTGAACGGCTTGGGCATACTGTGCGCGGCGTCGATACCGTCGAACCACTGAGACGTGCGTCTTGGTTCGCGCGCCATATAAGGCGACGCGTGCAATCTGGTTCGGTTGTGCGCGAGATCAATCGCTCGGTCATAGAAGCGGCGCGCGCGTTCCGGCCCGATATCGTCTGGGGAGAGAAACAGGAGTTTCTCCGCGCCGAGACGATTGCGGAACTGCGCAAGCGGGGCGCCAGAACGGTCCATTTCACGCCCGATCCGTATTTTAGCCTTTATTGGAAACGCACGCGCCTTATGGACGCTGCCATGGGTGCATTCGACGCTCTGGTCTACTGCAAATCCTATGAGAGCGAGGAGTACGGCGCGCTTGGCAAACCGCTCGTTTATATGCCGCTTGGCTATTGCGACGAAGTGCATCGGCCGTTGCCTTCTGACGATCCGCGCTGGCGCTCGGCCGTCGGATTTCTGGGCGGCTGGGAGCCGCGACGCGAGCATTACCTTCATTCGGTGGCGGCGGCGGGCATCGATCTGAAGATCTGGGGCGGTTATTGGAACTTTTTGCGCGACGGAAAATGGACATTGCGCCGGCACATTATCTTGAAGCAGCTGGCGGGCGGCGATCCGTTTCGCATTCACTGCGATGAGGTTCTGGCCAACGCTTGGCAGGGCGGTGAAGTCTATGCCGACGATTACGCGCGGGCGCTAACGGGCGCCGGCATCGGTCTCGGCTTCCTGCGCAAAGTTTGTCCCGACCAACACACGACGCGCACCTTTGAAATACCGGCCTGCGGCAGCATGTTGCTGGCTGATAGGACAGACGAGCATCGCGAGTTCTTCGAAGAAGGCAAAGAGGCCGAGTTCTTTGCGTCCCCTGGCGAGATGCTGGAGAAAGTGAAATTCTATAATGACAACGAACCCGCTCGCGTACGAATTGCACAAGCCGGCTACAAGCGATGCATTGTAAGCCATTATGCTTATATTCACCGCCTCAAAACCGCACTTGAAGCGGTGCGGGGTCTTCTCGGAGATGCGTGACGTCATGCCTGGGGCGCATCGATGACGGAGCTTCCTGCACGATCAGTGGCCGGCGAAACGAAACGCCCCGAAATTGCCGGGATCAACTCGTTGCGATTTGTTGCCGCGACGTGCGTGGTGCTGAGCCATGGCGGCGCGTTTCCCTTTTCGGAATATTTTTCCGCGCACGCCGGAATAAGCCGGATTTTGCTGGGAGTTTACACTTGCGCCTTCAACGGTCCCGCGGCCGTTCTCGTTTTCTTTGTCATTTCCGGTTTCTGCATTCACTACAGCTTTGCCTCAGGAATGCCATTTCGAACGATCCCTTTTCTCACACGCCGGATGATCAAAATCGCCATTCCGGTAGCCGCCGCTTTGTCGCTGGCGGCAATGCTAGGTCCCTACGCTCGGGGCGGGCTCTATCTCGTGCTCTGGAGCCTATATTGCGAAATGATCTATTACATCGCTTATCCTCTCATGAGACTCATCTTCTTGCGAACAGGATTGTTCTTATTTACGGCTGCGTTGTTCTTGGCTTCGCTCGTTCTAATCGCCGTTTTCTGGCGGATTCTCTATTTTCAGGACCTTCCGGTTGTTTTGACAGCGGTGATGATGTTGCCGGCTTGGCTTGCCGGATGTCTTTTGGCTGAGATTGTGGCCAACGGCTCGGCGATACGCCTGCGGGGCAACATCTTTTTGTGGCGCTTGGTCTTGTGGGGATATGCCACGGGCGCGGAACTCTTTTTCTATCATGGAAACGTCAAGATGGGTTGGCCCGCCTTGCTGACGCCGTTCTATGTGTTCGCCTTCTTCTGGCTGCTCAAGGAAATGCAGCATTTCAAAAAGCGCGGAACGTGCCCCTTGTTGGAATGGTGCGGAAAGTGGAGCTATTCGCTCTATTTGATCCACAACATCGTGATCTTCGAGACGCTTGATTTCCCCGGATCGCCAACGCGGGTCTGGGCCATTCGTATCGTCGGCATATTGGCAAGCTCGCTAATATTCTATGGTTTGGTGGAGTTTCCGGCCCATCAATTGGCACGCCGCGCAGCAAGGTGGGTAACGATGTACCCACTTACCGTTCCGTGGAAGATCCGGCCTGCGAAGCCATGAAATTGGGCCCCAGTGACGAATATCGGGTGACGGGATGCAAGAGCTAGAGCAAGTTGGGATCAGATTGACCCGCTGCGCCGGCGGCCATATGGGACGTGGGCAGGTCCGTAGCGACAGCGTGCGGACGGGCGCAGAGCGTAGCGGCACTACGGTCAAGCCCTTCAACGAACCCGCGGCGCAAATGGCCCCGGCCCTTCGGGGTGAGTTGCTGCGGGGCGCCGTTCGGCGGGCGATTGATCCACTGGATCGATCGCTTTGCCGCCTTACTGTCGCCGCGCTCGACCGTATTGCCGATACGCTCTTCGCACGGCTCCTGGCGTTCGCCCCGCTGCAACCCAACGCAGCCGCGCCAACCTGGTCCCAACTTGCTCTACGTAACATCATCGCGCAGCCGAGGCGAGAATTATGATAGACCCCGACATTCAGTCCATACGGATTTCGGTTGCTGTCTGCGTCGCGGCTTATCTCGCAATGCTTTGGGTATTGCGCAAGGACAGCGTTTCACTCGGCCTTCCATTTGCCTATTTGTCGCTCCTTTTTCTCAATCATGTGCCGGGCGCCTATGTGCAGCTTGCCGACGATCTGTTTTACGGACACAGACACGAAACTGAAATTGGGATCCGTTTCACGGCTATCGGTGCCGTTTGTTTCGTCATCGGTGTCTGGCTGGCACGTGCCTATACGGCGGAAGCTCGAGCGAATCCGGTTCAATCGACGTCCGCGGCATGGTTTGAAGACGACAAGCCGTTTTGGATATTCTGTTTTTTGGGAGGCATGCTCTTTTCGTTTGGTTTAACGCCACTGCGGAACTTGCCGAGTATTGGCGCCGTTGTTTATAATGGTGGCGCACTCTGGATGCTTGGTGTGCTGCTGGGTCTTCGTGCCGCCGTTCGAAAGCATGACACAAAATGGATTGCGATATGGGCCAGCCTGCTGGTCATTTATCCGACCCTGATTCTCATTTTGGTCGGTTTTCTCTCTTATGGAACAGCAGCTGTTATTATTGTCGTCAGTGCATTGGCAATCAGCGCGCGCAATTATTGGCGGGTCGTTATTACGATTGTTCTAACAGTATATTTGGGACTCAGTATTTTCTCCAACTACTTTCAGGCCCGTGACAATATCCGTGATGCTGTATGGGCAGGTGTTTCAACGGAGAAACGCCTGGACGCGGTATCCAGAGTATTCACAGAATTCAAGTTCTTTGATGGTAGCGACGAGCTTGTGCTCGTCGGTTTTGATCTGCGTCTCAACCAAAATTACTTCATAGGTCTAGCGTCAGAGAACATCGACAGCGGCAGTGTGCATTACCTTTACGGCCGGTCGATTTCCGATGCACTGCTGGCGTTAATCCCGCGCGCAATCTGGAGCGAAAAAACCGTATATGGCGGCAGTCCTGATATTGTCAGAGACATGACGGGGCTGTGGCTGAATCCGAACACCTCATGGGGCGTCGGCAATGTGATGGAATTCTACATAAATTTTGGTATTCCCGGCCTTGTCGCCGGCTTTCTTGGATTGGGTTGGCTTATTGGCCGCTTCGACCACCGAGCGGCGCTGGCTGAAGCACGCCGCGACTATGGCACCACTATGCTTTTCTTCCTTCCGGGCATCGCGCTCATTCAACCTCTTGGCTCAATGGTCGAATTGAGCGGCGGTGCGGCTACGGCCTGGATTGCAGCGCATTTCTGGAAATGGGTTTGGGCGCATTTGGGTGTTCGCGGCCGAAGTGACGCAGCTCTCGCGCAGGACCAGACGGCGCAGTGAGGGTTTTCCTCGCCGCCACATGCCTCTCGCCACATTATGGCGGGCCTGCCGTTTCCGTGTCGCGCCTCGCTCTTGCTTTATGTGGCGCAGACGCCCATGTCGGGTTGTGGGCACAGGACGGCTCGGCTTCGGCGACGCAGTTGTTGCCCCCCCAAATGCCGGATCGGTTGACGCGCCTTTCGGGTCCCGCGTCTGAAGCGCTTAGCAGTTTTTCTCCGGATATTCTCCATGACAACGGGCTATGGTTGCGTCACAACCATCGCTTGGCGGCATTGGCGTCACATCGGGGTCTTGCTCGCGTGGTAAGTACCCGAGGCATGCTGGAACCTTGGGCACGTAACCACAAAAAATGGAAAAAGGATTTGGCTTGGGCCCTCTATCAGCGTCGCGACTTAATGCGCGCGCAGGCAATTCATGCCACAGCCGCGAGTGAGGCCCAGAATGTCGCGCGTCTGAATCTGAATGTACCCGTCCACATGATCCCAAATGGGGTCGATATTCCAGATTTGCCGGTGCGAAAATCGGCCGGAACGGATGTAACTCCGCGTACCGCTCTTTTTCTAGGACGGCTTTACCCGGTGAAGGGCCTTCCCATGCTGATCGAAGCGTGGAACTGCGTTCGCCCGCACGGATGGCGCCTTGTTCTGGCCGGTCCGGATGAAGCCGGTCACCGCGCCGTACTCGAAGCGCTGATTAGAAATGCGGGGTTGACCGAAATGATATCATTCGCCGGGCCTTTGGCGGGTCCGGCAAAGTTAGAGTGTCTAGCTGGTGCCGACCTCTTCATACTTCCGAGCTTTTCGGAAAGTTTCGGCATTGCCATAGCCGAAGCGTTGGCACACGGCCTGCCAGTCTTGACGACACACGGGACGCCGTGGCCCATGCTCCGCGAGCGGAGTTGCGGTTGGACGATCGAGGCTACGGTCGACGGCATTGCCGATGGCTTGAGGATCGCTACGTCGCAGGATCCGAAACTTCTCAAGGCGATGGGCGCCAAGGGGCGCGCGTGGATGGCATCTGAATTCGGATGGGAAAATGTCGCAAGACAATTTATTGCGACCTATGAGGAAATTTTGCGTGGATGAACATGGGATATTGCGTACAGGCGTGCATGGCATGTCTCATTTGTCCATAGTCGCGAGGCACTGGTGATTATCCTTGGTTTAAATGCATTTCATGGCGACTCCTCCGCGGCGTTGGTCCGGGACGGCAAGCTGATAGCGGCGGCAGAAGAGGAAAGATTTCGCCGCTTAAAGCACTGGGCTGGATTTCCGTCCCAGTCCATTGCTTATTGCCTACGCGAGGCGGGCATAAGGCTGTCCGAGGTGGATCATGTGGCTGTCAATCAGGACAGCCGTGCCCACTTTCTTAGAAAGATCGCCTATGTTGCTCTTCACAGGCCAAATCCCGCGCTAGTGCTGCAGCGCTTGGGCAATCGGCGCAAACGCAAAGCGATTCCCGAACTTCTGGCGGATGCATTTCCGGGCACACCGTTTCGCGGCGAGAGCCACAATATCGAGCATCATCTGTGCCATCTGTTTTCGGCATTTTATGTTTCGCCATTTAAGGATGCCGTCGTAGCCTCCGTTGATGGATTTGGCGATTTTTCGAGTGCTGCCTGGGGCGTTGGACACGCCGGCAACATTGCCGTAGACGGCCGCGTCTATTTCCCGCACTCGCTGGGCATCTTTTATCAGGCGCTCACGCAATGGCTGGGCTTTCCGCATTACGGTGACGAATACAAGGTTATGGGGCTGGCGCCATACGGCAAGCCGGCGTTCATGGACCAAATGCGGCGCATTGTCCGGCTAAAGCCCGATGGCGCGTTCGAACTCGATCTGCGTTACTTTCTGCATCATTCCGAGGAAGTCCCATATCAATGGGCTGACGGTTCGCCCGAAGTGGGAGATTTGTTCTCGCCCGCTATGGAAGAGTTGCTGGGACCGCGCCGCCGTTCTGCTGTCCCGCTCGAGAGCCGTCATCACGACATCGCCCGTTCCGTGCAGGTCATGTACGAAGAGGCCTTCTTTCATCTCATCACCAATCTGCAGAAACGCACGGGTTTGACCGACATCGCCCTAGCTGGCGGCTGTGCCGCCAATTCCGTTGCC
Organism: uncultured Alphaproteobacteria bacterium; assembly: GCA_963766355.1. Classification (GTDB taxonomy): domain Bacteria; phylum Pseudomonadota; class Alphaproteobacteria; order Micropepsales; family Micropepsaceae; genus Rhizomicrobium. The sequence continues at coordinate 298,584 of CAVXZV010000010.1, forward strand.
AATGGCAAGATTCGGCGGCAGACCCAATACAAACGGGTCTATGTTCAATCGGCGGCGGGCGATGCGGGAGGCGCGATCGGCGCGGCATTTGCCCTATGGCAAAGGCTGGGCGGCGAACGGTCCTTTGTCATGGACCACGCCTATTGGGGACCCCAATTTTCCGATAATGAAATCGCCGCCATCATCGAAAAAAACCGCGATGAAATCCGTGCCGGCGGCTGTGCGCTCGAAAATATCTCTGACGAGGCGGAGCTTTGCCGCAGAACCGCTCAAGCCGTCGCGGACGGTAAGGTGGTCGGCTGGTTTCAGGGGCGCATGGAGTGGGGTCCGCGCGCTCTGGGCAACCGGTCGATTGTGTGCGACCCGCGGCGCGCCGACATGAAGGCAATCCTCAACGCCAAGATAAAGCGCCGGGAATCATTTCGTCCCTTCGCACCCTCCATCTTGGACAGCGCAGTTGGCGAATGGTTCGAAGAAGACGACGCCGTACCATTCATGATGCAAGTCTTTCAGATACGCGAGCCCCAACGCTCGCGAATTCCGGCTGTTACGCATGTCGACGGCTCAGGGCGCTTGCAGACTGTGTATCGCCACACAAACCCGCGGTACTATCGTCTGATCGAAGCGTTCCGCGATATCACCGGCATCCCCATCGTGCTCAACACATCGTTCAACGAGAACGAACCTGTCGTATGCAATCCGCAAGAAGCGCTCGATTGCTTTCTGCGGACAAAAATGGACGTGCTTGTGCTGGGTGATGTTATGATAAGCCGAGGAACTTCGAGCCGCGCCGAGGCCTAAAATTCCTTAGCCGGTCTTGTTCGAAATCAGTCCGCAGCAATCCACACTGCTGTCAAAGGTGCAGGGGGCGCCGAAGAAATAGCGGCAGTTTCTCCACATCAAATCTATAGCGGATTTGGTCCGCGGCATACGTCCCAAAATAGCCGAGCGCCAGAACGATCACCGCCCCGACCAACAAGCCTTTCAGGATGGCCAATAAATAAGCTTCTCCTGGCTTCGGCGAAAGGCGCGTGAGCGAAGCCCACGGCTTGTCGAATAATTCGGCCGCGTAGGGCGCAGCCGAGCTCGCGCTCATCTTGAACTTTTCCTGTTCACTCAGCGCCTGCATGATTGCCATGCGGTGCTCGGCAACCGTAACGGTGTTCAACTCCTTCGAGAGAAAGTCGATGTACTGTGTTGCCCGCAACAAAGCCTTTTTGCGCAAATGATCGTTCGCAGCCTGATTTACGGCGTTCAACAATTGGATCCCAAACTGAGTATTGGACGTGTCGTATTCGATTGTGACGAGATCTGGCCTTTTGATGTCCTTAATTATCTGTAGGCCGTCGCTGCCCGTGAGAAATTCCTGAAGGCGGGCACCGTCAGGCGGTTGCCAAGGCAGCGGGCGTGAGCCGAGAAGCTGCATAAGTGCCCCTTTGACAGACTCCAAAATAGAGGGCCTAGGCTCCTGCCATGTTTGTGATTGTTCATCCCATTCGCGAGAGAAAATAGCCTTCATAAGCTCCTTATTCTTCGCAAGATCGTCTGCAAGATCGCGCGAATGCATGCTATCAACGTAAGTGATGAATTGCGACGCACTCTGGCCCGAGGAAGGAGACAGGTTAAGACCGGCGAGTTGGGCCAAGCTGCTCAGCGAATTTGAGCGCGACGAAGCCTGGTCGCCCGCGCCCTGGACCGGTGTTACCTGCATCTTGACGGCAAAGACGGACGGTGTGGTGTGCAAATCGATGAGCGCCAAAATGAGAAACACGCCAATGACTGCGGCGACAATCCTCCAGCCATCGAGCACAACCAGTGCCATTTCGCGAAAATCGATTGTTTTCTTCCGGACGGCTTGTACTTCGTATTCTTGCTGCATTGATTCCACTTTCCTGTTCATTCGTCAGCATGCATTTCGGCCCTGCTGAACCGATATGGAATGCGCGGCGTTTGGGGGGCGCCTCCCACGACGCAAATGACGTGAAGCTGCAAGCCAGCCTGCCAATTCCTAGCCCAATTGCGAGAGGTAGGAAAGAGGCTCAGATGCGCCTTGGGTACAGCTGCACCGCGTTGCGTGGATCGCTATAACGGGTTATGCCGATTGGCAGAACCATTCGGGATGCATCAAGGTCAACGTTGCCGCTGGCCGATATCGTGATCCACCATTGAGGACCGCCGTTTTGGTCTGAGTGCAGTTCCTGCGTCGGACAGTTTGGGGCGGCTGTTTTGACATCTATGCCAATTTGTACGCGTGCCAAGTATAACGGTTACAGCTCTCGAACTCAAAATGCGTCATTACCACCTGTTGCAGGCCTTATCGGCCTTTGTAACTATCCACAGAGAAGCGATGGGCATGGGCTGTCGTTCTTTTCGAGGTCACTATGATAGATTTTGAGTCCAAACTTTCCGCGAAGAGCATCCGTGTCGGCGTCATGGGCCTCGGTTATGTCGGCCTGCCACTGGTACATGCATTTTGGCAGGCTGGTGTTGCGACGGTTGGCTTCGACAAAGACGTTGGTAAGATTGAAAAGCTCGGCCGCGGCGAGAGCTACATCAAACATTTTGGGCCGGACAAGATCGCGGCGATGAAATCGTCGGGGTTATTCAAAGCGACGGCGGATTTTTCCGAACTCGCTAATGTCGACGCCATCTTGATCTGCGTGCCGACGCCGCTGGCCCCGACACGCGATCCCGATCTGTCTTACGTCGTAGCAACGACGGAGACGATCGCCAAACATATACGCCCCGGGACGCTGGTGGTTCTCGAATTCGACGACTTATCCAGGCACCACAACGCAGGTCGTGCAGCCGATCCTCGAGAAAAGCGGCCTTAAGATAGGCGCCGACATACTCCTGGCATTCTCGCCGGAACGCGAAGATCCGGGAAACCCAATTGAAACGCGTGCCATTCCAAAGATTGTCGGCGGCATCGACGAACGCTCGGGCGTTGCGGCGGAGCGCCTATATGCCATGGCGTTCTTGAAAGTTCACAAAGTGCGCGACGCGCAAACTGCCGAGGCCGTCAAAATAACGGAAAACATTTTCCGCTCCGTCAATATTGCTCTGGTCAATGAATTGAAGATTGTTTATTCCCGAATGGGCATCGACGTGTGGGATGTGATTGAAGCGGCCAAAACCAAGCCCTTTGGCTTCATGCCGTTCTATCCGGGTCCGGGGCTTGGCGGTCATTGCATTCCAATCGACCCATTTTACCTTTCCTGGTGCGCACGCTCGTTCGACGTAGACACGCGGTTCATTGAGTTGGCGGGAGAAGTTAATCGCGCAATGCCGCGACTGGTCGTGCAAACGCTCGCCGATGCGCTAAGCATGCGCGCGTCGAAAGCCCTGAACGGTTCGGAAATCCTCGTCATGGGTGTCGCATACAAAAAGAACATCGACGACCTTCGCGAAAGCCCAGCCTTGCGCATCATGGAGATCATCAAGGAGCTTGGTGGTCGCGTGGCCTATCACGATCCTTATCTGCCCGAGATCGGCCCGACGCGCGAGCACGCCGCCTTGCAGGGCATGCAAAGTGTGCCCTTCGACGAAGCGACGGTGTCCAAATTCGATGCCGCCATCATCACCACCGACCACGACAATGTTGACTACAACAAGCTGGTGAAATGGTCGAAGCTTGTCGTCGATACGCGTAACGCGACGAAGAACGTTGGCGCCGGTAAGGCAAAGGTTGTGCCGGCCTAGCGAACCCGAATCAAAGTTGGCCCTCATTCGCTCTTGCCCGAGCGTTTTTTCACGCGATTCGCCTCAAAGCGAGCGATGGATGGTCAGGGCAATCGAGGCCGCAAGGCGACGAGCGCAGAACTCGGATAACGCGTTGTGGCGGCTTTAGCGACGCAATCGCGCTCGGTGCACCTTGGTCCTCGGATAAATCGCGCAACGTCCAGCTTCAGCGGCTGCTTCGACTTGGTCGGCGGTGAGGTGGTTATCAAGTGTATTGTGCAGCGCAAAAGAGTCATCCAAGGCGAAGTCAAGAACCCAATGGCATCACAGGGACACATTATAGTCATAAACGCTATATTCCATCGTATTTATTAATCGACTGTTTTAGGAGTATCAAATGATTATTGTGTTTGTTGTATAATGGTGTGAACGATTACTCGGATTGCCGCCCGAATGTGACAGTGCACCGTGACCAACGAGGGGCCCAAGCTCTGCAGCGGATGTGCTTGTGTTTGTTGAGCGTTCTCTTGGCCGGGTGGAATATGCCTAGCCTCGCGTTTACAATGTTCTGATGCTACACGACCTCCGCGCGTGGGTCCGTGTGAATGCACGAAGCATGGAGATATAGCTGTGATTAATCGTCCTTTTGGCAAACTCCTTTTCCTATTGCTTATTTCCGGACTCTATTCTCTGCAAGCCGACGCGCAATCCGCTGTCCCTGATCCGCTTCAGCAGCTTCAACAGATGCAAAGCCAACAAGGAACATCCTCGAACGGCAGTCAGGGTGTCTCGCAGCAGACTACAATTTTGGTGCCGAATTCCCCCCAGAATGCACAATTGCCGACCTCTCGGCTGGAGCAGATTATGTCTGCTCGTGCGGGCATTTCACTCAAGCAATTCGGCTACGATCAATTGGGTGTTGGCCGGGCGGTCTCTATTTCCCAAATGGGCGCGGTACAGGACGATTACGTTCTTGGCCCCGGCGATGAGATCGTGGTCTCGCTTCGCGGTCAGGAGAATGCCGAATACCGCGCTGTCGTTGATCGCGACGCCCGCGTCGTGCTACCGCGCATGAATCCGATCTCCGTTGGTGGCCGCACGTTTGGGGAATTCCGGCGGGATCTCGCAGCGGCCATTCATCGCAGCTATATCGCGACGGAGGGCTTCGTCTCGGTTGGGCGGCTGCGCCAAATAAGCGTTCTGGTTTCCGGTGAGGTAAACAGTCCCGGAGTGCGCACGCTTACGGGGCTGTCAACGCCTGTCGATGCAATTCTGATCTCCGGTGGCGTCAAGAAAACCGGCAGCTTGCGCAGCGTATATATCCTGCGCGGTGCGCGTCGAATCACTGTTGACCTTTACAGCGTCCTGACGGGGCATGGAGAGGCGAGCCACGTTGCACTTGCCGACGGCGACCGCATTGTAGTGCCGCCACTAGGCCCAACGGTAGCCGTTGCAGGTTGGGTGCGCCGGTCGGGCATCTACGAGATTGCAGGCGGGCGGGCGTCCACAAACGTGCGGGAGCTGTTATCGCTTTCCGGCGGGCTTGAAGTGCGAGGGAAGTATCATCTTTCCGTGTTACGCGTGGCTTCAGACGGCCGCAATCAGATGGCCCCTGTAGAAAGTCAGTCCGGCGCGGTCGGAGACAGCGATATTCTGTTTGTACGGCCTGCTGCCGATCAGACGGTCAACAGTGCCACTTTGTCCGGTGGCACGGCCCTTGCCGGGAAATTTTCCGTCAAGAACACCAAACTGTCGGAGATCCTGAAATCTCCGGGCGCGCTCGGCAGCGACCCATACACATTGTTGGGAATTATTTCGCGGCGCGATCCGGTCACCCTGCTCAGGACGTTGATTGCGTTCACGCCGGTTGCCGTTCTCAAAGGCTCTGAGGATATGAACGTCCAGAGCGACGACAATGTGCGCGTGCTCTCCGCAAAGGAAGCGCGTCTCATGTTCGCAACCATTCGGCGATATGAAGATTTGCGACAGAACTCCGAAGAGGCACTCCGAGACCCGCAAGCACTGGCAATGCAGCAGCAGATGTCCGCGCAAGGAAATGGGGCGCAGCAAAATAACGCCATGCCGCAGACGCAGCAGCCCCAATACGGCAACCAACAGGTCCCCGGCGCCGCTTCCAACGCCCCAATGACGGGGAACCAGAACAACGGCTCGGCGGCTGCGGCACAATACCTCGTGTTGCCCCCGAGCCCCGATATGGCCGCGCGTCAGGCGCTGTTGCAGGCGGAAGACGACCAGTTTGGTCCGGGAATGCTCCAATCGCATACGCCGAACTATCAGAGTTCGTCACAACCTCGCATGCAATCGCAGCTGCCCAACCAAACGCAATCTCCCTACGCGGCGCAGCCGGCGGGCCAAGCGCTTAATCCATATCAAGCTCAAAATCCCGCTGATTCCCAATATGCCGATCAATTGCAGGCCTTGTACGGCCAGCAACCGACAAATCCCGCCGCGCAGCAGCAACCCACAGAGCCCGATCTTGAGGCAGACGCTTCGGTGGCCGGGCAGACCGGAAGCGGACGCGACGTCGGGCGCCTAAGTCAGCTGGCCGTCCAATTGCATGTCGATCCGCTACTCCTGGTCAATTTTCTGCAGGACCATGCGGTGAACGTCGACGGCGCCGTACGGGAAGCAGGCCTATACTTTGTGGGTCCGGATGCCGACCTTCAATCACTGCTATTGGCCGCCGGCGGCATGGAAAATTGGGCCAACAAGGGCACGATCGAAGTGATTTCGACAAATGTCGATTCGAGCACAGGCTCCGCACAGACGCAGCGAAAGACAGTTTCGCTGGCTGACGCCGCGGGCGCCGATTACGTCGTGTCGCCGCACGACGAGGTGCGCGTTGGCAAGGTGTTCACCGATGTCGGCATAGGCTCCGTCAAACTACAAGGCCAGTTTCGTCAAGTTGGCACCTATCAGATCGTTCGCGGCGAACATCTCTCCGATGTGTTGATGCGCGCAGGCGGCCTCACCGATAACGCCTATCCGTACGGCACGGTTTTGTTGCGCCGTTCCGCAGCCGAGCGGGAGCGAGACTCGTTCCGGCGCGAAGCTGCCGAGATCAACGATCAGCTTCTGGTCGCCATGAGCAGGCGTGATCCACAAGCGAAACTTTCGCCGGACGCGTTTACCGCGGTGCAGAGCTTCGTAAGCGATTTGAGAAATCAGCCGGCGCTTGGGCGCGTAAGCGTTACCGCCGATCCGACCGCGCTTGCGGCCAATCCGTCGCTAGATCCGCTGCTTGAGCCGGGCGACGTCATTTTTGTTCCACAACGTCCGTATGAAGTGTCCGTCCTGGGGCAAGTTCTGCAGCCCGGGAGCGTACCCTTCCGGCCCGGGATGAGTGCGTCGGACTATATCGATCAGGCAGGAGGATACTCGCAATTCGCCGACAAGTCGGAGACCTTCATTGTTCTTCCGGATGGCTCGGCACGCCAAGTGGAGCGGTCGTGGCTCGATTTCGGCGGCAACGAGATCCCGCCGGGGAGTACGATCTTTGTCAGCCGCGATATTTCGGGCGTCGACTGGCACCAGATCGTGGTCGACACCGCCTCGGTATTTGGCCAGCTAGCAACCTCTGCAGCGGCCCTGGCGGTTCTGTCGAAGCAGTAAGGCGATTGGGCCCGGCATCGGTTGGGTTGAGCGAATTCTCGGCTGCGCTGCAACTTGGCGTGGAACCCACGAGAGCGATTCAACTCAAGTCGGGTTCAACAACCGCGCGCGCGAGTCTCGCGGTGAAGGCGAGCGAAGGCCTAGGACTCCAGTCCTCAGATTCGGTCATGGCCTGCTTTCTGCGAATCAAAATTAAGCATTCTTCAACGGCTTTTAGTTAGGTTCGCCAAGAGTTTGTCGGTATCGTGACAACGAATGTTTGTTGCGCTGACGCAACAGATTCCGGGGCTAAATTGGTTGACCCTCGTGGATGGCGTGTGGTAACTCTTAAGAGATAGTTCGCGAGGTCACAGGAGGGGTTTTTTATGTATAGGCAATTAACTGCCGCGGCGTTAGCAGCAACCATGTTTGTTTCCACCACGGCTTTTGCTGCAACCGACGCCAATCAGGGGGCCTTGGCCCAGGGAAAGCCTGCCAGCGTTAAGCAGGCTGAAATGTTTGACGGCAACAACAAAGTGCTGTGGCTCGTGGGCCTTGGCATTGTTGGTGGCGGACTGGCATTAGTATTGACGGGTAACAATCACGGCACGCTTGGCTCGATGGTTTGCCCCTCTTTCTGTGTTCCGACGCCGACCACGACCACAACAACGACGACCACTACCACGACGAAAGCGCCTTAAGAGTTGCGTCTGGCTCGCGTTCTAGGCAATCAATTTACAAGCCTGGGATTGTGCGTTTTTATGCACGGTCCCAGGCTTTTTGATTCGTTAGTCGAAGAAGCACCGGCGCGTCGCAATACAGGAACAGAGCAGGTCGCTGCCAGTTCAGGCTGGGCGTAGAACCGTGCGGCCTTCGCAAGAGTAACCGGTCGAGGCGCAAAGGCGATTGCTTTGAAAAGCGTCGGCTTTCGCGCGTGCGTTCCGCCGGCAGGCGCAATACTTTTCAATCCTGCGAAACACGTGTGGGGGCACCGTGAAATCAAGGGCGAGTTGGATTGCGGTTTTTGCCGTGCTGTTCCTGGGATCCGGTGAAGCATCGCAGGCCCCTCGGTTGCCGCCGCTCGGCGCAGGCGGCTCGGCGGGACGTCCTACCTCTGATGCAGATGGTATGTGTCGAAGCCGCGAAACGCGTCACCTACAGCAGCTGGCGTGAAGTAAAGTAAGGCACACAGAATGTCCGCCGTCGGCCCACTGGCGAGACGGTAAATCCCTTTAAGGAATGTCACCTTTCGGGCAGGCATTCGAAGCGCCGGTGTGCCGGGTTCTAATCGTGCGAGGTGGGTGCCGACTTGAGTAGATTCCGAACCTGTTCTTGGCGAATTCTGTCGGCTACACGCTGTACTGGCGAGTTTTTAATCGGACCGCTGACCGGCGTGCGCCGCCTTGTGTGGCGTAAAGTCCGTGTCTCTAGGTGGGAACTGGCGTCAGCCTTTGCCAAGACTTGGAGATTCGGCCATGCTAATGACGCAAAACTCCCTGTCCCCGAGCATTCGCGCGCGGTCCGTCGACCTTCTGAACAAACACTTGTCAGCAGGGATCGACCTGCGTGATCAGATGAGACAGTCGGGTTGGACTGTGCGACGACCGGGCTTCGCTATGGTCCACGAACTATTCGCCAATGTCTCGATGGTCGTGGAGAATTATTGCGGACGTATCATCGAACGCACAGGCGGGCTCGGCGGCATCGTACACGACACGGTTCAAGGTACGGAGGGCTTCGTCCGCGTCCCTTATCGTCTCGATATCGCCGATGAGCATCAGCACATATTCGCAGTTTCCGGAGCGTTGGCCACATTCGGCCAATCTGCACAAGAGGCCATCGGCCAAGCGAAGACCCTCGGCGATGACGATACCGCCGAATTGTTCGCCGAAATCTCGCGCGGCATCGAACTGCAACTCTGGTTCGTCGAATCGCACATTGTTCCGAAAACGAACAAGAAACCTCGCTCTCGGGCGTCGCATGAGAACCGTGGTGACGGTTCCAAACTGTCGCGGACAACAATGCGCGGTTCCCATCGCCGAAATTCGGTGGTGGATCCGGAAGTAAAGATTGCTCGGGTTAGGACCGCGAATCTGGCGGATCAAGACAAATGCAAATTGTAAGTTTCGCGTCGAACGCTCCCAAAAGCGAGTGACGAATATCCGACACGCTGTCTAAGAAGCAAGACTCGAACGAGGTTTGTGGCTCCGCACCAGGCACATCCTAAGTTTGCGTTTGTAGTGCGGGAGGGCCGCTATGCGAGTGCTGTTCGTAACAGCGGAAGCCTACCCCCTTGCCAAAACCGGGGGGCTTGCGGATGCGTCCTGCGCCCTGCCCGCAGCGCTTCTTCGCTGCGGTATTGACGTTCGTCTTCTTCTTCCTGGCTATCCCCAAGCTTTCGCGCGTATCAAAAACCCGCGCATCGCCGCCAAACTCGACCCCATCCTCGGTATTTCCGATGCGACGCTTGTCTCAGGGATACTCCCATACACGGAGTTGCCCGTATGGCTTATCGATTCGCCCTCGCTTTTTCGGCGCAGCGGCGGCCTTTATCAAAATGACGCCGGCGAAGACTGGCCTGACAACGCTCTGCGCTTTGCCTTCCTCTCGCATGTTGGTGCAAAGCTCGCGATGGGACGGACCAAGGTCGCCTGGAATCCGGATATCGTTCATGCCAATGACTGGCATACAGGATTGTTGCCGCTGTTGCTTGCCAAGGAGCCGTTGCCGAGACCGAGCACGATTTTTACCGTGCACAACATGGCCTTTCAGGGCAATTTTCCAGCGCGGATCTTTGCGGACATCGACATTCCGGAAAGTTTTTTTTCAACAGATGCGATCGAGTATTGCGGCGAGGTCTCCTTCCTTAAGGCTGGTCTGCGCTTTGGCGACCGAGTGACCACCGTTAGCCCGACCTACGCAGAGGAGATCCTCACGCCGGAGCACGGCTGCGGCATGGACGATGTGTTGCGGGCAAGACGCGACGAATTTTGCGGGATTCTCAATGGAATTGACGAAGTCTTGTGGGACCCGGCAAGCGATCCTTACCTCCCTCAGAATTATCGGGCGGGGGACAGCACCGGCAAACACGCGTGCAAGGCTGCCCTTCAGCGCGAGGCCGGTTTGCCGCAATCCCCAGAAACGCCGCTGATCGGCTATGTCAGTCGCCTGACCCATCAGAAGATGGCGGACACGATTCTGGAGGCATTGCCCTGGATCGCAGAACATAACGCGCAGCTGACGATTGTCGGCGAAGGCGACAAGGACATCGAGCGCGCCTTGCTGCAAGCCCGGGAGCGTTATGCAGATTGTCTTGCCGTCACCATTGGGTATGACGAGCCTAGGGCCCATCTGCTGCAGGCTGGCAGCGACATTCTACTGGCACCGGCACGATATGAGCCGTGTGGCCTAACTCAGCTTTATGCCCTGCGGTACGGCACACTTCCCGTCGTTCGCCGCACAGGCGGGCTTGCCGACACGATTGTCGATGTCGATGCGCGTACGACTGCCAATCGAACCGCGACCGGCTTCGTCTTCGACGAACCGAACGCCATAAGCCTCAACTTAGCGCTTGGACGGGCTGTGGACTTGTTTGGTCAACCTTTGATGTGGCGGCGGCTCCAACAGCAAGCAATGGCGCAGGACTACAGCTGGGAAACGAGCGCTGCCAAATATCTCGCTCTCTACAGGCAGGTGAGCGGCCTGCCTGGCATTTCCGCAGAGATAATAGCGCAAAGCCTGGAAACAAAAAGGATGCAACGAGCGTTGTCGCAGGACGAAGTGGCGCTCCCGTCGGCTTTCGCAAGGAGACAAGAATAATTTGGGCAACGAAAAGGAAAGTCCGATCCCCCGTGCCATACACCGGCGCAATACATAGGAGCCCCTCTAAAAAATTGATTTGATTGCGGAACTAGCCATTTGGTGGGAAGCGGCTCCGTGGCGCAGCCGAGTTGGGGAGTATGCCAATTGAGATTTTAGGCGTACTGGCGGCGGCATGTCAGAGTGGCTTAAGATGATGCCTCGATATGCGGGGGCTCACTCATGAATGCCGTCGTCATTAAGTGCCCAAAAACCAAGCAGTTGGTGCCGACCGGCATCGACTTGAATCCTGCCCAGTTCTTGCTCATGGAGCCGACACCGAGAACACTCAGATGTCCGGCGTGCAGGGAAGTGCACACCTGGGACAAGCAGGACGCCAGAACTCACTGACTCATGAAGTGTCCGCCGGCGGGCCAAGGGCCGCGAGGCTGCCTCCGATCTGATCGACATTGATCAGGACGCCGGATTTCCCGGCCAATACAACGAGTGCCCGGTAGCGTATCCACAAAATCGAAATCGGCGCTGCGCATCCAAAATATGATTCCGCTTCCGCGAAAAGAAAAAAGGGCGGCCGGTGAGCCGCCCTAGTCTTTAGGGAGAAAGAGACTGGGTCGATATTAGAATGTGACCCAGACGCCGCCCTTGTAATAACCGCGATCGTCATGATGTTCGCGATAGCGGCGATCCTTTTGGTTCTGCCAATCCTGGTGAAAATACCAGCTGTCGGGATGAACTTCGACTTTGACGTCTTTCCCGTAATGATAGGTTTTTTCGGTATGCCAGCAGTCGCCTTCGGCATTGCAAACTACTTTGGCAGATGCAGTTCCGGACGAGGCTACCAAAGCGCCGGCGCCGACGAGCGCGGCAATGGCGGCCGTCGATAAGAATTTTCTCGCAGAAATCATGAGCATGTCTCCGATTAGAGTGAAGGTCGCCACGTTACCCATGGCAATGACAGACGGGGAAATATCGCAGTGCACTGCTGCCCGATAGGTTCGGAAACTACTCAATCGGGCACAGATTTTTGCATTGCTAACGAAGACGCTCGCGAATTTCGCGCCGCATTCCGATCCGCAATTCCCACAATTTTGCGAGCGATATTCTCAGGCGAGAGAACAAAATCCACGCACCCGCTTGCGATGGCGCTTTCGGGCATATCGGGGTGGGCGGCGGTATCCGGCTCTTGCGCGATAATGATGCCTCCCGATTCCCTTATGCCGCACAACGCGGCGGCGCCATCGCCGTCGTAGCCTGAGACGATGACGGCAATCACTTTGCCGTCCCAATGCTCGGTGAGGGAGCGTAGAAAGACGGTGATAACGTCAGGCCATCCCCGCGGTTTTGATATGGGCAGCAGACGAAACTCTCCGTCCAGTATATGCAGATCGCGTTGTTCCGGGATGATAAAGACGTGATTGGGCCGAATGAGCAGTCGATCGCTGATAAGCTCGACGGGCATGTGCGTGCAGCGCGGGAGAATTTTGTGAAGTTGCGTGGCGACTTTTCTCAAATGATTGACGATGACGATGGCAACGCCGATGTCGACGGGCAGGTGCCGCAGCAACCGTTCATAGGCGTTCAGGCCGCCCGCCGAGCCGCCCACGCACACCACCGGAAAGTCCTTTAAATCGTTCCCCGTCTTCATCGGTAAAACTTCCATCTCGGACACCGCTGAATTCGTAACCCCCGTCATCATTTTAGTGGCATTCAGTGTATTGTGAGCGCCAACTCCAGCGCTACGGAACAAGTTCTGATCGCATCTGGGGACGCCCTGCGAGCGGTGTTGAATCCACAATCATGATATAGCCGAGCGATTGGATGCGGCGGATATGCGTTTCTGTTGAACCTTCATCTGCAACGAACATGCTGCAAATACTGTCGGGGGCTTCAGGGCGACGGAAACGGATGATCTGGCTCACAACAACCTCCTGGACAACTCAAAGCTAACGATCCGGGAGTTCGAACCGCGAGGCTTCACTGATCTCGCCTCAATCTTCATGAGACCAAAGCACTGGAGATGCTGTCACGGACGCTTGTCGTGTGGCAAATTCGGAATCTACGCAATACGCGCTCGCCTGCGCCTGGACGCAATCCAATCCGGCTTCATTGAGGTTCTCGGGCTTGAAGGCGTCCTACCAAATCAATTTCAGTTTGATACCGGTGCCGCCGACGACGCCATCCAGGACCGCCGCGTTGGAAGGTGCACTTTGAAGACGGTAGCTAAACAGTTCCGCACTTCCTTTGACGATTCCAAGTTTCGCCGAAATAATGTCAACGAGAGGGCGCTCTACCAGCTGAAAACTCGGTCGCGGCGGTGCCCACGATTGCTCAGCCGGCTGGAACGAAACCTCGTGATAGAAAATGGATTTGCTGTCCATTATTGTTGCGTCTTCGGCACCTGCCGGAGCGGTTCCAACGAGCACCGAACCAAACAGGACACAAATTCTAACGGCCGTACGCATGGCAGACCCCGCCCGACTGCAGAAAAGCGCTCACGTTTCAATTCCCAAATCGCTCCAGGTCAGGCGGGCATCTGACGCCGCCGCGTGGATACTGGACGATATTTGTAGGACATCTGCGCGCAGCGCGGCAGTCTCGGAATATACGCACGCTGTTTTGAAATGGATCCGACGTTAGCGCCCGACCGGTTGCGCGCGCTTTCGACAGTCGACGCACGAAAGTGGCCCGGAAGCCTGTGGCAATCCAGGTGAGTAGATTCCGATGCTGCGCCGACCAACCATCGGCGGCTATGGTTAAGAAGCTGGCGGAACGAAACCCAAAGCCAATCCGATTGCCAAAAGGCAGCGCTTTGAGAACCACCGCCGGAGTCAGCCGCCGATCGAAGAATAGGGCAGGCTTTGGCCTCGTCTGTTCGGGTCGCTGGAACGCCCGCGTGTCCTAGGATTCTCATTCTAATAGGAGGAATTCATGAGCTTCAAATCCACGATGCTTATCACCGGCGCGGTTATTGCGCTATGCACTGTTGGTATGGCGACGAGCTACGCAGCCGGCCCTCAAAGCGACGCCGGAGTCGCAGCCTCAAAATTCGGCACCGAAGCGCAAAAAGCGGTCGGCGCGGACGACACTTTGACCAGGGGTGAACTTCGTTCGGCGGTTTCACTGAACCATGTTTCCGATCCGGCTCGCGTGCTGGCTGCCGCTAAGGTGGACGATCGTGAGGGGCACGTCATCGGCCCGGTCAAAGCGGTAATTCAAGAAAATGACAGTGCCACGGCCATTAACGTCGATGTCGGCGGTTGGCTTGGCGTGGGGGAAAGAGTGGTCTCAATCAGCGCGGATAACTTCACCTATATTGCCTCGCGCGATATCTTGGTGATCGATATGTCCAAGGCGCAAATCGAGAGATTGAAGCCGATTTGGCCGGCGCACGGCTCGGACTGAAATCGTTTCATTGTGTGAAGTGACGACGGGCCTGCGATTGCGGGCCCGTTTTTTGTGTTGCGCCAAAAGCACCGGGCGCAATGCCACCGCAGACGAAATCATCACGCGGTTGCGGCCGAAGCTGGCGCAGCTGACGGGCGTGCGAACCCTCCTTCAGGCAACGCAAGACATTAATATCGGCGCCCGTGCCGGCCAGGCGCAATATCGGTACACGCTCTCCCATGTCGCTACGAGTTGCACGACCGACCCAGATTGGCCATGCCGGACCTTCCTTATTGGGGAGTCGATGGCGGTGAACCGTACATCCGCAGAACGTCAGTGATGTCCGTGATAACCGCCGTGACCGCGGCGGCAACCGAGCGGCGCCAGCTTCAGCGATACCTTCGGAACTCGTCCCCACCATCCATGCAAAGCCGGTTCAGTTTCCGATATTCTTTGTCAGAAACTTCTCGATTTCCGTCAGCATTTGTATGCGCGTGTCGGCCCTTTCGAGATAATGGTCTTCGCCCTGGAAGTGAATGAATTCGACGTTCTTTCCCGCCTTCTTGAGTGCGTCGTACATCTCTTGGCTCTGGTCAACGCGCACGGTCCAGTCGTCTTTGCCGTGCATCAGCAGAATGGGGATGCGGATTTGGTCGGCATGCAGCGCAGGAGAAGTGGCCTTTAACCGCGCCAGATCATCGCTGGTGTTGCCGACCCGCGAGTTCAGGTAGGACATCTCCTTGCCATGTGCACTGGATTCTTCCAGCGCCGTCTCCAGGAGTTTAGGCAGGTCGGAAACTCCGGCGTAGCTCACGGCACAGGCATAGAGGTTCGGCGTGAAAGCGGCGCCGGCCAATGCTGCATAGCCGCCATAGCTGGCGCCGACGATGCAAATGCGCTTGGGATCGGCGATGCCATCGGCAATCAGCTTGTTCACGCCGTCCGTGATGTCGTCCTGCATCTTGAGGCCCCATTGGTGAAAGCCTGCCTTGCGAAACGCGTAGCCATAGCCGGCGGAGCCGCGGAAGTTGGGCTGCAGAACAACATAGCCGCGATTGGCGAGGAACTGCGCCCACCAATCGAAATCCATCGCATCGCGCGATTCTGGGCCGCCATGCGGCATCACGACGACTGGCAAGTTCTTCGCGAGCTTGCCCGGCGGCAAAGTCAGATAGGCCGGAATATCGAGGCCGTCGCGTGCTTTATAGGGATAGGGCTTCACAATTCCCAAGTCCGAAGCAGTCAGTTTCGGATAGGCGGTGCCGATGCGACCCGCGAAGTGCGTCTTGCGGTCGACAAGATAATAAGTCGGCGGTTGACTTGTGCTCCAAACCGCCGCAATCACCTTGTCCAGTGCCCGATTCCACGAAGTCACAGCCACGTTGTTGCCGGGAAACGCCGCTTCAAGGCCATTCTGTAGCGCCTGGATTGAGGGATCGAAGTAACGGTAATGATGCGTATCGGTCGTGTAGGACGCGCCGACGGCGCGCTGGGTCCAATCGTCCACTTCGAGACCGGCGACATCGTGGATCGGGTCGTTGAAAAGCGGCGTCGTCACGCCGGTTGCGATGTCGTAGGAAACGAGACCTTCCGTTCCTGTCTTTTCGTTCCATTCGAAGCGGATGAGCGCCTTGCCATCGGTTGACAGGCCGGCGATGCTCGCGCCGACATCAACCTCGGCATTGTAGGAGGCCACTTCCTTCCAACTGCCATCTTGGTAGAGCTTCAAGTGGTCGACCAACGGCTCCTCGATCTGATCGACGCGGCCAACAACATGCCCATGTCCGTCCATGATCCAGTAAATGGTATTTTCGAGTCCCTCATGAATGGCCTTCCCCACCAGCATGACATCGGCTTTACCGGTCGTCACATCGACCTTGTAAAGGTCGCGCGAGACAAAATCTCCGTGGCTGGCGTAAAGCGGCATGATGATTTTGTTGGGTTCGTCGAGACTTAGATCGGCGATTGAGGAGGCGGAATTGTTGAAATCCATAAACGCCGAATTGTTCAACAGCATGACCGCATTCTGCGCCTTGGTGTCCACGGAAAATGTCCGAAACCAAGGGACCACTCTGCCATAGTCTTCGTGGTGGACGGCATCTTGCGCTTTTGCGCTTTCATAGACCGTGACGAGAAGCCGTTCGTTGCTCGCCCAATAGACGTCCACGATGTAATGCATGTCGTCGATCAGGAACGCAGGAACCGTGCCCGGGGGTGCGCCCACTTCGTAGATGACGACCGCGGGCCGGCCATGGTAGCTCTGGATTGCCGCAATGTGCTTGCCGTCGGGAGATAGTCTGACGTCCGTTACGGCCGGAAGCATTCCGAAGGCTTCGACATCGGGTCGCGACGGCGCCTTTTGCGCAATGACAGCAGACGAAAATATCGCGGCGCAGACAATCGCCAGCACAACGCGTAATGCATTTTTCATAACATCCCCCCGGGGGGCGACAACCTGGACCGATACCCCCAATTCTCTTCAACTATAAGCCGAATTATAATATATTTCCACACACTGCTGTCCGGCAATTTTGGCTGAGGCATGAGGCAATTCACTGTATAGCAACGAGGAACCTGTTTTTTAGGGTGTTACCGACTTGAACTTGGATTTGGGAAACTGGGGTTTTTCGGCCTCGGGGTTTTCGAATGTTCGTCGGCAAACTGGTTTTCGCGCAGCTTATGGATTTTCTGCCGATGCACACTTTTCGCCGGTGTGTGGCGCGGCATCCGTCGAACTATCCAACCAAAACTTTTTCGCATCTGGATCAGTTCCTGTGCATGGCGTTTGCGCAACTGACCTTTCGTGAGAGCCTGCGCGACATTGAGGTCTGTTTGCGCGCGCAAGAGTCCAAACTCTATCATCTCGGCATTCGTGGCCATGTCGCGCGCAGCAATCTGGCTGATGCCAACGAGAAACGCGACTGGCGGATTTACCATGATTTTGCCAATGCGCTGATCGTCGAGGCGCGGCATCTTTATGCAAACGACGCGTTCAGCGTCGATCTGGAAAACACGGTCTATGCACTCGACACGACGACGATTGATCTGTCGCTGAAAGTTTTCCCGTGGGCACAATCTCGCACGACAAAAGCCGCCGTGAAGATGCACACGCAAATTGACCTGCGCGGCAATATTCCTTCATTTATCCATGTTTCCGACGGCAAAATGCACGAAGTGAACGCGCTCGATATGATAACGCCAGAGCCGGGCAGCTTCACCATTATGGATCGCGGGTTCTTTGATTTTGCACGGCTGTACCGCCTGACGCAGGCGGGGGCGTTTTTTGTCATCCGCCCCAAAAGCAATACAGTCTTTCGGCGCATTTATTCACGACCGGTCGATAAAGCAACCGGCTTGCGTTTCGACCAAACCATTCGTCTTACCGGCGTAAAATCGCCTCACGTTTATCCGCAGTATTTGCGCAGCGTCGGTTTTTATGACGAGGAAAACAACAACCGCCTGTGGTTCTTCACCAACAACTTCGAGCTTCCGGCCCTGACAATCGCACATCTTTACAAATGCCGCTGGCAGGTCGAGTTGTTTTTCAAGTGGATCAAACAGCATCTGCGTATCAAGGCATTCTTCGGCACTAACGAGAACGCCGTAAAAACACAAATCTGGATCGCAATCAGCGTTTACGTCCTCATTGCGATCATCAAAAAACGCCTCGAGGTCAAAGCCTCGCTCTACACAATTTTACAGATTTTGAGCTTGATGCTTTTCGAGAAAACGCCCTTGGATCAGCTGCTTAACGACACCGTTCTGCTGAAATTAAATCCAGACACTTCAACCCAATTGAATCTCTTCGATTAATTGCCGGACAGTAGTGATTTCCACAAACATATTATGGGCATCGAAGTAGGCTGGCTCATTCCGCTTCGGCACGTTCTTCGATGTATTCCAAAGAAGGACGTTTTGCGGCGCGAACGCACTTCGCTTTTCTGCATTGAGGGCGATGCCGCGTTTTAGATCGGGCACAATTTTGGAATACCCAGCTTATTCTAGGTGCGGGTAAGGCTGGACCATCGACCGATCGCTAAATGTCTTCTTTAAGTCCGCCGCTGAAGACTCAATTCCAACGCCCGTGCGGTTCGGATATCGCGTGCCGGCAGGTTGGTGTCCAGCTAGATGCGATGTAAGGCAAAATCCGTCTACCGCGCGTTGCAGGGTACCGGCGAGCGGAGCTCTCGTTTCCGAACTACCGCCGCCGCACCATCGAGCCCGGCCTCGACGTTCTCGTTTACGACGAACGCGTGATCAGTCGAACACGCCGTATTCCACCTGCAGAACCTCGCCGGTGTAGGTGTTCACCAGGATGGCGTCGTCGCCATCGCGCACCCATTCGTATCCCGCAGGTGGCACTTCAAGACCGAAAAGCCAGTAGTCAGCCAGAAAGTATTGGGAGTCCCAATAGGCGCGCGGCAGGATTTCACCATAGGCCCAGCGATGTGCGGTCCAGCCCTGAGGGGGATGATACGGTCCAATCTTGTATCGGCGTGCCGCTTGGTAGTTATGCTGATAGGTACCGCGGTCAACCGCCTTGGGCCGAGCATTCCAGCCTTTTGGTTCGGTGACGCGCTGATAGCCGTGCGGGCCGGGATGAGGCTCTGCCTGACCCGCTGCTGGTCTGTGGTCGCTGCGATCATCTCGCGGAGCAGCTGCCGCGGTCCCGCCTGCCAAAAAAGCGCAACCGTTAGGGACAAGGCAATCTTGGATCCATGCGTCATTGAGATTCCTCGTTTGGTTTGAGCTATCACTCCCCGGGTGACATTAGATTGAACCTGATCATACCCCATTTGCAGCGTCTATTGAAGTTTCTGGAAGCGAACAATCTGCCCAGGTCCGCGAACGCCTGTCACTTGTGCGGTGTCCGGCCCGGACGCGGTAGGCCAACCCTTTGGCGAGGTTTATCGTATCGCCAAGCACTTTGTCGGCAGCAGCCCGCTCTTTGCAAATATAAACGTAAGGTGATCGATTGCGTGCTGCTTCTGCCGGTTGCGCGAGTCTGTCATTCTCGCGCGGGCATTAGGGGGCACAGGGAATTGTCAAACTCTTCGAAAAGTTTCGCGTTGTCGCGCGCCAGAGGGCCGATACTTGTCGTGCTGGCGATATATCTTTTGTCGCTTTTGGCCGGAATTGTCATGGCGCATTCGGGAAATAAGTTTGCTCTATCGTATAGAGACAGCTTGGTTTCCGCGGCGCAGTCGGGCGCTGTGCTGACGCAAAAAAGTCGACTGGACCAAGGATTGGCCGATTTCGGCAGTAACTCTCTGGGCGCCGGGATCGTTACGCCATTTCCGATGGTGGTTTACCGCGGCTGGGTCGGCGGAATTGTTTCCGTGGATAGCCACCATTCCAGCCGATTGACGCAGCCAAAACAGGCCGCCTACTACTTTTCCGTCGTGCTCCTTCAACTTCTTGGATATTCCCTTGCGGCGGGAGCCGGGATTCACGCAGGCTTGTCCATCTTTCGCGCCAGGCCCAAGAACGCCGGGCTATTTTGGTATCGCATTCCCAGGCAAGCGATGCTTGACGTCTTATGGATTTACGCCCTCGTTTTACCAATATTCCTCACGGCATCTTTGTGGGAATTCTTGAGTTCGTGGAATTAGCGGATTTGGGATGGCTGCCCCATCGCGCTTATGCATCGCGGCTGAAAGCGGCGCCCGCTCGGATTGAACGCCGCCCGATGGCGCAACTTGGTCCGATTCAAATCGGTAAAAATGGACTCAAAAGCTGTCGCCCGCGCAATCGAGGCCGGTGCGCCAATACCAGCTCTTGCCGGAATTGTCGGTTGCGGCTATGGCCTGTGGAGACGTAGACAAAAGAGCATCGATTATGACGAGAGAAGAGGACGTGTTGGCCGCGCTGGACAAACCCCGCGCACTCTACTCGCTGCAGCAGCGGGTCGACCCCAGCAACAAGAGCACCGACGCCCTGCAGGAATTGCTGATGCGAATGCGCTCCGAAGGAAAGGTCAAGTTCGACATCAAGGGCGGCAAATGGAGCAAGGCGTGATGTCCGGCGCATCTTCTCGCTAGTATGCGGTGCCCAATCGGGAAAGTTGAGAGAGCCGACTGTGACGATGCTTCGCAAACAGCTTGCCGTTGCGGTCGGAATGGGCGCAGCGGTGATTGTGCTCCTTTATCTCTGGCAACACTTGGCCAAGTTGCCCTTGCCACGGCCGGATGGCAACGACCAAGCCGCCCGGCTGGCCTTCGTCGTTCACTGGCTGCTGCTTCCGGCCATGGCCTTGCTGGCCGGCATCCTTGCTATCGCCAATCAGAGATTTTTTATCGCGGGCGCGATAGACGGCGGACGTAGCCCCGGCGGCTGGTTTTTGGAGGTCACGCTTCGCTACAATCAAAACACACTCGAACAAATCGCGTTGGCGGCGATTGCTTGGAGCGGGTTGGCGCTGGTGTTGCCGCATGAGCAGCTCGGCCTCATCCCTGGCTTGGCGATCCTGTTTTTTGCCGGTCGCATTATTTTCTGGATCGGTTACTTGATTGCGCCCGTCGGCCGCGCGTTCGGTTTGGGTCTGACGGCATATCCCACTTTCGCAGCGCTATTCTGGCTTGCTTGGCGCCTGGTTTCTTAGCGCGTTCGATTTCTTTTCAGGACGCGTCCCGGCCCATTCGCGGCATTTCGGAGGGCAAGCGAGTTGGCCCGCATACGTATTCAGCACTTTGCTGGGAGACGGAGAGTTGTAAGCTCCGCCTAAGTGCAGGGGAGGCTGGAACGGCATGCGGCAGCTTTGGGCGAAGTGTATGATCGGGCTTATGGCCCTGTTTGCGCCGTTGACCGGCGCAATTGCGGCCCAAACGCAGCCCTGGTGGAAAGGCGCGCTGATCTACGAAATCTATCCTCGCAGCTTTCAGGATTCGAACGGCGACGGCATCGGGGATCTCAACGGCATTACCGCACGCCTGGACTACATCAAAAACTTGGGCATCGACGCCATCTGGCTGACGCCGATTTATCCCTCCCCGCAGGTCGATTTCGGATACGACATTGCCGATTACGAAAGCATCGATCCCAAATACGGCACACTGAAGGATTTCGACCGGCTCGTGGCCGAAGCCAAGAAGCGCAATATCCGGGTCATCATGGATCTGGTGCTAAATCACACCTCGGACAAGCATCCTTGGTTTGTCGAATCGGCAAGCTCGCGCGACAATCCCAAGCGCGATTGGTATATCTGGCGCAACGGCAAAGCGCCGGGCGTGCCGCCGAACAACTGGCAGTCGGTGTTCGGCCACAGCGCTTGGCAATACGACGCCAAAACCGGCCAGTATTATTATCACAAATTCTACATCCAGCAGCCCGATCTCAACTGGCGCAATCCGGCGGTCCAGAAGGCGATGTATGATGTCGAGCGCTTCTGGATCAAGCGTGGCGTTGCGGGCTTTCGTCTCGACGCCATCACCACGCTGTACGAAGATCCCAAGCTGCACGACGAGACCATTGTGCGCGACCAGAACGGCAAGCCGCAGATCAATGTTTTCGGCGATCCCAAACTCGCGGACGACCGAACCAACAACATGCCCGGCGTGCATGACGTTTTGCGCAAGCTGCGCCAGGTGGCGGACAGCTATCCGGCGGATCACGTGGTCCTGATCGGCGAAACCTGGGTAGGCTCGGTCGGCGAACTGCGCATGATGTACGGCGCGCACAATGACGAGTTGCAGCTGCCAATGGACTTGCAAGTGGGCTTCATCGACAAGCTCGACACAGAGAAATTCCGCAAGCTGATCAACGACGCCGAAACCGGTGTCGGCGGCAACGAACCTTTGTTCGTGCTCGACAATCACGACAAGCCGCGCTGGGACCGCTATGGAGACGGAATGCACAATGCCGATATCGGACGCGTGCTCTCGACGGTGATTTTGGCCTCGCGCGGGACGGCCATGTACTATTACGGCGACGAGATTGGGATGGTGACATCCACGCCCACGCGCAAGGAAGATGTGCGCGATCCCGTCGGCGTCACCGGCTGGCCCAAAGAGAAGGGGCGCGATGGCGGGCGCACGCCCATGCAATGGACGGCGGCTCCCAATGCGGGTTTCTCCCCGCCGGGAGTCAAAACCTGGCTGCCTATCCCGCCGAGCTCTTTGACGACGAACGTCACGCTTCAGTCCGGCCGTCCCGATTCGGTGCTCGCATGGTTTCAAGCCCTTGGGCGCCTCAAACGTAATAACGCTGCACTGCGGGATGGCGATGAAGTGATGCTCAACACCTCCGATCCCAACGTCTTGTCCTGGCTGCGTAAAGGGCGAGACGGCAAGGGCGTGATCGTGATCTGTAATTTCACGGCCAAGCCCCAGAACGTCAGTTTTGATCTCAAAAAGCAGGGAATACGCAGCGGCAATGTCGAGACGTTGCTCAAAACGCCGGGTACTGACGATCCGGTTTCGCTATCCGCCGTCGCGCTAAAGCCGTTCGGCGTCTATCTGATTCAAGTAAGATAGCGCTGTCATGCGGTCCGTTCAGGCGCCACCGCTGCGTAGAACTACGCAGGGACCGAACTGCAACACGAATGCGCATTACGCCTAGCTACGATGATGAATACGTATGCAGCATGTTGGCATCGCGCGGCACTAGGATAATCCTCTGCCCCGAAACAAGTGACCGGAGTCCCGGTTACAAAAAAAACTCTCCGCGCGGGGACCGCGCAGGGGGAACATACGGGGAGAACTTCCATGAAGTCAGTGCTTTCACGTGCCGCCGTACGGCGCGCGTTGCTCGGGACCTCGGCCACGAGCTTTGCCGTCATGATGCTCGCAGCCAATGGCGCCTGGGCGCAGGACCAGAACGGATCGATAGAAACCGTCACGGTGACGGGCTTCCGCGAGAGCATCGCAGCGTCGCTCGAGGTGAAGCAACATAGTCAGGAGATCATCGAAGCAATCTCGGCCGAAGACATCGGCAAGCTACCCGACGATTCTATTGCCGATTCGCTCGCCCGCTTGCCGGGTCTTGCTTCCCAGCGGGATAACAACGGCCACTGGCAGGACCTCTCGGTGAACGGCCTGCCGCCCTCCATGAGCGCGACGCTTTTCGACGGGCGTCCGCAGGCTTCGACCGACAACAACCGCGTCATCCAGTTCGACCAGTACCCGGCCGAAATCATGAGCCAGGTGAAGGTCTACAAGACCAGCGAAGCGTCGCTTGTGAACGGCTCAATCGCCACCATCGATCTCGAGACCATCCGGCCGCTCGATTACGACAAGACGACCTTCGAGGTCGGCGGGCAGGGCGAGTACGACACGCGCGGTGCGTTGCAGCCCGAAGCAAGTCCTTACGGCTACCATGCCAATATCTCTTATATCGACCAGTTTGCAGGCGACAAGCTCGGCGTTATGATCGGCATTGCCAGCATGTCGGCGCCCAACCAGATTTATGCGCAGCATCCCTACGGCTTCAACCAGCCGAACGACGTCGTCACCGGTCTGCAGGATCAGGTCCGCAGCGATACGCTCATGCGCAACGCCGTGATCAGCACGGTGCAGTATCGGCCCACGAACAATTTCGAAGTCACGATTGATGGGTTCTACTCCTACTATAACGACAGCGCGGTCATGCGCGGCGACGAAGTTCAGACGGCCTGCTGCGGCAACGCGCTTCCACAAAGCAACGTGCAAGGCAGCGCGGGAGCAACGGCTCCCTATTTCCCGGACGTATGGCAAGCGCTTCTTCCCGGCAGCACGACCCCACCAAGCACGACGTCCGAGGGCGTCTCGAGTTGGGTCGCGCTTCCTCAGATCCTGAACTATAACTACGATGACGTCTCAAAGCAGTATTCGCTGGGCGGCACGGCCACCTATCACGCCGGTCCATGGGACCTTAAAGCCAATGTCGGCTTCTCCGAAGCCGACCGCAATAACGGCCGCATCGAACTCTACAGCGGCTTCGGCACAGGCCCAACGTGCGTAGTATCGGGGGGGAAGAACAATTGTACGACGCAGAACATTTCGACCGTGACCTTGACCGCCGGCGCGGGCCGGGAAGGAATGATCGGCATCTCCAACTGGTCGGAGAAACTGGTCAACAATCCGAACATCGCGCTCGGCGAAAACCTGAGCTGGCAGCAAGGATGGTGGCCGGCGTCAACTGTGAACGGCGTGGCAACCGGATTTGCGAACGGCACGGCGACCGGCAATTTCAACGCCTGCGGCGGGAGCTTTGGTGCCTGCTACGGCTCTGCTTATCAACAGCATGTTCTGTCGAATGACGTGATCAGAGACGGCACGTTGTCGGCGCGGCGCGATCTCGGCGTCAGCATATTCGCAGACATCGAACTCGGCGTCAGCTGGTCGCTGCGCACCAAGGACTATATCGACCATGAAGGCATCGGTGCGCTCACCAGCGAAAACGAAGCGCAAGCCATTCCTTCCAGCTTCCTGCTCAAGCCGACGGACATGAGCGCCTACGGCCTGCCCGATACGCCCAGCATTGATGTCAAGAAGGCATGGGCCAGTGGCGCCTATATCTACCTCGAACGCAACGACGAACTTCAGGCCCATTATTGGGACGTCCGTGAAGAAGTCTGGACACCATATGTCGAGAGCCGCATCGACGGCCATATGCTCGGCGTGGCGATGACCGGCAATGTCGGCGTTCAGCTCGTACATTCCGATCAAACCGTCTCGGGCAATGCGCAAAGCGGCAACTGGCCGACCTATACCTTCACGCCGTTCCAGGTCGAGAAGCAATATTGGGATATTCTTCCCAGCTTGAATCTGGCTTGGCAGATCGCCGACGACCAGCAGATCAGGCTCGGCGCGGGGCGCTCGATCGCGCGGCCGCGCTTCGATTCGATGGGCGGCAACACCAGCGTCAATTTCGACGCCACGAAAGCCAGTTCGACAAGCTTAGGAAGTTCGCCGTGGAGCGGCTCTATCGCCAACCCTGCGCTTAAGCCCTGGCGTTCCGACGACGCTGACGTGACCTACGAGTGGTACTACGCGCCAGGCGAAGCCTTGTTCGTGGAGGGTTTCTATAAGTATCTGGAGACCTTCATCTACGATAAGTCGACGGTCGGAGAATTCGCGCCCTATAGCTCCCTAGCCGGTTCGTACCTGCCTCAGGTCAAGTTGTTTGAAGGCCAGGTCACCGAATACGTCAACGGCAATGGCGGCGACGTGGAAGGCGTTGTCATCGGCGGCAACTTCCTGCTGAACCACATTTCCTCGTACCTCGACGGTTTCGGCGTCGAGGCGCAGGGCACGATGCTGTCGAGTTCGGTCAAGATTACCGACCCGAACACTTCGCCCAGCGGCCAGAATTCCCGAACTTTCGAAGTTCTCGAGCAATGTCAGCTTGTACTTTGAGAAGTACGGCTTCTCCTTCCGCATCAATGATCGTTATCGCAGCTCCTATGTGCAGGAAGTGCCGAACTTCGACGGTTCGTTGCAGGCCATCGAAGGGGCGGCGGAGAACACGGTCGATCTGCAGGTCGGGTATGATTGGAACAGCCTGCGCTTCACCTTCGCCGCGGAAAACCTGACCGATACCCCGATGAACAGCTTCCTCAACGGCAATCCCAAGCAACCCGAATACTACAAGCTGTTCGGGACCAACCTTCTGTTCGGCGTGTCGTATAAATATTGATGAACAGGCGCGGTCTACCTTTGCGGTAGACCGCGTCCGTTTTCAGCCTGCTCCCACCGGCTCGTTGTTCCCTTCGCTTCCAGGTGGGCGAGATCCAGCGAGGGGTTACAGGCTCAAACGGATATGCCTAGGAGCAACGACCGCGTGAAATACTCTCCCCTGCTGGCCGTTGCCGCGGCGCTGCTGCTTTCGGTTCCCTCGGCAGCAGCGCCGAGCAACCGTGTCCTGGACGCTTTGCGCCAACGTCCGCCGCAGGACGAGATCATCTACTTCCTGCTGCCCGACCGCTTCGAGAACGGGGACCGTGCCAATGATCGCGGCGGCTTGAAAGGCGACCGGCTGCAGACCGGTTTTGATCCGACATCGAAAGCCTTTTTCAATGGCGGCGATTTCAAAGGGGTGATGAAACGCCTCGATTACATTCAGTCGCTGGGCGCCACCGCCGTGTGGCTGGCGCCCATCTTCAAGAACAAGCCGGTCCAAGGCGACAAGGGCGACGAATCCGCCGGCTATCACGGCTATTGGATCACCGATTTCACGCATGTCGATCCGCATTTCGGCAGCGATGCGGAGTTCAAAAAGCTGGTGGATGCCGTGCACGCGCGCGGCATGAAGTTCTACATGGACATCGTCGTGAACCACACGGCGGACGTCATTAAAAACCGCGAATGCCCGACGCAGGCCTGCCCGTATCGTAATCCGGCGAACTACCCTTACACGCGCAAGGGCGGGATCAACGGTGCGCCGATCAATGACGGGTTCCTGGGCGATTCCGTACAGACGAAGGAGAACTTCGCCAAGCTGACCGACCCGAGCTACGCCTATCAGGTCTATGTGCCAAAGGGCGAAGAGCACGCCAAATCGCCGGAGTGGCTCAACAACCCGATCTACTACCACAATCGCGGCAACACCGAGTTCGATGGCGAAAGCGCGACCAAGGGTGATTTCGGGGGGCTCGACGATCTTTACACCGAGAATCCGCGCGTCGTGGACGGCATGATCGATATCTTCGGCGCCTGGATCGATAAGTATCACGTCGATGGCTTCCGCATCGACACCGCGCGCTTTGTGAACCCCGAATTCATGTCCGCCTTCGCACCCGCCATGCTGGCGCGCGCCAAGGCCGACGGTATTCCGAACTTCCATATTTTCGGCGAGAACATCTCGGGCGTCGTCGACGCGCAGTCGCTGCAAGCGCTGGAGACACGGATCAGCAAGCAGCCTTCGGTGCTCGACTATGCGTTCACCCTTGCGGTCCGAGACGTGGTGGCGGGGAGTGCCGGCACGATCGAACTCGCGCGGCTGTTCGAGAACGATCCGCTTTACGAACACGGCGAGGCCACGGCTCAGACGCTGCCGACCTTCATCAGCAATCACGATGCGGGACGTTTCGGCGATGTCGTGCGCAAGGCGTTTCCCGCTGCCTCAGACGACGAAGTTCTGCATCGCGTGATTCTGGCGCACGCTATGATGTTCACGCTGCGCGGGGTACCTACCGTCTATTATGGCGACGAGCAGGGATTCCCAGGTACCGGACCCGACCAGGCGGCGCGCGAGGATATGTTCGCGAGCAAGGTCGCCCTCTACAACTCCGAGACCCTGATCGGCTCGAAGAGCACGACGGCCACCGAGAATTTCGACCGGAGCCAGCCGATCTACCGCGCCATCTCGGAGCTGGCCCACATTCGCACGGCGAACGCCGCCTTGCGCCGCGGCCGGCAGATCGTCCGCAACTATTGGGAGAAGCCCGGACTCTTCGCGGTCTCGCGCCTTGATCCCGACACGGGACGAGAGATCCTGATCGCCTTCAACACGTCGACGGCGCCGTTGAGTGTCGAAGTTGAAATCGATCCGACATCGCAACACTTCGAGGCATTGCACGGCACCTGCGCGCCGCTGCCGGACGCACCGGGGAGCTATCATGTAGCGCTCAAACCGCTGGATTTTGTCATCTGCGCCGCACGAGACGGACGATGAACCCGCTGAGCGCCTGCCTATTCGACCTCGACGGCGTGATTGTCGACACGGCCAAATACCATTTCATCGCATGGCGGCAAATTGCAAGCGAGTTGGGCTTTTCCTTCACCGAGGCGGACAATGAACGGCTCAAAGGTGTGTCGCGCCTAAGATCGCTCGATATTCTGCTCGAGATCGGCGGCATAGAGCTGGACGGCGATGCGAAGGCCCGCCTCGCCGAAAGGAAAAACGCACTCTATCTGCAGTATGTTCTCAGGATGCGTCCCGACGATGCGCTGCCGGGAGCCGCAGATTTCGTCTGGGGTTGCCGCACGGCGGGGCTTAAGACGGCATTGGCGACCGCGAGCAGGAATGCGCGCGTCATCATCGACCTTTTGCAGATCGCGTCCTTGTTCGACGCGGTGGTCGACGGCAACAAAGTCAAACGGACCAAACCCGATCCGGAGGTCTTTCTTCTCTGCGCGAAGGAGCTTGGCGTCGAAGCGAAATGCTGCGCCGTGTTCGAGGATGCGGAAGCTGGGATTGAGGCGGCGCGCGCGGCAGGCATGTTCAGCATCGGCATCGGAAGCCCCGCAATCCTGAAGCGCGCCGACGTTGTCGTACCCGGCCTGGCGCAGCTGACGGTGCCATCCGTGCTCGCGTCGTTCGAGCGGGGAAGGGAATGTGCAACATCCTAATCGGACCATGAAAACAAAAACACACAACCATGAGTGGTCGGTCATCGAAGAGGGTTTTCACCCCGCCCGCCAGAAAGCCTGCGAGAGCCTTTTCAGTCTCGGCAACGGCCATATGGGCCAGCGCGCCAATTTCGAGGAGAAATATTCGGGCGACAGTTTGCAGGGCAGCTACATCGCCGGCATCTATTATCCGGACAAGACGCGCGTGGGATGGTGGAAGAACGGCTATCCGGAGTACTTCGCCAAGGTCCTGAACTCGCCCAACTGGATCGGGATCGACGTCGCGGTGAACGGCTCCGGTCTCGATCTAGCGGAGTGCGAGGTGCATGAGTTCCGCCGGGTACTCAACATGAAGGAGGGGACGCTGTCGCGCAGCTTCGTTGCGGAGATGCGGGGCGGCGGCACGGTGCGCGTCGAGGCGCTGCGCTTTCTGAGTATGGCGAACCCCTCGATCGGCGTGGTGCGCTACGCGGTAACGGCGCTGGAGGATGTCCGCCTCAAGCTCGCGCCTTATATCGACGGCGACGTGCGCAATGAAGATTCGAATTACGACGAGCATTTCTGGAACGTGCTCGAAACCGACTCGCATAGCGGCGAAGGCTTCCTGCTGGCGCAGACCCGCAAGCTCGACTTCCAGGTGGGGTTTGCGATGCGCCTTGATCTCGAAGGCGAGGGCATTCCCAAACTGCAATGGCTGCACACGCCGGAGCGTACTGTGAACCTCGTCGAGTTCGATCTGCGCAAGGGTAAGACCGTCACGCTGACGAAGTTCGTCGCCGTCGTTACCTCGCAAGATCATCCGAAGGAAAGCCTGAAGGCACAGGCACTGGCCGTCGCTTCAGCTGCGCAAGGCACGGGGTTTGACGCCTTGCTCGCAGCGCATAAGGCCAAGTGGGAGAACATCTGGAGCCACAGCGACATCGTCATCGAGGGCGATGGGGATGCGCAGCAGGGCATCCGGTTCAATATTTTTCACCTCAACCAGACCTACACGGGGGACGACGAACGTCTCAATATCGGCCCCAAGGGATTCACCGGCGAAAAATACGGCGGCAGCACTTATTGGGACACCGAAGCGATCTGCATTCCATTTTTCGTTTCCACGGCGCCGAGCAGCGTCACGCGCAATCTTCTGATTTATCGCTACAAGCACCTCGAGCGGGCAATCGAAAACGCGCGGAGGTTGGGATTTACCGGCGGCGCCGCGCTTTATCCCATGGTCACCATGAACGGCGAGGAATGCCACAACGAGTGGGAAATCACCTTCGAGGAGATCCACCGCAACGGCGCCATCGCCTATGCCATTTACAACTACATTCGCCACACACAGGACGAATCCTATCTTGCCGAATACGGATTGGAAGTCCTGATCGGCATCGCCCGCTTTTGGGCGCAGCGCGCCACGTTCTCGCCCGAAAAGGGCAGATATGTGATCCTGGGAGTTACGGGCCCGAACGAGTACGAGAACAACGTCAACAACAACTGGTACACCAATACCATCGCCTGCTGGTGCCTGGACTTCGCCCGCGAGGCGCTCGCCACCGTCGAACGCAACTGGCCGCAACGCCATTCGGAAATCCTCGCCAAGACGCGCCTCGATAGGCCGGACGAGCCCGCGCTATGGGCCAAGATCAGCGCCGGGATGTACTTCCCATTCGACGAGACGCTCGGGATCTGCCTGCAGCAAGACGGCTATCTCGACAAGGAACCGCTGCTCGCCCAAGACATCGCGCCCGCAGAGCGGCCGATTAACCAGCATTGGAGTTGGGACCGCATCCTGCGCTCGCCCTTCATCAAACAGGCCGACACGCTGATGGGGCTTTATCTGTTCGAGGAGCGTTATGATGCGGAATTCATCAAGCGCCACTTCGATTACTACGAAGTCCGTACGGTGCACGAATCCTCTTTGTCGCCCTGCATCCACGCCGTGCTGGCGGCGCGGCTCGGAGACATCGACAAGGCTTACGAGCTCTATCTGCGCACTTCGCGCCTCGATCTCGACGACTATAACAGCGAGGTTGATGAGGGACTTCACATCACCAGCATGGCCGGTTCCTGGATGGCGATCGTGGAGGGTTTCGGCGGCAAGCGCATGCATAACGGCAAGCTTTTCCTCAATCCGCTGCTGCATGCGAGCTGGCGCAAATATGCCTTCCGTCTGCTGGTGCGCGATCATCCCGTGACGGTGACGGTCACTAAGGACGGCGTGGCGATCCTGTATAAAGGACCGCTTCCGATCACGATCAATGTCTACGGCAGGGACCACAAGGTCGAGCCCGGCAAGCTCATCACGATCGAGCGCCCCGAACGCAGGCATGGCCAAGCCTTGGCCGAGGTGGGCCGCTCCTTCGCGGGCAGGGGGTAACAGATTGCGAAGGCAGTGCTTAGAGGTTTTCTTGTTTGAGCTGGGACGGGGAACATTCCGAGGGGGTAAGTAGGGAAGGCTCTGAGTCTGCGGTTGCGCTGCGGTGCACTATGGCCAGCGGCGCGCTCAACCGTGCGTTTGGTGCGATTCCGCACTGGACCCCTGCCACGACCGATGTTTGTGCCGGGAAGGGCAAAACATGACATACTCCGCAGCGGAGGACGCATGGAAGTAAGCGACGACAAGCTTCGGACGCACGACCGGCCGACCTCGTTCGATATCGCCTATCGGGCCGGCGTATCGCAGTCGACAGTGTCGCGCGCGCTGCGCGGCGATCCCAATGTCAGCGAGGATACGCGCCGCCGCATCGAGGCCATTGCGCGGGAGCTCAAATACAAGGTCGACAAGAACGCCTCGAACCTGCGCAGCCAACATTCCAATACTATCGCCGTTCTTTTCTTCGAAGATCCGTCGCCCGACCCGTCATTGATCAATCCGTTCTTCTTGGCGATGGTTGGATCGATCACGCGCGCTTGCGCCAGGCGCAGTTACGATCTGCTGATCTCGTTTCAAAAATTCGCCCAGGACTGGAACGAGGATTACGAGGACAGCGGCAAGGCCGACGGTCTTATTCTATTGGGCTATGGCGACTTCCTGACCTATCGCGACCGCCTGCAAAAACTAGCGGAGCAGGGCACGCGTTTCGTGCGCTGGGGGGCGGTGCAGACCGCGCAACAAGGCGTCTCGATCGGCAGCGACAATTATCAGGGCGGCCGCGACGCCACCAACCATCTGATCGGGCTGGGCCGCCGCCGGATCGCCTTCCTCGGCGACGGATCGAGCCATTATCCGGAATTTGCAGAGCGCTACCGCGGTTACCGCGACAGCCTCGACGCCGCCGGACTCGAAGCGTGCGAAGCTCTGCAAGTGAACGCGATTTCCTCGGAACTCTCCGGCGCCGAGGCCGCCCGAGAGCTGATCGAACGGCATGAGCGCTTTGACGCCATCGTGGCCGCCAGCGATCTCATCGCCATAGGCGCACTGCACGCCGTGCGGGAAGCCGGCCTCGATGTGCCGCGCGACGTCTCGATCGTCGGATATGACGATCTGCCGGCCGCAAGCCTCGTCAATCCCCCTCTGACGACGGTGGCGCAGGACACTTGGCTTGCCGGCGAGAAGCTGGTCGATACGCTGTTGCGGCTGGTGCATGGCGAACCGGCGGAAAGCCTGGTTCTGCCGACCAAGCTGATCGTGCGACGCTCGACGGCCTCCGCTTAACTCTTTTTTTCCTTCGGCAGCCGCAGCACGAGCAAACCCGAAATGAGGAAGCTGACGCCGCCGATGGCGAGCGCGAACATCGGCGCGGTATGGAACAGCCCCTTCATGGCGGGGATGTTCAGGAACGCGATCTTGAGGCAGAAGCCCAAAACGCTCGCCGCGACGAGCTGCGGAATGACGATGAAGAAATTGAAGATTCCCATATAAACGCCCATCGTTTTGGCGGGAACGCTGTCCGATACGATCGCGTAGGGCAGCGACAGAATGGAGGCCCAGGCAAAGCCGATGCCCAGCATCGAAACCAAGAGCCAATTGGGATCGTGGATAAAGAGGAACGAGAGCAGCCCGGCCCCGCCCAGCCAGACATTGACGAGATGCGTCCAGCGCAAGCCCGCGCGGCGTGCGATCGCGGGCACCATCGTAGAGGCGAGCGCCGCGAAGCCATTATAGGCAGCGAAGAGGACTCCGACCCAGTTGGCACCCCGATTGTAAGCGGCAGATTGCGCATCGACGGAACCGAAAAAAACCTCCGCCACGGCGGGCGTGGTGTAGATCCACATAGAGAACAAGGCGAGCCACGAAAAGAACTGTACCGGAGCCAGCCGCTGCATGGCGTCGGGCATCGTCTCGATGTTGACCATCAGCGTGCCGAAGAATCCTTTGGGCTCGCCCTTGGCCTGGAACAGCAGGGCCAAGCCCCACACGAGCGCGCCGCCGCCGACAAGATAAAGCTGCTTGTCCAAGGCCCAATGATAGACCGCGTAGAGGCAAACCGCGCCAAAGACGCCCCAAAACAATCCCTTGGCGCGGCGCGGCTTTCCCTGCGCGCGCAACGGCGGGGACGAGTTCCGCGAAGCTCTCCAGCATCTTGGGCGGATACTCGCGCGTCGAAACGACGGTCCACAGGATCGAGAGGAACAGGACGCAGGCACCCAGGAAAAAGGAATAGCGCACGGTGTCGGGAACGACACCCGCAGCCGCCGTATTGCTGATACCGAGATGCTCGAACGCCCAGGGCAGGGCGCTCGCGACCACCGCACCGATGCCGATAAAGAAGCTCTGCATGGCAAAACCGAGGGGACGCTGCGCCAGCGCCAGCTGATCGCCGACGAAGGCACGAAACGGCTGCATCGAGGTGTTGATCGATGCGTCGAGTATCCACAGCATCACCGCCGCAACCCACAAAACCGGCGACAGCGGCATGATCAGAAGTGCGGCGGCAGAGAGGAGCGCGCCTGCGAGAAGGTAAGGCCGGCGGCGGCCGAGCTTCGTCCAGGTACGGTCGGAGAGGTAGCCGATAAGCGGCTGCACCAGCAACCCGGTTAGCGGGGCGGCAATCCATAGCGCGGGAATGTCGTCGAATTTTGCGCCGAGTGTTTCAAAAATTCGCGTCGCGTTGGCGTTTTGCAGGCCGAGGCCGAACTGCAAGCCAAGGAAACCGAAACACATGTTCCAGATCGCCCAGAACGTGACCGTAGGCTTGGTGGCCGGGCTCGCCGGCTCGTTCGGCTGATCCATATTTTTTTGTGAGGGCTCGGGCCCCGCTTCCTTCCCTTGACGCAGAGTACGCACGAGCCATCCCACGCGGCAACCGGCTGCATACGTATGCAACTTGCGACAGGTCGCACCCTGCAGTCCGGCACGCCTTGCATGCCCTTCTCACTGGGCCGGTAACTAGAAGTACACTCGCAGCACTTCGATCAGCTCGTCGGCCGCCTTGGCCTCGGAGCGCGAGGGTTTGCGGTCTTCGTCAATCATGTGCATGTGAATATGGTCCTCGACCACCTCAGCCATGATTTCGTTGATGGCGCCCCGGGCGGTTGTCAGGAGACGCATGACCTCGGTGCAGCCAACGTCGGAGTCCAGTGCCCGCTCGATAGCATCGACTTGGCCGCGCAGCCGGCGGACCCGATTGAGCAGCTTTTGTTTATCCACGAGAGTGTGAGTTATTTCAACCATCCAAAAAATACCCCTTGGGGTACTTGCCTTATACCGTGAGGGGTATATATAGGACTTCAAGGGCGGTTGGAAAGCGCTTTTTCAGGAGCAACTTCCGGAATCCCTTCGTTTGCGGTACGCGATCTGCCGCAGGCGTTCGTCAACACAATGGGGAAGATATGAAACCGCGATTTGGAATTCGGACCGATGACGTTTTTGACGGACGCTTCCCATCCGCCATTGCCTTCATGGTCTGCTCGGGAGCCGCATAGGCCATTTGCACATGGGTCAGCCGAGTTTGGGTTGACGTGGCCGGTCTCTCGAGCTTGAGCGAAACCCCTAAAGCAAGAGGAGGCAAAAATGACCTTCCACTTCAACGTCTGGCCTTTTTCGAATCCCATCTCCGGAATGGCGAAGAAGTCTCGCTTGGGCCGCTCCGCGCCCGCCCGTTCTCGTCAGCGCTTGGTCGCACATTGGCGGCGGGGAAAGGACGGCCATCTCGAACTCCATTGGGAGGCCGTACCCGATTAGTTCCCAAACTGCCTCAACGCGCGCTGGTGTGGCATCGGCGCGCCGAGGCAGAACCTTCACATCGTTGCTATAACGTGACCGTCAAGGATTCGTGCTATGATCGCATGTGGGAATGCGCACCGCGCTGTCGCCGCCACGTTCGTTTTATGCTTTGTCGTGGTGACAACGGCTTGGGCAGACGACACTCCGGAGGATTGGTCGCTGCACGGCCAATCGACCATCACCGATCAATATCACCCCGCGTTCAGGTCGCTTTATAGCGGCCGCAACAGCCTCGATTCCGGCAGTCGCGGCGATGAAACTTTCGATGCCACACTGTTCGCTGGTGTTCGTCTCTGGGATGGCGGAGAGGCCTATATCAACCCCGAAATCGACCAGGGTTTCGGGCTCGACGATACGCTGGGCGTGGCAGGCTTTCCGAGCGGTGAGGCCTATAAGCTGGGAAAGTCCACGCCATATTTCCGGCTGCATCGGCTATTCTTGCGCCAGACCTTCGACCTGGGCGGCGGCGACGACCCTGTTGCGGCCGGTGCAAACCAGCTTGCCGGTGCTCATACCGTAGATGACCTTGTCATTACTGCAGGGAAAATCTCGGTCACGGACATTTTCGATGCGAACACCTATGCTCATGATCCCCGGAACGATTTCCTCAATTGGTCGATCGTCGATTCCGGGGCCTACGATTATGCCGCCGATTTATGGGGCTATAGCTATGGCATCGCGGGAGAATGGACCCAGTCCTGCTGGACGTTTCGCGCCGGTCTCTTCGATCTATCGCGTGTGCCCAACATGCCGGCGCTCGTTCGCGGCTTCGGGCAATATGAATTGGTTGCAGAGGCTGAAGCGCGCCATACATGGTGGGGCGAGCCCGGCAAGCTCAAGCTGCTCGGCTACTTCAATCGTGGCCGGATGGGATCGTACAACGACGCCGTGAATCAGGCGCTCGCCACACATGGGACACCAAACACGGCACTCGTGCGCAAAGCGGCGTCGCGGCCGGGCGCTGCCCTCAATTTCGAACAGCAGATTAGTGACACGTTCGGCCTGTTTGCCCGCGCTAGCCTCAACGACGGCAGCAAGGAAGCGTTAGATTTTACTGAGATCAACCGCTCTCTTGCGGCGGGCCTGTCGCTGAAGGGCGAAGGATGGGGCCGGCCGAACGACACCGTTGGCGTGGCAGGTGTTGTAAATGCGTTGTCCTCGTCGGCGCGTCGGTACTTTGCCGCGGGCGGTATCGGCATCCTCATTGGGGACGGCCAGCTGCCCCATTATGCCACGGAGAACATTCTCGAAACCTACTATAGCGGCCAACTAACGGACTGGCTGGTTGCGAGCGCCGATTACCAGTTTATCGCCAACCCTGCCTACAATCGGGACCGGGGCCCCGTATCGGTTCTGAGCGTACGCCTGCATACCCAATTCTGAGATACGAAGACGCAGAATGATGATAGCACTGCGCGAGGCGCGTCGGTTTTACGGCACAGGCAATTTCGGGAACGCGCAACGATGCCGCACTCGAACAAATAGTGGGGCGGCTAAGTCTCGAACCCTACGTCTCGGCTGCCGCCTGGCAAATCGACCGAGCGAACCCGGAAGCGCAATTAGCGGAAATTCAGTTCGTTAGATTGATCGTTGTGGAGGCTCTCGGAAGCATGTACTGGGACGAGTAGAGCTGCAACGTTCCGATGTGAATGAAATCGAATACCGGCGTGTAAGAGTAAGTTGTTTCGCCAAGTACCACTGTCGTGTTTGGTGTATCCAGCGCCGTCGGAATGGCAATGCTCTGCCCGGCGGTTTTGGCCGTTCCGTTTAACGCCTGACTCCAGGCGACGGTCGCTCTTCCGCTTGCGTCAATTGTGATGCACGTCACCACGACTGTGGCGTTAGACGAGGGGTAAGGCGCGAGGACTTGCGCGGATGCATTAAGAATATCCGGCATCTGCGAGCTGGCGCTGATGGTTGTGTATTGCGTGACAAGGTTCGTGACCGTGCTTGCTGTGAGCGCGACCATACGATTGAGCGCGACGCCCTGTGCGACCTCGGCACTTCCAAAATATAGCAGCAGCATGATCGGAAGAATTAGCGCGAATTCGACCGCGCTGACGCCGCGTTGGTCGAATATGAATCCCCAGTACTCTGGGTATTTGCGCCGGCATGGAACAGCCATGAATATGGACATCCTTCCTAATAGGGCTCGTTGCGGAATACGGCGGTTGCCACTAGCAATCTCGTATTGCCGTTCATATTGGAGATGTTGAATCCGAGCGGCGCGGTGACGACCGGCAATTGATAAAAAACCTGAACCAGCAAAATATCGCCTGGTGTTCCGGTGTTGTAATTCAACAGGGAACTGTTGAAGTTGCCGTTTTGAATCGGATTCAATTGTGAAATGCCGCCGAAGGTCGCGAATTTCTGGACGTTCACGTAGATATTGGTGCAACTTAGAATCGTCGCATTGGCGCACACATTCTGTTGGAATTGCGTAGCGGTCATGCCTTGAGACTGGGCCTGCCCGGTCATAATCAAACGTGCCGATTGTGTCGTCGCCGTTTGCAGAACCTGTTGGGCTAGGAACGCAAAGCCGATCTCGAATATGGCCAGCAGCAAAGCGAAGAATGGCAAGGCGACAAGGGCGAACTCGACGGCCGTGGCGCCATCTTCGCGCCGGACAAATCCGTGCACGAGCGTGGGTTTACTCCACCATCTGAAAGCGGCAGCAATCCTTGAATGCAACCTTGGCATGGATTTGGAGCGTCCGAGCTGGCGGCGTTTGCCGGCAACAGCATCGCGCACTACGGTTAGGAATTGGTTGCAGTTGAATTAAAAAACAGTTTTCAATGACCGAGCCGATCGCTCTATTGCCATACCCGCTGGGCCTCTGCCGTCATTTCGATAAATAGGCGGACTGAACTGCCAATTGGAACAACGCGATCATGGCGGCGGATATGTCGCCGCCGGTTTGGACTTCGTAATAAAGACCCGGCGATGCACAATTTTGTAGGGTTGATGCGATGTTCGTTTGAAATTGCGAGATATAGGAGTTGTACCAGTCATTGGTGGGAAGCGGCAGATAGGTTGTGTAGAGGACCGCAATGCGGATGCCACGGTCTTTGATCGTGTTGCACCAATTTGTGTTTGTCGCAGATTCTTGAGGGTTTATCGTCGATTGCTGTCGATTGCCGCAGCAAACACTGCCATAGGCCGGCGTGATTCCCGGATTGCCGGATATGGCTTCGTCTTCGACGCCGTCGGTGACGATGAAAAGCACTTCTTGCGGCGTATCCCCATGAACGCCGGTGCCGCTGCCTGGATTTGGCATGACCGAGTTGATGCTCTGCATCGCATAATCGTAATTGGTGTCGGTGTCGTCATTGTTGTTGGTCGACGTCAACCAATTGTTGGCATAAACCTCCTGGACATTGATGTTGCCGGCTTCGGACTGGGCCGTGCTGAGGTTTGAGGTTAAGGCTCCAATCGCATTGAAGCCGCTATCGAACGTGTAAATTGCCATCCGGTAGCTCGCGGTGTTCGAGTTCTCGGTGCTTTGGGCCGTGGTCATGAGATTTTGCGCGGCCTGCCTCAACAAATCGATGCGCAATGTCACGCCCAAATTGCGCGCCAATGCATAGTTATCCTCGCCGTTCGGATTTCCCAGATTGTCGGACGACGGATGCGTTTCGTGACAAGCGAACGCACAACCGCCTTGGCTCTGCGTATTGTTGACCATCGTATTGATGTCGTTTTGCGTTGACGCAATAGCCATGGACGGCGAATCGTCCAGCAACAGATAGAAATCGATATTCGGTGCCAGTCCTGCGGTGGCTTGCGAACTTCCGGACAAGGAAAATGTTGTCATGCCGAGAACGTTTGGAAATGAATTCTGCGAGGAGGCGGTGTAACTCACCGTGACGACGCGCTTCGAACCGCTTGTAGCGATCGAGACCGTCAAATTGTTCGCGTTATAGCTGACGCCCTGTATTGCACTTGCTTGAGCATTGAACGTGTTCTGGGCTGCGGTCGTTGCGGCGGCAACGCTCTGAGCCATCATGGTCGGCGTGACCGCTGCGAGGGCGGCAGCATCGGCGGCGGCGTTCAGTTTTGCCTGCCTATCGGCCGCGAATGCGTAATCGATACCCATGCCCATCAGGAGGACCATGGGGATGGACGCAAGTGCAAATATTATGGCGACGTTCGCGGACTGGTCTCGCGTGAACCGGCGAAGAAGGCCCAGAAACATCCGGTTGTTTCCTGACTCGGACAGGATTTCAGGATGACCGAACCGTGGTTAGGGACACGTTAATACACGACCGTTTTGCTCATTGTTTTTCACGATGGCCGATATCGTTCGTAATATATGGTTGAATTTGTTCACTTTCTGGCTTCAAGCGTGACAGTGATAGCAGAGAAAACGAGTGGACGATTCGAACGAATAGGATCGGGACGCCAATTTGCCAATGTTAGACGTGAAGCCGGATATGGAGGAATTCCGCGTCCATCTGGATGTGAGGTAGGCCGTTATAAAATGCTCCAGCATTTCGGCTGTAATTGAGGCGCTCCCAACCGGCCGTTAGTTGCAGATTGGCATTGACCACATAGCCAACCGAGCCCTGATAGCCGCGTACGCTCAATGTTGGAACCGTCGCGCTGCCGTCCGCTGTGCCGTCGCTGTATTCGGCGCCGATAAGCCAAGGACCATCCGATAGCATGGTGCTGAGATGGGTTGCTCGCGTCGTGCCGGATTTGAATACGGAATTGATGTCGAAGGCATAGGCGTTGGTTTGGCGAAAAGCGGCGCCGCCCGAGAGCTTGATATCGTCATTGATGCTGTAGTCGAGTTCGCTGCCGATCGCCCAATCCGTCAGTCCTGCATGGCCGGTGGTTTTGGCCCCATCGTGTGCCACCGAGAAGCTTGCGAAGGCGCCGACCGACAGCGCGCCGAAATAGTCGGAATAACTGACGGCACCGTCCCAGATGTCGTCTTGGCGGTCGGGCGTATGGGGCCCATTCGAAATAAACGGCAGAATCTCCTTGCTTTGCGAAGGCGTGAACGACATGGCCAACTGCAAACCGAACAAGCGCGGCGAGTAATAAGAAAGCTTGGCGTAGTTGAGCGAGGCGAGGGGGGCCGTCTTGACGGAGAAGACTTTGGTGAACGCTGCTCCTAGCGAGGGGTCGAGAAAGAATGTCGTCCTGCTGCTTTCCAAGGATACATCGTCGTCAACCACGGGCCCGGTGACGGCCAAGGCATGCGCGGCACCGTCCGTTTGACCAATCTCGATGCGGCCCAGACCAGTTTGCACATTGGCATAGAGTTTTTCCAACAACCGATCGCCGTAAAGATCGCCCGACAGATGGTCGTGATAAATCTCGAAGGCGCCGTTGAGGGCGATAGTCATGCCGTCGTCATAGGTACGGTCGAGCTTGGCCGACAGCGTCGCAGCCCCCGTCACGCCGGATGAATTCGTTGCGGCCGGCTGTGTGGCGCCATAAGCCGCTCCATTGGCCTGTCCCCCGAGATGGAAGGCGTAGTCCCCAACCGGAAGTTCCACTGCCGGAATATTCCAATTGCCGATGTCTTGCGCAGCCGCTTCGTTTGTCGCGGCCAAAAGAAGGGCGCTCGCCGCAACGGCTCCCAAAACCCAATTTCGACGCATCTCAGCTACTAAACCCTATTGGATCGCTACAGCACTATGAACGGCATTGGCCAATGTACGCAGCCCAACCATCGCTTTTTGTCCAGGTCGCCTCTGCGGGCAAGCCGGGTCGATTGAGCGGGCGGCGGACAGTATCATAGCCGTTGCCGCAAATCCCCTTTGAAGCAAAATAACGATCCGCAGGCGCGTCCAATCGACTTGGGGCAGGGTCGCTAACCGTACTGGCCGCCAAATATTGATATTTTCCCGCCTCTAACTCCGTGATCTAGGTCTGAAAAGGAGCGCCCAGATCGTTCTTTCGCCGGCCTCCAGCAACCACCGCGGCAACAAGGACCAATCCATATGCCCGTTTCGTTCTCTAACAACGAACGGCAGCCCTGTTTGGCAAAGGGGGGCGACAAATTGTGGCCTGGTCTAGAACGCCAAAAAACATGTTGGAGATTTGCCCGTGGACGGCTTCTATAATCGCCATACATTACATGAAGCTGACATGACAGCTCCCGCTGCAACTTCCCTAAATTTGAGCGCACGATTGACCAGGAGGTTGAACCTTGGCCCGATTGCTCGTCGTTGAAGACAATGAAGAGTTGGCCGGTCTTCTGGTCGAAGGACTGGGTAGGCAAGGATTTGTGGTCGACCGCGTCGCAATGATGGCAGACGCCCGCAACGTCCTCTCTCAAAATCAATATGCGGTTGCGATTCTGGATCTTGGATTGCCGGACGGTGACGCCACGGTATTGTTACGGTCGCTTCGCGCGAACAACGATCCGACGCCGATTCTCGTTCTGACGGCACGCGGCAGTGTTCGCGATCGCGTAGACGGGTTAAGCGCCGGCGCAGACGACTATCTTGCCAAGCCTTTTGCTTTTGAAGAACTTGTCGCACGCATTCAAGCCTTGCTAAGGCGGCCGAGCGAATTTCTCGGCAAGCCGTTGCGCGTCGGCAATGTGACCTTCGACACTGCGGCACGGCAGGTATTTGTCGACGAGAATCCGCAGGTTCTCTCTGCGCGGGAGGTCGCCGTTCTGGAGCTTCTTATAAAACGCAGCGGCCGCGTCGTTCTCAAGGGCGCGGTTGAAGATCATCTCTATGGTTTATCGGGGGAAGTTCGGTCGAACGCCGTCGAGGTTTACGTACATCGGTTGCGTAAGCATCTTGTCGATGCCGGTGCAACGGCCAACATCCACACGATCCGCGGCCTCGGTTATCTTATTCGCGAGACCGAGCCGTGATTCCGCATTTTAAGTCTATCCTCGCGCGGATTATCTGGCTCCATGTGATTGCGCTCACGATGGCCGCCATCGCCGTGCCCATCGCCGCTTATTTGCTGCTCAATTCGACAGCCACCAGCTTTGAGAATGAAACGCTTCGCGCTCATGCCGATACGATCGCCAGATACTTAAAGCCTAAAGTAAACGGGACGTTGGACGTCGATCTTCCGCCGGACCTTCGCACATTCTATGCGCATGGGTTTGGCGGATTTGCGTTCGCAATCGTGGACAGTACCGGGCGATTGGTATTTTCGTCGCAAGCCAACCAATTACCGACTACCGGCGACATTTATCGCAGGGACAAGCCGCAGTATTTTCAGCGCACCGAGAACAAGTCTTCTTATTTTGCCGGTAGCATTCCCGAACGGGTCGGCGGACGTACAGTTTGGATTCAAATCACGCAAGACCTTCAACATCCCGATGTGATTATTGACGATATTGTCGCTGATTTTCTCCGGCGCGTGGCGTGGTTTACAATTCCCATTATTTTCTTTGTTCTCGTTGTGGACATTTTGGTTGTCAGGCGCGCGCTTCGTCCGGTGATCGCAGCGTCCGACCGCGCGCGGACGATCGATCCCAATCGCCTCGACCTGCGGCTGCCCACACAAAATCTGCCGTCCGAAATTTTGCCGTTGATCGAAACCATCAATCAAGCGTTGGCCCGATTGGAACGAGGCTTCCGCATCCAGCGTGAATTTACGGCAGATGCCGCCCACGAACTGCGCACGCCGCTGAGTGTATTGCGGCTGCGGCTTGATAATCTTCCTGACGGCGAACCATCCCGCCTGTTACGTGCGGATGTGGACACGATGAGCCATATCGTTAACCAGCTGCTGGATGCCGCCGAACTCGAGGCAACCGATATCGCAATAGGCGATACGGCGGATTTGTTGCGCGTTTGCCAAGATGTTGTCGCGTTGATCGCTCCACTGGCGCTTTCGCAAAACAAAGACATCGCCTTCACGGGTTGCGAGACGCCGATTTGGATAAAAGGCAACGCTGCAATGTTGTTTCAGGCAATTCGAAACCTTGTCGAAAATGCCGTCAAATATACGCCGGAGGGGACAACCGTCGAGGTAGTGGTCGAGACACAGGGCATCGTGCGCGTGCTGGACGAGGGGCCGGGCGTAAGGGAGGAAGACCGCGAACTGATTTTCCACCGGTTTTGGCGCCAGGACAGAAGCCATGCCGACGGCGCGGGCTTGGGACTAGCCATTGTTGCCCGCGTAGCACAGGCCCATGCCGGGTCTATCAATGTCGAACACCGTGCTGGCGGGGGTGCAGTGTTCTCGCTCGATCTGACAGGAGCCCGGTTGGCGCAAGGCGTGAAATAATCGGCTAATCCACCAAAACCTTTGATCCGTCAGGTTGTTGTAAGCATTGGTCGATATAGATCGCCCACCTAATTGGCTGTGGAACAAGGCCTTCGGCATCATCGCGCCGAGCCTGCTCGAGTTGCCGGATTTTGAGGGTGGTCGATGGTCGATAAACGGATCGCTCAGGCTTGGCGCGTTTTTGGTGTGACATGGCGCGAGTCCCAGGCCATTTGGACGGAACTGCGGACGAAGGGCCTAAGCCTCATTTGGCAGATCCTGGAAACTCTGGATCAGAAAAGCGGCGAGGAATTGCGGCCGTTGCGCGCCCTGCCTATCGGGCGTCAGTTGCGAATTGTCGGTTTAATTGGGGCGGGCACGCTTGTCGTGATTTTGGTCTCTATAGGGGCAAATTGGCTGATTCCCGCGATGGCAAGCCAAACTCATTCTGCCGGTGTGTCGGTCTATGGCGTCTTCAAACCAACTCCCGAACAGCTTGCCAGCCTGACGGTCGCCCCCGTCAAGCGTATGATCTTCAAGGCGCAGGTCGTCACGGACGGTACCATCGCCGTGGACGACGACATCGCCACACCGGTGTATTCGCCGTTTTCCGGTCGCGTGACGAAACTCATTGCCAAGGCGGGCGACCGCGTCAAAGCTGGTGCGCCGCTCATGGCCGTCGAAGCATCCGAATTCGTACAGGTGCAAAACGATCTCATAACGGCCGAGTCGGCGCTCAATTCCGCTCGGGCCCAACTCAATCTGGCGCAGACCAATGAAAAGAGAGAACACGAGCTCTATGATTCGCGCGGCGCAGCCCTGAAAGATTGGCAACAGAGCCAATCCGACCTTGCTACGGCAACGGGCAACTACCATTCCGCCGAAATAGGTCTTGCATCGGTGCGCAATCGCTTAAAGATTTTTGGCAAGAGCGATGCGGAAATAGCAGCCTTGCAGCACGCATCCATAGCGCGCTCGTCAAACCCCGAAGCCGTAATTCCAGCCCCCATAGACGGTACGGTCATTCAGCGCCAGGTTGGCTTGGGACAGTATATCCAAGCCGCAAGCAGCAATCCGGTTTATACGATCGGAAACTTGTCGACGGTGTGGCTGGTTGCGAGCGTTCGCGAGGCAGACGCGCCGCTGATTCAAATGGGCGACACGGTAGATGTCCGCGTGCTTGCGCTCCCCGGGCGCGTATTCACGGCGAAGATCAGTTACATTGCGTCGGCGATCGATCCTAATACGCGGCGTCTGGCCGTGCGCGCGAATATCCCGAATCCCGATGGCGCGCTTAAACCCGCCATGTTTGCCAATTTCACGATCGTTACGGGCCAGGATTCCGCAACGCCGGGCGTTCCGCAAAGTGCCATTGTCTACGACGGAGACACGGCGCGCGTTTGGCAATTGTTGCGGAGCGGCGAACTGGTCTCGCGCCAAATTCAGCTCGGGAAAACCAACGGCGATATGATGGAAGT
Source organism: uncultured Alphaproteobacteria bacterium (assembly GCA_963766355.1). Classification (GTDB taxonomy): domain Bacteria; phylum Pseudomonadota; class Alphaproteobacteria; order Micropepsales; family Micropepsaceae; genus Rhizomicrobium. The sequence goes on from CAVXZV010000010.1 coordinate 343,175, forward strand.
TCTCGCCGGCCTGGCACCCGGCGCAAAAATCGTCACGCGCGGAGCGATTTTTATCGATCGCGCCGCGACCGGCGATTCAAGTAGCGACGACTGAAGTGACTGCAAGCACTACACGAAAGCTTCCCGCGAGATGAGTCAGGTCATCGCCTTTGCCCTAAAACAACGCATTCTGATCGTTGTACTGCTCGCGATTCTCGTTGTTGCGGGAATTGTTTGCTTCATGAATTTGAACATCGAAGCCTATCCCGATCCGGTTCCCCCGTTGGTCGAGGTTATTACGCAGAGCTCCGGTCAATCGGCCGAGGAAATGGAGCGCTACGTTACGATCCCGCTCGAAGTGCAAATGGCCGGGATTCCGCATGTCACGGCAATCCGCACGATTTCGCTCTTCGGGCTCTCCGATCTGAAAATTCAATTCACCTACGAATTCACCTACGAACAAGCCGAACAATGGGTGACGAATAGGCTCTCGCAGCTGCCACCATTGCCCAATGGTGCGCAGCCCCAAATATCGCCGGAAAGCCCCATTGGAGAGATTTATCGCTACCGCGTGGTCGGGCCCCCGGGCTATTCGGTTACCGATTTGAAAACCATCGAAGATTGGATATTGGAACGTCGGTTCAAAGCCGTTCCGGGGGTGATCGACGTTACGGGATGGGGCGGTAAGACCAAAACCTACGATGTCATAATCGATCAGAGAAAGCTGGTCGACTACGGACTAACGGTTCCGCAAGTCCTCCAGGTTATCAACAACAGCAACACAAACGTTGGCGGCCAGACTATCAACATCGGCCCGCAAGCCGCAGTCGTGCGCGGCATCGGCCTTGTTCACTCGATGGACGACATCCGTAACACGATGATCGCTTCAACCGGTGGCGCGCCCGTATTCATCAAAGACGTCGCCACGATCCAGGTCGGCCATGAACCGCGCTTGGGTATTGCGGGCCAAGACGGCGACAACGATATCGTGCAAGGGATCGTGCTGATGCGCCGCGGCGCGCAAAGCAAGCCCACGATCGCGGCCGTCGAGGCCGAAGTCGACAAAATCAACACTTCCGGCATTTTGCCGCCCGGCGTCCGCATCGAGAAGATCTATGACCGTACCGAATTGATCGATGTCACGACGAGCACCGTGCTTCACAACATGATCATCGGCATTATTTTGATCTTCCTTATCCAATGGATATTTCTGGGCGATCTGCGCAGCGCCTTGATCGTCGCCACGACGATACCCTTCGCATTGTTTTTTGCGATCATCATCATGACGATCCGCGGTGAATCGGCGAATCTTCTTTCGGTCGGAGCTATCGACTTTGGATTGATCGTCGATGCTACGGTAATCATGGTGGAGAACATATTTCGTCATCTCGGAGAGAGCCCCGAACGCCGCAATGTTGGGCATCCGCTCTTGCATCGCATACAGACCGTGATGGGTTTGCGCGGGAAATTCGCGGTCATTGGCAATGCGGCTGCCCAGGTCAATCGCGCAATCTTTTTCTCGGCGGCGATCATCATCGCCGGCTTTGTGCCGCTCTTCACAATGAGCGGCGTGGAGGGCCACATTTTTGGGCCTATGGCGACGACGTATGCCTATGCCATTGCGGGCGGCTTGATCGCCACGTTTACGGTTTCTCCCGCGCTCTCGAGCATTTTGCTGACGGATAGAATAAGCGAGGCCGAGACCTTCATCGTGCGGAGTTTGCGGCGGATTTATCAGCCCGTCATCGAATTTGCGCTCGACAACAAGATCGTCATTCTCGGCAGCGCTTTCATCATGTTTCTTTTGGCCGTTGCGGCAATGGAAGGACTTGGTTCGGAATTCTTACCGCATTTGGAGGAGGGCAATCTTTGGATACGGGCTACGATGCCGCCGGCCGTCTCGCTTGAGGAAAGCGATGCCTATGTGAACCGGATGCGGAAAATCATTGCCGGCTATCCCGAAGTCGAAACCGTGGTTTCGCAGCATGGACGGCCCGACGACGGCACAGATGAGACCGGTTTCTTCAATGCCGAATTCTTCGTCCCGCTCAAGCCGTTCGACACATGGCCAAGCGGAATCGATAAGGCGAAGCTTGTAAATGATCTGACGCAGCGTTTGCAGAATCAATTTCCCGGTGTCGATTTCAACTTTTCACAGTACATCGAGGATAACGTCGAAGAGGCGGCATCGGGCGTAAAGGGAGAAAATTCTGTAAAACTCTACGGCAATGATTTGACAGCCCTCGAAAAAGCGGCCACTGCGATCAAGAACGTCATGGCGAATGTGCCGGGTATTACGGACTTGGCAATTTTCAACTCTCTCGGACAGCCAACGGTCAAAATCGATATTGATCGCGAACGCGCCGCGCGTTATGGGCTGGCGCCCGGCGATATCAATTCGACGGTACAGGCGGCGATCGGGGGGCAAGCCGCGGGTAATTTATATGAAGGCGGCAGTGATCGCAATTTTCCGATCATGGTACGTCTGGCTCCCGAGTATCGCGAGAGCTTGGACGCGATCCGGCACATCACGATCGGAGCCCCCAATCCCAGCGGCAGCGGCACGGTGCAAATTCCGCTAACCGACCTCGCGGACGTGAAATTGGTGTCGGGTGCGTCATTCATCTATCGCGAAAACCAGGAACGCTACATCCCCATAAAATTCAGCGTGCGCAATCGCGATCTCGGAGGAGCGGTTCAAGAGGCGCAGCAACGAATTATCGCGCAAGTGCATTTGCCGCCTGGAACGCGGCTGGAATGGGTCGGCGAATTTGGCGAGCTTCAAGATGCCGTCAAACGCTTGGCGGTCGTTGTGCCCCTGAGCATTTTTATGATTGGCGTTCTGCTCTACATGAATTTCGGCTCGATTAGACAGATGCTGCTGGCGGCGAGCGTAATCCCTATGGCGCTGGTCGGCGGTATCTTCGCGCTGTTTATCACAGGCACCGCGTTCAGCGTCTCCGCGGCAATCGGATTCGTGGCGTTGTTCGGTATTTCGGCAATGGATGGAATTATCGTGCTTTCCTACTTCAACGCCATGCTGGATGAGGGATTAAGCCGAACGGAGGCCATCATGCGCACCTGCCAAACCCAGATGCGTCCCGTGGTAATGACCTGCATCGCCGCCTGCGTCGGCCTGTTGCCGGCTGCTCTCTCCACTGGCATCGGATCGCAAGTTCAAAAGCCGCTGGCGATTGTCGTGGTTGGCGGTGTCTTGCTGGCACCAGCGTTGATCCTGGTTATTCTGCCGGTGTTGATTGATCTTTTTGCACTGCGTCCTGCCAGGGCGCCGAAAGGTTCTCTGCAACCGATGCCGGCGGAGTAGCCGGTCATGCCATGTTTGCGCATTCTTCAGCGAGCGTATTTGATCAGGTCACGATTTCAAATGCGGAATGTGAAGAGTCTGTTCTTTGTGCCCGCTATGGCCGTGGTGTTGTCCGGCTGCGCCGTCGGTCCCGATTTCCACAAACCGGAGGCGCCCAAGGTCAGCGGCTACGATACGAAACCGCTTCCCGAAGAAACGTCTTCCAGCGCCGCCGCGGGCGGGGCGGCACAACACTTTGCGCCCGGTCAGGATATTCCCGGTGAATGGTGGACGCTTTTTCACTCCGAGCCGCTCAATGCCCTGATTGCGCAATCGCTCAAGCAGAATCCCGATCTGCAATCGGCTCAGGCGGCGTTGCGTGTGGCCATGGAAAACGTTTCTGCCCAGCAAGGCGCCTATTCTCCGATGGTCGACGCCAATCTCAACGCCAGCCGCAACAAAAATGCCGGGCAACTCTCGCCGACCCTGTCCAATAACACGCTGCTCTATAACCTCTATCAAGCTCAGTTGAGTGCCAGTTGGACCTTGGATATCTGGGGCGGCAATCGGCGTGCAGTCGAATCGCTGCAAGCGCAAGCCGATGCGCAACGTTTCCAGCTTCAGTCCACCTATCTCGCGCTGACGGCCAATGTTGTTAATGCCGCGGTTCAGGAAGCATCTTTGCGCGCGCAGATCGACGCGACCAAGGACATCATCAAGGCCGAACAAGATTCGCTGGATATTTTACGTCATCAATTCGCGCTGGGGCAGATCGCCGGTGTCGATGTCGCCGCCCAAGAAGCGGCGCTGGCGCAAGCGCAACAAACGATGCCGACGCTTGAAAAGCAATTATCGCAGCAGCGCGATTTGCTCATCGCACTCGCCGGGCGGTTTCCCAGTGAAGGTATTGAGCAGACGTTTGATCTTGCCGCTCTCAAGCTGCCACAGGATATCCCTGTCAGCCTGCCCTCCAAATTGGTGGAGCAGCGTCCCGATATACGCATCGCCGAAGAAAACCTGCATGCCGCGAGTGCGCAGGTCGGCGTCGCGATCGCCAATATGTTGCCGGACATCACACTGACCACGAACGCCGGCAGCGTGGCGACACAGATCGGCCAGGTCTTTACGCCGGGAAACAATTTCTGGAGCGTCGCCGGCGGCCTTACGCAGCCTCTGTTTGAGGGTGGCACGCTGTTGCACAAAACGAGGGCGGCGCAGGCAGCTTATGATCAAGCGGCGGCGCAGTATCGAAGCATTGTCATTACCGCGTTTCAAAACGTGGCCGATGCGTTGCACGCGCTCCAATTCGACGCCGACACATTGAAGGCGGCCGTGGCTTCGGAGAACGCCTCCGCCGACAGTTTGCAGATTACCCGCCGCCAGTTGGAATTGGGTGCCGTCAGCTATCTCGCGCTGTTGAATGCGCAACAGACTTACCAGCTCGCGCATATCAGCCGCATCCAAGCAGAAGCAAACCGCTATGCCGATACTACGGCGCTCTTCCAAGCCCTTGGGGGTGGATGGTGGAACAGGCAAGGTTCGCCCGCCAAATAAAAACGCAATTGGCTCCAGCGGCGTGCCAATCGTCGCTTAGAATTCCGGACCCAGAGGCTAGGTTATGCGGGCTCGGGAAACCAAATTCTCAATGTCAGGCGGGTGGCCGCAGGATTTCGGTCTCGATCGCGTCAAGCTTAGGATGGACGTGTTGGATGGAACGCCAAACCAGGCCATTGCCTGGGTCAACCCAGTACCGGTTCTGAAACGACCAATCGAGACGGCTGTCCACGGTCGCACACAATTCATCGATACGCCGGGTGTGGATGTCTTTCCCGAGGATATAGATCGTTTCGTTGCCGGCTTCGCGGTCTTCACAGGTGATCAAAACCGAATGCAGATTGAGGTCCGGAAAATCACCTTCCCAGCGCACGGTGCGCAGACCGTCAGCGCCTAACGTATCGGCGCGCGGTTCATAGCCGCCCAGATCGTGTTCGAAGCCTCCCGTGCGCACGATGCGGCCGTCTGGGGCCGTCGTAATCGCGATTCTGGCTTTCGAGGTCCACAGCCGCTGTCCGTTGGAGTCGCTGGCGAGGATGATCATGCTTTGGCCGCTATCGCCCAGGCGTATGCCCATGGATGCATAGGGAACCGCAGCAGCCTGTTCGAGAGTCACTTTATGATTGCTGCCGTTGCTCCACGTACCGGTCCACGCATTATTGGCCAGTATCAGAAAAGACTTGGCATCGCCGCCCACGATGTTGCAGCCGCCCAACAACCACGCTGCCGTAAGGAGCGAGGTCGCGCGGAACAATTTACGGTTCGACGATCTCGTCGAGATGTTGCGCAAATTCGCCATAACTTGCCCTGCGGGTTGCATCATAAAGGGAATCGTCGTCGGCTAATCTCTGTCCGCCGTCGCGCGTCAGCGAGTTCAGACGGAGCTCATAAGAGGACTGGCTGTAGATCGGCAAACCCCATTCGAAGGGGATACGGACGATAATGCCTTTGTCGAAACTTCCTTCGCCGAATTCGCTGAACGGAACATTGGTAAACGTCGCATATGCGCCAATCTCGACGCCGCTTCTGAACTCTCTCGTAATCTCGAACGTGGCACCATAGTCCCCGGCCAGATAGCGCCCGGCATGCACCTTGAAGTTCAGGCCGTACCAAGGCGACTGGTAATAGATCGTAGCGTGTCCGGTGAAAACGTTGTAATCCTGCGCCCCGAAAAGGCGATTGAAATCGCGTTTCCACACTTGGTACATGTCTATGCCGAAGGCAAAGCGGCTGTTCTCCGGACGCCACAGAACCTGAGCGCCGGCGCCCATATACATGTCTTCCAGGTAGCCTGCGTTCACCTGGGCAAAGACGTCCGGCGCCAGCCGTGTTTGATAGACTGCCTCCAAATCGGATATCCCATATTTCCCGTCCTTCAGATATTGGAGAAGGTCGGTGCGCACATGCGGCAGGGCGCTACCGGCCCCGCGAGTGTATGTGTAATCGCCCACAATTTTGCCCGTAAGCTGCGTTACCAGCGCCCAATTGGGCGTCATCTGGAAAATTGCGGCCGCATCGGCATACAGCATCAACTGTAAGGGGTCGTCAGGATCGAAGAGATGTTCGGTCAGCTTCGGATCCAAGGACCAGGAGAATTTCGGGTAATAATTGCGCGCTTCGCGGTCGAGAATGGGATTGTCCAGTGACGGCGCATTGAGCGAAACGGCTTGGCCGATATCGGTCGTTGCACCCTGTATCGATGTGGCGCGCTCCAGCGCACCACGGGCAACGGTGATCTCTTGCTGCGGGATTCCAAGCCGCATCGAAATGAGATGGAAAATCTCGATGGATGGCGGAGCATCTGTCATCAAGACGCGGACGACACGTCCCACAGCCTCAGCTTCGTCCCTATAGCGATAATTATCGTAATAGAGCCACAATTCGCTGGTGCCGAGCGATAGCGCTTCTGCGAACATTGACTGCTTGATCAGATCGGCACGTACGTTGCGCTCCACAGCCGCCTGATCACTCGGATTCGCTTTACCGTTCGAACTGCGTGCGTCGCGTGCGTCAGCCACCAAATAAGTTGCCTGGGTCGCGATAGGGCAGAACGTGACCTCTCCTTTGCTGCTCTGCAAATCGGTCATCGCAATGGACGTCGAATGCGCGTCGATCGCCGAAGCGATCCTGGCATATCCCATACATTGCGCCATGGCATCGCCTGTGGGCTGCGCATCGATCACCAGGGTAGCGCCTTCGATATTGAGGTCGCGTACGCCACGGCTTTCGCTCAACAACGCCTGTTTCAAATCTTGTTTGGTGCGTTCAGCCGGGGTCGGGACCTGCACCCACGGGCCGCCATTCCTGGTGACGGCGACATTGGTGTTGCGATCCATCATTTGACGCAGCGCACCTTGCCGTTCCGTGCTGTCGCGCACCAGTGCGGGGGGAACTTCCGGTCCGATTCTCGGCGTCCCTTTTGGCATGTCCGCGGGATTGCCGCGGAGGGCTACGGCAAGTCCATAGGTCGAGCCGTATAGCCAACCGCCCGACACGGACAGAGCGCCGACCTGATAGTTCAGCCCGACATTGAGCGGGGAGCGTGCTTTTACACCGCCGGGATAGATAAATCCGGAGTACTGATCACTGCTGTATTCGGCCAACAGGCTTAGACCGTCTACGGGAGTCTGCCATGTCGCGCTGCCGAATATACCGGCTCTGGGGCCGTGAAAGAAATCGCCGAAATCAAAGGTACCCCCTGTCCCGCCATTCGCCTCGGGGCGGTTCTTGAAGGAGGACAATACATATCCAAAAGGATTAGGCAGCGTGCCGTTCTCGGCTAGTTCTCCCCAGCCCAGCCCGGCAGTGAAATCGAAATTGCCCATATAGGAACTGTCTATATGCTTGCTGGCGGCAACAAATTCGGAACCGAGTCTACCCGTCCCAATCAAATTGCGGACGCCGACGGTGATGTCGGGCGTGTAAGTCCCTTCTTGAATCAATCGCGCTCTTATGCCGAAATTCCTGTGCCAGTCGGCTCCGAAGTTGTAAACCCCTAGGTCTTTCGTATAGCGGAACGAGGTTTCGAGCCATGGCAGGGCTTGAAATGAAAAGCTGTAGCGTTGCTGCTCGCCGATCATGCCGACCGTAAACGCGAACTCGCCGTCATCGGCCATGTGAGCGCTGGGCATTTCAAAAACGCCCATTTCGCCGTACGTGTTGCGTATCACGTTGCTATCTTGCTGCGCGCCAGCCGACGGTATCACGCCTAACCAGCCGGCCAGCACAGCGGCGCTACACAGAACGCAAGAACGCAAGCGCCAAGTCAGAGCGCGCGCTTTGCGGCCACTAATATGCCGCCTTTGAATAGTCCTATGATTGAAAATAGCGCCCTCCCGGCCCTGTCACGATCAATCCCCCGAGCCGAACAGCATATATTCAGACTTTTGAAGCGAACTCAATGCAGTGTGGGCATCGCCGGCCCGTAATCAGACGCCCATTTCCTTTAGAACGGCTCGCAATGCCGGGGCAATATCCGGCCTTTGCAAGCCAACGGCGATATTGGCTTGCAGAAAGCCCACCTTGTCGCCGCAATCGTACCGCGCGCAGCTCGTCTCCACGGCGTGGAATGGCATCCGCCCGATCAATCGGGCCATGGCGTCCGTCAATTGAATCTCGTTGCCGGTGCCGCGCTCCTGCTTGTCCAGCTCGGTGAATACCTCGGGCTGGAGAATGTAGCGCCCAATGATGCAAAGCGTGGAAGGCGCCTTCGACGGATCTGGCTTTTCGACAAGAGCCCTGACTTCCGTCGCGTTGCCCTTTTTCGCACCCGGATCGATAACGCCATAGCGCTTCGTCTCTTCGCGGGGCCGCTCTTCCGCCGCGACGATGCAGCCGCCGCCAACTCGATGATAGGCCTCCACCATTTGCGCCAGCCCGCTGGGTTTTCCAACCATGAGATCGTCGGGCAGAAGAACCGCGAATGGTTCCGCTCCAATGAAATGGCGCGCGCACCATACCGCGTGCCCTAGGCCTAACGGCTGTTGCTGACGCACAAACCCGACCGAGCCGGTTTGCGGCAGCATTTCCAGAAGGCTCTTTAGTTCCGCCGTTTTCTCCCGTGCTCGGAGCTGGGATTCCAGCTCATATGCATGATCGAAGTGATCGGAGATGATATGCTTTCCCCGCCCAGTGACAAATACGAACTGCTCAATCCCGGCTTCCTTTGCTTCCTCGACAGCGTATTGGATAACCGGCTTGTCGACCACCGGGAGCATTTCCTTGGGTACCGCTTTGGTGGCTGGCAGGAAGCGGGTGCCGAGGCCTGCGACCGGGAGGACGGCTTTGCGGACGGGTCGTGAGTTTGGCATAGGAACCTGTGCGTAAGTTGTGCGCGAATGCTCTCTTTCATCGCATATCGATGCAGTTAGCGTCTACTCGGAAGCTGGCGCCATCATGTCGCTTTTGATTGTAAAGGTTCGTGAAGACTCAGATGCATAGGAACTGGATCGCGGGCCTGACGTTTGCGCTCGTCGCCCTGATCTATGGGCGGTCATTGGCGGGAACGGCGGCCACCCAGGCTCGCCTGCTCATGGATTCGGGGGTCGCCCATGAGCGAATCGGCCAGCACCAGGCCGCGCTTAGCGAGTTCACCCAGGCGCTGGCGTTGAAGGCGCTGTCGGCACCTGATCGCGTACGCGCTATTTTCGACCGTGGTGTGGCGCTGGATGCGCTCGGCCGCACGAAGGACGCTATCCGTGATTATTCCGATGCCATCCTTCTCGATTCGCATTTCGCTCCGGCGCTCAACAACCGTGCGAATGCTTATCGTCGGCTAGGCAAACTCAACGAGGCCAAACAGGACTATTTGGCGGCGCTTGCTTGCAGCGATGTTGCACGGGAATACCCCTATTTTGGGATGGCCGAGATTGCACGGGCGATGGGCGATAACCCGACGGCGCGCGATTATTACAATAAGGCCTTGGCCGCCAACCCGACTTTTGCGTTGGCAGCCCAAAACCTAGCTGTGCTGTCTAAAGAAAACACAGCAACGGCAATCTCGCTGCGCCCTCCGCCCGTTTTGCAACTGCCTCCCAAACCCATCCAGTCCGCCCAGGCAGATTCTCTGGTGCCGCATGCGCCGCCGGTCAGACAGATGCCCCCCGCGCAAGCCCTCGCCCCGAAACCCGCTCCGGCGTTGCCTAAGCCCGTTTTGGGGGCGGAAAAGCAAGCCAATGCGAAACCAGCGCCCGATCCAGTTCTGCGGGCAGCCATCATCGATAGAAGCTCAAAGTCGGTGACAGTAACGGGAACGGCGCAAATTCAACTTGGCGCGTTTCGAGACCAAGCCTCCGCTACGGAAGGTTGGAATAAAATCTTGGCCGCAGCCGACGGTGTGCTCGACGGTAGGTCGCCGAACGTCGTTCCAGTCGATCTCCCCGGCAAGGGACGATACTACCGCTTGCGCATTTCCGTAGAGGACAAAAAGACTGCTGGGAAACTCTGCGGCGCGCTCATTGCGAACGGAATTTCCTGCCTTGCCGTCAGGGATTGACCACCGATCCAAATCTGATTTTCTGTCAGTGATAATTCTAATCACTCCAGGGGATCAGAATGACAGGGATTACCGCATACGGAGCGTACATTCCTCGCCGTAGGCTCCAACGCAAGGCGGTGGCCGAAGCCAACGCCTGGTTCGCGCCGGGCCTCGCGGGCGGTGCCAAAGGCGAGCGGGCCATGGCTAACTGGGACGAAGACAGCGTCACGATGGCGGTGGAGGCCGGACGCGATTGTCTGCCCGCTGCCGATCCGCTCAAGGACCGTAGCAACATCGACGCACTCTATTTCGCTTCGACAACTATGCCGTTCGCCGATCGACAAAATGCCGGAATCGTTTCCGCGGCGCTCGGTCTTTCGCAGAATATTTCGTCTTTCGATATCGCGGGCTCGCAGCGAGCGGGGCTTTCCGCTTTGATCGCCGCGCTGGACGGCGTGAGAGCGGGGCGAACAAAGTCAGCATTGCTGGTCGGCGGCGAAAGGCGAAGGGCGCGCGCCGCCTCACCGCAGGAACTGGCTTACGGGGATGCAGCGGCGGCGGTGGCATTGGGTGAGACGAACGTCATAGCCAAATTCATCGCCAGCCATTCCGTAACGATCGATTTTGTAGATCATTTCCGCGGGGAGGGTGAGGAGTTCGATTACGGCTGGGAAGAACGCTGGGTTCGTGACGAGGGCTTTACGAAAATTGTTCCTGCAACCGTTAGGGCGTTGCTGGAGAAAACGGGCATATCAGCCGCGAGCATCGCGCATTTCATTTTGCCTTGTCCCTTTGCCAAACTGGATCAGACGATCGCCAAGATGTGCGGCATCGATTCGGCGCGCGTACGGGACAATCTCGCGGCAAATTTGGGCGACAGCGGCGCGGCGCATGCGTTGTTGATGCTGGTGTACACGCTGGAAGTCGCCAAACCCGGAGAACTAATCTTGGTGGCGCAGTTCGGCCAGGGCTGCGATGCGCTGTTGTTCGAGGTTACGTCGGCTATAACCGCCCATTGCGAGCGCAAAGGCGTAACGGGATTTCTCTTGCGGCGCAAAGAAGAGACAAACTACTTGAAGTACCTTGCCTTCAATAGCCTCTTGACGCTCGAAAAAGGAATGCGTGCCGAGATCGATAAGCGCACGGCATTGTCGGTCCTTCATCGCAAGAACGACATGCTGCTGGGGTTGGTCGGCGGCAAGTGCAAAGTGTGCGGCACGGCGCAATTCCCGCGTGCGCGTATTTGCGTCAATCCCAATTGCAAAGCCGTCGACAGTCAGGAGCCTTATGGGTTCTCCGAGCGGATGGGTACTGTGCTCTCGTGGTCGGCGGATTTTCTAACCTTCGCGATGGAACCGCCTAATCACTACGGCATTATCACCTTTAGGGATGGTGGTCGTCTCATGGCGGATATCACGGACGTCGAAGCGGGCCAGATCGATACCGGCGCGGAGATGCGTATGGTGTTCCGTGTCAAGGATGTGGATGAAAAGCGCGGCTTCAAACGTTATTTCTGGAAGGCTGCGCCGGTCTCCTGAGCTAGGATGTCATTCAATGTTTCTATCGCGGCCTCTGCAATGACAGCATCCCGCTAGCCGCCATTGAGGCTTCCCCAACGGTAAATTTCTGACCGGAGAGAACAATTTCATTCTCGGTGCCGACCGCATAGTCTGGCGACGGTTCGAGAGTGAGGCGTGCCAATGGCGACCGGTATCAAAGACAAAGTGGCGATTTTGGGAATGGGCTGCTCGAAGTTCGGCGAGCGGTGGGACGCGGGCGCCGAAGAGCTGATGGTGGAAGCGTATCTCGAGGCACTGTCAGACGCCGGTGTCGGTACCAGCGAGATTCAAGCCGCGTGGTTTTCTACGGCAATCGAGGAACAGCATGTCGGCAAAGGAGGTACGCCGCTTTCCGTTGCACTGCGTCTGCCGAATATTCCTGTGACGCGCGTCGAAAATTTTTGCGCCAGCGGCTCCGAAGCATTTCGCGGTGCAGTTTATGCGGTGGCAGCCGGCGCCTGCGACATCGCTTTGGCGCTGGGTGTCGAAAAACTCAAAGATACCGGTTATGGCGGCTTGCCGCAGCGCGAGGGTTCGACTCTGGCACCGCTATGGAGCGCCAACGGGTCGGCACCCGGGAACTTCGCACAGCTTGCGTCCGCCTATCGGGCCAAACATGGCGTTTCAAAGGACGATTTGAAACGCGCCATCGCCCACGTGTCCGTGAAAAGCCACGCCAATGGCGTGAAGAACCCCAAAGCTCACCTGCAGAAGGCAATCACTGAAGAGATGTGCCTCAAAGCACCGATGATTGCAGAACCGCTTGGGCTATTTGACTGCTGCGGTGTGTCCGATGGTGCAGCTTGCGCCATCGTTACGACTCCGGAAATTGCCAAGGCGATGGGAAAGAGAAATCTCGTTACTGTGAAGGCGTTGCAGCTTTCGCTGTCGAATGGGCTGGAGAGCCAGCACAATTCCTGGGACGGCAGTTACTTCCACACGGCGCGTATTGCATCTACGCGTGCCTATGAGGAAGCCGGGATTAAGAACCCCCGTGATGAGATTTCCATGATGGAGGTACATGACTGTTTTTCCGTCACCGAACTCGTGACGATGGAGGATCTGCACATCTCGCGCGAGGGCGAAGGTTGGAAGGACGTGATGGACGGCCTCTATGATTCAGACGGCGAAGTGCCGTGCCAGATCGACGGCGGGCTCAAATGTTTTGGGCATCCGATCGGCGCCAGCGGTCTTCGGATGCTGTACGAAATGTATCTTCAGCTTCAAGGACGCGCCGGCGCGCGCCAACTGAAGGATCCAAAGCTTGGTCTCACGCACAATCTGGGCGGTGCACCCGCGATGAATGTGTGCTCGGTGGCCATCATCGGAGCCGAAGGCGCATAGGAACACTCACCCTCCCAGCGCGCCGGCCTGCGGCGTTCGACGACATTTGGCCCGCTTGCAAGCTCCGCAGCAACTTGTTCATTATCGGTATTGCCGAACGGTCAGGCTGTCCGCTGAACGGCCCGTGTATTTTACCGTTATGGCGCGCTGCGCGGAATTGAAAGCGGGGTCTTTCGTGACAAAAGTTGGTCGTCTCTATCCAGTCATTCTTTCCGGCGGATCAGGTACACGCCTTTGGCCGCTGTCGCGATCCTCGCTGCCGAAGCAACTGTTGGCCTTGCATGGCAGCCGCACGATGATTCAGGAGACAGTACGGCGCGCGAAGTTGCCGGCCGTCGCACCGCCAATTCTGTTGTGCAATGACGATCACCGGTTTCTGGTCGCCGAGCAAATGCTAGAGATCGGTCTGAAGCCCAGCGCGATTGTGCTCGAACCGATGGGGCGAAACACAGCTCCTGCCGCCGCCGTTGCGGCATTGGTCGCTGCCGAGAATGATCCGGACGCCGTCATACTGCTGCTTCCGTCCGATCATGTCGTTACCGACGAACCGGCGTTCCGCGATGCCGTCGCGGTTGCCACTCGGGCCGCGGAAGCAGGTAGCATCGTCACTTTCGGTATGCAGCCGACGGCGCCCGAAACCGGTTACGGTTATATTCAGCGCGGTGCACCGATCGGCGGCGTGGACGGTGCCTTCAAAGTTCAGCGTTTTGTCGAGAAGCCCGATGCCAAAACAGCGATGGGCTATATCGCGGATGGCGGGTATTTTTGGAATGGCGGCATGTTCGTCTTTCGCGCCGATGTGTTGCTGGAGGAAATCGACCGCCAGGCTCCGACAATACTTCCCGCCGTTCGCGAGGCCTTGGCGAAAGCCAAACGTGATCTCGACTTCATCCGCCTCGACGCCGACAGTTTCGCACGGGCGCCAAACATCTCCATCGATTATGCCATTATGGAGCACACAGAGCGTGCAGCATTGGTACCTTGCTCCATCGGATGGAGTGATGTCGGCTCATGGTCGTCTTTGTGGGAAATTCGGGACCAGGACGAATCGGGCAACGTTCTTGTCGGCGACGTCATTGCACACGACACCCACGGCTCTTTCGTGCACAGCGAGAAGCGGTTGACAGCGCTCGTCGGCGTGCACGACCTCGTTGTGGTCGCCACAAAAGATGCGGTTCTCGTGGCAGACAAATCACGCGCGCAGGACGTCAAAGCCGTTGTCGACCGCCTCAAAGCCGAGGGACGGCACGAATCCGTCGAACACACGACGGTTTTCCGCCCCTGGGGTAGCTATGAGACCATCGATCTGGGTGATCGCTTCCAGGTTAAGCACATCATGGTGAAGCCGGGCGGCGTGCTCTCCTTGCAGCTGCATCACCATCGCGCCGAACATTGGGTGGTGGTGCAAGGCGTCGCGCGCGTGACCTGCGGGGATAAGGTTTTCACGCTCCAGGAGAACGAATCGACCTTTATTCCCCTCGGAGAGAAGCACCGCCTCGAAAACCCCGGCGAAGTGCCACTGCGTTTGATAGAGGTTCAGTCCGGGCCTTATCTTGGCGAAGACGATATTGTGCGCTTTGACGACATGTATGGGCGGACAGCCAACAAAACATAACCACGGTCAGGTTGTCTGGAGGGCTTGCATATGGTGTGGCGTGGGCCTATTTCACAGTAGTTTTCCGGGGTCAGTGTAATTGTCCACTAAGAACACCGTAATATCTCATTTGCACCGCCTCGAGGCGGAAAGCATCCATATCATGCGCGAGGTGGCGGCCGAGTTCGCCAACCCGGTGATGCTCTATTCCATCGGCAAGGATTCGTCGGTGATGCTGCACTTGGCGATGAAGGCCTTTTATCCTTCAAAGCCGCCTTTTCCGCTGATGCATGTCGACACGACGTGGAAATTTCGTGAGATGATCTCGTTTCGCGACGAAACGGCCAAGCGGCTGGGGCTCAAGCTCCTTGTGCATGTGAATGAAGACGGCGTGGCGCGCGGAATCAATCCGTTTGATTCCGGTTCGGTGTTGCATACACAAGTCATGAAAACCGAGGCGCTGAAACAGGCGCTAGACAAATACGGCTTTGATGCCGCGTTCGGCGGTGCGCGCCGAGACGAGGAAAAATCCCGCGCCAAAGAGCGCATCTTCTCATTTCGTAGCGCGGCGCACGCCTGGGACCCAAAGAACCAGCGTCCGGAGCTCTGGCGCGTCTACAACACGCGCATCAACAAGGGTGAATCGATCCGCGTCTTCCCGCTATCAAATTGGACCGAGCTGGATATCTGGCAATATATCCTGTCCGAAAACATTCCGATCGTTCCACTCTATTTTGCCAAGACGCGGCCGGTTGTTCAGCGCGACGGCACGCTTATTATGGTCGATGACGACCGGATGAAGCTACGCCCCGGCGAGAAGATCGAGGATCGGCTGGTGCGGTTTCGCACGCTTGGCTGCTACCCGCTAACGGGCGCCATTGAATCCCCCGCGGATACGCTCGAAGCCATCGTGACCGAGATGTTCACGGCGCGCACTTCGGAGCGCCAGGGCCGTCTGATCGACGGTGACGAAAAAGCCTCGATGGAAAAGAAGAAGCGCGAGGGCTATTTCTGATGGCCACGCAGGATCTCAAATCATTTCTTGCGGCGCAGGAAAAAAAATCACTGTTGCGCTTTCTAACTTGCGGCAGCGTCGACGACGGCAAATCCACGCTCATCGGCCGATTGCTTTACGATTCCAAATTGCTGTTCGAGGACACGCTGTCCGCGTTGGAAAAAGACTCCAAACAGCATGGTGCGACGGGCGACGACATTGATTTCGCGCTTTTGGTAGACGGGTTGGAGGCCGAGCGGGAGCAGGGCATCACTATCGACGTGGCGTATCGCTTCTTCGCGACCGACAAGCGCAAATTCATTGTCGCGGACACGCCCGGCCACGAACAGTACACGCGCAATATGGCAACGGGTGCGTCGAATTCCGAACTGGCGATTATCTTGGTCGATGCGCGCAAAGGCGTGCTGACTCAAACGCGGCGTCATACGTATATCGCCTCGCTTCTCGGCATCCGCCACATTGTGCTGGCCGTGAATAAGATCGATCTGGTCGGTTTTTCGCAGGAGGTATTCGACCGCATTTCGGCGGAGTTTTCCGAGTTCGCGGCGCATCTGGGTTTCCTCAGCCGGGTCGCCATCCCGATTTCGGCGCGCTTCGGCGATAATGTAATTTCGAGAAGCGCAAAGACGACTTGGTATGGCGGTCCGCCGTTACTCTCTTTCCTTGAAACCGTCGATGTCGAGTCGGCGCTGAGCGACAAACCGTTTCGTCTGCCGGTGCAGTGGGTAAATCGCCCAAATCTCGATTTTCGCGGCTTTTCCGGGACAGTTGTGAGCGGGCGGATCAAAAAGGGCGATGCCGTGGCCGTGGCGAAGTCCGGACGCACCAGCACCGTCAAGCGCATCGTCACGATGGATGGCGATTTGTCCCAAGCGGTCGCCGGCGATGCCGTCACTCTGACATTAGAGGATGAAATCGACATCTCGCGCGGCGATGTTTTGTGCGCAACAAACGAGCGTGCGGAGGTGTCGGATCAACTCGCGGCGCACATTTTGTGGATGACTGAGGAAGCGTTGCTACCCGGCCGTCAATACCTGCTGAAGCTGGCCACGACCACGGTTCCGGCGCAAATCACCGCGCTGAAGCACAAAATCGACGTCAATACGCTCGATCATTTGGCGGCCAAGACGCTGAACTTGAACGAAGTCGGGTACGCAAATTTCTCCCTAGCCCAGCCGATTGCTTTCGATCCCTATGCGGAAAACCGGGACATGGGCGGGTTTATCCTGATCGATCGATTCACCAACGCGACCGTTGGTGCCGGAATGATCGAATTCGGTCTGCGCCGCGCAACCAACGTGCATTGGCAAGCGCTCGACGTGAACAAGGACGTACGCGCAGCGCTCAAGCATCAAAAACCTGCCGTCCTTTGGTTCACAGGCTTGTCGGGCTCCGGCAAATCGACCATCGCCAACATTGTCGAGCGTACGCTGTATGCGCAGGGGCGGCACACCTATCTGCTCGACGGAGACAATGTTCGTCATGGTCTTAATCGCGATCTCGGATTTACGAATGCCGACCGCGTTGAGAATATCCGCCGCGTTGCGGAGACCGCCAAACTGTTTGTCGATGCGGGGTTGATCGTGCTGGTCTCGTTCATTTCGCCATTCCGTTCGGAACGGCAAATGGCGCGGGAGCTGGTCGGCGATGGCGAGTTCGTGGAGGTCTTCGTCGACACGCCGCTCGAAACCTGTATGGCGCGCGACCCCAAAGGTCTCTACAAGAAGGCCAAAGCCGGTACGATCAGGAATTTCACCGGCATCGACAGTCCCTACGAGCCGCCGCAAACGCCCGAGATCGTGCTAAAGACCGTGGAGGGAGACGCGCCATTCCAGGCGCAAGCCATCCTGACATATCTGACCCAGCATGGTTACATAACCTAAATACCCAGGTTTACGGGCTGAGTTTTGACCTCCTCGGGGGCGGCAAAATCATCAACTTTTGTTGAAGACAGGCTTGACCCATGGCCTGTATTGTCCGGACCAAATCGGGCGCGACAATCGCGATCGCCGCCGCTATTTTGAGGGGTCTATGCCATGAACCGTATTCGCATATTGAGCATTACAGCGGCAGTATTTGCGCTGACCGCCTGTTCCATGATGGACAAACCCGTGCCTCCGCCAGCCCCTCCGCCACCACCGACCAATCCATTCTTCGAACAAAGCCCGCTGCCGTTGCAAGCGCCCCAGTTCGACCGCATCAAGGACAGCGATTATCAGCCCGCTATTGACGAGGGAATGAAGCGCGAGCTGGCCGAGATGGAAGCGATCGCCAACGACCCGGCGGCGCCGACCTTCGACAACACGATCGTGGCGATGGAGAAAGCCGGCGCCCTGCTGACGCGTGTTCAGCTTGTGTTTAATGCCGTCACGGGCGCCAATACCAACGACACGCTGCAGAAGGTGCAAGAGGACGAGGCACCACTGCTCGCCGCCCATCACGACGCGATCTATCTCAACGACAAATTGTTCAAACGCGTCAAGGCAATCTATGACACGCGAGAAACGCTGAATTCCGATCCCGAAGCGCGTAAATTGCTCGACGTTTATTACATGGCCTTTGTGCATGCCGGCGCTCAGCTGAGCGACGCCGACAAAGCAAAGCTGATGGACATCAACAAGCAACTCTCGACGCTGGAAACTTTATTCGAGAACAAGCTGCTGGCCGGGACCAAAGCCGGCGCTTTGGTTGTTGATGACAAGTCCAAGCTGGCGGGGTTGAGCGATGGTGCACTCGCGGCCGCGGCGCAAGCGGCGGAAACCCGTGGTCTCAAAGGGAGGTTTGTCATTCCGCTCCAGAACACGACGCAACAACCTTTGCTGCAGTCGTTGAGCGATCGCGTCACGCGACAGGAATTGTTCGAACATTCCTGGACCCGTACAGAGAAAGGCGATGCCAACGATACGCGCGACACGATTTCAACCATAGCGCAGCTGCGCGCCCAAAAGGCTGCGCTGCTCGGCTTCCCGAACTGGGCGGCCTATGTGCTTGACGACCAGATGGCTAAGAATCCGGCTGGCGTGGAAACCTTTCTTTCCAAACTCGTGCCGGCGGCAACCGCCAAGGCGCGCGGCGAAGCCAAGGATATCCAGGCCGTCATCAACAAGAGCGGCAAGCACTTCAAACTCGCGCCGTGGGATTGGGAACTTTACGCCGAGCAGGTCCGCAAGGCGAAATACGATCTGGATGAAAATCAGGTCAAACCGTATTTCGAACTCAACAATGTCCTCGAAAACGGCGTGTTCTACGCCGCCAACCAGCTCTACGGCCTTACGTTCAAAGAGCGCAAAGACATCCCCGTCTATCAGCCGGATGTGCGCGTGTTCGAGGTGATCGAAAAGGACGGCTCAACGCTGGGCCTGATGTATTTCGATTACTTCAAGCGCGACAGCAAATCAGGCGGCGCCTGGATGGACAGTTTTGTCGGCCAGTCCAAGCTGCTCGGTACGAAGCCGGTGATCTACAACGTCGCCAACTTCACCAAGCCTGCACCCGGCCAGCCGGCGTTGATCTCCTTCGACGACGTCACGACGATGTTTCATGAATTCGGGCACGCATTGCACGGTCTGTTTGCCGATCAGCAATACCCGACGCTATCGGGAACCAATGTGGCGCGCGATTTCGTGGAGTTTCCCTCGCAGTTCAACGAGCATTGGGCGCTCGATCCTGCGGTGTTTGCGCATTACGCCGTGCACTACGAAACGCATCAGCCGATGCCCCAGGCGCTGGTGGACAAGATCAAGAAGGCCGCCAAGTTTAATATGGGCTACATGATGACTGAATTGTTGTCCGCGGCTGAGTTGGACATGCAATGGCATACATTGACGTCCGGCATGTCCAAGCAGGACGTGGACAAGTTCGAACTACAGGCACTGAAGAATGCACATGTCGATATCGCCCAGGTGCCGCCGCGCTATCGCTCCAGTTATTTCCTGCACATTTGGAGTAATGGTTACTCAGCAGGCTACTATGCCTATCCTTGGACCCAAATGCTCGCCGATGATGCCTTCGCGTGGTTTAAGGAACACGGTGGTTTGAACCGCGAAAACGGTCAGCGTTTCCGCGACATGATCCTGTCGCGTGGTCACACGCTCGACTACGGCGAGATGTATCGGGCCTTTGCGGGCCACGATCCGCAGATCGAACCCATGCTTGTGCACCGTGGCCTAAAGAAAGGTCAGGACTAAAAGAAGCGCCCGTGGGCGGCTTTCGGGCCGCCCACGGGTCTTGTTACGGCCTCGTGTCGTTCGCCTTGGCAGCCGCGTCGTTCGCGGGCTCGGCGTTGAAGCCCATTTGCGTGATCACAACTTTATATACCGCACCGTCCGCCAGCGGCATGAAGTTCGCCGATCCGAAGCGCCGGTCCTGTACCAACGCATGGCTTATCAGCCAATCGATCCAGCTTTGGGGCAAATACTGATTGATCTTCGGCGGCGGCCCTTTGATGTCGCAAGCCGTGATCGGTCTTCCGTTCGCGGCTTCAGCTGAGTCGTACATGTTCGATAACTGATTCAAGGTGTAGGTGGCGTTGAGGCCGATCTCGTTGGCCCAGGGCTGCCATTTCTGCACACGCCCAGCGAGCAGCCACTCGTCGCCCTGCAACTGACAGGTCTGGGGAGGCAAGCTGCTATCGAGACGTTTCACCGTCACCGCGTATTGCTTCTGCGCGATATCGAGGGCATGGACGCTGACCTCGGCGACGGGTGCCTCATAGGTTAGCCGTGAATAGCTTTGCAGATTGAGGCCTAGCAAGCCCGCTGCTAGCCCTACAATCGTTGCCGCGCCGCCGCCGGTCAAACCGACACCTCCACGAACGGCTTGTCCGCGGAACAAGTGCCCGGCACCCGCAAGGAAGAAGATAAAACCCAGTGCTGCAACGGCCAGCGGACCGAATATCCAGATCGAATTCATGTCGCACCCCTTTTACGCCCCCCGCTTAACCTACCCAAGTGGTATAGCTTTCGTCTAGAGCAGACTCCCGTTAATCCAAGTCGTATCCGGCGTGTGCGAAGAAGTTTGCGCATTCTTCTGGCTGGAATGTCTTGAGGGCGGCAGCGACCGCGGCTTCGAGCGCCTCGACGGTACGGGCGGCAGCCTTACGCACATGAGCCTTGAGCTTTGAGAAGCCGTTCTCGATGGGATTGAAGTCGGGGCTGTAGGGCGGAAGATAGAGCAATCTTGCATCCGCTCCTTCGATGGCTTCACGCACGCCAGCAACCTTGTGGGCTGGCAGATTGTCCATGACGACGATGTCGCCTGGCTTGAGCAGCGGAACCAGCATCAACTCGCACCAAGCCAGGAAGGCCTCGCCGTCCATGGGGCCGTCGAGCAACATGGGGGCGCACAATCCCGAGAGGGTCAGGCCGCCGACGAAGGTAGTGGTCATCCAATGTCCGTGGGGAATCGAGGCCCGGCAGCGCTTGCCCCGCGGCGCCCAACCGCGCAGGCGCGCCATCTTGGTCGATAAACCGCTTTCGTCGACGAAGATCAGCCGTTCAGGATCGAGTTCGGTTTGGCCTTCGAACCATTCTTCGCGCGCCGCCCTTACATCGGCACGCTCCTGTTCGCTCGCATGAGCGGTCTTTTTTTGTGCGTCATATCGTGCCGGTCGAGAAACTTCCACACCGCCGTGGCGACGACCTTCATGGCACGGTCTTGCGCAAGGCGTTCGGCGATCTCCTCCAGCGTAATGTCGGGTGCTTCTTCGATCAGGCCGAAGATAAACTCCTCGTGCGCATCCAAAACCGAGCCCTTGGGCTTGCCCTGCTTGGCTGGCCGCACCGCGCCTGTCGCCCGCTTCAGCCGCGCCCAAACGCCAGCCGTCGCAATCCCAACGGAGAACCGCGCCGCCGCCTGCCGCGTCGACATTCCGCCCTCGACTGCCGCTATTACACGTTCGCGCAAATCCATGCTGTAGGGCTTGCCCATCCGAATCTCCCGGCAAATACCGGCAGAATCGAATCACAATCCGCCCCACCAGGGAATCCCCTCCCGACTCTCGTTTCGAGGAAAATGCTCTAGTAAACGTTAGAATTGTGGCAAGATATCCGGGCTGCGATCGAGGAAACCCAGCAAATGAACGTATTGGTCACCGGTGCGGCCGGCTTTATTGGCTTCCACACGACAGCAGCTTTGTTGGCGCGCGGGCATCGCGTGACCGGATTAGACGCTCTCAACGCCTATTATGATCCGGCGCTAAAGCAGGCCCGATTGGCGCAGCTCGAAGGCCGAAACGGCTTTCGCTTCGCAAAAGGCGATATCGCACAGGACGGTGCGCTGGAAAACGCCGCAAACGGCGAACGCTATGACGTCGTTCTCAACCTCGCTGCGCAAGCGGGCGTTCGCTATGCCCTGAAGGACCCTAAGGCCTATACGCGCTCGAATCTTGTCGGCCACCACAACGTGCTCGAATTTGCCCGCCACCACGAAGGTTTGCAGCATCTCGTCTATGCGTCATCGAGCTCGGTCTATGGCAATGACAGCGTGGCGCCCTTTTCGGAGGACCAGCGTGCGGATCATCCCGTCTCCTATTACGGCGCAACCAAGAGAGCCGGTGAATTGCTGTCCCACTCCTACGCCGAGCTGTTTGCGCTGAAACAGACTGGGCTGCGTTTTTTCACGGTTTATGGAGATTGGGGCCGCCCCGATATGGCGTACTGGCTTTTTACGGACGCCATATTGCGCGGCCGCCCATTGCCTGTCTTCGGTCAGGGAAAGCTGCGACGTGATTTTACGCATGTCGACGACATCGTAGCGGCGCTGGTGCGGATCGTTGAAACGCCCTTTACCGAAACGATAGGAGAGGCTCCGCACAAGGTCTTCAACCTCGGCAACAGCCATCCCGAATCCGTGTTGGATCTCATTCGCATCATCGAATCTGCAACTGGCCGCAAAGCCGTCATCGAATGGACGGACGGCCCACAGGGAGACGTCCGCGAGACCTATGCGGATATTAGTCGCGCGCGCCAAGCCTTCGATTTTGCACCGCGCGTTCCGCTTGCGGAGGGCATAGATCGCTTCGTGCGCTGGTACCGCCAATATACTGGCCTATGAGCGCTCTTTGTTTTAGTTCCCGCCAGTTCCGCTTATGCGACCGATGCTGACGTAATCGAAGCCTGCCTCTGCCATCATCGCGGGACGGTAGATGTTGCGCAGATCGACCATCAACGGCTTCTTGAGAAGCGATTTTACGCGCACCAGATCGAGCGCGCGAAACTCGTTCCATTCTGTAAGGATTACCACGCCGTCCGCGCCCTCCAGCGCGTCATAGGTGTCCGTGCACAATTCGATGTCGAGAAGCTTCTTGGCTTCCTTGGCGCCTTCGGGATCGAAGGCGCGCAATTTGGCGCCCTTGTCCTGAAGATACGGGACGATGACGAGGCTCGGTGCATCGCGCATGTCGTCGGTGTTCGGTTTGAAAGTGAGGCCCAGCACTGCAATCGTTTTGCCCGACACACCACCGAAGGCGCGTTCGATCTTCTTGCCCATCTCGCGCTTGCGCGCATCGTTGACGGCGACGACGGCCTCGATGATACGGGTGGGCGCATCATATTCTTCAGCCGTCCGCAGCAGCGCCAAGGTGTCCTTGGGAAAGCAGGAACCGCCGTAACCGGGACCCGCATGCAGAAACTTGTTTCCGATGCGCCCATCGAGCCCCATCCCGCGCGCCACGTCGCCGACGTCGGCGCCGACTTTCTCGCAGAGATTGGCCATTTCGTTGATGAAGGTGATCTTGGTCGCCAGGAACGCATTCGCCGCGTATTTTGTGAGTTCGGAACTCTCGCAACTTGTGAAAACGATCGGTGTTTCGTGCAAATAAAGCGGGCGATAAATCTCTTTCATGACTTCGCGCGCGCGATCGGTGCCGCAGCCCACCACAACACGGTCGGGCCGGCGAAAATCTTCGATGGCGGCGCCTTCGCGCAGGAATTCTGGATTCGATGCCACATCGAACTTGGCGTCGGGACGGGCCTTGCGGATGATCTCTTCCACCTTGCGGTTTGTGCCGACGGGAACCGTCGATTTGGTGACAACGACGGTGTAGTCGGAGAGGTGGGGGGCAATTTCTTGCGCCACGGCGAAGACATAACTCAGATCCGCATGACCGTCGCCGCGCCGGCTGGGTGTTCCGACAGCGATGAAGACAGCCTTGGCCCCCGGCATAGCGGCCTTCAGATCCGTTTCGAACGACAGCCGTCCGGCTTTCACATTGGTGGCGACCACCTCGTCAAGCCCCGGCTCGAAGATCGGGATGCGGCCTTGTTTGAGCCCTTCGATCTTTGCTTTGTCGGTGTCCACGCAGACGACATCATGGCCGAATTCCGACAGACAGGCGCCCGACACCAGTCCGACATAGCCGCTTCCGATCATGACGATGCGCATAATAATCCCTCGCTTTACGACTCTATTTAACGCTCTAGCCGGACTATAGGCACAATTTTGTGGCCGCAGCGGTCACGAAGATTATCATTCTTTGACAAAAGCGCTGTATGATCAGCCACTCCAAGTTGGGCGCCATGATCGAAGTTTGCGATCTCGTTTACGAATACCCGTCTGCGCGGGCGTTAAGGGGGGTATCCCTTCACGTTGCCCCACAGACTATTACGGCTCTGGTGGGACCGAATGGCGCAGGCAAGACCACTTTGTTGCGCTGCCTTGCCGCCCTTGAGCCCCCGTTTTCCGGGAGTGTCACCATTGACGCGCTCGATACCCGCCAAGCGCCGCGCGCGATCCATGCCCGGCTGGGATATTTGCCGGATTTCTATGGTCTTTATGACAACCTGAATGTTAGGCGGGTTCTCAGCTACGCGGCGCGCTCCCATGGCATCGCGCCGGCTCTCGTCGCCGCGGCGGCGGAAAAGGCAGCTGGCCGAGTTGGCTTGCTGGACCGCCTGGAGGCCAAAGCGGGAGAGCTCTCCCGCGGACTTCGCCAGCGCCTCGCCATAGGCCAAACAATAGTCCACGAGCCGAAGGTCCTGCTGCTCGATGAGCCGGCCGCCGGCCTTGATCCGCAGGCCCGGCGCGATCTCTCTGCCCTTCTGCTGGCCCTCAAGGAGGCCGGGATGACACTTGTCGTCTCGTCGCACATCCTGGCGGAGCTTGAAGATTACTGTTCCGAGATGATCATCATCGAGGAGGGGCTCATTGTGGGCGGCAAGGCCGTCAGAGTCCGCGACGTGGAGCGGCCGCGCTACATACTGGAAGTTGCCACAGCGCGCAGCGATTTGCGCGAGTTCCTCTCAAGCCGGGCGGGCGTCGATGTGATCGAGGCAGACGAATATCACGCGCTGTTCACCCACACCAAGAATGCGCCGGCGCGGGCCAAGCTGATCCGCGATTTGGTTGCAGCGGGCTTCGAGGTCTCGAGCTTCGGCAAATCCACCAAGGCATTGGAAGACGCCTATTTCAAGGAAGTCGGGCAGGGCAGGTCATGAACCCGGAATTCCAACGCAATCTGTGGCTGGAATTGACGCCGCGCCGGATGGTCCTGATGGCGGTGGTGTTGGGGCTGTGCTTTTTCGCCGCCGCGGTGACCGATGGCGCGACCAGCGGTCCGGGCGAGACCGCCCGCTGGCTTTATTATGCGATCGTCGTGGTCTGGGGCTCGCGCAATGCCGCCATGAGCGTGGTGGGTGAAATCCGCGAGCGCACCTGGGACAGCCAGAGGCTTTCCGCGCTCGGCGCGGGCACCATGGTTTGGGGCAAACTATTTGGCTCGACGCTCTACAATTGGTTCGGCGGCGCCATCTGCCTGGTAGTGATCCTGACCGATCTTTTGGGCCATCGCGGCTTATTCGTGGCGCTGATCGAGCTGGTTTATTACCTCGCCATCGGCGTGATTGCGCAGGCCGTGAGCCTGCTTGCCAGCTTGATCGCCGCAAGCCGGCGCCAAGGCCATTCGCGGCTGGAAGCGTTTCTGTATCAGGCGATCGGCATCGCCGCGGCCATTGGCGTCTATTTTATCTGGTCCATTGCCGACCCCGCGGGGTCACTCCTCGCGCGCGTAGTGTCGACCGACTTCATCATTTGGTGGGGCCAGAAGTTGGACGCGCGCGGCTTCCTGTTGCTGTCGCTTGCCGTCTTCACCGGATGGACGTTGGTGGCTTGTATCCAGCAAATGCGGCTGGAATTGAAAATGCATAACGGCCCCTTTGTCTGGCTGGGATTCCTGGTCTTCATCGGCGTCTATTGCGCGGGCTTCGATGCGTGGCTGTCCAACAGCCAATCCTTGACGCATCTCGATCCTGTCGCGCGGCGCCTTCTGCTCGCGGGCACGACATATGGCGGCCTTGCCTATCTGATGGCCTTCTTGGAGCCCAAGGACCGCGTGCAATATCGCTGGCTCGGCAGCGCCTTTGGCAAATTCCGTTTGGGGAAAGTGGGCGGCGCTTTGCAGGGCTGGATGACGGCATATTTCGCGACGTTGCTGATGGGCGCCATCCTGTTGTTCTGGCTCGGACGCGTCGCCTTGGCCGCCGATCAAGCGAGCATCGGCGCGATGCTCGGGTTCCTCACCCGCGACTTGGCGATCATCGTGTTGGCGAGCACCTTCGCCAAACGGCGCGGTAGCGATTTTGCGGCTATCGCCGCCCTGTTTGTCCTCTATGCGCTGCTTCCCGCCATTGTGGGCGGTATGAAATTCAACGACGCCATGGTGCTGTTCTTCCCGCGTGCCAGCGACCCGATCTGGCTTTCGCCGGCCATCGCGTGGAGCGAAGCGGTGCTGGCTTCGGTCTTTGCCATCGGACGGTTGGCTCTGCCGGAAGGCGAAAATACTGCTCTAACAGCGAGCGCGTAGCGGGCGCCCAATTGAGCTGCGGTGCAGTGGGGTTCCGAATGACGCCTACCCGACGGCTACGCCCTTGCCCGCGCCGTGGATTGGCGGATCACCAATTCATGCTGCTGAGGGCGCTTGCGGGCTTCCGGCCCAGCAGGCGGATCGATCAGAAAATCCGCCGCCAGATATCCCATCAAGTCCATTTTCTGGCGGCAGGTCGTCAGCTCCGGCCACACCGTGCGGGCGAGCGGCGCGTCGTCGAACCCTGCCAGCGAGAAATCTTCCGGAATCTTGAGGCCCAGCCGATGGGCCGTGGCCAGCACCGCCGCTGCCACCTCGTCGTTGCAGGCGAAGATCGCCGAGGGCAGCGGCCGGATGGATAGCAGTTGTTCGGCCGCCAGAAGGCCGGAGCTGTATTCGAACGAACCCCGCAGGCACAGTTCCTCGGCGACCGGCAGACCGGCTTCGACCATCGCTTTGTAAAAGCCGGCAAAGCGCGCGTTGGCATCGCCGTGATCGGCCGGGCCCTTGATGAACGCAATGCGCTTATGACCGAGCCCGATCAGATAGGTGGCCATGTCATAGGCGGCTTGGTGATTGTCGAGGCAAATGTCGAACGTTGCACCCTCTTGGGTGTGCGGTGCGATCCGTACGATCGGCAAACCGGCCGCAAACAGCAGCTTCAGCAAATCCTGCCTGTCGCACATCGGTTCGGTCAGAACCACCCCCAGCAAGGGTGAGCGCGCGATCAGCGTCTGCACTTGTTCGGGAATATCGGTGTCCTTGAGATCGAACGCCTTGATGAGCAATTCGCACTGCGATTTGCGGCAACGTGCCATCAGCCCCATTTGCAGCATGCCGAAGTAGCCGGACCCCACCATTGGCGTGTCGCAGAAAAACCCAACCAGATGCGAACCGTCCAGCTGCGAAGCGTCCTGCATGGTCACCTTGCGTCCTCACACCGCCCAGCATGCCGCGCAGATGTCGCGGCATTGGCGTGCCCGGAACGATAGTAGACGCACCTCGTTATCAAACCGTTTACCTCTTTTGGAAAGACATTTCCAATTTCCCTACTTTGCGGAGGGGGATCGCGGATTCAGCGGCGAATCGCCAAAGCCGCCCCAAGTCCAGTGGCGCAGCCGCCCGGCCGGTTCGCCGCGAAATGAAACGGAACAAGGAGGAAAACTACCCCGCCCGCAAATAGCGCACGGCTTCGTCGCGGCCGAAGAGATAAAGCAGCACGCGCAAGGCTTCGCCGCGCGCCGATTTCAAATCCGGATCGCGCGAAAGGATGAGCTTGGCGTCGTCGCGCGCTGCGGCCAGCAATTCGTCGTGCGCGGCGAGGTCGGCCATGCGGAATTCCAACTCGCCGCTCTGGCGCGTGCCGAGCAACTCGCCCGGTCCGCGCAGCCGCAAATCCTCTTCTGCGATCACAAAACCATCGTCGGTTTCGCGCAAAATCTTCAACCGCGCCTTGGCGGTTTCGCCGAGCGGCGGCTGATAGACGAGGAGACAACTCGATTTCTTGGCACCGCGCCCCACACGGCCGCGCAATTGGTGCAGCTGTGCCAAACCGAAACGCTCGGCATGTTCCACGACCATGATGGTTGCTTCCGGCACATCGACGCCCACTTCGATGACGGTGGTGGCGACCAGCAATTGCAGTTCGCCGCTTTTGAACTTGGCCATCGCGCTATCGCGTTCGGCGGGTTTCATCTTGCCATGCACCAGGCCAACCTTCGAGCCGAGCGCTTGCTGCAATTCCGCGGCACGCTCTTCGGCGGCGGCGAGATCGATTTTTTCGCTTTCCGCCACAAGCGGACACACCCAATAGGCGCGGGCGCCCGAGGCCATGGCTTTGCGCAGATGTTCGACGACTTCGTCGAGCCGTTCGGAAGAAATCAAGCGTGTCTCCACCGGTTTTCGGCCCGGGGGGCGGCCATGCAGCCGCGAGACATCCATGTCGCCATAAGCGGTGAGCGCGAGCGTGCGCGGGATGGGCGTCGCCGTCATTACCATTACATCGGTGGTCTGCGCGCCTTTGCCTTGGAGTGTCATGCGCTGATGCACGCCAAAGCGATGCTGTTCGTCGACCACTGCGAGACCGAGATCGCGGAACGCCACATCGTCGGAGAACAGTGCATGGGTACCGACCAGAATATCGATCTCGCCGTTGGCCAAAGCCTCGAGTGTCGCTTCGCGCGGCGCGCCGCGTTCGCGTCCGGTGAGCAGGGCCATGCGCACCCCCGCGGCTTTTGCCATCGGCTCTAGTACCGCCATATGCTGACGGGCGAGGATTTCCGTAGGCGCCATCAGCGCACCTTGCGCACCGGCCTCTACCGCATTGAGCAGTGCCAGCATCGCAACCACGGTTTTGCCCGAGCCGACATCGCCTTGCAGCAACCGCAGCATGCGCGCAGGCGAGGCCATATCGGTTTCGATTTCGGCCAGAGATTGCTTCTGCGCCTCGGTGAGCGTGAAGGGCAGGGCGGCCAATGCCTTGGATTTCAGATGCCCGTCGCCTTTCAGAACACGGCCTTTGGCGGCGCGCATATGTTCGCGGATCAGGATCAGCGCCAATTGATTGGCCAGCAATTCGTCATAGGCCAAGCGCATGCGCTCCGCCGCGGTGGGCGCGAGATCGTTATCGTGCGCCGGAACATGCGCCTTGCGCAGCGCTTCGGCGAAAGGCGACCAGGCGCGCACCTTGAGATACGACTCGTCGAGCCATTCGGGCATCACCGGCACGCGGTCAAGCGCACCGCGGATCGCTTTGGACAGCGATTTGGCGGGAAGGCCTTCGGTCAGCGCATAGACCGGCTCGTGCAGCGGCATGTCGGAATCGTTTTCCACCACATAATCGGGATGCGGCATCTGCAAGCGATTGTTGAAGCGTTCTACTCGCCCGCTGATGATGCGTCTCGATCCGACAGGCAGGGTTTTGTTCAAATAGTCTTCATGGGCGTGGAAGAAGACGAGTTCGATGGCCCCGGTGTCGTCGCTACAACGCACGCGATAAGGCTGGCGCTTGTCGCGCGGCGGCAGATGGTCGAGCACATTGACGGTCATGGTGGCGATGCGGCCGGCTTCGGCGGCGATCAGCTTGGGGCGATAGGAGCGATCGACCACGCCGACAGGCAGATCGAAAATTAGGTCCACCAAGCGGCGGCCCACAACTTGCGCGATCAGTTTTTCCAGCCGCGGGCCGATGCCCGGCAGGGAGCGCGTTTCGGCGAAAAGGGGAAACAGAATCGCTGGCCGCATGGTGCGTCAAAGATAATCATGCCGCGGCCATTCGTCATGCCGGGCCTGGAATGATAAGTCCCCAAAGGCTATATCCTCGCCCCATGACGGACAGTGAAAAAGGTGGCTCTTCGGAGACCCGCCGCAAACGGCTGTTGTTCCGGGCCCAGCGCCGCGGCTTCAAGGAGGTCGATTTGATCTTTGGGACCTTTGCCGCGCGCGAGGTTTCCGGCTTCAGCGAGGCCGAGATGGATCAGTTCGAAGCGCTGCTCCAACTGCCCGATCAAGACGTCTTTGCCTGGCTACAGGGTTTTGCCGCGGTGCCCGTGGCGCATGACACGGCGATGTTCGGGCGCATGAAAGCGTTGTGTTCGCGTAAGGACCCGACTTGGAACGTGTAAGCTACATTGCCCGCGCCGAAGGGCGTTTTGCGGTCACCGGGGCCCCGGAAGGATATGACGCTTGGCTGGCGGCAGAAGCCGCACAGCGGTTAAACGAGCTGGTAGTGTTTGTCGCGTCGGATGACGTGCGTGCTGCTTCGGCGTCCGATGCCATCCGCTTTTTCGCACCCGGTGTGAGAATCTTGCCGTTTCCGGCATGGGATTGCCTGCCTTACGACCGCGTGTCGCCCAAACCCGACATCGAAAGCGAAAGGCTGGCCACACTGGCCGCGCTGGCACGGCGGATGAAAGATTCTGGCCCGGCGGTCGTGGTCACCACCGTCAACGCCGTGCTGCAACGCGTGCCGCCGCGCGACGCCATTCTGGGCGCCAGCTTTGCAGCGGTCACCGGCAAGCTGGTGGACCACGAAAAACTGACCGCGTTTCTCGCCGGCAATGGCTATGTCCGCGCCGGCACGGTGCGCGAGCCGGGCGATTTCGCGTTGCGCGGCGGTATCGTCGATTTGTGGCCGCCCGGCAGCGAGCAGCCGCTACGGCTCGATTTCTTCGGCGACCGGCTTGATGCCATCCGCCTCTTCGATGCGGAAACGCAATTGTCGAAAGGCGAGGTCAAGGCGATCGAGATTTTTCCGGCCAGCGAAGTACCGATGGACTCGGCGTCCATCAGCCGCTTCCGTACCGGCTATGTCGCCACCTTCGGTCCGGCCAATGACGATCCGCTCTATGAATCCGTCAGCGCAGGGCGCAAGGCCCAAGGCATGGAGCATTGGCTGCCGCTGTTCTATGGCAAGCTCGAAACGCTTTTCGATTTCGTGCCACGCGCGCTGCTGATGCTGGGTCATCATACGGAGGAAGCGAAGGTCGCGCGGTTCGAGCTGATCGCCGATTATTACGACACGCGCCGCCAGTTTCTCAAAAGTGACAAGACGGGCAAGGGTGCTTTGAAAGCGCCGCCCTATCATCCCCTGCGGCCCGATACGCTCTATTTCACGGCCGAGGAATGGTCGGCGGCGCTGGCCCGTCACCCGGTGCGCGATCTTTCGCCTTTCCAGGCGCCGGAGTTGAAAAATTCCGTCGATGCGGGCGGCAGGCTGGGCCGCGATTTCGCGCCGGAGCGCGCCCAAGGCCGCGTCAATGTGTTCGAGGCGGCGGATGTTCATGTCAAAGCGCTGCAAACAGGGGGTAAACGCGTGATCGTCGCCAGTTGGTCGGAAGGTTCGGCCGACCGCATGGGCGGCGTGTTGTCCGATCACGGACTGACGGCGATACGCCCGGTAAAGGATTGGCCGGACGCGCAAAAGATGGACGCGCGCGCGGTTGGCCTTGCGGTGCTCGGCATCGAACACGGCTTCGAGGCGCCGGATTTTGCCGTGGTGGCGGAACAAGACATTCTCGGCGATCGCATGGTGCGTTCGCATACCCGCACGCGACGGGCGCAGAATTTCCTCTCCGAAGCCTCCGGCTTGGCACCGGGTGATCTGGTCACCCATATCGAACATGGCGTGGGCCGCTACATCGGCTTGCAGACCATGGATGTTACTGGAGCGCCGCATGATTGTTTGGAGCTGCAATATGACGGCGGCAAACTATTTCTGCCGGTGGAGAATATCGAACTTCTGACGCGCTATGGTGCCGAGGAGGGCACGGCGCAACTCGACCGCTTGGGCGGTGCAGGTTGGCAGCAGCGCAAAGCACGCGCCAAAGAACGCGTACGCGAGATCGCGTCCGAACTGATCCGTATTGCAGCAGCACGCGAGTTGCGTTCGTTGCCGCCCTCCGATCCGCCGCAGGGATTGTATGACGAATTCTGCGCGCGGTTTCCCTATCAGGAAACGGAAGATCAGGAAAAAGCGATCGCCGATGCCATCGAGGATTTGGCGAAGGGACGGCCGATGGACCGCTTGGTGTGCGGCGATGTCGGCTTCGGCAAAACGGAAGTCGCGCTGCGGACCGCCTTTGTCGCCGCGATGGCGGGAAATCAGGTCGCTTTGGTGGTGCCGACCACGTTATTGGCGCGCCAGCATTACAAAACCTTCGTCGAACGTTTCGCGGGGTTCCCGGTGAAAATTCGCCAACTTTCACGCTTCGTGGATGCCAAAGAGGCGCGCGAAACCAAAGCGGATTTGGCAACGGGTGAAGTGAACATCGTGATCGGTACCCACGCGCTACTTGCCACCGGCATTGCCTTCAGCAATCTGGGTTTGGTGATTGTCGACGAAGAACAGCATTTCGGCGTGGCGCATAAGGAACGGCTGAAGGCGCTGAAGTCGGATGTGCATGTGCTGACGCTGACGGCGACGCCCATTCCGCGCACGCTGCAATTGGCGCTGTCGGGCGTGCGCGATTTGTCGCTGATCACGACGCCGCCCATAGACCGGCTGGCGGTGCGCACCTTCGTTACGCCGTTCGATCCTTTGGTGATCCGCGAAGCGATATTGCGCGAACATTATCGCGGGGGGCAGAGTTTCTATGTGGCGCCGCGCATCGCCGATCTGCGCGAGGCACAGGACTTTCTCAAGAACACCGTGCCGGAAGTGAAATCGTCCATTGCGCATGGCCAGATGGCGCCCACCATGCTGGAAGACGTGATGACCTCGTTCTACGATCGCAAGATCGATGTGCTGGTCTCCACCAATATCGTGGAATCCGGTCTCGACATTCCGTCCGCCAACACGCTCGTTGTGCATCGTGCCGACATGTTCGGCCTATCGCAGCTATATCAATTGCGCGGGCGAATCGGCCGTTCCAAGCAGCGGGCATACGCCTATCTGACGACGCCGCCGGATCGCAAAACGACCGACACCGCGGAGCGTCGTTTGCAGGTGCTGCAATCCCTCGATCAGCTGGGCGCCGGATTCACGGTTGCGAGTCACGATATGGATATCCGCGGCGCCGGCAATCTTTTGGGCGAAGAACAATCGGGCCATGTCAAGGAAGTCGGCATCGAACTCTATCAAGAGATGCTGGAGGAAGCCGTCGCCCAAATGCGCAGCGGCGAGGGCGATGGCGAGATCGCCGATCAGTGGTCGCCGCAGATCAATATCGGCGCGGCGGTGCTCATTCCCGAAGCCTATGTGCCCGATCTCAATGTGCGCATGGCGCTGTATCGCCGGCTATCCACGATCGAAACGCGGGCTGCCATCGAGGAATTTGCCGCCGAGTTGATCGACCGTTTCGGGCCATTGCCCGACGAGGTGAAACATCTGTTCGAAATCGTGGCGATCAAACAGCTGTGCCGTGCCGCCTCGGTGGAAAAGGTGGAGGCGGGGCCGAAGGGCGGCACCATCGCTTTCCGGCACAATTCTTTCACCAACCCGTTCGCTTTGGTGAAATTTATTTCGGCGCATGGCGGGACGATGAAAGTGCGGCCCGATCAAAAGATCGTGGTGTCGCGCGATTGGCCGACGCCCGAAGCGCGGCTCAAAGGCATGCAAGCGGTGCTGACGCAATTGGCGAAATTGGCGGAAGCGGCTTAACTCTCGCTTGTTGGAAGCAATTATCGTCTCGCAAACAATATTGTTATAACGCACGATCCCGATGTGCGCGGTTCGGCGCACCAATCCTGACAGGACTATACGTGGCGGGCATGGTATATTGAAGCAGGATTCTTGGGGCCTACCATGTTTCGCAATTTCGCAACGCGTGTTCTCGCGCCGGCTCTTTTAAGCTGTGTGCCATTGGTGTTGGGCAGCTGCACGATGCTCGTTTCGGAAAAACCAATCTTCACAACTTCGGATTTTGACGCAACCGGAGCACTGGTTGGACACTATGACAGCGAGGACCAAAAGGGCGGGTTTGTCGTAATGCCCGGTTCGGATTCGCGGCTCCAGGTCTTTGGGTTTGAGACGATACCTAGCAAGAGGTCCTCTGCACCTGGCCGGCTGGTTCAGGTCTCCTATGCGGAGGTCGCTGCAATCCCCTTGGGAAATGGTGACTTTGCTCTTCAGTTCGGGTGTACGGCGTTAGCCGAAGATGGGAAGACATTTGGCTCTCTGTTGGGCGGCTCGGCATCACGCTATGGTAATTACACGGCGTACGGCATTGTCGCACAGGATAGAAAAAAAGACCATCTGTGGGTTTCTATAAATTTCTACGAATATAACGGAAACACTTATGACGCGATCTTCAACAAATATGCGATAAGAAAACATAAGACTGACGACGCGAAGGGAAAAGGGGAAGCTAGCGAAGTTGAAGTTATTCCGCCAGATATTTCCCGGTCCGCGGCGCAGGCGCTGTTTCGCGATCTGATTGCGACGGACATGCTTTCGTCCGGTAGTTCGCAACTCAACACAAAGACGAACAATGACGGTGAATTGACCGACGACGAACGGGCAGCCGTTGTGTTGAACAGCTCGGATGCCTGTGTTCGTGTGCAAAATCAAATTACCCCGCTGCGCTAGACGAATTGCGCAAGCCGCTAAGCCGCGGACGTGTTGCGCGCCGCGGTTGCGAGGGGCAAATCCAAGTTCACGGTCGTACCGAGATGTTCGGTGCTTTCGAGCGTGAGACAGGCGCCCATCGAGCGCGCCAGGCCGAAACAGATTGCCAATCCCAATCCCGTCCCTTGATGCTGCCGCGACATGACATCTTCGGCTTGCAAGAAAGGCGTACCAAGGCGTTGCATGACACTCGGTGAAATACCGCAGCCGCGATCGACAATCTTTAGCCGGTAAAAATCCTCGTTTAACGCGCCGCTCACGGTTACGACACGTCCGTCGTAAGAGAATTTGACGGCATTGCCGAGCAAGTTCAGCAAGATCTGGCGCAACGACTGGCGATCAGCGCGGACAAAATGCGTTTCGCACAGGGACTCGACGTGGATCGCAATGTTGCGCGGTCCCGCGACGACCGCGAGCATGCGCCGCGCATAGTCGACTTCTTCGGCCAGCGGAAAGACAACGGTTTCCACCTTGTGCTGTCCGGCCTCCATTTTGGAGAAAAGCAGAATGTTGTTCACAACGGTGAGCAGGTGGTTGCCGCTGGTGAGAATGTCGCGCGCATATTCGGCGTATTTCGGAATGCCGATCGGGCCAAGTATTTCCGACGACATGAACTCGGAAAAGCCGATGATCGCATTCAACGGCGTGCGCAATTCATGACTCATATTGGCGATGAATTGGCTCTTGGCGCGATTGGCATCTTCGGCTGCGGCGGCACGGATTTCGTTGTCTTCGATCATCTTGCGCGCATCGCGGGCGGCCATGGCATGAGAGGCGAGGAGGCAGAATTTCTTCGCCAGTTCGACATTCTTTCGGTCGAAGCCGGCGGCGTCGCTGTTTTTAACCAGCACCAGAAGCCCGCGCCGCGATGCGATGCGCAAGGGCATAAAAAGGCATGGGCCTTCCACGGGCAATAGCTGCCAAGGTGCCGTCTTTTGCTCTTCGATATCCGTGTTGTTGAAGGTCGCCGAAACGCGCCCGGCCAAGATGCGCCGCAGAAATGCTGCGGCTCGCCATTGCATGCCAATCAGCAGATCCTCTGTCGCGGCCACGCAACATAGGCAATCCTGTTCGTCCTCGACAAAGGCCGCCGCTCTCTCGAACTCGAACACCGCACGCAACGAGTGGAAAACGTGACGGAAGGGATCTTCTTTGGTGTCGATCAATAAGAGCGATCCGAGTCCGCTGAGCAGTAGATTGGCGTGCTTGACCTCTGTGCCAAGCATCTCGTTCTCGCGCTTAAGATCGACGAGCGCTTCGTGCAGGGCTTCGAGGTTGTTTAACACAGCACCATGCGCCTTATGTTCCGAATGCTACGGCGGAGATCATCATATTGCCGTGTGCGTTCCGCTCGGAGATCAACCCGACTTCGCCATAGGTAAAACAGGTCAAGAGCGGGCGGTTCTGAAAACTTTCGGCCACGTCGCGCGCGACCTGGGGCATCTTCTCGCCGACCGCCTTTCTGCAGCCGGTACAATAAATCATCAGCCCGCCGGCCAGGGATTGGACGCCGCCCGTCAGCTGGGCAGCGGCCTGTGCAGCCACCCGCCCGGCGCGATCGGCCAAGCGCTGGGTGTTGCCGCGCATGAAATGGATACGAGCACCTTGCTCGATAGCGGCGAAGGTGTTCACCGTGCCGTCCGCTTCAACCTCTTTGGGATGGATCAGTCGGAAATTGGGTACGCCTTTGATGTCGCCGACTACGATACCCAGAGGATGCATGGAGGTTTCTTCGAAGATATTGCCGCCGCTTTCCGATTTCACTCCAAGCGCATTGCCGATCCATTCGTTGTAAACATGCGCGGCAGGCCTGCCGTCGATCTCGACGATCTCACGGCCGCGCGATTTTGTAACGATCCCGCTTTGTCCACCGTCGTCATATCCGATGCGCGTGACAATACCGCTAGGCCCGGCCGGCTCGAAGCCGCCTTGGAAGGTCGTTCCGATGCTGCCCGAGGGAAACAGCGCGGCCACAGCAATGCCGTTCTTGAATGCGCCTTCCGGGCCGATCTGCTGCCAAAGGCCCGTTTGCGCTTCGTCCGCCGAACTGCCGCCGACGATGGGACAACGGTCGCCGATAACGCGCCGCAACCCGTCGATGGCTTCTTCCTCGTGTCCGGGCGCTTGATAAACAAACAACAGCGCCGGCAATTCCCCGGGACAGGAGGCATGTTTGAGGGCGGCGTTCAAGGTCGATTCCGCCGTGGCAGCCGCATCCTCGCCAATCTCCGAGACGGAAACGCCGTATTGGCCGTCCGCGTCCTCGATCGTCATGATGCCGATGGATCCGGCTTCCCACAGCTTTCCGTCGCTCATGAATCCGGAATGCGACGTACCGCCGACGATGGCGGAACCGGGAAAGCGGCTCTTTAGGAAGTCGAGAATTTTTGCGCCGTCATGCGTACAGCCAAAAAAAGCAAAAACGAAATTCGCTGTCGTATTGCTTTCTAAAATCTGCCGATCCAATTCGTCGAGCACCGCGGCCGTGTTTCTTCCCGCTGCCGCGAAGGAATGCATCGATACCATCCGGACACCCCTTTTTATTTGGAGGAAAAGATAACCGGATTATTTGAAGGAACGCTTAAGTCACATCGCACCTGCGGCGCGAATCCGCATCAAACCGAGCCCAGCCCATAACGTCCAAGGTTGGCGCGATTTTCTAGCTTAATAAGATCTTAGAAGAGCGGTTTGCCCGTCGCGCCCGGGAGAGGGACCTGCAACACCCTCGCAAGTGTCGGGGCTATATCGCGCATGTCGATATCGCCGAGCGACCTCTTCTTGATGCCGGGACCGGCAATCATGAAGGTGGCACGCATCTCTTTGTTGTCGGGGAAGAAGCCGTGTGCGCCTTTCTGCGTGCTGGCGGTTATCAGCGCACCGGTGACATTGCGCCCCGCAGCGTATCCGATTCTAAAATCGACAAAAAACGACGCTTCTCTGGCCCCGCCACGCGCCTCAATCTCCGGCTTGTCGATGACCTTGGCGATGCCATTGGCCGGGTCGGCTGCAAGCTTGGTCAGCAACGCCAACACTTTGTCCTTCAACACTTGATCGTCGGGATGAGCAAGAACGATAGCCGCCGAGCCGCCAGCAGGCCAGGGCATTGCATCCCAAGCGATAATCTTGCGCTTACCTTCGACGGTGATCAGGCCTTCCTCGGCGAAGGCCGGGATCAGGTTGACCTCGTGGGAGAGGGGCGCGAAGCCGTGGTCGGATACGACTGCCACCGTAATATCCGGTTCGATCTTGCGCGCCTCCGTTACCAGATCGCCGACCGCCGTATCGATCTGCTCCAACGCGACATGGGCCTCGGGCGAACCGGGGCCATAAAGATGTTGATAGTGGTCAAGGCTGATCAGATGCACCGTCATGAATTGCGGGAAGGAAATATCAATGAGTTTTTCAGCAAATCGCGTGCGCGCCGTGTCGCCATCCGGCGCCTCGTTGAATACGGAGGCAAAAGACATACCCGTTTCCTGCTCGAGGCGCGCAACAAGACCAGGCGTTGAGAGGGCCCGCACCAATTTGATGTCGTCCGCTGTGTAAGCGCGCCAATATTCCGGAATATTGTAATCAATCGACGGGCCGCCCACGCTAACCGGCCACCCGATATTGGCGACGATGCGGTGCGCGTTGTGCACAGCATCCCACAAATCCTGGCCCCGGATATCGCTCTCATACCAGTACCAGCCGTCCAGATTCTTCTGCAGCGGATCGAAGGTTGTGTTGTTGGAAATGCCGTGTATCGCGGGCGACACGCCGGTGATGAGCGTTGTATGGCTGGGATAGGTTAAAGTCGGCAACACGCCGCGCACACCCGAAGCTGTCGCACCGTTATTGACGAAGGCGCGCAGATTCGGAATTTTAAAGCCGCGTTTCTTAGCGTCGAGTACATCGGCGGGGCGTAGGCCGTCGATCGAAATCATCAAAACGGGACCGGCCTCTGCCGCGGGCGCCGTGGCCAAAGCGGCAAACAGAAGCAACCAAAACGCTCGAACTTTCATGCTACGCGCTCCCACACAACTCGCGGCCGGGATTTTAGCCTCTATTGTGACGAAAGAATGGGGCCGCCTGGGTCTTTTTTGCTTTCCCACTTGAAACATGGCCAAAGATATTATACCAGCGCGTCCTCTTTAAACTCCTTTGGAGGCAGCCATGTCGAAAATCGCATGCTTCCGGGGCATCCTGCGCGATATTTAACGCGAGGCCCCCGGGACGGACCCGGGAATAACCAAGCCCAACAATTTATTTCATAGCCGTGTCGCTATTGCGGTGCGGCATCCGAGGTTTTGCATGCAACCGCATGTTTTGCGCGTCGTTTGGCGCGCGGAAGCGCATAAGCGTGCGCATCACGAACTCATAGGGCGCCGCCTGCAAAGGTTTCGTCCCGAAGTGCGGCACGTTGTGCGCGCTCTTGCCGCGTGTCATTCGCGGCTGGCCGATCTTGTCGTGAGCTTTCCGGCGCTCGCCGTGGCGCTGGCGAAGCCGCGCGCGCATTTTGATCCTGAGCCCGTCATCGCGGACGTGATCGCCGGCGCGCGCCTGGTCGAACTTGGGCAGGCGGCGGGCGTTCCGCTGTGGTTGCGCGCTCTGCCGCCGGAGGCGTTTACGGGACGCCTTCCGGTTCTGCCGAATTCGAATGCGTTCGGTAGTCGGATTGCAAATCATTTGCCGAGATCGCCCGGACACGCCGCGCTGTGGCTAGAGGCGGTCGGGCTCGCGGCCGATCTGGGCACCGAAGATCTTGCCGTCTGGTTTGCTCGCGAGTTCATGCGCGATAAGAAAAGCCTTTCCTCGATCAATCATGCCCGGGTGAGGCAGCTTTCATTGTGGGCGTGGTATTCCGGCCGGCCCGGAACGCGAGCGCACGCATTGATCGACCGCCCGTGGAATCCCGACATGCGCATGAGAGCTGCCGTGACAGCAGCGGACAATTGGCGGTCGAGTATTGATGCCGTCGCGAGCCTCGGTGACGAGAGCATTGCCGACATATGGTTCAAACCCGCCAATGTAGACGGCTACGAATTCGTTCCTCTCGCAACAGCTTCGGACATTATCGACGAAGGGCGCATAATGAAGAATTGCGTACGCACTTACGGCGCCAATGCTGCACACGACTATTGCCGTCTTTGGAGCATCCGCAGGACGGGCGGGCGCGTCGCTACGCTCAGGATCAGCCATTACGACCGCGAACCGGTTCCCAACGTGGCCGAGCTGGAATTGGCGTCTAATCGCCAGGCGCCAAAAGAAATCTGGTGCGCAGTGTATAAGTGGATCGCTGGGCAGGATCTGATGAAATTTCAGGGTCGGGATCTGAAATGGGGAAGCGCACCGCTCGATCACGGTATTTGGCGTGACCTCTGGAAGCCTTATTGGCTTGCCAAGAAACGCATTCCCTTCTGGCTGCCTCTGACGCCGACGAGAGGAGTCATTGACTGCCTATGACAAGCTGGCCGCCGGCAAGAAGAGTCCGCAGACGGCGGCGGCGGCGCCGCCGCTTGGGGGCATGGCCGGATTGATGATTCCGATTAGCAAAATTCCATAATCGTCGCGCTGCCCGCTTGCATGCGCTCGAACAGCATGGAGCATTCGGGGATCAGCCGCTCCATCCAGTATTTCGCGCTGGTCAGCTTGTCTTTGTAGAACTGCGCGTTGGGCGGGTTGGAAGCAAGCTTGGTTTGGGCGATTTTCGCCATGCGTGCCCACATCCAGCCGACCACCACAATTCCCATCATGCGCAGATAATCCGCCGCCGCCGCGCCTGCATCGTTGGGGTTCTGCATGCCGCGCTGCGCCAGCCACATGGTGGCTTGTTGCAGCGTGTCGACGCCGCGCTTGACGGGTTTGATGAAGGGCGCCAGCGTCGCTTCGTCATTTTCGGCCAGCCAGCCGGAGATCATGGCGAATAGCGCCATCGGCCCGGCGCCGCCTTTGCGGCCGAGCTTGCGCCCGACAAGGTCCATGGCTTGCACGCCATTGGCGCCCTCATAGACCTGGTTGATGCGCCCATCGCGCACGAACTGCTCCACGCCGTTGTCGCGAATATAACCGTGGCCGCCATAACATTGCATTGCCAGGTTGGCGGCCTCGAAACCCATATCGGTGAAAAACGCTTTGATGACCGGTGTCATCAGCTCGATGATGTTGCCCACGCTTTCCGCTTCTGGCCGGTTCGACCGGGCGATCGACATATTGAGCATCGTCCACATCGCCACGGCGCGCGCGCCTTCGACGAAGGATCGGGCATGCAGCAGCATGCGCTTGATGTCGGGATGCACGATGAGAAGATCGGCGGGCTTGTCCGGCTCGGCGGGACCGGTGAGGGCGCGAGCGACGCGCCGCTCATGCACATAAGCCATGCCGTTCTGATATGAAACCTCGCCGACGGCGACACCTTGCATGCCGACGCCGAGACGCGCGCCGTTCATCATCCCAAACATGCCCGCCATACCGGCGCTGGCGGAGCGCTTCTCGCCGGGTTTAGGTGCGGTCGGTTTGGGGCCCAATCGCCACGCCACCGCATCGTCGAAATTGAGCACGCAAGTCGCTTGGCCCTTGATGCCCATCTTCTTCTCGATACCGCCGGTGTTGACGCCGTTGCGGGCACCCATCTTGCCGTCTTCGCCAACCAGGAATTTCGGCACCATGAAAAAATTCACGGTGGAGAGGTCGTCATGGATCTGGCCGTTCTCATCCGGAATTTTCGCGATCACCATATGGATGATGTTCTTTGTCAGATCGTGATCGCCGCCCGAGATGAATATCTTGGTGCCGTTCATGCGATAGGTGCCGTCGGGCTGCTCGACGGCGCGGGTTTTCATCAGGCGCAGATCGGTGCCGCAGCCCGGTTCGGTCAAGCACATCGTGCCGCACCATTCGCCGCTGATCATTTTCGTAGCGATATGGTCCTTCATCCAGGGCGCGCCGACGGCGCACAAGGCGGAATAAGCCGCACTGGTAAGGCCCGGATACATTGTGAAAGATTGATTGGCCGACATGGCCATTTCGGAGACGGTCATGGTGAGCAGCATCGGCAGGCCGGAGCCGCCGTATTCCACCGGTGCACCCAAGCCGCCCCAGCCCGCTTCGCGATAGGCTTCGTAAGCTTCCTTAAATCCTTTCGGCGTGCGCACCACGCCATTTTCGAAATGACAGCCTTCTTCGTCGCCGGACTGGTTGAGCGGCTGAAGCACCTCTTCGCAGAATTTTGCCGCATTGCTGAGAATGTCGTCGACCAGATCGGGCGTCAGTTCGGCGCATTCGGGCAGGTCGCGTTGCTTCTCCAACTCCAGAAGTTCATGGATCACAAAGCGATAGTCG
The DNA here is from genome assembly GCA_963766355.1 of uncultured Alphaproteobacteria bacterium. Classification (GTDB taxonomy): domain Bacteria; phylum Pseudomonadota; class Alphaproteobacteria; order Micropepsales; family Micropepsaceae; genus Rhizomicrobium. The sequence goes on from CAVXZV010000010.1 coordinate 385,183, forward strand.
TCGACGGGCGCGCGATAAACAGGCATGGCCGAATCCCAGCGGTTTCTTCTCACGCCAGTCTACGCACGCTTTTTTGCACGTGTCGATCACGTCCTGCGGCCGCCGCACTTCCTTCCGCAGCGTGAGGGCAGGCTTACGACCAACGGCCCGTTTCGAATTAGATCAGATCGCGCAGGACAATTTGAACATTTCTTTTTGTCCCGGAAGCGTTCATTACCGTAAACGCCACGGTGGTGCCGGGCGCCGCGTTGCGCAGCCTCGCGCGCAAATCGTAGAGATGGATATCTTTGGCAGGAACACCGTCCACCGAGACGATGACGTCGCCGACGGCCAGGGACGCCGCTTCGGCTGGGCTGCCCGGCGTAACGCTAACGACATCGAATCCTTTGGGCGATTGGTTGAACCACACTCCAGCGCGATCGTAAGTTCCGGTGTCGGCGACCGGGCCCGGCAGCGGTTTCAGATACATAATTTGATTGCCGTAATCGAAGGTCACGACGAAGCGCTTCAGGATGCCGCCACCGACATTGCCTTGATAATCGTTCCCCGCAAAGGCGCCTTTATCTTGCGTCGCCAGCGAGGTGACCACATTGTCGACCACGACCGAACCGAGAGTCATGGAAGCGCCGCGCGTAACATAGCCGCGCGATGGACCGCCGACGCCCCAACCGTCCACGGCATCGACGCCTTTGGGATGTTTGGCGCGCAAGCCGTTATGTTCGGCGAATGGCTTGGTCAGCGTCAGTTCGGCGCGCGAACCGGTGTCGATATCGAATTTTGCCGATAAGCCTTCGAATGTACCCGCGACTTCCGGAATGTGATCGTTGAAGACAAATTTGACCGGCGTGCCAGCGTCCGCTGGATTGAACTGTTTGGGGTCGATCAGGGTTAGCGTTTTGGCACCGTAATCGATCCGCGTGACGAAGCGATGAAATACTTCAAAGCCGACCATTCCCGGCATCGGGATGCCTTCGATGTTTCCAAAACTGTCAAGCGGAAGAACGACAAAGAGCTGGTTCTTCACCGACGCGTCGCCGACCTCGAGCAAATCGATATGCGAGAACCCGCCTTCCATGACGCCTTCGCCGGCACCCGTGCCAGGCAGCGATCCTTCGATTTTGAGACCAAGCGTTTTGGCAATGGGCGGCGTGACAATGTCCGCACCGCCGGTATCGAAGATGAAGATGTACGGGCCTTTGCCGTTCACCTTCGCCGCGCCATAGATGTGATTGTTGACGATCTGAATGGGAATCTGGGTTTGCGCGGCGCCTCCAGCGATGGAGAAATCCGCCACAACAACCTTCGGGGCCGCGAAGACGGAATCGGGCTGCGCGCCAAGAAACTCCACCTTGGTCAAGATGATCGTCTGCAGATACTTTTGGCCGAGGCCGGCGTCGATCACCGACATATAGGGAAGCATGACGCCGTCGACCGAACGATAGTCGGACACCGATACTGTAATCGTTTGCGAGCCCTGAACCTCAACCGTCTTCGCCAGCAGATGCGTCTTCGCACCGAACCATACGTCAAAAGATTTGCCGCCTTTGGGCGTGACGGTAAGAACGTCGTAGGTCACATCGGCAACGGTCTTCTGGCCGTCAGAAACGATCGTCGCGCCGCCGCGATCGGCCAGCCACCATTTCTGTGCGTTGCGATAGGCGTCATTGACAGCCAGAGCGAGGGCGTCGCCGCCTTGCTGTAAGGTGACCGATCCGGAGGTGTCTTTCTCCCAGGCATTGGTCCCGTCAAAGCCGTTGGCGCCAGTGGCGGGGCCGATCTTAAAATCGGTCGCGGAGCGGCCAGTCTTGAGATCGATAATGTCGTGCGTGGCGCCGGTTAAGCCCTGGCCGGAATAGTCGGCACTGAGTTTTAGCGTGACTTTGCTATCCCAGGCGTTCCCGCCCATTGCCGCTTTGTTGGCACTCAGAATCTCAGTCACGGAGGGTGCCGCCAGCGCTGGCATCGCATAGATTGCGCTTACGAATCCGATGATGGCGATGCAGGCTGATATCCGGCGCATGGTTCCCCCCAAATGGATTAAACGGGAAATGGTGTTGTTCCGATCCAGTTTCAATAGGCACTATACGACAAGATTTGTGCTCACGATTGCGTGGGCCGCGCTATATTTGACGCAGCCTGTGTTTGGGGCGCCACAGCGGGTTGTTTCGACCTTCCTATGCACCGATGAATATGTCTTCCGGCTGGTGCCACGGCCTCATATTGCGGCTCTTTCTTACCTGGCGGGCGATACGCATCCGGTCGTTTCGACGATCGCCGGCAGGGTAGGCGGCATCCGGCTGATCCGGCCCTCGACCGAGAGCGTGCTAAACCTAAAGCCAGACATCGTCGTCATGTACCAAGGTACGGAGACGCGCTTACGGGCACAGCTTTTGGCCCTTGGCGTGCCGGTGGTGGATGTGCCCTGGGCAAACTCGCTGGCCGACATCCGCAAGATCGCCACGATGCTGGGTGACAGGCTCGGCGCGCCCGACACGGCGAAGAGTTTTTTGGCTGAGATGGACCGCAAGATTGCCGCCGCCCGCGCGGCTGCGCCGCACACGCCCGTCAAGGCCATTCTCTACGAACCGAACGGCTATGTGAGTTCGGGCGGGCTTACAGACGAGATCATGTCGCAGTCCGGCATTTCCAACGCCGCGCCGCTTTCCAAATTGACCCGCACCGGCACGTTGCCGGTCGAACAGATCGTCGCCTCAGCGCCCGAATTGCTTATTCTGGGCGGAGAGGCACGTAGTGGCTCCGCGCGGGCCTATATGGTTCTGCGCCATCCGGCACTAGCGGCTCTAAAAGGCCGGACCGTCACGGAATATGCGACGTTGACGCCGCTTTTGTGCCCCGGCCCCTGGTCGGCCGATGCCGCGCAAACCTTCGGCGACTTGGCGCGAAAAACCCGTGCGCTTGCGGATATCCCAGCGCGGAACTAAAACTCGTCCCACGCGACGGTCAAAGGGAACACGGGTGAAAATCCCGAGGCTGCCCCCGCAACTGTAAGCGGCTGAAAGCGCATCGCGCCACTGGGAAACCGGGAAGGCCATGCGCGCGAAAGGGCCGCGAGCCAGGAGACCTGCCGGAGCGTGTCGTCCATCCGCCTGGCCGGGGTGTGCCTACGGAAAAGCGTTGCGGGAGACCGCAGCGGCAGCGGCGACGGAAACGAGGCCGCATGGACGATACTGCTTCTTTTGCAGGAACTCAGGGCATTGGATGGCGCAATGCGCGCGTGACGCTGGCGCTGCTGGCGCTGGCGCTGGTATTTGCCGGCTGGTCGTTCTTGCTTGGGCCTTCGCAGCTTTCGCCGCGCGCCTTGATTGCAGGATTGTTCGACGGGCAAGGCGCGGCCGGCATCATCGCGCAGCAGATACGCTTGCCGCGCGCGGCGCTCGCGTTGGCGATTGGGGCGGCGCTGGGTGGAAGTGGTGCGGCGCTGCAAGGCTTGTTCTGCAATCCTTTGGCGGAGCCTGGGGTCACGGGGGTGGCATCTGCCGCCGGGCTCGGCGCCGTTCTCGCGTTCTATTTTGGATTGACGGTTTTCACGCCGCTGGCTGTGCCCGTATGCGCGATAGCAGGCGCTCTCGTGTCGGCATGCGTTCTTTATTTTCTTTCCCGCAGCGGCGCGGGCGTTGTCGCGCTGATTCTGGCGGGCGTGGCGTTGGCGAGTTTCGCCACGGCGCTGATGGCGCTTGCCCTTTCTCTTTCCGCCAATCCTTATGCGATGAGCGAGATGGTGCTGTGGATGATGGGCTCGCTGAAGGACCGCACGCTTGACGATCTCGTTTATACGCTTCCGCTGATCGCTGTGGGGCTTGCGCTTCTGCTGAGCACTGCGCGCGGACTGGATGCGCTGACGCTGGGCGAAGATGCCGCCAAGAGTCTGGGTGTCGATGTGGGGAGCATTCGCGGGCGCGTTGTGATCGGCGTTGCATTGGCGGTTGGCGCGGCGACGGCTGCCGCGGGCGCTGTGAGTTTTGTCGGTCTGGTTGTGCCGCATCTGTTAAGGCCGTTCGTCGGTTATCAACCGGCACGACTGATCGTGCCGTCCGCCATCGGCGGCGCTGTCCTCTTGACGGCATCCGATATTCTGGTGCGCTCCATCGATCCGAGCGAGCAGCTTCGCCTGGGCGTCGTGACGGCTATGCTCGGCGCTCCGTTTTTCTTCTGGCTGATCTTGCGTTTGAGGCGGGAACCATGAGCGCGGCCGTCGCATTCGAAAATGTCGGCGTGCGCTATAACGGCCGCGCAGCGCTTAGCAACGTGACGGCCGCTTTCTCCGAGGGGGCCGTAACCGGGATCGTCGGCCCCAACGGCGCAGGCAAAACGACGCTGCTGCGCGCGGCATTGGGTTTGCAACCGCTGTCCGGCGGATCGGTCCGTATACTGAAAAAACCGCTGGCCGAATGGCCGCGCGAGGCTTTGGCGCGCGCTGCTGCCTATTTGCCGCAAGGCGGCGAAGCCAAATGGCCGATGCTGGCGCGCGATGTCGTGCTGCTGGGCCGCTTGCCGCATCGCGCCGCGTTTTCGGGGCCTTCGGCGGCGGATTTCAAAGTGGTCGACGACGCCTTGGCGCGCAGCGATGCTGCAGTCTTTGCGGCGCGCCGCATGGACGAATTGTCGGCGGGCGAGCGGGCGCGTGTTCTTTTTGCCCGCGCTTTGGCAACGGGCGCAGCCATTTTGCTGGCCGACGAGCCGGCGGCTTTTCTCGATCCGGCGCATCAATTGCGCTTGATGGAACTTCTGCGGGAAGAGGCGCGGCGTGGAACGGCGGTGGCCGTCACCCTGCACGATCTGTCGCTTGCCGCCCGCCATTGCGACGACATTTTGGTGCTGCATGAGGGCACATTGGCGGCCCAAGGCCCACCGAACGCGGCCCTATCGGATGGCGCGCTGGCACGAGTTTTCGGCATCGCGGCGCTGAGATTGCCTGATCCCGCAGGCGGTTCGGACGCACTCGCGGCGTTCCGGCGGATTTAGAGTTTTCTCTCTTCGACAAGCACAAGACGAAGGATTATTGATGTCGGCGCGTTTGGAAGGGTTCACGTGACCATGTACGACGATGACGATCAAGACGAGCATTACAAGAAAGCATTGCGCGCGTTGCAAATCGAACTTGTAGATCTGCAACGTCAATTAATTGCCGATGGCGCCCGCGTGCTCGTGATTCTCGAGGGCCGCGACACCGCCGGCAAGGACGGTACGATTAAGCGGCTGATGGAACATATGAGCCCGCGCGAGACGCGCGTTCATGCGCCGGGCAAACCGACAGAGCGTGACGAGACTGAATGGTATTTCCAACGCTTTGTGCCGTATTTGCCGGCGGGCGGGGAGTTCGTGGTCTTCAATCGCTCCTGGTACAACCGGGCCGGTGTCGAACGCGTCATGGGCTTTTGCACCAAGAAGCAGGTGAAGAATTTCTTTCACGATGTCGTTCCTTATGAGGCGATCTTGGTGCGCGACGGGCTGCTGTTGCGAAAATATTACCTCGACATCACAAAATCCGAACAAAAGCACAGGCTTGCGGCACGACATGATGACCCGCTGAAGCAGTGGAAGATTTCGCCGGTGGACGAAGCGGCGCAAAAAAACTGGAAACCCTACAGCAAAGCGCGCGACGAGATGTTCGAGCGCACCAGTCACGAGCACGGGCCATGGCGCATCTTGAATGCGAACGACAAAAAGATCGCGCGCCTCGAATTTCTTCGCGATCTGCTGTCGAGCTTCGGCTATCACGGCAAGGATGAGAAAATTTGCCGGCCGAACCGGGAGATCGTCTTCGAATGGTCCAAGAAGAAAGAAAAACTCCTGGCATCATAGCGACTGCGAATAGTTCTCCGTTTCCGATAGCACAAAGGGTCGCGAAACGGGCTGTCTTGCCCCAGTAAATGTTAACATTTGCCATCCCGGATTTGCTCTCCTTTAAGCTTGCCTTCTTATGATTTCCCACCGGCGCTTCTGTCGGAGAGTTCGATATGACGTTCATAATATGAAAAAACGAAATGAGCGTCGGCGTTGAGTTGTTCGATCTCGAACACAAGCGGCTCTTCCATACGATAAATACGCTCTACGACGCGATGCTGGCCGGTTCGCCGGAACTCATTATGGGCGAAGTCCTCGATGAGATGGTCAGTTACACGAATTTTCACTTCTGCCATGAAGAAAAATTCTTCGAAGATTCACAATATCCGCTCGCAGCCGAGCACACGATCGAGCATGAGGAATTGAGGAAACGGATATTCGAATTCCGTAACGATAAGCAGCGCGAGCACCCCATGTTCCTCGCGCTGGATGTGTTGCAGTTTCTTAAGGAATGGTTAGAGCGGCACATTTTGCAGGAAGATATGAAGTACGCCCGCTTTCTGCGGCAGAAGGGCGTAAATTAGCTCAACTGGCGCGCTATCTTCCCAAAAACAAAAATTAACAACGGGCCGCCAGCTCGAGAGCCGTTTTCAACCGCTTATTAACCAAACCGGACGAGTGTAATTACCAAATGCGCCAACCCAAAGGGAGCCTTGGCGAATGCACGATTCCGGCGCTTTGGCGGTCCCCGCCGAGCTAGAACCACTGTTGCAGCCGAACGGCGTTCCAGCGAGCGCCTTGACGGCGTTGTTCCAGCCGTTGCCGTTTCTGCTTGTCGGCGGCGGCGACGTTCGGCTTGGGGTTTCTCCCATCACCAAGATGAATGTGTATGGCTGTCAACCGGCGCCCAGGCCGCACGCCTTGGCGTTTTCGTCTTCGACGGCGACATCTGTATCCGAACGGGCTTATCTGCGCGCATTGCAAGCCCGAGACGAATTGATCCAAGAGAGCATCTCCAAAGGATTCGTTGCGGCGTTCGACGATCAAATCGAGCGTATGCGCACATCGCTGACGGCATATCTCAATTTGGGCGGATGCAAGACGGAGATTGTGTTCTCACCTTCCGGCACAGACTCCCAATTGCACGCACTTTTTCTCTCTCGCCAATTGCTGGGCGGACCGGTGTCCTCTGTCATCGTCGGCGCCGATCAGACCGGCAGCGGAACGGTGCACACTTCTCGCGGCCGGCATTTTTCCGATTGGACGGCGCAGGGCAAGACCGTCGCAAAGGGCCAGCCCATCGAAGGACAAAGCGAAGAAACCCATAGCGTGGGCATAGACCTTTTTGCCCCGGACGGTGCCATCCGGTCCGAAAGCGAAATCGATGCCGCGGTCGTCGAGGCCGTGGCAGAACAGATTTGGATGGGCAACAAAGTCGTGCTGCAGACGATGGATTCCTCCAAGCTCGGCTGGCGCGCGCCGTCCGATGCTTGCTTGAAGGAAATAACCGCGCGGTGGCCGAACGGCGTTCTCATCGTGATCGACGCCTGCCAGATGCGAATCGGCCGTCCGCGCCTTAAGGAATATGTAAACCGTGGATATGTCGTTCTGATCACTGGTTCCAAGTTTTTCACGGGGCCGGCTTTTTGCGGCGCCTCGTTGTGGCCCGAAGCATTGTCCGCGCGCATTGCCACGATGAGCGCAATTCCGGGCGGCCTCGCGGATTATGCAACCCGCTTCGATATGCCTTTGTGTTGGGCTTCGCTGCGCGACGCCCTGCCGCCCGAACCGAATTTCGGCCAATGGCTACGCTGGGAAGCGGCGCTGGAGGAGATCCGCGATTATTATGCGCTGCCGGAATCGTATCGCTCCTACACGCTGTTGCGTTTGGCAGAGGCAACGGAAAAAGCGATCTCGTCCTCGCGGCATCTGGTGCTCCTCAAAGAACGCGATGCCAGCGGAAGTTTGTTTCGCGAGGATATGCCTCCCACGGTGTCCTCCTTCTTCATCCTGCGCAACAACCGACTACTCGAACTCGATGAGATGACGAAGCTCTATCATGCGCTCAATGGCGACCTCGCCGGAGCGTTGCCGGGGACAGCCACCGACGATGATCGCGCCCTGGCGTCCGTCATTTGTCACATCGGACAACCCGTCAAGCTCCCCGCCGGCACCGTGCTTCGCATCGGGATCGGCGCGCGGCTTTTGACGGAGGCGTGGTGCGCCGATGGCATCATAGCAGACGCCAATATCGGCGCCGCAATCGCCAAAATCAAAACTGTGGTGAAGAAAATCGATCTGCTCGTCGCGACCAATGCACATCTGGGAAAGCCGCAATGAAGAATACCGGTCCTTTTTGCGCCGATCGTATTGGCCTGGCGCGCCTAACGAAATTGGCGTTCGATGGTGTCAATCTGCGCTCGCTGTGGCATGAGATGATGCAGAGGGTAACCGACGATCAAGAGGGCGCCGAAATCGGCATGGATTTGTCGCTCATTGCGCAGCTCTTCGGCGATCAAGCAACCGGCATGGCGATGCAGAAGGAAGTGCTGGGATATCAAAGATTGTTTCGCTCACCCTGTGCGGCGCAAGCGCCGGGGCTGCGCGTTCTCGCGCTGGCGGCAGAAATGGATATCGGTGGCAACGCACCCATCGAGTTTCTGCTGGAAGGATCCGATGTCGAATTGACCACGCTTTATGTCGTCCCTGGCACATCTTTATCGGACGGTTTGCCCGAACACGATCTTGCCATCGTGGTCGCCCCCGACGACGACAAGACGCAAGAAACACTGGATATCATCGAGGAGATGATACGCGCTTGGCCTCGCAAGGTTCTCAATCGTCCCGCGCAAATCCGGGGCTTGGACCGCGATCGTCTTTATCGGTTGTTGAAGACGGTTCCGGGTTTGGAGATACCCATGACTGTCCGGCTGTCGCGCGAAGGATTGGCGACGGTCGACGAGAACAATCTCGGGCAATGGTTGAACGATGCGGCGTTTCCGCTCATCGTGCGGCCGATCGGCTCGCATGCCGGGCGCGGCCTGGCCAAACTGGATACGGCGGGGCAAATTGCCGATTACTTGGGCGATCGTCCAGAGAACGGGTTCTTCATCTCGCCCTTCGTGGATTATGCGAGCCCGGACGGACAGTTCCGCAAATACCGTTTGGCCTGTATTGATGGCGCAACTTATCCTTGCCATATGGCGATCGCCGATGAATGGAAAATCTGGTACCTGAACGCCAACATGAGAAACAGCGAGTCCAAACGGGCCGAAGAAGCGGATTTCATGGCCAGCTTCGACCGGGAGTTTGCGTCTCGGCATGCCGTAGCGTTATCCGAAACCATGCGGCGCATCGGGCTCGACTACTTCCAAATCGACTGCGCGGAAACCAAGGACGGCAAATTGCTGATATTCGAGGCCGACAATGCGGCAATCGTCCACAATATGGACCCGCCGGCCATCTTTCCATACAAACCGGCGCAGATGAATAAGGTCTTCGACGCGTTCGTGACAATGCTATACGATCACGCAGGAAAATCCCGAGCCTGCGCCGCTTGAACGACAAAGATCACCAACTCGACGGTATCACCTTAGACCCCGAAAACTGGAACGACTTGCGGGCCTTAGGCCATCGCATGCTCGACGATATGATCGATTATATCGAACATATCCGCGAACGTCCGGTCTGGCAGCCTATTCCGCAGGCCGCGCGCGCGCGCTTCGACGTCCGCTTGCCGCAAGAGCCGTCGGCCCTCGAAGATGCTTACGAAGAGTTCGCGCGCTTCGTCGTGCCTTATGCGGCCGGCAACGTCCATCCGCGTTTCATGGGTTGGGTACATGGCGGTGGCACGGCGGTGGGCATGCTCGCCGAGATGCTGGCGGCCGGGTTGAACGCCAATCTGGGTGGCCGCGATCATATGCCCGTGGAAGTGGAACGCCAGATTGTGTCCTGGGCGCGGGAGATGTTTGCGTTTCCCGAAACGGCCAGCGGAGTGTTCGTCACCGGCACGTCATTGGCGAACTTCCTTGCAGTTCTGATCGCCCGCACCAGCACTTTGGGACGCGAGGTCCGTCAGACGGGCATCTTTGAAGGCGGCGAAAAGCTGCGGGCTTACACCTCGGCGGGAGCGCATGTCTGCATTACGCAGGCGATGGAAATAGCCGGTTTGGGCAGCGACGCTTTGCGGAAAATTCCGATGGATGAATCGTTCCGCTTGGATATTCGAGCGCTGCGGGCGGCCATTGCGCAAGATCGCAGCAGCGGACTGGAGCCTTTCCTGGTGGTCGGCACGGCAGGAACCGTCGATACCGGCGCGATCGACGATCTGGAAGCGATCAGCGAATTATGCCGGCTGGAGAAGATCCGCTTTCATGTCGACGGCGCCTTCGGGGCGCTGGCCGTTTGGTCGCCCGAATTGGCGCCGCTCGTCAAAGGCATCGAGCTTGCCAATTCCATCGCCTTCGATTTCCACAAATGGGCGCAAGTGCCTTATGACGCCGGTTTCCTGCTGGTGCGCGATGGCCAATTGCACCGCGACACCTTCACGTCGCCGGCGGCCTATCTGCGCCGGGCGACGCGGGGCTTGGCAGCGGGCTCGCCTTGGCCCAGCGAATATGGACCGGATCTGTCGCGCGGCTTCCGCGCTTTGAAAACCTGGTTCACCTTAAAGACGTACGGAACCGACCGTTTAGGCGCCGTGATCGCGCGAACTTGTTCACTTGCCCGCCATCTCGAACGGCGGGTGCGCGGCGAACCGCTGCTGGAGTTGCTTGCTCCGGCGCAGCTCAACATCGTTTGCTTTCGTTATCGCGCGGACGATGCCGATACCGTCAATGCGAAGATCGTGGCCGACTTGCAAGAATCTGGAATTGCCGCACCATCGACGACGACCATCGACGGCAAGTTCGCTATCCGCGCCGCCTTCGTAAATCACCGCAGCCAAATTTGCGACGTCGATGCCTTGGTCGATGCCGTGTTGCGGCTTGGCGAGGCCTCCATACCTCTCTGAAAAAAGGCAATCGCTCGAAACAGATCTGTTCATCGGCAACAGCACGCTGAGGCCAGCAAAATGGGAATATCGTTGCGTCTGGGCTTTGTTGCGCTGTTTGTGGCGTGCGGTAGTGCTCATGCCGGCGAGACGGCCTCGGAAATACTCATCCAGACGCAGCGCGTCGCGGATTGGCAGCTCGCGCATCTCGACGCATCGTATATCGCCGAAGCCGCAAACGATCAAAAATCGCAACGCGGCTGGGTCTATGGCACGCTGTTTGTCGGCTTGACAGCCTTGGCGGATCGATCCACGGATCCGAATTATGCCGAGACGGTGTTTGCCCAAGGCCGTCGCCAGGATTGGGGTTTGGAAGTCCGCCCCTTTCATGCCGACGACTATGCCATCGGACAAAGTTGGATATGGGCCTATGAGCGTGCGCACGACCCCAAGATGATTGCGGCGACTAAAGCGCGGCTTGACGCCATCGCCGCGGCGGCGCCGAAGGTTTCTTTGGAATACGGCAGCAATCCACCGCCCGATGTGAAAAGTGCTTGTCAATTGCGCTGGTGCTGGGCCGATGCGTTGTTTATGGGACCGCCGGCCTGGGCCGAACTGTCGCATGCGACGGGCGATCCCAAATATCTTGCTTATGCCGACGGCGAGTATTGGGCGACTGTCGCCTACCTGTTCGATGAAAAGGATAATCTGTTTGCGCGCGACAGCCGTTTTTTCACGCGGCGCGGTCCGCGTGGGGAAAAAATATTCTGGAGCCGCGGCAATGGTTGGGTCTATGCCGGATTGGCGCGCATGCTGCAATTTCTCCCGGCGAATTATCCGTCGCGGTCGCGTTACGAAGCGCTGTTTCGCAATATGTCGGAGCGCATCGTTGCGCTGCAAAAGCCGGATGGCTATTGGCCCGTCTCGCTTCTGGGACAGCCGGATGGAACGCCGCCGGAAACAAGCGGCACGGGGTTTTTTACGTTCGGCTTGGCATATGGCGTGAAGGCCGGGCTGTTGCCGGAACCGCGCTTCCGTCAAGCGGCAGAGCGCGGTTGGTCGGCGTTGGAAGCAGCCGTGCATCCCGACGGCAAACTCGGCTGGGTGCAGCAGATCGGCGCCGAACCCGGTGCCGTGTCCGCCGACGACACGCAGCTCTATGGCGTCGGTGCGTTCCTGTTGGCGGGTTCGGCGATCTATGATCTTGCGTTGGACGATGCAATGGCCGCTTCGCTGTCATCGACGACGGTTTGGAACGCCGGATACGCGCGAACCAACATCAATTCGGTGTCGATGGCGCGCAACAATCTTATCTCGGTCGATGCTTATCAGTTCGCCGCATTCTACGCGGCACCGCAAAAGGGCCGCGTTCCGCTGCTTATCGCGCGTCGCTCGCTGACTTCGGCGCGTTGGCAAGTTATTGCCACGCCATTTTCCATCGACGACGTTTTTTCGAATACCGGCGCGCGCGACGATCACAACATCGTCGCAATGGCGGTCGACAGAAGCGGTTTTCTGCATTTGTCCTGGGGTATGCACAACGCGCCACTCGCTTATGCGGTCTCGACCGCACCGGTATTGGGACGCGGGTTTGGCAAGCACAATAAGTTGGCTTTCAAACGCGCCCGCATGATCGGAGCCCAGGAAAACGAGGTCACCTATCCCGAATTCTTTCAAGCACCCGATGGAACATTATTGTTCACCTATCGCAATGGCGGTGTGGGCGGAGGTTCGGGCAACGGCAATCAATATATCAATGCCTATAACGCCAGAGCGAAAGCATGGCGGCGTATCGCCAACCCAATGGTGGATGGTATCTCCACCAGCATGAATGCTTATACAAACGGCATGGACTACGATTCTCATGGCGGTGTGTTCACGAGTTGGACCATCCGCGAAACGCCGGATTGGCAAACCAATCACGACATCTATCTGGCGCGCTCTCCCGATAACGGCCGCACGTGGTTGTCTCATGATGGCCGGCCGCTCGGGTCCAGCATCGACCGCGCCAAAGCCGACGCGCTGGCCAAGATTCTTTCATTGCCTCTGCATTCCAGTCTCATCAATCAGACCAGTATGGCTATCGACCGCAACGGCAATCCGCTGATCGCAACGTGGTGGGCGCCCAAAGCGCCGACGGACAACACGCGCCAGTACATGCTGGTCTGGCGCGATGGCGCGGCTTGGCGGACCTCGCAGATTTCCCATCGGGCGAGCGGTGAAACATTTGATGCGAGCGGTGCTGACGTGCGTCAGGTGGGGCGACCCATCATGCTGACAGATTCAGACAACCGTATTCTGGTCGTCACGCGCGCCACCGATGCCGGCCATGCCGTCGACGATGCCAGCAACAAGCTGGTTGTTTATTGGTCGTCGGACAAGGTTCACTGGTCGTCGATGGTTCTGCCGACGGTCAATCCGGGGGCATGGGAGCCGACTTACGATCGGGCGCTGTGGCAATCGCAGAACAGATTGTCGCTGTTTTTTCAGCCTGAAGGCCTTGGCGCAGAGTCTTCGCCGGTCTCTGTGCTGACATGGGACGCCAAGGCGTTTTTTGCCGCTATTGAATCGAAATAAGCCGCAATATGTTTTCGCTCTTGCTATGGTTTACGACGAATCTCTTATAATCTGACAAAACGGAATAGCGCGCGGAGTAAGACGATGAAGATGACTTTCCGCTGGTATGGCGATTCCGATCCCGTGCCGCTTGCCTATATCCGTCAGATTCCGGGCATGGACGGCATCGTCTCTGCCGTCTACGACGTTCCCGTCGGCGAGGTGTGGCCGCTGGAGAACATTCGCGCGCTGAAAGCGAAGATCGAATCTCACGGCCTGAAGTTCGAGGTCATCGAAAGCGTTCCGGTGCACGAGGACATCAAACTCGGCCGCCCGGCGCGCGACCGCTTGATCGCCAATTATGCGCAGACACTGCGCCATCTCGCGCAATGCGGCCTTAAGGTGGTTTGCTACAATTTCATGCCGGTGTTCGATTGGACGCGGACCATCCTGGCGATGCAGCTGGACGATGGATCCTCCACCTTGGCTTTCGATGCCGAGGCCGTCGCGAAGATCGATCCGGAGCAGGGCATCAATCTTCCGGGCTGGGATACGAGCTACAAGCCGGAAGAGCTCAAGGCGCTGCTCGCCCAGTATCGCAGCGTCGGCGAAGAGCAGCTGTGGGCCAATCTCGAATATTTCCTGAAGGGCGTTATCCCGGCCGCACGCGAAGCCGGCATCAAGATGGCGATCCATCCTGACGATCCGCCGCGCCCGATCTTCGGCCTGCCGCGTATCGTGAAGAATGTCGAGGATTTGCGCCGCTTGTTGAAGATCGTCGATGTGCCCGAAAACGGGCTGACGCTATGCGCCGGATCGCTGGGCGCCGATATCGGCAACAACATCGTGACGATGGTGCAGGAATTTGCGGGTGCCGGGCGCATTCATTTCGCGCATATCCGCAATGTGAAGGTGGACGCCAAGGGCAATTTTTACGAAACGGCGCACAAATCCGAATGCGGCTCGCTCGATATCGGCGCGATCGTGAAGGCGTATTACGATGCGGGCTATCAAGGCTATGTGCGCCCCGATCACGGCCGCATGATCTGGGGAGAGACGGGCAAGCCCGGCTACGGTTTGTTCGATCGCGCGTTGGGCGCAGTCTACATCAACGGATTGTGGGAAGGCGTCGCCAAAGGCGAGGGCGCAGCGCACCCAAGGGATGTCAATTTGTCGTAATGATGAAGTCCGCCAAATCATTCTCGACATCGACGATCTTCGAATTGGCGATTGTCAGGCTGCCGGACGCGTTCTTGCTCACCCACAAGCCATGCCGGCCTGGCGTTCCGATTCCGTAATTCGAAACGTCCACGTTTTCGAGGCGCGTATCGGAGAGCATGCGTTGTCCCTGCGTGTCGGGCGGCACGATGACGGCAAAGCCGTCCGATAGGCCGTCCTTAATCCGCACGCCGCTGATTTTAAGACCGGATATGCTTTGTCGATGCATGCAGATTTGAAGCGCGGCCCGCCAGGTCCAGCCCTGGTCATATCCGCCGCAGCGAAGCAGATCGCAGTTTCGAACAATCGTGGTTCCACTGAAATTGTTGTCGATCTTCAGGCTGTCGTCGGAGGTTGGAAAAGTCGTGCTCAGGAGAATCCCGCAGCCCGAGCCGATATCCGTAAACAGACAGTCCTCAATCCGGTTGTTGGCACCGCCATAGATGGCTCCCCCCTGGGCAAGAAAGGGCAACTGACCTGTGCAGTGATGGAAGATGTTGTTCCCCGGCAGCGGCGCTTCCTGCTCGAAGCTTTGGTCGGATGCGGCCGGCCATATGGCAAAGCAATCGTCGCCCGTGTTGCGCGTGGTGCAGTTCTGGACGATCGTATCGCGCACATCTACGCAGAGGTTAATGCCATCTGCCACTGTGTTGCGAAGACGACAGCCGTCGACAACCACGTTGCTGCAAACGTAGAACCACATTCCAACCTTGGTGTGCTCCACCCATACGCGTGACACCGAACCATTCTTGGCATGGGCTCCGAAAATTCCGTCGTTTTGCTCGCTGTCGTTGCGATATTTCAGTTTTCCGATTAACGCGAAATCGGCGAAGTGACTGTTGCTGCCGGTAAGCTTAAATCTCAAACGCCGGTCTGGGTGGACATAAAGTTCATCGTCACCGATGAAGGTCGTGTGCCACATGCCGGCGCCTTGCAGGGTCACCTCGGAAGGCAAAACGACATCGCCGGTCAGCTTGTATTCACCGGCTGGGACCCAGGCAATTTTGCCTCGCAAGGCGGCCTGCGCAATGCAGTTTCTTACGGCCTGCGTATCGTCGGTCTGGCCCTTTCCATCCGCACCAAAATCGCTTACGGACAGCGAATTCGCCGGTCTGCGCAGAGGCGGCGCGATGTTCTCGAGATCGACCAGATCGATGATGCAATAAGCCGCTCCATCATCGGCTTTTTGCAGCCGGATGACATCGCCCTTTCTCAGCTTCAATCCCTTCAGGCGAACCTCGTCGTAGAAATTGCGCGGCTTGCCCGCTTTGGGGTCGTTGGTGAACGGATAGTCTCCGTAAAGCCACGCGTATTTCGATGTGACCGGAACCTGCCGCAGCAAGCTGCCATTGCGATAAAGGTCGAGGGTTGAATTGATCCCATCCCCGTCTGGCGAATCCGGCAGAGAATAGCGCACGACCATCGCGTTGGCAGCCGATCGCACCTTGAACTCGACATATTCTCCCGCTGCCGTCAGCTTCACGCATGTCTGGTTGGAGGATTCCATTTCAACAAGAAATGGCCCGTATTTGGGATGCAGGACGGTGCCCGTCGTCTTCATGTCTTCCGACGGATATGTCGTCCAGGGGATATCCGCGCCGACGCCCGGATGAACGGGTTTGGCGTGAATGCCAGGGCGCCTCTTGTGTGTTGCAGCAAAAACCAGCGTGGGAACGCCACCCAGCAAGACTGCGCCTGTAGCGGCGGCAGCAGTGGCGAGAAGTTTTCTCCGGTTCATGATGCAACTCCCAGCGGTTTCCGACTCGCTCGCGGATTTCGTGAAGCCGCTCAGTCTTTCGCAATACTCTACGCTTGTCTCGCGCTCGGTGCTGCCGATTTGAGTGGCATGTCGAAGGGCGGCGACTGGGTTTCTTCTTTGCCATACTCGACGAAGAGACGTTTCCCAGGCGCGCATTGAGACGAATGTCCGCGAACGACAAAGCTATGCGTGTCCTTATTCGTCGGAGCGGCGAAGACCTCCACGGATGCCCTTGAAATCCTGATGCCGAACCTGTCGCCCTTATAGGCCATGTTGAATTGCAGGCTGTTCCACGCCTTGTAGAGTCTCGGATTGATGGTGACGTATTTTTTTCCCGCGCTCAGTCCCGCGAAACCGAACACGGCCGTCATCCATGCTCCGCCATTCGCGGCCGGATGCGACCCCCCCATAAAGATGGTTCCGACATACACTCTGTACTTGGCTTCGAGATCGATCTTGGCTGTCTTCAGAAAGTACTTATAGGCAAGGTCCTGATTGCCGGCTTCTGCCGCCACCATCGCATAGGCACAAGAGCTGAGACTGGATCCATGCTCGGTGCGAGGCTCGTAATATTCCCAATTCGCTTTTTTGACCTCATTCGAATAGCGGTCCTTGAAGAGGCTCAGCATCATGACGACATCGGCCTGCTTTATCACCTTGGTCGGCACGGCCAAGCCCTGACTGGCGCCGAGATATTCATCCGGGTGGATCCTCTTGGCTTTCAGTTCTTCGACCGTGGTATCTTTCAAATCGAAGTAGCCGTCGAATTGCTCAATAAGCCCTGATCTTCGATCCGGTTCCGGCACGTAGAGCAATTTCGCCGCGTCCGCGAAGAGCGGCAGTTCATCTGCGATCTTGATTTTGTTCACTAGATCATTGAACGCATCGGGGTGTGCATGCCTCAGATAGCAGATCGTCGCGTTGGCGATTTCAAATGTCGCCTTGGCAACCATGTTGGTGAAAGCGTTGTTGTTCACCCGTTCGTGATATTCGTCCGGACCGATAACATCGAGGATCTCATACCGGTTCTTGTCTTTCTTGAAATAGGCATAGGAATAGTAAAAGCGGGCGCACTCAAGGATGACTTCGGCACCTCCCTCCAGCAGCACGGAATCGTCACCGGTCAGCTTGAAGTATTCCCACATCGCAATGGCGACGTCGCCGCTGATGTGCACCTGTTTGTCCCTGAAATGGGTGCGCAAATCTCTCTTTGTCAGCGGGTCGCCGATATTGAAATAGGTACAGGCGTCGTCACCCGTTTCCTGACTTTCCCAGGCGTAAAACGCACCCCTGAAGCCGGTTCCTTCCGTTCGCGCCTTGCGGCGTGCGCCGTCCAATGTCCTGATACGGTAACGAAGCAATTCGACCGCTTTCTCGGGATAGGTATGGAGAAAGAACGGGAACATGAACATTTCCGTATCCCAGAAAACGGCGCCCTTATAGACCTGCCCGGACAAGGCGCGCGCGGGAATGGAATTTTGACTGCCGAAAATCGGGGCCGCAATCAGCAGCTGGAAAATGCTGTATCGCAGGGCCTGCTGGGACACCTCGTCGCCATCGATGATCACATCGCAGAACGCCCACTTTTCGGCCCAGCGCGCGTTGTGAGCCTTGAGGCATGCTTCGTAGCCCAACGCCTTGGCTTCTTTGACGCTGCTTATCGCGGCATCCTGCGGTGGCGTGTTCATGCCGTCGTTGTCTGTATGAACTGCAAAATATTTGTAGAATGTATAGGTTCTGTGAGCGTCGGCCGATAATTCGATGACCCTGAGATTCTTCTTCGCGTCGGTCTTGTGACGTTCTCGTCCGAAATCGATATCCACGATTTCCGCGATGGCTACCGTCTTCGACGCCTCGTTGGTCTCGCCGCTGACAAGAAGCACGTCGTCGCGCTTTTCCGCGCGAAGATGCAACAGGTGCGGGCCATTCAAGTCCCAGATATTGTAATCAATTCCGGTGTCGATTCTGACCTTGGCCGCTTTATCGCACCGGATACTGTATTTGATGACCCCCAAATTCGGTTTATCGGCGCTCAGGAAGCGGGTCGAACTGATCCTGAGAATCTTGTTTTGCGCCTCGTACTCTGTTTCCCGCTCGAACGCGGCGTTTTGCAGATGAAGGACCTGCCGGTGGTTCCTTATCGTCGTCGCGCGCGCGGATATCGGCTCGCCATCCAGGGTGATTTGGGTGAACCCGCCGTTTGGGGCGTTGACCGGCTCTCGCCAGGCATCGCCAACGCGATCGAAAATGCCCGCCAGTGTGACGGCGACCAATTCGTCGGGACCAAACTCGTCGAGAGTTCCGCGGTATCCCATGTATCCGTTCGCGATTTGGTAGATGTTACCATTGCGCATGATACTTTCTTTATCATTCGCGAACGTCCCGCTACTGACTGTCCAGAGATCTCTCATAGCGGTTTCGCATCTCTAACGTTGTCTTTGACAAAGGCCATCAAAAAACCGGCACAAACCATGGCCGCGCCGCCCAACGCGATGGCGTAGATAGCCTGGCCATGAAAAACGGTGTGCACGAGCAAGCCCAGGATCGCCGAGGCAAGGATCTGCGGTATGACAACGAACAAATTGAACATGCCCATATAGACGCCCATTTTCTTATGGGGCACGGCACTCGAAAGAATTGCGTAAGGCATCGTGAGCAGACTGGCCCAGGCGATGCCGACGGCGGTCATGGATATCAGCAACATGCTGGGATTCTTGAAAACATACATCGACATCAAGCCGAAGCCGCCGATGATCAAACAAACGACGTGTGTTTTAACCCGTCCGACGCGCTTCGCCAGCGCAGCCAGCGGAAACACCACCACTCCCGCGACGCCGTTGTACACGGCCATCAGCACGCCGACCCAGTTGGCGCCCGTATTGTAGAGCACGGACGTCGGGTCGCTGCTGCCGAAATGGAAGGCGGTCACCGCCGAGGTCGAATAGATGAACATCGAGAACAGCGCGAACCAGGTCAGCATCGTCACGAACGCAAGCTGCTTCATGGTGCCCGGCATGTTCTGCAGGTCGGCGACGATCTCGACCATGCCGCCCGTCTTGCCGGATTTCGCGCGCACGACCGACACAAGCTGCAACACTCCGTAGAACACGAAGCCGACGGAGAGGATGTAGAGCCCTTGGTACCAGGCCAGCGCCCAGACGGCATAAGTCAGGGCCGCGCCCAAAAGGACCAAGCAAATCCCCTCGCGAATGCATTTCCTGCGATCGAGGGTCGTTGCATCGACTTCTTCCTTGGTTGTGGACGTATTGAAGGCTTCCAGCTCCTGCGGCGAATACTCGCGCACGGTGGCGATGGTCCAATCGACCGCGACGAGAAAGGCAATAGCGCCGATGTAAAAGGACCATTTGACCGAAGGCGGAATCTCGCCGGCGGGCGCGGTGTTGGCGATATGCAGCAGGTTGGTGAACAGGAACGGACAGATCGAAGCCACGACCGAACTGACGCCGATGAAGAAGGTCTGCATCGCAAAACCGTGCGTGCGCTGCTCGTCGGGGAGCATGTCTCCGATGAAAGCCCGGAAGGGCTGCATCGTGACGTTGATCGAGGCATCCATGATCCACAGCATGCCGGCTGCGAACCACAGGGCGGAGGAGTGCGGCATAGCGACGAGCGCTATCGACGACAGCAGCGCGCCGGCGAGGAAATAGGGCTTGCGGCGGCCGAGCCAGTTCCAGGTCTTGTCGCTCATATGACCGATGATCGGTTGGATCAGCAGCCCCGAGATCGGCGCGGCGATCCACAAAATGGGGATGCTTTCAACCTTGGCGCCGAGCGTCTCGAAGATCCGGCTGACATTGGCGTTCTGCAGGGCGAATCCGAATTGGATCCCCACATAGCCAAAACTCATATTCCACAATTGCCAAAAATCCAGCTGAGGCTTTTTTTTCATTGTTATCTCGTACTCGCCAAACACGCACTCACCAAGTTCCCATGCTTGCTCTCAAACCAACGATCGATTTCACAAAGCGAGATTTGCGAGAGGTCGCTTACAACCAAGTCGGCACCATGACGCCGCAATTCCTCGGCATTGTTTTGGCGTGCCACGCCCAAGATCAGTCCGAAGCGCCCTTTGGCCCCGGCCTGTACTCCGCAAGTCGCGTCTTCCACGATCATGGTGCGATGATGTTCGACGCCGAGCCTGTCGCAGGCCGCCACGAATATGTCGGGTTCGGGTTTTCCCTTTAGTCCCAGCTGCGCAGAGACCAAGCCGTCCACGCTCGCGCCAATCAGTTCGGTTATTCCGGCTTTCTCCAGCACCAGCGCGCCGTTTTTGCTGGAGGTGGCAACGCCAACCTTGACGCCATTTCGAAGCAGCTGCTCGATCAACGCGATGGTGGAGTCGAAGACTTCTACGCCATCTTCCTCAAGCATTCGGTTCAAGAGTTCGTCTTTGCGGTTTCCCAATCCGCAAATTGATTTCGCAGTTCGGTTCGTCTTTCGGGTCGCCGAACGGGAGGTCTCGCCCCCTCGATCGCAGAAATGCCGTCACGCCTTCATATCGCGGGCGCCCGTCGACAAATGCCAGATAGTCGCTGTGCGTGAACTCGCGAAACGATGCGTCATATTCCGCATCGCTACGGCGAAGATACGCATCGAAAGTCTTTTTCCAGGCAGCGAAGTGGATGACGGCGGTTTTGGTGATGACGCCATCCATGTCGAAAATCGCCCCATCGAAATGCAATGCTTCGCTTGGCAATCCGTTCTTGAAGCGATCCCAAGAAACTCCCCGTTCGCCGTCATGCCGCCGGTACATGGGTTCGACCCAATCTCTGTTTTTCTCTGAGCGACGCGCAATCGCTTCGCCGACCGAAAAATGTAGCGGCAGCCGTTTATTTTCTCATCGACGTCAACGCGTCGAGGCTTGCCGCCCTACATTATCGACACTGCGGCAACGCTGCCAATTGGCACGCATACGTATACTTGGGAGACAGTTGCAGATTTCTAAGGCAAGAAATTTACGGTCAACCATTTGGTTTGTTTCAAACGGCGGATTGGCGCCCGATCGGCAAAGAGAACATCAATGCGAGCGCCATCGGATGTTGCGAAAAAACAATGCACGCACCGATGTCGTCAACAGTCGGGCACGTATACGTATACGGCAGCATTGGCATAACGCGACCGCGGACGGATGATCATGTGCAATGACGCGCGGTTCATACGCCGCCCGTCGAGCCGACTTGTCGCGAACGGGCGATGTTCTGACAAGCAAGGTGTGCCGACAAAGCACAAGGGGGAAGTACGGATAAGATTTCACAAGACGGGATGTCTCCGGCGAATTCGATGGTCGCGGTTCGCTTAACGGCGACGCTGCGCGAATCCGCGGCGGCGCCGCGCCGGAAGGGAAAACTTCCGGAAAGCGGTGACGGAGGCGCGGACATCTCGGCAATCGGAACATGAGCCGGTTTTTAGCGAAATAACTCGCCCGATCGAGGCGGAAGGAAAAGGTAGGAAACAATGAAAGTCGAAATTTGGGAGGAAAAGATGAACAGGTCCAACGCCGGCCGCAGTCGCATGGCCGTGTTGAAAGGGGGCGCTTCCTTGTTGGCGCTGGCGGTTGTGGCGCTCGCCGGTTCGGCTTGGGCGCAGACGACGCCTGACGCTGGCATAGAGACGGTTGTGGTCACCGGGGTGCGGGCGTCTCTTAAATCAGCGCAGCTGATCAAGAAGAACGCGGAAACCGTCGTCGATTCCATCACGGCTGAAGATATCGGCGTATTTCCGGACAAATCGGTCTCCGAAGCGTTGCAGCGCGTTCCGGGCATCACCGTTTCGCATCTGCAGTCGGACGACGACAGCACCCATCCCTCGGGAGAGCCGACCGCCGTGCTGGTGCGCGGCTTGACGCAAGTGCGCACCGAGCTCAACGGGCGCGACAGCTTCTCGGCCGACGCCGACCGCGGCCTCAACTTCAACGATGTCGCGCCGGAAATGATGACCGGCATTGACACCTATAAGAACCAGACGGCAGACCTGATCGAAGGCGGCATCGCCGGCACGGTCAATCTGCGCACTCGTCTTCCCTTCGATTCGGACGACCATACCTTGGCGCTGTCTGTGAAGGCCAACTACAACAGCAATTCCCAAGACCCGACATACGATTATTCCGGAATTGCCGGCAAGAATTTCGACACGTCCATCGGCAAGTTCGGGATATTGGTCGGCTATTCGAACTCCCATGTCGTGACGCAGACGAACTCGGTAATCGGTCTGCGCGAGGGTGCCTTTTGTTCGGCCGGCGACGTCACCGGCAGCGGCGCCGCGATCGAGAATGCGAACGGCTCCATTCCGTGCACGGCCACGCCCTATGGCGGTTCGAACTGGCAGTACATTCCCGACGAGGTCAACTATTCGAAGGTCAACTACGACCGCCATCGCGAAAGTGAATCGGTGGCGCTGCAGTATTCGGATCCGTCCGGCGATTTCCGCGCCACGTTCCAGTACAACGATTTCGCCTATCGCAATGCTTGGCTCGAACACAGCGCCAATTTCGATTTCTTTGGCCTATGGGCAGCTCCGGGCTTCGATCCCTTGAGTTCGGCACAAGTCGTGCCGGCCGCCGGAACATCCGCCTTTACCTTCAATTCCAACGGAACCCTGAAGTCCGGCGTGCTGGCCAACCCCTATGTTGGATCGCCTTGGGCGGCCTCTTGGGCGGGCAGCTTTCAGCAAGCGGTTAACGACGCCTCGGTCGTTCCCGGCGTGCCTTATGTGAACTACTGCGGCGCGGGCTATACCTGCGCTAAGTCGAGCCTTACCAACACTCCGGATGTGGGCATACAGTTGGAAGATCAAGCCCGCGACTTCGACCATACGGAGGCGACGCGGAACTATTCGCTCAATATGCAGTGGGATGTTAACGACAAGCTTCATGTCAGCTTCGACGGTTCTTATGTCGGTGCCAAGACCAGCAACAGCGACATGCTGGTGGCCGACGACATTCAGGTGAATGCGGGCTACCAGAGCAACGGCAACGGCCCGCCGAAGATCACTGTCCTGCCGGGTGACAACATCAACTATGCGCCGGGCATCCAGAGCAATCTGGCGAACTACTATATGGACTTCATCCAGGATCACATGGAAGACAACAACGCGAAGGAAATGGCGTTTCGCGGCGATGTCGATTGGGAAGCGGATAATGGCTGGCTCAAGGCCGTCAAAGCCGGCGTGCGCTATTCCGCGCGCGATCAGATCGTGCGTTATTCGGCCTATAACTGGAATTCCGTCGTAGCGACATGGATTTGCAACGGCCCCAGCTTCAGCCTCGCCAACACCTCGCCGGCTGCTTATCCGGCGGGTTGCGGCGGCAACTATGGCAGCGATCCTAATTTCCGGGGATATGGCTCGAACGTTTGGACGACCGACAGTTTCAAAGGCTTCTACGGCGGCAATGTCCTGTCGACCGGGCCGATGTACTTCGTGAACAACGCGACGCTGAAAGATTGGGCGAAGGTGGCCCAGGCGTTTGACGAAAAATCCACGGGATCTTCGACGGGTTGGATGCCGATCTGCGATCGGTCGGGAGACACCGATGGCTGCTTCCAACCGTCCGAAGAACTCGACGTCACCGAGAAGACCAGCGCTATCTATCTGATGGCCGACTTCGGCGGCGACGATCTGACCGTTGCCGGCATCCCGGTGTCGGGCAATATCGGCGCGCGCTACATCGAGACCCAGCTCGACGGCACCGGCGGCGTCTCCTATCCGACGTCACTGTGGTATGCGGGTGCGGCGGGGACGCCGTGCACCGCGCCGACCAGCGGCACAAACGTCACCAACCTCTCTTGCTGGCTGAACTCGCAGCTGGAGAACTTCAGCAATTCCGCTTCCGGCCTCTCGACCTACGGCAAGACGACCTACAACCTGCTGCCGAGCGGCAACGTCAGGCTCGACCTCACCGACCGGCAGGTCTTGCGCTTTGCCGTGTCCGAGGGGTTGTCGCGTCCGTCCTTCGGTTATCTGCGCAACTTCGTGCAAATTGGTTCGCCGGTCGTCGATGTCACGAACACTTCGCCTTATGTGATCTACAATTCTTCGACGGCGGCGCATATCCCGGCGAATGTCACGGGCTACAACTTCGTCTTCACCGCCCAAGCGGGCAATCCCGCGCTGAGGCCGGAGACGGCGTGGAATTACGACGCCTCGTATGAGTACTACTTCAGCAAGTCCAGCATGTTCTCGGCGGACTTGTTCCTTAAGGAGCTGCAGAACAGCATCTCCTATGGCGAATCGGCGCGCAATTTCTCCAACAACGGTTCGACGCAGACGGTCTATGTCATGGGGCCGGTCAACAACAAGAACGGCGGCGAATTGTGGGGTTTCGAACTGAACTATCAGGCGTTCTTCGACTTCCTGCCGGCGCCGTTCGACGGGCTGGGTACGCAGCTTAACTACACCCATACCCACCAGGCCGGCATCAACAATGCCGATTTGGCG
Organism: uncultured Alphaproteobacteria bacterium; assembly: GCA_963766355.1. Taxonomy (GTDB): domain Bacteria; phylum Pseudomonadota; class Alphaproteobacteria; order Micropepsales; family Micropepsaceae; genus Rhizomicrobium. The sequence continues at coordinate 409,965 of CAVXZV010000010.1, forward strand.
ACCGAACCGGGTTATATCGCGGGCAGCACGATCGGCTATGGCGGCGGCTTGCAGGTCGACAATGCGATTATCGATCCCCATCGTCTGGCCGGCATCTCCGACGACTCTTACAACGTCGTCGCCCTGTACGAGAAAGGTCCGTTAGCCTTCCGCTTGGCCTATAACTGGCGGTCGAGCTTCTTGACCGACAATCTCGATTGCTGCATCGGCCTGCCGGTCTATCAGAAGAGCGCCGGCTTCCTGGACGGCTCGGTGCGTTACGACTTGGACGAGCATTTCCAAGTCTCGCTCGACGCATCGAACCTGCTCGATACGCCGATCACCTTCCAACAGCAGATCCAGGGTGACACGTCACTGTCGCCGAAAGCCAAACCGGTGTTGGTCGACACGGGGTGGAGCAAGAGCGGTCGGCTCCTGCAGTTTGCCATTCGCATGAAGTACTGAGTCTCTCCAGAGCTGAGCGCCGTTGCGGGTTTCCGCAACGGCGCCTTCTTTTTCGGCTCGTCCCCCCGCTTTTCCGAGCTATGCTTAATTTGGGGCGCCACGGTTTGCCGGTTCCAACCGTGTGCGCCACGAACTGCGGCATTCGCGGCGTGCAACTGCGTCTCGAATTGGTGTATGAATTGGACGGTGCAGCGGCCGCTGCTGCATAGTACGATGTGTCGTCTCGGATTAAGGGGCCGTAACGCGATGGCGGAGAAGGAACGCGGCGCTGCATCCGGGTCGACTGGCGCTCCCAGACCAACCTCCTTCGATATTGCCCTGCGGGCGGGTGTGTCCCAGCCCACCGTGTCGCGCGCCCTGCGCGGTGATCCCACGATCGGCGCCATAACTCGCCGACGCGTGGAGGCGATCGCCACCGAACTCGGCTACAAGGTCGACAAGAACGCGTCCAATCTGCGCGGCCAGCATTCTCAGACCATCGCCATTTTGTTTTTCGAAGATCGGACCGCCGGCGGCTCTCTGATCAACCCATTCTTTCTTTCGATGTTGGGATCGATCGCCTCGGCCTGTGCGGCGCGCGGCTATGATCTGTTGATTTCTTGCCAGCATCTGTCGAGCAACTGGCGCATCGATTACGAAGACAGCCGCAAAGCCGACGGCATCATCCTGCTCGGCTACGACGACTTTCTCACCTATAGCGCCAGGCTGGAGCAGTTGGCCGAGCAGGGCACCCATTTTGTGCATTACGGGGCCGTGATTGAAGGGCATCCCGGCCTGTCGGTCGGTTGCGACGACTTTCAGGGCGGGGTTGAGGCGACACGCCATTTGATTTCGCTCGGGCGGCGCAACATCGCTTTTCTTGGCCATGCCTCCGGGCATTACCCGGAATTCTTCGGCCGCTATAGCGGGTATGTCGAGGCGCTGCGTTCTGCCGGGCTCGAAGTGTCGACCGATCTGCAAGCCGATGCCATCAGCACATTGGAAGAGGGCCAGGGGGCCGCGCGCAAGATCATCGCCCGCGGCAAGCCGTTCGATGCGATTTTCGCCGCCAGCGACCTGATCGCGATCGGCGCGCTCGGCGTACTCAAGAAAGCGGGAATCTCCGTGCCCGAACAAGTATCCGTTGTCGGGTTCGACGATATCCCCGCGGCCAGCATTGTGACGCCATCGCTCACCACGATGATGCAGGACACGCGCCTCGCCGGCGAAGTGCTGGTCGATACGCTGTTAAAACTTATGCATGGCGAGACGGCCGAAGGCACCATTCTGCCAAGCCGGCTCGTCATTCGCGAATCCTGCGGCGCACCGCTGCCCAACGAGGCGTGAGCGCATTCGCCGAAAATGGCGATCCTCATGCTCCATTACACTGCAAGGTGTTCTCTGAACGAACCAAGCGAGTTACGCCACCAGGCGGCGACATGTTGAAGCGTTGCTTGCTCGGGGAAGCCGTGACGCGCGACGTGTTCCTGAGGAATTGCGTCCCAAGCGCGGTGTTCGATTGATATGCGGGTTTCTTCGCCAACCGCCTCAAAAAGTACTTCGACCTCCGTTGATTGTTCCGGCCGGAAGGTCGCCTGTCGCCATTTGAAAACGAGGCGATGGCCGGGTTCCCAAACCGAAATGCGTCCAATCTCGAATTCCTTGCCGCTCGCGAGTTTCGTGAACAGACGGCCGCCGACGCCCGGTTCGAAGGCCAGCTTGCCGTCGCCGCGCGGCGTTATCTGAAAAAGGCTGCTCGGCTGCCACCACAATGCGATTTCCTGCGTGAAAGCCTCGAAGGCCCGCAGAGGATTGGCCGGCACGCGGATTGAAACATAGACCCTCGATGTCATTTCCTGGACTTTTGCAGGTGGCTCCGAAATGCCACGAGTTGGCGGGTCCATAGTTTATCGGTCTCTTCAAGCCAGGCTTTCAGATCGGCCATCGGTTTGTTGCTCAAGCGATATATGCGAACGCGTGAGTCGAACGCATCGCGGTCTTCTTCGACAAGCCCACTCGCGCGCAGGGTCTTCAAGTGGCGGCTCATAGCGGGGAAGGAGATCTGCGTGGCTTGTGCGAGCTCACCCGCGCGCCGAGGCCGTTCGCGCAGGAGATCAATGACGCGCCGGCGATGGGGATCAGAGAGTGCCGCGAGCGTGCGATCAAGATTGCGGGCGTTCACGTCGGCTTCGCGAATTTAAGCCCGCTCGCCTTCTCCATCTCTTCGTGGGAAACATGCTTGATCGATTGCGAGAAGGTCCAGTGATGGCCCTCGAGATCGGCGGCGAGGTAGCTTCGTTCGCCGTAGAACTGATCGGCGGGTTCCATCACGATAATCGCACCAGCTTCGCGCGCCCGTGCGCAATGCAAGTCGATGTCGCGTTCGATACGCACGTGAATTCGTTGCGTGTTCTTGCCACCTATCGACGCAGGGCTCTTGGTCCAATCTGCCCACTCACCGCCGATCATGACGACGCCGTCACCGTGGCTCATCTCTGCATGAACGATGTTGCCGTTGGTGTCGGTCAGCACCTCGCTTGCGTCAAATCCGAATGCGCTTTGCAGCCATTTGAGCGCCGCGCGATTGTCCTTGTAGACGAGCGAGGGAATGAACGACGGGCGGCGTGGCACTGTCGTGGCCATTTTGTGCTCCGGTTTAATTATCATACAGTGTAATATTTAACACGATATGCAAATATATTGTCAAGCATTTCCGACCCAAAAAACCGGCATGGCGTAGGAACAGCCGCTCAATCCCGCAACAATCGGTATTGCGCTCGTTTTTGCCGATAGTCGGTCTGGCGTAAAATGAGCTCTTACGCCCAATATCCGAAATAGCTCAAAATGGCGCCGACGGCGAGATCGACCAAGGCTGCGCAAACAACGCGCGCCTTATGCTCAAGGAGGCGGGAGCTGATCGACACAATGAGTTGCGGCAAGAAAATACATATTAAAGCACGAAGAATAGTTGCCCAACCCATCAAGGTGATAACCAGCGGCCAGTCGGTCACCCAGACGTTATGGGTGAGCACGAGTGCCAGACCGCCAAGCAACCAGAAAACGCCGGCGAGGAATATCAATGCAGGCCCGGCGATCATATCCTCAAGCAGGGCGCGGAACGCCTGAGGCCTGACCAGGATGGAAAGGCCCCAAACGACAAAGAACGGTCCCAGCAATTTGGCGATAAAGACGGATGTCGGCATCGCGGCGTTGTCCTTGCGGCGGGACGCGATGCGTCGGCGCCGGTTATCACCGGATATGGAGTCGGCGCCTAAATCAAAGCTTCTTGTTCGCGTCCGCTGGTGGCGTCGCACAGACGATCGGCGGCGTCGATGTGGCGAATCCTGCGACTGTGAGATAAAGGCCAATCACGAAGGCGGGCGCAAGATAGATATAGAAATGCTCGCCGTAGTGAATCTGCGCGAACAGCCGGGAAAACATCTCAGGCGTACCAAACAAGAGAAATAATCCCTTCACGAATATCAGCCACCCGACCAGCGTGACGACCACCGGCAGCATACCGCCCGACCAGACATTATGCCCGAGTACCATCGCCAGACCCGCCGCGACGCTAATCATGGCGAGGTCGAACATGATTGGACGGTCGCCAACAATGGTCTCGACCATCGCGCTTCCGCGTACCAGCATGGCTGCCACGAGAACGATGCTGAAAACTCCTATCAGACGCGCAAGAAAAGGTGTGGATCGGGACATGATGACTTCCTCCGCATTTTATAATGAGCCGACGTTGCAAGATGAGGGGCTTCTTGCATCACATCATGCGCTCATCGCGATTCGCCAACAAGGCGATAGGAAGGTCTCGATTGGCCCTTGAACGTCTTAGGTCGGCGGAACGCATGTCCCAGTTTCAATTTGTACATCGATTGTGGCTTTGACGAACTCAGTTACCTTTGTGGCCGGGCCAATTGCTGTGCCGTCCATTGGTTTAAGGCCACGTACGGATATTGGTGGCCTAATCATCCATTCCCACTGGTTGTTGCCAAGGCTGCGGATTGTGTATGCGATCCCTTTGTGCGTCTTCGTTTCCATAGATGCTAAAGTCGCTCGCTGTGCGAGCGACCCCCCATACCCCAAAAAATTATATCACATTTGTGACGGCAGGCTAGTTTCCCGTCAAAATATAGCGCGCGTCGTCACTGCCGCGCTCGGCTATGGACAGCCTTGTTGGCGGGAGACCTTCAAACGCCTTCACGCGTTCGCTAGCGGGCAAGGCGCCTTATAAGAAAGTTATCTGTGGTGACCGAGTTAGGCAATCAATATGCATTGTCAGCATCGAAAAACAGAGAGGCAATTCTGGCAGGGGAAATTGTAGACCTCAAACGTTGGGTTTATTTGGCGCGAAAAGCGGTTGGTCCATGCGAACGCTTGTCCGACTATTCTGCAACCAGGATGCAATCCCAGAAGCCTTGGTATCAAGCGTCCCCGGAAGCGGGTTGATCCAACTGGTCCACTTCTCGCGCTACTCAATTTCCGCCATAATGACAAGTGCACTGTCATATTGACAATCGTATTGTCATAATGTAGTCGTCGTGGAATGAACCATTTTGGGTGAGGAGACATTATGAACACATTGTCTGCTTCCGCTTCATCTATGCCGTCTTCCCCCGGCGTGCGCATTTTCATTCCGCCGAGGATTTTCTGCATCTGCCTGATCGGTGGCATCGCGGCTGAATTTCTGTCGCCAGTTTCGTTTCCCGATGTCCACATGGTTCCTTGGCCGGAACGGCTGGTGGCGGGTATTGCTATCGCTGTTGCCGGTCTTGCGTTCATGCTCTGGGCCAATAACCGCTTCGTCTCGCTTGGAACCAGTGTGAAAACCTGCCGTCCGGCCACATTGCTGGTGACCAAGGGACCATACCGTTTCAGCCGCAATCCTATGTATGTCGGCTTCGTGTCGATTTTGGCTGGCATCGGCATTGCCGCCGGCAGCGTGCCGATGCTGTTGTCCGCTTTGCCGATGTTCCTTTTTCTATCGTTCTATGTGATACCCCGCGAAGAGAAATATCTTCGGCAGGAATTTGGGGCGGAATACGAAGCCTATCGCCGGAAGGTTCGCAGATGGCTATAACGAGAACTCGTCAAAAGAAACATGCATCCGGTGAAGAATTGCATGCCCTTTTTTACGAAGTCTTCGCCCTGCAACGCGCCTTGAGCGAAGTCATGGACGCGGTGCATGAAAAGGCCGGTCTGCAAACGCCGCAAGTCAAGGTTCTGGATGCCTTACAACAACGCGGCAGAGCCACGGTGCCGGATGTGGCTACCGCCCTCGGCGTTTCGCGCCAATTCGTGCAGACGATATGCAGCGAACTTGAAAATCGGGGGTTACTGGCATTCGCGGACAACCCCAGGCATCTGCGATCGAAACTGGTTTCGCTGACCGAAAAAGGACGCAATGCGCTGAACCGCTTCAGAGAAAGAGAAGCCGCTGTTATCGAAAAAACACTGCCCATGCAGAATGCCGAACGGGTGGCAGATGCGCTGAAGCTCATTCAAACAATTCGTCACTGTATTCAAGGCGGCGACCCTAAACTCTAAATCGTGACACGAACGAGTGCAGCACCTGCGTAACGCCGCGTTTTCGAGCGACTGCTCGTGATGCGCTTTAGAGAACGATATCGGCGCAAGATGAGATTCACAGGAACGGCAGATGTCGGTCTTGAAGCAGCTCGTTCCAAGGCGCCATCGGCACTCATTCCTCAGGTGCGAAACTTGGATCGGCAGAAGTTGCTGAAAGACATTGCGTTAATGACTCTGGCTCCTTTCTCCGCTGGCTCCCGGCGAGACGGCCGAAGGCACCATACTGCCAAGCCGGCTTGTTATCCGCGAATCCTGCGGCGCACTTCAAACCTGAATTCGCCTGAAGGACTCCGCGCAAGCAATTCTGGCTCCTTCCTCTCCAGAGAGCGATCCCCGCGCAACGACAGCCCGAACTTCCATTGGGTGAGTGATTAGGTAAGGCGTCGCCGAATTCGGCTCGCAATGGCAATTTGTGCGAAGCGAACAGCGTGCCGCTCGTGATGCTGAAATCCTTCTTGCAGGCTTTGCAGCGATAGCGCGGCGCGTTGTTATGGCGGCGGCAATCGTAGGCATCTAGGCCGCCGCAGGCTGGGCAAACCGGCTTACCTTCCGTGCTGGCCCAACGAACCTTGCAGAACATCGCTTCCGCTTCTGCGTCGGTCATCCGCATGACCTGCATCAGCGTCAGGGTCTTGGCGTCTTTTGAAAGTAGGAAGTGCTGGGCCATCGGTGTCGCTCACGTTCTGTAGCTGTTACATATGACACCAACAGGCTACTTGCAATACCGGAAACGGCTAGATATACTCCCTAGGTGTCATATCTGACCTGCGAGGACTGCATGGCTAGTTTTGCGAAGAATGAGGCGGAAATAGCGGAGCGGGTTTCCCGGTATCTCAAGGTCGAATTGAAGCGAGCGGACGTTACCTATGCCGGGCTGGCAGAACGGCTGGCCAAGCATGGCCTAAAGGGCGAGACAGTCGATTCCATCAAGGCAAAGCTCATGCGGGGGACGTTTCCCGCGACTTTCTTATTGGCCTGTCTGGCCGCCCTAGAGTTGGAGGGGATACACTTAGAGGACGTTTAGGGTAATTGAGCCGCCAAACGCTTTACGTCATCGCTGGCAAACATAATTGTAGTATCAGAAAGATTGCCACTTTTCGAGAACAGCTGTGGCGGCGCCATCCTAAGTCTACGATTCAATTCGAGTTTGGCGCGGAATACATCACTTTCAAACCTGGACCGAAAATTTTTGCTTAGTTCATTTTCAATTGTAATAAATGCATCCGCCTTTTCCGCCGGAGAAATTTTTGCTGAGTATTCAACGTCGCTATATCTTCTAGAATATGTATGGCGAAAATCTTCAATCTCACTGCTCAACGCATAGCAATCTTTTCTCAATTCTTCGTCGCTTAGGGATTGAAGGTCGCCCTGCGGGAACCTGTAATCGTCATTGGTCTTTGCAGTGCTTGCCGCTGGCTGACCATTATTGCTTTCGGACAATTGCGTCTGACGGGTTGTAGTTCGCTCCGTTCTGGAAATATCAACGGATGGGGTCAGATGGCGTGCAGCGATGATTAGTGCACTCACCAAAATAAGTAAGAACGGGGTAAATGCCCATGTCCTCTGTGCAAGGAGCCCACCAAAACGCCTGTTTAAGTCGGGGGATTGTTTCACGGCAGCATCCAAAGCAAGCATAAGCGCCGCCACGGCAATGCAGCCGTATGTGAGCCATTCCCAAAAGCCCCAGTTTTCCATCGGCATCTCCTACCATGAGTCCCGGCATGGTGGCACTTGGGCCATAATACTGGGACTGATTCCGCCCTTACGGGCGGATGGGAGGTAGGGGATGTTCCGACTGCCGAAAGCTGTTTTGCCTCAATGGCGTTATTGGCCGGGCGTAGCGCTAGCATTGCTATTTGCGCTCGCAATTGCTGGTTTTTTCCTTGCGCCGTCGCTGGTTGTACACCCAGTCACGCCAAGCGGCGATGCAACAACCTATAAAAAAGCCAATGATTGGATAGGGGATTGTCTGACCTCCGCTGCGTTCTGGACCGCCATTTTCACTGGCATCTTGACGTGGTCCACCATCGGTCTTTGGCGGCAAACTGAGCGATTGGCCGAAGGTGCGAAAGATCAGTCCGACAAAATGCGGGAGTCGATCGATCTCGCCCGGGATGAATTCACCTCGACACATCGGCCTCGCTTTAAGGTCCGAAAAATTACGTTCAGCCAGTTGACCACTGGCTTTCCAATATCCGGGCATTGTGATGTTGCAAATGTCGGAGATATGCCGGGAGAATTGATCGAATACTGCGTAGAGGTTGTATGTGGCACACCAGGGGAGAGATATGAGTATTGGATTCCCAAGCCCAAGGACATCAGGCAGTTCAACACTCCATTGGCGGTGGGACAGTCCGGAACAATTTGGTTCACCAACCGCACGGATTTGATTCAGCCCATCAACGACGGCATCCAAAACAGATCTATGGCGGTCTACGTCTTTGGCTATGTGGGATATATTGATGCAGCAAAACTGAGGCGCAATACCGGCTTCTTGCGGTGTTATGACGCCAGTTTCGCGCGCTTCCGCACCATCAACGATCCTGACTACGAATATGAAGATTAGCGCGGCCACCGCCGCTGAGCGGCTCACTTAAAGCCTCGGTGGCGTTTGCGCCATAATACCGTTTTACTGGCGACCCCGGGGGGACTCTGAACCTCCGGCCTACGGTTTAGGAAACCGCCGCTCTATCCAGCTGAGCTACGGGGTCACGCGGGCGGGAAACTGCCTCCAACAGCGCCTCTTGGCAAGACCGGTCAATGCATCCCGGGCGTGTCGTCTATCCAGAGCCAGCGGGTGCGGTTCATGTCGCGGACATTCGCAATCCAGCCTTTGACCCGCGGGTTCACCAGATCGCGCGTCACCATGAAATAAGCTGGCACCCAAGCATAGTCGCTCAGCGCCAGATCTTCGGCTTGCTGCATAAGGGCGCCTCGCGCGCGTGGGTCGGCCGTCGACTGCGCCGCATCGAGCAGCGCGTCATATTTCGGATTGGCGTAGCCGCCGTAATTCTCGCCGCTGCCCGAGCGCAACAGGTCGAGAAAATTGCTGGCATCGTTGAAATCGGCGATCCAAGAAGGAAAGGCGATATCGAAATCGTGGTTCTGTACCATCTGCTGGAATACCTGGCCTTCCACCGCGACAATCGAAAGCCCGATGCCGATTTTCGCCATCATGGCCTGGGTCGCCACCGCGTTGCGCAGATTGTCGGGATTGGTGGTGGTGAGATAATTCAAGCGCAGTTTATGCGCCGGGCCGTAGCCCATCTCGCGCATCAAAGCCCGCGCCTTGGTTATGCGCTCTGCGGCCGATAATGCATGGAACCACAGCGCGCCCGTGCCGGGATAATTCGCCACGCCGGGCGGCACGATGCGATAGGCCGGCGTTTCGCCGACCCGATGAATTTTTCCCGTGAGGACTTCGCGGTCATAAGCCAGGTTGATGGCTTCGCGCAGGCGGATGTCTTGGAAGGGCCTCCGCGCGAAATTCATCGCGAGATAGGCGACGCCCAAGTATGGCGCGACTTGCAAGGACTGGGGCAAATGCAAGCGGATCCAGTCGATTTGCGAGGTGGGGAATTGATAAAGCGTATCCAGCTCGCCAACGCGAAACTGCCTGAGGCCCGATTGCGAATCCGCGGTCTGAAAATAATTCACCGTGCCGATCCGCACATGCGCCGCATCGTAAAACAGCGGATTCTTCACCAACGTGATGTGATCGCCTGGAATCCATTCCGTCACGATATAGGGTCCGTTGCCGATGTAATTCTTGGGCTTGGTCCAGCCATCGCCGAATTTCAAATAGGCGTGGCGCGCAATCGGCCAGGCGACCTGATGATCCATCAATTCGGGCAGATAAGCGGCCGGATGTTCGAGCGCGATCACGAGCGTCTTGTCGTCCAGTGCCGCAATGCCAAGGGCGGAGGGCGGAAGTTTGCTGGCACTGATCGCGTGGGCGTTCTTTACGACCCAAAGATTATAGGCGTAGGGCGCCGCGGTTTTCGGATCGATGAGACGCCGCCAAGCGAAAACGAAATCGCATGCCGTCACCGGCACGCCGTCGGACCACAGATGATTGCGCAAATGGAAGGTCCAGCGCAGCCCGTCGGGGGAGACCTCCCAATGCGTGGCGGCTCCGGGGATGGGTTCGGCGCGCGGGCCTTCCGTCGTCAGGCCCATGATCATATCGCCGACCACCCAGGACTCCCAGGTTCCTTGCACGAAGGCCGGATCGAGGCTCTTGATATCGGGGCCATTGCCGCGATTGAGGACAGGGCCGGGCGAATCCTTTGCCGGCGAACAGCTCAACAAAGCGACCGACGCCAGCGCGATCAGCCAGGCGCGCGCGAGGCTAAACGATAGGGTCGCTGCGATCGAGCGAGAGGTAACGGGTGCGGTTGATGTTGACGTTATTGTCCACCCAGCCCTTGACCTGACGCGAAACCAAATCGCGCGTCACGCCGAAATATACCGGCGCGATCGGCACATCGTCGAGCATCAATTGTTCGGCTTGTTGCAAGATGGCGGCGCGGGCGGCGGGATCGCTGATGCGATCGGATCGCTCGATCAGCGAATCATAGGCCGGGTTTCGGTAGTCGCCGTAATTGAGATCGCTCGTCGAGCTTTGCAGTAGGAACAGAAAATCCTTCGGGTCGCGGTAATCGGCGACCCATCCTGCCCAGCCCACGGCAAAATCGCGCTTGCGCATGGTGTCGTACTGCACCTGGCTTTCGGCAGGAGCGATGCGCACTTTACAGCCAATCTCGCGCCACATCTCCTGCAGCGCCACGGCGACCAGCTTGGCCTCGGTCGTGTTCGCCGTGTTGAAGTCGAAGACGAGCGGATTGCCCGGCCCAAATCCCGCTTGCGACATCAGCCATTTCGCCTTCGCGCTACGCTCCGGCTGCAATTGGGATGGCAATTCCGCGCCTTTCGGGTAGCAGGGCATGTCCGGCGGTACCAGATTATAGGCGGGCTGCTCGCCGCCGCGCATGACGTCGCGGCAAATGATCTCGCGATCGACGGCGAGCGACAGCGCGCGGCGTACGCGAATGTCGTCAAAAGGTTTGCGCCGAAGATTGAACTGCAGATACTGAGTCAGCATATAGAGATGAACGTGCATTTCGCGCGGCATTTTCGCCTTCAGCCACTGGACCTGCTGCGGCGCCAGTGTGTCCGTCAGAACGTCGAACTCGCCGCCGCGAAACCGCTTGACGGCGGCCGAGGCATCTTGCGTCGGATAAAAAGTGACGTTGTGGATTGCCACCTCGTCGCGCGCATAGAAATGCGGATTCTTGACGAGGTGAATGTGATCGTTGGACACCCATTGCGCCAGTCGATAGGCGCCGTTCGACACCGCGTTCTGCGGCATGATCCAGGCGTCTCCGAATTTTTCGACCACATGGCGAGGCACGGGAAAGGACGCGTAATGCGCCAAAAGCTGAGCTAAGTAAGGAACCTGATAGATGAAGGTCATCTCCAATGTGCGGTCGTCCAGCGCCTTTACGCCAACGCTCTCGGGCGGCAGCTTGCCTTCGGCGGCTTGTTGCATGTTTGTAATCGGATACAAAATGGCGACATATTGCGACGCCGTTTTGGGATCGGCGATGCGCCGGAAGGCAAAGACAAAATCATGCGCCGTTACCGGCGTGCCGTCCGACCAATGATGATCGCGAATTTTGAACGTATAGACGAGGCCGTCCGCACTGACGGTGTAACTCTCCGCCGCCCCAAGGACCGGCCTGGCGGCGGCGTCTTCCGTCATCAATCCCAGAAACATATCGCCGACGATATTATTTTCCCAGGTCCCTTGAATCTTATGAGGGTCGAGCGAATCCGGCTCCGCTCCATTACCGCGTTGCAATGTCGCGCCGTCCGTGGTCGCCACAAAGATTTTGCCCGTACCCCCGCGCATCGACACCGCGAATAGCGTCGCGGTTGCCGCCACGCCGCCGGCCAACGTGGCACGCCGCGTTAATTTGGCCCGTATGGGGTCACTCATCTTGCGCTCCGCTCTAGCATCCATAACTTGGTTGTCGTATTATCGCTGTCCAGTCGGAACCGACCGATGCGCTAAATTTCTGCTGCAACTGCCACGGGGAGATACAATCTTGAATTTGCGTCCGCTGGCCGCGATGGCCGTTCTTGTTTTCGCTACGCAGGCCGCGCAAGCGGCCGATGACATCACTACTGAGCTGGGCAAATGCGCGGTGCTGAAGGACAATCAGATCCGTCTTACCTGCTACGACCAATTGGTGGCGCGAACGAAGAATGCGGCAACGCCGGCGGTGGTTCAGGCGCCCGCTCCGGTCGCTGCGCCTTCTATCGCTCAGAGTGCTCCGCCTCCTGTCGCTCAGCCAGCTGTCGCTCCGGCAGCCCCGGTGAGCGTTGCGCAGGCTCCTGCGGCGCCGCCAGCTGCGGCGCCCCCCGCGAAGGAGGACGAATCCTGGTTCGGAATCAGCCAGTGGTTCGGCAGCACGACCCCAGCGCAGCAAAAAACGCCTGCGCAATTCGGCAGCGAAAATCTTCCCGCTCCGCCGCCTGCACCTGGCGTAGCGGTTACCGAACCGCTCGACAGCATCACCGCAGACGTGTCGGATGTCGCTTTCGGTTATTTCGGCCGCTTTACCGTCTTCCTGGCGAATGGGCAGATTTGGCAACAAGTCCAAGGCGACACCGCCGTCGCCAAGTTCAGCAAACACGACAAGAACACCGTCACGATCTCGCGTGGCGCGATTGGCAGTTACAATCTCGAGATTGAGGGTCATACGGGCCTGTTCAAAGTCAAACGCCTCAAGTGAGCATCGCGTCGTGCTCGGCCACCAGGTGGCCGGGCGCGACTTCGATGAGCTGCGGGCGATATTGCTCGGCGTGTTCGTCGTCGATCAGCTTCGATGTCAAGAAGGTCAGCTGCGCACGTGCATCGAGCGGCGAGGGCAGCTCGCCCGATAGCGTGGTGTGAATCTTGGCGCGCTCCATGCGCGGATCGGGCACCGGTACGGCAGCGATCAGCGCCTTGGTATAGGGATGCTGCGGGTTGGTATAAATTTGGTCGCGGTCGGCAAATTCCACGACTTGCCCCAAATACAGCACCATGACGCGATGAGCGACCTGCCGCACGACCGCCAAATCGTGGCTGATGAAAATCAGCGCCATTCCGGTCTGGGTCTGCAGTTCCTTTATCAACGAGACGATTTGACCGCGGATCGAGACATCGAGAGCGCTGACGGCTTCGTCGCAGATCACCAGTTTCGGTTCGATGATCATGGCGCGCGCCACGCCGACACGCTGGTTCTGTCCGCCCGAGAACTCATGCGGGTAGCGGTTGATCCAGGCCGGCTCGAGACCGACGCGCGCCATGATTTTCCCGACGCGGCTCGCAACCTCTTCGCGGGTCAGTTGCGGCATCAGGGCGCGCAAGGGTTCGCCGATCGATTGGCCGATGGTCATGCGCGGGTCGAGGCTGGCCAGCGGATCCTGGAAGACGATCTGCAATTCCTTGCGCAGTTTGCGCATCTCCTCCCGGCAGTGAACATCGAGATCGCGGCCCAGCCAGACCACCGAGCCGGCGGTGCGCGGCAGAAGCTGCAAAATCGCCCGCGCCAAGGTGGATTTTCCGCAGCCGGATTCGCCGACGATACCCAGCGTTTCGCCTTGGCGCAGCGTGAAGCTCACGCCGTCGACCGCCCGCAGCGATTTGACGAGCCAAGGCGACACTTGAATCGGGAAATGCACTTTGAGGTCGACGACTTCGAGCAGCTTGGCCGCCTTTTGATCCTGCCCCGCGGCTAGGACATCGCTCTCTTCGCCGAGATGCGGCATGGACTTGAGCAGCAATTTGGTGTGGGCATGCCTTGGACGGTAGAAGATTTCTTCGACCGGTCCGGACTCGACAATTTCCCCTTCGCGCATGACCTGCACGCGGTCGGCAATGCCGGCAATCACGCCCATATCGTGCGAGATCATCACGATGGAGGTTTTCAGCTCGGTTCTCAGCTCGCGCATGATCTCCAGAATCTGAGCCTGCACGGTGACGTCGAGCGCGGTTGTGGGTTCGTCCGCGATCAAAAGATCGGGGCCGCTGACGGTCGCCATTGCGATCATCACCCGCTGACGCATGCCGCCGGACAGTTCGTGCGGGTATTGGCGCATGCGCTGGGGCGCGTCGGGGATTCGCACGATCTGAAGAACTTCAAGCGCGCGCCTTTGCGCTTCTTCATAGGGAATGCGGTGATGGAGGCGTAGCCCTTCCATAATTTGCGCACCGATGGTGAGGTGCGGCGTCAGGGATGTCAGCGGGTCCTGGAAGACCATGGTGATGCGCGAACCGCGTACGCGATTGAGCCGGCTCTGCGAGAGCCCGATGAGCTCTTTGCCGCGGTACTTGACGCTGCCGCTGGCGCGCCCGTTCGCCGATAGCAATCCGATCATGGCCAGAAACAGCTGACTCTTGCCCGATCCGGATTCGCCGACCACGCCCAGACACTCGGCCTCGGCGATATCGAAACTGGCGTTCTTTACCGCATGCACGACACCGTCATGCGTGGAGAAACGCACATTGAGATCGCGAACTTCCAGTATCGGCTCGTTCATGGTCAGCGGTCCTTCGGATCCAGCGCATCACGCAGACCGTCGCCAATGAAATTGAAGCAAAACAACGTCACCGCCATGAACGCCGCCGGAAAGATCAGCAGCCAGGGCGCGATTTCCATCTGATTGGAGCCGTCGCCGATCAAAACGCCCCAAGACGTCAACGGCTCCTGCACGCCCATCCCCAGGAACGATAGAAAACTCTCCGCCAGGATCACGTTGGGGATTGTCAGCGTGACATAGACGATGACCGGTCCCAGCACATTGGGAAGGACGTGGCGCATGATGATCGCCGGCGGATCGACGCCGCTGGCGCGCGCGGCTTCGATGAATTCCTTGCGTTTGAGCGACAGCGTCTGACCGCGCACAATCCGCGCCATGGTCAGCCACTCCACCGCGCCGATGGCGACGAACAGCAGCAGAAAGTTTCGGTGAAAGATCACCATCAGGATGATGACGAAGAAGATGAAGGGCAGGGAATAGAGAATGTCGACAAAGCGCATCATCAATTCGTCGATTGTCCCGCCGACATAGCCGGCGACGGCGCCATAGAATACGCCGATCATCAGGCTCACCAGCGTCGCCACCACACCGACCGCCAGCGATACGCGCGCGCCGTAAAGCACGCGCACGAACAGATCCCGCCCGACGGAATCCGTTCCGAACCAATGCGTGCCGCCGGCATTGCACATGACGCTTTCGTCCGGCCACCAACTCGGCGCGCAGGAGACCAGATTCCAGTTTTGCGCCTCGAAGCTGTATTGCGACAGAAGCGGCGCGGCGATTGCCATTAATGCGACGATGCCGAGGAGAACCATACTGACGACGGCTGCGCGGTTGGAGAAAAGCCGGCGGCGTGCATCGACCCATAAGCTGCGGCCGCGCATTTGCGTGACGTTGGCGAGCGCTGCCGCGTTTTCCATATTGTGCGCGACGATACTCATCGTTTGTAACTCACGCGCGGATCGAGAACGCCATAGAGCAGATCGGCAACCAGGTTCAGGGCGATGATGAATACCGCGTAGACGATGATGACGCCCATCATCAGCGTATAATCCCGGTCGACGGCCGCGTTGACGAAATAGCGGCCGATACCCGGGACTCCGAATATTTGCTCGACGATCAGCGAGCCCGTCAGCAATGTTGCGACGGCGGGCCCAAGATAACTCACCAGCGGCAACAAAGAAGCGCGCAGCACGTGGCGCAAAAGGATAAGATGCTCGGGCACGCCTTTGGCGCGGGCCGTGCGAACGTAATTGGAATGCAGCACTTCGATCGTGCTGCCGCGCACCAGACGGGCGATCATCGCGATCTGCGGCAGCGCCAATACGGTCACCGGCAGGATCATATTGCGCAACGCGCCGCCATGCCAGCCGCCAACAGGCAGCGTCAAATCCATGCCGAATATATGCACGCCGTAAATTCCGAAGATCAGCGTGAGAATTGGCGCCGTGACGAAAGTGGGTATGGTGATACCGATCATCGCCAGCGTCATCACGCCGTAGTCGCTGGCCTCATTCTGCTTCAGCGCCGCAACCGTGCCGAGCGAGATTCCGAAGACGATGGCAATGATCATCGCCGCCGCGCCCAACTTCGCGCTAACGGGCAATCCCGCCTCGATCAATTCGCTGACCGTAAAATCCTTGGTTTTGTACGATGGACCAAGATCGAATTGCAGCAGCTTGCCGAGATAGATCCCATATTGCTCGAGGGCCGGTTTGTCGAGGTTATAGGCCGCTTTGACGTTGCGTTCGATCTCGGGCGGCAAATGGCGGTTGGCGTCGAACGGACCGCCCGGCGCCAGCCGCATCATGAAAAACGTAAACGTAATGATGATGAAGAGTGTCGGCAGAGCCCCCAAAAGACGTCGAACTGCGTAAGAAAGCATCTGGATCTCTTCCCGCGAAACACGCAGACAAAGAATCAAGGTGTCGTCCAACGTCGGCGAGCAACACATTCAAGTCAATGCAGCGAGGGTTCAGTTTGCATGCCGTTGATGAAAGAATCGGAAATTCGCGCAAAATACATTGCTCAATATGCGAGCAAAACATTGTGTAAACTGCTCGCGAAAACGCCATTGCCGTCGGGACATAATGTTCGCCTGACAGCGCAGTCACTTGCTGCATAATTTCCGCAAAATATTTGCGGTGCAGGCAGCAACTTTCGAAAAGTGCAACTTTGCGTAATGCGACGACGCTTACTTTTGTTGCGACAGCCAATTTTGCCAGCGTGCGTCGACATCGGCGCCGTGCAGCCGCCACCATTCATCGTCGACCGCAAAGGCCGTTGCCATTCGATTGCCTTCGGTCGGAAGAAACTGTGCCATCTCGATATCCAATTCGGGATGCATACCGACATAACGCAATGCGCTGCGGCGCGCCGGACCGTAGGGCACCCAATCGGCCACCGCAGCGAGATTTTGCGCTTGCGTGGCAAAACGGATGAAATCCATCGCCAATTTGCGCTTGGGGTCGCCTTTGGGAATGCCGAAAGCTTCGAATTCGTAGAGCTGACGATCCCAAACCACGCCTAATCGCGTGCCGTGCGTCGCCGCGTCGAAGATATCGCCGTTGAGGATCGTCGACATTGCGGCGCGCCCGTCGCTCAGAATCAGCCAGGGCGGATCGTTGTCCGTCCACCAGACAAGGTTCCCCTGGAGGGTGGAGAGTTTGGCAAGGGCGCGATCGATACCTTGCGGCGTGGACAGAGTATCGTAAACCTGGGCAGGCGGCACGCCATCGGCCAACAGCGCCATCTCGAGATTCAGCTTACCACTCGAGCGATGCATGGCGCGCTTGCCGGGAAATCTTTGCAGATCGAAAAAGTCGGCGATGGTGGTGGGCGCAACACCGGTCAAATGATGCGGATCATAGGCGATGACTTGACTGTAGATCACGCTGCCGATCCAGCATGGACCGAGTGCGCCGGGTGCGAAATCGCTTTGCGGCGGCTCGCCGTCGGGTCCCGGGGGAAGCGACGAGGCATCCATCGGTTCCAGCAAGCCCTGATGACAAGCGGCGACGGCGTCCGGCAATTCGAGGTCGATAACATCCCAATCGTAACGCTTGGAAGCGACAACCCGGGCGAGGTCTACCGTGCCACCGTCATAGATCGAAACCCGCATATCGGCGCCGCTGCGATTACCAAACGGCTGCAACATCGCGCGGACCTGTGCATTGCCGTAAGGACCGGCCCAGGTGGCAACCGTGAGCAACGGGCTGGTGCGCGAGAGGGAGAGATAGCCGAATAGTCCGACAATCGGCAGGAGGGCCACGCCGACCCAGACCGCATATGTCCAAGGTTTCATCAATGTGTTTCCTCAATGGATGCCGAACATGTTCTTCAACACGTCGACGGTGTTCTTTTTCTTCTTTTTTATGGGGTTTTGGTCCTGCGACTTGTTGCCGCCGCCAAATAAGCCTTTGAACGGCGCCCGTCCATTCTCCAGATTTTGCAACACGCCATTCACGACCCCTGTCAGATCCGGCGCGTAATGGACGTGATCCCATGATCCATTGATGCGGAAGGGGATGCTGATGCTCGATGCGTGCGTTCCGCCCATGCTCGCTTTGGGTACGACGCGCAAGTCAAGAGTGCGATTGCCAAGGCCGATATCGCCGGCCCCCGTCGCCTGCAGCAGCGGACCCGAGAGAGTGAAATCCTTCGTGGCGAGGACGCCCCGGTTGATAACAAAACTGGCGCCCATGCTGTGAAAGTCGGTGCCTGCCACTTCGCCGGTCGCAGCTTCACCCAGAACGGTCCGTATGGTGCGCGCCACGGCGCCAAGATCGACGCCATGGATCCGCCCCCCGCTGACGGTGACGGAGCCTTTTCCCGAGAGATCATGCATCACTTCGTCCGCGTTCACGCCCGACGACGCGGCATCCAGCGCGATCGATCCCGTTCCCTCGATGCGGTCGACGCCCATCGTGTCGTTGAGGAACGATCGCAAGGCGATATGATCGAATTGCAGTGCATTGCGATAGCGGGGGACGGCGCCGCTCGCGTCGACGGCAAGTTGCGCCCGCCCATGGCCGCCATAAAGCGCGATGGAGGCGAGCTGTGCCGTTAGTGCTTCATTCTTGAGTGTCAGATGCCCTACCGTGTGCCCCAAACGCAGATTGCGCACACGCAGCGGACCAATGTCCAAAGCAAGATCCGCGTTCACCACTTTCAGCCATGCCAGATTGATCGGTGATTTGCTCCAACCGGGATCTGATTTTCGCGTCGGCGCCGCGGATGACTTATGGCCGGCCGTCTGCAGATAGGGATTGAGATCGAGATGATCGATCCACAGCGCGCCGCTTATCTGAGTTGGCTTACCCTGCGCATCGATGGAAAGCTTTCCCCGCATATCGGCACCGTCCAGCGACAGCTTGATCGGGTCCAGCGTCGTGATTTTGCCCTTCGAGATGAAGTGCCCTTCCAAGGACAAGGGACCAAGGCCTCCGCCCGGGGGAATTTTCCAGCTCAGCCACTGCGCCATGCTGCGCAGCGACGAGGTGTTGAGCTTTGCGCTACCGTCGACCGTTCCATCCGGCGCCAAATTGCCTTTGAAGCTCAGCTGCATCAAATCGGAGGTTAGCGAAATATCGACCGAGCTCGGTTCGTCGCTCAGAAGCGCCTTGACGGTGACGACCCGGCCTTCGAAATCGATGCGGCGGCCGGCAACGCTAAGATTGCCCTCCATCGACACCGGCTGGTCCAGGCGGGTGATGGCAATGTTGGCGTTCACATGATCGAGGAGGCGCTGGACGCCGGTATGGGCGTTGGAATAGGCGACGCGGCCGTCGTTGATCTTGATACCGGAGAATTGGGTGTCCATGGGCAGCGTGACCGAACTGCCATGCGCGGTACCCGCGGTTTTGCTCTTCGCAAAGGTCCAGTTCGACTGGCCCCTTGCGTCGACCTCCAGCTCGATATCGGGTTGGTCCAGCACGATTTGCTCGATTTCCAGATGACCGGTCAGCAGCGGCCAAAACTGGATCGCGAGCTTGATGTCGCCGACCCTTGCCATCGCGGCCGCGCGCCCGCCCGGGATATTGGCAAAGGTGACCTGTTCCGCGCGCAAACCGAAATGCGGGAAAAGCATCAGGCGCAGCGGCCCTTCGATGTGCAGAGACCGGCCGGTGGCATGTGTGGCTGCGGTTTCGAGGCGGACGCGGTAGGCGTCCATCGGCACGACAAAGGGCAGGGCCAGAATGACCGCCACCAGCGCGCCAGCGCCGATCAACCCGTATCGCAAGCCCTTGTTCATGGGGGTAATCATACCGTTGCGGGCGGCCTGCGCCACCCTGTCCGCCGCTGCTTCGGAGCCCATTAGAGCATGATCTTCTGGGATGGAAACGTCTGCGTTTCGCGCTGGCGCGGCGATCCGCCCGCCTTCGCTAAAGCTCCGGCGGGCAAGTTAGACACAAGGCGGACCGAAGCTGCGAAGCAGCGTAGGCCGCCAGGCGCGGCGCGAAGAGCGATGCGGTGACATCGGTCGAGCGCCGCAACACAGCGGGCGCCCGCCAGCGCGAAACCCGTAGGGCCGTGGGATTTTGCGTCGGGGGTTCGTCGAAGGGCTCGCCCGTAGTCCCCGTTACGCGCTTCGCCCTTCTCCTGCCCGCGCCGCAAAATCCATACGGCGCAGGCGATTCCACCCCAGAAGATCATGCTCTTGCCTGCCGGGATGATGGCCAAAAACGGGCAAAACGGAGTATCTTGCTTTTGTGAGGGGCCGCTTCTAGTTTCCGGCCCCTTGCGCGTGCAGCTGTAGCTCAGTTGGTTAGAGCGCCGGATTGTGGATCCGGAGGTCGGCGGTTCGAACCCACCCAGCTGTACCACCCTTCGCTGCTGCGCAGCTTCGGGTGGCTTACGCCAGTCTTCGCTCGCGAAGCGATTGCCGACCGAACGGCGAAGGCGGAGCGCCGTCGCTCCCTTTCCATGAAGGCAAGCTATAAGTCATGCAGCCCCAACGCTGCGGTGCGGTCGCGCGCATTGAGTTCACGATTCCCGTAGTGGTTGATGTATACACTTGGGTGCGCTTCGAGTCCTCAGGAACTCCAGCGCACGCGGTCGGCAGACCGTTGGCAGCTTCCTTGGGAGGTCACGATGGCCTTTATGAAATGGACCAGCGACATGAGCGTCGGCGTGGCGCTGCTCGATTCCGAACACAAGCAACTTATCAGGATCATCAACCAACTTTACGAAGGGATGTCGACCGGTTCGGCCAAATCGGTTCTGAAAAAAGCGTTCGACGCGATGGTCGCCTACACGGGTGAACATTTCGGCCACGAAGAGCAATTCTTCGAACAAACCCAGTATCCGCTGGCGGCCGAACACAAAGCGCAACATGAAGAGTTGCGGCAGCTCCTCGTCAAATTCAGGGGGGAGAGCGACAGAAAAGACAATGCGCTCCTCGCTCTGGAGCTGCTGTGCGCGCTCAAAGAGTGGTTGGAGCAGCACATCATGCGGGACGACAAGAAGTATAGCGGATATCTGAACGGCAAGGGCATCCGCTAACGGATAACGCGTGTTCTAATGCGATACCGAGCCGGGTGCGGCGGGCTTGCGCAAATTTGTCAGCATGATGCAGGCCACCATGAAGGCCGCCAGCGCCAACGACGATTGAATGCGGTCGAGATTGAGACCGCCGTGATCCAGCGGTTTGGTCAGAATATCGCCCAAAGTCGCGCCCAGCGGCCGTGTCAGGATAAACGCGGCCCAGAACAAAATCGTGCGCGGGATATTGGTGACAAAATACGCCACGGCGATGAACAGGATGAGCCCGCCGAACACCAGCGCGCCGCCTTCAAATCCAAATCCTTTGCTGTCGGCCAGATAGTCACCCAGCGCCGTGCCCAGCGTGTTCGAAACCAGGATCGTGGTCCAATAGAAGACCTCCGTTTTGCGGTCCGTAATATTGGCGACGGAGATGCTCCCGGTGCTGAGACGCCAGACAGCGAGACACAGCAGCACCGTGCTGAACAGGATCAGTGACGCCAGCGGATAGCCAAGGCCCGCTATGCGATCGAGATAATCGGAAACCGTGGTACCGAGCGTCGTGGTCGCCACAATCACAAACCAGTAGTTGAACGGGTGATAACGCTTTTCGGCGACTTGCAGTACGAGCGCGACCAAAAAGATCGCGCCGAAAATCCCTGTCGCAACCAGATAACCGAAATTCATTGACATCGAAACGGCGTCGCCGCCCGTCTCGCCCAACGTCGTGGCCGCGATCTTGGCGACCCAGAACGCCAGGGTCACAGCCGGAACCTTGTTCATTCGTGCGTCGTTGCTCATGACTGCATCGCCTATCTGGATCACTCGAGGTTAGAACGTGAAGAGGATCGCCGTGTACCAGGAATAGCGGTTGGTATCGCCGGCGTTTTGGATACCCGGGCCGGCTGAGGCCATCAGGTGATAATGCTCGTTTAAATCGTAGATGATGCCGCCGCCCAAACCCGTCGCGGCGCGCCCAGCGTGTGTGTCGGCGGTTTGGTGGAAGAGTTCGGCGCCGATCTGCAGACCCGGAACAACCTGACGCGTCAGCGCCCAGCCCATCAGACAAAAATTCTGCGAGTCCCCGCCGCGGTTGATCTCGCAGCCGCCGCCGCCGAAGGTCGACCAGTCTCCCCAATTCCGGCCGATCCATACCGGCAACAAGAGAGAAGCGTGACGCTCGCCCACCGCCGGCGATCCGGCGGGCAGGAAGACGCGCGGGAACAACGCGACGTCCCAGCCGAAATCGTCTTGATGGAGTACTTTGTATTTCGCCGCCAGTTCGATATTTCCGAGACCCATTGCGGTTCTTCCGCCGTTGGGGCTTTCGAACCCCAGCGGTACAACCGCCGTCAATTGCAGATCGGGCGCGGCGCCATAGTTGAAATCGATACCTCCGGCACCGCTCATTCCATCGCGCACTGCCGTGCCGCTATCGAACAGGTAGATCTCGAAATGACCGGTATCGGTGGGTTCGGGATCGTCGCTGACATAAGGCGGGCCGCCGAGCGCCGGCGTGCTCAGCACCGACAGCCCTCCAACAAAAGCGAGAATGCATCTCACCGCGCTACGCAATCCGATTGTTCCGGCGGATTCCTTTATGGCGAAACGGGATCGAGGAAAAGCAGTTTCACCGAACCGGGTGCTATCGTGTAGCGGTGGCGGAAATCGGTGGCGGGAGCCGTTTCATTGACGGTCATATCCGCCGTCACCAAATAAAGGCGGCCCGTCTTCGTATTCACCGCCATAGTACGTGCGCCATAGGCGGTGGGAACCGCCGGCAGCGCCACGAAACTGGACGGCGATTTTTCCGCAATGATCGACAATGTCCCGTCGCGATTGGAACTGAAGGCAAGGCCACGCGCGGCATCGAACTCGGCGAAGTCGGTACCTTCGCCGATCGGCAAACTGGCCAGCACGGCGCCGTTATTGGCATCGACCACGACCATGACTTTGCTGGCGCAGCTGGCAAACAAACGCATATGAGCGCGATCGATAGCGAGACCGTGCGGCTTCACGCAGCCCGGCATCGGCCAATGGGCATCGGCCGTGTTCGTCGTCGTATCCATGCGCACGATTTCGCCTTTATCGACGCCGTCGACATAGAATTTGCCGTTGTCGCCCGAAACGCCGAATTCGAGACCGCCGCCGCCATCGATCGTGGCGACGACCGTATCGGTTTTCGGATCGATCACGGTAACTTTTCCGGAATCGCCGTCGATCACCAGAACATGTCCGCTCGGGGCATCGTAAACGATGCCATCAGCATCGGGCTCGGCTTTGATCTGTTTCAGTATCTTGAGAGTTTTGAGGTCGAAGGCGACGGCGATACCGGCCTTGCCGTCATCGGTATAAACTTTGCCTAAAGCGTGGACGGAGGCGATGCCATGTGTCGAGCCGGTGATGCCTTCGATCTGGCCGATCATCGCGCCGCTGGTTGCGTCGACCACCGTCACTTTCTCGCTATGCGAGACATAAACCCAATTCAGGACCGGATCGAACACCACATAATCCCAGTGGTCCGGCGCGCCGAGGGGAACCGTTTTGGTGATGGAATATCTATGTGCCTCGTCTCCTGCGGGAGACCCGGCTGCCACACCCTCCGTCATAAGAAATGCGGCAATGGCCAGAAATGCGGACTTTTTCAATGATTTAGGGAAAGACATCGGGGCGTCTCTTTCATCCATAAGTGGAACGTTTAGGCCGGAACCGAACCGTCATTTCACTGCGAACAGCGGCGCCATGCTAACGACGCCTTTGTCCGTATCCGCAGCGTGACCGAGATATTCGGTGATGCCAAAGCAATCTTCAACCGTGCGCAAGAAAGAATAGTGGTTGTAGGGCGTCGGATCCACAACGTGGCGAGGGCCATGATTGGTGATGACGATCGTCGGGATGTGCCCGCCGCCGAAGTTGGCCTTGCTATGCGGATCGTAGCCGCAGCAGCCTTGCGCCCCGACGGCGCGCTCTTCTTTATTGTTCTCGTCGAAGGTCACGACAATCGCGGTGTTGCCCGGTTCGCTCCAAACCTTCGCCTGCATGATCTTGTCGACCAACATACCGATCTCGGTGTCGCCGCGGCGGATCAAACCGGCGAGATTGGTGCTTTCGATGCAATCTGCCGGAACCGCGCCGTCTCTGGCACCCTTGCCATGCATTTCGTTGCATTGATTGGGGACAATATGGGCGTAATTGGGCAAATGGTTGTCGGCCAAATCCTTGTCGAGCCGCGGAAAGCCGACGAAGTGTTCGGAAAGCTGGACAAAGGGCTCGTCATGCACATGCGCGAAGTTGACGAAGCCGTTGTGTTTGGTGGCATACATCTCGTTGGGCATGCCCTTTACCGGATAGTCCGGCGTCGGCCAGCGCGGTGTTAGCGAACCGGCTGACGGAATATCCTCCATATACGCTTTCCAGGTCAGACCCTTCTCGGCCATTTGGTCCATGAGGCTTCTAGCGGTGATGTTGTGGTCGGCGTAACCAGGTTCATCCGTCTTTTCGCAAAACTGGTTCTTGACGCCTTGTTTGCAGAAAAATGCATCGTCATCGTGGATTCCGAATGTGTCGCCGCCCAGCATGGCGATGTAATTGGCCTCGCTGGAATGGACTTCGGCGTAAAACTGTGAGGCGCTGCCGTACTCGGCCGCCAGCCGGTGCAGGACGGGCGTCCATCCCGGATGCGTCATGATCTGATCATAGCCTTTGTTTTCCAGAACGATGACGAAGATATGATCGTAGCGCGGCATGGCCGGCGCGGCGCCCGCTCCCGAAGGAGCGAGCGCCATTGCCGCACAAGAAGCGAAGCCCAGACTTGCGATGATCGACTGCAGCTTCATCTTCGTGTCCTTTAGCATCAAAACTTTAGACGTACGCCGGTTTCGTAGGTTTGGTCGTAGAACTCGCGCTGGATCACCCAGTTGGAATAACCCTCGAAGATGCGAAGCGGCGCGTTGGTGAGATTCTTCACGTTGAAGTAGATCGACACTTTTTCCGTAAAGTCGTAGCTCGAGGTGAAATCGAGAGTGTAGCGCGAATCTTCGAACTGGTCTTCGGCGCGATTGCCGCCCACTTGATAGAGGCTGTGAGCAACATATTGAGAGGCTAGCCGCAGTTTCACTCCGTTGGCTTCGTAGAACAGCGACGCATTCATTGTAACCGGCGAAGTGCCAGGCAGTGCATGGCTCGCCTCGCCTGTGCGCAGCACGCCGCTCGACGTTACATACGAGACGTTACCGTCGAATCCGAAACCGTCGAACAGCTTGGGCAGGAACGTAAACTTCTGCTGATAAGCCGCTTCGAGGCCGCGAGCGTAAGTGCTGCCGAGATTTCCGTAGTTGATGATGGTGATCGGTCCGCTCGGGGCCGGATCACGTGGGTCGCTTTGGACCTTGGCATACGTTGTATAAATGTAGTTCTGGAACTCCTTGTCGAAGGCGCCCAATTCGAGGATGCCGCTATCGTTCAGATAGTACTCGACGTCGAGGTCGAAATTGTTGCCCGTCACCGGCTTCAGCTTGGGATTGCCGACAGTGATCGTGTCGGTGTCATAATTGACTGAAGTGGGCAACGCGACTTGCTCGAACCCAGGCCGGCCGATACCCGTCGAATAGGTGGCGCGCGCCACCAGGCTATCGGAGAAGTTATAGCGCAGCTGCACGGTCGGGAACATGTCGACATAGTTGTGTTTGATCCGGGTGTAGATCGTGTTGTTGCCACTCGAGTTCGGCATCGTAGAAGGCGTATTTGGCATTGGTGTTTTCGACGCGCACGCCGGCCAGGACGCCCCAGGGGCCGGTTTCTCCGGTGTACATGACGTAACCGGAATAGATGTCTTCGTCAGCGTCGAACCAGGTGGAATAGTCAATCGAATAGCCGCCATAGGTCGTGGTGCTCAGCGCCTCGAGCGCAGGCATATTGAGGCCCGGACCGTTGGTATAGCGGCCGTGGTAGAACGACGTATCGGCGGGGAACGGGGACAGGGTCGAAAGCAGCGGCTTGGACCCGAGGGATATGTCCTGGGGCGATTCGAAATAGGTCTTGTCGCGCAGCCGCGCGCCGAACCCGAACTTGATTTCGTCCTTGTCGCTCAGAATATCGACCGGTACAGCCACGTTACCGACATATGCCCATTCCTCGTCCGCGCCGGACTCTTTCTTGTTGCTGAATTTGGACAGCTTATACTTCGTAGGATCATTGAGGTTGGTGCCGTCGGTGACCGCCATGGTGGGGAAGTTCGGATCGTCGATATTGTCGTAACTGACGGCTACGTCCGTCGGCCCTTTGAACGTTGTGCCAAAATCGCGACTGTCTTTGACGGTCGCTCGCGAATAAGAGCCGCGGTAGTCGATCTTGAACGCGTGGAAGTCGTCTTCGCCGCCGAAGACGTAAACGTTGTTGCGGACGACTTGATCCACATCCGTGCCTTTGATCGTGATGTCGGAAAAGGTCGAATCGGTGTTGCCGTTGAATGTGCTCGGATAATCACCGCCGAGCGAATTGAACAGCAGGTGGTGCTTGATTTGCGATTCGTCGTATCCGAACATATTGGCGCGGAAATAGTAGTGGTGCTCGTCGTTCGGCTTGAAGTCGAACTCTCCGCCGACGCCGAACCGCTTGCGGTGGGCATCGTAATAACGCAGCTGCAGATCGTCATAGACCTTGTTTTTAGCTGTCGCCGGATTGGTGGGATCGTTGATGTAATCCTCTTCAATATCATCGAAGCCCCGGCGGTCTTCGCGCCAAGAACCCGTCAACACAAACGAGAATGGTGTCGGGTTGGATATCCATCCCGATTTAACACTGTGTGCGCTTGAACCGTCCTCGATCACAAGCCCACTATCGTCGAAACCAAAACGACCGCCTAGGGCCACGTCCGCATTGAACGGACCGCCATGATCGTGCTCCGGCTCATAACCACCGCCGAGCGTAAGCTCGACAAACGGTTTGCTGAGGTTGGCGGCTGTGCGAGGCTGAAGTTCAACGCTGCCCCCCAGGCCTTCCGCGTCGTGATCAGGCATGCCTGTCTTGGTGACGATGATGCCATCTATGGCGCCGCCGGGGATCGTATCGAATTCGACCGCGCGTCCACCACCGCCATTATAGGTACCGCCCGGATCGGTGTTGAGCAGAACCACGCCGCCATAGGTCGCGCCATTGAGATTGCCGTCGATACCGCGGATCATGACGAAGCGGCCCTCGCCCGTATCGCTCAACAGAGAGATGCCGGGCATGCGGCTAACGGATTCGGCGGCATTGAAATCCGGGTAGTTCAAGATTTCTTCGGCCGACTGAACGTTGATGATGTTGGGGGCGTTCTGCTGCAGCTCGCGCGCCGGCTCTTTGTAGCGTATTCCCGTGACAACCACCGTCTCGACCCGATCATCGTCCGAGCTGTCGGCCACCGCCGATTGCGCCGTACTGGCGAGGAACAGGACAGACGCACAGGAACAAAGAAGGCGCGCACTAGGACTTAGATTTTTCATGATCTTATCCCCGCTCGCGGACATGGAAATGAAGGGGGGACGCCCGCTCGATCGTCGCCCCTTTCTCGATTGGGGGCATTAATCGACGGGCATGATTACGCTTTGGAAATACATCAATGAACGTTTGGAGAAGTAAGATTATAAATAGCCAATCTAAAAGCAGGCAGCCGCAATTCAGGCCAAGAAAATGCTTGAATTACGGTCACTTGGTGAATTGCGCTATTGCGGACCGACTGGAAATTTCACGACCACGCACAGGCCGGGCTTATTGTCGCGCAACGAAATGTCTGCACCATGCAGATCGATTATTGCGGAAACAAGCGCCAGCCCAAGCCCACTTCCGGGTGTGGTTCGGCTCTGTTCGCAGCGGAAAAAGCGGCGGAACACTTTCTGCCGGTCCTCAACGGGTATTCCCGGGCCCTCATCGGCTATAATGACGGTTGGCCGCTTGTCGCTCATCTCGGCCGTCAGCGTGATGGGCGTGCCGGCTGGCGTGTGATGAACGGCATTGTCCAACAGATTGGCAAACAATTGCAGCAACAATTGCGGATCACCGCGTACCAAAACGCAAGGCGATAGCTGTGTGTCAAACGGGTGCTCGGCATCGTCCATCAGGGGTTTGTAAAGATCGCCGACCCGCACAAGCAGCGGCACAAGATCCACATCTTCCATACCGGCTTGACGTGCACCGGCCTCGATTTGTGCGATCCGAAGTAGCGCAGCGAACATGGCGAGCAGATTGTCCGCATCCGCAATCGCCCCGTCGACGGCTGCCGCACATTCTTCCGGGCATATCGAGTCGATGCGCGTGCGCTCCAAGCGATAACGCAGATGCGCCAGCGGCGTTCGCAAGTCATGGGCGATGTCATTGGAGACTTGGCGCAGACTGTCCATCAAGGCGCCGATCCGGTCCAGCATGTCATTGATTGTGCCCGCCAGTCGATCGAGCTCGTTGTGCGTGCCTCGCGGGGCCGGTATACGGTCGCCGAGCCTGCCGGCCATGATGGCGCGGCACGTGCCCGTGATGGCGTCGACGCGCCGCAGAAAGCTCCGGCTCAATAGAAACCCGCCAGCCGATGCCATGATAAGGCTGGCTACCAACACCAGAGCGAAGGCGCGCAATACATCGTTTTCCGTTTCGGTTGCCTCAACCATGTCCCGACCCACAAAGGCATAAATATCGGGAGCCAAGAATTCCCCGCGTCCAAGGATCGGCCGTTCGCCTCCTATTGGTGTCCGCACCGACAGCCGCAATATTCCGGTTTTCGGCGTCATGACGGGAAGATTTCCGGCCAAGCGCTTGCCGGTTCCATCCTGCAAAAGAAAGACATCGTCGTTGTCGGCTGCAAGCAGCCGGGCGTCGATCATTTCTTTGGCTTCGTGAATGGCCTTGTTTGGCTTTTTGAGCAATTCGCTGGCATAGGCTTTGTGGATCGAGACCAGATCGTCGGCCAAATCCTGCAGCAAATCCAATTCCAGCGCATGTCCGACGATCATATAAACAAGCACGATGAGAATCGCCATGGAGCCGACAAAGAGTCCGGCGTAAATCGCCGCCAGCCGGAAGCTTTCGGTTTGGAAAACTCTAGTCCGCACGAATGATGTATCCCGAACCGCGGATCGTTTAAATCATCTCGCGGGCAAAGCCGCGATCGACCTTCGATCGAAGGCGGCTCATATGCAATTCAACGACATTGGTGCCGGGATCGAAGGTCAAATCCCAGACATGCTCAAGCAGCATGGTGCGCGTCACGATGCGTCCGGCATTCTGCATCAAATATTCCAGCAGTTTGAATTCTTGATGTTGCAGCTCGATGGATTGCCCGTCGCGCGTTACCGTGCGCGCCAGCAGATCCATCTCCAGGCTGCCCGCGCGCAGCCGGGTCGGCGTCTCACCCTCGTGCAATTGATACGTCCGGCGCATGATGGCGTTGGCCCGCGCCAAAAGTTCCGACATCGCAAATGGCTTGGTGAGATAATCGTCGCCGCCCGCATCGAGCCCTTCAACTCGCGCATCGAGGCCATCCAAAGTCGTCAAAAACAAAACGGGCGTTTGAATATTGTGGCTTCTGAGTTTCTTGACCAGCGTCAGTCCATCGAGCCCCGGAAGCATGCGGTCCACGATAATCAGCGCGCAATCGCCGCTTCTGGCTTGCTCAAATCCGTCGTCGCCGGTGGGGGCCCAATAAACGGTGTGTCCGTGTTTTTGAAACCCTTCCGTCACATAAAGCGCCGTTTCCGGATCGTCTTCGATGACCAGCGTTTTCATGAAGCCCCCTTGCCATCGCCTGCGATGCCGTATCAGGGACCGCGCGTCAATCAGGCTCTTGGACTACGCTTTGAAAACACATTGATGAAGGTTTTAAGACGGCACAGCGATAAACTGCCTGACGCCCAAGGTGTATCGGCCGCGCGATCCGATGAAAATTCAAATCGCGCGGCGATAATTGGAATATTTGTTCAACGGCAGCGTACTATTTTCTCTCGACGTTTATGAACGGTACGCCGCCGTTGGGCACCATGGTGGTAGGCAGATGCCCATCCCATTTCTCGGCCGTGACCAAACCCGGCAGGCCGGGATTGTCGCGCAACGCCGTGCCGCGGGCGCGGATGGCGTTGGCCTCGGCATTGCCTTGCGCCGTGACGGCATAGGCAGACGCGTCGGCACGAGTGCGTGTGGCGGCTGCTTCGGCCTCTGCCTGTTGCTGCTTCACGGTGGCTTCCATGCGGGCTTCGACGGCCTGTTCGTAGTTGCCCGAGAAATCGATGTTCTCGATCTGCACGGATTCGATTGACAGCGGGCCGCGGATCACCTTGCGCAATGCCATGGCGAGTTCCGAGTTCAGCTGTGCACGGTCTTGCACGGCACTGGCCGCATTGAACTGCCCGAAGATGTTCTCGGACCAGGTGTAGATCTGCGGCGTCACCAGCCGGTCGATCATGTTTTGGATGCTCTTGTAGTCGGTATAGACCGTGCGTGCATCGGTGACGTGGAAGTTCAGCGAGACGCGTAAGGTGGCCGGCTGTTGATCGCGCGAATAGGTCTTCACATCGCCATAGCGCGTGTTCTGCGATTGGATGGTGATGTGTTCGACCGTATCGAAGATCGGAAGTTTGAAGCCTAAGCCAGGCTCGGCTTCGCCGATCACGGCGCCGTTGCGCAGGATAACGCCGCGCTCGCCCTGGTCGACCGTGTACCAAGAGCTTGTCGCGACAGCGAGCAGCACCAGCCCCGCGAAGAGGAGAATAACGATCTGTCCGACCTTCTCCGTCGGGACGCGCGGCATGCGGATGTTTCCGAAATTGTCTTGCAAACTCAAATTGCCCTCCTGAGATAAACTGCTGCACGGGGCAGCGTGCGGTAGATAGGCATGGGGACCTCCCCCGCAAAGGGCTTGACATTAAGGACATGGTTCCTATCGATGCCCGGCTCGGCGGATAGTGCTGTTGTTCCAGCACGTTATCCAAGCTGCGGCAAAAGGGCGGTCGGGTGGCGGGAGCCCGGCAAAGGTGTGGGCGTTTTCCTTGCTGCGGGTGGGGCCAGCCGGTACAAACCCGCCTCACTCCAGGTGATAGAAATGAGTCAGGACAAAGCATCCCGTCCCAAAGCGCGGCTTCCGCGCGGATTTCGCGACCGAAGCGCGGGCGAGATCGCGGCGGAGCGCCGCCTGATCGACACCATCCGGGGCGTTTACGAGAGCTACGGGTTCTCGCCGCTGGAGACACCCGCCTTCGAATACACCGATGCGCTCGGAAAATTTCTGCCCGACGTCGATCGCCCGAACGAAGGCGTGTTCTCGCTCAAAGACGACGACGAGCAATGGCTATCGCTGCGTTACGATTTGACCGCGCCGCTGGCGCGTTATGTGGCTGAAAATTTTCAGCACCTCGCCAAACCGTTCCGCCGCTATCAAGTGGGGCCGGTGTGGCGCAACGAGAAGCCGGGACCGGGGCGCTTCCGCGAATTCACACAGTTCGATGCGGATACGGTGGGCTCAAATTCTCCCGCCGCCGATGCCGAATTGTTGATGATGGTCTGCGATGCGCTGGAGAAGCTGGGGCTGAAACCAGGACAGTACATCGTAGGACTCAACAGCAGAAAATTTCTCAATGGCATTTTAGCATTGGCAGGGGTTGAACCACAGAAATCCGGCGCCGTCTTGCGTGCGCTCGATAAGTACGACCGCCTCGGTGAGGTAGGTGTGCGCGCGCTACTCGGTGAAGGCCGCAAGGATGAATCTGGGGACGTTACAATAGGGGCCGGCTTGACTCCCGATCAGGCTAAGAGAGTTATGCGGTTGTTCACCGATGATGCAGATGATCTTACAGGCGTAGAAGGTTTTGATGATCTTCTTGCGATAAGAGAGATACTTGCGAGTTCGGGTTACGGTCCGGATCGGGTTGCTATCGACCTGAGTATCGTTCGCGGGCTCGATTACTACACCGGCCCGGTGTTTGAAGCGCAATTGAAATTCAAGGTAAAGAACGACGAAGGGCAGGAAGTGGTATTCGGTTCCGTCGCCGGCGGAGGTCGTTATGACGATCTCGTCGCGCGGTTCACGGGACAGCAGGTTCCCGCGACCGGCATCTCCATCGGCGTCAGCCGTTTGCTCACGGCATTGCGCTCGCGCGGATTGACCGGCGACGAGCAGCCGCTGATCGTCGTGCTGTCGCTGGGCGATGCGGCGCAAAGTTTCGCCATAGCGCGCGAGTTGCGCGCTGCCGGGCTGCGCGCGGAATCCTATGTCGGTACCAAGAAATTCGGCGATCAACTTAAGTATGCCGACAAGCGTGGCGCGGCGCTGGTGGTGATGGAAGGCGAAGACGAACGTAACGCCAACCCGCCACAAGTCACGATTAAAGACCTGAAGCTCGGCGCCGAAATGTCCAAATCCGTCGAAAGCCGCGCCGAATGGGTTGGCGCCCGTGCGGCGCAGGAAACAGTGAAGCGCAGCGATCTGGTCGCGAAAGTGCGTGAGTTGCTGGCGCGGAGAGGCTGACGTGAAGATTAGCCCTCCATCATTCGGCACAAATTCAACCCTCCCTCAAGGGGAGGGTGAAGAGCAACTCAACCTGTTCGATTGGAAGGCGGCATAAGCCATGCCCGCCTTTCCCACCTGTGGCCCCGAGGATATCGCGGCGCTGGACAAACAGGCGGATGCCATTCTCGGCGTCTTGGGTGCGCGCGGTTACACCCGTCATGAACCCTCTATGCTGCAGCCGGCGCAGATTTTCGTCGACCGCTCGGGCGAGGAAATCCGCAGACGGACATTTGAGCTAACCGATCTCTCGGGCCGCGAGCTTTGCCTGCGCCCCGATCTCACCATCCCGACCTGTCAATGGCAGGTGCAAAGCGGCAATCCTTATCCGGCGCGGCTTTGCTATCACGGGTTGGCGTTTCGTCATGCGC
The DNA here is from genome assembly GCA_963766355.1 of uncultured Alphaproteobacteria bacterium. Classification (GTDB taxonomy): domain Bacteria; phylum Pseudomonadota; class Alphaproteobacteria; order Micropepsales; family Micropepsaceae; genus Rhizomicrobium. The sequence continues at coordinate 442,953 of CAVXZV010000010.1, forward strand.
CGGGCGGCGGCCCGACGCAGTTCTACCAAGCAGGGGCGGAATTGCTCGGCCTGCAAGATCGCGTAGCGGGCGAGGCGGAGATGATGACGCTGGCCGTGGACGCGCTGCGCGCTGCGGGCCTCAAGCATTTTGAAATGAAGATCGGCGATCTCGGCCTGTTCTCGACGCTGGTCGATGCGCTCGCGGTTCCCGCGCAATGGCGCGGACGATTGAAGCGCCATTTCTGGCGTAGCGGCTATTTCGATGCCTTGCTGGCGCGCATGGTCGCCGGAGCCGCGAACGATGCCGAGCGCGCCATCGATCGTTTGCATGGCATCAGTGTGACGGATCTACGGCCGGCTATCGACGCTCTGATCGACAAAGAAGCAGACTCGCCGCTTGGTGCCCGCACGCGCGAAGAAATCGTCGAACGGCTGATGCTGCAGGCGATGGACGGCGCCGCACCGAAGCTCGATGCCAAAGTGGCAGAGACCATCACGCGCGTGCTGGCCGTCAACGGTCCGGCGCCCGCGGCGCTGGCGGAAATCCGCAACCTGACGAAATCGGTCGCAACCAAAATGGAAAAACCGCTGGCGGCAATGGAAGCACGCCTAGCTGTGCTGAAAGGGTTAGGCATCGATCCTGCCGCCGTCCGCTTTGCCGCGCATTTCGGACGCAATTTGGAATACTACACCGGCTTCGTTTTCGAATTCTGGTCGGGCGACAGCGAAATCGCCGGTGGCGGGCGCTATGACACGCTGATGGAATCGCTGGGTGCGCCGCGCGGAACCACGGCCATCGGTCTTGCCATCAGCAGCGAACGCCTGTTAGCCGCCAAGCGGGGAGGGCGCTGATGTCCGAGCCGCTGACGTTTGCAATACCTTCCAAGGGAAGGCTCAAGGAGCAGTTGGAAAAATACTTCGCGTCCGCCGGTTTGGTGTTGAAGCAAACCGCCGGCGCGCGCGGCTATCGCGCCACGGTGGAAGGCTTTTCCGGTATCGACGTGATGCTGTTGTCGTCGTCGGAAATTGCTTCGTCTTTGGCCGACGGCGATGTTCATCTGGGCGTGACGGGCGAGGATTTGATCCGTGAAGCGGCGCCGGAAATTGAGACCCGCATTGCGCTGCTCAAACCATTGGGCTTCGGCTTCGCCGATGTGGTGGTCGCTGTGCCGCGCGCCTGGATCGATGTTTCGACCATGGCCGATCTCGACGATGTCTGCGCCGCTTTCGCGCAGCGCCATCGCCGCCGTTTGCGGGTCGCCACGAAATACACCCAGCTGACGCGCGGCTTTTTCGCCCGCGCCGGCATTTCGGACTACCGCATCGTCGGCAGCGCCGGGGCCACCGAAGGCGCGCCGACCGCCGGTACCGCCGAAGCCATTGTCGATATCACGACGACCGGCGCCACGCTCAAGGCCAACGGGCTCAAAATATTGGACGACGGCATCATCCTGAAAAGCCAGGCGCAACTCGCGATGAGCCTCGCCGCCGATTGGCCGGACGACAAGCGGGCGGCGGCAAAGGCGCTGCTTGATACGCTTGGTGCGACAATGAAGTGGGCGAGTAGCGAATAGCGAGTAGCGAGTAGAGAGTAGAGGAAATTATTCGTTACGCCCTATTCGCCACTCCCTATTCGCTATTCGCCTTTTTCTACTGTGGCGACAACGGCCCCGACAAGATATCCGGATCGCCCATATGTTCCTTCTTCCAACGCATCGCTTCCCAGATGCGGCTGCGTCCCGAAGGATGATCGTAGAACAGCGCTTCTTCCCAAGCGGGCGGATCGAGCTTGCGGTAATCGCTGAGCTTCAGGGCCACGGTCGCAAAGGCATCCGGCTGGCGCACCGCGTTCAGTCCGAAGATGTCGGCCTGAATCTCGTTCGTGCGAATGATCGCGTTAACGGCAGGCGTCGCAACAAGTGCAATCAATGAAAAGAGGGCTATGGCGATCGGGAGGCCCGCAGGATCGTCAATTCCGCGCACGTCCCATCGGCTGCCGAACAGTTTGCAAATGCCCAAATAGGCCCAATTCACGAATGCAAAACCGAACAACATCACAAGACCAAGCCACAAAATGGTATTGGTGATGTGGTTCATCACATAATGCCCCATCTCATGGCCCAGCACCGCCATCACTTCGGAGGGCGTGCAGCGGTTGAGCAGATTGTCGTTGAGCGAGATACGCGTCGTACCCAACATGCCCGAGACATTGGCCGAAATGCGCGTGGATTGCTTCGAAGCATCGAAGACATAGATGTTGTCGGCCGGGATGCCATTGGCGCGCGCCATAGATAGAATGGATTCTTTCAATCCGCTTTCCGGTAACGCCGTGTATTTGTTGAACAGCGGCGCCAGATAAACCGGCGTAATCACAATCTGCACGATGAGGAAGATCACGGCGACGCCCGTGCCCCAAATCCACCAGCTGCGCTTGGCGGCACGGACCACGGCATAAATAATGGTGAGCAGCACGACAAAGCTTATGAAGTCGACGAGGAATTGGATGCCGAAATCTCTGGTCCATTGCATAAAGGTCTGATTGGACAGCCCGTAGGTATGTTCGCGCACGAAACCTTCATAGATTGTGAGCGGCAGGCTAACCAATGTGGTCACTATAAAATACTGAGCGACATAGATCGGCGCCTGCAGGAAGCGGAACCGCGTGATTTTGGCAGCGTATTCGCGCATCTTGGCCGAGATGCGAAGCCACAGCAGCAAACCGGCGACCACCAGTACGTAAAGCGTATCGACGAAAGACAAAACAATGCCGCCGTCGAAATAGGAATCGGAGCGTTCCCGCGCTTCTCCGCTCACGCGCCCGAGATAAGCCTCCACGGCTTTGTGCGGATCGAAGTTTGCGACACCCGGCGGCGGCAGCGAGGCGACCTCTAAGTGCGATGTCGGTGCGGCCAATGGTCCGGCTTGCGCCGATGCGGGACTCGCCCACGCGCCTGCCAGCGCGCAAATCAACAACGCCGCAAATAGCCATTGGGCCGCTCTCGCCATGTCGTTAACTCCCGTTTACTCGCCCGAAACTAGCAGATCATAAGGACAACTGGCAGTATTCCGAAAGGGTGGAATATGCGATGACAGTCTATCGGAACCTGTTGAAGGTGCGAATCATGACCGATCTGGACTATCTCAACCGCGACGGCGGGGAAAGGCTCGCTTACCGCCGCCGAATCGGCACTGAGCCCGGTGTCGTATGGCTGGGCGGCTTTCGTTCGGATATGGAGGGCACCAAAGCCCATGTAATCGATGCTTGGGCGGAGCGGACAGGACGCTCCTGCTTGCGCTTCGACTATTTCGGCCATGGCAGTTCATCCGGTGACTTTCTCGACGGCACGATCTCGCGTTGGCGCAACGACGCGCTGGCCGCACTCGAAAAGCTCACCGATGGCCCGCAGATTCTGGTCGGCTCCAGCATGGGGGCCTGGATCGCGATATTGCTGGCGCGCACCATTCCCCAACGCGTGGCAGGGCTTCTGTTGATCGCACCGGCCGCAGATTTCACGGAAGCCTTGATGTGGCAGCTTATGCCGGAGGACATCAAAAGCGTCATCATGGAGAAAGGCGTGTGGCGGCGCGAAACCGCCTATGACGGCGAAGAGCACCCCATCACGCGCGTATTGATCGAAGACGGACGCAACAATCTCGTTCTCGATCAGGCGATGGCGGTGGCTTATCCGGTCCGCATTCTGCAGGGCATGGCCGATATCGATGTACCATGGCCGCACGCGATGAAGGTTGTGGAATCTTTTGTCGGCGATGTCACGATCACACTGGTCAAGAACGGCGATCACAGATTGTCCTCGCCCAGCGATCTCAAATTGCTGGAGTGCACATTAGAGAGTTTGACTGCGGAAATCGGCCAATGACGCGTCTGGTTCCATCAGCACTGCTGGTTCTTGCGCTATTGCCGTTTCCAGCGGCAGCATCGGATGCGATCACCAGTTACACCCAATGTGTGACTCTGGTTAAGCAAAACCCCGCGCTCGCCGAGGAACGGGCGCTCGCTTGGCAGAATGTTGGCGGGGGGCCGGCGGCGGTCCACTGCTCGGCGCTCGCGCTGACGGCGTTGAAGCGCTATGCGGAAGCCGGCCGCAAGCTCGACGCCCTGGCACGCGACAGAGCGATCATCAGTTTGAACAACCGCGCCGCTTTGTTCGACGAGGCGGGCAATGCCTGGATGCTCGCCAATCTTCCCAACAACGCGGTGCAATCGTTTTCTTCGGCGTTGGCCGAGACCCCCAATGCCGTTGACGCCTTGAGCGATCGTGCTCGGGCGCGTGCCATGTTGAGGGATTGGAATGGAGCGGAAGCCGATCTTTCGGCCGCATTGATCCAGGATCAGAATCGCGCCGATTTGTTGGTGTTGCGCGCCAGCGCCCGCCATGCGCTTGGCCATAAAACCGAAGCGGCGACCGATCTGTTGCGCGCGCTATCGCTATACCCCAACTATCCCGCCGCGCTGGTCGAACGCGGCACGATGAAATACGAAGCCGGCGACCAGAAAGGTGCGCGTGCCGATTGGAAAAAGGCTGCAGCATCGCCGAGCGGTGGCGAGGCGGCAGAAACCGCCAAACGCTATCTGGCAACGCTGGGGCCAGAGTCAAAACTTATCAAGTAACCATTCTTGACGCACATCGGCGTCCGGTTCGGATGGTTTTCTCTGATCGGAAAGCGCAGCGAATTGTTTCGCATCCAACAATCTCGCCAACGCCCACACCGCCATGGCGCGTACCAGAACAGAAGGATCATCCAACAACAGTTCGGCTTCCTGGGCCAATGCTGGGTCTGCGGAATTTCCGATCGCGATCAGCACATTCCGAACGAAGCGGTTGCGGCCGATGCGTTTGATCGGCGAGGCACGGAATAGGGCGCGGAACGAAACATCGTCCAGCCGAGCCAGTTCGGCGAGTAGCGGCCGTTGCAATTCGGAACACGCCTGGAACTGCGCTTCGTGCGACACGCGCGCAAACTTGTTCCACGGGCACACCGCCAGGCAGTCGTCGCAACCATAGATCCGGTTGCCGATGGTCTCGCGGAATTCCCGCGGAATATGACCCTTGTGTTCGATCGTCAGATAGGAAATACAGCGCCGCGCGTCGAGTTGATAGGGTGCGGGGAAGGCGTGTGTCGGACAGATGTCGAGACAAGCATGGCAGGCGCCGCAGTGATCGCTTTCGGAGACATCGGGTTCGATCTCAACCGTGCAGAATACCGAACCCAGAAAAAGCCAAGAGCCGAAATCGCGGCTGACCAGATTGGTGTGCTTGCCTTGCCAACCGATGCCGGCCGCCTGTGCAATAGGTTTTTCCAGCACCGGTGCGGTGTCGACGAAAACCTTCACCTCGCCGCCAAAAGTCTCGACGATGAACCCCGCCAACCGTTTCAAGCGCTTTTTTAGGATGTCGTGGTAATCGTCGCCGCGTGCGTACACCGAGATCGCGCCCGCTGTGCGGTTTTTCAGATCGTCCAAGGGATCGTGATCGGGGCCGTAGTTCACGCCCAAGACGACGACGCTTGTGGCGGCAGGCCACAACGCCAATGGATCGGCACGTCTGTCGGCATTCTTCGCCATCCAATCCATCGTGCCGTGGTGGTTCTGTTCGAGGAAACTGCTTAAGCGATCCGCCGCATCCGGCATGGCCGCCGCGCGCGCGAACCGCGCGACATCGAATCCCTCCACCAAGGCGCGGGCTCGAATGGTCTCCTGAATTCTAGAAGTCGAGTTCGGCATAGTGCGACACGGGCGGTTGTCCGGGCACGCGATCGGCGAGCAATGAGCGGAATGAGGGACGGGATTTCATCCGGACATACCATTCGCGGATCGCCGCGTTGCCGTCCCATGGCACCTCACCGAAATAATCGAGGGCCGAAAGGTGAGCCGCCAGCGCCAGATCGGCGATGGTACAGACGCGCGCGGCCAGGCTGCCGTGCTCTTCGACCGCCTTGCCGAGGATTGGAAGAATTTCACGCAAAGCCTCGCGTCCGCTACGGATAATGTTCATGTCCGGTGTCGAACGTGTCGCTCCGCCGGTGAAGCGCGGGTTGGCCTTTTCGTAGATGATTTTCTTCGTCACGCGATCGGCAAGAGCGCTCATCGTCCAGTCAAGCCAGCGCAGCGCCTCGCCCCGGGCTGCCGCATCCTCCGGCATCAGCGGTTGTTCGGGATAGCTACTTTCAAGATGATCGACAATGGCCCATAGACCTTCGCAGACTGTGCCATCCAGATCGGTGAAGACCGGCATATGGGCGGTGGGATCTTCGGCCGGCTGTGGATCGTAGACCAGACGTTTTTCGCCCAGCATCAAGCGTGCGAGGCGAGAGGGCGGCGAGAAGACGAGGTGGACAAGACGGCGCATGCCGTCAATCTAGTGAAAGTACCGCTTTACTCCTAGCCCCTAAGCACCAACCGGGCCTACGCCACGGACCAAATTACGGCTTTTGAGCGAGGATTCCGACCGCCGCAATGTCACCGTTTTCGATGTCGCGGTATAGCCGGCTCAAGGAGTCGAGTTCCTTGTAGAAGGCCGCCAGTCTCTGGCCTTTCCATGGCTCTTTCAGCATGCGGATATTGGCCAGCATATTGATAGAATTGTAGAGGCCTCTGAGGATCGCCCCTCGTATCTCTTTGTCGAGATTGTATTCGTGACTGAGCGTCAGTTGGGCCTTCTTGAGCGCGTCCTTATACTCATCGAAACGCCGCAATTCCAATCCGCCGAATTGCGCGTGCGCGTCCGCCTTCCCCGCAACCAGATCGGCAAGGAACAATTGGCCGTCTGACTTAAGGGAAGCTGCATATTTAGCAGTCAACTCCGGCAGCGATCCGGGAATTCTGCTGGCATGGAGCACGGCGAGTTTGGTGAACCGCTTTGACGGCAACGTTTGGCCGCCCTCCTTCCAGGGAATTAGTTTGACTTTGTCCTTCGGCCATTTCTGAATTTCAGAGAGGGCCGGTTCGCATTCGAAGGCATCGATCCAAACATCTATTTCTCTGCTCAAGTTGAACAGACGGTCTCCGAGTTGGTAGCAAACGGTGCCGAAAATCGCTTTGGTCGTCACCGCCAGCGCCCCGACCGCTGCGGAAGCGAAAACATTGTCCAAAGGCGTGAGGTTGCCGACGCCCCACATGTCCTGAGCGACCGCAAGAAAGGACTCGAATGGTCCTTCCTCGGGCTGAAGCTCAAAATCGTCGGCCAATTTTTTTTGACCAAGCAGAACGATCTGCGGCTTCACGGCGGTCTTATGTGCAGCAAACATCAGCGCGCACTTTCGGCCTTGATTAGACCGGGTTCCGACGATGTCTGGCCCTCACGGTCAGGCAGATCGTCGGAGAGATTCTTAGAAGCAAATTTAAGAGCGCGGATTTAAGGGGCTGTTAAAAGTGCGCATGTCGCAGCGTAACTGCGTATGGTATGAGTTGTCGCAGGCAGTTGAGAATGTGTTTCAGTTGCCGGCTGCGACGTCAATCGCGAACGCACCAATCGAGCCCATCGCGTGTCACTACCCAGGACCGGACTTCGACGGTTTCCGAGCGGTGCGCCACATAGGGTCCCGGGCGGGACGCGCGCCACTTGTCGGGATCGGGCAGGATGGTCGCCAATCGCGCCGCCTGCGACTTGCTTAACGCCGACGCAGAGACGTGAAAATAGGCTTGCGCCGCGGCTTCCGCGCCGTAATTGCCATGTCCCCAATCGACCAGATTCAAATACGCCGTAAGGATGCGCTTTTTCGGCCAGAGCGTCTCGATCATGACGGTCAGATAGGCTTCGGCGCCTTTGCGCAACCAGCTTCGCACCGGCAAAAGAAACATCGTGCGCGCGACCTGTTGGCTGATCGTACTGGCGCCGCGCAGACGTTTTCTGGGATGGCGTTCGTGCTGCTTCAGCGCGGCATCGATGTCTTTCCAATCGAAGCCGTGATGGTTGCAGAAGTCTTGATCCTCCGACCCGACCACGGCGTAGACCAGGTTGGGAGAAATCTCGTCATAAGCGCGCCAGGAATTATGCACCGGCTGAAATGTTACGAAGTCGAGCGCCATTTGCGGTGTGACGGGTACGGGCACAAAACGAAAGATCAACAGCAGCAAAACCGGGATCGGCAAAGCGAAGGCAAAAACGATGACGATTATCCGCCGCAACCACGGCGTGCGCTCTCCGTCCCCGCGCCATATCCAGCGGTAAAAAGCGGCGATCTTGTGCCCGATAGAAGCGAACATGTTCCCCCCATAGAGGGCTAGCTTAAAGCCTCGCCTGCCTCAAACGCAACGCATTGGCGATGACCGAAACCGAACTCACGCTCATCGCCGCGGCCGCGATCATCGGCGACAGCAGCCAACCGGTGAACGGGTACAAAATACCGGCCGCCAGCGGGATGCCCAACGCATTGTAGACGAAGGCAAAGAACAGGTTCTGCTTCATATTGCGCAATGTGGCGCGCGCGAGCTTGCGCGCCCTGAGCAGCGCCGCCAGATCGCCTTTGAGCAGTGTCAGCCCGGCCGCTTCGATGGCTGCATCGGAGCCGGTGCCCATGGCAATGGACACGTCGGCAGCGGCGAGCGCAGGCGCATCGTTTACGCCATCGCCGGCGAAGGCGACGATATGGCCCTCGTGCTTCAACCGCTTGACGAGGTCGGTCTTGCCCTGTGGCGTCAATCCGGCGGCAGATTTGCTGAGGCCCGCTTCCTGCGCAATGACCCGCGCCGTAGCTTCGGCGTCGCCAGTCGCCATCGTGATTTCGAGGCCGTCTTTCTGCAGCGCGGCGAGCAATTGGCGTGCGTTTGTTTTCAGTGGATCCTTCGCCGCCACCAGACCGACGGTTTTTCCCGTGCGCGCCACAAACATCACTGTCGCGCCCCCGCTCCGCAGTTTCTCCGCTTCGACCGCCAGCGCGGTGGGATCGGCGCCTTCGGCTTGCAAGAACTCAGCGCGGCCTATGAGAACCGGCTCGCCTGCAATTGTGCCGCGCAAGCCTTGCCCGGTGACGCTGGCGAAGTCCGCCACGTCCGGCAACGCCAGCGTTTTCTCTTTGGCACTCTGTACGATGGCATAGGCGAGGGGATGGGCGCTTTTGTTCTCCAGCGCGGCGGCGATGATGAGAACTTCATCTTCGTTGGCGCCGACTGAAGCTTGTACGGCGGAGAGTTTGGGCTTTCCTTCGGTGATGGTTCCGGTCTTGTCGATGACAAGCATATCGGCATGGGCGAATGCTTCGAGCGATGCCGCATTGCGGACCAGCACGCCATTTTGCGCGCCTTTGCCGACCGCGACCATCACGGACATCGGTGTCGCGAGACCCAGCGCGCAAGGGCATGCGATGATGAGCACCGAGATCGCCGCGAGCAGCGCGTAATCGAAGGCTGGGCCGACAACGATCCAAACGACGAAAGCGACAATAGCAGCACTGACAACGGCGGGAACGAACCAGGCCGCGACCTTGTCGGCCAAGCGTTGGGTCGGCGCGCGGCTCCTCTGCGCTTCAGCAACCAGGGCAACGATTTTTGCCAGCATCGTGTCGGCACCCACCCGCGTCGCGCGGATGACAATGGCGCCCAGACCATTAAGCGTTCCACCGGTGACGGCATCTCCCGTCGCTTTCGAAACGGGAATGGATTCGCCGGTGAGCATGGATTCGTCGATAGCGCTTTCGCCTTCGATCACCACGCCGTCGACCGGCACACAATCGCCGGGCCGCACTTGCAACGCGTCGCCCACCTTGACGTCGTAGAGCGGCACTTCTTCGATCCCGTGCGCCGTTCGCCGCTGCGCCGTCTTGGGCGAGAGGTCGAGCAAGGCGCGCACGGCCTTGCCAGTGTGTGCTCTTGCGCGCAATTCGAAAACCTGCCCCAGCAAAACGAGGGTGACGATCACAGCAGCGGCTTCGAAGTAAAGCGGCGGCGCCCCTCCCGACATTTGATAGGCGGCCGGAACCGCACCTGGAAACAGAAGTGCAATAAGGCTGTAGCCGAATGCGACGGCGACGCCCAATCCGATTAAAGTGAACATGTTGGCGTGACCGGAAATCGCACCTTTCCATCCGCGGATTAGAAGCGGCCACCCTGCCCAGAACACCACCGGAATCGCCAGCATGGTCTCGATCACGCCGCGCCACAGTGGCGGCAGCCAGCCGTCGAAAATACCGCTTTCGTTCAGCATCGAGATGGCAACGATGGGCGCGCTGAGGATTGCCGACACACAAAAGCGGCGGAGCATGTCGCGGTATTCGCCGTCGTCTTGTGCCGCACCTGGATCCAGCGGCTCCAGCGCCATGCCGCAGATCGGGCAATCGCCCGGGCCAATTTGCTTGATTTGGGAATGCATCGGGCAGATGTAGAGGACATCAGCCCCCAATGTTTTTCTCCCCCCGTATACGGCCGCCTTCGCTAAAGCTTCGGCGGGCCAAGCGTGTCGCACTTGCCGCGGCGTAGCCTCTTGGCGGAGCCGGGGGGAGTGGCGGCGATGCCGCCGAGGGGCCCCCCCCTCCGGTCGCTTCACGACCACCTCCCCCGTGAACGGGGGAGGAAAGATATTTGGTAGGGTCCGCCTCAAACTTTGTTTTGCAGCCGGTACAGCAGAAAAAATACTCCATACCTTGATGAATGAGCACATTACCTTTCGAACGCGCCAGGAACTTGTTGGGCGTCATTTTGCAGACCGGATCATGACCGAGAAACTTTTCCGGATCGTTCTCGAACTTCGTTGTGCACCCGGCCGAGCAGAAGAAAAATTCCTTGCCGTTGCGCGAGAAGACATTTCCTTTGGCGCGCGCGGCATCGGGGTCTGGCGTCATCCCGCAGACGGGGTCGAAAACCTTGACGGGCGCGACAGTGTTATTTTCCACGGCTGATCAACTCCACAAGTTCGGCAAATTTCTTCGCCTGGTTCTTGGCATCGCCGCTCTCGACGGCTTGGCGGATGCAATGGGCGGCGTGGTCTTTGAGCACTTCCTGCTCGACGCGGCCGAGCGCCGCTTTGATCGCCATGGTCTGATTTAGGATATCGATGCAGTAGCGCTCTTCTTCGACCATGCGGGCCACACCGCGCACTTGGCCTTCGATGCGGCGCAGGTGGGTCAGAAGTTTGGAATCATGTTTCATCGTCATATACCCCTATGGGGTATCTAGGCTCGGCGCGTACCGGTGACAAGCCCAGGAGCATGGTGCGATTGTCGCATGGTCGCCGGTGCGCGCGGGACGTGGTAGAATTCCCTTAGACACCTTGGGTTTTGAACGGGTGCACGGAGGGGGCATGGGGCGGGGACATTTGGCGGCATTGGCCGCCGGGCTTTCGACATTTGTTATTATGGCAATGGCTGTTTCGGCGGACGATGCTCCGGCGCCGATCCGCGAGTTCGACATTCCGACCATCGAGAAGCTCGGCCAGCAAATGTATACGCAAGATCAGGAAGCGTGGAAGGCAACCGACATACTATTTGCTGCCCATAAGCAATCGGAACTCGTCGAACAGGGCCTGGGCGGCTGGATCGTGGTCAAAGGGAGCGACGGTGACGTCGTTCGCTTTATACGGAACGGCAAGAACGGGCCTGAGCGATTCTATGACATCGCATTTCCCATGAGCGGCTCTCCTGTTCTGGCGGAGCCACAAGACAAAACGCTGCTGCCAGAGGAACTGGCCCAGCAAAAGGCGCGTCGATTGGCGGTTGCGGACGCGGGCGCCAAATGTACCGGACGTGTCAACACGATTGCGCTTCGCGATCCGCAAGGCGATGGTTGGCTGGTTTGGGAAATCCCTGCGACCACTGATTCCTCCCTCGTTATCATGGGTGGTGCTATTCGCTATACGATTTCGGCCGATGGAACGACGATCCTACATAAGGATGCGCTAGCAGTTTGCTGAAAAACCCCTCGCTGTTGGCGATTTGACGTGATTCACTGGTCGCGAGGCTGTTGGATCGGCAAAAATGCGCGGGCGGTTTCAGGATCAAGGCGGGTTGTTTTCATATGTCTCGCCGGAGACGCGGGTTCCGGCGGCTCACCCTCTGCGGAAGATACGCGAGCTTGTGCGGGACGTTCTGAAGGAACTGAACCGAAGCTTTTCGCGGCTCTATGCGAAGGAAGGCCGCCCGTCGATCCCGCCGGAACAATTGCTGAGCGCCCTGCTGCTCCAGGCACTCTATGGCATCCGTTCGGAACGGCAATTGATGGAGCAACTGGACTACAACCTTCTGTACCGCTGGTTCGTGGGGCTCTCGCCGGACGATCCGGTGTGGGACCCGACGAGCTTCACCAAGAACCGCGACAGGCTGCTGGGCGGGGAAGCCTTCGAGAAGTTCATGATCAAGCTATTGAACCATCCCGAAGTGAAGCCGCTATTGTCGGACGAGCATTTTTCGGCGGACGGGACGCTGATCGAGGCTTGGGCTTCGCAGAAGAGCTTTCGCCCCAAGGACGGCAGCGATGACGGCGACGGCTCGAACTTCCACGGTCAGAAGCGCAAGAACGACACTCATGCCAGCGTCACCGACCCAAACAGCCGGCTCTACCGCAAGGCGTTGGGGCGAGAGGCGAAGCTCAGCTATATGGGCCATGCCATCATGGAGAACCGCCATGGCCTGGCAGTGGCCGGGATGGTGACGCAAGCCAATGGCACGGCCGAGCGGCGAGCGTCGGAAAAAATGTTTGCAGCTAAGAGCAAAGAGATGGCCCGCCGTATCACGGCGGGCGAGGACAAGGCCTATGACACCGCCGATCATGTGGCCAACCTTCGCGCCATCGCCGTCACGCCGCATGTGACGCAGAACGACGCCGTGACCAAAACCGGCAAGCGGCGCAAAAGCGCCATCGACGGGCGAACCGTCCGCCATATCGGCTACGCCATGTCGCAATCACGCCGGGCGATGATCGAGTGCATCTTCGGCTGGGGCAAGCAGCACGGCACCATGCGCAAAACCAAGCATCGCGGCATCCGCCGCGTCGCCGCCGACTTCCTGCTCAATCTCATCGCTTACAATCTCGTCCGTATCCCAAAATTGATCGCCGCTTGAGGACGAGCCTGCCCGCCAATCCCCAATAGCACCGTCAAAAACCAAATCCGCAGCACACCGTTCCGCCAGCCAAAGGCGCAGGAGCGTCAAATCCAGATTTTTTCAGCAAACTGCTAGCGCAAAGCTGCGGTCTGATTCCGCGACCAAAGGCTCCTGCCGACGGTTTCTCTGAAGCGGGGCTGATGTGGACACATTTGGTTTCGTTGACACCCGTGGAGACGCAAGTCTTTGCTGGCCTCAACTATGCCACGGATATTTTCGTTGAAACCACGGATGGCAAAACATGGAGTCTGTCTAAGGGGCACATCCAATCCGTGGATATGGATAGTCCGGGTATGGGCGGCTATTCGGCCCGCATTCTGGCTGGGCATATGGAGGAGTGCAGAGCAATCATCAAAAGATCGGCAGACGAGAAATACGTTACAAGCGACGATGCACCACGTGTGATCCTGGAAACTGAAACGGAAAATGTGATCCATGTGCCTGTGCCCGCAGGCGGAAGTGTCGCCGAGGTTGCATGCAAGCGGCTAGACATCGTCCCCGCGCTCAACGACTACAAGGTCGCCTGTGAAGAACGCGGAACGTGTTGGTACGACGGCATTTTGAGGGCTTGAGCAAGTAATCGGTTTTGCAGGGTTTGGCAGGATGGGAACACGAAAGCTTGCAATTTCGAGGAGCATTTTGCGGATTCCGTCGGGCCTCGATCTATGATTCTTTGAGCGCATCGGGAGGACATCGATGCGGCCAGGCAAACAGGAATGGACGGGCGCTCAGGACATGTTCCGGGCGCGGCTCGATCAGATCATCAATCTCAAGCACGAGCTTGTCCGTTTGGCGGGCACGATTGATTGGGCGTGGATCGACGTGGAGTTGTCAGGCTGCTTCAGCGAGGACGGCCGGCCCGGTCTGACCACCCGCTTCATGGTCGGGCTTCTGCTCTTGAAGCACATTCACGGGTTGTCGGACGAAGAAGTTTGCGCGCGCTGGGTCTACGATCCGTACTTTCAATACTTCACCGGGGAGGAGTTCTTCGCCCACGAGTTCCCTCATGAGCGCTCCGGGATGAGCCATTGGCGCAAGCGCATCGGCGGCAGGCTGGACGCGCTCTTGGCCGAGAGCCTGCGGGTGGCGCATGCGAGCGGCGCCTTGAAGACGAACGATCTGGCGCGGATCACGGTCGATACGACGGTGCAGCCCAAGAACGTGACGCATCCCACCGACGCCAAGCTGATGCTGACGGCGATCGAAAAGCTCGGCGCCCTGGCCAAGGCGCAGGGGCTGAAGCTCAGGCAATCCTATGCGCGGCTGGCCAAGCGGGCGGCGCTGATGGCGGGCCGGTACATCCATGCCAAGCAGTTCAAACGCGCCAACCGGGAATTGAGGTTCCTGCGCACCCGGCTGGGCCGGTTGATCCGCGATGTCCGGCGTAAGATCGAAGGCAACGATAGGCTGCAGGAGTTCTTTGCCGAGCCGCTCGACAAGGCCCTCAAAATCCGCTGGCAAAATCACAACCAGCGCGGCCGTAAGATTTACTCCTGGCATGCGCCGGAGACCGAGTGCATCGGCAAGGGCAAAGCTCACAAGCCTTATGAGTTCGGCGTCAAGGTCTCCGTTACCACCACCAACCGCCGCTGCAAGGGCGGTCAGTTTGTCCTCCACGCCAAGGCGCTACCCGGCAATCCTTATGACGGCCACACGCTGGGCAAAGTGATTGAGGAAACGCAGCAACTCACCGGACGCGAGATCGAGCGGGCCTACGTCGACAAAGGCTATCGCGGACACAATGCCCCAAAGCCACTTCGGGTCTTCACCTCCGGACAGAAGCGCGGCGTCTTCGGCGCCATCAAACGCGAACTTCGGCGCCGCTCGGCCATCGAGCCGGTGATCGGACACATGAAGAGCGATGGCCACCTTGGCCGCAATTATCTCAAGGGCCGCCACGGCGATCACACCAACGCCGTGCTCAGCGCCGTCGGCCACAATCTCCGTCTCATACTCAAATGGCTGAGGCTTGTTTTGTATCTGATCCTTGCAGCGATCCGTGAGGCCGTCACACCGCTATCACCCCTCAAACAGGCTTCTTAACGGACGACTACAAGGTGCTGCGTTCCGGTTATGCCTTATACATTATGGATACGGGCACGGGACACCCTCGGCGCGCAGCGACGTTGGAGATGGTGGATGGAAGAATTTTATACTATCTGGCTGACAAAGATCCGCCGCTAACCCCGGAGCAAAAGGCGAAGGCCGACGCTCGTATCGAAGCGTTCCAGAAGGCGCTCGCCAAGACGAACTGACGCCTATTCCGCCGCCACGCCTCGCTCAACCTTCAGCGGATGCGCCAGACGCGTCAGCATTTCCTTCGGCACGATCTGCCAGAAGCGCGGCAGCTGGACGTCCCATTCCGCCAAAAGCTCGCTCGCCCAGACCGATCCGGTTTCCGCGCGATGTTCCTCTATCATGCTCCGCAGCACATCTTGGTAATGGGCGGTTTCGACGCGCTGCCAAATCACACTGTCGGGGTTGAGATGTTCGGAGAACTTTTGATCCGCGTCGTAGACAAAGGCCATTCCGCCGGTCATGCCCGCCGCGAAATTATCGCCGACCGCGCCCAAAATCGCGACCATGCCGCCCGTCATATATTCGCAGCCGTTCGACCCGCAGCCTTCCACCACAGCAGTGGCGCCGGAATTGCGCACGGCGAAACGCTCGCCGGCTTGCCCCGCGGCAAACAGCTTGCCCGCCGTCGCGCCGTAGAGGACCGTGTTGCCGATGATGGTGTTGTCGCGCGCCACGAAGCTGACCGAGGTCATCGGCCGCAAGCTGATCGTCGCGCCCGACAACCCTTTGCCGACATAGTCGTTGGAATCGCCGAAGACTTCGATCTTCAAGCCTTGCACGGCAAAGGCGCCTAGAGATTGGCCGCAGGAGCCGCGCAGACGCAGCGTCAAATGTCCCGGCGGCAATCCGGTCATGCCGAATTTGCGCACGATGTGCGAGGACATACGCGCGCCGATACTGCGCATCGTGTTGCGCACCGTATAGGTGAGTTGCATCTTTTCGCCGTGGTCGAGCAGGGCATGTGCGTCTTTTTCAATCAGGGCATCCAGCGTGTCGGGAACTTCGTTGCGTCCCTTCTGCGTGGAGTAGCGCGCGTAATTGCCCGGATCGGCCTGCACCAGCAGCGGATTGAGATCGAGGTCGTCGAGTTCTTCGGCGCCGCGGCTGATCTGGGTCAGCAGATCGGTGCGCCCGATTACCTCTTCCAGCTTGCGGAAACCGAGCGACGCCAAAATTTCGCGCACTTCTTCGGCGATGAAGCTGAGCAGGTTGATGACCTTCTCCGGCGTGCCGGCGAATTTCGCACGTAGTTTTTCGTCCTGCGTGCAAACGCCCACGGGGCAGGTATTCGAATGGCATTGGCGCACCATGATGCAACCCATGGCGACCAACGCCATGGTACCGATGCCGAATTCCTCCGCGCCCATCATCGCCGCCATGACGATGTCGCGCCCGGTTCGCAAACCGCCATCAGTACGCAAAGTCACACGGTGGCGAAGATTGTTGAGCGTCAGGATTTGATTGGCTTCCGTCAGGCCCATCTCCCAGGGCACGCCGGCATATTTGATCGAGGATTGCGGCGAAGCGCCAGTGCCGCCATTGTGGCCCGAGATCAGAATAACGTCGGCTTTGGCTTTCGCTACGCCCGCCGCGATAGTGCCGATGCCGGTTGCCGCCACCAGCTTCACGCACACGCGCACTTGCGGATTGATCTGTTTCAGATCGTAGATCAACTGCGCCAAATCTTCGATCGAGTAGATGTCGTGATGCGGCGGCGGTGAAATCAGCATCACGCCGGGTGTGGAGTGGCGCAACTTGGCGATCATCTCGGTGACTTTGAAGCCGGGCAGCTGGCCGCCTTCGCCGGGCTTGGCGCCTTGAGCGATTTTGATCTCCAGTTCGCGGCACTGATTTAGGTATTCCGCGGTCACGCCGAAGCGACCCGAAGCCACTTGCTTAATCGCCGAGTTGGCGTTGTCGCCATTTGGTTTGGGTTTGAAGCGCACTGGGTCTTCGCCGCCTTCGCCGGAATCGGATTTCGCGCCAATGCGGTTCATGGCGATGTTGAGCGCCTCATGCGCTTCCGGGCCGAGCGCGCCGAGGCTCATGCCGGGCGTCACAAAGCGTTTGCGGATTTCGGTGATCGACTCCACTTCCTCCACCGGTACCGGTGTCGTGGCGAAACGGAAATCCATAAGATGCCGCAACGAAACCGCCGGCGTCGCCTTCACGCCGTCGGAATAGCGCTTGTACGTCGTGTAGGATTCGCTGGTGACAGCCGATTGCAGCAAGTGAATCAACGTGGCGCTATTGGCGTGCGTTTCGCCGCCTTGGCGCGCTTTGTAGAATCCGCCGATGGGCAGCGCCACCGCGTCCTCGTCAAAAGCACGGGCGTGCAGACGGGCGATTTTCTTGGCGATGCCGGAAAGTCCGATGCCGGAGATACGACTGGGCATGCCGGGCAAAATATCGGCGACCATCGAACGCGATAAACCCACAGCCTCGAAGAGATACGCGCCACGGTAAGAGGAGATCACCGAGATACCCATCTTGGACATGATCTTGAGCAAACCGGCGCTCATCGAATCCAGATAGCGCTTGACGCATTCACCCAGCGACAGCTTGCCGAACAACCCGCGGGCGTGGCGATCGGCAATGCATTCCTGCGCCAGATAGGCATTGACGGTGGTGGCGCCCACGCCGATCAGCACCGCGAAGTAATGCGTGTCCATGCATTCCGCAGACCGCACATTGATCGAGGTGTAGGTACGCAAACCGCGCCGCACCAGATGCGAATGCACGGCGCCCGTCGCCAGGATCATCGGCACCGGGGCGAGGTCGGCGGAAATCCGCTCGTCGGTTAGAATGAGATGATTGTAACCCTGTAGAACTGCCTCTTCGGCTTCGGCGCGGATGCGCTCGATGGCAATTTGCAGCGCGCCGTCTTTGGGGCCGTTCTCGCCCACCGCGAAGACACAATCGATTTCGTAGAAACGGCCTTCCAGATGATCCTTCATGCGGGCGAACATGCCGGTCGAAATCACCGGGCTTTCGAGGACATAGACTTCCGTCTGTTTCTCGTCTTGCACCAGCACGTTGCCGAGATTGCGAAACCGCGTTTTCAAGCTCATCACGCGCTCTTCGCGCAGCGGATCGATCGGCGGATTGGTCACTTGGCTGAAATTCTGCCGGAAGTAATGCGATAGCGGACGGTATTTGTCCGACAGCACGGCAAGCGGCGTGTCGTCGCCCATGGAGCCGACCGGCTCCTTGCCGTCTTCGATCATCGGATGAAGGATCAGCTCGAGATCTTCGGTCGTGAAGCCAGCCGCCATTTGACGCCGGCGCAGCGCGTTGCGATCGGAGAACAGCCGAGGCTCATCGCCCGGCCCAATAATTGGCTGCAGATCGACGACTTTCTTTATCCAGGCCTCATAAGGATATTCGCCGGCCAAGCGATCTTTGATCGCGCGGTCTTCGTAGAATTTCCCTTCCCCCAGATCGAGCGCAATCATTTGCCCCGGACCGACGCGGCCCTTGCGTTTGATCTTGGATTCGTCGAGCACGACCATGCCGGTTTCCGACCCGACGAACAGCAAGCCGTCTTCGGTCAAGGCATAGCGCTGTGGCCTCAGCCCATTGCGATCCATGCCAGCGATCACCCAGCGGCCGTCGGTGGCGGCGATCGCCGCCGGGCCATCCCATGGTTCCATGACCGCATTGGCATAGGCATACATGGCGCGGTGGCTGTCGGGCATCGACGAGGCTTGCTTCGACCAAGCTTCGGGAATGAGAAAAGTTCTTCGCCAGGGGCGCGGTGCGCCCGGCGCGCACCAGCACTTCGAACACCGAATCCAGCGCGGCCGAGTCCGAGCCGCCCGGCTGGATGATCGGTTTGACGTCTTCGCCCGCCGTGCCGAAGAGCTCCGAGGCCATTTTGACCTCATGGTTCTTCATCCAATTGGCGTTGCCTTTCAGCGTATTGATCTCGCCGTTATGCGCCAACATGCGGAAGGGCTGCGCCAACCGCCAAGTCGGGAATGTGTTAGTCGAATAGCGTTGATGGAAGATCGCAAAGGCCGAAACGAACCGTTCGTCCTGCAGGTCGGGATAGAAGTTGGAGAGTTGTTCCGCCAGGAACATGCCCTTGTAGATCAGCGAGCGCGTCGACAGCGAGCAAACATAGAAATCCTGGATGGCGGCGGCGCGAACGCCTTTCTCGATGCGCCGCCGGCAGAGATAAAGCCTGCGGTCCAGCGTTTCGAGATCTTCGCTGTCGCCCGCGTCGAACATGATCTGCTCGATTTCCGGGCGCGTGGCGTTGGCTTTCTCGCCGATGATCGAGATATTCACCGGCACTTGGCGCCAGCCATAGAGATAAAAGCCCGAGCGCAGGATCTCGGCTTCGACAATGGTGCGGCAAGTTTCTTGCGCCACGTAATCCGTACGCGGCAGGAAAATCTGCCCCACCGCGATACGGCCGGAACGCAATTTATGGCCGGTCTGTTCGACCTGTGCCCGAAAGAAATCTTGCGGCACAGAAATATGGATTCCGGCGCCATCGCCGGTTTTGCCGTCTGCATCGACGGCCCCGCGATGCCAGACCGCTTTCAACGCCTCGATCGCGCGCACCACGACTTCGCGCCGCGGCTTGCCGTCGATGGCCGCGACCAGGCCGACGCCGCAGGCGTCATGTTCCTGATCGGGGGCGTAAGCGTGGTTCTCTTCAAGCAATTTCGCGTTGGCGATGAAGCGGGTAATTTCGGATGCGGCGGTTTCTTTCGACATCTAGCCCCCCACCCGGAGCGCTACGCGCTCCGACCTCCCCGCGTAGGGGGAGGTGAGAGGGATAATCACGAAAACTTCCCTCCCCCAACGCGGGGAGGGAAGACATGCGAGCGAACGCGAGCATGTCGGGGTGGGGGGATGTATCGATACAAAACTCGTCGTCATCATCGTCACTCCGCCGCCTGCGGCACGTCGGCCTTGGTTTGGATATAGGTGTGAATGGCGGCTGCGGCGTCGCGCCCATCGCGGATTGCCCAGACGACCAGCGAGGCACCGCGCACGATGTCGCCGCCGGCGAACACGCCGTCGATGCTCGTCATCATGGTGGATGGTTTCACGCGAAGCGTGCCCCATTTGGTCACCGATAAATCGGGCGCAGAGAACATTTTGGGCAGGTCTTCGGGATCGAAGCCCAGCGCCTTGATCGCCAGATCGGCCTTCAGTGTGAAATCCGCGCCTTTGATTTCCTCCGGCGATTTGCGTCCCGTTGCGTCTGGCAGACCGAGCCGCATCGGCGAGATGCGCACGCCTTCAATATCCGCACTGCCCAAGAAGCCCTTGGGTAATGTCAGCCATTTGAAATCGACGCCTTCTTCTTCGGCATTGGTCACTTCGCGCAGACTCCCCGGCATGTTTTCGCGGTCGCGGCGATACAAACAGGAAACGGATTTCGCGCCCTGACGCATGGCCGTGCGCACGCAGTCCATGGCGGTGTCGCCGCCGCCGATCACGACGACATCTTTGCCGCTTGCATCGAGCTTGCCGCAGTCGAATTCCGGCACGGCATCGCCCAGGCCCTTGCGATTGGAAGTGATGAGATACTCCAACGCCGGCACGATGCGGCCGAGGCCTATGCCAGGCGCTTCGATCTCGCGCGCTTTGTAGACACCGGTGGCGATGAACACGGCATCGTGGCGCTGGCGCAATTCTTCCAGCGACGCATCGCGGCCGACTTCGTAGCTGAGCTCGAAGTCGATGCCGCCTTCGGCAAGCCGCTTGACACGCCTCGCCACAACATCTTTCTCGAGTTTGAAATTCGGAATGCCATAGATCAGCAAGCCGCCGGCGCGATCATGGCGGTCATAAATCGTGACGCGATACCCCGTGCGGCGAAGCTCCTCGGCGGCCGCCAGGCCTGCTGGACCGGCCCCCACAATGCCGACGGATTCGCGCCGCTGCCGGCGCGCCACCAGCGGGGACACCCAGCCATTTTCCCAAGCCGTATCGCTAATGTATTTCTCGACCGCGCCGATCGTCACGGTGCCGTGACCGGATTGTTCGATGACGCAATTGCCTTCGCAAAGGCGATCCTGCGGGCAAATGCGTCCGCAAATCTCCGGCATGTTGTTGGTGGCCTGCGACAGCTCATAGGCTTCTTCGAGCCGACCCTCCGCTGTCAGCTTGAGCCAGTCGGGAATGTTGTTGGAAAGCGGACAATGCACCTGGCAGAACGGCACGCCGCATTGCGAGCAGCGCGAGGCCTGTTCGGCAGCTTTCTCGGCGATGTATTCGGCATAAATCTCATGGAAATCGAGCTTGCGCGTCTCCGGAAGCCGCTTCTCCGGCGTCCGGCGTTCCAAACCTGTGAACTTGAGCATTTTCTCAGCCATGCTCAGTTGCGTATGGGAAGTTTGCGGCAGAATCCAGGAAAAATGTGGCAATAAGACAACAATTATGTCTTATATTTTGGGAGTTAAGCAGGCTGCCTATCAAATTGGCACGTCGCACCCCGACAGGTATGTCAGTATATATGCCATAATGAAATTTCACGAGACTAGGGCTTCTGGCATGCTAGGAGTGGTTTTCAGTTCCCGCCGCACTCAAGGATTTCCATGTCGGACATAATCAATTCGATCCTGCTCGGGATCGTCGAAGGCTTGACTGAGTTTCTTCCCGTTTCCTCTACGGGACACTTGCTGGTCGCTGAGCATCTGATGGGTTTGCCTGACGACAAATGGGAAGCCTTTACCATCATCATCCAGCTTGGTGCGATCTTGTCTGTGGTCGCCGTCTATTGGCGCAAATTCTGGGATGTGCTGGTCGGTCTGCCGACCTCGCCAGAGGCGCGGCAGTTCGCGATCAATGTGCTTGCCGCTTTTGTACCGGCTGCGGTCATCGGTGCGGCGCTGATCAAATATATCAATGGCTATCTCTTGCAGCCGACTTTTGCGCTGCCGGTGATCGCTACCACTTGGATTCTGGGTGGTGTGCTGATCCTCGTATTGGAACGCATTGCGCCCAAACCGCGTCATCTCGACGGCGACCATCTTCCGTTCTGGAAGGCCGTACAGATCGGGTTCTGCCAGTGCCTGGCGATACTTCCCGGCGTTTCGCGCTCGGGCGCAACCATTCTAGGAGCGGAGCTGCTTGGTGTTGAGCGCAAATCCGCCGCGGCTTTCACGTTTTATCTTGCGGTGCCGACGATGTTCGGCGCCACGGTGTTCGAGATGTACAAGAAATGGTCGCTGATGACGGCCGCGGCTTCTGAGGACATCGCCATCGGCTTCGTGGTGTCGTTTGTCGTCGCATATTTTGTGGTGAAGGCGTTTATCGCCTTTATCGGCCGGTACGGCCTCAAGCCATTCGGCTGGTACCGGCTGTTGGCCGGAGTGGGGCTTTTCGCCTATCTGATGATTTCATAGCGATATTTAACCTCCCCTTGGTGGGGAGGTCGATCCGGCGCAGCGCAGCGAAGACGGACCGGGTGGGGGGCCACATTTGACGGTTGCCCCCCACCCGGCTCACTTCGTTCGCCGACCTCCCCACATGGGGGAGGTGAAATGCTTTATTCCGGCAATTTCAGATCGCCGTCGATCATGAATCCGGTTCCGGCGATTGCTTTGGTCGTTCCACGCTGGCCGCCCCCAACACTTAAGCCATACGCGCCGTGCTGGACAACATTGTCGCCGGCTTCCGTCACCGACCGCAAATCGCGCGGCCCAAGATCAAAATGCAGATGCTGCGTTTCGTCGGCATTCAGGCGTACACGCTTGATGCCGCGCAGGGCGCGGATCGGTGTGCCCGGCACTTTCGGGAATGCAAGGTACAATTCGGCGACTTCATCGCCGCTGCGTTTGCCGACATTCTTTACATCGACATCGACACCGAGCGTATCACCGGCGTTCAACACCGGTGCGGAGAGTTTCAATCCGCTATAGGCAAACTTCGTATAGCTGAGACCGTAACCGAAGGGATAAAGCGGCTTGCCTGCGAAATAACGGTAGGTTCGCCCCTTCAGCGAATAGTCTTCGAACGGCGGCAATTGGCCGACGCCGGTGTAGAACGTCACCGGCAGGCGCCCTGCGGGATTGTTGGCACCCGACAAGGTTTCCGCGATTGCCGTGCCTCCTTCCTCGCCCGAATACCAGGCGTCGATAATGGCAGACGCATTCTTGGCGGCCCAGTTTACCGACAGCGCACTGCCGTTCATCAGTACCACGACAAACGGCTTACCGGTTTTCTTCATCGCCTTCAGCAGATCTTCCTCATCCTTCGGAAGATCGAGACTGGTGCGGTCGCCGCCCGCGAAGCCAGGGACGTCCACGTTCATCTCTTCGCCTTCGAGCTGCGAGGTGATGCCGACGACCGCTATCACGATATCGGCATGTTTGGCGGCGGCGATGGCGCGCGGCAGCGGCTTGTCGATCTGCTTGCCCCAATCGAATTTGATCGACAACCCGCGGCTCAGATCGCGTTCGATTTTCACTGGATATTTGTGTCCGGCTTCGAGCCGGAGCACGGCCGTCTTGGGCGCCTTCTGACGGGGATTGCTGATATCCACGACAAGCTTGCCATCGATCCACAACCGCCCGCCCCGGCTGTCGAGCCCTATCTTGTAGATGTTCGTCGTCTCGGGTGTGAGGAAACCGCTCCAGCGCACCCAGAATTTCTCCGCCTTCGGCAGCGACGCGCGCCGGTCCAGATCGTAATCGACCGTGGCATCGACGCGGTTGAGGATTGGAGTGCCGGAATAATCCGCATTGTCGAAGAACTCCGCCTTAAGGCCTTGCTGCCCGTCATCTGTCGTCAGGTACTGAGATGCAATGGGGCCGACCGGCAAGAGGAAGTTGGTGCCTGGCTCAAACGTTATTTTCGCATTGGGAAACTGCTTCTTGATGCCGTCGAGCGCCGTCACGGTCTTGGAAGGGAAGCCATTGTAATTGCCGTAAAGGACGTTGGTCTGATCGGCCAGCGGTCCCACCACGGCAATCGTTTTCACCTTGCCGGTCTGGAGCGGCAGGACGCCATTGTTCTTTAACAGCACCATCGTCTCGCGCGCAGCCTGCAGCGCGAGTTGACGGTTCGCGCCGGAATCCAGTTCGGAATCCGGTACCTGCGTGTATTTCACCATCTGCGGCGGATCGAACATGCCGAGCTTCATGCGAGCCGTGAAGAGGCGCCTCAGCGTGGCGTCCATATCTTTTTCGGGCAGCAAACCCTGCTTCACAGCGTCGATGTAACGCTGGTAGTCGAAACTGTCATCGACCGGCGTGGAGAAATCGGCGCAGTCGTTGTCGACGCCGTGCTTCATCGAAACCGCCGCCGCCTCCGCAAGTGTCTTCGTGTAATGATGGCCGTGGGTCATGAACATGCCGAGACCATCGGTGATGTCGGCGATCGCATCGCAATCGGACACCACATAGCCTTGGAAATCCCAGGCGCCGCGCAACGTGTCCGTCAAGAGGAAATCATTGGCGCAAGCGGGCTGACCGTTGATGCTGTTATAGGCGCACATCACAGATTGCGCTTTGCCATCTACGATCGCGGCGCGGAAAGCGGGTAGGTAGGTGTCTTCCTCGTCATGTTTGCTGACGGCAACATCGACGGAATGCCGTGTCGGTTCGGGACCGCTGTGCACCGCATAATGTTTGGGGGTCGCGACGGTGCGCAAATATTTCGGATCGTCTCCCTGCATGCCGGTGACAAAGGCTTTTCCCATCTCGCCGGTCAGAAAGGGATCTTCGCCGTAGGTTTCTTGGCCGCGGCCCCAGCGCGGATCGCGAAAGATATTGATGTTGGGCGACCAGAAGGTGAGGCCCTGATAGATTTCGTGATCGGGGCTACGGCGTTCGGCGATGTTATATTTCACGCGTGCTTCCGTGCCGATAACCACCGCCATATTGTGAATCAGCGCCGGATCGAAGCTCGCGGCCAATCCGACCGGTTCGGGAAAAACGGTCGCCAGTCCCGAACGGGCGACGCCGTGCAGCGCTTCATTCCACCAGTTGTACGCCGGAATACCAAGCCGGGGAATCGCGCGTGCTTGGTTCACGAGCTGCGAAGCTTTTTCCTCAAGGGTCATTCGGGAGATGAGATCGTCCACCCGGGCGGCGATGGGTTGCTTGGCATCCAGATAAATGGGATCGCTACCATTTTTCGGCAAATCGGCGGACAATGCACTGTTTGACGTCAAGCCCAGCAAGGCGAGGGCGGCGACTGTCAGGAGAAAAAGTGATTTCTTGTCAAGCCATTGCATAGATGTTTTTCTCCCGGAGGGCGGACTAAAAACAATTTACGGTGAACCCGCTTCCATCTTTACGATTTCGTCGAACTGACCTTTGGCGCGAAACCGCCAAAGATAAGACGGCACCACGGCCTCAACCGCATCCGGCGTGATGCCAAGATCGGCGAGTGTCAGCGCGCCGTCTGCCACAACGTTGTCGGATTTGAGTTGGCGCACCTGGTCCATCGTCAACAGCGGCTTGGGCAGCATACCAAGAAAAAATGCATTGATCGACGCCAGGAAAAAGGGCCAAGGCAATAGCAAGCGTGTGCGCCCGGTTTCGCGCAGGATGATCCGTATCAAATCTTTAAAGCTATAGACCGCGGCGCCGCCGAGCTCGTAAGTTTTGCCGCGTGTCTCCGCGTCTCTGGACACGCGGGCAATCGCCGTCGCCACATCGCCGACATAGACCGGCTGGAACCTCGTGTGCCCGCCGCCGATCAAAGGCAGCACCGGCAGATACCGCGCCAGCCAGGCAAATTTGTTGAAGAACTCGTCTTCCGGGCCAAACACCAAAGAGGGCCGCAGGATCGTGGCATCGGGGAATTCCTCGCGAACCCGGATTTCGCCGCGCCCTTTGGATTCGGCGTAAGCGGATTCGGCATTGCTGTCCGCGCCGATCGCCGAAATGTGGACCAAAGTTTTTACACCGGCCTGGTGCGCCAGACGCGCGATGCGCGCGGCCGCATCCACATGCAGAGTTTCGAAACTGTTCTCGCCGCTACCGTAGAGAACACCTGTGAGATTTACGACCGCATCGGCTTCCGCCAGCGCGGCCGCAACCAATTCGTCATCGTGCACATCGCCTTTTTGCACCCGGATTTGCCCCACCGTTCCCGATGGCTGCAGATAATTGCCGAGATTGGGATGGCGGCAGACGGCCCGGATGCGCCAGCCGTCTTTTGCCAATTGCCGGACCGTGTGCCGTCCGACAAAGCCGGATGCGCCGAAGATCGTGACGAGATTGCTCATGGCCCTATCCTAGTGGCATTCGCGAGGAATCGACATCTTTTAGCATGGCTGGGCGCCAACTGCTCAAGTCGAAGCGAGGGCCCGGTTATGCGCCGCAACCGCTTTGGCGCGCCCGCGGAGCTTTTCTTTGGAGCGAAACCGCCACAAATAAGTCGGAAGGATGGCTTCCACAGTCGTGGGTGTGATGCCGAGATCATCGAAGGAGAGGGCGCCGCGAGGGATGACGCTGTCCCGTTTGTTCCTGCTTAGCCCAACGCCAAGGACCGCCCGCTTTCTCCCGGTCTGCTCTAAAACGAGCCCGACCAGATCCTTGATGCTGTAGACGCCCGGTCCGCCCAAATCGTAACTGCGGCCCCGTGTTGCGGCAGGGTCTTTGACGGCTTTTACGATGGCGCGCGCCACATCGCCGACAAAGACCGGTTGGCATTTGTTTTCCCCATCGCCGCCGAGAGGCAGGACCGGCGACAGCCGGGCAAGCCAGGCGAAGCGGTTGAAGAATTTGTCTTCGGGACCATAAATCAGTGAAGGGCGCAAAATCGTTGCCGCAGGAAACGCTTCGCGCACCAGCGCTTCTCCCATCGCCTTGGTGTAAGCGAAGCGCGCCGATGAGGTGAGCGAAGCGCCCAGCGCGGAGACATGCACGAACACCGGCGCGTTCGCATCCATGGCGGCTTTGGCGATCCGCGACGCGGCTTCGACATGCAGCGTTTTGAAGCGTTGGCGGCTGCTTTGGCGCTGTATCCCGACAAGATTGATCACCGCATGCGCGTTCTTGACCGATGCGGCGATCGTTTTCGCGTCCGTCACGTCGCATTTGACGATTTGGATCTGGCCCACTTGGCCGAGCGGCTGGAGAAAATTCGCGGCTTTGGGCCGGCGCACGGCTACGCGAATTCGATACCCCGCTTCGGCCAGCGCTTGCACGGCATGGCGGCCGACAAAGCCGGATCCGCCGAAGACCGTGACCAAGGGATATTCCATCGCTGCCCGCCCAGTATTCTTGAATTATACTAAACTCGAAGCAGGGTGGTATCCCTCAAAAACGCGACAATTGTTACGCCGCAAGTTCTTCCGCCACATAGGCCCGCTCGCCGGTAATCGGCTTGACATAGACAGTGACCGTTTTGCCACTTTTTTCATCGACAAAGCGCTCGGTGGTGCGCGTCCATTCGGGGCCTGGCGGGCGGTCAAGGATTTTTTTGTAGGCATAGTGTTCGTAGACGATCCCGAACACCATGACGGCGCCCCACACCAGCAGCACCAGGCCCGGCGCGGTATACCCGCTGAACAATCCGGTTGCGCCCATAATGACCAGGAGTTCCGCCCACTGTGACGAGGACATTGCGCAGCATGTGATTACTCCGCCTCAAGCACGACGGCAGTGCCGTAAGCGACGATTTCGCTCATAAATTGGCCGATTTCCGACGAATCGAAGCGCATCATGACGACGGCGTTGGCACCCATCACGGTGGCATTTTTGACCAGCCGGTCGACCGCCTGTTTGCGAGTCTCTTCTAAGAGCTGAGTGTATTCGTGGATTTCGCCGCCGAGGATGGAGCGCAGCCCGGCGATGACATTGCCGCCGACGCCGCGCGAGCGCACGACAACGCCGAAGCATTGGCCGAGCGTCTTGGTACGGCGGTATCCGGGAACGTTCTCAGTGGTGGCGACGAGCATGGCCGGCGTCCTTTGGGGTCGAGTCCTTCTTATTGTAGCGCTCCGGGCCGGGGTAGGCGACCGCGTTGACTTGAAGGGGGCACCTCCCTAAACATCGCCGCCCCAAGGCTTGGCCTTGGGCCAAGCCCGTGCCCAGATGGCGGAATTGGTAGACGCACTAGTTTCAGGTACTAGCGCTGCAAGGCGTGGAGGTTCGAGTCCTCTTCTGGGCACCAGGATATTATTCCTATACCTAAATCGATTGGTTGATTTTGGCCGACGAGTTTTCACGACCAGAAATGTATGTGTCCGCCAGCTCAGACCTTTGTGAACATCGCTTCGAAGAGCCGCTTTGACTCACGCAGACCTTCGTCACTGAGTGAGCGATTTACCGGCACCCTTTGACGGCGATGTTGACTTTGGCAGGAAGATTGATCTGCGTTGATTTACGCGGCGCGTTGTTGCGGGCGGAGGTTTTCGGCCCAGGTCCATGGCAGAAGCTCGTCAAGACGGGCGTTGGGCCACAGATTGACGAGCCGGGCGAGAACATCGGCAAGGTAGGCTTGAGGATCGATGCCGCCCAACTTGCAGCACTCAATCAGCGAAGCCAGGATCGCCCAACTACGGCCCCCGTCGTCGTTGCCCGCGAAGAGCGCATTCTTTTTCGTCAAAGATTGGGGCCGCATGCTCCGCTCGACGATGTTGGTGTCCATCTCGATGCGCCCGTCGTCGAGGAAGCGGATGAGCCCGTCCCAATGATGGAAGGCATAGCGGATAATCTTTGCCGTGTCCGATTGGCCCGGCAGACGTGTGTGCTGTTGCTCAAGCCAGGTCCTGAACTCTGCGACACGCGGGGCGGTTTCCGCTTGCCGGACGACGCGGCGTTCATCGGCACAGCGGCCTCTGATCCTTGCCTCGATCCCATAAAGCTGGGCAATCCACGCAACGGCTTCGGTGGCAACCGGCGCATCGCCGCGCTCGGCGATTTCGAAGAAGTCCCTCCTAAGGTGGCTCCAGCAAAAGGCGATCATGATCCGGTCGGCCGGCAAGTTCTTGTACGGCGCATAACCGTCGCATTGCACGATGCCGCGGTAGTTTTCGAGCAGATCTTTGAGGTATTGGCCGCCGCGGCCGGGTGCGTAGCTATAGAAGACAGCGGGTGGATCGGGTCCGTTCCATGGTCTGTCGTCGCGGGCCATGACCCAGAACCAGCCTTGTTTGGTTTTGCCGCGGCCGGGATCGAGCACCGGTACCGGCGTTTCGTCGACCGCCAGCTTGGCCGATGTCAGAAGGTTCTGTTTCAGCCGCTCGTAAAGCGGCTCAAGCTCCGTCGCTGCGTACCCCACCCAGAACGCCAGCGTCGAGCGATCCAGCTCGATACCCTGGGACAGCAGCATCTTGGCCTGGCGGTAGAGCGGCAAGTGCCAGCCGTATTTCGACACCAGCACGGACGCGACCAGGTTCTCGGTCGGAATGCCGGATTTGATCAAGTGCTCGGGCGCCGGAGCCTCAACAATAGTTTCGCAGGCACGGCAGGCCAGTTTCGGCCGGTGCGTGACGATCACCCGGTACAGTGCCGGGACAACGTCGAGCCGCTCCGAGGTCTCTTCACCGATGACATGCATCGGCTTGCCGCAGCACGGACAGTTCGTGTTGTCGGGCAGGGCCGTCTCATGGATGTGCGGCAGATGGGCCGGCAGCGCCCCGCGATTGATCTTCCGGCGATGGTCACTGGTGGGAGCCTTCTTCTCTTCGATGGCCTCATTCCTGGCAATCGCCTGCTCGATGTCCTCCAGCGCCAACTGCAGCTGATCGGGCGGCAATTTCGCCAGCCGCTCGCTCTTGGCCTCGAACCCCTGCGCCTTGCGCAACAGGCGGCGCAGACGGTCGTTGATTTCCACCAGCTTGTCGCGCTCGGCGACCACGGCATCGCGTTCCGCAACCGCCGCCAGCGCAAACGCACGCAGCGCGTCAATATCGTCAGGAAGTGAATCGGCAAGCGATGCCATGCCCGAAGGGAAGCACAAAATACGCCGATTGTAGCGCGCTTTCTTGCATCCGATTCACTTCACCGCAGGTCACTGCACAGCTTCCGGCGCCGGAACGCGGCGAACATGTACGCGCATCCAATCGAGACCTTCAATCAGCGCAGAAAGCTGCGCCGCCGACAGACGCATCACGCCGTCTTCGATGCGGGGCCACACGAACTTGCCCTCCAACCGCTTGGCAAAAAGGCAGAGACCTGTGCCGTCCCAAAAAATCAGTTTCACTCTGTCAGCACGGCGAGAACGGAAGCAGACGATCACACCCGAGAAGGGATCAAT